>JADJBM010000030.1 GCA_016703785.1 Betaproteobacteria bacterium
GATTGCGGCCCTGCATGACGAAATTCGCGAGCTCTACCTGGGCGATGACGTTCCCTGGATCGTTGGTTATTCCGGCGGTAAAGACTCGACTGCCACCCTCCAATTGATTTGGGGTGCCATTCTTGCGGTACCCGAATCAGACCGCAAAAAGACTGTTTATGTGATTTCAACTGACACGATGGTTGAGAACCCGGTTGTCGCGGCGTGGGTGTCCAACTCTCTTGACGTGATGCGTCGCGCCGCAAACGAACAATGTGTTCCGATAGTTCCAAAGCGCCTTACTCCACGGATTGTTGATTCATTTTGGGTCAACCTGATCGGACGCGGATACCCAACTCCAAGAAACAAGTTTCGCTGGTGTACCGAACGTCTCAAGATTCGTCCATCGAACACATTTATCAATAGCATTGTTTCATCCAGTGGAGAAGCCATTCTGGTGCTTGGTACAAGAAAGGCCGAAAGCGCGAGGCGCTCGGCCAATATGACAAAGCACGAGAAGGGCCGAATTCGCGATCGTCTGAGCCCAAATTCCAGCCTGCCAGGTTCTCTGGTCTACTCGCCGATCGAGGATTGGAGCAATGACGATGTCTGGCTCTTTCTAATGCAAGAAAAGAACCGTGGGGCTACAACAATAGGGACTTGCTGGGAATGTACGCTGGCGCATCAGCGGACGGAGAATGTCCGCTTGTCGTCGACGCTTCAACACCCAGTTGTGGTGATTCCCGTTTCGGCTGCTGGGTATGCACTCTCGTAGAACAAGATAAATCCATGAGTGCAATGATACAAAACGATGTCGAAAAGGAGTGGATGAGCCCACTCTTAGACTTACGTAACGCATTGGACTTCCGCAGCGGTAGCCCAAGTGGCGACGACCCCGAGAATACAGATCGCCATTTGCGAGATTTTCGCCGGATGTCTGGGGTCGTTCAAATCATGTCACATGGAAAGCCAATACCTGGACCATATACGCAAGAAGCTAGAAAGAATTGGCTGCAGCGCCTGTTAGCTGCGCAAACCCATATTCGTCTTCATGGCCCTCAGGAAGTCAAAAGCATCGATTTGGTTACCCTGGATGAACTTCAGGAGATCCGCCGAATCTGGGTAATGGACAAACACGAACTCGAAGACTGCCTCCCCACAATATATCGCGACGTAACCGGGCGGGGAATACCCGGGGCGACCTCTAGATGACAACCTCGTTCTCGGCGAGGCCGAGATGGGCGTTCTTGCCGATCTTTGTGGCGGCGACCGCCTTCACTACGAATTGACTCGGGAGCTATTGAGCATCACTGGGCAACAGCGCTCGCTCGGCCGTCGTGCCGGACTTTTCGAGCAACTGGATAAGACCTTCCGCCGTCACTTCTATGACGACAAGGAGGATGCTATCAATCGTGCCCAGCGCATTGCCGACGAACGCAAGCGTCGCGAAGACACTCTGAAGCATGGGCCGAGTGGCTTTGTCTTGGAACCGGAAGCGCTGGAGTACAAGGAATGATCCTCGACACCATCATTCTGGAAAATTTCGGTGCCTATTGTGGGCGACAGGAAGCAACTCTGACACCGCGAGATGGAAAGCCCATCGTTCTCTTCGGCGGACTGAATGGGGGCGGGAAGACAACGCTGCTCGACGCCATCCAGTTGGCTTTCTATGGCGCCAAGGCTCGAATCTCCAATCGTGGCCGACATGCTTACAAGGACTACCTGCGGCAGTCGATACACCGTGGCACTGATCCTGGTGAGGGCGCGTCGGTCGTCGTGCGATTCCGCCGCATGATTGATGGCGAAACCAGACATTTTGAGCTTAGCCGCAGCTGGCGCCAGGGTGTGAAAGGCATCGAAGAAACCGTTCGCGTTCTGCGCGATGGCTTGCCCGACGACGTCTTTACCGACCACTGGGACGAGGTGATCGAAGCCTACCTGCCCAGCAGCATTGCCCACCTGTTCTTCTTCGATGGCGAGCAGATCATGGAACTGGCTGAAGGCGGGCATGCGGCGGAAATTCTTGGAACAGCTGTGCACTCGCTATTGGGCCTGGATCTCGTCGATCGCCTCGAATCTGACCTCAAGGTCTTTGAACGCCGCAAGCGTGCGGAATCGCATGACGAAGCCGCAATCGCACGACTTGCGCAGGCCCGACGCGAGTTGGAGCATATCGACCAGGAGCAGGAGAAGGCGGCAAATGAGGCCGGTGCCATGGTGAACGTAGCTGGACGCCTGGCAAAGCAACTTAGCGAACACGAGGCAATATTCCGGGCAGAGGGAGGAGACCTGTATCAGCAGCGTGGCGAGCTAGAAAACAAGCTCGCCGAATTGAAGAGTCGAAAAGCCAGACTAGAAGCCGAGTTTCGAGAGTTGGTCTCCGGCCCGCTGCCCCTCCTGTTGATTGAGCCTCTGCTTGCCGAAGCCGAAAAGCGTGTCAGCCACGAACGTGAGATCCGCCATGCCAAGGCATTGGTCGAAGTTCTTGAAGAACGCGACGCCGAGGTCTTGACAACACTCCAGCATAGCTCCCTTCAGGCGAAAGCGATTGACACCATCGAACGTATCCTGAGCGAGGACAGGCTGAAGCGTCAGGGCCTGGCGTCCGAGGAACTGATGCTCGATGCACCCGACGACCTTGCCCCCCACATCGGTCACTTACGCGGCGTTGTTCTGCCAAATGCCGAGGAACAGGCGCGACGATTCGTGGCCGAATTGGCGCAGCTTGATGAACACATTGCTCGTGTTCAGACAGACCTGGACCGGGTGCCGCCGGAAGATCGGATCGCTGTGCTGCAGTCGGAAGTGGAGGCGGCGCGTCGAGCAAATGTCCAAAAGCAAGCCGAACTCGATTCACTGCGTTTTCGTATTCAATCCCTGGCCAAGCAACGAGCCGATGCTGAAGTACGTCTGGACAAGATGAGCGAGCAAGAATCCGACGCTCAGCTGGCGACAGATGATCGACAGCGCATGCTCAAGCACTCGCAAAAGACTCGCGACACCATCGACCGCTTTCGCACCGAGATCGTCAAGCGACACGTATCCGCCATCGAATCGCTGATGCTGGAGTCATTCCAGAAGCTGCTTCGCAAGACTAATCTGATAACTGGTTTGACAATCAATCCGGAAACGTTCGAAGCCACGCTGTTTGGACGCGACGGCAAGCCATTGCCTTTCGATAGGCTGTCTGCCGGCGAGCGCCAACTATTGGCGACTTCGATGCTGTGGGGTCTGGCGAGAGCTTCTGGACGTCCGGTGCCGATGATTATTGATACGCCGCTTGGACGGCTCGACTCAGATCATCGAAAGAATCTTGTAGATCGGTATTTCCCGAATGCCTCTCACCAGGTCCTGCTTCTTTCTACAGATGAAGAAATTGTCGATGGATACTTTGAATCACTCAGACCCTATGTTTCCCAAACATTCATGTTGACTCACGACGAGAGAGCCGGCGTTACAAATATTCAAGAAGGATACTTTGCATCGTGAAACCACCAATTGACCATGTTCGCGTAAGTGCCCAAGGCAGGGAGATTCTGATCAAGCTCAAGCGGCGAACTGGATTGGAGCATTGGAACGAGCTTTGTCGTGTCGCGCTTTGCCGATCGCTAGCGAACCCGAAGCCTCCAACTATCCCATATCGAATTGCCGAGAATGCGATCGATATGGAATGGAAGACATTCGCTGGCGCTTATAGCTCCGAGTTTTCATCTGCAATACTCATTAAGGCACGAGCGGATGGCGTTAATTTGGCGTCTAAGGAAGCCCTAGGTGAATACCTGCGTGCCCACATTGAGCGAGGAATCGCAAGTCTTCAAAATGTAAAGACCCTGGGTGACCTGGTCAAACAGATGTAGCCTTAGATTGATAGCTCGAGATCAGGTGCGGGACGCGCAGACATTCGTTGCGTATCGATAAATTCAATTAGCCCGTCAAGATTCGCTTGTCGCGATGAGAAAAACTCTTGAAGAATCGTTAGGCCACCATTAGCGTACTCCTGAAAAGCTACTAGCCGAAGTTCCTCGTTTTCAGGCGAACCTCCAAGAACATCTGCCGCTCCAGAGTCAGCAAGCGAAATTAGAAATACAACCCCCGGCCATGCAGGACTGTTCCCAAAAGTGCTCTGATCGATACCTTTTCCTGCCTCAATTGCTTTAAGTGGCTCGCGGCGCTTGTTGTGATAACCCACCTGCGCTGCAAACATCAGCAGACGCCATATCTCTTTAAATACTCCCTAACTGATCGCTAGTCATTAACTTCACGATCTCTTCCTTATCGGTTGCACGATGAATGCGCTTGATCCCGTGGTTTGACTTGCTCGTGGCAGCTTGGAGTTTTGATTTGCAGTCACAGCGTATACCTCATCATCGACCATCGAGAACAGTATTAAGCTCGCCGAATCGACACGTTCCACGTTGCCTGTGTGCCGACGGATTGTTGTTCTCAAGACATGCTCTGGCGTTGGCGTACTAAATACATAAAGTTGGCTGCGCACGATCTCCGCATAGATATCGGCGATTGTCGCTGGTCTTCCGAGATTTCTGAGGGCTGATTCAGCCGCGTTCCGAATTAGAACAGCATCTGTCATAGCTCTCGAATCTCCGAAAATTCGCCCGTGCGATTTGGGAAATATTGCTGTATTTGCTGCCCATTCACGACTAGTTCCTGCGCCGCGCGCTCCGGCATCGCCGGACCATGGTGAAGTAATAACGTTTGCCGACCCGTCCGGATTCGGTCATGGCTTTCTCAACCTGCCCGTTGTATTGCTCCGGGCTGACCAGCAACAAGACTTGCGGTGCCAATTCGGGGATGTGGCGAGCGACGCCTTCACGGAAAACGCTGAGTGAACCGAATGGTGAATCGATCGCAACCGGATAGGCTGAACCGGAAACATCTTTCAGGATGGTCGGAATCTCTGAACGACGCTTGGCCAGGGCAACCAAACTGGCGATGAATACCAGAGAAGTTACTGTCCGCTCGCCCGTACTCAGGGCGACATCGATCTGAGTCGGATTCGCATCGTCCTCACCTGAACTCACATGCTTGCGGATTCGCAAGGGTGTAGTTCTCACTCAATTCCGCCCAGTAATCCTTGGTCATGATTTTGCGGAAGTGTGTATCGATTTCTAGATTCAGCAGCGGCCGCAACTCCTGAGTTTCCGCCTCCAGGATCTGTTCCAGAAGCTTCGCGCAGTCCTCCGCAGCATCGACCCTTCGCTGCGCTTTCGCGGCCGCCTCTTCTTTGTCGGCGATTTGCCGAATCTGCGCCTGCAAACTCTCAATCTCAGCACGCATGGCTTCAATCAGAGTGGCGAGGCGACTGCTATTGGCGATCTCGTCTTCACGCTTTAATTGAAGCCGCTTGCGAGCATCTTCCAATTGCTGAACTTCTTCGTCCTTTTTGCCGCCGAGCGCCTGATGGATCTCCTCCATTTCCTCATCGATATTGCGGATGTCGCGGGTCAGCTCAAGTCGCTCTATATTTAGCTGCTTCAGTTGCTCCTCAGTCTGGCGGGCAACACCTTCAATCAAACCCATGGCATGGTCAAGCGCGCCAACCGCGTTATTGAAGTCCTGGTCGCCAGCGATAGTCAACAGCGCCTCTACGGCAGCGCGCTCAGGACTACCTTCCACAAGGTATCTTGTGCAAATGCAGGAGCCGCTATCCAGCAACTCTCGCAAGAAACTGTTCAAGACACGCGCGGGTATCTTTCCTTCGCTACGCAACTGGGTAACCACTTGCCGGCCGCGTCCAATCAGATCCGTCGCAAAAAGGGTATAGCCATCATCGGCCACCAGTTTCCCCAAACGACGGACAGTATCGTCGCGGCGGAGTGCTAGGGCATCGCGCTCGCCGGTCAAGCGCACTCGCTTGGCTTGTAGTTCATGGGCTTCACGATTGGCGACAAGCTTGTTGTCGATGACTTCTAACTCGCTGGCAATCGCCGCCAGATTTGCCTGCGTTTGTCGGCGCTGCTCCTCACGCTCCTTGAGGTCAACTTCCCGCTGCGTCAGACGCTCGATCAGCTCGCGCTTTTCTTCGCTGGTGGTTTCGCGCTGCTCAGCACGAAGTTTGCCGCGAACGTTCTGGTGCTTTAAATCATCAATGGTTGTTCGCAGCAGCCGAAGACCAAGCATTTGATGAATCGCCTCGGTAACCTGAGCGCTGTTGCGTTCCATGGCGAGATAGTTGATGCGTTCGCCGTTGAAGAACAGGAAGCCACTGATTCCTTCGGGAACAATTGCCAGGATGCGCTGCTGGGGTCGGTCCAGGACGAAGGTCTGGCCGTCTCGCATCATCTCCAGCGACAGCTCTGTCTGCTTCGGATTGAGCTTCTGCTGCGCCAGTGTCAGCTTGCGCGTCAAGATGTAGCGTGACTCATCGTGCTTGAAGGTCAGCTGAACCGTCGCCGCTATAAGCCCTGGGTCTCCACCACGATGAACTTCGCCCTCATTAATGATTTCGTCTGGCTTCTCGAAATCTTCTTCCTTGCCGTCTGCACCCATCAGGCCATCACGGCCATACAAAGCCCAGAGCAGCGCCTTCAGCACGGTGGTCTTGCCGAAGCCATTCTCGGCATGAATGATCGTAACGTTCCGTTCCTTGAGGTCAGAAAACACAATCTCCTGCCGACCCTTGAACTGCCGGAAATTCTCAAGAATGAGCCGTTCCAGAATCATTTGATCACTCGCTTGATGTGGTCGTAAAGACGCTGGTGAATGTCCGAGCGCCGTTTGAGGTGCATCACGTCGCGCTCTTCCTTGAGGAACTCACGGATGAGTTCTTTGTATTCGGGCTTCGCGGCTTTGAATATTTCTTGAGCACGTGAGAGTTGTCGATTGGTGTTGTCACCGTCTTTATCCATGGTCATCCCTCAATTCCCGAAAAACTGGTTCACAGCACACGCATAGAACTGAACCTCGCACCTTCGTAAACTCATATCTTGTCCGCGTCTGCAATCGGCTTCAGCACTCGCTCTAGCTGCTTGATAGCTTCCATTTGGTATTGATCAGGTTCCTTGGGTGTGCCAGCGAGATTGTCTTTAGCTTTCGCATAACGGATCCAACCATTCTGTACGGCCGTAACTGCACCTTGGATTCCTTGCTTCGCATAATTAGCCTTTGTATGTCGATACCCGCCTGAATCCTTCGACATAACCGCAAGCACCAATAAACGTGTCAATTGCCCCGTCCGCTTCGCAGCACTATCACTGCCGTCCATTGCAGGATCACCCGATTCTCCAGTTTTCAGCGCGATGCCATCCCAGACACGTTTTGAGCCGCACGAGTAGGCGCGAGCGAACACACCTAGCTCATTTAACTCATTCAGAGCCTCTACATAGGTCAGCGCGAACTCTTCCCGAGACCCGAATGCCTTTCCTCTGCCGAGTTCCATAGTTCTGCGCAAGAACGTCGGCTGAAACAACAGCCCTCGCTGGAATACTGAATACCACACCAAACTATCTTCCCAGCCGCTTGCTCGCGAAAGTTTTCCAATCGCTTTCTTGACGCGGCGAAACACAGCATCATCGCCTTTCAACTCAAGCGCAACTTTTGTCGCGAACTCCATCGCAGGCTTGGTTGGTAGGCTTCCCTCCGCCAGCAAGAGAGAACGGATTACGTCGCCATCCTCGCTGATCGCCGCCTTCGCAAAGCGGTCAATGTGTTCCTTATAGGGTGAAAATGCCGTGAAAACGCCGACGAGAAGACCTCGGTGCATTTTTAGCGCTCTTTCGGCAAGCTGTTTGGTGACCGAAGGTCTGAACGACAACATGTCATGGTCCGAGATAACGGCTTCTTCATCATCACCATCCTCATACTCTTCACGTCTTCTGGCTACCGAAGACTCCATTTCAGACTCTGATTCAGTGGCGAAATCTTGTGTCTCGAGAATTTCTTCAAAACGCTCGAACCGATCCTCAAATACAAAATATTGAACAGCTCGATTCAAAATAAAAGCACTAGTGAACTGCCAGCTTTTCAATTTGGCGATATCTGCCGACTCTCGTCCAGCGGCGGTATCAACGAGCTCCTGTTGGAATTCCACCAGGTATCTCAAGCGCAATTTCATCGTCGATTTTTTTGTATTCCAATAACGAAGCATTTTCTCCATCTGGATATGCTTGAAGTATCATGCTCCTCGTAAGGCGATTGTAGAAATTGCGATCGTCGAGAAGGATAAGTCTGCTGTCGTCAACAGTCTTGGCATTCTTGTTGATGTCGATAAATATCTCTCTAGTTGCTTGAATCAGATCGCGCCCAATGGGCAAGTCCGGGTCAAACACTAGAATCGTAGCTGGCACATCTTTGGAGTCCGCAGTTTGACCTTCTCTAGGTACGAATTTGCGCAGAGCGCTGATGCGGTGCTGGCCATCAATAGCAATTGCGACGAACTTGGTACGATCCCAAGAAAGTATCCCCGGTTGGCCAAACATCGGGAATTTTTGTTCGCTGCCCGTCGGAAAGTGGAGGCGCAACCCCTGTAACTCAGCATAGACGCCCTTCTTTTCTACGACTTTAAAGCTGAATGGCCCTGGCGGTTCATATTGTCGAAGTGGTGCGTCATTGAGACACGGCAAAAGCGCAATGACGACAGGAGGGAAAAATTTTAACCGTTCGGTGCTGCTCAGGTATTGGTTCTTGATTTGGGTCACCCAGTCTTCTCGAATGACACGCTGAAACAGAGCCTCAAATCCCCATTTTTCAACCCCAGGAATTTCGCTCATCAGTCTTACGTCATCCCATAGATCGCGAACCGACAAGCTGGCTAGGCAATAATGAATTGGCTTTTCATTCAGCCAACTGTATGAACCGTGGACGAAGGTCACAGGATCCGTCCAACTAGAGGCCCCATTGCTCCCAAACTGCTCCCATGAATCAGTCATGAATAGTCTCCAAATTTAGCCCCGAACACACTGCGATGGGCGAATTGTTCGAATTAGTATGTGCTCAAGAAGTCTGGTTGAGCATTCGCCTAGGTCTAGTGAAGAAACTGGCATATACACAATGAGGCAGCGTCGTAAGTATTTCGGGTCCCGCAGAACCTGTGCCACCCGAGAGCGAAATGCACCGCCCCAATTCGAGTCATCATCAAACGATTTTACCGATTGGAGATGCTGTTTCAGCCTGCTTCTAAGTCCCTTGTTGGCCTCAGTCATACCCACATAGATCGGTTCCGTGAGGAACGACAAGACCAATACGACGCTCGCCAGTGTTTGAATCTTGCTTGTGCTCAGCGTACCAGATAGCTTCTGAACTTCTGCCGAGTTCAGGTTGAATTTCGGAGGGTTCCGCTCCAATACAAATCGACGCTGCCGCCCCTCCCCGCTCATCGATGTCGCCGGAATTCCAGTTTCTACGTTCTCCTCTAGCGACCGCAGGTACTGTAGCAAGTCGCCGCTACTGTCGCCTCGCATTGGAAGATACCAAGCGTATATGCCAGGCTCCTCCGGCACATCCTCTATATCAGCGGCTAACGTAAAACCAAAACTGGACTTTACCTGTTGGTCAAAGGGGCTAGATTCCATAAGAGGAAGACAGGACTCCGATAACTGCGTTGTTAGGACCGTGATTGTGGAATCAAGACGGCTGTAACTATTCGACTGACAACAAATTGTATGTCAAACGCAACTGTGACAACTTGTTCAAGGCCTCGTGGCCATTTTCTGCCATCCGACAAAACTCAACAATTCGCGTCAACTCTCGCTTAAAAAAGCTTCGCTCCATATTGAAGGCATCGTCGTCCTGAGATCCACCGTAGTCTGGTGGCGACACGATGAAGTCGTAAATGGCAGCACGGGCCTTTCCAGGCGAGTTCCTTAGCAATCTTCCCCGTCGTTGAATGAATTGCCGCGGATTCGTTGAGCTGGCCAGGAGAAAGCCCATCAGCAAGTCAGGCAGGTCGATCCCTTCATCCAGGCATCTAATCGCCACAACGCCATCGAGAAATCCGCTCGACAAGTCGCGCAGTATTTCCTCGCGTTCTTGCGATGACTCGCGGTAAGTAAAATTACGAACTCGCAGTCCGTGCTTTTCTCCAAGCAGTCGGGCGACTGCTTGGATCTGACGGACCTCTTCGTCGGTGATGCTGTCGGTAGTCCTGCCGTCACCGCAATAGAAAATTGCCTTTTGCGGCCTCTCCGGTAGTGTTGCAATTAGGTTGTCGAGTGCGGACATCTTGTTCGCTGCACTACCCAACAAGCGAGCGCGCTTGATGAGCAACTTCATCGCACCCGGCCAATTTCTTCGCTCCTGTCAGCGCCGGGCATGATCTTGGCGAGCTTCGATGAGATCTCTGCGTACGCTTCTGCCTCAGGCTCGGTCAGTTCGACAACGACCGGATAGTAACGATACGGACACAAGCGCCCATCGGCGATCGCTTGATCCAGCGTATAGGTGAATACTTCACCGCCGAAATAGTCGAGAACGGCCTTCGTCCCGACGGGGTCGAAGTGTCGATCAGGCGTCGCTGACAAACCCAATCGCATCGTGATACCGTCAGGCAGCGTCTCCTTGATTCCGGGAGCGCCGAGGTTGTGCACTTCGTCGGCAATCAGCAGGTGATGGAAGGCGCCTGACGCAACTCTGGACTGCAGGCGGGCCTGAAAGCTTTCACCCATGAATGTTGCATTGGTAGTAACGATCGCGTGGATCGGCGACAAGCCTACCGATACGCGTTGATACCCCTCTTCCATGAGTGTTTGCCAACGATCGCGCCCTTCGAATGCGGCAACCGGATTGACACCGAAAGCCGCTATCTCGCGGAGCCATTGCCTACAGAGGTTGATGAATGGACAGACAATGATGAGCACGAAGGAGCGATTCTTCTCCGCTACCTTGCTGGCAAGGGTAAGTGCCGTTAGCGTCTTTCCGGAACCCGTCGCCATGGCAAAGATGCCTTTGCCACCCGCCTTGCTCCAGGCCCGGATTGCATCCGCCTGGTAGGGACGAAGGTCGAACCCCGCTGGCGGACGAAATTCACTGGCAGGTACCGGCTCTTCCGCTCTGTGCTTAGGCAAGCCCGGGGGAGGTTGCTCAGGATCTCTATAGCGTTCGAGAAGATCGCGGCCGGCACGGCTAAATTCCATAACGCGCAAGCCGGGAGTTGAGTTATTCCAGAGCGCCTCGAAGTTATCGACTTCTTCTTGCACCCTACCTTCGGCGTCTTTCCAGGAGCAGAAGGCTTTGATGCTCTCGAAGTTTTCTACCAAACCGCCGGCCGTTTCATTGGATGATCCAGAGAACGCAACGTGGCTGCCTGCGCCATCGGTAAAGATGCCTGCCTTCTCATGAAAGATTCCGCGCGTGTAGTTGCCCTTTTGGTCAAGCCGCAGGGCCAGCTTGATCTCAAGCAAACCAGCCGCAGCCAACCAGGCCAACGCGTTAAGTCGATCCTTCACTAGCGCGTCCTCAATGTCAGCTAGGCTTTTGCCGCGATGGACCGAATAGCGTCCGCCGGATTGTCAGTTGCTGCATGAAGGGCATCAACATCGTCAGGTTGTAGATGTGGTGATACTACGAGCTTCATCTTGCCGCCCCGAGAGGCCAGACTAGCAACCCCCCGAGCCGCCAACGCAAGGCCGGAACTGCTGAAATAACCGGCGGCTCGTCGATATAGCACCGAGTTTTCCAAACATGGAACAAAAAAATCTCGCACCATGTCATCTCGGCCGGTTCGGTAAGATAATTGGAGATGAAGAGCCTGAAGAGATTTCATAAGGTGCGGTAATCACTACCCAGGGCATCTTGACCCCTAATTTGGTAACCGTATTGCCACATAGATAATGACACATCAGCTATCATTCTTCACCCCAAACGGCACATGCCCCGCCGCCACATGATTCGCCGCCGATTCGCAATGCCGCGTCTGATCGTCGAAGAAGATATCGGCGCCGAAGGCCTTGAGGAATTCACCTTTGTCCCGACCACCGAGGAAAAGCGCCTCGTCGATGCGGATGCCCCAACTGCGCAGGGTGCGGATCACCCGTTCATGGGCAGGGGCGCCGCGTGCCGTCACCAGTGCGGTACGGATGGGGGAATCGTCTGCTGGGTACTCGGACTGGATTGCGTGCAAAGCCGCCAGGAACTGCCGAAAAGGCCCGCCCGATAGAGGCCGATCCTTTGCCTCGGTCTCGCTACGGTTGAAGGCCTCAAGGCCATTGGCGGCGTAGATCTGTTCCGCCTCGTCCGAGAAGATAACCGCATCGCCGTCGAAAGCGATGCGTAGCTGGTTGGCGACATTGTTGCCGGTGGCAGAAGGCAGGATGGTGGCTGCGGCAATACCGGCATCGAGGGCCTTTCTTGCACATCCTCGGCATTAGCCGACAGGAACAAGTGGGCGCCGTAGGCACCGATGTAGCGGTAAGGACTCTCGCCGCGCGTGAAGGCGGCGCGGCTGATGTCGAGATTGTGGTGGCGGATGGAGTTGAAGATGCGCAACCCGGTATCTGCGCTGTTGCGCGAAATCAGGATCACCTCGACCCTGTGGGAGGCGCCACGGTTTAGGGCAAGCAGTTTCTTCGCCAGCGGGAAAGCGACGCCAGGGGCGAGGGGCCGTCCTCCTTCTCGATCTGGTGTCGTGAATAGGCATCCTCGCCGCCCTCCTCGAAGACGCGATGGCTCTCGTCCAGGTCGAAAAGCGCGCGGGAAGAGATCGCCACCACCAATTTGGCATCCTCTACTGTCTGCGTTCCCGGAAATTCCCCCTTCACCTGGCACCCCTTTTATCCTGAAATCCTTTATTTCTGATTGTATAAGAAACAGGCGTAGAAATACCGCACGCATACCCTCTGCCTACGCTTACGTTTATTAACAGGTCAGCTGAGCCAGAGCGCTCTTCATCGGCCAGACAAAGCCAGCTACTTTCCCGCCCGACGTTCTTCATGCGGCGTCGGCAAACCGCCATGCCGTGCAGAAGAAGGGACCCGGTTCGCCAGCCCTGACGATGACGTAACCCTTGCGATGTTCCCGCCTTCCCCACTCCGACGTCCAGTCTGCGGCAAACGTCCAGACTTCATCACCAGGCAGCAAGGCATCTTTGAACTTCCTCCATGCCGCATTGAGGTGTCCGAAAGGCAGATCAGGCACCGCGCCGAGGGGGTCATGCACGATTTCCAGCCGTTCTACCTCCTCTATCGTGACTTGCCCGAGTAGATCGCTGCGCTCGACGCTAAACGCCTTTTCCTCGGAGGACGTGGCCGCCTTCCTTAGAAAAAACCGCTCCTGGAGCTTCCAGTAGATCAAGATGGGCCAGGCGACGATCGCAAAGGCGGTCGCCAGGATCGGAACGACGACGCTTTCCAGGAATCCCAACCACCAGTCCGCAGGTTTTTTCAGTGAATCAATCCAGGATTTGATTTTTTTCCGCGGCTCCTGCTCGTTCGCGAAATGATGCGCGATCACAATGACGGCGCACACGACGACGCCGATGGCGAGATAGCCGATCAGATAGGACATCACCGGGTTTCCCTGTCCTTGTCCCTGGTGCTGAAAACCGTCATCGCGCCGATGCCATACCCCTCCGGTGCATCCTGGTCCTCCGACCGGCCGTTGGTCCTAACCTCAGTTGCCGTCACGACGCCCTTCTCGAGGCGAATGAGGACGTCCCGCTCATACGTGCTGCCGTAGCCCATGTGGACGTAGTCGAGCAGCTTGCCGTCAGGTATGCGCAGGGTGTCGGAAAACCAGTGCGCGAAGACACGGTCCGGGAAACTTGGAAACAGGCTGGCCAGGGTTGCCTCCGTGCCGTCTTTCAGAGTGCCGCTCAGGCCGACAAGGTAGAGGCGCCCGTCGAGGATTTCCCAGGTGCCGACGTAGCCGCGCCAGAGCGCGGTGCAGTTGCTCTCGAATGCCGGGCTCTCGCCGCCGAAGGCAAAGTAATCGCCAAGCGGCTCCGAACACATCCTGTGCTCCCGGTCCTCGTAGTAGAGGATTTCACCGATCTGCGCGGTCATGGCCTGTCCGGCGTTTTCAGCTGCCGTATCAGGCCGCGCAATTTCTCTATTGCCTCAGCCGACAGGCCGACGTTTCCGTCACACGCCACGAGATTGGCGCAATGGTCGGGGAAGCTGAAATGGTTATCGTCCAGCGCAACCCAGGGCGCGCCCGGCGGGGCATGCTGCTCGAGGTACTGGGTTATTTCCACATGCCGCATCTGGCCATCGGCCTCCGGCGTCATGCCGATGACGCGCGCGGCAATATCGGCGGGGAACGCCTTGCGCAGCTCTTCCAGCGGATAAAAGTGGCGCCATGTGGAGGAGATGACGATGCTCACCTCGGGATGCTCGCGCATGGCCGCGGCGAAAAGGGGCATGCGACAGAAGTAATCACGAGCCTTGCAGAATGCGGGATGGAGCACGCCGTCGATGTCGAGGAAGAGGAGCATGGCGGGTCAGTCTCCAGCTTTCGGAGCGTGACTGTCTCCGCTCTCGCCCATTGCCTCGATTTCCTCAAGCTGGGTGATGAAATCGGCGAGTAGCGGGTTCATACCGACGTAGCGAGCGATTTTCGCCTTGTGGAAGGCAAAGTCGAAGTCGCCCTGGTAAAGGCGGGCGGGTATGTTGTGAAGCGCCTCGCCAAAGGCGACAAGATGGTTAACCGCAGCCTGGACTTTGGCCAGGTCGTTCCAGTCCTCCGGCTTGTCCCAGAAGTATTGATAGCCTGGCGAACGTATCAGGACAAAGGCGTCGTAGAGCATTTTCACCAACGCCTCCCGCTGCACCTGTGTCAGATCCGGCCGGTCATGTTCGTCAGCCATTTCTCCATCCCAATGAATTGAACGACGATGCCGATGATCTGGCGCCAGACTGCCTGATTGCGGCTTTCTTCCTCCACACGCTGCGGCTGCGGGCGGGAACGGTAGCGCTTGACCACGGCCTCCTCGGTGCACGGGTACGCCTTGCCGGTCCAGCGGTCGAGGACTACGCACAGTTCGCCAGTTCTCATTGATCCGCCTTCGGGCATGATGGTCTCGTAGCGCGTGAGCATGGCAACGGCGCCAAGCAAAGTCAGTCCCGCCAGGACGGCGACCATGCCGATCCGCGTGGTGGTGGACGACAGGCCAAAGCCGCGGCCCACCCAGACGCTGCCGCAGTCGATGGCGGCAAGACTGGACACGATGGCTGCCAGTGCCAGCGCACCGATGGACCAGAGCGTGAGCGCGTGTTCGATCCTCTCCTGAACGCCCCACTCCTCGCCGAGGACATGCCAGCTAAAAATCGGCATGACGATCGCCAGCAGTGCCACCCCGGCCACGAAGGCCCTCCGCCAGCCACCCGCGTCGCGCAGGTGCTGCAACCTTGGCATCGCCATGTTCATGTCGCCACTCCGTTCCTGCTTCCTTCCATGGAAATCCTGATCTGCCGATCCTGGCCGTCATCCCGGCAATCCAGACTGCAGGCTGCCGCTTCCGGCAGGATCACCCAGAACAGATCGAGGCCCGGCGCATCCGGATTGAGGTATTCCCGCACCACGATGGCGCAGGCGGGATCGAGATGCCGCTGCAGTCCTGCTATCCAGCCTTCGGCATCATCGATCCTGGCCACGGTTGGCCCCTGATCCTGTAACAGCGACAGGCCGGCTGCCCGCATGATCTGGAACGGCTTCCCCGGCTCCATGTCCCGCACCAGGCAGAAGAGCGGCCCCTTGTCTTCCGGCCGCCGGCCGCGCAGGACATCGAGGTCATGCACGATCGCGTCGATGGCAGCGTCCGCCTCAAAGGCCGCCTCGTCCCGCACATGGAAGGCACAGGAGGCCAGGCTGCCGAGGAAGGGCCGCACACGCGGGGCCATGACCACGATGGGGTTCGAAGAAAGGGGTTCCGGTGGGCAGGTTTCGCTCATGGACGTCTCCGGTTCAATGCCTGCGGATGCGCTTGTCGCGATGGCCGACGGTGATGACCTCGCCCGTGCCGGCCACCACGGCGTAGGCGTCGAGGTAGCGCTCCAGCGCGCGGTCGATGCGCTCCCGTTCCAGGTGCCGGCGGGCGGCCTTGTCAAAATAGACGACGATTGCGCCATGATGGTCGTATGCCTCGCGGCCGTAGGCCAGGAGCGCCTCGACGACGGCAGGCGGAATGGCCCGCTGGCGCATGCGGGCGCGGGCGTGTTCGGTAAGGCGCAGGTCGGTCATGACGGGCTCCCCTTCTGGACGGATGGCCCATTCTTGCAGGGGGCAGGCTCAGGGGGTGAGCCTGGTTTGGAAACCTGTCGATACTTCCCTTGTCAGGCTGGAACCTGCGAATACAGCCGCTCCAACACATCGCGTATGTCTTTGGGCAGCCGCGCCATGCCCTTGCGCCTGATCTCATCCGGAATGCCGAACAGCACTTCGGCGATGGGGCCGGCGATGGCCGCCAGCGTATCGGCATCGCCGCCGAGCGAGATGGCGTTGCGGATGGCCGCCTCGTAGTTCGTGGCTTCCAGCGCGCAGATGATCGCCTCCGGCACCGTTGCCTGGCAGGTCTCGTTGAAACGGTAGTCCGGGCGGATATCGTCGACGCTGCGGGAGAGGTCGTAGCCAAAGGTTGTCTGGATGGCGTTGCGGATGGCCTCTGGCGCCTCCCCCTGGCGGGCCATCCAGATGGCCGTCACCGTGGCCTCGGCGCCCTTCATGCCCTCCGGGTGGTTGTGGGACACCGACGTGACGAGGCGGGCAAACTGCAATGCTTCATCAAGACTGGTAGCAAGCAACGCCGCCGGGCTGACGCGCATCGCGGCACCATTGCCATAGCTATCGTACGGGCCCATGTCGGGGTCGCGCAGCCAGACGGCGTAATTGCCGCCATAGCCCCTGCCCGGATAGCGATTGCCCCACTTGCGCAGGGTAGCAGCCGGGTCAAGACCATCTAGCAGGCATTCGGCCACGGCAATCGTGCAGACGGTATCGTCGGTGAATTCCGATCTCTCGCTGAAGAGCGGGAACTCCCGGCTCTTCCATGCCTTGAACTCGAACACCGAGCCGATGATGTCGCCAATGCACGCGCCGAGCATTCATTCCTCCCGAATCAGATTGTGTTTCATGAGTTCCAGCATGCCGATGAAGTCGAGGGGGTTGGAGACCGGAGTCATGAACGGGCGGCAGCTGCCCGGGCTGCCCACCATGACGACCAGCGATTCCGCATCGGGATTGGCCAGGACGTATTCCCTGACTTCCTCCAGCAGCTTGAGCACAGGCTGGTTTGCCTGCGCCTTGCGGCCAATCCGGATGACTCGTTCCTTGGTTCGATCGACGATTTTCATGGGCTCAGAATAGTCCCGGAAAGGCTCACTAGGTGAGCCCTGCCGCCTTGAAAATAGCCGCATCATTCTTGGTGAATAGGGGCTTGGCTAGCCAACAACGTCAGTTTGGCACGGTAAAAAAACAAACGGCTTGCATCACTGCAAGCCGTTGTTTTTTGGCGTCCCCACGGGGATTCGAACCCGGTTACTGCCCTTTCACGGCGGTAATCGCCGCTACCTACTGTGTAATAACGATTGACAATACTATTGTACATCAATACTATTATCCCACATGATCAAGTCATTCGCCGACAAACAGACGGCCGCGATCTTTGAAGGATTTCAGGTACGGAAGCTGCCGAACGAGATACAGGCGACTGCTCGGCGGAAACTGAAGCAGATCGACTCGGCTGCAACGCTCGACAGCTTGCGCATCCCGCCTGGCAATCGCCTGGAACAGCTGAAGGGAGACCGGGCCGGGCAATGGAGCATTCGTATCAACGATCAATGGCGCATCTGCTTCGAGTGGATGGGCGGCGACGCCTTCAACGTCGAGATCACGGATTACCATTAGGAGGCTATATGGCCATCAAGCGCGAAGAATTGAAAGGAATGAATTTCCAGGAGGTGGCCACTGGCCGTCGTCTGGCGCCGGTGCATCCCGGCGAAGTACTGATGAAGGACTTCATCGAACCGATGGAACTCACCCGCTACAAGGTCGCCAAGCTTGCCGGCGTGCAGCAGCGTCGCATTGACGAGATTTGCGCCGGCCAGCGCGGCATCACGGCCGATACGGCGTTACGCCTTGCCAGGCTTTTCGGCACCGATGCGCAGTTCTGGGTCAACCTTCAGGCGCAGTACGATCTGGAAACGACTGAAAAGGAGATGCGCAAGCGCATCGAGCAGGAAGTCACGCCCCTCGCTGCCTAGTCCACGGGGATTGTGAGCGTCTCGCCTTACGGCGATCCACTCATCCCTCGCGCTGCGAGGGACCGCCCTGCGGGCGTCCTGCGCACTCCTCCCACTGGTCGGAGCGCTGGTCGAACCGTGGGGTTCTGCTGCACCCGCAGGAAAACCAAACAAAAAAGCCACCGCTCAGGCGGTGGCTTTGTTGTTTGGCGTCCCCACGGGGATTCGAACCCCGGTTACCGCCGTGAAAGGGCGATGTCCTAGGCCTCTAGACGATGGGGACCCGAGTACTGCTTCGAAGTCGTATGTGTCTTGTGGTGGAGGTAAGCGGGATCGAACCGCTGACCTCTTGCATGCCATGCAAGCGCTCTCCCAGCTGAGCTATACCCCCACAGAGGAGCGCGAATTATACGTAGCCCCCCCGCTCTTGTAAACCCTATAAGCCGCTTAAAGCACCTTGCCCGGATTCATCAGGCCATGCGGGTCGAGGGCCTGCTTGACGGCGCGCATGAGGTCCATTTCCACGGCGCTCTTGTAGCGCAGGATTTCCGTACGCTTGAGCTGGCCCAGTCCATGCTCGGCGGAAATCGAGCCGTCCAGGTCGGCGACGATGTCGTGCACGATGCGGTTGGCCTGTGGCGTCTGCGCGATGAAGTCGGCGTTCGCCGCCGCCTCCGGCCGCGACAGGTTGTAGTGCAGGTTGCCGTCGCCGATATGGCCGAAGGTGACGATGCGCACGGCGGGAAAGGCGCGCTGCAGTTCGGCATCGGCGCGGGCGATGAACTCGGCGATGCGCGATACCGGCACGGCGATGTCGTGCTTGATGCTGACGCCCTCGATGCGCTGCGCCTCGGAGATGTTCTCACGCAGCTGCCAGAAGGCTTGCCGCTGGGCGAGATCCTGCCCCATGGCAGCATCCGCCACCCGCCCCGCTTCGATCTCCGTGCCGAGGATCGCCTCCAGCGTGCCGGCCAGGTCGAAATCCGCCAGCGTGTCGGTGAGTTCGGTCAGCACATACCAGGGCGAGGCGACGGCAAGCGGGTCGCGCGTGTCGGGAATGTGCCTGAGCACCAGTTCCAGCGCCGGCCGGGCGATGATCTCGAAGCCGGTGACGCGCTCGCCGCAGGCGCCGCGCAATCGCGACAGCAGCTCGACCGCCGATGCGGGATCACGCACCGACAGCCAGGCCGTGGCGGCCTGGCGCGGGCGCGGGAAGAGCTTCAGCACCGCGGCGGTAATGATGCCCAGCGTGCCCTCGGCGCCGATGAACAGGTGCTTGAGATCGTAGCCGGTGTTGTCCTTGCGCAGGCCGCGCAGGCCATGCCAGATGCGCCCGTCGGGCAGCACGGCTTCGATCCCCAGCGTCAAGTCGCGCATGTTGCCGTAGCGCAGAACAGCGACGCCGCCAGCATTGGAGGACAGGTTGCCGCCGATCTCGCAGCTGCCCTCGGAGG
Source organism: Betaproteobacteria bacterium (assembly GCA_016703785.1). GTDB lineage: Bacteria > Pseudomonadota > Gammaproteobacteria > Burkholderiales > Rhodocyclaceae > Desulfobacillus. The sequence goes on from JADJBM010000030.1 coordinate 19,559, forward strand.
CCAGCGAGAGGGGAAACAGCCGGTCGGCGTGCTCGGCCGCCGCCTGCACCTCGGCCAGCAGGCAGCCGGCTTCAGCAGTGAGCGTGTTGTTGTCGGAATCGATCGCGCGGATGCGCTTCATGCGCGAGAGATTGATGACCACCTCTTGGCCATCGTGGTGCGGCGTCGCGCCGCCAACGAGGCCGGTGTTGCCGCCCTGTGGCACCATGGGGACGCGTTCCACGGCACACTGCGCGACGACGGCAGCGACCTCCTCCATCGTGGCCGGCTTGACGACGCAGCGCGCGCGGCCAGTGTAGCGGCCGCGCCAGTCGGTGAGGTGGCTGTCCATGTCGTTGCCCGTCAGTACGGCGGCATCGCCGACGATGGCGGCAAGGCGGCGGTTGAAGACCTCAGTATTCATGGCTCGACGACTTCGGCATAAAGGTCATGGACATCGCAGTCGGTGACGCGGACGCGGACAAACTCGCCGACCTCGAGGTGCTCGCCGTTCGGGATGTGCACCAGGCCGTCGATCTCCGGCGCATCGGCCTGGCTTCGCGCCACGGCGCCCTCTTCATCGACCTCCTCGACCAGGACCTCGATTTCGCGGCCGATCTTTTGCTCGAGGCGCAGCGTGCTGATGTCCTCCTGCAGTTCCATCAGGCGGCTCCGGCGCTCCTCGCGCAGCGCCTCCGGCACCGCATCGGGCAAGGCATTGGCCGCGGCGCCCTCCACCGGGGAATAGGCAAAGGCGCCGACGCGATCGAGCTGCGCTTCCTCGAGGAACTGCAGGAGCATCTCGAAATCGGCCTCGGTCTCGCCGGGGAAGCCGGTGATGAAGGTGCTGCGGATAGTCAGTTCCGGGCATACGGCGCGCCAGGCACGCACGCGCGCCAGGACGTTCTCGGCACTCGCCGGCCGCTTCATCAGCTTGAGGATGCGCGGGCTGGCGTGCTGGAAGGGCACGTCGAGGTAGGGGAGGATTTTGCCCTCGGCCATCAGCGGGATGAGGTCGTCCACGCTGGGATAGGGATAGACGTAATGCAGGCGCACCCAGATGCCCAGTTCGCCCAAAGCCTTTGCCAATTCCAGCAGCCGCGTCTTCACCGGCTTGCCGCCCCAGAAGCCGGTGCGGTATTTGAGGTCGACACCGTAGGCACTGGTGTCCTGCGAGACGACGAGCAATTCCTTCACGCCGGCAGCAACGAGGTTCTCCGCGTCGCGCATGACTTCGCTGACGGGACGGCTGACGAGATCGCCGCGCATCGAGGGAATGATGCAGAAGGTGCAGCGATGGTTGCAGCCTTCGGAAATCTTCAGGTAGGCGTAATGCCGCGGCGTCAGCTTGATTCCCTGCGGAGGGACAAGGTCCTCGAAGGGGTCGTGCGGCTTGGGCAGGTGCCGGTGCACCTCCTGCATGACCTGCTCGGTGGCGTGCGGGCCGGTCACGGCCAGCACCTGCGGGTGGGCGGCCAGCACCACGTCCTCCTTGGCACCCAGGCAGCCGGTGACGATGACGCGGCCGTTTTCCGCCAGCGCCTCACCGATGGCGTCGAGCGATTCGGCCACGGCGGCGTCGATGAAGCCACAGGTGTTTACGACGACGAGGTCAGCGCCGCCATAATCGGGCACGATGTCGTAGCCCTCTGCGCGCAGGCGCGTCAGGATCTGCTCGGAATCAACGAGGGCTTTCGGGCAGCCGAGGGAGACGAAACCGACCTTCGGCTGGATGGCAGCTTTCTTGCGTGGCATTCTGTTCGGGGAGGCGTGCGGCAGGGGCTGGGCCGCGGCACAACGCTTACTTTTTCTCGGGTGCGGGCGCTTCGGCGGCTTCCTTCCTCTCGCCGCTGTTCCTCGCGGCATCGCCCTTGTCGCCGGCCTTGCCGGGCGCCGTGAAGGCGGGAATCTGGAAGCCCGAGAACATGTTGCGCGTCTGGCTCTCGATCTGTTCCTGCATCTGCATGAACATGTTCTTCGACTGCTCCATGTACGCGCCCATCATGCTCTGCATGGCGGGACCCTGGAAGTTGAGGAACTGCGCCCACAGGTCCTTGCTCGCCGGATTGTTCTCGCCGTACAGGGCCTGGGCCTGTCCCTGCAGCTTGGCCTGCATGTCGGTGAAGGCCTTGATGTTGCCCTCCAGGTACTTGCCCATCATGCCCTGCATGGCGTTGCCGTAGAAGCGGATCATCTGCGACAGCAGGTCGCTGGTGAACATCGGCATGCCGCCGCTTTCCTCTTCGAGGATGATCTGCAGCAGGATGGGGCGCGTGAGATCCTCGCTGCTCTTCGCGTCGACGACCTGGAAGTCCTCGTTTTTCAGGACCAGTTCCTTGACATCCGCCAGGGTAATGTAGGAACTCGTTCGTGTGTCGTAGAGGCGTCGGTTCGGGTATTTCTTGATCAGTCTGGATTCGGCCATGCTGTTATCTCCTCCCCCCAATTCCGTACCGATTATACGCAAAGCCCCGATTGCCATTGGGGTTTCACCATTTCAGCACATGTGCAAACCGCCGTTGATAGACAGTGTCGATCCCGTCATATAGCCGGCAAACTCCGAAGACAGGTAGGCCACCAGCTTGCCGATTTCCTCGGGCTTGCCGAGCCGGCCCATCGGGATCTGGGCGACGATCTGCTCGCGCACCTCGGGCTTGATCGCCATCACCATGTCGGTGCCGACATAGCCCGGCGCGATGGCATTGACGGTGACGCCCTTGCGCGCCACTTCCTGGGCGATGGCCTTGGTGAAGCCGAGGATGCCGGCCTTGGCAGCCGAGTAGTTGGCCTGGCCGAACTGTCCCTTGATGCCATTCACCGAAGAGATATTGATGACGCGGCCCCAGCCCCGCTCGGCCATGCCGGGCAACACCTGGTGCGTGACATTGAACACGCTGTTGAGGTTCACGTCGATCACGGCATTCCAGTCCGACGCCTGCATCTTGCGGAACATGTTGTCGCGCGTGATGCCGGCGTTGTTCACCAGCACGTCGACCGGTCCGATATCGGACTCGATGCGCCTGACCATCGCGCTGCAGGATTCGTAATCGGACACATTGCCCTCGGCCGCGTGAAATTCGAACCCAGCCGCCCTGTTCTGCTCCAGCCATTCGTCCTTCTGCGGAAAACCTGGCAGGCAGTTGGCCACCACGACAAATCCGTCCTCGGCCAGGGCACGGCAGATCGCCGTGCCCAAGCCCCCCATGCCGCCCGTAACGAGCGCAACCTTCTTCGACATCGCAGTGCTTCCTTTGACAACAATGAAACCGTAAATCGACCGCCCAGAGCCAAGGACGGTCGGCGAATTGCTCAGAACATGTGCTGCCCGCCGTTGATGGAAATGTTGGCACCCGTCACGAAGGCCGCTTCCTCGGAGGCGAGGTAAGCCACCAGGCCAGCCACCTCTTCCGGCTTGCCGAGCCGGCCTTGCGGGATCTGCGGCAGAATCTTCGAGTCCAGCACTTCCTGCGGGATGGCCATCACCATCTTGGTGCCGATGTAGCCGGGGCTGATCGTATTCACGGTCACGCCCTTGCGCGACACTTCCAGTGCCAGCGCCTTGGTGAAGCCATGCATGCCGGCCTTGGCGGCGGAATAGTTGGTCTGGCCGAAGGCGCCCTTCTGGCCGTTCACGGAGGAGACATTGATGACGCGGCCCCAGCCGCGATCCACCATGCCGTCCATCACCTGCTTCGTCATGTTGAAGACGCTGTCCAGGTTGGTCTTCATGACCACATCCCAATCGCCCTTGGTCATCTTCTTGAACGTCATGTCGCGCGTGATGCCGGCGTTGTTCACCAGCACGTCGACGGGTCCGAGGTCCTTCGTCACCGTATCCACGCAGGCCTTGCACGAATCGAAGTCGGCCACGTCGCAGGGATAGGCGTGAAAATCGTAGCCCTGCGTCTGCATCTGTTTCAACCAGTCCTTCGCCTTGGTGTTGCTCGGGCTGTAGGTGGTCACCACCTTGTAGCCCAGTGCGGCCATCTTGATGCAGACCGCCTCGCCCAACCCGCCCATGCCACCCGTTATAAGCGCAACTCTCGACATGACCTTCTCTCCTTTGTTGTGCGGGGACTGTGCTTGTTTGACCCGCCGCGCCTCCCCTGATACGCGACTAAGCTTTTTCCTTGACGTAGCGCCCCGGCGCCACTTCGCCCGGCTTGTGGCGTTTGCTGCCGAGTGTCTTGCGCGCCGGACGTTCTGCACCCGCAAAGCGCTTGAGCCATTCTATCCAATGCGGCCACCAGCTGCCCGGGTGCTCCGTTGACCCGGTCAGCCAGTCACTAGCGGTGGCCGCCGGGGCATCATTGCGCCAGTGGCTGCGCTTGCCCTTGGCCGGCGGGTTGATCACGCCGGCGATGTGGCCGGAGGCGCCCATCACGAAGGTCGTCTCGCCGCCGAGGATGTCGCGCGAAAGGTAGGCGCTGTGCCAGGGCACGATGTGGTCTTCGCGGCTGGAATAGAGGTAGGCCGGCATGTCGAGCCGGCCGAGGTCGGCGGCGGTGCCGCACATCGCCAGCCGGCCCGGCTCGCGCAGGGCGTTCTCCAGGTAGAGGTGGCGCAGGTACCAGACGGCGAAGGGGCCGGGCAGGTTGGTGCTGTCGGCGTTCCAGTAGAGCAGGTCGAAGGCCGGCGGCTTGCCGCCCTTGAGGTAGTTGCCGACCACGTACTGCCAGATCAGATCGTTGGCGCGCAGGCTGGAGAAGGCCGAGGCGAGTTCGGCGCCACGCAGCAGTCCGCCCTTCCCAATGGCCGCCTCGCGCGCGGCGACCGAGGCCTCATCGAGATAATTGACGACCTCGCCTCCATCGGAGAAATCGAGCAGCGTGGTGAGCAGCGTGAGGCTCGTCGCGGGATCCTCGCCGCGCGCCTTGGCCACCGACAACGCTGCAGACAGGATGGTACCGCCGACGCAGAAGCCGAGCGCGTTGAGTTGGTCGACACCGCCGATCTCGCGGGCCACTGCGAGGGCCTTGAGCGCGCCCTGCTCCACGTAATCGTCCCAGCCGAGAAGGCCGAGGTCAGCCTGCGGGTTGCGCCAGGAAACGAGGAACACCGTCATGCCCTGCTCGACGGCATGGCGCACGAAGGAGTTCTCCGGTTGCAGGTCGAGGATGTAGAACTTGTTGATGCAGGGCGGCACGATCACCAGCGGCCGCTCGAAAACCTTGTTCGTCGATGGCGCGTACTGGATGAGCTGGATCAGATCGTTCTCGAAGACCACCCGACCCGGCGTCGTCGCCAGGTTTCGCCCCACTTCGAAGGCGGCATCGTCGGTCATCGAGATGCGGCCCTTGCCGAGGTCGGCCACCAGGTTCTGGATGCCGGCGGTGATGCTGGCGCCCTGGGTTTCCAGCGCCGTCTTGATGAATTCCGGGTTGGTTGCCACGAAATTGGAAGGTGCCATGGCATCGACGAACTGCCGCGAAAAGAACTTCAGGCGGTTGCGCGCCGCCTCATCGTCCAGCGGCGCGGACTCGACCAGCCTGGCGATAAACTCGGCATTCAGCAGATACGCCTGGCGTACATAGTCATAATAGGGACTCTCCGACCAGGCCGGCGAAGCGAAGCGCTTGTCCCACCGGGGCGTCCCGCCGTCGTCGCCCGCGGCGGGCATGGCGGCACCGCCCTGCTGTTGCAGCATGCTCTGCCACAGCAGGGCGTGGCGCTCCGCAAATTCTTTCTGCAGGCGGGAAATGGCTTGATTCTGCGGGAATTGGGCTGCGGGTAGGGATTGGGCAACCGGCTGACCGGTCATGACGCTCATGAACCCCTGCGCGAACGCTTGCCCGGCCTGAAAAAGATTCTGCAATGCAGCCGCATCGGGCTGAGGGTTACCGGACATCCACTGCTCTCCCTTTGACGGTCATACGGGGCACCAACCGTCCGATTGAGAGGGGATTTTGCACCGCAACATAACCCCTGTCAACGAAACCCCCGAGAGTAGAATATCGGCATGTACATCGTCGCCATAGGCTGGCTCTGGGTCATCCTCATGATGGCACTGACGGAAGTAAGCGTGACAGCAGGCGTGCTGACTTTCCTCTTCTATGGCCTTTTCCCGCTGGCCCTGTTCCTCTGGCTGTTCGGCACGCCGGCCCGGCGGCGAGCCCAACGAGCCTCCCCCCGCCCGCTTCCCGAGGAAGTGGGCGACGGTCGTTCGTCAGCCGTGATGCTCGACGAGGAAACGCGCCAGCGCGATCGAGGCGACGCCGGCCGCGATGAGTAGCACCTGCTGCAGCGTGGCGTGCAGTTCGGTGCGCTTGTGCAAGCCGGGAATGAGGTCGGCTACGGCGACGTAGATCATGCTTGCTGCGGCCAGGGCCAGGAACACCGGCACCACGCCCTGCACCGCCGACAGGGCGAAGTAGGCAAGCAGGCCGCCCACCAGCGTGGCGAGGCTGGAGAGCAGGTTGAAGGCCAGCGCCTTCATGCGCGAATAGCCCGAATGCAGCAGGATGAGGAAGTCGCCGACCTCCTGCGGAATTTCGTGGGCGATGATGGCCAGGGCGGTGACGATGCCCAGCCGCACGTCCTGCATGAAGGCGGCGGCGATCAGCACGCCGTCGACGAAATTGTGGAAGGTGTCGCCCACGAGGATGAGCAGCCCGCTGCGGCCGTGATCTTCCACCGCGGCATGCGCCTCGTGCCCCTCGCAGTGATGGTCGTGGCAATGGCGCCACAGCACCAGCTTCTCCAGCACGAAGAACCCAAGAATCCCGGCCAGGACGATGGCGGTCGCCGTGCCGGCGTCGTCCTGCGCCTCAATGGCGTGCGGCAGCACTTCGAGGAAGGCCGCGCCCAGTAGCGCGCCGATGGCATAGCTGATGAGGTGCGGCACCCAACCGCCGCGCGCGGTCAGCGCGAAGAGCGCGGCGGCGAATACCGACAATGCGCCGCCGGCGATGGAGGCGACGAGTATCCAGGCGAGAACGGACATGGCGTTATCCAAATTGGGAAGCGCGGATTATACGCGCGGGTTCATCTCACGCCGATTTCGGCGGCCGGTTGACCAGCCAGATGCCGATCGCCACCAGCATCAACGCGATGGCCAGCGCGGCCGTCACTTTTTCTGCAAGCAGCAGCGCGCCCGCCAGCACGCCGAACAGCGGCGTGAGGAAGGAAAACGCCGCCAGGCGGCCTGCCGGGTAGTGTGCCACCAGCCAGAACCAGGCGAGATAGCTGGCGAAGGCCACCAGTACGATCTGGTAGGCAAGGCAGGCAAGCACCAGAGGCGTGAGGGCGAAGACGCCCGGCTCTCCCAGCGCGACGGACACGACGGGCAGCACCAGCGCCGAGGCAGCCAGCTGGTAGAACAGCGTCTTGGCGGGACTGACTTTATTCAAGCGGCTGCCCTTGATGACCAGCGTGGTGGCCGCCCACAGCACGGCGCCAAGAAACAGCATGGTGTCGCCAATGAGCTGGTTGCGCGTCGGCAGGCCGAGCGATTCGGAGAATACCGACACCACGCCGGCAAAGGCGAAGGCCAGGCCCAGCCATTGCAGCGGGCGCAGCTTCTCCCCCGGCAGGAACCAGTGCGCGCCGAGCGCGATCATGAACGGCGCCGTATAGAGAAACACCACGCCGCGGGAAGCCGAAGTGTAGTTCAGGCCCCAGTAGATGAAGGCAAACTCGCCGGCGAAGAGCACGCCGGCCAGCAGGCCTGGACCGAGCGATCCGTCGCGCTCGAAGAGGCGCAGGCCCTTGCGCGCCGCCCAGACCCAGACCAGGAATACCGCGCCGATGGAGCGCAGGCTGCCCTGCCACACCGGCGAGATGCCTTCGTTGGCCACCTTGATCGTCACCTGCTGCAGGCCCCAGGCCGCGCACAGGACGACCATCAGGATCATGGCGGAGCCATCGAGATGCGTTTTGCGTTCTTCCATCATTCCATCCAGATGAGCGAGGCCATGCGGCCGGTAACTTTGTCGCGGCGGTACGAATAGAAGCGTTCGGCCTCGTGATAAGAGCAGCATCCGCCGCCGAAGACGCGCACCACGCCCAGCGCGCCCAGGCGCTGCGTCGCCAGTCGATACAGATCGGCCAGCCACTTCCCGTCGGCCTTCGGCGAAAAGGCTGCCGCCGCAGCGGGCGAATGTGAGACAAAAGCCTCGCGCACCTCCGGCCCGACCTCGAAGGCCTGCGGGCCGATGGCCGGACCCAGGTACGCCAGCAGGCGCTCGGGCGCCACCCCCATGGCCCGCACCGTCGCCTCGATGACCCCGCCGGCGAGCCCGCGCCAGCCGGCATGGGCGGCGGCGACCGCAGCGCCGGCTTCGTCGCACAGCAGCAGCGGGAGGCAGTCCGCCGTCAGTACCGCGCACGCCGCACCCGGTTCGCGCGCCACTGCCGCATCGGCTTCCGCACCGTGGAATGCCGAGGCGACATCGACGACACGAACGCCATGCACTTGGGTCAGCCAAACCGGTTCAGCCGGAATCTGCGCGCGCAAACGCCGCCGATTCTCAACCACCGCGGCCGGATCGTCGCCGACATGGGCGGCCAGGTTCATCGAGGCGAAAGGGCCGGCGCTGACGCCTCCCTCGCGCGTCGTGACGAGGGCACGCACGCCAGGCGGCGCCGGCCAGTCGGGAATGATCCACTCGCTCACGCAGCCGCGCTCCGCAGGTGCGCCAGCAAGTGCGCAAAGTCCTGGGGCAATGGTGCTTCCCAGCCCATTTCGATTTGCGTCGCGGGATGCACCAGCGCCAGGCGCCAGGCATGCAGCGCCTGGCGCGGAAACGCCGGCAGCGACGGCAAAGCGCGGCGCGGCCCATACGTCGGATCGCCGACCAACGCATGGCCGATGCTGGCCAGGTGCACGCGGATCTGGTGCGTGCGTCCAGTCTCCAGTGCACATTCGAGCAGGGTGGCATGGGTGAAACGCTCCAGCACATGGTAGTGCGTGCGCGCCGCCCGGCCGCCGCCGACAACGGCCATCTTCGTGCGCTGCACAGGATGGCGTCCGATCGGCGCATCGACGACACCATCGCGTGCGACGCAGCCATGCGCCAGCGCCAGGTAGTGGCGCTTCACCGTGCGCGCCTGCAGCTGGCGCACGAGGTCGGTCTGCGCTTCGAGGGTCTTGGCGACGACGAGCAGGCCACTGGTGTCCTTGTCGAGCCGGTGCACGATGCCGGCGCGCGGTATGCCGGCAAGCTGTGGTGCATGGTGCAGGAGCGCGTTGAGCAGCGTGCCCTGCCAGTTGCCGCTTCCCGGATGCACGACCAGCCCGGCCGGCTTGTCGACGACAAGGATGTCCGCGTCCTCGTGCGCGACAGCCAGGGGAATGTCCTCCGGCGCTTGCGCTGCGTCATCGGGCAGGGGCCCGGCGTCCAGCGTGATGCGTTCGCCGCCCCAGACCTTGCGCTTGGCATCCCCCGGCGTATCGTCGACGCTGACTTTTCCCTGTTTCACCCAGGCGGCGAGTCGGCTGCGCGAATGCTCCGGCAGCAGGCGCGCGAGCGCCTGATCGAGGCGCAGCCCGGCACAATCCGCGGGTATTTGCAGAATGCGCGCCGGGTCGGCTGATGCCTTTGCGCTATAATCGGCGGGGTTTTTCTTGAAGGCACTCACGATGCGTAGTCTAGCGTTTATTCTCGCCCTGCTGATTGCCGGCTGCGGCCTGCTGCCCGAACTGAAGGACGAGACCGCCGGCTGGTCGGCCAACCGTCTCTACTCGGCGGCCAAGGAAGCGATGGGCGACGGCTCCTACGACAAGGCCGTCAAGTATTTCGAAATCCTCGAGTCGCGCTATCCCTACGGCCGCTACGCCCAGCAGGCGCAGATCGAGATCGCCTACGCCTACTACAAGGCCGGCGAACCCGCCTCGGCCATCGCCGCCTGCGACCGCTTCATCAAGCTGCATCCGAACCATCCCAACGTCGACTACGTTTACTACCTGAAGGGCCTGGTGAACTTCAACGAGGATCTCGGCGTTCTCGGTTACGTCAGCATGCAGGACCAGACGGAACGCGATCCGAAAGCGGCACGGGAGTCATTCGTCTCCTTCAAGGAACTGGTGGCCAAGTACCCCGACAGCAAGTATGCCGCCGATGCCACGGCGCGCATGAAGTACCTGGTGAATGCACTGGCCTGGAACGAAGTGCATGTGGCGCGCTACTACCTCAAGCGCGGCGCCTATGTCGCTGCGGCCAACCGCGCCCAGTTCTCCGTCAAGACTTACATCGATGCTCCGGCCAATGAAGAAGCGCTGTTCATCCTGGTCAAGTCCTACGACGCGCTCGGATTGAACGACCTTCGCGACGACGCCGAGCGCATCATGCGCACCAACTTCCCGAATAGCGATTATTACAAGCGCGGTCTCGACCGCAAGGAGCCCTGGTGGAAGCTGTGGTGATTGCGTACAGGCCCTACCGGGCGATGGCGATCATCACGCTGCAGGGCGCATCCTCGATGAGCGAGGCGCCCACCGAGCCCTTCCACCAGCGGGACATGAAGAAGCCGTGCTTGCGGTGGCCGACGACGATGAGGTCGGCCCCCAACTCGCCGGCGATGCGGCAGATCTCGTCCACCGGCTCGCCGGTGACGACATGGCCCTCCGCCTTGACGCTGCGCTCGGCCAGCAGCTTGAGGCCCTCGTCGAGGATGTCCTTGTAGCGCCGGTTCTCGTCGTCCTGCAGGGTGTCGGGCACGAAGCCCTCCGTCAGGTAGAGCCCGGCGATCAGCGGCGCCACCGCCAGCAGGTGGATCTCGGCATGCAGGAAATTGTTGATGTCGGCGCATTCGAGAAGCGCCGTGCGCCCGCTTTGCGAACCGTCATAGGCCAGCAGCACCTTGTTGTACATGTCGCGCCTCCGCCGTGTAATCGTTATGGTCCGATGGTAATGGAAGCGGCACGGCGGTTCAATCGGCACGGTTGCTATACTTTTCTGTTTCCACCCCAAGCCCGAACATGAAACCCGATTCCCGCTCCCCCAACCTGACTCTCGGCATCGTCGGCGCCGGCGCCATGGGCCGTGGCATCGCGCAGATCGCCGCCCAGGCCGGCATCCGCGTCCTGCTGTTCGATCTGCAGCCCGGTGCCGCTGGCGCCGCACGGGACACCCTCGCAACGACCCTGTCCGGACTCGCCGCCAAGGGCAAGATCGACAAGGCAGCCGCCGAAGCCGCGGCCACCCGCATCGAACCCGCCGCTGCGCTGGAAGCCCTCGCCCCCTGCGGCGTCGTGATCGAAGCCATCATCGAGAAGCTCGAAGCCAAGCGCCAGCTATTCGCCGCCCTGGAGGACATCGTCGGTGCGGACTGCGTGCTCGCCAGCAACACCTCCTCGCTGTCGGTGACGGAGATCGCCGCCGCCTGCAAGCGGCCGTGCCGCGTCGCCGGCTACCATTTCTTCAACCCGGTGCCGCTGATGAAAGTGGTCGAGGTCATCGACGCGCTGCTCACCGAGCCGTGGGTCGGCGAAGTGCTCGCCGAGCTCGCCCGGCGCATGGGCCACAGGCCGGTGCGCGCCAAGGACACGCCGGGCTTCATCGTGAACCACGCCGGTCGCGGCTATGTCACCGAGGCCCTGCGCCTGCTCGGCGAGAATGTCGCCGAACTCCATGAGATCGATGCCATCCTGCGCGAGGCGGCCGGCTTCCGCATGGGGCCGTTCGAACTGCTCGACCTGACCGGCCTCGACGTCTCGCATCCTGTGATGGAAGCGATCTATCGGCAGTACTACGAGGAACCGCGCTACCGTCCTTCCGCGCTGGCGGCGCAGCGCCTGGCCGGTGGCCTGCTCGGCCGCAAGAGCGGACGCGGCTTCTATGCCTACGAAAACGGCAAGCAGCAGATCCCGCCCGCAGCGCCCGCGCCCACGGCGCGTCCGGCCCGCGTCTGGGTCAGCGCGGCCCGCCCGCCACTGGCCGAGTCCGTTCGCAAGCTGGTGCGCCAGCTCGGCGCCACGCTGGATGAAAGTCAGGCGCCGCAGGACGGCGCCCTGTGCGTCGTCACGCCGCTGGGCGAGGATGCCACCACCTGTGCTGCGCGCGAGGGACTGGATGCGTCCCACACCGTCGCCATCGACGCCCTCGTCGGCCTCGACAAGCACCGCACCCTGATGACCACGCCGCTCACCTCCACCGCCATGCGCGACGCAGCGCACGGCCTCTTCGCCGCCGACGGCGTGCCGGTGTCCGTCATCCGCGACAGCGCCGGCCTGGTCGCGCAACGCGTGTTGGCGCACATCGTGAACATCGGCTGCGACATCGCCCAGCAGGGCATCGCCACGCCCGAGGACATCGACCGCGCCGTCACCCTCGGCCTCGGCTACCCGAAAGGCCCGTTGGCGCTGGGCGACGCGATCGGGGCGCGCACCGTCCTCGCCATCCTGGAGAACCTGCAGGGCTTCTACGGCGACCCACGCTACCGCCCCAGCCCCTGGCTGAGGCGCCGCGCGCTGCTGGACGCATCGTTGCTGACCGCGGAATCCTGACCCATGCAACTCGACCCTCGCACCATCCTGCTGCTGATGGCCTTCACGGCGGTGCCCACCGCGCTGGTGCTGCTGGCCGTCTCACGCTTCTATGCAGCCCAGGTACGCGGCGTCAAGCACTGGACCGGCGCCAACATCGCCCTGGCCATCGGGTTGCTCCTGCTCGGCCTGTCGCAGACCGCCAACGATCTGCCCGCCCGCGTCGGCGGCAATACCCTGCTGGTGCTCACTGCCGCCCTCTACTACCTCGCCATCATGCGCCTGCTCAACGAGAAGCCGAACGCCCGGCTGGCGTGGACGACGGTGATCGTCTCGGGCGTCATCTTCGCCATGTTGTGGGCCACCAATGGGCACTACCGGCTGGCTGTGGCGACCCTCTCGGTGGCCCTCATCCTCCTGACCGGCCTCAGCGCGGCGCGGCTCCTCCTGCCGGTCTCCGGCGAACGCCGCGTCTCGCACCGCTTCACCGGCCTGCTGTTCCTGCTCGGCTGCATCCTCATGGCGGTGCGCCTCGTGCACATCCTGTTCTCTGCCCATCCGCCCGGGAACCTCTTCGCATCCGATTTCTGGCACGGCATGATCCTCGGCGGCACCCACATTACCGTGATGCTCATGAGCCTGGGTTTCGCGCTGATGATCGTCGACCAGCTCGCCTCCGAGCTGAACCGCCTGGCCACGCTCGACGCACTGACGGGCATCGGCAACCGCCGCGTCTTCTATACTCGCGCCGAGGCGGAACTGGCGCGCTGCAGGCGCAAGAACACCCCGCTGTCGCTGCTGATGATCGACCTCGACCGCTTCAAGGCGATCAACGACGCTCTCGGCCATGCCGCCGGCGACGAGACCCTGCGTCGCTTCGCTTCCCTGGTCGGCCCGCACCTGCGTGAATACGATTTCTTCGCCCGGCTGGGCGGCGAGGAATTCGTCGTGCTGCTGCCGGACGCCACCGAGGATTTCGCCCTCGCCATCGCCGAGCGTCTGCGCGAGCTGACCATGGCGGAACACTTGCCCTCGCCAGGCTTTCCCGTGCCAACCACCGCCAGCATCGGCGTGGCGCAATTGCACCCGGACGACACCTCGATCGATCCGCTCCTGCAGCGTGCCGATCAGGCGCTGTATGCCGCCAAGCACGGCGGACGCAACCGCGTCGTGGCTGCCTCCTGGTTGGTCGAATCGGCGCCCGCGCCTGACTTGACGGAACACGACGCCGTCCCGCCGGGGCTGACTTTGCAGGCCCGCACCGAATGATCGATTGGAGCGCCATCGACACCGTCCTGCTCGACATGGACGGCACCCTGCTCGACCTGCATTTCGACAACCACTTTTGGCAGGAGCACGTGCCGGTGCGCTACGCCGAGCGCCACGGCCTGCCGCATGCCGAGGCGCGCAGCCGCCTGATGGACGTCTACCGCGCCAAGGCCGGCACGCTCGACTGGTATTGCGTGGATTTCTGGACGCGCGAATTGCAGCTGGACATCGCACGCCTGAAGGAGGAAGTGGCGCATCTCATCGACGTCCATCCCGACGTTCCCCGGTTTCTCGAGGCATTGCGCCGTCACGGAAAAGGCGTCGCCCTGGTTACCAACGCGCACCAGAAGAGCCTGTCGCTGAAGATGGCGCGCACCGGCCTGCAGGTGCATTTCGACCTGCTCATCACCTCGCACGAGATCGGCCTGCCCAAGGAAGACCCAGCCTTCTGGCCGGCCCTGCGCGCGCTGCTGCCCTACGACCCGGCGCGCACCCTGCTCATCGACGACAGCCTGCCGGTGCTGCGCGCGGCGCGCCAGGGCAGCATCGCCCACCTGCTCTCCGTCTACCGCCCCGACACCCGCCAGCCGGATAAGGACGTCGGCGAATTCCCCGCCCTGCGGCATTTCGCGGAGATCATGCCGGGGTAGGTCTCTGCAGTCTGTTTATTTTCCCAATCCGCCGCGCTCACGCAGTTCGCGCCGCAGCACCTTGCCGACGTTGCTCTTCGGCAGCTCGTCGAGGAACTCGACGAGCCGCGGCACCTTGTAGGCGGCGAGCGATTCGCGGCAGTGCGCGATCAGCGCCTCCACGGTCAAGGCCGGATCCTTCCTCACCACATACAGCTTGACCGCTTCGCCGGACGCCTCGTCCGGCACGCCGATTGCCGCCGCTTCCATGACCAGCGGATGCAGGGCGACCACCTGCTCCACCTCGTTGGGATAGACGTTGAAGCCGGAGACGAGAATCATGTCCTTCTGGCGGTCGACGATGCGCACGAAGCCGCGTTCATCGATGGTGGCCACGTCACCAGTGCGCAGGAAGCCGTCCGGCGTCATGACGCGGGCGGTTTCGTCGGGGCGGTTCCAGTAGCCCTTCATCACCTGCGGCCCGCGCACGCACAGCTCGCCGGGCGCGCCGGGCGGCACCTCGACACCGTTCTCGTCGCGAATCGAGATCTCCGTCGAGGGCAGCGGCAGGCCGATGGAACCGTTGAATCCCTTGATGTCGAGCGGATTGCAGGTGACCGTGGGGGAACATTCGGTGAGGCCGTAGCCCTCGCACAGCGGCACGCCGGTGATCTGCTGCCAGCGCTCGGCGACCGCCTTCTGCACGGCCGCCCCGCCGCCGATGGCGAAGCGCAGCTTGCTGAAATCCACTTTCGCGAAATCGGGGTGATGGATCAGGCTGTTGAAGAGGGTGTTGACGGCGGGCAGCGTAACGAAGCGGTACTTCGCCAGCACCTTGACGAAGGCCGTCGTATTGCGCGGATCGGCCACCAGCACATTGAGCCCGCCGCGCGTGAGATGGCTGACGGCTGCGCCCAAGGCGAAGATATGGTAGAGCGGAATGGCGGTGACGAGGATGAATTCGTCCTTCGGGTCCAGGAATGGATCGCTCCAGACCTCGCCCTGCCGCGCGTTGGCCAGCAGGTTGCGATGGGTGAGCATGGCGCCCTTGGAGACGCCGGTGGTGCCGCCGGTGTATTGCAGGAAGGCGAGGTCGTCGTCGGCCACCTTCACCGGCTCGAAGCGGGCGGCGGCGCCCTGCGCCAGCATCGCATCGAAGGACACCGCGCCGGGCAGGGAGAACAACGGCACCATCTTCTTCACCCGTCGCACGACGAAATGGGCAAGGTGCCGCTTGGGGAAGCCGAGCAGGTCGCCGACGCCGGTGACGACGACATGGCGGACCGGCGTGTGGGCGATGACCTTCTCCAGCACGTGGGCCATGTTCTCGAGGATGAAGATGGCCTCCGCCCCCGAGTCGGCAAGCTGGTGCTCCAGTTCGCGGGCGGTATACAGCGGGTTGACGTTGACCACGACATGGCCGGCGCGCAGGGCGCCGAGCAGGCAGACGAGGTACTGCAGGAGATTCGGCATCATCAGCGCCACGCGGCTGCCCTGCGGCAGCTTGAGCACGGCCTGCAGGTAGGCGGCGACCCTGCGCGAGAGGACGTCGAGTTCGCGGTAGGTGATGCCCACCCCGGCCGCGCCGCTGACGATGGCGACGCGTTCGCCGTAGTCGCGTACGCTCGCCTCGAATTTCTCGCCGATGCTGCCGAGGTCGCCGACCTCGATCTCCGCCGGCACGCCGGGAGAGTAGCTTTGCAGCCAGATCCTTTCCATCAGGCCGTCATGACGACCGGACCGCCCTTCTCCAGCGCACGCCGGTAGGCCGGCCGCGCCTCCATTCTTTCCTTGTACGCGCGCATGTTCGGATAGCGCTTGTGCCCGCCGCTGCGCGCCAGGGCGGCCTCGACGGGAAAACTCATCTGAAAGTCCGCGATGCTCAACTGCTCGCCGGCGAACCAGGCATGCTTGCCGAGATGGTCCTCGATGAACGCCAGCGCCGTGCCCACGTTGGGATCGACGAGTTTCCTCAGCACCTGCGCGCACAATTGCCGGGCGATGGGCCGCACGAAGAACGGCATCGGCTGCGTCGGGATGGTCATGAAGACCAGCTTCATCACCAGCCAGTTCATCAGCGAGCCCTCGGCGAAATGCATCCAGAAACGGCTCTGCAGGTGTTCCGGCGTGCCGGGCTGCGGCAGCAGGCCGGCGAGGTCGCCCTGCGCATTGCGGCCATAGCGCTCGGCAAGGTACTCGAGGATCGCCCCCGACTCGGCAACGGTGACATCGCCGTCGGTGATCACAGGCGACTTGCCGAGGGGGTGGATGGCCTTCAGTTCCGGCGGCGCCAGGCGGGTCTTGCGGTTGCGCTTGTAGAGGACGATCTCATAGGGCACTTCCAACTCCTCGAGGAGCCAGAGGACACGCTGCGAGCGCGAGGCTTCAAGGTGATGGACGGTGATCATGGCGGTGAGCTTAGCTTCTTGGGCGCGCAACGGCAAATCCGCTCAGCGCCGCTCGCGCACGACGAAGGGCTCGATCAGGGCCTCCTGCACCGATGCCGGCCGATTGCTGACCTGCGAGAAGTTCGCATTCCACACATCGGCGTTGGCCAGATCGGCGCCGGCCATGTCGGCCCCCTTGAAGACCGCAAAGCGCAGCGTCGCGCCGAGCAGCTTGGTGCCGACCAGCTTCGCCCCGGTGAGATCGGCATTCTCTGCTGCGGCGCCGGTGAGATCGGCACCGGACAGATCGGTGCCGACCAGCTTCGCATCGGTGAGGACGCCGCGGAAGGCATAACAGCCGCGCAGCGAGCCGCCGGAGAGGTCGATGCCCTCCATCAGGATGTCTTTCAGATAGGCGCCGCCAAAGTCAGCCCGCAGAGCACGGGTATTGATGAGGTTGGCGCCGAACAGGTTGGCGCCGCCGAGGCGCGCGTCGGACAGATCCGCCTTGTCGAAGGTGGCATGGAACAGGTCGGCGTTGCGCAGGTCGGCGCCCTTCATCTGGGCGCCGGCGAAGTTGGCCCACTTGGCGTTGCTGCCGCGGAAATCCGCTTCATCGAGACGCGCCTTGCGGAAGTCGGCGTTCTCCAGCTTGGCGCCGGCGAAGCGGGCGCCGCGCAGGTCCTTGCCTCCCAGCTTGGCGCGGGACAGGTCGCAGGCCGACAAGTCGGTGCGCGCCACAGGGCGCTTGCAGTCGCCGGCCGGCAGTTCGGCCGCTGGTGCGCCCAGCGAAGCGGTTGCCAGCATCGCGACCAGACAGGTGATCCTCATCGCCCCCTCCCCCGCTCCGTCTGTCTTCCCGACATCATAAACACTTTGCAGGACATTTCCATTAGGATGGCTGCCGCATCCAACAGAGGAAGATAGTCCGCTTCATGCCGCTCTTCGCCGCCACCGTCTTCCTCTCCGCCTTCCTGCTGTTCCAGATTCAACCGATGGTGGCGAAGATGATCCTGCCCTGGTTCGGCGGGTCGTCGTCGGTATGGAGCACCTGCATGGTGTTCTTCCAGGCCGAACTGCTGCTGGGCTACCTTTATGTGCACTGGCTGCACGAGACGCTGGCGCCGCGGCGGCAGGCAGTGGTGCACATCGTGCTCCTGCTGGCGAGCCTCCTCACCCTGCCGGTCGTGGCCAACCCGGCCTGGCTGTCCGCGGCACAGGCGCACCCGACGCTGAACGTGCTCCTCGTGCTGGGCACCACGGTCGGCCTGCCCTATCTGCTGCTGTCGACCACCGGCCCGTTGATGCAGGCCTGGTATGCGCGCGCCTTCACCGGGGTGATGCCCTACCGTCTCTACGCGCTGTCGAACCTGGCCTCGATGCTGGCGCTGCTCAGCTACCCGGTGCTGGTGGAGCCCTTTTTCCCGGTGCCGGTGCAGGCATGGGGGTGGTCGGCCGGCTATGCGCTGTTCGTCCTTGCCTGCGGCGCCACCGCCTGGTGGTCGTGGCGGGCGCTGTCCGTCGAACGCGAGGAAACCGTTTCGGCGGCGCAGAAAAACATCCCCAGACCTTCCTGGCGCGAATGCGTGCTGTGGGTCGGCCTGGCAATGACGGCCTCGACCCTGCTGCTGGCGATGACGCGCCACCTGACGCAGGACGTCGCGCCGGTGCCCTTCCTGTGGGTACTGCCGCTGAGCCTCTACCTGCTCAGTTTCATCCTCTGCTTCGACGCGCCCCGCTACTACGTCCGCCCGCTCTTCCTCGCCGCCCTGCCGCTGGCTTTCCTGGGGCTGGACCAGGTCATGGACGAGGGGATGGCGGTGCCCTGGCTGATCGCGCTGCTCAGCGGCGCACTCTTCGTGATCTGCATGGTGTGCCACGGCGAACTGGTACGGCGCAAGCCGCATCCGCGCCACCTGACGCTCTTCTACCTGATGCTATCGCTCGGCGGCGCGCTGGGCGGCATGTTCGTCGGTCTGCTCGCCCCGGCGGTGTTCAACGCCTACTTCGAATTTCCTATCGGACTGTTCCTCTGCGCACTGCTGGTAGTGGTCGTGCTGTGGAAGGAACTGCGCCCGCACTGGCGCGCGCTGTTGTTGCTGGCGCTGTGCGGCTACGGCATCCGGCTCGGCCAGGTTTCCATGGAGTTCGTGGACGGCTATCGCGTCGTCGTGCGCAACTTCTACAGCCAGCTGCGCATCTCGGAATGGCACGATGAGAAGCCGGGACCCAAGCGGGTCATGGTGCACGGGCGCATCAACCACGGCGCGCAATTCCTCGCGCCGGAACATCGCCGCACGCCGACGTCCTACTACTGCCATGAGTCCGGCATCGGTCGCGCCATCTTCAGCCTGCCGCAGGACAAGCCGCTCAAGCTCGGCGTAGTCGGGCTCGGCGCGGGCACGCTCGCCGCCTATGGCCGCCGGGGTGACGAGGTGCGCATCTACGAGATCAACGACCAGGTGCTCGACCTGGCACGCAGCCAGTTCACCTATCTGGCCGATTCCCCCGCGCACATCGTGCCGGTGCTGGGCGACGGGCGGCTGATGCTGGAGCGCGAGCCGGCGCAGGCCTTCGACCTGCTGGCGATGGACGCGTTTTCCGGCGATTCCATCCCGGCGCATCTGCTCACCCTCGAAGCCATGCAGGGCTACTTGCGCCATCTGAAGCCGGACGGCATCCTCGCCGTGCATATCACCAACCGCTACCTGGACCTGCAACCGGTCATGGCGGCCGCTGCACAGTACTTCGGCAAGACCGCCCTGCTCTATGCCCTGGAACCGGACGATGACGACGATTTCTGCTCCTCGTCGGACTGGGTGCTGATCATGAGTCCCGCGCGTGCTGCCGCACTACCCCTGATCATGAACGACGGCACACCGCTCACGCCGCGGCCCGGCTTCCGGCCGTGGACCGACAGTTTCTCGAACCTGTTCAGCGTATTGAAGTAACTCCCCTCGCCCGCCGTGGGGGAGAGGGGAGTCAGACGCCGCACAGGGATTCCTCGATCCGCCTCACCAGTTCGATCAGCCGTGGGCGGGCTTCGTTCAGGAGAAATTCCGACGACAAGGTGAACGCCGGTCCGCCGCAGTTGATGGACATGGGCGGCATACCGGGCCCTGGGCGGAAGGCGACGGCAATGGCATTGACGTCCTTCTGCCAGCCGCCGAAGGAGCAGCAGCAGCCGAGCTGCCGGTATTCCTCCAGCCCCGCCTCGATGCCCTCCCGGATCTTCGGCCAGGCCAACTCGTCGAGTTCGCGGATGCGATCCATCAACTCGTGGCGCTCGCCGTCGGAGGTGGCGGCCAGATAGGCGCGTCCCATGGCCGTGGTGGCCAGCGGAATGCGGGAACCGACGTCCAGACTGATGGTGATGGCCGACTGGCTGCGGCAGTGCTCGACGTAGATCATGCTGAGCCGGTCGCGCGTGCCGAGCGACACCGCCGCGCCGGAATAATCCGCGAGGTCCTGCATGAGCGGACGCGCCAGTTGGCGCACGTCGAGGCGCGCCAGCATCTTGCTGCCCAGCGCCAGGGTGGCGGTGCCGAGGCGGTACTTGCCCGATTCCTCGTCGTAGTGCAGGTAGCCGATGCGCGTCAGGGTATAAGTGAGGCGCGAGACCGTCGATTTCGGCAGGCCGCAGCGCCTGGCGATCTCGATGTTGCCGAGAAGGCGGTCGCCTGAGCGAAAGCAACCGAGCACTTCCAGGCCGCGTGAAAGGGCGGTGACGAAGTGGCGATCCTCCTTGGCCTTCGGTGGCGCCGGCAACACCTTCGGCACCTTGGTCTTCTTGCGGGTCAGGGCCATTCTGCTTTCCTTGGATACACATGTTCTGCATTGCAGGACTCATTCGGCGATGAATTGCCAAGCCGATTTTCTACCTTGACAGTTTATCATCCCATGGGCAACACTCGCGCACTGCGACGATTTTAGCAAGTTATAGTTCTGCAATGCAGTACATTTTAGTCAGCCCCGCCAGACCATGAATCTCGACTTCACCGATGCCGAAAACGCCTTCCGCGAAGAGGTGCGCGCCTTCGTGCGTGAGAAACTGCCGGTGGCCATCCGCGACAAGGTGTCCCGCGGCCTGCACCTGACGCGCGGCGAACACCTGCAATGGCAGCGCCTCCTCTACGAGCGCGGCGGCTGGAGCGGCCCCGGCTGGCCGAAGGCCTTCGGCGGCCCCGGTTGGAGCCCCGTCGAGCAGTACATCTTCGAGGAGGAGTGTGCGCTTGGCGGCGCGCCGCGCCTCATCCCTTTCGGCATGAAGATGGTGGCGCCGGTGATCATGGCCTTCGGCAACGCGACCCAGCAGGCGCGCTTCCTGCCGAAGATCCTCGCCGCGGAGGAATGGTGGTGCCAGGGTTATTCCGAGCCGGGCGCCGGCTCCGACCTCGCTTCGCTGCGCACCCGCGCCGTGAGGAAAGAAGGCAGGCACATCGTCAACGGCCAGAAGACCTGGACCACGCTCGGCCAGCACGCCGACTGGATCTTCTGCCTGGTGCGCACCGATCCCGAGGCGAAGGCGCAGCGCGGCATCTCCTTCCTGCTCATCGACATGAAGTCGCCCGGCATCACCGTGCGGCCGATCATCACCCTCGACGGCGCGCACGAAGTCAACGAGATCTGGTTCGAGGATGTCGAGGTGCCGGCGGCGCACCTCGTCGGCGAGGAAAACAAGGGCTGGACTTGCGCCAAGTTCCTGCTCAGCCACGAGCGCAGCAACATCGCCGGCATCGGCATCGCCAAGCGCGAGCTGGCACGCCTGAAGCATATTGCCGCCGCCGAGACGAAACGCGGCCGGCCGCTCATCGAGGACCCGCTCTTCGCCGCGCGCCTCGCCGAGATCGAGATCGACCTGATGGCGCTGGAGATCACCAACCTGCGCGTGCTTTCGGCTGAAGCGGAGAAGCGCGCGCCCGGCCCGGAGGCCTCGATCCTGAAGATCAAGGGCACGGAGCTCCAGCAGGCCATCAGCGAGCTGATCCTGCAGGCCGTCGGGCCCTATGCCCTGCCCTTCGCTGGCGCGGCGCCCGGCCCGGCCCATGCCGCCAACCGCGCCGCCCAATACCTCAACCTGCGCAAGCTGTCGATCTACGGCGGCTCGAACGAGATCCAGAAGAACATCGTCGCGCAGATGATCCTGGAATTGTGAGATGGATTTCAGCTTGAGCGAAGAACAACGGCAGTTGGAGGAAACCGTCCGCCGTTTCATGGCGAAGGACTACGCCTTCGAAAAGCGCCGTGTCATCCGCGATTCCGCCGAGGGCTGGAGCCGCGAGGCCTGGCAGGCGCTGGCCGACCTTGGCCTGCTCGCCTTGAACGTGCCAGAGGAGTACGGCGGCCTCGGCGCCGGGCCGGTGGACACGATGGTCGCGATGAACGCGCTCGGTCCGGGGCTGCTGCTGGAGCCCTACCTCGCCAGCGCGGTGGTGGCGACGGCGCTGCTGCGCGAATGCCCGCAGCATGCCGGCCTGATGGAACAGATGGCCGCCGGCGAATGCATCGCTGTGCTCGCCCACGACGAGCCCGGTGCGCGCGGCGATCCGGGCTACGTCGCCACCCGCTGCCGTCCTGCCGGGACTGACTTTCAGATCGACGGCCGCAAGTGCGTGGTCGGCCATGCCGCGGCGGCCGACTGGCTGATCGTCTCCGCCCGCGGCGAGGATGGCGACATCGTGCTGTTCCTCGTGCCGCTCGACACACCGGGCCTCAGTCTCGACGGCTACCCGACGCTGGACGGCACGCGCGCCGCGGAAGTGCATCTCACCGGCGTGCGCCTGCCGGAGACGGCACGCCTCGACGCCGACCGCGAGGTGCTCGGACGCGCGCTCGACATCGGCCTCGCCGCGCTATGCGCGGAAGCAGTCGGCATCATGAAGGCCGCCCTGGACGCCACGGTCGACTACCTGCGCACGCGCCAGCAGTTCGGCCAACCGATCGGCCGCTTCCAGGCGCTGCAGCACCGCGCGGCAGACATGCTGATGCATTACGAGCAGGCAAAATCCATGAGCACCCTCGCCGCCATGCGCTGCACTTCCAAGGACGCCCGCGAGCGGCGGCGCGCGCTTTCAGCCGCCAAGGTAACGATCGGCCGCGCCGCCTGCTTCATCGGCCAGCAGGCCGTGCAGCTGCACGGCGGCATGGGCATGAGCGACGAGCTGGTCGTCAGCCACTGGTTCAAGCGCCTGACTGCCATCGAACTGATGTTTGGCGATACCGACACGCATCTGCAACAATTCATCGAGATCTCCGCCCAATCCTGAGGAACCCAACATGGCACAGCGCGCCAAGGCAGTCATTTGCCGCGAAATCAACCAGCCCGTCGTCGTCGAGGACATCGAGGTCGAATCGCCGCGCCGCGGCGAAGTCATGATTAAGCTTGCCGCCTGCGGCGTCTGCCACAGCGACTATTCCGTCACCACCGGCACCATCCCCTTCCCCCCGCCTGTCGTGCTCGGCCATGAGGGCGCCGGCACAGTCGTCGAAATCGGCGAGGGCGTGACGGATTTCAGCATCGGCGACGCCGTCGTCAGTTCCTTCGTCAGCATGTGCGGCAAGTGCCGCTATTGCCAGACCGGCCGCCCGCAGCTGTGCGACCAGGCGGCAAAGGCCGCATACACCCTGCCCGACGGCACGGTGCGTACAACGGACCTGTTGGGCAAACCGCTCAACATCTTCTCCGGCTGCGGCGTCATGGCGGAATACGCCACGCTGCACACCGACAACGTGGTGAAGATCGACCGTGACATTCCGCTCGACCGCGCCGCACTAGTAAGCTGTGGCGTGATGACCGGCGTCGGCGCGGTGGTCAACACGGCACAGGTGGAAGCCGGCTCCGTGACGGTGGTGTTCGGCTGTGGCGGCGTCGGCCTCAACGCCATCCAGGGTTGCGCCATCGCCAGCGCGGCGGTGATCGTGGCGGTAGACACCGCGGATGCCAAGCTGGAGATGGCGCGGCAATTCGGCGCCACGCATGTGTTGAATGCGAAGACCGAGGAAAACGTCGTCAAGGCGCTGCGCAAGCTGACCGGCGGCGGCGCCGACTACGCCTTCGAATGCGTCGGCAACGGCGAGATCGCCGCCCAAGCCTACGGCGCGCTGCGCAAGGGCGGCACGGCGGTGGTGGTCGGCGTCGCCGGACAGAAGGACACCACCACCCTTCGCACCGCCAGCCTGACCTTCGAGGAGAAGACGCTCACCGGCAGCTACTTCGGCTCTGCACGTCCGCGCGAGGATTTCCCGCGCCTGCTGGCGCTCTACCGCAGCAAGCGGCTCAAGCTCGACGAACTGATCACGCGCACCTACCGCATCGAGGAGGCGCCGCAGGCCTTCGCGGACCTCGCTTCGGGAATAAACGCGCGCGGCGTCATCGTCTTCGGTTGAGTGCGCAACGCCACTCCCGCGGAAGCGGGAGTCCATGGCTTGCTACTTCCGCGCAAATGACGGCGCAAACGAAAAAAAACCCCGGCGAGCCGGGGTTTTAATTAATGCCTTGCAGCTTACATGGGCTTGATGTTCGCAGCCTGTTTACCCTTGGGGCCGGTGGCCTCGTCATAGGAGACCTTCTGGCCTTCCTTGAGAGACTTGAACCCGTTCGACTGGATCGCGGAGAAGTGCGCGAAGAGATCCTCGCCGCCATTGTCCGGGGTGATGAAGCCGAAGCCTTTGGCATCGTTGAACCACTTGACTGTACCTGTTGCCATATTTCCTATCCTAAAAAAATTGAAGGGCGACCGCCCGACGGTTCGTTCGAGTACCCAGAACCGAATATGGCAGTAGCGTACCGCATCATTCTGTAGCTTGAGTTCGAGCGAACCGGCATTGAACCTGTAACTTGGCAATAAATCAAGCTTTTTTTCGCATTTCGCCTACCATGGGCTCAGTGTGTCATCAGGCTCAGGCGCATGGCGTCCAGCAAGATTTCAGGCGGCTGCGCGCCACCGACGCCATGGCGGCCATTGAAAATGAAGAACGGCACGCCGCTGATACCCATGCGCTGTCCGCGTTCGGCCTGGGCGCGCACCGCTGCTGCATCTTCATCGGAACACAGATAAGCCTGAACGGCCGATGCATCCTGCCCGCATTCGCCGGCGAGGCGGGCCAACAGATTTATATCCCCGATGTCCTCGCCGTTGAGGAAGTGCGCGGCGAAGAGCCGCTCGACGAGCTCGCCGGCATCGCCCGTTTTCTGCACGTGGTGAATCAGTCGGTGGGCACGCAAGGTATTGGCCCGTACTTCGATTTGCTCGAAGGCAAAGTCGATGCCGGCCGTGCGGCCCGCCTCGGCGACATGGGCCTGGAGCTGCGCCAGCTTCTCCGGCCCGCCGAACTTTCTTTCGAGGAAGGGGCGGTAGGGCTCACCTTCCACCGGCGTGTCGGGGTTGAGGAAATACGGCAGCCAGCGTATGCGCGGCACGATATCGGATCGCTCAACATGCAACTTCGCCAATGCCCGCTCAAGCTGGCGCTTGCCGATGAAGCACCAGGGGCAGACGACGTCCGAAACGATGTCGATCTGCAGCGTGCTCATGGCTTCACCTGAAGCACGATCTTGCCGATGTGCGCGCTGCTTTCCATCAGGTGGTGCGCCTTGCCTGCCTCGGCCAGCGGAAAGACGGCATGCAGGTGCGGGCGCAGGCGGCAGGCGGCAATCTCCGGCCAGATGTTCTTCAGCAGCGCGTCGCGGATGGCTGTTTTCTCCGCCACCGTGCGCGGCCGCATGGTGGAACCGGTGATGGTGAGGCGCTTGAGCATCACCGGCATGAAATCGAATTCCGTCTTGCTGCCTTCGAGAAAGGCGATCAGCACCAGGCGGCCGTCGCGCCGCAGCAGGTTGACGTTCTTCTGCAGGTAACTGCCGCCGACCATGTCGAGGACGACATCGACGCCTTCGCCCACCGTGATCTCTTTGACTTTCTGCACAAAGTCATCCTGCCGGTAATTGATGGCATGATCGGCACCGAAATCGCGGCAAAAACGCGCCTTCTCCTCGCTGCCGACGGTGACGAAGCACTCCACGCCGAGATGGCGCGCGAGCTGGATGGCGGTCAGCCCGATGCCGCTGGAGCCGCCATGCACCAGCAGCCGCTCGCCGGCCTTGAGGCGGCCCAGGTCGACCAGGTTGGCCCAGACAGTAAACCAGGTCTCCGGCAGCGCCGCCGCCTGCGCCATGTCGAGGCCCTCGGGAACCGGCAGGGCATGCGCGGCCGGCGCCACGCAATACTCGGCATAGCCGCCTCCCGGTACCAGCGCAGTCACGCAGTCACTGACTTTCCACTCAGTCACGCCCTCCCCCAGCGCGGCCACCATGCCGGACACTTCCAGCCCCAGGATCGGTGAGGCGCCCGGTGGCGGGGGATAGCGTCCCGAGCGCTGCAGCACGTCCGGGCGATTGATGCCGGCGCAATGCACCTCGATGAGTATTTCGCCCGGGCCGGGCTGCGGCCTGTCGCCCTCGGCCACCTGGATGGATTCCGGCGTGCCTTCGACACCATAGATGATCTGTTTCACTTGAGGAGTGGCTCCAGGGTAAGCATCCGGCCAGTCTAACGCGCTTGCGACTTCAGGCAGTGGGCGGCAATGGATTCTACGAGCGTATCCAGCAGCGCCTGGGGAAGATCATGCCCCATGCCATCGATGACTTTCAGCTGCGCCCCCTTGATGTGGTGGGCAGTATCGCGGCCGGCCGCGACCGGCACCAGCGGATCGTCGGCGCCATGGATGACCAGCGTCGGCGCGGTAATTTTCGCCAGCAGCGCACGCCGATCGCCCGAAGCCAGGATGGCCAGCACCTGTCGTGAAGTGCCCGCCGGGTCGTAGGCGCGGCGCACGCTGCGCGCGATGCGCTGGCGCAGTTCTTCGCGCTCCGCCGGATAGCCGGGACTTCCGATGACGCCGAACACGCCGACCAGATGTTCGATCACGCTGTCTTCATCCTTCGGATTGGAGGGCTTGCTGAGCAGCGCCTGCATGGCGCCCGCCCTGGCCCGCGAGACCTTGGGATTGCCGCTCGACGACATGATCGAAGTCAGGCTCATCACGCGCTGCGGGAAGCGCGCCGCGAGCACCTGCGCGATCATGCCGCCCATGGACGCGCCGACGATGTGGGCCCGGTCAACGCCAAGCGCGTCGAGCAGGCCGATAGTATCGGCGGCCATATCGCTGAGCGAGTAGGGTGAACGCACCGGCAGCTTGAGCCAGGCCGAAGCGAAGGCGAGCAGCAGATTGGGGCGCTTCTTCAGATGGATTCTGCCGGAGAGGCCACTATCACGGTTGTCGAAGCGGATGACGCGGAAACCGCGCTCGACCAAGCCGTTGCAGAAAGCGTCAGGCCAGGCGACGAGCTGCATGCCCAGCCCCATGATGAGGACGATCGCCGGATCGCCCGGTCTGCCGAGAGATTCGTACTCGATCTTCAGGCCGTTGATTTCGACCAAAGGCATGCTCTCAGTACCGCGTTCGCCGCTGCGGATCGCGGTAAAGAAGGCCCAGCGGCCCGCTGCGGTCGAAGGGCTTCCACTCCCCTTCGGGCTGTGCCAGGCGGTCGGCAATGGCATAAAAGGTCATCGGGTTGAGTCCCATGCCGAGGTGGCTGGCCTCGACCTCGATGTTCTCGGCGAGGGGTCCTGCCTGCTCGACGCTGCATTGCCAGGCGACGACGCCATCCGTGCGGCTGAAGATCGAGGTAGTGGGAACCGGCGGCGGTGTGCGCAGCGGTTCGTGGATTTCCGGCGCGCCAATCTTGTGTCCCGTAACAAACTCGTAAAGGCGCCAGGCATTGGTCGCCTTCGGATGGCCGGTGAAGGGCGTGCCCATCGTGATGATCTGGCGCACCGCATCCGGATAGACCTTGGCCACTTCGCGCGCATAGATGCCGCCGAGGCTCCAGCCGATCAGGCTGACCGCCCTGCCGTGCTCCTCGTAGAGATCGCGCAGCCGTGCAAGACAGGACTCGATGACGCCCTCGCGCGGGCCGAGGTTGATGCCCTGCTTCCACGCAGCAGCCACATAGCCGCGCCCCTTGAGGAAGCGGCGCAGCGGCAGCGTGCTCATGTCTGGCGCGATCAGGCCAGGGAATACCAGCACCGGATGGCCATCGCCCTTCGGGGCAAGACTCAGCAGGGGCTTGGCGGCAATCGAAGCGCCGAATTCCCACGGCGCCCGCCATTCCAGCGCCAATCTGACTATCCCGGGTGCCTCCGGCATGTCGAATTCGTACCAGTGATGCTGGGTTTGCATGGTTCCTCCGGCTCAGGATTTCGATGGCATTGTTTTCTTATTAACGGCACGTCTGGGCTTTTTTGTAGCAGCGGTCTTCGGCTGAAGGCTCTGCTTCAGTTCCTCGTGCGCCTCCAGCAGCGCCTGCGCCAACTTGGTTGGATCGGGCACGGCCTTGCGGGCGACGACGATGCCGAAATCGAGCGAGCCGGCATAGCTCATCACCGTGATGTTCACGCCCAGACCGTGCTCGACGATGGACAAGGGGAAATAAGCGCGCATCAGCAGGCCAGCGACATACAGCGGCACCGGCGGCCCGGGCACGTTCGATATGACCAGGTTGGCAATCGGCGGTATGGCGCTGGCAAGCTTGGTCCGACCATACAGCGAGGCCAGACCGCCCACCAGCCATGGCACGCCGATCGAGGGGAAATCCGTGGGGATGACCGACTGGGCACTGCGAGCGGCGGATTTCATTGCCCCCGAGGCATCGCGGATCGCGCGCAATCGCCGCAGCGGATCGGCGATGTGGCTGGCGAGGCTGACCAGGCTCAGGGTGGCCTGGGTGGTGAACTCGGTATTGCCGGATGCGCGCAACGAGATCGGCATGGCCGCAATAAGCGGCTTCTTCGGTATGCCGCCGCGGTGGGCGAGGTAGCGCCGCAGCGCACCGCTGCACAGTGCCAGCACGACGTCGTTCAGCTTGGCCTCCTGGCTGGCGGCAATCGCTTTCACCTCTGCGAGGGAAACTGACACACAGGCAAAGCCGCGTTCTGCCGTGATTGCTGTATTGAGTGCAGTTTTCGGGCCGAAGGAAAAATTCTGGCGCAGGAGCGAGGGTCCAGCCTCGCTGTCGCCGCCTGAATTTTTCACGATTCCCGAGAGGAGCCGGAACACGTCCGGCAGATGCCGCACCAGTTTCACGTATTGGGCGGCGTCGTGGCGGAGTGCCGCGCCGGCAAGACTGATTATGCCCGGCTGCTCTGCGCGTCTGGGCGCGACGCGAGCAGAACTCGTCCTGTAATCCATCTGCGGCACAACGTCGAACAAGGCCTGGGCAAGTGCCACACCCGCCGCACCGTCGAGCACGGCATGGTGCACTTTCATGTAGAAGGCCACTAATCCGCCCTGCAGGCCTTCGATGACATGCACCTCCCACAGCGGATGGTGGCGATCCATCAGTTCCGCGTGCAGGCGTGCGGTGCAGCGCTCAAGTTGCAGCCTGTTGCCTGGACGCGGCAGCTTGACACGACGCACGTGGTAGTCGAGATCGACCTCACCACCGTCCGCCCAGACCGGGTTGGCGAAGTGCAACGGCATCTGCGCCAGCCGGCGCCGGTAGAGCGGCGCCAGATCCAGGCTGCGCACCAGCAGCCGCCTGACCTCGCTGTAGAAATCGCGCTCGTAACCTTTCGGCAGATCGAAGACATGAAGCGAACCGACATGCATTGGCGTCTCGGGCGTTTCGAGATGCAGGAAAGTCCCGTCGAGTCCGCTCAGTGTTTTCATGGGTGTCTTCAGTCAGCTGTTACCATCCAAATGAACACCGACCGGCCTTGCGCCCTGGCCACACCCGCCAGGTCTGCCAGTTCGGTAACGATGCGAACAACCTCGTCGACAGGCCAGTCGTCCTGCTCGAACTCCTCCGTGGCAGCCAGCTCCTCGCCGACCTGATCGATCGCATCCTCCTCGAGCCGGGCCAGATGCACGACAGTCTCGTCCGGCAGCTTCATGAGCCACGGACCCTCATCGGACGCCGCATAGAGCGGACCGCAATCGCCCATGGCCTCGTCGAACAGCTCGCCGGTGAGCAAGGCATGCAACATGGCGAATTTCGCCTGGTCGAGCCCCTTGGCCTCGAAGCCTTTCCACTCATCGATCGGTTTCGACGATTCGATGATGGCCCCGGCATCCTCCCTATCGGCCACCACCACATTCACCAGCATTCCCATTGGCACTCTCCCGTCCGTCAATCTGTGACTCTGCCGCGCAGCGCCTTGATTTCGCCCCGCTTGCTCTTGCTGTCGAGACGCTTCCTCTGCGAACTGCGCGTCGGCTTGGTCGGCTTGCGTTGGCGGGGCGAGATGGCGACACCGGCGATGAGTTCCTGCAATCTCTGCAACGCCGCTTCCCGGTTCTTCTCCTGGCTACGAAACTGCTGTGACTTGATGACCACCACACCTTCGCGCGTGATGCGCTGATCGCTCAATCCGAGCAGCCGCTCCTTGTAGAAATCGGGCAGTGAGGATGCGACGGTATCGAAGCGCAGATGGATGGCGCTGGCCACCTTGTTGACGTTCTGGCCTCCCGCTCCCTGGGCACGAATGGCGTGCAGTTCGATCTCGCTCAATGGAATGGCGACCCGGGCCGAGATCCTCAGCACAGTATCGGGAGCGCGTTCGGTGGATTCACGGCTCTGGGCAAATTCCCGCTTGGCGGCTGCGGGAAGCGCCTTGATTTCGAATTCGGCTTTCAGCGCCGTCGAGCGGTCAGGGTACTCGACGCTCGCCAGCAGGCGCTTCGGCGGATGCGAGCGGGTATAGCGCGCGCCCTTGCCACTGGCGTGGGCAGCGTAACGCGCGGCAACATCGACGGTAATCCCCGTATAGATGCTGCCATCCTGGCACTCGATCAAATAGAGGAACCACGCGCTCACCTTATTCAATCAATCCCAAAGCCAAGTTTTCGCCGGACCATCAGGCAGTCTGCCGATCCCGCCTGGAACTCACGGCAGACGAGCGGACGAGTGGCATACACGCTGCAACCTACGCAAACACCGATCTCGCCTTCCAGCGCGGCGCAGCGGTGGCCCCAGGACTGCATGCGGCGGTTCTCGAAATCGATCAGATCATCCGGGATACCTTCGCCATCACGCTCGCCCATCAGCACCGGCCACGTTTCCGACCAGGCGCAGCAACCGCCGCAGACGAGGCAATCCGGAATGCTCTTGCTCACACCGACATCCTGTTCACCACACTTGTCTGCCTTTCGAACCGCCACACAGTTATTTCGCTATGCGAACGGCGATTTCGTTTTCTTCGCCTTCATGATATCTTCTCCGCAATTCAATTGGAACACAGTCATGCACGAATTCAAGGACAGGACGGCAGTCATCACCGGAGCCGCCAGCGGCATCGGCCTGGCGCTGGCGCAGCGCGCGGCGCGCGAAGGCATGCGTCTTGTGCTGGCGGACATCGACGAAGCGAAGCTCGCCGAGGTAGCCAGGACGCTTCCTTTGCCGCCCGACGCGTTGCTTGCGCGTCGCGTCGACGTCAGCCGCGAAGCGGATATTGCCGCCCTCGCCGAGGAAGCATTCGACCGCTTCGGCGCAGTGCATCTCCTATGCAATAACGCTGGCGTGGGCCTGACTCGGCTCTCCTGGGAACTCACTACGGCCGACTGGGAATGGATACTTGGCGTCAACCTGTGGAGCGTGGTGCATGCCATCCATCACTTCGTGCCGCGCATGCTGGCGCAGGAGGGCGAAAGCCACGTGGTGAACACCGCTTCCGTCGCCGGCCTGCTGTCCACGCCCGCCATGGCCGCCTACAATGTGAGCAAGCACGGCGTCGTCACATTGTCCGAAACGCTTTACACGGAACTCGCCGCGCAGAACGCCAGGATTGGCGTCTCCGTGCTATGCCCAGCCTGGGTGCCGACTGCCATCCACACTTCTGAGCGCAACCGGCAGGAGCGCTTCGGCACTGCGGAGCCCCCCTCGGCAGCCTCCGCCGCTTACCACGAACGCTTAAGCCATGCGGTCAAGTCCGGCCGCCTGACGGCCGACGACATGGCCAATGCCGTCTTCGACGCGGTCGCTGAGAAGCGCTTTTACATTATCCCGCACAGCCGCATCAAGCAGGCCGTGCGCCTGAGGATGGAAGACATCCTCGAGGACCGCAACCCGACTCCGATCTAAGGGGGGAAAATGAAAGCCCTGCTGTGCACCGAATATGGCCCGCCGCACAAACTTGCCGTGCAGGACGTTCCCTCGCCGAAAGCCGGGCCGGGGCAGGTGATCATCGACGTCAAGGCGAGCGCACTGAATTTCCCTGATGCGCTGATGGTGCAGGGCCTCTACCAGGTCAAGCCGCCTCTGCCCTTCTCGCCCGGCGCTGAAGTAGCGGGCCTGATCAAGGAAATCGGCGAAGGCGTACAGGGACTGAAGGCCGGAGACCGCGTCATCGCCTTCCCCGGCTTCGGCGGCTTCGCCGAGGAGTGCGTGGTGGCCGCCGAACGGATCATGCCTCTGCCCGAGGGCATGGGTTTCGCCACCGGCGCTGCGCTGGTACTGACTTTCGGCACCTCACTGCATGCCCTGCAGGATTGCGGTCGATTGCAGACGGGAGAAACCCTATTGGTGTTGGGTGCTGCCGGGGGCGTCGGTGCGGCTGCAGTCGAGATTGGAAAAACAATGGGGGCGCGCGTCATCGCCGCCGCCTCCAGCGCAGACAAGCTCGACCTGTGCCGGCAACTCGGAGCCGACGAGACCATCAACTACAGTACGGAAGATCTGCGCAAGCGCACCCTCGAACTGACCAACGGCAAGGGTGTTGATGTGGTCTACGATCCGGTCGGCGGCGACTATACCGAGTCGGCATTGCGCGCCACCGCATGGCATGGGCGCTTGCTCATCATCGGTTTCGCCGCTGGTGCAATCCCGAAGATTCCGCTCAACCTCGCACTGCTCAAGGAGCGCTCACTGGTAGGCGTGTACTGGGGCGATTCGGTGCGTCACGATCCCCCTGGCCACGTCAAGAACATGAAACAACTGATGGCCTGGTTCGCACAGCGGAAGATCAATCCGGTCGTCAGCGAACAACTGCCGCTGGCCCAGGCACCCGACGCCATCGCGCGACTGATGGAACGCAAGGTGAAGGGCAAGGTGGTGATTCTGCCTGAATCTTGATACGCCGAAATACCAGGAACCGAGCACCATGGTCAGGACAGCCCGTAAGAAGCCCAACGAGAAACCCAGCCCGGCAAAGCCCGCAAAGGATCGCCAGTTCGTCACGGCGCTGGCGCGCGGCCTGGATATTCTTCGTGCATTCACGCCGCGTCATCCCGTCCTTGGCAACAGCGAGATTGCACAGCGTGCCCATCTGCCGAAACCCACCGTCACGCGCCTGACCTACACGCTGACCCAGCTCGGCTATCTGAACTACTCCCCGGAGTCGGGCAAGTATTCGCTTTCAGTGGGTGTGCTCGCGCTCGGCTACTCCTTCCTCGCCAGCCAGGACATTCGTGCCATCGCGCGGCCGATGATGCAGGAGTTCGCCGACTACGCCCGCGCCACGGTCTGCCTGGCGGCGCGCGACCAACCGCATATGGTCTTCCTGGAGGTCTGCCAGGGCAATCCCACTTTTCAGATGCGCCTGGAGGTCGGCGCACGCGTGCCCTACGGCATGACGGCCCTGGGGCGCGCCTATCACTGCGGGCTGCCCGAAGGGGCGCGTACGGCCATGCTTGAGGAACATCGCAAGACGGGGCGCAAGGAAGACTGGGAAGGCTTTCGCGCCAGCTTCGAAAAGGCGGTTCGCGAGTACCAGAAGCATGGCTTCTGCGTGTCGCTTGGCGAATGGAACAAGGACGTCTATTCCGTCGCCGTGCCGCTGGTCTCCCGCGATCACTCGAAAATCCTCGCCCTGACCTGTTCCGGCCCGCCCTTCGAGATGCCACGCCAGCGCATCTTCGAGGAACTCGGCCCCAGGCTGATACAGCTGCGGGACCGGCTCACGGCGGCAACCGGGGGCAATTTCTGATTCGCAGGCCTACAAGCGGTAATCCAGCTTCAGTTTGTCCTGCAGCTTGCGCGCCTGCTTGAAGGCTTCCTTGAGAATGTGCCGGTCCAGCTCATTCAGCCTGTCGGGATTGATGCGGTTCGCACCGGCCTCCTCACCCTGCAGATCGTGCTGATGGCGCAATCGCAGCAACTGGATGAAATAGAAGCCGTCGATGATGGCTTCCACGTCCGCGCCGAAGTTGGTCGCACCGGCTGCGCCGCGCAGACGCTGGGCCGTGCCGGTAAGCGCCACATTATTGGCCAGGGAAAAGATGCGGGCAGCGTCGACAAAGGGCCGCGAGCCGTACATCTTGAGATCGATCGTGTGCGGGAACTCCTTGTTGTTGTCGAACACGAAGTCCCGGATCAGGCCGAGCGGCGGCTGGCACTGCAAGGCGTTCTCGCTCATCAGGCGCAGGAACAGCGTAGCGTTGCGGGCAGCGCCCAGAAGCCACTCGCGCAGCATGTGGGAAAGATCCTCGTCTCCGTAGAGCGGCCGGAAATCGAAGAAGATCGACGCATTGAGCAGCGCTTTGGGTTCCGGCGACTGGATCCATCTGCCGAATTTCGCCCGCCACTCCTCCTGCGACATGCACCACTCCGGATTGCCCGCCATGATGCCGCCCTTGCAGAGGGGAAAGCCGCAAGCGTCCAGTTTCCGGTTCACCGCATCCGCGAACGGCAGCAGGCTGCCGCGCACATCTTCCACATCCGCTCCATCGGCCTCGAAAATGATGCCGTTGTCTTGGTCCGTTGACAGCGTCTGCTCGTAGCGACCCTCCGACCCGAGCGCGACCCAGCACCATTTCACCTGGGGCAGTTCGAACTCGTCGTGGGTCAGCTCGATGATACGCAGCGTAAGCAGATCGTTCAACGTAGATATCAGGTGAGTCAACTGCTCGGCGGAAACGCCCTGCCCCAGCAGGGTATTGGCCATGCTGCGGATGTCCCTCGAGCAGGCTTGCAGCGAGGGCATATCCTTCGCCTCGCGAATGCTGCTGGTGACATTGTTGAGACCGGTGCGCTGAAGCGCGAAAAGGTCGTTCTGCGAGACGATGCCGATCAAGCCACCGTCGTCGTCGACTACCAGCAGATGGCGCAGTCCGCGGCGGCCCATGATGAGGGCGGCCTGGTAGGCAGTGGTCTGCGGCTTTACGGTGATCACGCCCGCTGTCATCACTGCAGCGATCGGCAGGTCAAGAGTGCAGCCGGGAAGCGCCACCCGATGAAGCAGGTCGCGCAGAGTGAAGATCCCCAATGGCAGCTTGCCTTCCGCATCGGCAATGATGATCGAGCCGATGCGCTTTTCGTCCATCACGCTGATTGCCTGACGCACCGAGGCATCCAGTGGCACCGTCACAGGACTGCGTCGAATCAGGCTGCCAAGCGGGCTGTACATCGCGTTCAGGTCAATCCCCTGGGGCTGGTGCAGCTGTTCTTCCATTAGTTCCGCCTCGATCGTTTCAGTATTTGACCCGTGCGTAGTAGGTACGCGCAGCCGCTTCGCGCGCCTCGCGCAGCGTATGGATACCCATTTCCGCCAGCAGGGGGACCATCTTCAGGAAAACCTCCCCGGTCACGATGGCGTCGCCCAGCGCCGTATGCCGGCCGATGACGTTGATGCCGAGCCGTTCGCAGATCGCCTCGAGCTTGTGTGACGCCTGGTTGGGATGGATGACCGCCGAGAGAAGGAGGGTATCCATCACCGGCTGGCGAAATTGGATGCCAGTCGACTCCTCCTTGAGCTGAAGGAAGCGCATATCGAAGGCGGCATTGTGGGCCACAAGCACAGTATCTCCACAGAAGGCATGAAAAGCCGGCAGCACTTGATCGATGGTCGGCTGGCCATCCACCATATCCTCGGTGATGCCGTGGATCGGAATGCCCTCGGGGCGCAATGGACGGCGCGGATCGATGATCTGATCGATATTCTCGCCTTTGAGGAGGCGCCCATTGACGATCCGAGTAGCCCCTATCTGGATAATCTCGTCGCCGGCAGATGGCTCGAGTCCCGTCGTCTCGGTATCGAAGACGGTATACGTCAATTCGGTCAGAAGCCGGTCGTCCATGGCCTGGCTTTCCTCAGTCTGCCGGAAAAGATCGAAATCGTAATACTCGGGCCTGCTCTCGGAACGCAGCAGCGTCGCTGTCTCAACGGCATCCTTGGGCGCTGCCGCGGGTATCAGCAGGCGGATGAAGGACTTGTGGGATGCCTTTTCGCGCTCGAACCAGATCTCCCCGCCGTGGCGCTCGATCACTTCACGCAAGGTCAGCGGGCTATTCACCCCGGCCACGTTCATGGGGTCGATTTCCCAGGACAGAAGCGTCTGGCTGCCCATCACCGCGCCCGTCCAGACCATATCGATGTGTGCCAGGCGACCGGCAGGTTCCAGTCGGAAGCGGATTTCCCGGATGTCGTACTCGTCCTGCAGGCGCGATGCCAGGTAAGTCAGGCCTTGCAGCAGGGAAAAACTGTCTACCTTGATCCACAGTCCGTCTGCGATATCCTCGACCTTGGTGCGAAGCGTCAGTTTCTGCTCGATGCGCCGCCGCGCCGCTTCGATGAGATCCTCGCCGAGCATGTCCTCCAGCGGCCAACGTGCCTTGAGGGCATCGGAAAACTCCGTGGCGGTGCGGTCCAGGCGGTGGCTCATGGTGCCCACTTCGTCGCGGACGATGCCGACAAAACGATCCCTCTGTGCAACCTCCATATCAGGATATTCGAGCAGGTTTTCGACGGCGGCACGCACGATGCCGAGCGAAGCACGACTGCCTTCTGTCAGCGACTGCAACAGTTCATCGCGCCGGCTCTCCATCTCGAAGTTGCGCGTGATGTTGTCCAGCATCAGGATATAGCCGGCGATGGCGCGTGCGCCTTCTCCTTCAGCGTCGCCCGTACGCGCAGCCCCCATCACGGCCGCCATCTGCACCCGGATCAGTTGTCCGGCACGGCTGGTGGTGACGAAATTGGCCACTGGCTGCTGGCTGCCACGTGCCAGCCGTTGCTGGATGTTCTCCAGTGCGTGGGTAATCAGGTTGCGTTCCAGAATGGCAAAAATCGATCGGCCCAGACCGATCAGTCCGGCTGCCGCGGCCGGATCGCCCTCGGAGAGCGCCCTGAACTGCAGCCGGGCGCGGTTGTTGTAGAGCAAGATGCGGCCTTCGAGGTTGCACACCACGACGCTTTGCGTCAGTTCTGACATGAGCGCAGCCAGGCGATTCTTCTCTTCCTCAATGGACGACTTCGCCTCGCGAATCCTGACCTCGACATCGCGCTGCAGTAATTCGCGCTGTTCGGCCAGGGCGTTAACCACTTGCGCAAGAATGCGAATCTCCGAAGCGCCGATTTCCTGCAGCCGTAACCCGGGATTGGCATTGACCATGACCAGCGCCTGCTCACGCAGGGCGAGCGGCGCCAGCACATAGGCCCGGTAGACGGCATGCACGATCATGCCCAGTACAGCCCAGGCCATGAGGATGATGAGAACGGAGAGTTCGATTCGGGGCAGAAAGATGGCGAGGAAGGCCTGGCGTTCGACGGCCTTCATGTCCGCCCACAGCACGGCACCCAGGACGCCGAACAACAAGGCCAGCAGAATATAGATGCCCGCCAGCACCAGGGCCAGCTTGAGCCTGCCGGACCGACCGACCATCAGGAATTCTCCAGCAACTGCCGCACCTGCGCGATCAGGTCCTTGGTCGAAAACGGCTTGGTCATGTAGGCATCCGCACCCAGGGCCGTACCCTTGGCGACCTCCGTATCGCGCCCCTTGGCCGTCAGCATCACGATCTTGATGGCCCGCCACTCCGGGTTGGCGCGTATCGTCTGGCACACTTCGAACCCGTTCTTCTTCGGCAACATGATGTCGAGTAGCATCAGGTCCGGCTTCTTCGCTTCGACCTCGCGCAAGGCCGCCTCGCCGTCGCCGGCCACGGCCACCTCGAAGCCTTCCCGCTTCATGAGGAACTCGAGGGACACAACGATGTTCGGTTCGTCGTCGACGATCAATATCCGCTTGGTCATTTTTCCGCTCTCTCCTCCCGGCGCTCCGCGCCGTTTCCATTCAAGGGCAGGGTAAAGGAAAAAGTCGCTCCCTTGCCCAACTCGCTACTTACCCACAACCGTCCGCCGAAATGCTCGACGATCTGCCGGCTGATCGGCAGGCCCAGACCGGTGCCCTGCGGCTTGGCGGTCATGGTATCGCCGACCTGGCGGAATTTCTCGAATATGGTGTTCTGGTCTGCCTCGCCGATGCCGGAACCATTGTCCTTGACGTCAACACGGACCTCACCTTCCTCCGCAGACAGGGTTACCGTCACCCGACCCCGTTCGGCTTCGCAAAATTTGACCGCATTCGACAGCAGGTTCAGCATGACCTGGATCAAGCGATCACGATCTGCTCGCACCTTCGGCACATTCCCGGGCAGCGCCATGTCCAAGCCTATGCGCTTGTCGCTGAACAGGGATGAGGTGGCCGCAACGGACTCCTCGATGACTTCGTGCAAATCGATATTCGCAGTATGCCATTCCGCGTTGCCCGACTCGATCTTGGCAAGGTCGAGGACCTGGTTGATCAGGCGCGTCAGCCGCTCGACTTCCTTGACGATGATGGCAAGGAATTTCTTGCGCTCCTCCAGATCGATTTTCGGATCCTCGAGCAGAATCTCGGAGAAGGCCCGTATCGACGTAAGTGGCGTGCGCAGCTCGTGTGTCACCGTGGACATGAAGTCGTCCTTCAGGCGGTCAAGTTCCTTCAGCCGCTCGTTGGCCGCGCGCAGTTCGGCGGTCGCCGCCTCCAATTCGTGCGATTTCTGTTCGAGCTGTCGAGAATAGGCGCGCACCTGCGACGCCTCGTCGAGGATGTTCATCACTTCGTCGATGCCCAGCGGTTCCTCCTTCACCACCGAGGCCACCATCACGCGTGCCGAGGCGCCACCTATCGCGCCGGCCAGCAGGTTTTCGGCAAAATGCACCAGATCCGGATTGGCTTCGAGCGCATCGATCGAACTCAAGCCGCGTTGGCGCGCATAAGCCAGGAAGGAGGCACGTGCGCGATCAGGACCCAGGAAGCGGCCGATCAACGGCAGCAATTCCTGCACTTGAGCGCTGCCGCGCCAGAACCGCGAGCCCTCCGCGCCGGCGGTGCGCTTGAACACATCAACGAACAGCGTACCCTGTCCAGTCTCGACCACGCTGGGCTGCACCCGCAACGAGATCGCGACATAGCAGCCGATATTGGCCAGCATGCTCCAGAATAGGCAATGTGAAATCTCGTCGAGCCCCGCCAGGCCGAAGAACTGCTGGGGCTTGAGCAAGGCTATGCCAAACAAGCCTTCCCTGATGAAATCGATCGACAGCCAACCCGATTTGGCGAAGGAGGGCAACAATAGCGTATAGCTCCACACGGCAAAGCCGGCCAGCAGACCGGCGATGGCACCCTGGCGGGTACCGCCTTTCCAGTAGATGCCGCCGATGATCGCCGGTGCAAACTGCGCCACGGCGGCGAATGAAATCAGCCCGATGCCGACCAGGGCATATGCTTCTCCTGCGGCGCGAAAATAAATGTAGCCGAGCAACAAGATGAGGGCAATCGCCCAGCGGCGGATGGACAGCAGCAGTCCGGACAGGTCGTGCTGCTCGTGCAATCGCAGCGATTTCCAACGCAGTAGCACAGGCATCACCAGATCGTTGCAAACCATGGTGGACAGGGCAATGGTCTCGACGATCACCATGCCGGTGGCGGCCGACAACCCGCCGATGAAGACGAACAGGGCAAGCGCCTCCTGTCGCTCGGCCATCGGCAGCGTCAACACGAATGTGTCGGCATCGACGCTGCCATCGGGAAAATGCATCAGTCCGCCGACGGCGATGGGCAGCACGAAAATATTGATGATCAGCAGATACAGCGGAAAAAGCCAGATTGCCCGCGCCAGGTGCCGTTCGTTCACGTTTTCAACCACGGCAATCTGAAATTGCCGCGGCAGGAACATGATGGAAAGCATTGAAAGGAAGGTCAGCGACCACCAGCTGCCGTAGCTCGCGCCCGTGTCCGCCACCGTCATCAGGCTCTTTAGCTTCGGCACGGATTCGACACGCGAGAAAATGTCGCCAAAACCACTGAAGATGCCGTAAGTGACGAAGATGCCCACCGCGAGGAAGGCCAGCAGCTTGACCACGGATTCGAAGGCGATAGCCGCCACCATGCCCTCGTGTCGCTCGGTAGCATCCAGGTGGCGCGTGCCGAACAGAATGGTAAAAGCGGCCAGGATCATGGCGATGTAGAGTGCGCTGTCCTGCAGCAGCGGCTGTGCAGCGGCCTTTGCCGGCATGACAATCTCCGGGTAATGCAGCAGGATGGTAAAGCTGTTCGAAACTGCCTTCAATTGCAGCGAGATGTAGGGAATGATGCCTATGACGGCGATCACGGTGACCAGACCGCCAAGCAGTTGGCTCTTGCCGTAGCGCGAGGAGACGAAATCGGCGATGGAAGTGATGCGGTTGGCCTTGCTGATGCGAATGATCTTCAGCATGACGAACCACCACAGTCCGGCCATCAACGTCGGGCCGAGATAGATCGGCAGGAAGCCGATGCCGGTCGAGGCGGCACGGCCGACGCTGCCATAGAACGTCCACGTGGTGCAATACACCGCCAGCGATAGCGCATAAATGGTCGGATTGTCTATCAGCGAGCGTCCGGCGTCGGCACGCTTGTCCCCATAGTAGGCAATGGCGAATAGCACGCCCAGATAGGCGAAGGAAACGCTCGCGATTACCCAGCCTTGGAGCATCGCCGGGCTCCTAGTCCTTCCGGCTTTCGATGACCCAGGCCATCAGGCCGATCAGCAACGCCCACGCTGCGAATATGTACAAGTAAAGCAGCGGAATATCGAACAGCTTGGCAGGCTTGTTGAAGAGTGCAATCAGAGGATAGTTGAACAACACGAAGCCCAGCAGGAAAACGGCCGCCAAACGCTGACCGGTCAAGATGGAACGATTCATGGCTACTCCCCCTTGGCGGTACCTTGACGCCAATGTCGTTCGATTATAGCGTGATGCGTACCGGCGTCATGCGAAAAAAAGGGCGCCCGCCAGGCGCCCTTTCCACCGACAGTCGCAATGCTCAGAAAGAGCTCTCCTTGAGTTGCTGCAGGATGGCCGGATTCTCCAGCGTGGTGACATCCTGCGTGATCTCCTCGCCCTTGGCGATGGAGCGCAACAACCGGCGCATGATCTTGCCGGAACGGGTCTTCGGCAGGTTGTCCCCGAAACGGATGTCCTTGGGCTTGGCGATGGCGCCGATTTCCTTGGCAACATGCGCGCGCAAGGCGTCGGCGATCTTCTTCGCATCGGCCCCCGAGGGGCGAGCCTGCTTGAGCACCACGAAAGCGGACACCGCCTCCCCGGTCAGGTCGTCGGGTCGGCCCACCACCGCAGCTTCCGCCACCAGCGGATGGGCGACCAGCGCCGACTCGATCTCCATCGTGCCGAGGCGGTGACCGGAGACATTCAGCACGTCGTCGATGCGCCCCATGATCCAGAAGTAGCCGTCCATGTCGCGATTGGCACCGTCACCGGCAAGATAGTACTTGCCGCCGAAGTCCGCCGGATAGTAAGACGTCTTGAAACGCTCCGGGTCGCCCCAGATGTTGCGGATCATCGACGGCCAGGGCTTCTTGACGACGAGGAAGCCGCCCTTGCCCAGTTCGACGTCGGCGCCGGTCTCGTCGACGATTGCGGCCATGATGCCCGGCAGCGGCAGCGTGCAGGAGCCCGGCTTGAGCGGCGTGGCGCCCGGCAGCGGGGAGATCATGTGGCCGCCGGTCTCGGTCTGCCACCAGGTATCGACGATCGGACAGCGGCCCTGGCCGACGGTGTTGTAGTACCACATCCAGGCTTCCGGATTGATCGGTTCGCCCACCGTGCCGAGGATGCGCAGGCTGGAAAGGTTGTAGTTCTTCGGCAGGTCGGCCCCCGCTTTGATGAGCGAGCGGATGGCCGTCGGCGCCGTATAGAAGATGCTGACTTTGTGGTCCTGGATCATGCGCCAGAAGCGGCCGGCGTCCGGGTAGGTCGGCACGCCCTCGAATATGATCTCCGTCGCGCCCATCGCCAGCGGGCCATAGGTGACGTAAGTGTGGCCGGTGACCCAGCCGACGTCAGCGGTGCACCAGAAGATATCGTTGGACTTGACGTCGAACACCCACTTCATGCTCATGACTGCGCCAAGCAGGTAGCCGCCGCTGGAATGCTGCACGCCCTTCGGCTTGCCGGTCGAACCGGAGGTGTAAAGAATGAACAGCGGGTGCTCTGCGCCGACCGGGGTGGGCGGACATTCGTCGGGCAGGCCCTCTTCCAATTCATGCCACCAGATGTCGTGGCTTGAATTCCAGGTCACCTCGCCGCCGGTACGCTTGTAAACGATGACCTTTTCGATCGATCCGCAGCCGCCCAGTCCGAGGGCCTCGTCGACAGCCGGCTTGAGCGCCATTTCCTTGCCGCCACGGTATTGCCCATCGGCCGTGATCACCAGCTTGGCCTTGGCATCGATGATGCGTTCCTGCACGCTTTTCGCCGAAAAACCGCCAAAAACCACAGAATGGATCGCGCCGATGCGGGCGCAGGCCTGCATGGCCACCACCGCCTCGATGGACATCGGCAGGTAGATCAGGACACGGTCGCCCTTGGTCACGCCCAGTCGCTTGAGGCCGTTGGCAAAACGGCAAACGCGGTGATAGAGCTCCTTGTAAGTAACCTTGGTCACCTGGCCATTGTCGGCCTCGAAGATCAGGGCTGTCTTGTGGGGCTTGGATTCGAGGTGGCGGTCGAGACAGTTATAGGAAACATTGAGTTCGCCGTCTTCAAACCACGTATAGAAAGGCGCGTTGGATTCATCCAATACTTTGGTGAACTGCTTGTGCCAGATCAGGTTGTCACGGGCTATCTTGCCCCAGAATCCCTCATAGTCCTGCTCGCTCTTGGCGTAAAGCTCCCGGTAGGCTTCCATCCCCGACACGTTTGCCTGGGCAACGCACTCCGGAGAGGGCGGGAAAACGCGAGTTTCATTCAAGACCGATTCGATCGTGGACATCTGCATCTCTCCTCTGGCAAGTACTGGAATAGGGGCCCAACAACACCTGGAACGCCAATCGAGTGGAAATTGCGGGGACCCGCGGGCAATTCCTCTTATGGAACAAACCATTCCATTCTAGTGAAAGTAGGAATCTATAGAAAAAAACTTACGCTCTACTTACAGGGCCGCGTCCTTCAAGCACTCATCTGACGCATTGCAGCATGAATGATAGAATTTCCGCCCGTTTAATCTTTCAC
Organism: Betaproteobacteria bacterium; assembly: GCA_016703785.1. Lineage (GTDB taxonomy): Bacteria > Pseudomonadota > Gammaproteobacteria > Burkholderiales > Rhodocyclaceae > Desulfobacillus. The sequence goes on from JADJBM010000030.1 coordinate 62,577, forward strand.
TGAAACCATGCAGAAATCCACCGAACGGTCCATCAAGGCGATGGAGGGCTTCATCTTCTGGAGCCGCTGGCTGCAAGCCCCGCTCTATCTGGGCCTGATCGTCGCCCAAGGCGTTTATGTCTATCAATTCATGATCGAGCTGAGTCATCTCGTCGGCAAGGCAGGCAGCCTGACCGATACGGATGTCATGCTGATCGTTCTGGGTCTGATCGACGTCGTCATGATCGCCAACCTGCTGGTCATGGTCATCATCGGCGGCTACGAGACGTTCGTGTCGCGCCTGGACCTGCAAGGGCATCCCGACCAGCCGGAATGGCTTTCTCACGTCAACGCCGGCGTGCTGAAAATCAAGCTGTCCACCGCCATCATCAGCATCTCTTCGATTCACCTGCTGAAGACCTTCATCAACGCGGAAAACATTCCGGACAAGACCATTCTCTGGCAAGTGGCGATTCACGTCACTTTTCTTGTATCAGCCCTGACCATGGCGTGGACCGACAAGATCATGACCAGTTCGCTGGCCATGGCGAGAAAGCATTGAAAGGCAACCCATGAGCGCCATCCGTCAGGAAGATTTCATTCAGAGCATCGCCGAAGCCTTCCAGTACATCAGCTACTACCACCCGGCCGACTACATCAGGGCGCTCGCCGCCGCCTACGATCGCGAACAGAGTTCGGCCGCCAAGGATGCCATTGCCCAGATACTCATCAACTCGCGCATGTGCGCCGAGGGCCACCGCCCGATCTGCCAGGACACGGGCATCGCGGTAGTGTTCCTCAAGGTCGGCATGAATGCCCGCTGGGAAGCCTCGATGAGCGTACAGGACATGGTTGACGCAGGCGTACGCCGCGCCTACAGCGATCCGGACAACAAGTTGCGCGCCTCAGTGCTACGCGACCCCGCCGGTGCGCGCACCAACTCGAAGGACAACACGCCGGCCGTGCTACATGTCGAAATCGTGCCGGGCGACCACGTCGAAGTGATCTGCGCGGCCAAGGGTGGCGGCTCGGAGAACAAATCCAAATTCCATGCCCTCAACCCCTCCGACTCGATCGTGGAATGGGTATTGAAGACCGTGCCGACCATGGGCGCCGGCTGGTGTCCGCCCGGAATTCTTGGCATCGGCATCGGCGGCACACCTGAAAAGGCCATGCTGCTGGCCAAGGAGTCTCTGATGGCACCGGTCGATATCCATGATCTGATCGCCCGCGGACCTAAAACACGCACCGAGGAATTGCGCCTGGAACTCTACGAAAAGGTCAATGCCCTCGGCATCGGTGCCCAGGGTCTGGGCGGACTGACCACTGTCCTCGACGTCAAGGTGCTGGACTACCCCACCCATGCCGCCTCACTGCCGGTTGCGATGATTCCCAATTGCGCGGCAACTCGCCACGTACATTTTCACCTTGATGGCTCAGGCCCGGCCAGACTGGAACCGCCCAACCTGGATGATTGGCCCAAACTCTCCTACGACGCCAACAAGGGAACGCGCGTCAACCTCGACACCGTCACACGCCGGGAAGTGGCCAGTTGGCAACCCGGCGACGTTCTGCTGCTCAACGGCAAGCTGCTCACGGGCCGGGACGCAGCACACAAGCGCCTGACTGACATGCTGAACAGGGGCGAAAAACTGCCGGTGGACTTCACCAACCGCTTCATCTACTACGTCGGCCCGGTTGATCCGGTGCGCGACGAGGTGGTCGGCCCGGCCGGCCCCACCACCGCCACGCGCATGGACAAGTTCACCCGCCAGATGCTGGAACAGACCGGGCTGCTCGGCATGGTCGGCAAGGCCGAGCGCGGCCCAGCCGCCATCGAGGCGATCCGTGACAACAAGGCGGTTTACCTGATGGCCGTCGGCGGCGCTGCTTACCTGGTGTCGAAAGCCATTCGCACTGCGCGCGTGGCGGCCTTCTCGGACCTCGGCATGGAAGCAATTTATGAATTCGAGGTGAAGGACATGCCGGTCACCGTCGCGGTGGATGCAACGGGGATCTCGGTGCACCAGACAGGCCCGAAGGAATGGCAGGCCAGGATCGGCAAGATCCCGGTGGTTGCGGCTTAAGTAAGCTTCATCAGCTTAGCCTCGGCGCTCTCGGCGTCCATGCCGAGCTTGAGCTCAGCATCGATCAGCTTGAGCAAGGGCATCAGTTGAGCCGCGATGGCGGCCAGATGCATCTTGAGCCCATCGATGTTTCCTGCATGCAGCAAGGCCATGGCGTCCTCGACACCCAGACTGGGCAGGGGCGCCTCCACGGTGCCCTCTAGCACGGTCGGCTCAGCACCCGTCGCTTCCTCCTCTACTGCTCGACCTTCCGCCAATTGCAGCAGGTGCGTCATGGTCTGCCACTCGTCATCCCTGCTGTTGGCCAGGCCGAACTTTAGACCGACCTCTACCCGCTCGCCTCGGTAGCTGATAGTGGCATTGCGGATGGTCTGATCCAGCCGATTGGCAAAAGCACGCGCATCATCGAGACCGATACCGGGGCAGACCACCGTGAACTGCGCGGGACCGGTTTGAGAGACCGTGTCTTCCAGCCTGACGCGCTTCGACAGCACGGCTCGGAACTGCTGAATGAGTTGATCGCCGACAGGCCGTCCCAGTTTTTCAACGAGTGCGTCAAAGCGATCGATCTCCACCACGATGACGCTGATTTCGCTGCCGTGACGCTGCGCCAAGGCCAGCGCCTGCCGGCCCTGTTGTTTCAGGTATTCCTCGCTGGAGAGGCCGGATTTCGGATCGACCATGACCTGTTTGGACATGGCCTCAAGCTCGCTGCGCGTCGTCGCTAACTTGACCAGCGCATCGAGCCGGGCGAGCAGTTCCGCCGTGCCGATGCCTTTGGTGATGAAGTCCGTGGCGCCGCATTCCTTGGCGTGGTTGCGCGCCGATTCATCCTCGTCGCCGGAAATCATGATGATCGGCATGTCGCGGATGCGTGCAATATTCGATTCGCGCACGCGTTTCAGCAGGCCGTAGCCATCCAGTTTCGGCATGGTGAGATCGGAGATCAGCACCTGGATGCTCGGATCGAGCATCAGCGTCTGCCAGCCAGCCTCGCCATCCCCCTCCTCGCGCACTTCGAAGCGGCCCTTGATAAGTTTGACGATGGTCGCGCGCACCATGCGCGAATCATCCACGATGAGGACGCGCGGCAGAACGGATACGGTTGCTTCGCTCATGGGCCTGTGGGCTCTCAGCCGGCGCAATCGACCACGACACGCCCGTGCGCCTGGCCCTTGATGTACTCATCGAACACGGTCGGCAGGTCGGCCAGCTTGACCGTGCGCGTCATGCCGGTCAGATGCGCGGGTCGCATGTCTCCGGCAAGGCGTTCCCAAACCTTGCGTCGCAGCGGCATGGCGGTGTAGCCGGAATCGATGCCAAGCAGGCTCGCGCCGCGCAGGATGAAAGGCGCCACAGTCGTATTGAGGCTCATGCTCGCAGCCAGTCCGATGCTGGCAATCACCCCGTTCTGCTTCATGTTGCTGGCCATCCAGGCAAGCACCTCGCCGCCAAGGTTGTCCACGGCGCCAGCCCAAAGCGTTTTTTCGAGAGGCTTGATCTTGCTCAGATCAAGACTGGAACGCAGCATCACTTCCTTCGCTCCCAGATTCGTCAGATAATCCGCCTGGCTTTCCTTGCCGGTGAGCGCCACGACGTCGTAACCCAGGCGTGACAGAATGTCGACGGCAATGCTGCCTACGCCTCCTGTAGCACCACTGACGACAACCCTGCCGTTGGCCGGCTTCAGACCGTTCTCCTCCATGCGCACCACTGCCAGCGCAGCGGTATACCCGGCAGTACCCAGCGCCATCGCATCATGCAGCGACAAACCTTCAGGCAGCGGCACCACCCAGTCGGCCGGCACCCGACCGTACTCGGCATAGCCTCCGTGATGCGCCACGCCGATGTCGTAGCTGGTCGCAATGACAGAATCACCCTCCCTGAAACGGGCATCGGAACTCTTCGCCACGGTGCCGGCCATGTCGATCCCGCCGACGCAAGGGTAGCGGCGGATGATTCGGCCGGCGCCCGTGGCAGCCAGGGCGTCTTTGTAGTTAACACTGGAATGAGTGATTCGGATGGTCACCTCTCCAGGGTCGAGTTGATCTTCGCTGAGTTGTGTGAAGCCGGCGACCGTCTTGCCGTCCTTCTGCTCGATCAGATAGGCCTTGAACGGGCGCATGTAAATACCTCCTGTGTCATGTTGCATGTCGGCACCAAGGCCGTATGGGATGAGTCGATTATACTCAATCGCACCTTGAATTTCCGTTATATGTCATAACCCTGCGGCAATTTCTTCAAGTCGATACACATATCCGCCTTTACAAACTGCCAACACGCAACTATAGTCAAGTTCATGAATTTTCGACACATTGCCTTGAGCCTGTGCTTTCTGGTAGCGGCATCTTTCGCCTGGGCCTCTGAAGAACTCGCCGCGGAGAAAACGCAAACCATTTTCGACCGTTATGCGACAAGTGCGCAGGAACTGGCGCTACGCGCCCTGTCGTTTGTCGGCGTGGGCTACCGGCGCGGGGGCGAGTCCCCGGAAACCGGTTTTGACTGCAGCGGCCTGGTGCGTCACGTCTTTCGCGAAGGCCTGGGCTTGATGCTGCCGCGCACCTCGCGTGACATCAGCAGGTTGGGGGAAAACATAAACCGCGATGCCCTACAGCCAGGCGACCTTGTATTCTTCAATACCCTCCGGCGCGGCTTCTCCCATGTCGGCATTTATCTGGGGGAAAACCGCTTTGTGCACGCGCCTGCATCGGGCGGCGAAGTCAGAATTGAAGACATGCGGCAGAACTACTGGACCCGGCGCTTCAATGGCGCCCGTCGTATTGCCGCTGTTGACGTCGGCAGTCTCAAGCAACTTCCCTGAGTAGTATCACAAGGCCATACCAGGCCACACCACTCATAAATCCTGCAGCAGCTTACTGCTTTAATCAATAATGCGAATGATTTGCATTCATATAATTATCTTGCTAGGATTCGCGTATTGAAAACCGCATAGGAAAGTAGCCATGTCATCGCTCCGCCCCTTTCTCCTCGTAATCGCAACAACCTGCACCCTGCCCGCCCTGGCCCAGGAGAATGTGCTCAACCTGTATTCTGCCCGCCACTACCAGACGGACGAGGCGCTGTACGCCAACTTCACCAAGCTCACCGGCACGATCATCAACCGGATCGAGGGCAAAGAAGACGAATTGCTCGAACGTATCAAGAACGAGGGGGCCAACAGTCCCGCGGATGTTTTCATCACGGTAGATGCTGCGCGCCTGGCCCAGGCCGATGCGCTCGGCCTTTTTGAGCACGTAAAATCAAGGGTGCTGGATGAGCGCATCCCCGCCAACCTGCGTTCTCCGGACTGGTTCGCCTTCTCCACCCGCGCCCGCGTCATCATCTACAACAAGGCCGCCGTCAATCCGGCCGACGTGCAGAACTACGAGGATCTGGCAGGGCCAAAGCTCAAGGGCAAGGTCTGCGTGCGTTCGGGAGCCCATCCTTACAACCTCTCACTTGGCTCAGCACTGATACATCACTTGGGGGAGCAGAAGACAGAGGAATGGGCCAGGGGCCTGGTGGCCAACTTCGCCCGCACGCCAAAGGGTGGCGACACCGACCAGATCAGGGCAGTGGCCGCTGGGGAGTGCGGCGTGTCCATCTCCAACACCTACTACATTGCAAGGTTGTTGCGCTCCGAGAAGCCCGAAGACAGGAAAGCCATGGAGAAAATCGGCGTCATCTGGCCCAATCAGAAGACCTTCGGCACGCACATCAACATATCCGGTGGCGGCATGCTGAAGACCGCGCCTCACAAGGACGCAGCGGTGAAGTTTCTCGAATATCTAGCCAGCGATGAGGCCCAAGCCTATTTTGCCAATGGCAACAACGAATGGCCGGTTGTGAAGAGCGCTAAGGTTGGCAACGCGGCACTCGAATCGCTCGGCACTTTCAAGCCTGACAGCCTCAACGTTGGCATTCTTGCTAAAAATACCGCACTAGCGCAGAAAATCTTCGACCGCGCCGGCTGGCGGTAGGCGATCTTCCTACAAGAGCGCCGGGTGCCTGAAACGCCCCGGCGCTTTCTTCTATTGTTGAAACGACTTGAAGCATGCCGGACAACCTCCTGTTTATATGGGTGTGTAAATGCAACCCACTGAGGTAATTGAAAAATTTTAGGAAGAATAGCCTAGAACTCGCTACTGGATTTGCCATCTCATCCGTTAAGACATCTACAAGCGCAAAACGGAGAAAGACCATGGTGGCGACGGCTCACGGCAAAGTCATGAAGGTGACGGCACCCGGTTTCCACGATGAAGCCTTGTGGCGCAAGCGGGGATCGAAATGGACCTGCATCAGTGCGGGCCCGATTCTGCACTGGATGATCGGCAAGCCCTATCACGAAGTGTCCCGCTACATCGAGCGCAAGGGCTGGCGGGTCATCTGGGGGTAGGGTTCCTAGCAGGCGGAAGCACCTGCTGATCCCTTGGCAATCTGCCTGGAGACTGCGATGAGCGGGAGAACGCCGACCGCGACGATCGCAAGTGCGGCCGTCGAGGCTTCCGCCAGCCTTTCATCGGATGCCAGGGTGTAGGCCTGCGTCGCCAGCGTATCGAAATTGAACGGCCGCATGACCAGCGTGGCCGGTAGTTCCTTCATCACATCCACGAACACCAGCAATCCTGCCGTCAGCAGGCTGCCGCGCAGTAGCGGCAGGTGTACCCGGCGGAGCGTCGCCCCCTGAGCGAGACCGAGCGAACGGGCAGCATCGTCCATGCTCGGCGTGATCTTGCCCAGGCTGGCTTCCACCGCCTGCAGGGCAATGGCCATGAAACGCGTCAGGTAGGCGTAGACCAGTGCCGCGATGCCACCCGTGATCAGCAGCCCGGGATTGATGCCCGACCAGGACGTGATCCAGCCAGCCAGCCAGTTGTCCAACCGCGTCACGGGAATCAGCACGCCCACTGCGATGACGGACCCGGGTACGGAATAGCCCAGCCCGACAATGCGGTTCATCCATTGCGGCCAATGCGACGACGATAAGCGGGCAGCATAGGCCAGGAGGACGGCAAAGCCCACTGCCAGCAGGGCGGTCAGCGCCGCCAGGGTGAAACTATTGCCGGCCAGCTGCACAAAACGCGAACCGAATTGGGCATCGCCTTCGGTAAGCGCCAAGTGCAGCAGGATGCCCGCCGGGGCGAGAAAACCCACCAGCAGCGGAATCGCACAGGCCAGCATGGCCCCGAACGCCCTGGCGCCCGACAAGCGGCGCCCCGGATGCGGCCGGTTGCGGCCGGTCGTATTGTGGAAGCGTGCCCGGCCGCGGCTGACGCGTTCGAGCAGCAGCACCAGCACCACGAAACCAAGCAGCGCAGCAGAAAGCTGCGCGGCGGCGGCACGGTCGCCCAGCGAGAACCATGCGCGGTAGATACCTGTCGTAAATGTCTGCACTGCAAAGTACGCCACCGTGCCGTAATCGGCCAGTGTTTCCATCAGGGCCAGCGCCGTACCCGCCGCCACGGCCGGCCGTGCCAGGGGCAGCGAGATGCGGAAGAAGCTTCCCCAAGCACCCAGCCCGAGCGAGCGGCCGACCTCCAGCATGCCGCTTGCCCGTTCCATGAAGGCGGTACGGGCGAGCAGGTACACGTAAGGATAGAGGACGAAGATGAACATTGCGATCGCGCCGCCGAGGGTGCGCACGTCGGGGAACCAGTAATCCCCCTTCTGCCAGCCGAAGCTCTCGCGCAACCCGCTTTGCACCGGTCCGACGTACTGCAGCAGGTCGGTGTAGGTATAGGCCATGACGTAGGCCGGCACTGCCAGCGGAAGCACCAGCGCCCACTCGAAAACACGCCTTCCTGGAAAATCGTGCATGGTGATCAGCCATGCGGTGGAAACCCCTACCAGAATCACGCCGCTACCGACGCCAAGGCACATCCAAAGGGTATTGGCGATGTATTCCGGCAGAACGGTGGCCGCCAGATGCGCCCAGGTGTCGCCGGTACCGCCGGCAAACAGATTCGCCCAGACGCTGGCAATGGGTGCCGACGCCAGGACAGCAATAAAGAACGCCGCCAGCGTCAAAACGCTCAATCTGCGAATGACGGGCCGCAAAGGAAATGAAGGTGTCGTGGTGGCCTGCATGTTGGTCGTGCGCCAGACCGCTGCCTGAAGCATAATGAGAATTGTAATTGATTGCCCATCCATGCCCCTGCTCGAACTCAAGAACATTTCCCACGCCTACGGCAATCATGCCGTTGTGAGCGACCTGTCCCTCTCCTTGCAGCAGGGCACGATCGGCTGCCTGTTGGGCCCTTCCGGCTGCGGCAAAACGACGGTACTGCGCGCCATTGCCGGGTTCGAGCCCATCCATAGCGGCGAAATCCATCTCAACGGAAGCGTGGTCGGCAGTCTCGTCTCGAACGTTCCGCCGGAGCAGCGCCGCATCGGCATGGTGTTTCAGGACTACGCCCTATTCCCCCACCTGAATGTCACCGACAACATCGCTTTTGGACTACGCAACGCGACGGAGTCCGAACGGCGCACTCGCGTCGAGGAATTGCTCGTCACGGTAGGCCTATCCGGTGCGGGCGGAAAATATCCTCACGAATTGTCAGGCGGCCAGCAGCAGCGCGTCGCGCTGGCGCGCGCCCTGGCGCCCAAACCTCACCTGCTGCTGCTCGACGAACCCTTCTCGAATCTCGACGTCGACCTGCGCGAACGGCTCTCACTCGAGGTGCGGGACATCCTCAAGCAGTCCGGCATTACTGCCATCCTGGTCACGCACGACCAGCACGAGGCATTCGCCGTGGCCGACGAGATAGGCATCATGCACGAGGGGCGCATCCAACAGTGGGACACGCCCTACAATCTCTACCACCGCCCGGCCAACCGCTTCGTCGCGGACTTTGTCGGACAGGGCGTGTTCCTCACTGGGAACGTGCTCAACCCAAGGGAAGTGGAAATCGAGCTGGGCAGGCTCACCGGCAACATTCCGTCGGAGTGCACTGCGGGATGCGATGCCTGCGGCAAGGGCTGCCAGGTCTCGGTGCTGTTGCGTCCCGACGACATCGTGCACGACGACGCAGCTGCCACCCAGGCGGAAGTCGTTGCGAAGGCTTTCCGCGGCGCGGAATTCCTCTACACGCTGAAGCTGCCCAGCGGCGTGCGCCTGCTCTCGCTGGTGCCCAGCCACCACAACCACGACATCGGCGAGAAGATCGGCATTCGTCTCGATGTGGATCACGTGGTGGTGTTCCGCAATCTCACCGAAACGACGTGATCCCCTGGCTGGAGTGGAATGACCCCTTCCCTCCAGTGGGCAAGGCCCTCTCCCGCCCCAACGGCCTGCTGTGCGCCGGCGCAGATCTGTCGCCGGAGCGCCTGCTGGAAGCCTACCGCCATGGAATCTTTCCCTGGTTTTCCGAAGGCGAGCCGATCCTGTGGTGGAGTCCGGACCCGCGCATGGTGCTGTTTCCCGAAGAACTCAAAATATCGCGTTCGCTCGCCAGGACGCTTCGGCGGGGACACTACGAAATTCACCTCGACACCGCCTTCCCGGCGGTGATCGGCGAATGCAGCCGGCCGCGGCCGGGCCAGGACGGCACCTGGATCACCCCGCAGATGCAACAGGCCTATTGCCGCCTACATGAGCTCGGCCATGCCCATTGCGTCGAGACCTGGATCGCCGGCAAGCTTGCAGGGGGACTCTACGGCGTGGCGATCGGTCGCGCCTTCTACGGCGAGTCGATGTTCTCGCGCGTCACCGACGCCTCGAAAATCGCGCTGGCTCATCTGGCGCGTTATCTTGAACGCCTGGGATTCGCCGTGATAGATTGCCAGATGAAGACGGCGCATCTTGCCTCACTGGGCGCACGGGAAATCCGGCGACGCGAACTCGCGCGCGGACTGGAAACCTGGACTGCTGAAGGCCAGGATCCCGGCAAGTGGCCGCAAGACGACGCCATGACATTGTTTGGCATGGACAACACATGAGCCTGCTCAAGGACCTGCCCTTCCCGCTGCTGCAGTTCTACGCCACAGCGCCCTACGCCTGCTCGTACCTGCCCGGCCGCGTCGCCCGCTCCCAGGTCGCCACGCCCAGCCATCTCATTGACGCCAACATCTACAGCGAACTGGTGAGTTCGGGCTTTCGGCGCAGTGGCATTTTCACCTATCGCCCGTATTGCGACGCCTGCCGCGCCTGCGTCCCGGTGCGCATCCCCGTCGAACGCTTCGTACCGAGTCGTGCCCAGCGCCGCTCGGCGGCACGCCACGACGGTCTGGTCGCGCGCGAACTCCCCCTTGTCTTCAACGAGTCGCATTACGCCCTGTACCAGCGCTACCAGGCCTCGCGTCACTCCGGCGGCGGCATGGATCAGGACAGCCGCGAGCAATACGCCCACTTTCTGCTGCAAAGCCACGTCGACAGCCGCCTGATCGAGTTCCGCGAGGGCGGCGCATTACGCATGGTGAGCATCGTCGATGCGCTGACCGACGGGCTGTCCTCGGTCTATACCTTCTTCGATCCCGACGTGCCCGGCGCCAGCTACGGCACTTGGTGCATCCTCTGGCAGGTCGCCCAATGCCGGACGCTGGGTCTGCCCAATCTCTATCTCGGCTACTGGATCCGCGAAAGCGGCAAGATGGCCTACAAGGCCCGATTCCGCCCCATCGAGGGCCGCATCGGCGGCCTCTGGCGCGAACTTGACGACCAAGACCTGCAGTGCCGTTAAGCGAGCATGCGGTGCGATAATATCGCGCCATGCTCTACGAATTCGCCCGCCCCTTCCTCTTCGCGCTCGACGCGGAAACCGCCCACGACCTGACGCTCGCCAGCCTGCGCACGGCGCAGGCGCTGCACCTGCCCGTCGCCTGCGCCGTATCTGCCGGCAAACCCGTGCGCGTGATGGGACTGGACTTTCCCAACCGCATCGGCCTGGCAGCCGGCCTCGACAAGAACGGGGAGTGCATCGAGGGACTCGCCGCACTCGGCTTTGGTCACGTCGAGATCGGCACGGTGACGCCGCGACCGCAGCCGGGCAATCCGAAGCCGCGACTGTTTCGCCTGCCGCTCAGGCAGGCCATCATCAACCGCATGGGCTTCAACAACCACGGCGTCGACGCCCTCGTCGCCAACGTGAGGCGCTCCGCCTACAAGGGCATTCTCGGCATCAACATCGGCAAGAACTTCGACACGCCGATCGAGCGTGCCGTCGACGATTACCTGGCTTGCCTGCGCAAGGTGTACCCCCATGCCGGTTACGTGACGGCGAACATCTCTTCGCCCAACACCAGCAACCTGCGCCAGTTGCAGGGGGCGGCCGAACTGGACGGCCTGCTTGGCCCCCTCAAGCAGGAACAGGAAGCCCTCGCCCAGCAGCACGGCCGCCATGTCCCGCTGGCCCTGAAGATCGCGCCGGATCTCGACGGGACACAGATCCAGGTCATCGCCGATGCCTTGCGCCGCCACCGCATCGAGGCGGCGATCGCCACCAACACGACGATCTCGCGCGAGGGCGTCGAGCACCTCGCCCACGGCGACGAGGCGGGCGGACTGTCCGGTGAGCCGGTGTTCGATAAGTCCACCACCGTGCTCGGCGCATTGTCGCGCGCACTCGGCAACGAGATTCCCCTCATCGGCGTCGGCGGCGTGATGAACGGAAACTCGGCGCGCACCAAGCTTGAAGCCGGCGCGCAACTGGTGCAGCTCTACACGGGCCTCATTTATCGCGGGCCAGCTTTGGTGCGCGAAGCGATCGAGGCTACGCGAGATTTCTGAGGAGGAAATGATGAGCCCCCACGCTCATATTCGTTCGCTGCCCCCCGAGAGGACGCATGCCTCCCTCGGGGCGGCCCAACGTGAGACATGACCATGAATGTCGGCGTGCCGCGGGAGATCAAGAATCACGAATACCGCGTCGGCCTGACGCCCGCCGGGGCGCACAGACTGACTCTTGACGGCCATGAAGTCCTGATCGAATCGAATGCCGGTCTGCGCGTCGGCTTTGCCGATGCCGATTATGCTGCGGCCGGTGCGCGCATCGCGACGAACGCCGCCGAGGTCTACGCCTGGGCGGACATGATCGTCAAGGTGAAGGAACTGCAGACGGCGGAGTTTTCCCTGACGCGGCCGGGACAGATTCTCTTCGCCTACCAGCACTTCGCGCCCGACCCCGACCTCCTGCAGCATGTCATCGACTGCAGCCTCTCCTGTGTGGCCTACGAAACAGTGGCGGATGCGCAAGGCAACCTGCCCCTGCTGGCGCCCATGTCGCGCGTGGCCGGGCGGCTGGCGCCCCAAGTCGGCGCCTGGGCGCTGCAGATGGCCAATGGCGGCTCGGGCGTGCTGCTCGGCGGCGTGGCCGGCGTGGCGCCAGGCAAGGTGGTCATCGTCGGCGCCGGCAACGTCGGCACAAATGCCCTGCAGATTGCCGTCGGCATGGGCGCGCAAGTAACCGTGTTCGACCGCGGCGTGACCAAGATCGCCGCCCTCGACCAGATTTACCGCGGCCGCATCGCCACCTGCGTCGCCGATCCGCTCACGCTCGAGCGTGCCATTGCCGACGCCGACCTCGTCATCGGCGCCGTGCTGATTCCCGGCAAGCTGTCGCCGAAGTGCATTTCACGGCCCCTTCTCGGGCGCATGCGTCCCGGTTCGGTCATCGTCGATGTCGGCATCGACCAGGGCGGCATTGCCGAGACCTCACGCCCCACCTCGCATGCCGATCCCCTCTATGTCGAAGAAGGCATCGTCCACTACTGCGTGCCCAATATGCCCTCTGCGGTCGCGCGTACCGCCACCCTGGCACTGACGCAGGCCACCCTGCCCTATGCGCTCAGCCTCGCAAAACTCGGCCTTCGCCGGGCGCTGCAGGAGGACGCCGGTCTCCGGGCGGGCCTTCAGGTGCACGCCGGCAAGGTGACGCACGCCGGTCTCGCCGAGGATACCGGTCGGCCCCTCACATCGCCGGACATATCGTTGGAGCGCTAACAATGCAGCTCCTTTTATCCAGAAAAGTCATAAGGCTATAACAAGAGCAAGGTTGTTTGCTGCGGCGCAAAAAGGGATAATTCACGCTCACTCAGAGCCAGTCGGCATGACCGGATACCTCTTCATCGTCATCGGCGCAGTACTCGTCAACAACGTCGTCTTCGGCCGCATTCTCGGCTTGTGCCCCTTCATGGGCGTTTCCAAGAAACTGGAGACGGCCGTCGGCATGAGCGCCGCCACCACTTTCGTGCTGACGATCGCATCGGGCTCCGCCTACCTGATCGACCATTACCTGCTGGTGCCGAACGGCCTCGAATACCTGCGCACCCTGTCCTTCATCATCGTCATAGCCGGCCTGGTGCAACTGACCGAGATGGTCGTCCAGAAGACCAGTCCGCTACTGCATCAGGTGCTGGGCATCTACCTGCCGCTGATCACGACAAACTGCGCCGTGCTCGGGGTGCCGCTGCTCAACGTCGCCTTCAAGCACAACCTGCTCGAATCCCTGCTGTTCGGCTTCGGCAGCGCAGTGGGCTTCTCCCTGGCGCTGGTACTCTTCGGCAGCCTGCGGGAACGGCTCGACGGCGCCGACGTGCCGGTTCCCTTCCGCGGCACGGCCATTGCCATGATCACCGCCGGCCTGATGAGCATCGCCTTCATGGGCTTCGCCGGGCTGGATAAATACTGATGTTGAGTGCCCTGCTCGTCATGGCCGGCATCGCCGTGGTGCTCGGTGCAATGCTCGGCTTCGCCTCGATCCGCTTCAAGGTCAAGGGCGACCCCCTGGTGGACAAGATCGACGCCATCCTGCCGCAGACGCAATGCGGCCAGTGCAGCTATCCCGGCTGCAAGCCCTATGCGCAGGCCATCGCCAAGGGTGAAGCCGAGATCAACCAGTGCCCGCCGGGCGGTGAGGAAGGCATCCGCAAACTGGCCGATCTGCTCGGCAAGGAATTCAAGCCACTCTCCGCCGAACACGGGGTGGAGAAGCCGAAGCAGGTGGCCATCATCGACGAGGCGGTCTGCATCGGCTGCACGCTGTGCACGCAGGCCTGCCCGGTCGACGCCATCGTCGGCGCAGCCAAGCAGATGCACACCATCGTCGCGCCGCTGTGCACCGGCTGCGAACTGTGCGTACCGCCCTGCCCGGTCGATTGCATCGCCATGGTGGCCGTGCCGGAAACCGTGGAAACCTGGAAGTGGCGCTACCCGGTCATCCGTCTCAAGGAACGGAAGAGGGAGCAGGCAGCATGATGGCATCGCTCTTCTCCTTCAAAGGGGGGGTCAAGCCGGCCTCGCACAAGGACGAATCGGCGCAAGTCCCGATCACCCTTGCGCCGTTGCCCAGCCGGTTGGTCGTCCCCCTGCGTCAGAGCGCGGGCGGCATGCCGTTGCCGCTGGTCAGTGCCGGACAGCGCGTGCTCAAGGGCGAGCGCATCGGCGCGCCCGAAGGCAACTTCTCTTCAGCCATCCATGCGCCCACCTCCGGGCTGGTTGTGGCGGTCGAGCCGCGCATGTTGCCGCATCCCTCCGGCCTGTCCGCCCTGTGTGTGGAGATCGAAGCGGACGGGGAAGAGCGCTGGATCGATCTCGTCCCGGTGAACTACGAAACCGAAACGCCTGATGCGCTCAGGGACATCCTGCGCGACGCCGGCGTCGTCGGACTCGGCGGAGCGACCTTCCCCAGCCACCTCAAGTTGAAACCGGGCGCCAGCGGCCGCATCGAAACGCTGATCATCAACGGCGCCGAATGCGAACCGTGGATTACCTGCGACGACCGACTGATGCGCGAGCGTTCCGACGAAATCGCGCGCGGCATCGCCATCCTTCGCCATATCGTGTCCGCCGAGCGGGTGCTGATCGGCATCGAGGACAACAAGCCGCAGGCCATCGCTGCCGTGCGCGCCGCGACGGCCGGCTCGGAAGGCGTCGAAGTCGTACCGGTGCCGACGCGCTATCCGGCCGGCGGCGAGCGGCAGCTGATCCGCGTGCTCACCGGCATCGAAATTCCCTATGGCCGCTTTGGCGCCGATTTCGGCGTGCAGTGCTTCAACGTCGCCACCGCCTGCAGCGTGCATCGCGCCATCGACCTGGGCCAGCCGCTGATCTCGCGCATCGTCACGCTCGCCGGCAATGTCGAACGGCCGGGCAATGTCGAAGCGCTGATCGGCACGCCGATCGACGCGCTGCTCAAGCTGGCCATGCCGAAAGCCGACACGGACCGCACCATCATGGGCGGCCCGATGATGGGTTTTACCTTGCCCCGCACCGACCTGCCGGTGACCAAGGCGGCCAACTGCATCCTCGCTGCCAGCCCCGCGCTGTTCCCGCCGCAGGGCGCCGAGATGCCCTGCATCCGCTGCGGCGCCTGCACGCGCGCCTGCCCCGCCGAACTGCAGCCGCATGAGCTGTACTGGTTCTCGCGCGCAAAGAACTTCGGCAAGACCCAGGAATACGGCATTTTCGATTGCATCGAGTGCGGCTGCTGCGCCTATGTCTGCCCCTCGAACATCCCTCTGGTGGACTACTACCGCTTCGCCAAATCCTCGATGCGGACGCTGGAGCGGGAGAAAGCCGTGGCCGATGCGGCACGCCAGCGCTTCGAGTTCCGCACCGAACGAGATGAGCGCGACAAGGCCGAGAAGGCGGCGCGCCTTGCTGCCAAGACAGCCGCCGGACGGCAGGCGGCGGAAGGCCCCGGCGCAGCCAAGGCGACCGCGGCCCCGACGGCGACACAGGCACCGTCTGCGGAGGAAAAGCCACTGACGCCGCTGGACGACCGGAAAAAGGCGCTTATCGCCGCGGCCATCCAGCGCATCCAGTCGCAGAAGACAGGCGTGCAGCCGAAAAACACGGATAACCTGTCGCCGGAGAAGCAGGCCGAAATCCGTGAAATCGAGGCGCGCCGCAACAAGGTGCGCGAACTGGCCAAGACGCCGCCGGAAGAACCGGTTTGACAACCCCCATGAACAACTCACCTCACGTCCATCTGCCGATCAGCGTCCGCGTCATCATGCTCAAGGTGCTGCTCGCCCTGTTGCCGGGCATCGCGGTCTACGTCTGGTTCTTCGGCGCAGCCATACTCGTGCAGATCGCGCTGGCCTCAACCGCCGCGCTGGCCGGCGAGGCGGCGATGCTGAAGCTGCGCGGCAAGCCGGTGGGGCTGTTCCTGTCCGACGGCAGCGCGCTGGTGACGGCCTGGCTGATCGCGCTGACCTTCCCGCCCATCGCACCCTGGTGGCTGATCGTCTCGGCCACCCTCTTCGCCCTCATCGTCGCCAAGCACCTCTATGGCGGACTCGGCCAGAACCCGTTCAATCCGGCCATGGTGGCCTTCTGCGTCTCCATCATCGCCTTTCCGGCCCTGATGTCGCAGTGGCCGGCCGTCGGCTTCACCGATTTTGCGGCGCAGATGCGCGTCATTTTCGAAAGTCAGTCCGCGCAGGACGCCGTCACCATGGCCACGCCGCTCGACGCCCTGCGCACCCAGCTCCATACGCCTGAAGCGCGCGCCACCGTGGCCGGCATCCTCGGCTCGCACGCCACCTTCGGCAACATCGGCGGCAAGGGCTGGGAATGGATCGCCCTTGCCTACCTCGTTGGCGGCCTGTGGCTGCTGCAGCAGCGCATCATCACCTGGCATGTTCCGGTCGCCTTCCTCGGCGTGCTGGCCACGATCGCCACCGTCTTCAGCTTCGCCAACCCCGACAGTTACGCCGGGCCGACCTTCCACGTCATCACCGGCGGCGCCATGCTCGGCGCCTTCTTCATCGCCACCGATCCCGTCTCCGGCGCCACCACGCCGCGCGGCAAACTGATCTTCGCCGCCGGCGTCGCCCTGCTGACGTGGGTCATCCGCACATTCGGCGCCTACCCCGACGGCATGGCCTTCGGCGTGCTGCTCATGAACCTGTGCGTGCCGCTCATCGACATGGGCACCCAGCCGCCGGTGTTCGGCCACAAAGATGACAAACGGGGCGGAGGGGTGCCATGAGCGAGCCGACCGCCCTCCGCGTCTCCCTGCGCACCGCATTCATCCTGACGGTGTTCACCGTGGTGTTCACCACGCTCATGGCAACGACCTACCGGGCCACCAAGCCCGCCATCGACGCCAGCACCGAGGCGGAAAAGATGAAGCTCGTGGACGAGGTCCTGCCTGCCCACCTATACGACAACGCACCGCTGACGGATACCATCCTGGTGGCCCCGCGCAGTGAGCTCGGCCTGGAAGATCGCGACGATCCCGTGCGCCTGCTGCGTGCGCGCAAGGCCGGCGTAGCGGCGGCCCTGGTGTTCGAGGCCGTGGCGCCCGACGGCTACGGCGGCAAAATCCGCCTGATGCTCGCCGTCGGCGCGGACAACCGGGTGATCGGGGTGCGCGTGGTCAGCCACAAGGAAACGCCCGGCCTGGGCGACTACATCGATCCAAGGAAGGACCGCAACAAGGCAGCCCCCTGGATCCGTCAGTTCGACAACCAGGGTTTTGAACAAGTCCCGCTGACCCACTGGAAGGTGAAGAAGGACGGCGGCCACTTCGATGCCCGCGCCGGCGCCACCATCAGCGCCCGTGCCGTCACCCATTCCGTGCGGCGGGCATTGCAGTTCGCCGTCGACAACCGCGACAGGCTCTATGCCCTTCCGGCACAATCGAGTTTCGGGAAGGAAGCCAAGCCATGAGCGCCGCCCGCCGGGCCGCCCCAAGGGCGGCGCAGTCAACGACATGGAGCGGCGCAGCCGCGAACGACCGTCACCCCCTTCCTCGGGAAGGGGGCAGGGGGGAAGGCCAATGAACTTCAGGGAAATCGCCCACAACGGCATCTGGAAGCAGAACACCGGCCTGGTGCAACTGCTCGGCCTGTGCCCCATCCTCGCCGTCAGCACGACCTTCGTGAACGGCGTCAGCCTCGCCCTCGCCACCATCCTCGTCATGGCCCTGGCCAGCGGCATGGTGGCCAGCGTGCGCAGCTTCATCCCCCGCGAAGTCCGCATTCCGGTGTTCATCCTCATCATCGCCTCGCTCGTGACGATGGTGGACCTCGCCATGAACGCCTGGCTGCATGAGCTGTACCGCGTGCTCGGCATCTTCATCCCGCTCATCGTGGTGAACTGCATCGTGCTGGCGCGCGTCGAGGCCTTCGCCGCCAAGAACACCCCCCTGGTCGCCGCCTGGGACGGCGCCATGATGGGCGTCGGCATGGTCGTGGCCATCGCCGTGCTCGGCGGCCTGCGCGAAATCATCGGCACCGGCATGCTGTTCTCCGGCATCGAGATGGTGATCCCCGGCGCGCAGGCGCTGCAACTGCTGCCCGAGCGCTATCCCGGGTTCCTCGTCGCCATCCTGCCGCCCGGCGCCTTCCTCGTGCTCGGCTTCATGATCGCCGGGCGCAACTGGCTCGACGCCCGCGCCGCCAGGCGCGTGCCCCCGGTGCAGCCCGTCGTCCAGGCGCACGCCTGAGCCAGCGGCCCATGACGCCGAAGAAAGTCCGCGCGATCTTCGAGCGCTTCGCCCAGGCCAATCCCGCCCCCACCACCGAACTCGAATACAAGACGCCCTATCAACTGCTGGTGGCGGTGATCCTCTCCGCGCAGGCCACCGACAAGAGCGTGAATCTCGCCACGCGCGAACTCTTCAAGGCCGCCGGCACGCCGCAGAAAATCGCGCGCCTCGGCGAAGCCGGGCTGCAGCCGTACCTCAGCCGCATCGGCCTCTTCAAGACTAAGTCGAAAAACGTCGCCGCCATGTCGCACATCCTGCTGGAACAGCACGGCGGCAAGGTCCCCAACGACCGTGCGGCGCTGGAGGCATTGCCCGGCGTCGGCCGCAAGACCGCCAATGTCGTGCTGAACACGGTCTTCGGCGAGCCGACGATCGCCGTGGACACCCATGTCTTTCGCCTCTCCAACCGCAGCCGTCTCGCCCTCGGCAAGGACGTGCGCGCGGTCGAAGACAAACTGCTCAAGGTCATCCCGGCCGAATACCTGGCGAATGCCCACCACTGGCTGATCCTGCACGGCCGCTACGTCTGCAAGGCGGCGAAACCAGATTGCCCGCACTGCCTCATCAACGACCTGTGCGAATGGCCGGAGAAAACGGCGGGATGAGCCAGATTGCCACTGCCTTGGCCAGCGCGGACAAGGCCGACCCGGAGCTGGCGGCCGCCGTCGTGCGCGCTGCGCTCGAGCGCAGCGGCGTCGGCATCGCCCGCAGCGTGCTGCTCTTCCTCACCGCGGATTTCGCGCACATGGCCCATGCCGCGGTGGTCGCCGCATCGCGCGCCGGCCACTGCCTGCAGGTCACCGGCTGCACGGCGCCGGGCGTGTTCACCGAGGAGGACTGGGTGCTCGACCGCCCCGCCGCCTGCGCCATGGTCTTCGGCGGCGACTGCGGCCTGGCGGCCCATGCCCCCGCGGATGCGCCGCTGCTCAGCCTGGCCGCACCGAACGCCGTATCCAGCGCCTGGCTGAAGAGCGGCGGGCGGCGCTACGGTCTGCTGTCCACCGACAACAGCGCACACGGCGCAGGCCGACTCTGGTGCCACGGCAAAATGGCCGACGACGGACGCTGCGAGACTGCCATCGTCGGCGCGCACGCGGCCATTGGCGTCTCACGCGGCATGCACATCCTTGGCGAACCGCGTCCCGCGACCAGCGACGGCCGTGAAGTGCTGAAAACAGGCGCGCATCCTGCGCTCAGTTCCTTGTTGCGCGATTTGCCGCTGGAAATGCGGGAAATGGAAAAGCTGCCCTTCCACCTGCTGGCCGCCGGCATCGTTGCGGGCGATCCCGAACACGCCATCGAGGAAGGACGTTACAGCCTGGTGCCGCTCCTCTCTGCCAACCATGATGATCGCTCGGTGACGCTGGCCATGCCCCTGGAACCCGGCGCACTGATTTTTTGGGCCATGCGGCAAGCCCTGGCGGCAGAAAACGACATGCGCCGGCTCGTCGATGAACTGGCGGCCCAGCATGAGATCGATGAGACCGCGCCAGACTTCGGCCTGCTCTTTTCCTGCCTCGGCCGCGGCCCCTACTTCTTCGACGGCGAGGACCGCGACCTCGCCGTGATCAAGGCGCGCTTCCCGGGCATGCCCCTGATCGGCGCCTATGGCGGCGGCCAGATCGCCCCCCTGCTCGACGGCAATCGCCAGGTGCACAACGCCGCGGTACTGGCGTTGTGCAGGGCCGATCTAAATTCAAAGGCGCACCCGTGCCGAAACAAAGGCTGGCACCCTTGTTTAGTCCCTCGCGAGATCAGGCGCGCCAATTCTTCATCGACGCCTGGCGCAAGCATCGCGCCAGGGAAGTCGTTTCCCCGCTCGAAGATGCAGCCATCCGCCTCGTCACCCAGCATCCCGAATATCACGGCCTGCTGGAAGACAGCGAGACGGCCCTGGCGCGCGAATGGACGCCGGAATCCGGCGAGGCCAATCCCTTCCTGCATCTTTCCCTGCACCTCGCCGTGGAGGAACAGCTCAGCATCGACCAGCCGCCCGGCCTGCGCGCCGCCTTCGAGGCGCTGCTTGTCCGGCGCGGCGACCGTCACGACGCGCTGCACGATGTGCTGGAATGCCTGGGTGAAACGATGTGGCGCGCGCAGAAAAGTCAGTCCCCGCCGGACGGCGAAGCTTACGTGGAGTGCCTCAGAAGAAGGATTTAGCCCCCGCGGTACGCCTGGATTTCCTTCAGATCCACCGCCAGGCCGCGTGCCAGGTCGTCGATATCATCCTCGAACCACCCCAGGTGGGCCAGGGCCGCTTCCTTGTGGCATTCCCACTCGGCATCGTCGGGATAATTGAGGAAGCGCGCGACGATATGCTCTGAAATGAGGCGGATCGCCACCAGCAGGCAAACGTCGGGCGTCGCATGCTTGCGCGGCGTGGTGAAGACGCTGGGTTCGTGGTGATAGCGGATGGCCCAGACCACCTGTTCGGGCAGGTACCAGTTGCGCGCCAGCAGGGCGCCGACGACGACATGGTTGGTGTGGTGGCGCTCGTCTTCCACTGACGTAAATGACAGCGGCGTGACATTGGCCTGTACCAGCGTCTGCCGGTAGCCGGAAAACTTCTGCATCAGGATGGAAATGCCGGCATCGTGGAAGAGGCCGAAGGTATAGGCGTCATCGGAGGAAATGCCCGGCAGGCGCCCCGCCAGATAGGCCGAGACCACGGCGTTGTAGTTGGAACGGTCCCAGAAGCGCGCCATCTGCGGCGCGTCCGCGCCGCCCAGGCTTTGCTTGAGCACGATGCCGTAGACGATCTTGAGGAGGTTGCGCAGCCCCAGCACCGCCACCGCCTGCTGCACGGACTGCACCTTGCGGCGCAGGGCGAAGAACGGCGAGTTGGCGGACTTCATGACCGCCGCCGCAAGCGCCACATCGCCCGTAATCAGCCGCGATATTCGGATGAAGTCGATGTCCTCGCGCTGCGATTCCCCGAGCAATTCGACAACGATCTCCGGGCAGGGTGGCACGGAAATATTCTTCAGCGTCTCGATCGCCACGGCGTCGGACAGGTCGGCTTCGAAGAAATCCGTCAGGTCCATCCCCGCTCCCGGCGTTGGCCTTCTCCGTTTTCCATTTCCAATCCTGGCATAGCGCGTTCATTGTAACGAAAAATGCCACGAGCACTATTGCGCAGAATAGCCCTCTTGCAAGCACTGACATATTGCACCGCAATACCTATCCCGCGGGATGGGCTTCGTTCATAATTGGTCATCCCCTCTTAATGGACTTCACAGATGCGATTCGAAGGCTCATCCGATTACGTCGCCACGCCGGACCTCATGCTGGCGGTCAATGCCGCCATCACCCTGCAGCGCCCGCTCCTCGTCAAGGGCGAGCCGGGCACGGGCAAGACCATGCTGGCGGAAACCGTCGCCGCGGCCCTCGGCCTGCCCCTGCTGCAATGGCACATCAAGTCGACCACCAAGGCGCAGCAGGGCCTTTACGAATACGACGCCGTCTCGCGCCTGCGCGACTCCCAGCTCGGCGGCGAACATGGCAACCGCGTGCACGACATCTCCAACTACATCGTCAAGGGCGTGCTGTGGCAGGCCTTCAGCGCCGAGTCGCCGACGGTGATCCTCATCGACGAGGTCGACAAGGCCGACATCGAGTTCCCCAACGACCTGCTGCGCGAGCTCGACCGCATGGAGTTCTACGTCTACGAGACGCGCGAACTGGTCAAGGCGCGCCACCGCCCCATCGTCTTCATCACCAGCAACAACGAGAAGGAACTGCCCGACGCCTTCCTGCGCCGCTGCTTCTTCCATTACATCAAGTTCCCCGACAAGGAGACGATGCAGAGCATCATCGACGTGCACTTCCCCGGCCTGAAGAAGACGCTGATCCGCGAGGCGCTGGAAGTGTTCTTCGAACTGCGCGAAATCCCCGGCCTGAAGAAGAAGCCCTCCACGTCGGAACTGCTCGACTGGCTGAAGCTGCTCGTCGCCGAGGACATCCCGCCCGAGGCGCTGCGCGCCAAGGACCAGAAGGCGGCCATCCCGCCCCTGCACGGCGCGCTGCTGAAGAACGAGCAGGACGTGCACCTCTTCGAGCGCCTCGTGTTCATGGCCAGACAGAACCGCTGATGCGCCTTCTCCTGCTCCTGGCCGCACTGCTGCCGCTGCCTGCGAGCGCGCTGGAGAAGGTCACCCTGCAATTGAAATGGAAGCACCAGTTCCAGTTCGCCGGCTACTACGCAGCAAAGGAACTGGGCTACTATCGGGAAGCCGGCCTGGACGTAAACATCATCGAGGCCGGCCCCGAAACCGACCCGGTCAAGGAGGTGCTCGCCGACCGCGCGCAGTTCGGCGTTTCCAATTCGGCGCTGGTTCTGGCGCGCGCCCAGGGCAAGCCGGTGGTGGCGCTGGCCGTCATCTTCCAGCACTCCCCCTTCATCCTGGCCGCGCGACGGGATGACGGCATCCGCACCGTCCACGACCTGGTCGGCAAGCGGCTCATGGTCGAGCCGCACGCCGACGAAGTCTTCGCCTATCTGCGCAAGGAAGGTGTCAGCGAAAAGCGACTGGTCATCCTGCCGCACAGCTTCGACCACCAGGACCTGATCGATGGCCGCATCGACGTGCTCACTGCCTACAGCACGGACGAGCCGTTTTTCTTTTTGAGAAAGAAGTTCGCCTATCTCGAATTTTCTCCCCGCGCCGCCGGCATCGACTTCTACGGCGACAACCTGTTCACGTCGACCGAACAGGTCGCGCGCCACCCCAGGCGGGTGGCGGCCTTCCGCGAGGCCAGCCTGAAGGGCTGGGCTTACGCCATGCAGCATCAGGACGAAATCGCCGACCTGATCATCGCCCGCCACGGAAACCGCAAGAGCCGCGAGCACCTCCGCTTCGAGGCAAAGGAAATGTACGCCCTGCTCAGGCCGGATCTGCTGGAAATCGGCCACATGAATCCCGGCCGCTGGAAACACATCGCGGACACCTATGCCGACCTGGGCATGATGCAGCGCGACTTCCCGCTCGAAGGATTCCTCTACGATCCGGCGCCGCGCGCCGACCGAGGCATGTCCGCGACCACAGCGGCCAGTTCCGGCCTGGCGCTGCTTCTCGCTGCCGTCGTCGTCGTCCTCATCGCGCTGACGCGCAAGCTCAGGCTGGAAATCGCCGGCCGCAAGCGGGTTGAAGACGACCTGCGGGAGAGCAACGCCAAGTTCCGCACCATTTCCGACACCACGCCCATCGCGCTGTTGATCACGCGCCCCGAGGACGGCACGGTCATTTATGCCAACCAATCCGCCGCCGACCTGGGCGGGCTGCCGCTGGACGAACTGGTCGGCAGCGACGTCAAGCGCTTCTATCCCGACCCTGAAGCGCGGAAGCGATTTCTCGAAGACCTCCGCGCCACCGGCTCGGTGCGCAACCAGGTCATCGAGTTTGTGCGCAGCGACGGCACGCCGCTGCTGACGCAGCGTTCCGCGACACTGGCAACATTGAACGATCAACCGGCCTTGTTCGTCGCCATCGCCGACCTGCGCGAGCGCCAGCGCCTGGAGGCGGCATTGCAGGCGCGCGGCGCGGCCATCGAGGCGGCGGCAGAAGGCATCGCCATCACCGATCCCGGCGGGCTAATCGAGTACGTCAATCCGGCCCTGACCGCCATTACCGGCTATGACGCGGATGAATTGAACGGCCAGAGCACACGCATCTTCTACAGCGGCAAGCACGACAAGGCTTTCTATGACCATCTCTGGAATACCATCCGTTCCGGCCGTGTATGGCGCGGCGAGATCGTCAACCGGCGCAAGGATGGCAGCCTGTACACAGAACTGATGGCCATCGCGCCCGTCCGCAGCGACAGGGGAGAAACGGTCCACTTTGTTGCCATCAAGCACGACATTTCCGAGAGAAAGCGCATGGAGACCGATCTCAAGGAAACCAACA
This sequence comes from Betaproteobacteria bacterium, assembly GCA_016703785.1. GTDB lineage: Bacteria > Pseudomonadota > Gammaproteobacteria > Burkholderiales > Rhodocyclaceae > Desulfobacillus. Next base: position 86,982 of record JADJBM010000030.1, read on the forward strand.
CCATGCTGCAGCATCAGCTCGCGGAAATCCACCGGCTGCAGGAGGAACTGCGCGAACTGGCGGTGCGCGACGGCCTGACCAATCTTTTCAACCGGCGCTATCTGGACGAAACCCTGGAACGCGAACTGGCACGCGCCAAGCGGGAAGGCTACCCGCTGTCCCTGGTGATGATCGACATCGACCACTTCAAGCGGCTGAACGACACCTACGGCCACCAGGCCGGCGACAAGGTGCTGCGCGAACTGGCGGCGCTGCTCTGGGGCAACATCCGCACGGAGGACGTTCCCTGCCGCTATGGCGGCGAGGAATTCCTCGTCCTGCTGCCGCGCATGCCGCTGGCCATCGCCCTGGAGCGCGCCGAATCCTGGCGCAAGGCATTCGAGGCCATGCGCGTGTCTTTCGGGGATTTCCAGCTTCAGGCGACCCTCTCCTGCGGACTGTCCGCCTATCCCGAGCATGCGCGCACGCCGGACGACCTGTTGCGCTGCTGCGACGATGCGCTGTACGCAGCAAAACGAGGCGGACGCAACCGCAGCGAGACATTCCAACCCGACCGCCACGATTGAAGCAGGCAAACATGCTGATCGATTTCTTCCATCACCTGAAGCAAGCCAAGCTGCCGGTCTCGACCAAGGAATTCCTCACCCTCCTTGAAGCACTGCAGAAGCACGTTGCCGGCCACAGCATAGACGACTTCTATTTCCTGTCGCGCACCTGTCTGGTGAAGGACGAGTCGAATTACGACAAGTTCGACAAGGCCTTCGGCGAGTATTTCAAGGGGGTCGAACGCATCCCCGGTCTTGAGGCGGACATCCCCGAGGACTGGCTGCGCCTGATGGCGAAGAAGCACCTCACACCCGAGGAAAAGGCCAAGCTCAAGGCGCTCGGCTGGGACAAGCTGATGGAAGAATTCAAAAAGCGCCTGCAGGAGCAGAAGAAACGCCATGCCGGCGGCAGCAAGTGGATCGGCACCGGCGGCTCGAGCCCCTTCGGCGCCCACGGCTACCATCCGGAGGGCATCCGCATCGGCGGCGAATCCGCCGGCAACCGCACGGCGATCAAGGTGTGGGAGAACCGCGAGTACCGCAACCTCGACGACAAGGTGGAACTGGGCACGCGCAACATCAAGGTCGCCCTGCGTCGGCTGCGTCGCTTCGCGCGCGACGGCGCCGACGAGGAACTCGACCTGGACGGCACCATCTCAGCCACGGCGCGCAACGCCGGCTGGCTCGACCTGCTGATGCGCCCGGAGCGGCACAACAAGGTGAAGGTGCTGCTGTTCCTCGACATCGGCGGATCGATGGACGACCACATCCGCGTCTGCGAGGAGATGTTCTCGGCGGCCAAGACCGAATTCAAGCACCTCGAATATTTCTACTTCCACAATTGCGTCTACGACCACGTCTGGCGCGACAACCGGCGGCGCCACACCGAGCGCTTCCCGCTGTGGGACGTCATGCACAAGTACGGCCCGGACTACAAACTGATCCTCGTCGGCGACGCCACCATGAGCCCCTACGAGATCCTGCAGCCGGGCGGCTCGGTGGAATACATGAACGAGGAATCCGGCGCCGCCTGGATGCGCCGCCTGCTCGACACCTACCCCCATGCGGTCTGGCTCAACCCGGAGCCGGAGCACCTGTGGGCCTACCGCCACTCCATTTCGGTCCTGCACAGCCTGATGGGCGGCAGGATGTTCCCGCTGACGCTGGAAGGCCTCGAACGGGCCATGCGCCTGCTCAGCAAATAGCGGACAATAGCGGCCTTCGATTGGAGAAAACATGGATAACTCAGAAATGGAACGTCAGGCCCGCCGCGAAACCCTGCTCAAGCTGGCCGCCGCCGGGGCGCTGGGCGCGGGCGGCATTCTCGGCCTGGTGCGCGATGCCCTCTCCGCCGGCTCGCTGCCGGCCACGCCGGGATTCCGCCACATCAAGGGCCCGGTGGGCGTCGATGCAACGCGCGCCTCGATTGGCCTGAACATCAAGCCGGGCCAGTCGGTGATGACCGGCGTGGGCGGCGAGGCCGTCTACATCGTCGGTCCCGACGCCTTCCTGCAGCGCGAAAAGACCAAGGTCACCTTCGAGGAAAGCGGCGGCGCGCAGTTCCTGCGCATCGTCACGGGCAGCCTCCTCAGCGTCATCGGCAAGGGGCGCGACCGCCCGCGCAACCTGCAGATCGCCACGCCAACCGCCACCATCGGCATCCGCGGCACCGGCTGCTACATCGAGGCCGAAGAGGCGCGCACCTATTTCTGCCTGTGCTACGGCGAAGCCGAGGTGACGCCGAAGGGGGATCCGAAGCTGAAGGAGACGATCCAGACCAAGCACCACGACCACCCGATCTACATCCATGCCTCGGGCAGTCAGATGATGGCGCCGGCCACGGTGATGAACCACACCGACGACGAACTGATCATGCTGGAGAACGCGGTGGGACGCTGGCCGCCCTTCTACGGCCAGGGCGGCAAAAGCTACTAGCCCCAGCCTGGCGACGGATTAACCCTGCCCATGGGCGGGCAATTCACATCACTCGTTTTGCGCCGGCGGCGCGGACTGGAGGATTTCCTCGAGCGTGGTGACGCCGGCGGCGACCTTCATCGCGCCGGAAATGCGCAGGGGCTTCATGCCCTCGCGGTAGGCCTGTTCCCGCACCCTGGCAAGTTCGGTGGTCGGCGTGATCAGCTTGCGCAACTCGGGCGACATCAGCATGATTTCATAGAGGCCGACGCGGCCCATGTAGCCCGTCATGCGGCAGTCGAGGCAACCGACCGGATGATGGATCTGCTGCGGCTTGGCGGCCTTCCAGGGCGAGACCAGCGCCTGCCAGATATCCTCCTCCTCGGGCGTCATGGGCGACGCCTTCTTGCAATGCGGGCACAGCGTGCGCACCAGGCGCTGCGCCATCACGCCCAGCAGCGTGGCGTTGAGCAGGTAGGCCGGCGTGCCCAGATCGAGCAGGCGGGTGACCGCCGTCGGCGCATCGTTGGTATGCAGGGTGGACAGCACCAGGTGGCCGGTAAGCGCCGCCTGCACCGCCATGTCGGCCGTCTCCAGATCGCGGATCTCCCCCACCATGACGATGTCCGGATCCTGCCGCATGAGGGCGCGCACGCCCGCGGCGAACGTCATGTCGATGTTCTGCTGCACCTGCACCTGGTTGAAGGCGGCCTCGATCATCTCGATCGGATCCTCGATGGTGCACACGTTGACTTCCGGCGTGGCGAGCTGCTTCAGCGTCGAATACAGGGTGGTGGTCTTGCCCGAGCCGGTCGGCCCCGTCACCAGGATGATGCCGTTCGGCTTGTCGGTCATCTGCGTCCAGCGCGCCTTGTCGTCGTCGCTGAAGCCCAGCTCGGCGAAATCGCGCACCAGCACTTCCGGATCGAAGATGCGCATCACCAGCTTCTCGCCGAAGGCGGTGGGCAGCGTCGACAGGCGCAGCTCGATCTCCTGGCCGTTCAGGGTGCGCGTCTTGATGCGGCCGTCCTGCGGCCGGCGCTTCTCCACCACGTCCATGCGGCCGAGGATCTTGATGCGGCTGGTCATGGCATTCAGCACCGGCATCGGAATCTGGTAGACCTGATGCAGCACGCCGTCGATGCGAAAGCGCACGATGCCCAGTTCGCGCCGCGGCTCGATGTGGATGTCGCTGGCGCGCTGCTCGAAGGCATATTGCCAGAGCCAGTCGACGATGCTGACGATGTGCTGGTCGTTGGCGTCGAACTGCCGGTTCGTCTTGCCCAGCTCGACCATCTGCTCGAAATTGGACACGCCGCTGCGCACATCGCCCTGCTGCTCGGCTTTTTTCACCGAGCGCGCCAGGTTGTAGAACTCGACCAGGTAGCGGTCGATGTCCTGCGGGTTGGCGACGACGCGGCGGATGTCCTTGCGCAGGATCGGCTGGAGCTCCTTCTCCCACTCGCGCAGGTAGGGCTCGGCGGTGGCGATCACCACCTCGCGCGTGTTCACCTCGACGGGCAGGATGCGGAAGCGCGTGGCATAGGCATTGGACACCACGTCCGTGACGGCCTGGAATTTGATCTTGAGCGGATCGATATGCAGGTAGGCGAGGCCGGTGCGACGCGCCAGCCATTCGGCGAGGAACTCAAGCGAAAGCGGCTTGTGCGGCTCGACCAGCGCCTTCCACTTCTGGTCGGCGATGACGATGAGCGGATGGATGTCACCCTTGAAGTAGCGCCGTTCCTTCTTGAAGGCTTCGCCGACGCCCTTGGGGATGAGGCCGTCCCCGACCAGGGCGTCGACCACCTCGGGCAGGGTCAGGCGATGCTCGTGTACCGCAGTGTCTTCGCCGGCTGTCTGCATGGCACCCAGGATGTCAATGGAGTGGCTGCACTATAGCCGACCTGCCCCCCGCGCTCAATGGCCGAGAGGGGGAACGCCCGCCCCCCTTCGCCCCCGCTCGCGGGGGGTTCCCATCGGCGCGCTGTCGCGCGTGGGTCACGGGGTGCGTTCGATTGACCGCCGTGCTGGTTGCGGCGCCCCGAAGGAAGTCCCCTTGGGGGACACGGCGGCATCCTGGACTACTTGCCGCCCGATTGCCCCCCATATCGAGCATCAGGGCATTCACCCGTTTGACGAAGGCCGCCGGATCCTCCAGCTGTCCGCCTTCGGCGAGCAGGGACTGGTCAAACAGCACGGCACTCCAGTCGTCGAAGCGTTTCTCCTCGTATTTCAGCCGCTGCACCACCGGATGATCCGGATTGATCTCGAGGATCGGCTTCGTCGCCGGCGCCTTTTGCCCGGCCGCCTTCAGCATGCGCGCCAAATTGCCGCCCATGTCATGCTCGTCGGCCACAAGGCAGGCCGGGCTGTCGGTGAGGCGATGCGTCACACGCACCTCCTTCACCCGCTCGCCCAGGGAGGCCTGCATTTTCTCGACGAGCTCCTTGAATTCACCCGCCTGCGTTTCCTGGGCCTGTTTCTCGGTCTCGTCTTCCAGCTTGCCCAGATCGAGGTCGCCCTTCGCCACCGACTGCAGTTGCTTGCCTTCGAACTCGGTCAGATGGCCCAGCACCCATTCATCCACGCGCTCCGAGAGCAGCAGGACCTCAATGCCCTTCTTGCGGAAGATTTCCAGGTGCGGGCTGTGCTTCGCCGCGGTGAAGCTGTCCGCCGTGACGGTGTAGATCTTGTCCTGCCCCTCCTTCATGCGGCCGATGTAGTCGGCCAGCGAGACGCTTTCCTCCTCGGTATCGGCGTGTGTGGAGGCGAATCGCAGCAGGCCGGCGATCTTCTCGCGGTTGGCGTGGTCCTCGCCGATGCCTTCCTTCAGCACGCGGCCGAACTCCTTCCAGAAAGTGGCGTACTTCTCCTTCTGGTTCTCGGCGATGTCCTCCAGCAGGCCGAGCACCTTCTTCGTGCAGCCGGCGCGCAGGGCCTCGATGTCCTTCGATTCCTGCAGGATCTCGCGCGAGACGTTGAGCGGCAGGTCGTTGGAGTCGACGATGCCGCGCACGAAGCGCAGGTACACCGGCAGCAGCTGCTCGGCATCGTCCATGATGAAGACGCGCCGCACGTAGAGCTTGACGCCATGGCGCTGCTGGCGGTCCCACATGTCAAAGGGGGCATGGGCCGGCACGTAGAGCAGCTGGGTGTAGTCCTGGCGACCCTCGACGCGGGCATGCAGCCAGGCCAGGGGCTCCTCGAAGTCGTGGCCGACGTGCTTGTAGAACTCCTTGTACTGTTCTTCGGTGATCTCCGACTTCGGCCGCGCCCACAGGGCGCTGGCCTGGTTGACCGTCTCGTCCTCGTCGGTGACGACCTGCTCGCCGTCCTTCCACTCTTCCTTGAGCATGACGATCGGCTGGACGATGTGGTCGGAGTACTTGCGGATGATCTGCCGCAGCTTCCAGCCGGAGAGCAGATCGTCCTGCCCTTCCTTCAGGTGCAGCGTGATCTCGGTGCCGCGTGCAGGCCTGTCGATCATTTCGATGGAAAACTCGCCGGCGCCCTCCGACTCCCAGCGCACGCCCTGGTCCGCCGCCAGGCCGGCGCGGCGGGTGGCCACCGTGACGCGGTCGGCCGCGATGAAGGAGGAGTAGAAACCGACGCCGAACTGGCCGATCAGATGGGCGTCCTTCTGCTGGTCGCCGGTCAGCGCCTGAAAGAACTCCCGCGTGCCGGACTTGGCGATCGTACCCAGGTTGTTCACCACTTCCTCGCGCGACATGCCGATGCCGTTGTCCGACACCGTCAGGGTGCGCGCCGTCTTGTCGAAGCTGACTTTTATCTTCAGGTCGGGATCGGCTTCGAACAGGCTGCCGTTGGCGAGCGCCTCGAAGCGCAGCTTGTCGCAGGCATCGGAAGCGTTGGAAACCAGCTCGCGCAGGAAAATTTCGCGGTTGCTGTAGAGGGAATGGATCATCAGCTGCAGCAGCTGCTTGACCTCGGTCTGGAAGCCGAGGGTTTCTTTCGTTGCGGTGGTGGTCATGGAGATGCGTTCCGGATGAAGATGGGAGGGGAATGGGGGCGGGCGGGGCTTTCAAGCCCCGCGCGTCTCCCTCTCCCGCCACGGGGATTTCCTTCGGTCACAAGCGGGGAGAGGGGTTAAAGATAGGCGATCTCGACGATCTCCAGCTCGCGCGGCCCGGACGGGCTGTGGAAGCGTACCGCATCCCCTTCGCGCGCCTTGAGCAACGCCTTGGCCAGCGGCGAAATCCAGCTGATCATGCCCTGGCCGGCATCCGCCTCGTCGATGCCGACGATCTGGTAGGTGCTCTCGCAGCCTTGCTCATCGCAGACCGTGACGGTGGCACCAAAGAACACCTGCTCCGTGTTTTCCTGGCTGGCCGGGTCGACGATCAGGGCGCTTTCCAGGCGCTTCATGAGGAAGCGGATGCGCCGGTCGATCTCGCGCAGGCGCTTCTTGCCGTAGATGTAGTCGCCGTTCTCGGAGCGGTCGCCGTTCTTGGCCGCCCAGGAGACGACCTGCACCAGCGCCGGCCGCTCGGTCTTGACGAGCTGCTCCAGCTCGGCCTTGAGCAGGCCGTAGCCGCGGCGCGTCATGTAGTTCTTCGTGCCATGCGGCAACGTTGGAGCGGACGGATGGCCGTCCTCTTCCTCGTCGGAACCGCCTTCCTTGACGAATGCCTTGCTCATCGGCGCGAATACTGTGAAATGGGGCGATAATTATAACGTTCAGAAAAAACAACAAAGCAGCATGCCCTCCGCAGACAGCCCTGCCGGCCAGAACCGGCAACAGGCCTTCCTTGCCGGCGCCCGCGCCTGCATTTCGCTCGCCCCCGGCATCCTGCTCTTCGGCATGGTCTGCGGCGCCGCTGCGGCAGGCGCCGGGCTGACACCCGGCCAGTCCTTCGCCCTCTCCTGGATGGTGTTCGCCGGCTCCTCGCAGATCGTCGCCACGCAGCTCTTCTCGGTCGGCGCGCCGGCCTGGGTCATCGTCCTCACCGGCTGGGTGGTCAACCTGCGCTTCATGATGTACAGCGCCACGTTGGCGCAGCAGTTCCGCGGCACTTCCCGTTTCGAGCGCTGGCTGGCCGGCTACCTGCTCACCGACCAGGCCTTCGCCGTGACGCTGGCACGCGTGCTTGACGGCCGCAAGGACATCCCATGGTTTTACCTCGGCATCGCCGCAACGCTCTGGCTACTCTGGCAGGTCGCCAACCTGGGCGGGATCTTCCTCGGCGCGCGGGTACCGGCCGACTGGTCGATGGATTTCGTCGTCGCCCTCACCTTCATCGGCGTGCTGGCGCCGCTGCTGCGCGACCGGGCCATGGCGGCAGCCGCCGTGTCCGGGGGACTGACTTCCGTGTTTCTCGTCCTGCCGCTGAAGCTGAACCTGATGGCCGCGGCCCTGATCGGCGCCGCTGTCGGCATCGCAATGGAAACGGGCATGCATCTCGCAAGACGGAAAGAATGAGCGCCGCGCCCAAGCCCGTTACCCTCTCCCCCAACCCCTCTCCCGCATGCGGGAGAGGGGAGCGTCGAGGGTCGCTGGCGCGACCGATCGTGAACCCATGGCCGAAATCGCGATCTGGGGCGTGATCGCCGCGCTCGGGCTGGCGACCTTCGCCACCCGGCTGTCCTTCCTGGCGCTGCTGGGAGAGGGCGAGTTGCCGCTGTGGCTGCGGCGCATCCTGCATTACGTTCCACCGGCCATCCTCGCTGCCATCATCGCGCCGCAAATTCTGGCTGGCGCGCCGGGGCTGGCCGCCACGCTGGACGGGCCGCGCACCGCGGCCGCCATCGCCGGTTTTGCCGTTGCCTACCTGACGCGCAGCACGTTCGCCACCATCGCGATCGGCATGGCCGTGCTGTGGGGGCTGACTTTGCTGCGCTGATCAGTGATAGATGGCGGGCTGGTTGAAGAGGGAACCGTATTCCTCGAGCAGGTCGCCGAAGGCATCCATATCAGGGTCGCCCGAAACCAGCGCCTTGAGTTCGGCGCGAAAGCGATCCGCCGCGCCGTCACGCATCAGGACGCCCTTGCTTACGCGCTTGTCGATCACCTCGACGGCATCCTGCGCCGGGTAATCGACGACATGCAACACCGGATTGTCGAAAACGATCATCATGGCTCAAGCCTCCTGACGGGCCGCCCCGAAGGCGGCATGCGCCCCACCGGGGGGCAGCGAACGAATGTGAGCGTGGGGGCTCATGCACTCCTCCGCAACCAGTATGTGGGCGCCCCGCGCCGCATTTCAACCCTGCGCATCATGTTGTTTTTCCCTCTGCCGCCGCATAACATAGACGAATGCATGAATCCAAGGACATTGCCGACCTGCGCCTGAAACTGCACGAGATCCAGGTCGAGCACCGCGACCTCGACGACATCATCGAGCGGCTGATCCAGGCCCCCTCGCGCGACGACCTGATGCTGCGGCGACTGAAAAAACGCAAATTGCTGCTGAAGGACCGCATTTCCATCCTCGAACGCATGATCGAACCCGACATTCCTGCCTGAAGCCGATGACGAAAACTGCCGCCTACAACTTCGATACCCTGAGCCTGCACGCCGGCCAGGCTCCCGACACCCAGTACGGCGCCCGCGCCGCGCCGATCTACCTCACCACCAGCTTCGTCTTCAAGGACGCCGACCAGGCCGCCGCGCTTTTCAACATGGAACGCGCCGGCCACGTCTATTCGCGCATCTCCAACCCGACCAACGCCGTGCTGGAAGAGCGCATCGCCGCGCTGGAAGGTGGCGTCGGCGCCATTGCCGCTGCCTCGGGCCAGGCGGCATTGCACCTGGCCATCTGCACGCTGATGGGCGCCGGCGGCCATATCGTCGCCTCCCGCTCGCTCTACGGCGGCTCGCACAACCTGCTCGAATACACCCTGCCGCGCTTCGGCATCGAAACCACCTTCATCGACCCGCGCGACCTCGACGCCTGGCGTACCGCCATCCGGCCCGAGACGCGGCTGCTCTTCGGCGAGACGCTGGGCAACCCCGGCCTCGACGTGCTCGACGTGCCGCGCGTGGCCGAGATCGCCCATGCCGCCGCCCTGCCGCTGATGGTCGATTCGACCTTCACCACGCCCTACCTGATGCGCCCCTTCGAGCTCGGCGCCGACTTGCTCTTCCACTCGGCGACCAAGTTCCTCGGCGGCCACGGCGTCGCCATCGGCGGCCTGCTCGTCGACAGCGGCAAGTTCGACTGGGAGCAGTCTGGCAAATTCCCCACGCTGACCGAGCCCTACGCCGGCTTCCACGGCATGGACTTCGCCGAGGAATCCACCGTTGCCGCCTTCCTCCTGCGGGCGCGGCGCGAGGGCCTGCGCGACTTCGGCGCCTGCATGAGCCCGATGACCGCCTTCCAGATCCTGCAGGGCATTGAAACGCTGCCGCTGCGCATGCAGCGCCACATCGACAACACGCGCAAGATCGTCGCCCACCTCGCTGCACACGCCGCAGTCGAATCGGTGTCCTACCCGGAACTGGAGAGCCATCCGGACCACGCCCTGGCGAAGCAGCTGCTGCCGAAGGGCTGCGGTGCCGTATTCAGCTTCGTCCTCAAGGGCGGCCCCCATGGTGGAAAACTCGCCGGCAGGAAATTCATCGAGACGCTGCGCGTCTTCTCGCACCTCGCCAACGTCGGCGATGCCAAATCGCTGGTCATCCACCCGGCCAGCACCACGCACTTCCGCATGTCCGACGAGGCGCTGCGCGCTTCAGGCATCCACGAAGGCACGGTGCGCCTCTCGGTCGGCCTGGAGGATGCGGGCGATCTCATCGCCGACCTCGAAGCCGGCTTGAAGGCCTCGCAGAAATGACGAGGCTCGGCTTTTCCCCTCTCCCCGCCGGGGAGAGGGCAGGGAGAGGGGGCGGCGGCCTGCCCACCCTCTCCCCCTGCCCCTCTCCCGCCCGAGCGGGAGAGGGGAGAGACGCTTCGAATTCCCACGAACATTCCTGACGCCATGGACCTCACCGTCAACAACGCCAAAGCCTACGCCTACACCGGCGGCAAGCCCTTCAATCCAGGAGCTGCCCACGGTCGTCTTCATCCACGGCGCTGAAAACGACCACAGCGTCTGGGGCTTGCAAAGCCGCTGGTTCGCCCACCACGGCTTTTCCGTGCTGGCCGTCGACCTGCCCGGCCATGGCCGTTCCGACAGCCCGCTGCTGCCCACCGTCGAGGCGCAGTCGGACTGGATCGTCGCCCTGCTCGACGCCGCCGGCGTACAGGAAGCGGCGCTGGTCGGCCACAGCATGGGCTCGCTCATCGCGCTGGAGGCCGCCGCGCGCTTCCCCGAGCGGGTAAGGCAGGTCGCCCTCATCGGCACGGCGGTGCCGATGCCGGTCTCCGAGGCGCTGTTGACCGCGGCGCGCGAGGCACGGCCGAAAGCGGAAGGCATGGTCAATGTCTGGTCGCACGGCTCGCGCGGCGCCATCGGCGGCAACACCGTGCCCGGCATGTGGATGATGGGCGCCAGCCTTCGCCTCGCGGAGCGCGCCGCCCCGGGCGTGCTGCACAACGACCTCAACGCCTGCAATGCCTACACGCGGGGAATGGATGCGGCCGCCGCCGCGCAATGCCCGGCGCTGCTCGTTGTCGGCAGCCGCGACATGATGACCAGCCCGCGCGGCGCGCCCAAGCTGGCAGCGTCCATGAAGAATGCCCGCGTCGCCGCCATCGAGGGCAGCGGCCATGCCCTCATGGCGGAGTATCCCGATGCGGTGCTCGACGCGCTGCGCGACTTCCTGACGACTGCCTGAGAGGCGGCGGCCCGACGATTCAGCCCCGCGCGCGATCCGGAACGATGCGGATGTTTCGGGAGGGGACCGTCGTCTCGCTGGGCGCCTCGATCCACTCGAAGACCTCCACGCGGTTGCGCCCCGCTTCCTTGGCACGGTAGAGCGCCTGATCGGCCTTGGCGAAGAGCGTCTCCAGGTCGTCGCCCTTGACGAACCCGGCCACGCCGAAACTCACCGAGAACACCGGCAGACCTTCCGTGCGGAAGGTCTCGAAAAGCAACCGCAGTTTTTCGGCAAGTTGGGCGGCGGCCTCGGCCGAGGTTTCGGGCGTCATGATGATGAATTCCTCGCCGCCCCAGCGGGCGAAGATATCCGCACCGCGCATGTTCTCGCGTATCAGGCGCGTCAGTTCGATCAACACCCGGTCGCCGGTCGCATGCCCGTGGCTGTCGTTGATCTTCTTGAAATGGTCCACGTCCGCGATGACCATGGCCAGGTTGCGATGATAGCGAAGCGCCCGCTGCAGTTCGACGCTGGCGAGTTCGTGAAAGCCGTAACGGTTCAGGGCGCCGGTGAGGGGATCGGTCGAGGCCTTGATGTTCAGGTTGTCGACCATGTCGAGCAGCTGGTTGAAGCTTTGCGTGATTTCCGCCGTCTCGTCTCGCATGCCCTTCCCGCGGCGTTCCTGGCCCTGATCGCCGACCGCCCGCCGCGCCCCGCGCAGGACGCTTTCGAAGGCCTGCATGAGCAGTTGCAGCGACGAGATGGCAAGCCAGGTCAAAAGGATCGATATCAGGAGCAGCCCGCCGCGCTGCAGCAGGATTTCCGAGCGGGCCTTGTCATGCAATGCCTGCGCCTGACCCAGCACTTCGGCCAGAGAATAGCGTTCGACCTCGCGCAACAGATTGATGCCTTCCGTCACCGTTTCGTACCAGCGCTGTCGCGGCAAGTCGATCTGTTCGATGGGGCGCCCCTCGCTGGCGGCGCGCAGGAGCCGCATCGTCAATTGCATTTCCGGCTCGCCCATGGCCCCCGTCAGCGTTTCCCGCATGGCCGGGCTGGTCTCCTTGACGAAGCGCTCGATGCTGGCCTCGAACAGGCCGAGGCGGCTGCCCATCGCTGCATGCCAGGCGGGGTCGATCCTGCCGTAGGGGGACAAGACCAGCAGGGTGGCGCGGGTCTGGCCCAGGTATTCCTTGGCGCGAATCAGATGCACCAGCGACATCAGGTCGCGTTGCAGGGATGTCCGCTCGCATCCCCGCTGAAGCCGTCCATCCGCTCGTAGATGCGGTTCAGGCTGTAGGTGTAGAAATCGAAGGATTCCCGTTCCGCCACCGCCGACTGGTCGATCCGCTCCCGCATCGGGCCCAGCCCCAGCAGCAGAGTGGCTCCCTTGGCTGAACCCAGTTGCGCCAGTTTGAAGTCCGTCGCCTTGCGCTGGGCGGACAACTCACTTCGGGCAAGCTCTCCCTTGTCGGCGAGATAGGCGGACGACAAGCCCCGTTCCTTCTGCACTTCATGGACGAGTCGCGACAAACGCTCCACCTGGACAAGCTGCTCCAGCATGGCGCGATGGCTTGTCAGTTCCCTGCTGGTGAGCTGATACTGCAGGCCGAAGACCAACAGCAGGCTACCCAGAAACAACAGTCCGAGAAGCCAAATTCTTGTTTTAATGCTGATTTTCAAGTCCATGCCCGTCACGCACCTTGTGATGTCAGATTTACGGCCTCTGGTTGGATTTCTTTAGAAAAAACAATCTATAAGCCAATAAAACCTCGAAACGGGCATAATCCGAACGCATGAACGCTTCTCCCAATGGAACGTCCCGCACCGTCCGCCGCATCGTTCTGGCTGTTGTGGCTTTATCCCTTGTCGCAGTTGTCGTCTGGTGGGCCACACGGCCCAAGCCGATTGCCGTCGTCGTGACGGCCGTCGAGATCGGCCGTGTCGAAACCACGGTCGCCAACACCCGCGCCGGCTCCGTCGCCGCCTGCCGGCGTGCCAAGCTGGCGCCGCCGCTGGGCGGCCGCATCGAAAAACTGCATGTGCGCGAGGGCGACCGCGTCAAGACCGGCCAGATGCTGGTCGAGCTGTGGAACGACGATCTCGCCGCGCGCGAGCACATCTCGCGCGAACAGCGCGCCACTGCCCAGGCGCGCGTGCGCGAACTCTGCCTGCTGGCGGACACCGCCACGCGGGAAGCGGCCCGCACTCGTGCCCTGCGCGACAAGGGCTTCGTGTCCGAGGGCCAGGTCGACCGCGCCGAAAGCGAGGCCAGGGCGAAACAGGCCGGCTGCGACTCGGCCCGTGCCCAGGTGAAGGAAGCCAATGCGCGCATCAGCGCCTCGCGCGCCGACACCGCGCGCTCCTACGTGCGCGCCCCTTTCGACGGCATCGTCGCCGAAGTGAATGGCGAGGTCGGCGAATACCTCACACCCTCGCCGCCGGGCATCATGACCCTGCCGGCGGTAGACCTCATCGACGATTCCTGCCTCTATGTCACCGCACCCATCGACGAGGTGGACGCCGCCCGCCTTAAGGTGGGGCTGAGCGGCCGCATCACGCTGGATGCCTACCGCGACAGGCATTTCAGCGGCAAGCTGCGCCGCATCGCGCCGTATGTCCTGGCGCTGGAGAAGCAGGCGCGCACCGTCGAAGTTGAAGTCGAATTCGACAACCCGGGCGACATCCGCCACCTGCTGGTGGGCTACAGCGCCGACATCGAGGTGGTGGTGGACACGCGCGACAACGTCCTGCGCATCCCGACCACCGCACTCATGCCAGGCAGCCGCGTGCTGGTGCTCACCGATGAGGGCATGCTCGAGGAAAGAAAGATCGAGACCGGCCTGACCAATTGGGAATACACCGAGGCGAAGTCCGGCATCGAACGCGGTGCGCGCGTCGTCACCTCGCTGGAACGCGCCGGCGTCAAGGCGGGCGTGCATGCCGTGGCCGAGGAAAAGCCCGCCGCCAAGGCAAAATGATCCGCAGATTTCCCTCTCCCCCGACCCCTCTCCCGCCTGCGGGAGAGGGGAGCGAACCGGCCCCCTCGCCCCGCAAGCGGGGAGAGGGCTGGGGAGAGGGGGAAGGCAGGCCCGAATGATCCGCCTCACCGGCATCGAGCGGATCTTCCGCGTCGGCGACGAGGAGGTGCACGCCCTGCGCGGCGTCAGCCTCGACATCGAGCAGGGCGAGTACCTCTCCATCATGGGGCCGTCCGGCTCGGGCAAATCCACACTGCTCAACATCCTCGGCCTGCTCGACCGCCCGAACACCGGCCGCTACGAACTGAACGGCCACGATGTCACCGGCCTGCCCGACGACGAACTGGCGCGGGTGCGCCGCGAGGCCATCGGCTTCGTCTTCCAGTTCTTCCACCTCGTGCCGCGCCTCACCGCCGAGCAGAACATCGAACTACCGATGGTGCTGGCCGGCATCGACCCGGCCGAGCGGCGCAAGCGCCTGGACACGCTGCTTGCCGCATACGGACTCGAGGCCCGTGCCGGCCACCGCCCGGACCAGCTCTCCGGCGGCCAGTGCCAGCGCGTCGCCATCGCCCGCGCCATGTCGATGGGGCCGACGCTGATCCTCGCCGACGAGCCGACCGGCAACCTCGACCGCCACACCGGCCAGGAAGTCATGGCCGTGCTCGAGCAGGTGCACCACGACGGCGGCACCGTCGCCGTCGTCACCCACGACCCGGAGACCGGCGCGCGCGCCCACCGCCGCATCCGCCTGGTCGATGGAGAGATCACCGGCGATGAAAGTGCGTAACCCGACCCTCTCCCCCTGCCCCTCTCCCCAACCCTCTCCCCGCAAGCGGGGAGAGGGGGCTGATTTGCTCCCCTCTCCCGCTCGCGGGAGAGGGGTCGGGGGAGAGGGGTAGGCCACACCGTGCGCTTCGCCGATCTCCTCCGCTTCGCCTTGCAGGTGCTCGGCGGCTACCGCAGCCGCACCGCACTGATCCTGCTGGCGATGGGCATCGGCGTCGCTGCCGTGGTGGCCGTCAGCGCCATCGGCGAGGGCGCGCGGCTCTACGTCGTCAACCAGTTCGGCTCGCTCGGCACCAACCTCATCATCGTGCTGCCCGGCCGTTCGGAGACCGCCGGCGCCATGCCCGGCGTGCTCATCGGCAAGACGCCGCGCGACCTCACCATCGACGACGCCCTGGCCCTCAAGCGCAGCAACGCCATCCTGCGCTTCGCCCCGCTCATCATCGGCGCCGGCGACGTGCGCGTCGGCAACCGCAGCCGCGAGACGCCGGTGCTCGGCACCACTGCCGAATTCATCCAGGTGCGCCAGATGGACATGGCGCAGGGCCTCTTCCTGCCGCCCGGCGACCCGCACCACAGCCAGCCGGTGTGCGTCATCGGCGCCAAGGTGGCGAGCGAACTGTTCGGCCCGAAACCGGTCCTCGGCGAATGGCTGCGCATCGGCGACCGCCGCTTCCGCATCATCGGCGTGCTCGCCCGGCAGGGCGCCTCGCTCGGCTTCAACACCGACGAGATCGTCGTCGTGCCGCTCGCCTCGGCGCAGGCGCTGTTCAACACCGAAGCGCTGTTCCGCATCTTCGTCGAAGCGAAGAGCCGCGAGCAGATTCCCCTGGCCAAGGCGGACATCGAGGAGATCATCCGCCTGCGCCACGAGGGCGAGCGCGACATCACCGCGATCACCCAGGATGCCGTGTTGGCCACCTTCGACCGCATCCTGCGCGCCCTGACGCTTGCCGTCGGCGGCATCGCCGCCATCAGCCTCGGCGTGGCCGGCATCCTCGTCATGAACGTCATGCTCATCGCCGTGACGCAGCGGCGCCGCGAGATCGGATTGCTCAAGGCGCTCGGCGCCACAGGACAGCAGATCCGCGCCGCCTTCTTCACCGAGGCGATCATGCTGGCGCTGGGCGGCGCAACGCTGGGCCTCGCCGTCGGCAAGCTCGGCCAGCTCGCCATCGGCCAGGCCTTCCCGGACATTCCCTTCACGGCGCCCTGGTGGGCGGTGATCGCCGCGCCGCTCACCGCCATTGTTACCTCGGTGCTGTTCACCGTCGTCCCCGCCCGGCGCGCGGCCCAACTCGACCCCATCCAGGCGCTGTCGAAGCGATGAGCAAGACCATCCCCTCTCCCCAACTCTCTCCCCGCAAGCAGGGCGAAGGAGAAAACACCCCTCTCCCGCCTGCGGGAGAGGGGAAGGGGGAGAGGGCAATCCTCACAAACGCGAAATCCTTGCGACAAAACCAGACCGATGCCGAACAGAAGCTCTGGTACCACTTGCGCGCACATCGCTTCATGGGACTGAAATTCAAGCGGCAAAAGCCGCTTGGCCATTACATTGTTGACTTCATCTGTGTCGAACAAAAGCTGATCATTGAACTGGACGGCGGGCAGCATGCGGAGCAAAAGGCCTATGACAGCGTGCGCGATACTTGGTCACGCGGCGAAGGCTTTACGGTGCTGCGCTTCTGGAACAATGAGGTGATGCGAGACATGGAGGGGGTGCTGGAGCAGATACGACTGACCCTCTCCCCCGACCCCTCTCCCGCGAGCGGGCGAGGGGAGCAAACCAACCCCCTCTCCCCCGACCCCTCTCCCGCGAGCGGGCGAGGGGAGCAAACCAACCCCCTCTCCCCGCTCGCGGGGAGAGGGCTGGGGAGAGGGGAATGATCACCCGCGATTTCATCGCCTTCACTTTGGCCTCGCTGCGCGCGCACCGGCTGCGCACTGCCCTCACGGCGCTGGGCATCGCCGTGGGCATCGCTTCGGTGATCCTGCTCACTTCCATCGGCGAGGGTCTGCACCGCTTCGTCATCGCCGAGTTCACCCAGTTCGGCACCAACATCATCGGCATCAATCCCGGGCGAACCCAGACGCATGGCGGCGCCCTCGGCGCGGTGAACACCGTGCGCCCGCTCTCCATCGACGACGCACTGGCCTTGCGCCGGGCGCCGTATATCCTGCTGTCCGTGCCGGTCGTGCAGGGCAACGCCGAAGTCGTGCATGCCGGCAAAAGCCGCCGCGTCACGCTCTACGGCAGCGGGCCGGATTTCGCGCGGGCATTCTCCATGCGAGTGGCCAGCGGGGAATTCCTGCCCCACGACGACCTGCATGCGGCGCGCGCCTTCGTCGTGCTCGGCGCAAAGGTCGCGCGCGAACTGTTCGGCGACGACAACCCGCTCGGCAGCCGCATCCGCGTCGGCAGTGAGCGCTACCGCGTCGTCGGCGTCATGGAATCCAAGGGCCAGGTGCTCGGCTTCGACCTCGACGACACGGTCTACATCCCGGTGGCGCGCGCGCTCGACATGTTCAACCGCGAGAGCCTGATGGAGATCGACGTCATCTACGAACCGACCGCGCCGCTGGCCGAGGTGGAGGAAGGCATCCGCAGCATCCTCGTCGCGCGGCACGGTGCGGAAGACTTCACCATCACGCCGCAGCAGAAGATGCTCGAGGTGTTCGGCACGGTGCTCGATGCCATCACCTTCGCCGTGGCCGCCATCGGCGGCATCTCGCTGGTGGTGGGCGGCGTCGGCATCCTCACCATCCTCACCATCGGCGTGGCCGAGCGCACGTCGGAGATCGGCCTGCTGCGCGCCGTCGGCGCCACGCGTCGGAACATCCTGCTGCTCTTCCTCGGCGAGGCGGCGCTGCTCTCCGCCTTCGGCGGCGCGGTTGGCCTGCTGCTGGGCTGGAGCATCGCCGTCCTGCTGACACTGACTTTCCCGGCGCTGCCGGTGCACACGCCCTGGCTGTATGCCGTGCTGGCCGAAGGGGTCGCCGTCGGCGTCGGACTGGCCGCCGGCGTCGTGCCCGCCCGCCACGCCGCCCGCCTCGATCCGCTCGAAGCGTTGCGCAGCGAGTAGCCGCCTTGACCGAACACGCCGACCCGCCGGCCCAGCTACCGCTCGACCCGCTGCGCGAGCGCGCATTGCTGCTGACGCTGGCCGGCATCCAGTTCGCGCACATCCTCGACTTCATGATCATGATGCCGCTCGGGCCGATCCTGATCCAGGAATTCGGCATCGGCACGCACGAATTCGGTTTGCTCGTTTCAGCGTATACCTTCGCCGGGGCCGCATCCGGCCTGCTGGCGGCGACCTTCGTCGACCGCTTCGAGCGCAAGCGGCTGCTGCTGGGCATGTTCGCCCTCTTCGCGCTGGCCACGCTGGCCTGCGGCCTGGCGCCGGGCTTCGGCTTCCTCATGGCGGCACGCTGCGCCGCCGGCGCCTTCGGCGGCGTGCTCGGCTCGATGGTGCAGACCATGGTCGGCGACCTCATCCCCTTCGAGCGGCGCGGCCGCGCCAGCGGCACCATCATGTCGGCCTTCGCCCTGTCGACCGTCGCCGGCGTGCCGCTGTCGCTGGTGCTCGCCAACCATTTCGGCTGGCGCGCGCCCTTCATTCTCATCGCCGTGCTCGCCGCCGGCCTGCTCCTGCCGGGCTGGAAGATGCTGCCCACGCTGCGCGGGCACCTGCGTTCCGCCGTCATCGGCGAAACCGAGCGCGCCCACCCCCTCGCCGCGATGGCAGAAGTGCTGCGCGACGCCAACCACCTGCGCGCGCTGGCCTTCATGGCGCTGATCATGTTCTCCGGCTTCACGGTGATCCCCTACATCACCCTCTACACGGTGGCCAACGTCGGCATCCGCCAGGAGGACATCCCGCTGATCTACCTCGCCGGCGGCTGCGCCACCTTCTTCACCTCGCGCTGGATCGGGCGCCTGGCGGACCGCCACGGCAAGGTGCGCGTCTACCGCATCGTCGCGCTGTGCTCGGCAGTGCCGCTGCTGATCCAGACCCACCTCGTGCCGGTGCCGCTATGGCTGATGATCGTCGTCTCGACCATCTTCTTCATCTTCGTGCCGGGACGCATGGTGCCGGCCATGGCCATCGTCACCTCGGCGGTGCAGTCGCGGCTGCGGGGCACCTTCCTGTCGATCAGCGGCGCCACCCAGCAACTGGCCTCCGGCGTCGCCTCCTTCGTCGGCGGCCTCATCATCGCGCAGGACGCGGCGGGGCAGATCGTGCGCTACGACTGGGTGGGTTATCTCGCCATCGCCGCCACGCTGCTGGCGATGGCCCTCGCCGGCCGCATCCGCTTTCGGGCCTGAGCTTCTCCCCTCTCCCCCTGCCCCTCTCCCGCAGGCGGGCGAGGGGAGCAAACCGACACCCTCTCCCCCGGGGCCGCCGGCGGGGGCTGGGGAGAGGGGGAAAGAGTCCTGCCCGCCGCGCCTTGCCCCTTGCCTTGCCCACCGCCCCCCGCTAGAATCGTTCAAATATAAAGAAACGCGGCCCACCGCGACCCCAACCCCACAGAGGAGGCGACATGGCATCACAGGCGAGCGAGGCCGGCCCTCGCCCGGAGTTCCCGAAGATCCGCGACGTGCCGATGGAGCAACCGCTGCAGTGGCTAAAGCGCGGCTGGGGCGACCTGATCTCCTGTCCCACCGCCAGCCTGTTCTACGGCCTGTGCTTTGTCGGCGGTGGCGCGCTGATGGTGCTGGCCCTGGGCGGCGCGCCCGAATACATCGCCGCCGTCACCTCCGGCTTCCTCATCGGCGGCCCCTTCTTCGCCATCGGCCTCTACGAGATCAGCCGCCGGCACGAGAAGCAGCAACCCTGCAGCCTCATGCCCACGCTCATGGCGTGGAAGGGCAATGCCGGCAACCTCGGCATTTTCACCGCCGTCCTGCTGGTCATCTTCCTCGTCTGGGCACGCGCCTCGATGGTCGCCTTCGCCCTCTTCTACTCGGGCGAGATGCCCACCATGAGCGGCTTCCTGCGCCATGTCATTTCCACCGACCATATCGGTTTCCTGCTGGCCTATTTCGCCATCGGCGGCATTTTTTCCCTGATCGCTTTCGCCATCAGCCTGATCACGATACCGCTGATGCTCGACCGCAACCTCGACGCCATCACCGCCGCCATCACCAGCGTGCGCGCGCTCTTCGCCAACCCCGCCGCCATGTTCGTCTGGGCCGGGCTCATCGCGCTGCTCGGCGGCCTCGGCCTCGTCACCTTCCTCGCCGGCATGCTCATCGCCGGCCCCATCCTCGGCCACGCCACCTGGCACGCCTACCGCGACCTGGTTGAATAGCACCCTTCTCCGGCCGCCAACACGGCGCTTGCACCATCGCTTCCAGGTAGTTATCATTCTAACAATCGTTAGATCGTTATCCTGATATGAGAGACACCCTGTTCGAGCAGGTCAGCCGCATCGGCAAGGCGCTGGCCAGCCCAAAGCGGCTGGAACTGATCGACCTGCTGTGCCAGGGCGAGAAGACCGTCGAAGCACTGGCCGAGGGCGCGCGCTGCAGCGTCAAGCTTGCCAGCGCCCACCTGAAGGCCTTGCGCCAGGCCAGGCTGGTCGAGGCCCGGCGGGAGGGCAAGTACGCCTTCTACCATCTCGCGGACGCGCACGTTGCGGATGTCTGGATCCATCTCCGCGCCCTTGCCGAGGAGCGGCTGCTCGAACTGCAGACCGCGCTGCGATCCATGACAGCGTCTGACAAGGACGTGGTGGGCACCGACCGCAGCACCCTGTTGCGCCAGGCCTCGCGCGGCGAGGTCATTGTCATCGACGTGCGGCCGGTCGAGGAATTCGAAGCCGGCCATCTTCCCCGCGCGCGCTCCCTGCCCCTGACGGAGTTGCGCGCCCGCTTGCGCGAGCTGCCGAAGGACAAGCCGATCGTCGCCTATTGCCGCGGTCCCTACTGCCTCATGTCGAGTGAAGCGGTCGCACTGCTGAAGAAGCGCGGATTCCGCGCCGCCAAGCTCGCCGACGGCGTGGCGGAATGGCGAGCGCATGGCTTGCCGCTCGAAACCTGAAACGGAGGATTCCATGAATACCCTGTTCATCCTCAACGGCGCCCCTTACGGCTCCGAACAGACCTACAACGGCCTGCGCCTGGCCGGCGCGCTGGCGCGGCTGGAGGGACAGGCCGTGCGCCTGTTCCTGATGGGCGACGCCGCCGCCGGCGCCAAGGCCGGGCAGAAAGTGCCCGAGGGCTACTACAACGTCCTGCACATGCTCGGCCGCGTCGCGCGGGCGGGCGGAGAAGTGGCCGCCTGCGGCACCTGCCTCGATGCGCGCGGCATCGCCGCAGCCGACATCGGCGAGGGCATCCATCGCGGCACGCTGGACGAACTGGCCGGCTGGACCGCCTGGGCGGATAAAGTACTGGTTTTCTGATTCCCCTGGAAAGACTTCATGCCGATCGCCCATCGCGCCGTCGCCCTCCTGGCCGCCTGCCAGGCGCTGCTGCTCACCAACGGCGTCACCCTCGTCGCCATCAACGCCCTCGCCGGCTTCGCGCTGGCGCCGGACAAGCGGCTCGCCACGCTCCCCGTCGTCGGCTACGTGCTCGGCTCGGCGATGTCCACCCTGCCCGCCTCGCATTTCATGCGCCTGCATGGCCGCCGCGCCGGCTTCATCCTCGGCGCCTTCTGCGGCATGCTCGGCGGCGCCATCGGCGCGGCGGCGATCTTCCTGCAGAGCTTCTGGCTGCTGTGCGCCGCCACCTTCTGCTCGGGCATCTACCAGGCCTTCGGCCAGTACCTGCGCTTCGCCGCGGCGGAAGTCGCGCCGGTCGACTGGAAGAGCCGCGCCATCTCCCTCACCCTCGCCGGCGGCATCCTCGGCGGCTTCATCGGCCCGGCCGTCGGCAAGGTCACGCGCGACCTGGCGCAGCCGCAGTACATCGCCTCCTATGCCTCGCTGATCGGCTTCGCTCTCGTCGCCATGATGATTGCCGCCAGCCTGCGCTTCCCGCCGCAAAGTCAGGCCGAGCAGCACGGCGGCGGCCGCCCCTTGCGCGAGATCGCGCGCCAGCCGGTCTTCATCGTCGCCGCGCTGGCCGCGGCGGCCGGCTACGGCGTCATGAACCTGCTCATGAACGCCACGCCGCTGGCCATGGACTTCTGCGGCCTCGGCTTCGGCGACACCGCCTTCGTGCTGCAGTGGCACGTCATCGGCATGTTCGCGCCGAGTTTCTTCACCGGCCACCTCATCGCCCGCTTCGGCGTGCTCAACGTCCTCTTCGCCGGCGCCGTGCTGATGTTCGCCTGCATCGGCATCGCCATCAACGGCATCACGCTGATGCATTTCTGGTGGGCGCTGCTGCTGCTCGGCGTCGGCTGGAACTTCCTCTACATCGGCGGCACCACGCTGCTCACCGAGGCCTACACGCCGGCGGAAAAAGCCAAGACGCAGGGACTCAACGACTTCCTCATGTTCTTCGCCATGGCCGGCTCCTCCTTCGCCTCCGGCGTCGTCGTCACCAGCGCCGGCTGGAGCGTACTCAACCAGATCGCCATCCCCTTCGTCGCCATGACCGCGCTGGGCAGCGCCGTGCTGTGGCTGATGCGCCGCCGCTCCAATTAACCCCCTCTCTCCCGGAATCGGGGGAGAGGGCCGGGGTGAGGGGGCACACCAACGGCGGTATACTGGCCGCCATGAAACGCCTCCTTCCGCTTTCTCCTCCTCCTCGGCGCAACCGCGTTTGCCGACGAAGCCGCCGACTTCGACGCGCTGTGCGCCGCCGCCGGCGGCCAGGCGAAGCGCACCGACATCTCCAACGTCCGCCGCACCGACTGCGCAGCGGAGCAGGTCACCTGGTTCCACATCCGCTCCACCGGCGCCCAGAGCCGCATCATGGTCAACTACTCCGCCACCCGCCCCGGCAACTGGCGCGCCGCCCTCGACGCGGCCGCCCTCGACCTCGCCAGGCTCTGCGGCGACCTGCCGCCCAACATCCAGCTTCAGGATGGCAAGCTCAGCGCCAGCTGCGGCTCGGGGAAATAAGCGCCCTTCCGTTCAAACCCGGTCGAGCGGGCTCGTCACCCCGCGGCCGCCCTTGTTCAGCACGTGGGTGTAGATCATCGTCGTGCTCACGTCGGCATGGCCGAGCAGTTCCTGCACCGTGCGGATGTCGTAGCCGCCTTCGAGCAGGTGCGTGGCAAAGGAATGGCGCAGCGTGTGCGGCGAGACCGGCTTGACGATGCCCGCCTTGTGCGATGCCGCCTTCACCGCCCGCTGCACGCGCTTCTCGTCCAGGTGGTGGCGGCGCACCGCGCCGGAGCGCGGATCCGTCGAGAACCCCGCCGCGGGAAATACGTACTGCCAGCCCCAGGCCTTCGCCGCATTCGGATACTTCACCGCCAGCGCATCCGGCAGCCACACCTCGCCCTTGCCGCGCGCCACATCCGCCTCATGCACCGCCCTGGCCCGGGCAATCTGCGCGCGCAGTGGCACTAACAGGCTCTGCGGCACCATGGTGACGCGATCCTTGCCGCCCTTGCCGTCGCGCACCACGATCTCGCTGCGCGACAGCTCCACGTCCTTCACCCGCAGGCGCAAGCCTTCCAGCAGCCGCAGGCCGCTGCCATAGAGCAGGCTCACGACAAGATGCAGTTCCGCATCGCCGATCTGCTCCAGCAGCGCCAGCGTCTCGTCCCGCGTCAGCACGGTCGGCAAGCGCACCGGCTTCTTCGCCCGCGTGATCTCGTCGAGCCAGGGCAACTCGATCCCCAGCACTTCGCCATAAAGAAACAGCAGCGCCGCCAGCGCCTGGCTTTGCGTGGACGCGGCTACGTTGCGCTCCACCGCCAGACTGGTCAGAAAGGCCTCCACATCAGCCTTGCCCAACTCGCGCGGGTGGCGCTTGCCATGAAAGAAAATGTAGCGTTTAATCCAGCCGACATATGCCGTTTCGGTACGCAGGCTGTAATGCTTCAGCCGCAGGCGATCACGCACCTGATCCAGCAGTCTGGGTGCTTCGGCGGAAGCATTTCCGATTTCTTGAGCTTCAGTTTTATTGGACATTGAGACATCCTATTTGACTTGAATTATCATGAATAACAGCATAATACGATTATGTTAGATTTTATCAGGCAGTCCAATAATGTTTTATTATCGTTTTTGGTAACTACTTAACGTTGGGCACTGGCCGCACCTCGTATATTGTGTGATCAGACACCATGTGCTGGATCATCGCCCTAGCTTGATCTGCGGTCAGCAGATTTGTGCCTACAGGCCAATGTGCTTCGTTCGATGGTTGTTGAAAGGAAACCCCGCCGTCTGGCGAGAAGTCTTTCGGCAGCGGCCAGGAGAGAAACTTGCTAACCATGTCGTCAATTAAATCCATCACGCCTCCTTCTGCCCAACTGGGCATTGCAGCGGAGGCGCTAAAGCGCCCCGCTGAATTTCGACGTTAGACCTCTCAAATGGAGAATGCTTTGAATTGCACTTTCTGCGGAACATCCAGAGAAGACGCGCGCTTGCTCATCACTGGCCGGACGTAAACATCTGTGACTCCTGCGTTCTTGAGGCAATACAAAAAATGCCATTTCTTACCGCAGAAAACTCCACTTCAATCACCGAGAGCGCACTCACTCAATGCAATTGCTTCTTCTGTGGAAAATCCCACAAAGAAGTCATTTGTCTAGCCGCGGGGCCCTCAGTGTTTATTTGTAACGAGTGCGTAGCCACATGCTTTAGCGCAATACTCGGTAACAAACCAAAGCAAAGGTTGTTTCGAATTGGCACCAAGGTCTAACATTCCGGTCGAGAGGGACCGCCCCAAAGCTGCGCTTTGGGGTTCCCTCCGCGGCTACGCCGCTCCGGCGGCCCCTCACCTAGCACGTTATGCCTCTCCTGCCAGCATGTGCCGTCCGCAATTTTGAACGTCACCAGCATGATCGGAGACACAGCCATCATGTGTTTCTTACAGATAGCGCCTGCAAAAACATTCTTGTAGTGCTCGCAGCCTTCACACGGTCGAGTTTCCACCTCGAACACTTTTCCCCCGCAGTTCTTGCACCACGAACCTTTTTCGTCTTTTCGTCCGGTCGTCCAACTATGAATGCATTCACTCATTTCACTCTCCGTGGTTGCCGCCGAGGCATGAACCCGGCGCTCAGAGGGACGCTCCGCAGGCGATGCCTGCTCCGCGCCCCTTAGCTCTGCGTTCGGCGTCTCACCATGGCTGATATCTGGACTGGTATCTCTGACATTCTGGCTTGGGTGGTAGGTCAAACCATCGGGAAGCTTTTCCTTCTTGGTGTTCTTGTATTTCCGGCTGTGGCATTGCTTGGGTTCTTTGGTCTATTACCGCGCAAGCGAAAGTAAATCACCTTGGAAATCGCCATTCTTCTCGGTGTTGTCACCTGGCTAGCTCTGAACGTATATGCGTCACGGCGGAGTATTCGAGATGAACTCGCTTCTCCAGGCCAGCGCATTGCACAATTATGTTTTGTTTGGCTTGTTCCGATTCTTGGCGCTATTGTTACCTTGGCGGTATTGCGAAACACCCCTGAGCCAAGCAACGGTACCTACCGCAAAGAACCAGAGATCAGGGAAGAATATGTCACTGGTCTTGGGCGCTTAAATGATCGCGGCTATATTCGTTCGCCCGATGATAATTTTCATTCAATGGGTGGGAGTGGTGATGCTGCGCCCGATTGAAAGACCCCGAACATTTCATTCCACCGGACCCGTGCAAGCTGCGCTTGCCCGGGCCGGTGAATTCACACGTTAGCACTCACAAAATGACCAAAGCTCTGGACGATTTTTTCTGGCATGACGGCAATCTTATCGACGTCTCCTTATTCATCGATAAAAGAGGAAAGTCAGTAGTCCAGCTCACAGCACTTTTCTACAAAGATGAGCAGGCACCGAGCAGAGATACATATCAAATCAAATGCGAGGGGTCTCCTGATTCAACTGCACGTTGGATTGTGCAGAATTAAAGAACAACATGTTTGCTGGCAATGTCTCCAGCGGTTATCTCAAAGAAAACACACTGTGGGTCTATTTCACTGACGGGCTATTAGAAATTCATGCCAAGAAAATTCGCCTCACCAAGTGGCTAACCCGGCGCTCAACCCCGTTCGCTTCGCTCTCTGGACGCTGCGCGATAAAGCCGCGCAGCGCCGGTTAGCTCTACGTTAGCGCGCAGCTGCCCATTCGCATGTTCAACGTCAGCTTTCCTTCGGTGCCGCATCTCGTCGCCGTCCCACAGCGACTGACTTTTGCCGCCCGGGGTCTTTTGCCGTTCGCCGCTTCACCCTCGTTTGGCTTGGTCACCGCCGGCGCCGCGGAACCGTGTGCCTGGCATCCCAGTCGCGGCGTTGCCGTCAGTGGTTCTTGGGGGCGTCCAGGCCTGGCGCGCTCGGTCGCCGGGGCGTTTTCTGCTACCCTTTTGTCATTCGCGGGCTTGGCCGCCAAAGCTCTTCCGGCCGCTGTCTCGCTAACCCTGCGCTCCAGGGGACGCTGCGCGATAAAGCCGCGCAGCGCCCCTGAGCTTGAACGTTGGGCGGCTAACGCCGGGGGAGTATGAGGCTACGCGAAGCCCTGTCAGAGTGGCTCCAAATTGCATCTTTTGCATTTCTCTTTCTTTGGGCTTGGGTCCCAATAGATTGGGCGGGCTGGCTTGTCGGGTTTGGTGTAACACTGATCATGATTATTGCAGCTCATTGTTTATCGCCCTCCCAGTCGTGGCTTACTCGAATCTTCAACCCATCCCGTGTTTGGGAGGAGCCAGTCCCACCAGAACACCAGCTAAAGAATGGAAAGGCACATGACGCATCGCCGCCCAACCCGCCAGTCAACGAGGACGCTGCGCGATGAAGCTGCGCAGCGCCTGTTACTTTCCACGTTGGGCGTCATAGATCATGCAGCCTTCTCCCACCATGGCAAAGCCACTGCAAGTGATTCTCGAGGCTGAGTTGGCAGCGGGCAATAGCATCGCTGAAATCTCTTCGTGGCCACCCAAATGCGGGCTCCTTGTCATCTTGCGTCGGCCCTTCGCGCAGGCGTACGAACTCAGTCCCGACGTCGAGTTTGCAGAAATCAACGACACGCACTACTGGAAGTCAGAGTACAGATACAAAGGCGGAGCTCAGGCGCTCGCGTGTGGGTTCAGATGATCTATCTTGCCTCTATCCCAATCCCTGGCAGGGTCATCACGATGCCATGTTTTCTGTCACATCAGTCAAGAAAGGCTCCTGCCATGCTCGCCCGTCTGACGCCCAACCCTACAGTCCACCGGACCTGCGCGAAAAGCCGCGCAGGCCGGTGACTTTGAACGTTGGGCGGGCTCATGAAGGAACCGGACGAAGCACAGAAAAACGAGAAGTGATGAGGACTATGAGCATGTGGCAAGAGATATGGAATACCGTGCTGTCGGAATTTTCCGATATCCCAGATGCGACGCAGATTACACGTATCACACTACGCCTTCTGGTTGCTGCGGCCCTTGGCGGTCTACTGGGGTACGAGCGGGAGAAGCAAGGCAAGAGTGCGGGGGTACGAACGCATATGCTGGTTGCCATCGGGGCGGCGCTCTTCGTCCTCATTCCCCAACAAGCCGGGGCATCAACCGCAGATTTAACTCGGGTGTTGCAGGGCCTGATCGCCGGGGTGGGGTTCCTTGGAGCCGGAGCCATAATTTTGGGAACCAAACAAGTGGAGACCCAGGGGTTGACTACGGCGGCAGGCATATGGGTAACGGCAGCGATCGGCGTGGCTGCAGGAATGGGGCGGGAATCGACTGCCGTCCTTAGCACTCTTGTAGCCCTATTCGTCCTTTCCGTAGTTCCTTGGATCATACGAGATAACAGAAAAAGTAAAGAGTAAAGCGTGGGCAAAGTGTTGTTAAGCCCAACCCGTCGTTCAAGCGGGACGCCGCGAAGCGGCGCCCCTTAACTTTACGTTCGGCCCCACCAAAGTCATCTGCGTGATGTGGCTGGATGCTATTAACGCTTGACGTTATGTCCGCGCCGCGTTAATCTTTGCATATGACGATTCGGAGCTTCAAGTGCAAGGACACTCAGGCACTCTTCCTCGGGAAGCGAGTTCGTCGTTGGGTTAATGTCGAGCGACCCGCATTACGCAAACTTGAGCAACTTGACTGGTCTGCTGTCCTGGAAGATCTGCGTGTGCCGCCCGGTAATCAATTGGAAGCGTTGAAGGGGAATCGCAAGGGACAACATAGCATCCGCATCAACGACCAGTGGCGAGTGTGTTTTGTTTGGACCGCCGAAGGTCCGAAGAATGTCGAGATTGTGGATTACCACTGAAGGAGCCTGATCATGCGCACCGTTCCCCCTGTATCTCCCGGCGAAATGCTGGAAGAAGAATTCCTGAAGCCGCTCGGACTGACTAAGTACCGCTTGGCTAAGGATATCGGTGTCCCCCCCCAGAGAATCGGGGATATCGTGGCTGGCAAGCGAGCAATCACGGCCGATACCGATCTGCGGCTGTGTCGATATTTCGGGCTCAGTGACGGCTGGTGGCTTCGGGGTCAGGCCAACTACGATACAGCAGTCGCTCGTGAAATCATGGGCGAAGCGCTTTCGCGTATTTCCAGGTGTCGGCTTCTTGCGGCCTGAGTTGTCCCGGTACGGTGTGGCCGAACCCGTCGTTCCAGAAGGCGCGCCGCGATGAAGCTGCGCCACGCCTCTGAACTTTGACGTTGAGCATCGCAACTATGCAGTGATGTTCTACGTCAGATCCTCATGTATGCAGAGGAAGTTGCCTTCTGTGTCCTTGAACCAGGCTGCTTTTTCAGCGCCGAGCACACAGACGTGATTCACCGTCTTGAATCCAGGGAAATCATAGTCCTCGAACACGACTCCCGCCGCCTTCAGTCCAGCGACGCTTGCAGCAATGTCTGAAACCTGGAAACTGATCGCCGTATGCTCTGCTTTTGTACCTTCGGGCTTAGGAAACAAAGCGAGCGTACTGCCGCCTACTTGATAGATGAATTTGCCATCAGGCTTGAAGCCGCTTGGCGTCAGCCCGAGGCATCGCTCATAGAACGCTCTTGCTCTTTCCATCTCGATGACAGGCAACATTGTCGTCACGGAAGCATTGGCTAGCATATGCAGTCCTTTCACTCTATCCGGTTGCACTCACACAAGAGGGTCCGCACCAGTGCTCAGGGACGGGCGCTTAGCATAGGCTTTACTGCGACAAGACGCCACTACGGCAATGCGGCTTTCCCTCATCCCCACGCGCCGCATAACTTAGCGTTCATGATGGACCATGCGCCTGCCGGCTTGCATGCTGCGTCCAGTCTTCCCAGGAAAGTCAGCCGCTGGAATACGGCGATTTGTGGTTCGGCGGCAGCAGAAAGGCCCTGGGCTACTCCGCCCGGTGCTGGGCGCCAAGGTAGTCGCGCGTGCGCATCTCGATCAGGCGGCTGACGGTGCGGTGGAACTCGCTGGCCTGAGTGCCTTCCCGATAGAGCTGGTCCGCCTCGCACTCGGCGGTCATGACGAGCTTGACCTTGTGGTCGTAGAAGATGTCGACCAGCCAGGTGAAGCGGCGCGCCTCGGAGGCTTGCTCGCGGCTCATGCGCGGGATGCCGGACAAAAACACGGTGTGGTAGCGACGGGCGATCTCCAGGTAGTCGTTCTGCGAGCGCGGCCCCATGCAGAGCGTGGCGAAGTCGAACCAGATGACGCCGATGGCGCGACGCTTCACCGGCAGCTCGCGCTCGAGGATGCTCACCGGGCGAGCGTGGCCCTCGCCGCCTGACAATTCGCGGAAGGCGGCCTCCATCTTGGCCTCGCCCTCGGCGTCGGCCGGGATGTGGTAGACCTCGACCTTTTCCAGCGCGCGCAGGCGGTAGTCGATGCCGCCGTCGACCTCTATCACGTCGAGGCGGTCCTTCAGCAACTGGATGGTGGGGAGGAAATTCTGCCGCTGCAGGCCATTGGGGTAGAGGCCGTCGGGCGGGTAGTTGGATGTCAGGCAGAACACCACGCCGCGCTCGAACAGCGCCTCCATCAGGCGGCCGAGGATCATGGCGTCGGCGATGTCGGAGACGTGGAACTCGTCGAAGCACATCAGGCGCGTCTCGCGGGCGATCCTGTCGGCGACCTTCAACAACGGATCGTCCTCGGCCTTCAGCGCGCGCAGGCGCTCGTGCACCTCGCGCATGAAGGCGTGGAAATGCACGCGCCGCTTGCGCTGGTAGGGCACGGTGTCGAAGAAGCAGTCCATCAGCAGGCTCTTGCCGCGCCCCACCCCGCCCCACAGGTAGGTGCCGCGCGGCAACGGGGGATGCACGACCAGCTTGCGCAGCTTGCTGCGGCGCTGGTGCTTGAAGGCGACGAGTTCGTCGTAAAGGCGCTGCAGCCGCTCGGCGGCAGCCTGCTGGGCGGCGTCGGGGATGATCCGGCGCGCCTGGAACTGGGCGTCCAGGGCGCGGAGCATGCCCTGCTGGGGGGGGCGCGGTGCGGGAGGAACCATGGAGGGATTTTACCGTTTTGCCCCTCTCCTTACCCTCTCCCTCTCCCCCTGCCCCTCTCCCGCAAGCGGGAGAGGGGAGAAGAGCGATCAGAAATGCAGCGGACGCTTGTCCACGGCGAGAGCCGTCTCGTGCATGACTTCGGAGAGGGTCGGATGGGCGTGCACGATGCGGGCGATGTCTTCCGAGCTGGCGTGGAATTCCATCGCGACGACGGCCTCGGATATGAGTTCGGAGGCATTGGTGCCGATGATGTGCACGCCGAGGATGCGGTCGGTCTTCGCATCGGCCAGCATCTTGACGAAGCCGGTGGTGTCGCCCTGCCCGAGCGCGCGGCCGTTGGCGGCGAAGGGAATCTGGCCGGTGCGGTATTCGATGCCGGCGCTTTTCAGCTGCTGCTCGGTCTTGCCGACCCAGGCGATCTCGGGATGGGTGTAGATGACCCACGGCACGGCGTCGTAGTTGCAATGGCCGGCCTGGCCGGCGATGAGTTCGGCGACCATGACGCCCTCTTCCATGCCCTTGTGCGCCAGCATGGGCCCGCGCACGACGTCGCCCACGGCCCAGACATTGGGCAGGTTGCTGCGGCAATGTTCGTCGACGGCGACGCGGCCGCGGTCGTCCAGCTTGAGGCCGACGGCCTCGCAGCCGAGCCCTTCGGTGTTCGGCACGCGGCCGACGGAAACGATGAGGCGGTCGCATTCCAGCGTCCTGTTCTCGTCGCCGATCTCATAGTCAACCGTGACGCCCTTCTTGCCGGCCTTGACTGAAGTGATGTTCGCATCAAGCTGAATGTCGAGGCCCTGCTTCTGCGTGAACACCTTCCAGGCCTCCTTGGCGATGGCGGCATCGGCCGCGGCGAGGAAATCCGGCATGGCTTCGAGGATGGTGACCTCGGCGCCGAGGCGCTTCCAGACGCTGCCCAGCTCGAGGCCGATGACGCCGGCGCCGATGACGCCGAGGCGCTTCGGCACGGCGTCGAAGGCGAGCGCGCCGGCATTGTCGCAAATCAGCTTGTTGTCGACCGGCACGCCGTTGAGGTGGCGCGGGCTCGAGCCGGTGGCGACGATGACATGCTTCGCCATCACGGCCTCGCCGGCGACGTCGATCTCCCAGGCGTCCTCGCCGCCACCGGTAAATTTGCCGTGGCCGGACAGCAGCGTCACCTTGTTCTTCTTGAACAGGCCCTTGATGCCGCTGGTGAGCTGCGTGACGATGTTGTCCTTGCGCTTGACCATCGTCTTGACGTCGATCCTGACGTCGTCGACGGTGATGCCGTGCATGACGAAGCCGTGGCGGGCATTGTCGAAGTGCTCGGAGGATTGCAGCAGGGCCTTGGAGGGAATGCAGCCGACGTTGAGGCAGGTGCCGCCGAGGCGCACCTCACCCTTCGGATCGTCGTAGGCCTCGGACTCGACGCAGGCGGTGGAAAAGCCCAGCTGCGCCGCACGGATGGCGGCAATATAGCCACCGGGGCCGCCGCCGATGACGAGCACATCAAAATGCTTGGCGGCCATGTCAGATCTCCAGCAGCAGGCGCGCCGGGTCTTCCAGCGCTTCCTTCATGGCAACGAGGCCGAGCACCGCCTCGCGGCCGTCGATGATGCGGTGGTCGTAGGACAGCGCCAGGTAGTTGATCGGGCGGATGACGATCTGGCCGTTCTCCACCACCGGGCGATCCTTGGTGGCGTGGATGCCGAGAATGGCCGACTGCGGCGGGTTGATGATGGGCGTCGACAGCATCGAGCCGAACACGCCGCCGTTGGAAATGGAGAAGGTGCCGCCGGTGAGCTCCTCGATGGAGAGCTTGCCGTCCTTGGCCTTGGCGCCGAACTCGGCGATCTTCTTCTCGATGTCGGCCAGCGACAGCTGGTCGGCGTCGCGCAGGATCGGCACGACCAGGCCGCGCGGGCTGCCGACGGCGATGCCGATGTCGAAGTAGCCGTGGTAGACGATGTCGTTGCCGTCGATGGAGGCGTTGAGCACCGGGTACTTCTTCAGCGCGGCCACCGCCGCCTTGACGAAGAAGGACATGAAGCCGAGCTTGGCGCCGTGCTCCTTCTCGAACTTGTCCTTGTACTTGTTGCGCAGCTCCATCACCGGCGCCATGTTCACCTCGTTGAAGGTGGTGAGGATGGCGGCGGTCGATTGCGACTGCACGAGGCGCTCGGCGACGCGGGCGCGCAGGCGGCTCATCGGCACGCGCTGCTCGGTGCGCTCGCCGACGATGGCGTCGACGTTCACCGGCGCGGCGGGCTGGGCCAGGGCCGGGCGCGCCGGGGCGGCTGAAATCCCCCCCGGCCCCTCTTTTTTGACCGAAGGAAATCCCGGTGGGACAAAGGGGGGAGGAGAGACGGGACGCTGGCCGGCCTCCATCACGTCGGCCTTGGTGACGCGGCCGCCGCGGCCTGAGCCTGCGACATCGGCGGCGGCAATGCCCTTCTCGGCCATCATCTTGCGCGCGGCGGGTCCGGCCGGGGCAGCGGCAACAGCCCCCCCCTTTGGCAAAGGGGGGCTGGGGGGGATTTTCTCCGCTTTCGCTTCCGTGTCGAGCTGGGCAATGACTTCGCCGGCGACGACGGTTTCGCCGTTGCCCTTGAGGATTTTCACCAGCACGCCGGACTCGGGGGCGGGCAGTTCGAGCACCACCTTGTCGGTTTCGATGTCGATAAGGTTTTCGTCGCGGGCGACGGCCTGGCCTTCCTGCTTGTGCCAGGCGACCAGCGTCGCCTCGGCGACGGATTCGGACAGTTGGGGGACTTTGACGTCAATCAGCATTATTCTCTCCGCTTATGCTTGTCACTTCTTGGAGCCGAGGGCCTCGTCGATGAGGGCCTTCTGCTGTTCCATGTGCTTCGATGCGTAACCCACCGCCGGCGAGGCCGAGGCCGGCCGCGAGACCACCAGCAGTTCCTGGCCCTTGCGCAGGACGCCAACCAGGCGATGCGCCTTGGCGTACCAGGCGCCCTGGTTGAGCGGCTCTTCCTGGCACCACACCAGCTCCCTGGCGTTGGGAT
This sequence comes from Betaproteobacteria bacterium, assembly GCA_016703785.1. Lineage (GTDB taxonomy): Bacteria > Pseudomonadota > Gammaproteobacteria > Burkholderiales > Rhodocyclaceae > Desulfobacillus. Next base: position 120,425 of record JADJBM010000030.1, read on the forward strand.
AGCGCTTGAGTTCATCGGCAAAGCGCCGGTCGTCGAACGGATAGAGCTGCTCGACGCGCAGCAGCGCGACATTGCCGATCTTGCGCTCGCGGCGCGCAGCGAGGAGGTCGAAGTAGACCTTGCCGGCGCAGGCGACGACGCGCGTTACCTTCTTCGGCTCGAGCGCGTCGATCTCGCCGATGACGGTGTTGAACGTGTCGTTGGCGATGTCCTCGAGCGTCGTCGTGGCGTCCTTGTGGCGCAGCAGGGACTTGGGGGTGAACACGATGAGCGGCTTGCGCTGCTTGCGCAGCATCTGCCGGCGCAACAGGTGGTACATCTGGCCAGCGCTCGACGGCATGCAGACTTCCCAGTTGAATTCCGCCGAAAGCTGCATGTAGCGCTCCAGTCGTCCGGAGGAATGCTCCGGCCCCTGTCCCTCGTAACCGTGCGGCAGCAGCATGACGAGGCCGCAGCCGCGCCCCCACTTCGCCTCACCCGAAGAAAGGAACTGGTCGATGACGACCTGGGCGCCATTGGCGAAATCGCCGAACTGCGCCTCCCAGACGACGAGCTCGTTGGGGCTGGCAGTGGCGAAGCCGTACTCGAAGGCCAACACGGCCTCCTCGGAGAGCACCGAGTCGAAGCAATGGAACCAGCCCTGCTTCTCCTGGATGTGGGCAAGCGGCCAGTAGGTGCCCTCGTCCCATTTCTCGCGGTTCTGGTCGTGCAGCGCGGCGTGGCGATGGAAGAAGGTGCCGCGCCCGATGTCCTCGCCGGACAGGCGCACGTTGAAGCCGGCGGCGAGCAGCGTCGCATAGGCGAGGTTTTCGCCCATGCCCCAGTCGACCGGCAGCTTGCCCTGGCCCATCGCCTTGCGGTCGTCGATGATCTTCTGCACGCGCGAATGCAGCGTGAAGTTCTCCGGCACCTCGGTCAGGCGCGCGGCAATGCGCCTGAGCTCCTTCATCGGCACGGTAGTGTTGCACTTCTCCGTGTAGGGCGCGTTGATGTGCGGCGTCCAGTCGATGGCGAACTTGCTGTGGTAGTCGGTGATGACGGGATCGATGAGGTGGCGGCCCTCGTCGAGCGCGGCGCGGTAGTCCTTGATCATCAGGTCGGCGTCGCCCTCGGCGATGACGCCCTGCGCCTCCAGCCTGTCGGCGTAATGCTTGCGCGTGCCCGGATGCTGGGCGATCTTCTTGTACATGAGCGGCTGGGTGACCATCGGCTCGTCCTGCTCGTTGTGGCCGAGCTTGCGGAAGCAGATGATGTCCACCACGACGTCCTTGCGGAATTCCTGGCGGAACTCCATGGCAAGCTGCGTCACCAGCGCCACCGCTTCCGGGTCATCGCCGTTCACGTGGAAGATCGGCGCCTCGACCATCTTGAAGAGGTCGGTGCAGTAGAGCGAGGAACGGTAGTCGCGCAGGTCGGAGGTGGTGAAGCCGATCTGGTTGTTCACGATCAGGTGCACCGTGCCACCAGTGCCGAAGCCGCGCGTTTGCGAGAAGTTGAGCATCTCCTGGTTGACGCCCTGGCCGGCCACGGCGGCATCGCCGTGGATGAGCACCGGCAGCGCCTCGGCCTTGCCGTTCGGGCCGCGGCGCACCTGGCGCGCATAGACCGAACCGGCGACGACGGGATTGACGATTTCCAGGTGCGAAGGATTGAAGGCCAGGGTCAGGTGCATCGGGCCGCCCGGGGTGGCGACGTCGGAGGAGTAACCCATGTGGTACTTCACGTCGCCGGCGGAGAGCACGGTGGCCTTCTTGCCCTCGAATTCCTCGAACAACATGCCGGGCTGCTTGCCGAGGGTGTTCACCAGCACGTTGAGGCGGCCGCGGTGGGCCATGCCGATGACCATCTCCTGCACGCCGACCATGCCGGCGGTGCGGATGAGCTGGTCCATGGCGAGGATGAGGGATTCGCTGCCCTCCAGCGAAAAGCGTTTCTGCCCGACGTAGCGGGTGTGCAGATAGCGCTCCAGGGTTTCGGCCTGGGTGATTTGCCGCAGGAAGCGCTTCCTGTCTTCATCGTTGTAGCCGGGCGCGGAACGGACCGGTTCCAGCCTGTTCTGGATCCAGCGCTTCTGCGCCACCTCGGAGAGGTACATGTACTCGGCGCCGATGGTGCCGCAGTAGGTCTGGCGCAGCGCCTCGAGGATCTCGCGCAGCGTGGCCTGCTCGGGGGCGGCGGCAAAACTGCCGGTGGCGAAGGTCTGGCCGAGGTCGGCCTCGGTAAAGCCGTAATGGGCCGGATCCAGTTCGGGAATCGAAGGCCGCTCGATGCGCTTGAGCGGATCGAGCTGCGCCCAGCGGTTGCCGAGGAAGCGATAGGCATTGATGAGCTGCAGGACGGCGACCTGCTTCTGCTCGGCGCCGGCGCCTGTACCGGTCGGCGCGGCGCGCAGCGTGCCGAGCTTGGCGCGCTGCGCAAACGATGCGACGACCGGAGCATGGGCCACGTCGCGGCCACTGCCGGCGCCGGGCAGGTTCTGCAGGCGGTCGAAATAGTCGCGCCAAACATCGGTAACGGACGCCGGATTCTCAAGATAGGACTCGTAGATCTCTTCGATGAAGGGCGCGTTGGCGCCGAAGAGGTAGGAGTTGCCTTGCATCTGCTTCATCACGCTCATGAGGGGACTCTCTGTGTGGGGGAGGAGAGAGGAGCGAAGGGATGAGTGGGCGGGAGCTGCATCACGCTCCTCGCCCCCGCTCCTCGCTGATTCTCAGCGCTTGTCCATGGAAATCACGTCGCGCTGCGTGGCGCCGGTAAACAGCTGGCGCGGACGCCCGATCTTCTGCTCGGGATCGGCGATCATCTCGTTCCACTGCGCGATCCAGCCGACGGTGCGGGCCATGGCGAAGATGCCGGTGAACAGCTTGACCGGGATGCCCAGTGCGCGCTGCACGATGCCAGAATAGAAATCGACGTTCGGATAGAGCTTCTTGCTGATGAAGTAGTCGTCCTCGAGGGCGATCTTCTCCAGCGCGATGGCCAGCTTGAAGAGGCGATCATTCTGCAGGCCGAGCTCGTTCAGCACTTCGTGGCAGGTCTCGCGCATCAGTTTGGCGCGCGGATCGAAGTTCTTGTACACGCGGTGACCGAAGCCCATCAGCTTGAAGGAGTCGTCCTTGTCCTTGGCGCGCTTGATGTACTCGCCGACGCGGGAGACGTCGCCGATTTCCTCGAGCATGTTGAGGCAGGCCTCGTTGGCCCCGCCGTGCGCCGGGCCCCACAGGCAGGCGATGCCCGAGGATATGCAGGCGAAGGGGTTGGCGCCTGAAGAGCCGGCCAGGCGCACCGTCGAGGTGGAGGCGTTCTGCTCATGATCCGCGTGCAGGATGAGGATGCGATCGAGCGCGCGCACCAGCACCGGGTTCGGCTCGTATTTCTCGCACGGCGTGCCGAACATCATGTGCATGAAGTTCGCGGTGTACGATAAGTCGTTGCGCGGGTACATGAAGGGCTGGCCGGCGTTGTACTTGTAGGCCATGGCGACGATGTTCGGCAGCTTGGCGATGAGGCGGTGCGCCGACACGGTGCGGTGATACTCGTCGCTGATATCCATGGCCTCATGATAGAAGGCGGACAGCGCACCGACCACGCCGACCAGGATGGCCATCGGATGCGCGTCGCGGCGGAAGCCGCTATAGAAGCGCGTCAGCTGGTCGTGCACCATGGTGTGGTTCTTGATGATGGTGTCGAACTCCGCCTTTTCCTGGGGCGTGGGCAGCTCGCCCTTGAGGATCAGATAGGCCACCTCGAGGAAATCGCACTGGTTCGCCAGTTGCTCGATTGGATAGCCGCGGTAGAGCAGGACGCCCTCATCGCCGTCGATATAGGTGATGTCCGACTTGCAGGCGGCAGTGGACACGAAACCCGGATCGAAGGTGAACATGCCGGTCTTGGCATACAACGGACGGATGTCGATCACCTCCGGCCCGATGCTGCCTGAGTAGATGGGCAGGTCGATGGTCTTGCCGTCGACGCTCAGCGTTGCGTTGCGTTGTTTGTTCATGTCTGCATCCCCGTAAAAAACGTTGAAACTCTCCCGTGTCACACCTGGCGCAATTGCTCGACCAGGCCACTCAGTTGCGGATCGGCCGTCTCGCGCCGCCCGCTCACCAGTTCCCACAAATCGTGGTCCTCCATTTCCAGCAGTAGCGCCAGCGCAGCTTCGTCTCCGGCATCGAGATCGTCGCCAACGCGTTGCCAGTAGCGCAGGAACACCAGGTCCAGCTCCAGCAGGGCGCGCCGGCAGTGCCAGCGCAGTCGGTGCAACCGCGCAACGCGCTCGTTCATGCCGCTAGACGGCGCGCCTCACCATCGCATCCTTGATCTTGCCGATCGCCCGCATCGGATTGAGGTTCTTCGGACAGGCGTCGACGCAGTTCATGATGCTGTGGCAGCGGAACAGGCGGTAGGGGTCCTCGAGATTGTCGAGGCGCTCGCTGGTCGCCTGATCCCGGGTATCGGCAATAAAACGGTAAGCCTGAAGGAGGCCGGCCGGGCCCACGTACTTGTCCGGGTTCCACCAGAACGACGGACAAGCAGTCGAACAGCAGGCGCAGAGGATGCACTCGTAGAGGCCGTTCAGCTCGTCGCGCTCCTCCGGCGTCTGCAGCCGTTCGGTCTCCGGCGGCGGGTCGTTGTTGATGAGGTACGGCTTGATCGAGTGGTACTGCTTGAAGAACTGCGTCATGTCCACGATCAGGTCGCGGATGATGGGCAGACCGGGCAGCGGACGCAGCACCACCGTCCCCGGCAGGTCCTTCAGGTCAGTGAGGCAGGCGAGGCCGTTCTTGCCGTTGATGTTGAGCGCGTCCGAACCGCAGACGCCTTCACGGCAGGAGCGGCGGAAGGAGAGCGAGTCGTCCTTGGCCTTCAGCTTGACCATGGCGTCGAGCAGCTTGCGGTCGGTGCTGTCCAGTTCCACCGCTATGTCCTGCAGGTAGGGCTTGGCGTCCTTGTCCGGGTCGTAGCGGTAGATCTTGAATTGCATGGTTCTGTGGGTCATATCCTGCTCCTTAATACGCGCGCTTCTTCAGTTCGATGGTGTCGACGGTGAGCGGGGTCAGCTTCACCGACTTGTAGTCGAGGCGGTTGCCCTCCTTGAACCACAGGCTGTGCTTGAGCCAGTTCACGTCGTCGCGGCCGTTGGGGTGTTCCGGCGTGTCCGGGGCGTCGTCGCGCACGTGGGCGCCGCGCGACTCCTTGCGCGCCTCGGCCGAGATCATGGTGGAAACCGCCACTTCGATGAGGTTTTCCAGTTCCAGCGCCTCGATGCGCGCGGTATTGAAAACCTGCGACTTGTCCCTGATCTCCGCGCGTTCGACATCCTTCTGCACGTCGAGGATCTTCGAGACGCCCTCCTTCAGCTTGTCGGCGAAGCGGAACACGCCGCAATGATTCTGCATGGTGCGCTGCATGGCCAGGCGGGCCTGGTGCACGTCGGCACCGTCCTTTTGCGTGTCGAGGCGGTTGATGCGCGCGAGGGTACGATCGATCGCTTCCTGCGGCAGCGGCTTGTGCGCCTTGACCGATTTGCGGACGTCCTCGACGGCCGTCTCGCCGGCCGACTTGCCGAACACCAGCAGATCGAGCAGCGAGTTGGTGCCGAGGCGGTTGGCGCCATGCACCGAGGCGCAGGCGCACTCGCCGGCGGCATAGAAACCCGGCACGGCAACGCTCATGCTGCTGCCGCGCGGCGCCACCACCTGCCCGCTGTAATTGGTGGGAATGCCGCCCATCTGGTAGTGGCAGGTCGGCACCACCGGGATCGGCTCCTTGATCGGGTCGGTGCCGGCGAACTGGATGGAGATCTCGTGGATGCCCGGCAGACGCTGCATGATCACCTTCGGGTCGAGATGGGTGATGTCGAGCAGCACGTAGTCCTTGTTCGGGCCGCAGCCGCGCCCCTCGTTGATCTCGGTGACCATGGCGCGCGAGACGACATCGCGCGAGGCCAGGTCCTTGGCGTTCGGCGCATAGCGCTCCATGAAGCGCTCGCCGGCGCTGTTCCTGAGGATGCCGCCCTCGCCGCGCACGCCCTCGGTGATGAGCACGCCGGCGCCGGCCACGCCGGTCGGATGGAACTGCCAGAATTCCATGTCCTCGAGCGGGATGCCGGCGCGCGCCGCCATGCCGAGACCGTCGCCGGTGTTGATGAAGGCATTGGTCGAGGAATAGTAGATGCGCCCCGCCCCGCCGGTGGCGAATATGGTGGCCTTGGACTGGAAGGCGACGATCTCGCCGGTCTCCATTTCCAGCGCGGTGACGCCGAGGACTTCCCCATCTGCGTCACGGATCAGGTCGAGCGCCATCCATTCGACGAAGAACTGGGTGTTGGCCCGCACGTTGCGCTGGTAAAGCGCATGCAGCATGGCGTGGCCGGTGCGGTCGGCCGCCGCGCAGGAGCGGCGCACCGGCTTCTCGCCGAAATTCGACATGTGGCCGCCGAAGGGCCGCTGGTAGATCTTGCCGGCATCGGTGCGATCGAAGGGCATGCCGTAGTGCTCGAGTTCGATCACCACCTCGTTGGCCTTGCGGCACATGAACTCGATGGCGTCCTGGTCGCCGAGCCAGTCCGATCCCTTGACAGTGTCGTACATGTGCCAGTGCCAGTGGTCCTCCTCGGAGTTGCCGAGCGAGGCGGCCACGCCGCCCTGCGCCGCGACCGTGTGCGAGCGTGTCGGGAAAACCTTGGTGATGACGGCCGTCTTGAGTCCGGATTCGGACAACTGCAGCGCGGCGCGCAGGCCGGCGCCGCCGGCGCCGACGATGACCGCGTCAAAGGTGCGTTGGGTGATCTTCACTTACAGCCTCCAGAGAATCGAGACTGCCCAGCCGGTGTAGCCGACGAGGGCGAGGAGCGTGAGGACGTGCAGCGCGAGGCGCAGGCCCGTCGGCTTGACATAGTCCATCCAGATGTCGCGCACGCCGACCCAGGCGTGGAACATGAGGCTGAGGATGAAGAGGAAAGTGAGGAAGCGCATGAAACCGTCCGCCATGAAGGCGTACCAGACTTCAAAAGTCAGCGGTTCCTGCCCGGCCAATAAAACCAGCAGGATGACGGTATAGGCCGCCATGACTGCGGCGGTGATGCGCTGACCCAGCCAGTCCTTCAGGCCGTAATGCGCGCCGACGATGATTTTGTTCACCATAGTTTCGCTCCCAGGAGGACGGTCAGAGCCAGGCTGACGACCATGACGACCTTGGCGCTGGTGCGTGCCGGCTTGAGATCCGTGCCGATGTTCATGTCGAGAAGCAGGATGCGAATGCCCATGCAGAAGTGATGCAGGAAGGCCCAGAGCAGTCCGATCAGGATCAGTTTGACAAGCGGATAGGCGACGAAGGCCTTGAATATGCTGAAGCCCAACGAGGAATCGAGGCTCAGTTCGAACAGGAAAATCAGGAAAGGGAGCATGAGAAACAGGCCCGCTCCGCTGACGCGATGCAATATCGATGCGATGGCGGGCAGCGGCTGCTTGATGACCCGCAGATCCAGGTGCTTCGGGCGTTCCTTCTTCATGGTGGCTTCTGTCATATGCGATTTTCCTCTACGCTGTGCGGCGCACCATAAGGCGCCGCGATACCCCGATAAACTGTGAATTATAGCGTCTCACCGGCCATCAACCCTGCCCTGTAGCCTCAAATCAGTTCGTTCAGATAGTAGTGCTCGGCAGTGGAATACAGGCCGCGTCGCCACTCCACCGGCTTGTCGCCGTAGGTGTAAGTGACGCGCTCCACCGACAACAGCGGACTGCCCTCGGCCACCGACAGCAACTCTGCCGATGTCCTGTCCGCCGCGATGGCACGGATGCGCTCCTCCGCACGGATCATGCGCACGCCGAAGCGCGTCTCGAACAGGCTGTAGAGCGATGCCTGGTATTCCTGCAGCACTTCCAGCGAGAGGCCCTGGAAGATGTCGCCCGGCAGGTAGATTTCGTCGACTACGACCGGCTTGCCGTTGAACTTGAGCACGCGGCGCACGATGGTGATGGGCGCGCCCGGTGCGATGTCGAGGATTCGGGCGGCTTCCTGGCCGGCCTTGGCGCGCCAGCATTCCAGCGGCACGCTCTGCGGCACGCTGACGCCGCCCTCGTTGGGGACGACGCGGAGGAAGCGGAAGAAGGCGCGCGGGTCGTTGTGCGAGGCAACATAGGTGCCCTTGCCCTGCTTGCGCACGAGGAGGTTTTCGGCCGCCATCTCGTCGATGGCCTTGCGCACGGTGCCTTGGCTGACATTGAAGCGGATGGCCAGTTCGGCCTCGCTGGGGATGGCTTCGCCGGGACGCCACTCGCCCGATGCAAGGCCCTGCATGATCAGGTCCTTGATCTGGCGGTAGAGCGGACTGAAGGTCGGGGACACTTGCGCCATGTGACGATTTCACCACAAAAAAGCCATGTCGTCTATAGGCTCTCTTATGTCTTATATATGATATATATTAGCTATTGACACACTGCAAAAAGAATTCTAACATTTTCGCCATTCCCGGCCATTCTTGTCACAATTTTCCATCGCCCGGGCTTGCATCATTTCGAACAACCTGAATCGAGGAGTCACTTCAATGGCCAAAGCCCCCGTTCGTGTCACCGTCACCGGCGCAGCCGGTCAAATCGGTTACGCCCTGGTATTCCGCATCGCCAGCGGTGAAATGCTCGGCAAGGACCAGCCGATCATCCTGCAGATGCTCGAGCTGCCGATGGAGAAGGCCCAGGCCGCGCTGAAGGGCGTCATGATGGAACTCGACGACTGCGCCTTCCCGCTGCTGGCGGGCATGGTCGGCACGGCCGATCCGCTGGTGGCCTTCAAGGATGCCGACTACGCCCTGCTGGTCGGCTCGAAGCCGCGCGGCCCGGGCATGGAGCGCAAGGACCTGCTGCTGGAAAACGCCAAGATCTTCATCGAGCAGGGCAAGGCGCTCAACGCCGTCGCCTCGCGCAAGGTGCGCGTGCTGGTGGTCGGCAACCCGGCCAACACCAACGCCTACATCGCCATGAAGTCGGCGCCCGACCTGCCGAAGCAGAACTTCACCGCCATGCTGCGCCTCGACCACAACCGCGCCACCTCGCAGATCGCCACGCGCACGGGCAAGGCCGTCCCGGAAATCGAAAAGATGATCGTCTGGGGCAACCACTCGCCGACCATGTACCCGGACATCCGCTACGCTACCGTCGCCGGCCAGCCGGCACCACAGGCGGTCAACGACGAAGCCTGGTACCGCAACGAGTACATCCCCAAGGTCGGCAAGCGCGGCGCCGCCATCATCGAGGCGCGCGGCGCCTCCTCGGCCGCCTCCGCCGCCAATGCCGCCATCGACCACATGCGCGACTGGGCGCTGGGCACCAACGGCAAGTGGGTCACCATGGGCATCCCCTCCGACGGTTCCTACGGCATTCCGCAGGACATCGTCTACGGCGTGCCCGTCACCTGCGCCAATGGCGAGTACACCCGCGTCAAGGATCTCGCCATCGACGACTACTCGCGCACCATGATGGACAAGACGCTCGCCGAACTGCAGGAAGAGCAGGCCGGCGTCGCTTCCATGCTGGGTTGAGCATTGCTGACCGGGATGGAACGGCTGCCGGCATGAACGCACCCCTCCATCCCGCTGCCGTTCTTTACCGCGAAACGAAACCCTTCCCCGCCCTGCCGGCTTGCGAGCATTTCGCCGGCAGTGAAAAGCTGATCGGCAAGGCGCTCGAACTGCAGCGCACGCTCGGGCCGGTCTTCGACGTCACCTGCGACTGCGAGGACGGCGCGACCGCCGGCGCGGAAAAGGCCCACGCCGAAATGGTCGCCGCCGCCATCAATAGCGCGGACAACCGCCACGGCCGCGTCGGCGCGCGCATCCACGACATCACCCACCCGCACTGGCGCGACGACCTGGAGATCATCGTCGGCACGGCCGGCGCGCAGCTCGCCTACGTCACGCTGCCCAAGGCTGCCGGCCGGCAGGACGTGCAGGCCCAACTGATGGCGCTCGCCGCCATTTCGCGGAACTGCGGCCTGGAGCGGCAGATTCCGGCGCACGTGCTGATCGAGACCCACGGCGCGCTGCGCGAAGTGGAGGACATCGCCGCCCTGCCCGGCGTCGAGACGCTGGACTTCGGCCTGATGGATTTCATCAGCGGCCACCACGGCGCCATACCAGCCGCGGCCATGAAAAGCCCGGGGCAATTCGAGCATCCGCTGGTCGCGCGCGCCAAGTGCGCCATCGCGGCCGCTGCCCTGGGCCACGGCGTGGTGCCGGCGCACAACGTCACGACCGAATTGCACGACACGCAAGTGGTCTACGCCGACGCCCGGCGCGCGCGCGAGCAGTTCGGCTACCTGCGCATGTGGAGCATCCATCCGAACCAGGTGCAGCCCATCGTCGACGCCATGCGTCCCAACTTCGACGAGGTCGACACCGCCACCGGCATCCTGCTCGCCGCACAGGCCGCCGGCTGGGGACCGATCCGCCACGACGGGCGTCTGCACGACCGCGCCTCGTACCGCTATTACTGGGAGCTGCTGCAGCGCGCCCACGCGACCGGCATGAACCTGCCGGCCGCCGCGCGCCACAAGTTCTTTTCCGCAACGAATTAACCCCCTAATCGAGAGGACACCTCCGTGCTAGAAGCCTACCGTCAGCATGTCGCCGAACGCGCCGCGCTCGGCATTCCGCCCCTGCCCCTGACCGCAAAACAGACCGAGGAACTCGTCGTCTTGCTGCAAAAAGCCCCCAAGGGCGAGGAAGCCTTCCTCGTCGACCTCCTCACCCATCGCGTGCCGGCCGGCGTGGATGACGCCGCCAAGGTGAAGGCCGCCTTCCTGGCGATAGTCAGCCGCGGCGAGACGGCGTGCGCACTGATATCGCGCGAGAAGGCCACCGAACTGCTCGGCACCATGCTCGGCGGCTACAACGTCAAGCCGCTGATCGATCTGCTCGGCGATGCCGCCGTCGGCGCCATCGCCGCCAGGGGCCTCAAGGGCACGCTGCTGATGTTCGACTACTTCCACGACGTCGCCGAGAAGGCCAAGTCCGGCAACGCCAACGCCAAGTCGGTGATGCAATCCTGGGCCGATGCCGAGTGGTTCACCACGCGCCCGGAAGTGCCGAAGAAGATCAGCGTCACCGTCTTCAAGGTCACCGGCGAAACCAACACCGACGACCTCTCGCCCGCGCCCGACGCCTGGAGCCGCCCCGACATCCCGCTGCACGGCCTGGCCATGCTGAAGAACGCGCGCGAGGGCATCGTGCCGGAGAAGCCCGGCGAGCGCGGCCCGATGCAGCTGATCGAGGACCTCAAGAAGAAGGGCCATCCGGTCGCCTACGTCGGCGACGTGGTCGGCACCGGCTCCTCGCGCAAGTCCGCCACCAACTCGGTGATCTGGTGGACCGGCGAGGACATCCCCTTCGTGCCGAACAAGCGCTACGGCGGCTTCTGCCTCGGCGGCAAGATTGCGCCGATCTTCTTCAACACCCAGGAAGACGCCGGCGCCTTCCCCATCGAGTGCGACGTCAGCCAGATGGCGATGGGCGACGTGGTCGACATCTACCCCTACGAGAAGAAAATCGAGAAGGACGGCCAGGTCATCGCGACCTTCGACTACAAGTCGGAAGTGCTGCTCGACGAAGTGCGCGCCGGCGGCCGCATCAACCTCATCATCGGCCGCGGCCTCACCGCCCGCGCGCGCGAGGCGCTCGGCCTGCCCGTGTCCACGCTGTTCCGCCTGCCGCAGGTGCCGAAGGATTCCGGCAAGGGCTTCTCGCTGGCGCAGAAGATGGTCGGCCGCGCCTGCGGCCTGCCCGAAGCAAACGGGAAACAGGCCGGCATCCGCCCGGGCACCTACTGCGAGCCGAAGATGACCACCGTCGGCTCGCAGGACACCACCGGCCCGATGACGCGCGACGAGCTGAAGGACCTCGCCTGCCTCGGCTTCTCCGCCGACATGGTGATGCAGTCCTTCTGCCACACCGCCGCCTATCCGAAGCTGGTCGACGTGCGCACGCACCGTGAACTGCCGTCCTTCATCAGCACGCGCGGCGGCGTGGCGCTCCGCCCCGGCGACGGCGTCATCCACTCCTGGCTGAACCGCCTGCTGCTGCCCGACACGGTGGGCACCGGCGGCGACTCGCACACCCGCTTCCCGATCGGCATCTCCTTCCCGGCCGGCTCGGGCCTCGTCGCCTTCGCCGCCGCCACCGGCGTCATGCCGCTCGACATGCCGGAGTCGGTGCTGGTGCGCTTCAAGGGTTCGCTGGAGGAGGCCGGCAAGCGCGGCGTCACCCTGCGCGACCTGGTCAACGCCATCCCCTACTACGCCCTCAAGGCCGGCCTGCTCACCGTCGAGAAGAAGGGCAAGAAGAACGTCTTCTCCGGCCGCATCCTCGAGATCGAGGGCCTGCCCGACCTCAAGGTGGAACAGGCTTTCGAGTTGTCGGACGCCGCTGCCGAGCGCTCCGCCGCCGCCTGCTCGGTGCACCTCGACAAGGCGCCGATCATCGAATACATGCGCTCGAACATCGTGCTCATGAAGTGGATGATCGCCAACGGCTACGAGGACAAGCGCACGCTCGGCCGCCGCATCAAGGCCATGGAAGCCTGGATCGCCGATCCGCAGCTGCTCAAGGCCGACGCCGACGCCGAGTACGCCGCGGTGATCGAGATCGACCTGGCCGACGTCAAGGAGCCGCTGGTCGCCTGCCCGAACGACCCGGACGACGTCAAGACGCTCTCCGAAGTCGCCGGCGAGAAGATCGACGAAGTGTTCATCGGCTCCTGCATGACCAACATCGGCCACTTCCGCGCCGCCGGCAAGGTGCTCGAAGGCAAGAGCGACATTCCCACCCGCCTGTGGATCGCCCCGCCGACCAAGATGGACGCCATGATCCTCAACGAGGAAGGCTACTACGCCATCCTCGGCAAGAGCGGCGCGCGCATGGAAATGCCCGGCTGCTCGCTGTGCATGGGCAACCAGGCGCAGATCAGGAAAGGCAGTACGGCGATGTCCACCTCGACGCGCAACTTCCCCAACCGCCTCGGCATCGACACCAACGTCTATCTCGGTTCGGCCGAACTGGCCGCGGTCTGCGCGCTGATGGGCAAGATCCCGACCGTGGCCGAGTACCTGGAGCAGGTCAAGGCGGTCAACGCCAAGGCCGCCGATGTTTACCGCTACATGAACTTCGACCAGATCGCCGAGTTCAGGGACGTGGCGGACAGCGTAACGGTGTAAACCGCCGTATCCCGGCGGCTGACTTTGCACAAACCCCCGTGCGCAAGCCGGGGGTTTTTTTCGCCCCGGATTGCGCAAACCCTGTCGCATGTATAGCATTCGCTTGGCATGTTTCCGGACGCCTTCACAGCACGGCACCGCTCTTATCAGGATATTTCAGGAGAACCAAGATGAATTCAGCTTTATCCATGGGCGCTCATGCGGCCTGGCACTGCGCCAGAGCATTCATGCTGATGCTTGCCGTGCTCATGACGGGCTGCGCCAGTTTCTACGTCGATACGGCCACTCGGGACGTTCCCGCCTCGGAATTGAAGCCGGTCGCCCAAGCTGCCCCTGTCCAACTGCTGTTCGAATTTCAGACCAAAGGCGTCCAGAATTCCCGCGCCACCGACCACCTGAGAAGCCAGGTGTTCGACCAGGTCAAGGCGTCCGGTCTGTTCTCAGCGGTCGAGGACAAGCCCGTCGCCAACGGTGCCATTCTCAGCCTGAAACTGAACAATGTGCCGCTGTCCGACGATGCCTTCGGAAAGGGTTTCGTGACGGGACTGACGTTCGGGCTGGCGGGCAATCAGGTCACAGACGGATACGTCTGCACGATCGAGTATCTGGCACCAAACCAGAAGGCGCCTATCGTCAAGACCGCGCGCCACGCGATCCACACCGTGATGGGCGCCAAGGAGGCGCCTGCCAACGGCGTCCGGGCCGAAACCATAGAGGAAGCCGTTCGCACCATGACGCGCCAGATCGTCGGTACGTCCCTCAAGGACCTTTCCTTCGATCCCGATTTCCGCTAATCCATAACCATGAACCTGCTCATCAAGCGCATAGGCCTGGTCCTCGTCCTGGCCGCCAGCGCCCTGCTCGCGGGCGGCTGCGGAACCTTGCAACTGGGCCAACCCCAGCCCAGCCTGGAAAACATTCAGGCCATGAAGGCGGCCAAGATCACGAAGTCCGGCGTGGGCCGCTTCACCCTGGCCGAGGGGAAAGATCCGTCTCTGGACAAATACGTCGGGGTGCGTGCGCACGCCCTTGAGGCACCACAGGGCTCGTTCGCACGCTACCTGCAGGAAACCCTTGAAGCCGAGTTGCGCGCTGCAGGCCTGCTCGACCCTGCCGCCGAAGCGCTCATCGAAGGCTATCTCATCGACCGCCAGCTGGACCCTGCGATCGGGCAGGGCAGCGGCAAGCTCGCAGCCCGATTCATCGTAAGCAGGCAGGGCAAGGTCGTTTTCGACAGGGAACTGGCCGCCGAATCGACCTGGGAATCGTCCTTCGTCGGGGCCATCGCCATACCCATGGCCATCCATGAATTCAATGCCTTGTTCCGCAAGCTGGTGGCGAAGCTGATCCAGGATCCCGACTTCATCAGTGCCATGGCGCAGTAGCGTCAGCGTCCCGCCTGCCCCTGGGCATGCGAAGGGTCGCGGCAGGTTGCCGCTTTCTGGATTCAATCTCCGACGGTGTGACGGTCTAAGCCGCCGTATCCCCGCGGCTGACTTTGGTTCCGACGTAACGCCCGCTCACGCGGGCATTGGCCTTCTCAGAAACTTCGTTTTCACCGGCCGTACAAAAAACAACCCCGCCGATTGGCGGGGTTGTTTTTTTTCAGATTCGAAACCGGTTTCAGCAGTGCCTGCTACGCCACTGGTCCGACTGGCGCATGGTCAGCTCATGCTGCGCCTTCACGCGGGCGCGGTAGGGGATGTCGTAGAGCAGGCAGATGCCGATGAACACCATCGTGCCGGCCAGCGCCTGATTGAATCCCCACGATACCAGCATCGTGAAAACCGGATAGGCCAGGCCGGCCGAAACCAGCAGCCAGAGAATCGTCAGGACGCGACTGCCTGACCCGGTCGTGTTTGCCTCTTTGTTTGCCATTCTGATCTCCTTATCTGGTTTGCCAAATTGTCGTTTGCTCTTCCGTTGCAATCGACATGCCAGATGAAGCTATCGCCATAACCAATTGTAATTAAATATAAAGCTACATAAGCCCGGCGACTTGCCCTACTGATGAGCGCCAGAATCCGACAAATTGCGGCACATGGTCCCTGCGGAATCCCCGTGCTAGGCGGGAAAAGGCGCTTCGCACGCAAAGCGCCGTGCCGCACGGGTCGCCTGCGTCTGACCCTGATAACCCCAGGCCTCTGCAGCAACCTCGCGCACGATGACATAGCTCGCCGCATCGAGCCTGCCGAGGACCGTTTCGGCCGCCGCGAAGGCGGCAGCGATGAAGGCGGCTTTCTGTTCCGGCGTGTTCGTGCCCTCGGTCACATTCACCTCCAGGAAGAAGCTGCTGCGGCCGGAGACATTGAGCGACTCTCCACCGATGGTCCAGTGGCCAGGCGCGATGCATTGAACGGCGACGGCAGTCACCTCGCGGCGCTTGCCGAGCATTTCCACGGTAAGGTCGGTCATGCGTTCGGCAATTTCCGCTACCTTTTCCGGCAGGCAGGGCGCCGTCAGGCGGATGTCCAGGAATGGCATGTCGGCACCTCAGCGCAGCATCGTCGCAGGGATGGCCGCCAGGCCCGGATGCCGCCAGCGCAGCAATTGCCTCAGGACCGACTCGGCCTGTTCGCGCAGCCGGATGCAGGGCGCGCAGCCGCGCGCATCGGTCGTGACGAGCAGCGAAGCCTGCAGCGCCGACACCACGACCGGCGCATTGCCGATCACCTGCCAGCGCTCGCCGGGACCGAGAATGATGTCCTCCTGCATGCCGTCGACCGTGATCCACAACTGTCCCGAGCGGCAGACCAGATCGCGGCCCTCGACGCACCCCAGGGCCAGCAGTTCGTTCCTTGCCAGTTCGATGCGGGTCTCTTGCACAATGTTCGCCATGATCCTATCCTCCATGCGTTGCATGCATCTGAAAATATCCTGCATGTGCGCCGAGAATAGGCTTATGCCCTGCGTGCCGCAAACGAGAAAAGCGAATACAATGCATGAGGAAAACGCATGAATAACGATCTGCGCCGCCTCCCCGCCCTCGACCCGCTGAAAGGCTTCGATGCCGCCGCGCGCCATCTCAGCTTCACCAAGGCCGCCGAGGAACTGTTCCTCACCCAGTCGGCGATCAGCCGGCAGATCCAGACGCTTGAGGAGCAGCTCGGCGTCAAGCTGTTCCGCCGCGAGGCGAGACGCCTCAGCCTGACGCCGGAGGGCGAAGTGCTGCAGCGCGCGGTGGCCGAAACGCTCGCCCGCCTCGCCGACGTTTGCGCCGGCCTGAGGGCCTCGCAGCGGCGTCCCCGCGTCAATGTGTCGGCGGCCGTCGGCCTCGCCTCGCTCTGGCTGGTGCCGCGACTGGCCGCCTTTCAGGAAATCGAGCCGGATGTCGACGTGCGGCTCTCGGCCGACAACCGCATGGTGGATCTGGCGCGCGAGGACATCGATCTCGCCCTGCGCTACATCCACCCCGACACCGCGCCGCCCGGCGCCACGCTGCTGTTCGAGGAGGAGGTCTTTCCGGTGGCCGCACCGAAGCTTGCCGCCAAGCTGCCCGCCGTGCTGCGGCCGGAAGACCTGTCGAAACTCACGCTGCTGGCCTCGACAACGGCCACAAGGCGCCCTGGTTCTCGTGGGAACCCTGGCTCGTCGGCCTCGGCCTCGCCCACGCCAGGCCCAAGGCCGTGCTCGAGTTCAACCAGTACGACCAGCTCATCCGCGCCGCCGAAGACGGCCGCGGCATCGCGCTAGGGCGCGGCCCGCTGGTGGGGCAACTGATTGCCGAGGGCAAACTCAGGCCGCTGGGAAAATCGCGCCAGCGCGTCGCCGCCCGTGCCTACTTCCTGGTGCGCGCGCCGAAGGCTAACCGGCCAGAGGTGGACCACTTTGCCGAATGGCTGCAGAGGGAGGCAAGGAAGACGAAGCGCGAATCAGACAAATAAACCAGCGTGAAAATGAAGGTCTCCCCTCGCCTTTCCTGGCCTCGGCCCAGATCTTTCTCCCATTGCGCTCCCTGGGTCATCACACAATACCAAGTACGAGAGCGGATTGCCGTCTGTGTCCCCTACAGTCTCCGGGAGCACCTCGCCGTACCCCGGGGGCTGACTTTCAGCAGGAAACTACGCCGCCTGCGCCGCTCGCCAGCGCACCAGCTCGTCAAGCGCACCTTCCAGATCCGTCATCAACAGCACCCCCGTGGGCGCGGCAAGGCGCTCGACGCCGGCGCCGCCGGCCCATAGCGCGATGTCCGGCGCGAGCAGCGCACGCAGTTGATTCAATAGCGGGATCACCTGGCGCACGGGAAAGGCTGCGGAGAACGACAGCGCGACGATGTCCGCCCGCTGCGCCCGCGCCGCCTGGCTGATGTCGGCCAACGGCGTCTGCGTGCCGAGCGGGATGCAGGCAGCGCCCTCCAGCATCAGCAGCACTTCGATCATGAGGATGCCGAGCACATGCTGCTCATCCGGCACGGTGGTGAGCAGGATGCGCGGCCGTTCGTTGCCCGGCGGCAGCGCGCCGATGGACTGGCGCAGCAGCGCCTGCATCTGCTCCGTATACAGATGTTCCTCGAAGACCTGGACCTCCCCGCGCATCCAGGCCTCTCCCACGACCCGGTTCAGGGCGCTGACGGTTTCCAGGACGAACTGCTGCAGGCCCTGGCGGTGCAAGGCCTGCCGCAGCGCATTGCCGAGCGCGGGAATGTCATGGTTGCGAATGAGTTCCACGATCATGCCCTGCAACGCATGGCCTTCCTGCGCATCGGCTGCCGATTCGAGCGGTGCCGCCAGCTTCGCCAGTTCCTCGTCGGGCGTCGCCATGAGCCGTCCCGGACGCCAGCCCTGTCCCATCAAGCGCTTGATAAGGCGCAGCTTTTCCACCTGCTGCAAGGGGTAGGCGCGCTCCCCCATGGGCATCCCGTTCAGGCTGCGGGAAGCCATAGCGACGCTCCCAGACGCGCAAGGTGTCCTTGCCTGCCGGTTTCACGCTCCACGGTGGCGATGTTCATATGTGTTCTGTTCATGTTTGTCCTGGACAATCATTTGACAACTGAAGTAATGGTTGTTATAGTAGCCTCAATTACCACTTTTGTCCAGGACAATCATGAATACCACTCACTCCATTCTTATTGCCAGTGCCTTGTTCTGCTCATTCATGGCCTTAGGCATGCAAAATGCGGTCGGGAAAACGCCTGGAACCGTTTCCCCCAAGGAGAGCACCCCACCCAAGGAAATCAAGGCAGATTGCCATATTGTCCATGACAATAATGGAATTCGCCTCATGCTCCTCCTTCACAACCCGAGCCGGGGGTACCTCGCCAAACCCTGCCGCACCCCGCAGCACTCGGCCCATGCCGAGATCGGCAGCAACCGCGGAGAGGCAGCATGATCGCGGCCCCGCAGCGCATCGCCGTGGTCGGTTCCGGCATCGCCGGGCTCTCCGCCGCCTGGCTGCTCGCGCAGCGGCATGCCGTCACCCTGTTCGAGGCCGAGCCGCGTTTGGGCGGCCATACCCATACTGTTGACGTCACGCTCGACGGCATGACGCATCCGGTCGATACCGGCTTCCTTGTCTTCAACCACAAGACCTACCCTAACCTCACCGCACTTTTCGACCACCTCGGCGTGGAGAGCGTCGAGAGCGAGATGTCCTTCGCCGTCAGCCTCGCGTCGCCGGACGCTGGAATGGGCCGGCTCCAGCCTCGCCACGGTGTTCGGCCAGAAGCGCAACCTGGTGCGGCCGGAGTTCTGGCGCATGCTGGGCGACATCCTGCGCTTCAACCGCGAGAGCGTCGCCTGGCTGCAGCGGCATGGCGACGAATCGCATCACGCTGCGCGCCTTCCTCGCCGCGGGAAACTATTCGCGCGCCTTCTCCGACTGGTACCTGCTGCCGATGGCGGCGGCGATCTGGTCGTGCCCGGCCGGGCAGATGCTCGACTATCCGCTCGCCACCTTCGTGCGCTTCTGCCACAACCACGGCCTGCTGCAGGTCTTCGACCGGCCCGCCTGGCGCACCGTCAAGGGCGGCGGACGCGAATACGTGGGCAAGCTCGCCGCCGGCATCGAGGACATCCGTCTCGCCACGCCGGTGCGGCGCATCGTGCGCACGCCGCGGAATATGATGGTGGCGCACGACCGCGAGGTGGAGACATTCGATCACGTCGTCCTCGCCTGCCACAGCGACCAGACGCTGGCCCTGCTCGGCGAGGACGCCAGCGACGACGAGCGGCGCGCGCTCGGCGCCATCCGCTATCAGCCCAACCACGCCGTGCTGCACACCGACGCGGCGCTGCTGCCGCGCGAGCGCGCGCTGTGGTCGGCCTGGAACTACCTGTCGCACTGCGATGAACTCGACCGGCGTCCGGTGTCGGTGTCCTACCTCATCAACCGCCTGCAGCCCCTGCCCTTCAGCCAGCCGGTGGTGGTGACGCTCAACCCGCAGCAGGCGCCGGCACGGGACAAGACGCTGGCCTCCTTCACCTATGCGCACCCGATCTTCGACGGCCCCGCCATCGCCGCGCAGCTGGCCATGCCGGCACTCTCCGGCCGCGATCGCGTCTGGTTCTGCGGCGCCTGGAACAACTACGGTTTCCACGAGGACGGCCTGCGCTCCGGCCTCGCCGTCGCCGGCGCCTTCGGCTGCCGCGCGCCCTGGCAGGGCGCCACGAAACGGCAAGCCGCATGAACGCGGCGCGCATCGCCTTCGGCAAGGTACTGCACCATCGGTTGCGGCCGACGGAGCACCGCTTCGCCTATCCGGTGTTCTTCCTGCTGCTGCCGCTGCACCGCCTCGACAAGGTTGCCACGCCCTTCTTTTCGGTCAACCGCGCCAACCTGTTCTCCTTCCGCTTCGCCGACCACGGCGCCTGCGACGGCTCGCCGCCGCTGCCGTGGATCCGCACCCTGCTGGCGCGCGAGGGCATCGCCGCCGACGGCGAAGTCTGGCTGCAGGCCTTCCCGCGCATGCTCGGCTATGTCTTCAACCCGGTCAGCTTCTGGTACTGCCACGACCGCGCAGGCCAGCTCGCCGCCGTGCTGGCCGAGGTGCGCAACACCTTCGGCGAACGCCACCACTACCTGATCGCCCACGCCGACGGTCGCCCGATCCTAGACGGCGAGACGCTTGAAGCGCGCAAGGTGTTCCATGTCTCGCCCTTCATGGCGGTGCAGGGCCACTATCGCTTTCGCTTCCATGCGCGGCCCGGCGATGCGCGCATCCTGGCGCGCATCGACCACGCCGATGCCGAAGGTGACCTGCTGCGCACCGCCATCTCCGGGCCGTGCCGTGCCGCTGACGGCGGCGCGCCTGGCGCGCGCCTTCTTCGGCTATCCGTGGATGACGCTCGGCGTGATGGCGCGCATCCACTGGCAGGCACTGCGGCTGTGGCTGAAGCGCGTTCCGTTCTTTTCCAAACCCCAACCCCCATTCGAGGAAACGACGCGATGAATATGCTCGACAGCACCCTGCCCCTGCCCGCCACGGCCTTGCCGCGCAATGCGCATGTCACGCTGCGCCTGCTCGAAGGCCTGCGCGGCGGGTCGCTCGAACTGAGCTTGCCAGGCGGCTTGCGCCAGACCTTCGGCGAGGGCGCACGCCATGCCGCCATGGAGATTGGCGACTGGGCGGTGTTCGATGCCGTGCTCGCGCGCGGCGACATCGGCCTGGCCGAAACCTGGCTCGACGGCCTCTGGCAGTCGCCCGACCCGGCCGCCCTGCTCGCCCTGCTCGCGCAGAATCGGGATGTGCTGACGCGGGCGGTGTATGGCAGCGTCTGGTCCCTCCTCGGCGCGCGCTTGCGCCACCGTTTCAACGCCAACACGCGTCCCGGCTCGAAGCGCAACATCCACGCCCACTACGACCTCGGCAACGACTTCTACCGCCTCTGGCTCGACCCGACCATGAGCTACTCCGCCGCCGTCTATGCGGGCGGCGCCGAGATGTCGCTGGAGGCGGCGCAACTGGCGAAGAACCGGCGCATCCTGCGGCGCCTGCGCGCCGCGCCCGGCGCCAGCGTGCTGGAGATCGGCTGCGGCTGGGGCGGCTTCGCCGAGGTCGCCGCGCGCGAGTCGGGCCTGAATGTTCATGGCATCACGCTGTCGCCGTCGCAGCTCGACTTCGCCCGCGAGCGCATCGCGCGTGCCGGCCTCGCCGATCGCGTGCGCCTCGGCCTCACCGACTATCGCGACGTGCGTGGCCGCTATGACGGCATCGTCTCCGTGGAAATGTTCGAGGCGGTGGGCGAACGCTGGTGGCCAACCTGGTTCCGCGCCGTCGCCGGCAATCTCGCGCCTGGAGGCCGCGCCGTGGTACAGACCATCACCATTCGCGACGACCTATTTGCACGTTACCGCCGCGGCACAGACTTCATCCAGCAGTTCGTCTTCCCCGGCGGCATGCTGCCCTCTGCCGCCGCCTTCCGTCGCCAGGCGGAAAGGGCCGGCCTCGCCGTGCGCGAAGCCTTTGCCTTCGGCCCCGACTATGCGCGCACCCTGGCCGAATGGTCGCGGAACTTCGATCAGGCCTGGCCGCAGATCGCCCAACTCGGCTTCGACGAACGCTTCCGCCGCCTCTGGCGCTTCTACATCGCCTATTGCGAGGCCGGCTTCGCCGCCGGCTCCACCGACGTCGTGCAGTTCGAGCTGGAGCACGCGCGATGAGGCCGGGATGAATCCCGCCGCCCGGTCCGCCGCCGAACTCGGCGCCCGCCACTGGCTCGCCTATGGCGCGCTCGGCCTGCCGCTGGCGATGGCGGCGCTGCCGGTGTACGTGCACGTGCCGCGCTTCTATGCCGAGACGGTGGGCATGGACCTCGCGCTGCTCGGCTTCATCCTGCTGGCGGCGCGCTTCGCCGACGCCGGCCTCGACCCGCTCATCGGCTGGTGGGGCGACCGCCGCCGGGCGCGGCGCGGCATGATCCTGCTGGCGCTGCCCTGCCTCGCGCTGGGCATGCTGGCGCTGATGCATCCGCCGGCGCTGCACGCCGCCGGCTGGCTGGCGTTGTCGCTCGTCATCACCTATCTCGGCTACAGCCTCGCCACCATCGCCCTGCAGGCGTGGGGCGCGGAGCTGGGGCGCAACGCGCGCGAGCGCACCCTGCTCACCGCCAGCCGCGAAGGCTTCGGCCTGGCCGGCGTGGTCGCCGCCGCCGTGCTGCCGGGGCTGCTGGCGGCGGATGCCGCCCTCGGCCTGTCGCGCCTGTCGTGGGTGTTCGTCGCCCTGCTCGCCGTGCTGGGGGGGCTGACTTTGCTCGGCACGCCAGCGGCGCAACCGACTGCCGACAACCAGGAACGCGCCGCAGCCTCGCCCCTGGGCGCACTCAAGGACGCCGCCTTCCGCCGCCTGCTTGCCGTGTATGTCGCCAGCGGCATCGCCGCCGCACTGCCGGCAACGCTGGTGCTGTTCTTCGTCGCCGACGTGCTACAGGCGGCGCAATGGGGCGGCGCCTTCCTCGCCCTCTACTTCGTCGCCGGGGCGGCGGGACTGACTTTCTGGGTCAGGCTCGCGCGTCGCATCGGCCGCGTGCGCGCCTGGATTGGCGGCATGCTGCTCGCCTCGCTGGCCTTCGTCTGGGCCTACGGATTGGGCGCCGGCGATGTCGCCGCCTTCGCCGCGATCTGCCTGATCTCGGGCCTCACGCTGGGCGCCGACCTCGCCCTGCCGGCGGCGCTGCTCGCCGACCTCGCCGAGCGCGAGGAAGCCAGCGTGCGCGCCGGCGGCTACTTCGGCTGGTGGAACCTCGTCACCAAGCTCAATCTCGCCCTCGCCGCCGGCATCGCCTTGCCGCTGCTGGCGTGGCTCGGCTACCGGCCCAACGCAAGCGACGGCACGGCGGCGCTCTCCGCCGTGTATTGCCTGCTGCCAGTGGGCTTCAAGCTGGTTTCCGCCGCGCTCGCCTGGCGCTGGCGCAAAGAACTGGAGGAATTTCCATGAAACGCTCGCCACCATCGCGCTAGCCCTCTGCCTCGCCGGCTGCGCCGGCGCGTCCGTCGACGCCTACCGGCAGGAAAAACCCAAGCTCGACCTCGCCGAATACTTCAACGGCACGCTCGACGGCTGGGGCATGTTCCAGGACCGTTCCGGCGAGGTGGTGAAGCGCTTCCATGTCGTCATCGAGGCCAGTTGGCAGGGCGACACCGGCACGCTCGACGAGCGCTTCACCTGGGCCGACGGCACGACCTCGCGCCGCGTGTGGACCCTCGTCAAGGATGGCGAAGGTCGCTACAACGGCCGCGCTGACGATGTCATCGGCAAGGCGTCCGGCGAGGCCGCCGGCAACGCCCTGCGCTGGCGCTACGTGCTCGCCCTGCCGGTGGATGGGCGCGTCATCAACGTCGATTTCGACGACTGGATGTTCCTCATGGACGACAAGGTGATGCTCAACCGTTCGATCATGTCGAAGTGGGGTTTCCGTCTCGGCGAAGTAACGCTCGCCCTGCGCAAGCGATGAACCCGACAATTACCGACTGGAAAGACCGGCGCGTCTGGCTGATGGGCGCTTCCAGCGGCATCGGCGCGGCGCTGGCGCGTGCGCTGACCGCCGCCGGCGCGCGCGTGGCGCTCTCCGCCCGCCGCGCGGAGCGGTTGACGACGCTGGCGAAAGGCCTGCCGGGCGCACTCGTGCTGCCTTGCGATGCGACGGATGTGGCCAGCCTCGACGCGGCGCGCGAGCGCATCGTCGCTGCCTGGGGCGGCATCGATCTCGCCGTGTACCTCGCCGGCGACTACACGCCAATGCGCGCCTGGGATTACGAGCGCAAGGCGGCGGAGCGCATGATCGCGGTGAACCTCGGCGGCGCCATCGCCTTCGCGGCGGCCCTCACCCCGCTGCTGCTGAAACAGCAGGGCGGGCAGATCGCCTTCGTCTCCAGCGTGGCCGGCTACCGCGGCCTGCCCAAGGCGCTCGTCTACGGGCCGACCAAGGCGGCGCTGATCAACTTCGCCGAGACGCTGCACCTCGACCTCGCCCCGCGCGGCATCGGCGTGCGCCTGATCAACCCCGGCTTCGTCGCCACGCCGCTAACCGCACAGAACGATTTCGCCATGCCGGCGCTGATCACGCCGGACGAAGCCGCCGCGGCCATCCTGCGCGGCCTCGCCAGCAGCGCCTTCGAGATACACTTCCCCAAACGCTTCACGTATTTCATGAAGCTGCTGCGGCTGCTGCCCTACCGGCTGTACTTCTTCCTCATCCGGCGCATCACGGGAGACTGAAATGAACAAGCTCGACGATCTGATCCGCTTCTACGAAAACCTCACCGTCACGGACGTCGCCCGCTTCGGCGAGTTCTACGGCGCCGACGCCTATTTCAAGGACCCCTTCAACGAGGTGCGCGGCCTGCCCGCCATCCAGCGCGTCTTCACGCACATGTTCCGCCAGGTCGCCGAGCCGCGCTTCCACATCGATGAGCGCATCGTCGGCGACAACGGCGCCATGCTGGTATGGTCTTTCCACTACCGCATGACGCGCATGGGCGGCGGGGGGAACCAGGTCATGCACGGCGTCACCCATCTGCGCTTCGATGCCGAAGGCAGGGTCATCCACCACCGCGATTACTGGGATGCCGCCGAGGAGCTGTACATGAAGCTGCCGGCGATCGGCTGCCCTCATGCGCGGCATGCGGCGCATGATCGCCGCCTAGGAAACCGCGGCGCGGCCGGAGCGGGCTGTTGTCCGATTCATTCCTGGCCGGTTTCCGCCATCGCCTTCTTCCGCCACACCCAGACGTAGTGCGCGCCGGAAACAAACACTGAAGTGAAGAGCAGGATGAACAGCGGCATCAGCCAGGCCTGGAGCGCGACCAGCTGAGCCGCCTGCGCCATGACCAGCGAAATGACGCCGAACTCGAGGAAGGTATTGGCCTTCGACAATCGCGTCGGCGCCATCTCGATGCGGCCGACAACGAAGCGGTAGGCCACCGCCCCGGCGACGATGATGGCGTCGCGCATGACGATCACCACCGCCAGCCAGATCGGCAGCATGCCCTGCGCCGACATGAGGATGGCGACGATCATCATGGTCATCTTGTCGGCGACGGGATCGAGCACGGCGCCCAGTTGCGACATCTGGTTCAGGCGCCGCGCGAGGAAGCCATCCACCCAGTCGCCGATGGCCGCGACGACGAAGACGGCGAAGGCCAGCGTGTAGTCGTGGTCGAGCAGCAGGAAGGCCACCACCGGGATCAGCAGCACCCGGCCGATGGTGATGAGGTTGGGCAAGGTAAACATGGCGTGGGAATGATGCCCCGAGACGCGCCGCGGGGCAAGATTGCCCCTCTCCCCCGCCCCTCTCCCCGCGCACGGGGAGAGGGAGTGATAGCATTGCCGCTTCTATCCGGAGACCCGCAATGAGTGACACCCTCCCCCGCCTGCGCCTCGGCATCCCCAAGGGCAGCCTGCAGGACACCACGCAGAAACTCTTCCAGCGCGCCGGCTACGACCTGCGCATTTCCGGCCGCTCGTATTACCCCGACATCGACGATGCGGAAATCCAGTGCATCCTGATCCGGCCGCAGGAGATGGCGCGCTACGTCGAGCAGGGCGTGCTCGACTGCGCCATCACCGGCCTCGACTGGATGCTGGAGACCGGCGCCGACGTCGCGGAACTCGCCGACCTGCGCGCGCCCTGGCCCAACTACGGCACGGTGCGCTGGGTGATGGCCTCCAAGGAAGGCTCGGCCTTCAACAGCGTGAAGGACCTGGAGGGCCGCCACATCGCCACCGAGGCGGTCGGCATGACCAAGCGCTTCCTCGCCGAGCACGGCATCACTGCCAGCGTGGAATTTTCCTGGGGCGCGACGGAAGTCAAGCCGCCGATCCTCGCCGACGCCATCGTCGACGTCTCCGAAACCGGATCGTCGCTGCGCGCCAACCAGTTGCGCGTGATGCACGTGGTGCTGGAGAGCACGCCGCGCTTCATCGGCAACCGCGACGCCGTGAAGGACGCCTGGAAGCGCGCCAAGATCGATCGCATGCTGATGCTGCTCAAGGGCGCCATCGCCGCCGCCACGCGCGTGCTGCTGGCCATGAACGTGCCAAAAGGCCAGGTCGATGCCGTTCTGAAGATCCTGCCGGCGCTGGCCACGCCGACGGTGTCCACCCTCTCCGATCCCGAGTGGGTCGACCTGAGCACGGTGGTCGAGGAAAAACAGGTGCGCGAACTGATCCCGCGCCTCTACGATGCCGGCGCGCGCGGCATCATCGAGCTGCCGATCAACAAGATCATCGAGTAAACATGAGCCCCCACGCTCACGTTCGTTCGCTGCCCCCCGAGGGGGCGCATGCCGCCTTCGGGGCGGCCCTTCAGGGGGCATGACCATGGCCGAGGAACGCGCCTTCGGGCCGGTGCGCCTGATCCCCGCCGCCAACCAGGGGCGCTACCCGCATTCCAATTCGGTTTATGTCGATGGCGCCGGCGTGCTCATCGACACCGGCGCCGACGAAGCCCGCTACCGCGCATTGCTCGCCGGCCCCGGCGTGAAGGAAGTGTGGCTCAGCCACTGGCACGAAGACCACCTGAAGTACCTCGACCTCTTCGACGGCCTGCCGCTGCGCATGATGGCCGACGACGCCGAGCCGCTCACCGGCATCGAGGCCTTTCTCGACTGCTACGGCATGCCGCAGGAGGAATACCGCGAATACTGGCGCCGTGTCCTGCCGGCTGACTTTCAATTCAAGCCGAGGCGGCCGACGCGCTTCTTCGCGCCGGGCGAGACCATCGACCTGGGGACATGCACCGTCGACGTCATTCACGCCCCGGGCCACACGCCGGGCTTCTCCGCCTTTTTCTTCCGCGAACCGGCGGTGCTGTTCATGGGCGACTACGACCTCACCCGCTTCGGCCCCTGGTACGGCGACCGCGACGGCTCCATCGACGAGACCATCACCTCGGTGCGGCGCCTGCAGCGACTGCCGGCGAAGGTGTGGCTGACCAGCCACGAGAGCGGTTGCTTCGAGGGGGATGTCTCCAAGGTCTTCGACGACTACCTCGCCGTCATCGACGAGCGCGAGGCCAAGCTGCTGGATTTCCTCGCCGCGCCGCGCACGCTGGCGGAGATCGTCGCGAAGTGCATCGTCTACCGCAAGCCGCGGGAGCCGCGCGCCTTCTTCGAATGGGGCGAAGGCGCCATCATGGGCAAGCACCTGGAACGGCTGGTGAAGAACGGCGCTGTCGTACTGAAGGACGAACGCTACCAGCGTGTCTGACCGTCATTCCCGCCTCAAACCTTGTCCGACACCTGCTGGCCCGCCGAATTGTCGGCCGTAGTGGTGCTCGTGCCCTGGACGACGCCGTAGGCCTGCATCAGTCGCACCACCATCAGCATCATCTCCACGTTGCGGCTGTCCGCGGCGGCCGTCTGCATCTGCGCCGCGCCACCGGCGGCCTGGCCGAAGTCCCGCGCCTCCTTCAGGCTGACACGTCCGTTGCCATCGGCATCCGCCTTGTTGAAGTTGTTGGCGATGCCCGATACCAGGCCACCCAGATCCTCCTGGGTGAAGCCCGCACCGCCGACCGAAGCCGGCATGCCGCCCTCGCCGTGCAGGCGCAGGCGCTGGTAATGCTGGTCGAGCTGATCCGCGAGCTGATTCACCGAGCTTGAGAACTCGCTTCGCGTGAGCCTGCCATCGCCATCGCTGTCGAGTTTCGAAAAAAGCTTGTCGGCGCTGTCCGTTGCGCTCGACTTGATCTTCTCGAAAGCCGTCTGCAGGTCGCTTCCCTGGATGGCGCCCTGCCCCGAGACGTCAAGCTGCGAGAACAGCTTGTCCGCCATTTGTGACGGCGGCGGCTCCGGCGGGCTGAAAGCCCGCACCGCCTGTACCACCGAAGAGATGATGCCGATGATTGCGCCTATGCCCATGCCCGTATCCTCCACATGCCTGTTCCGCGCCGCGCACCGGCGCACTGCAACTGCATTGCAAGAACCCTGCCAATGGCAAAAGGCTCGCGTTAAGCGGTGAAAGAATGTTTCAGGGCATGACATCCTGCAATGATTGCCGGGCTAATATGATGCAGGCGGCAGGAATTGCCGCCTGGCGCCGACCTGCAAGTCATCGAACTGCCAGGCATTGATGCAAGTCACCATTGAAGCGCCGCCTTCTTGCATCAAAGCGGAGATGCGAGTATGAATAGCCCCATGAAATCATTTGGCATGTTCCTGCTCCATCCCTCCCGCCCCGCCCGCATCGCCCTCGGCTACCTGCTGCTGGCCTCCATCTGGATCCTGGTCTCCGACAGCCTGGCCACCTTGCTGGCGGACAGCCCTGAGAGCCTCATCCGTTTGCAGGCCTGGAAGGGACTCGGATTCGTGACGACCACCGCAGCAGGCCTGTATGTCCTGCTGCGCCTGGCCCCGCCGCCTGCGGGCGAGCCTGGAGAGGCGCTCGGCCGTGCCGAGCGTTTCCGCGCCGTTCTGCTGGGGCTGACTTTCCTCCTGCTGGCCGCCTTTTTCATCGGCTTCGGTGGCCTGGTCTATCGCAACCTCGATGCAGAGTTCAGGAACAGCGTTTATCTGCAGCAGAGCGGCATCGCCGACCTGATGGCGGGGCAGGTCGAGCACTGGGTCGAGTCGAATCATGCCGAAACCCGTATTTTTCTCGCTGATCCGGATTTACTGGCAGCAGCGAAGCAGCTTGGCCAGGCGCCGGACAAAGCAGCAGAACACACCATCCGCGAGCACCTGTCGGGGCTACTCCGCGAACGCAAGTGGGCGGAGGCCGGCCTCTATGCGGCAGACGGCAGGCCGCTGATTCATGTCGGCGCGGAGCTCCCCCCTGAAAAGGCGCTGGTGCAAACGATCGCCGATGCCGCGCGCAGCCGCGGTTTCCGCTTCAACGACCTGCATGCCCTCGCCTCGAATCCCGGCGAATACCGCATCGATTTCGTCATGCCGGTCACGGAAGTGCATGAGAGCGAGGAAGTCAGGACGGTTCTGGTGCTGAGCGTCGATCCGCGCAACAGCCTGTTTCAAATCTTGCAACGCAGCCCCTTGCCCAGCCGGACCGGGGAAACCCTGCTGCTGCGGCGCGAAGGTAACGAGGCGGTGAACCTGTCCCCGCTGCGCCATGGCGAGCGCCGCCCGTTCGAAGTGCGCCTGCCGCTCGACTCGGATACGGTCTCGGCACGGATCCTGAACGAGGGCCTCGGCATCGGCAGCGCCTTCGAAGCGCAGGATCAGCGCGGCATCCCCGTGCTCGCTGCCGCCAGCGTGGTGAGCGGCACCGGCTGGCGCGTCGTCGTCAAGACCGATCTCGAGGAAGTCATGCAGCCGATGCAACGGTATGCCAGGATGGTCTTCGCCGTCATCGCGCTGGCCGTCGGCATCGCCGGCCTGCTCGCCGCCTTTCTCTGGCGCAGCCAGCAGGCCGCCCACGCCACCGCCCAGTTGCAAAGCCGCCAGGAGCGCGAGGCGCTCGTCGAGCACTACAACTCCCTCTTCCGGCAGGCGCGCGACATCATCCTGCTCTTTGACCCGGAGGGCCGCATCGTCGAGGCCAACGATGCCGCCCTGGCCGCCTATGGCTACAGCGCGGAGGAGTTCCGCCAGCTTGGCGTGCGCGACCTGCGGGCGCCGGAAACCCATTCGGAGGTTGAAAATCAATTCAAGGACGCGGCGCGCCCAGAAGGCGTGCAGTTCGAGGCATTGCATCGCCGCAAGGACGGCAGCCTGTTCCCGGTGGAGGACAGTTCCCGCGTCATCGACATCGAGGGCAAGCCCTATCGGCAAAGCTTCCTCCGCGACATCAGCGAACGCAAGCGCCAGGAAAGGGAGATCCTCCGCCTGAATGCGGCCTACGCCGTGCTCAGCCAGACCAACGAGGCCATCGTCCGCCTCGCCAGCCGCGACGAACTGTTCCCGCGCATCTGCCAAATCGCCGTGGAAGCCGGCGGCTACCTGGGCGCCTGGATCGGCCTGGTCGACGCGGACGGCAAGCTGCAATCGCAGGACTGCTGCGGCGGCAGCCTGGCCGAATACTTCAAACGCAGAAGCCTTGTTGTCGATTCCGATCAGGCGGCAGGCAGCAACCCCACCACGATCGCCCTGCGCGAGGGACGCCCGTATTACTGCAATGACTATCTCGACGATCCGGCCACTGCGCCCTGGCACGAGCTGGCGCAGGAATTCGGCATTCGCGCCTCGGCCGCGCTGCCATTGCGCCGGCGGAATTTCATCGTCGGCACGCTCAACCTCTATGCCGCGGAGGCCGGGGTCTTCGACGACCGGACGCGCGCCCTGCTGGAGGAAATGGCGGGCGACATCTCCTTCGCACTGGAGAACTTCGACCGCGAGGCCTTGCGCCGGCAGGCGGAGGCGGACCTGCGCGAAAGCGAGAACCAGTTCCGCATCGTGGTCGACAAGAACGTCGCCGCGATCTTCATGGTGGACGAGGGCCGCCTCAAAATGGCCAATCCGCGCGCCCACGTAATCCTCGGCTACGCGCCCGGCGAACTGCTTGGGAAGCCCGCGCTGGAGATAATCGCCGAGGCGGACCGCGCCGAGGTCACCGGGCTGCTGCAGGCCGTGGCCTCCGGTGAAATCGAAGGCATCGAGCGCAATTTCAGCGGCCTGCGCAAGGACGGCAGCCTGGTCGACATCGGCGCGCGCGCCACCCGCACCTTCATCGACAACAGGCCGGTGGTCCTCGGCGTGGCACAGGACATCGGCGAACGCCTGAAAGCCCAGCAGGAGATCCAGCACTACATGGAGCGCCTCGAGCAGGCGATGATGGGCACTGTCGAGGCGGTGTCGGCCATGGTCGAGATGCGCGACCCGTACACCGCCGGCCACGAGCGGCGCGTCGGCGAACTGGCGGCGGCCATCGGCACGGAAATGGGCCTGCCCGAGCCGACCGTCACCGGCCTGCGCATGACCGGCTACGTGCACGACATCGGCAAGATCAGCGTGCCGGCGGAAATCCTCAGCAAGCCGAGCCGGCTCACCCCGATCGAATTCGAGATCATCAAGAGCCACGCCCGCAGCGGCCACGATGTCCTCAAGCACGTGGCATTCCCCTGGCCGCTGGCCGAGGTCATCCTGCAGCACCACGAACGCATGGACGGCAGCGGCTATCCGCAGGGCCTCAAGGGCGGGGACATCCTCCTCGAGGCGCGCATCATGGCCGTGGCCGACGTGGTCGAGTCGATGGCCTCGCACCGGCCCTACCGGGCGGCGCTGGGCATCGACAAGGCGCTGGAAGAGATCGCGCACAACCGCGGCCGGCTCTACGACGTCGATGTCGCCGATGCCTGCCTGCGGCTGTTCCGCGAGAAGGCCTACGCCTTGCCGGCCTGAGTCGGCGCATGCAGACGCAAACCTGCTACACCTACGAACTCGACGACACCGATCGCATTGTGGAGGTGGACGAACCCTGGCTGTGCTTTGCCGCCGACAACGACGCGGCAGACCTGACGCGGGAGCGCGTGGTCGGCGCACCCGTGCATGACTTCATTGCCGGGTGGACACTGAGCAGCCACTATGCGCGACTTTACAAATCGCTGCGGCATCGTGGTGCCGCCGTAACGGTGCCGTTCCGCTGCGACGCGCCCGACATGCGGCGCCACATGGAACTCGACCTGCTGCCCAGGAATGAAGGCCGCATCCACTGCCGCGGACGCCTGTTGCGCAGCGAACCCCGGCCGCGCATTCCGCTGCTGGACCGCCGCACCCGGCGCAACGGCGAATGGCTGGTGACGTGCAGCCTGTGCCGCCAGATGAAGATGCCCGACAACAACTGGCGCGAAGTCGAGGAAGCCCTGACCGAACCCTATGCCGAGCCACTGAGCGGCCTGCCCCAACTCAGCCACGACCTCTGTCCGGACTGCGACAGGCTGATGCAAGGCCTGATCGAAGCCGGCTGATATCCCGCCCTGAAGGCGCATTCGCCTTGCGCCAGGAAATGCCGCCCGCAGCCGCGCTGAACGAAAGTCAGCCCCGGCAGCACGGCGGGCTACGCTGCATTCACCCGGTTGCGGCCGTCGTTCTTTGCCGCATAGAGCGCGCCATCGGCGCGTCCGACCAGGCTGTCGATCGTCTCGCTGCCGTCGAACTGGCTGACGCCGAGGCTGATCGTCACGGACAATTGCGCTCCTCTCGCAGCTACCGTTGCCTGGGCCACGGCCAGGCGCAGGTCCTCGGCAATGCGGCGTGCCTCCGCGAGATCGCAGCCCTTGAGCACCATCAGGAACTCCTCGCCGCCCCAGCGCACCGCCATGTCGGATGCGCGCAGCCGGTTCTGCAGCACCCGCGCGACTTCCACCAGAATCGCATCTCCCGCCTGGTGGCCATGGCGGTCGTTGACCTCCTTGAAGTGGTCGATGTCGGCCATCAGCATCGAGATCGGCCGCGGCTCGCGGCGGTATTCCGCCAGCAGCTTGCCGATGAGGATGTCGAAGGCATGGCGGTTGAAGAGGCCAGTCAGCGCGTCGGTCGTGGCCATCTCCTCAATGCGATATTGGTAGCGCGTCAGGGCAAGGTGGGCAAGAAATACCACCACCAGCGTGACCACCAGGCTGATGGCCAGGTTGGCGTACAGCGTGCGGCGGATGTCGGCGAGGGCGGCCGATGCGTTCTGCTCGACGAACAGGTACCACTTCAGTTCGGGCAGGTAATTGACGTGGAGGATATGGCTGTCGCCGTTCGCCTCGAACATATGCGAGCCGCGCTGCTTCTGCAGGATGCCGTCGATCAGCGGACCCAGTCCGGGCGCCTTGTGCAGGTCGGCACCCGGCGCGCCGCGGCTCGCGCCGAGTTGCACGACCCGGCCGTTGGCGTCGACGAAATAGATGGTGCGCATGAAGCGCTTCTGGTATTCCGCGATCAGGCCGCTGACGGCATCGACGGTGAGGCCGATGCCCGTGGCACCGATGAAGCGGCCGTCGAAGTCGAAGACGCGGTAATTGATGAAGATGGTCAGCGCGTCGGCATTCGCCAGGTCGGGGTCGACGTTGATCTCGTAGTCCTCCTGCATCCCCTTCACCCGGTAATACCAGGCGTCGCGCGGCTCGTCCGGCCGCACCCGCTTGAGGACGCCCTCCCCGGTGTAGTACGTGGCGGATTTATCGGAAACGAAGAAGCTGCTGAAGGCGCCGTAGCGCCGCTTCACTTCCGTCAGGTAGCGCGCCACCTCGACGGCGTCCTTCTCGCCGCGCAGGACCCAGTCGCGCAGGAAGGTGTCGTGCGCCATGGTCGAGGAGATCAGCACCGGCCGCACCAGGTCTTTCTGGATTTCCGAATAGATGTTGCTCGACGTCAGGGGCAGGTCCTGCTCGATGATGGCCTTCTGGATGGCCCGGCTCGAGGCGAAATAGCCGAACAGGGCCGTCGCAGCGAAACCGCTTGAGAGCAGCAGGGTCAGCAGCAGCAGCAGGCTGCGGCGATCAAAGATGCGCGGGTGGGCCATGACAAGGCGATTCCATGACATATCGGGCGACGCGCCACTGTACTCCCGGCTCCGCCGCACTGGAAGGACGCGGGCAGGCCATCAGGCAAACTCCAGCAGCAGGTCCTTGGCGTTCACCGCTTCGCCCGGACGGGTATGGATGGCGGCGACGACGGCGTCGCGTTCGGCGGTGAGCATGGTCTCCATCTTCATCGCCTCGATGGACAGCAGCGGATCGCCCTTGGCGACCTTCTGCCCCGCCTTGACGGCGATGGTGACCACCGAGCCCGGCATGGGCGCGCCGACGTGCTTCGGGTTGCCTTCCTCCGCGCGCGGCTTCTCCTTCGCCGCGGCCATGCCGGCCTTGGCGATCTTCAGGGTGCGCGACTGGCCGTTCAGCTCGAAGGTCGCCCGCACGTGGCCATCCTGGTCCGGCCCCGCCGTGCCCTGGAGGCTGACTATCAGGGTCTTGCCGCGGTCGATCTCGACGGCGATCTCCTCACGCTCGGCCAGGCCGTAGAAGAAGGACGGCGTCGGCAATTGCGAGACATCGCCGTAGTGGCTGCGGTGCGCGGCGTAGTCCTTGAACACCTTCGGATACATCAGGTAGGAAGCGAGGTCGGTGTCGCCCACCTTGCGCCCCACCGCCGCTTCGGCCTCGACGCGCTTCGCCTCGAGATCGACGTCGGGTATGGAATCGCCGGCGCGCCCGGGCAGGGGTTTCTCGCCTTTAAGCACCTTCTTCTGCAATGCTTCTGGGAAGCCATCGGGCGGATAGCCCAGTTCGCCCTTCATCAGCGAGATCACCGATTCGGGAAAGGCGATCTCGCGCGCCGGGTCGCGCACCTGCTCCGGCGTGAGGTCGTTGGCCACCATGAAGAGGGCCATGTCGCCCACCACCTTGGAGGTCGGCGTCACCTTGACGATGTCGCCGAACAGCAGGTTCACCTCGGCGTAGGCCTTCGACACCTCGGCCCAGCGGTGCTCGAGGCCCATGGCGCGCGCCTGCTCGCGCAGGTTGGTGTATTGCCCGCCCGGCATCTCGTGGCGGTAGACGTCGGCAGTGCCGGAGCGGATATCGGCCTCGAAGGGGGTGTAGAAGCGGCGCACGCCTTCCCAGTACTGCGACAGCGCCTGCATCGCGTCGAGGTCCACGCCGGGGTCGCGCGGCGAACCGGCCAGCGCGGCGGCGATCGAGCTGAGGTTGGGCTGCGAAGTGAGCCCGCTCATGGCATCCAGCGCGCCGTCGACGGCGTCGACGCCGGCCTCCACCGCTGCCAGCACGCTGGCCGCGGCGATGCCGCTGGTGTCGTGGGTGTGGAAGTGGATGGGCAGGCCGACCTCCTGCTTGAGCGCGCGCACCAGCTCGGCGGCGGCGCGCGGCCGGCACACGCCGGCCATGTCCTTGATGCCGAGGATGTGCGCGCCGGCCTTCTCCAGCTGCTTCGCCAGGTCGACGTAATACTTCAGGTTGTACTTCGGCCGCTTCGCGTCGAACAGGTCGCCGGTGTAGCAGATGGCCGCCTCGCACAGGGCACCCTCCGCGCGCACGGCGTCCATCGCCACGCGCATGTTGTCCACCCAGTTGAGCGAATCGAAGACGCGGAAGACGTCGACGCCCTCCTTCGCCGCCTGGCTGACGAAGTAGCGCACGACGTTATCGGCGTAATTGGTGTAGCCCACCGCGTTGGAGGCGCGCAGCAGCATCTGCAGCAGCACGTTGGGCACGGCCTCACGCAGGCGCGCCAGGCGCTCCCAGGGGTCTTCCTTGAGGAAGCGCAGCGCCACGTCGAAGGTCGCCCCGCCCCAGCATTCGAGCGAGAAGAGGTCCGGCAGCATGCGCGCGTAGTGCGGCGCAATCTCCAGCATGTCGTGCGAACGCATGCGCGTGGCGAACAGGCTCTGGTGCGCGTCGCGCAGCGTGGTGTCGGTGAGCAGCACGCGCTTCTCCGCCTTCATCCAGGCGGCGAACTTCTCGGCGCCGAGTTCCTTCAGGCGGTCGCGCGTGCCGGCAGGCGGCGCGGCGGTGAGGTCGCAGCGCGGCTTCAAGGGTTTCGCCAGCGGCAGCACCGGCACTGCGCGCCCCTTCATCTCCGGATTGCCGTTGACCGCCACTTCGCCGAGGAACTTCAGCAGCCGCGTGGCGCGGTCGCGGCGGCGCTGGAAGGTGAACAGCTCCGGCGTCTCGTCGATGAAGCGCGTGGTGCACTC
Source organism: Betaproteobacteria bacterium (assembly GCA_016703785.1). Lineage (GTDB taxonomy): Bacteria > Pseudomonadota > Gammaproteobacteria > Burkholderiales > Rhodocyclaceae > Desulfobacillus. The sequence goes on from JADJBM010000030.1 coordinate 156,162, forward strand.
GCCCGAGCGGAACAGCGGATGGTCGATGACGTTCTCGAGGAACTGCAGGTTGGAGGCGACGCCGCGGATGCGGAACTCGCGCAGTGCGCGGTCCATGCGTGCGCCGGCCTCGTCGGGCGTGTGGCCCCAGGCCGTCACCTTCACCAGCAGCGAATCGTAGTACGGCGTGATGACCGCGCCGGCATAGGCGGTGCCGCCGTCGAGGCGGATGCCGAAGCCGGCGGCGCTGCGATAGACGGCGATGCGGCCGTAGTCCGGCGTGAAGCCGTTCTCCGGGTCCTCCGTGGTGACGCGGCACTGCACGGCATGCCCGTTCAGGCGGATGTCTTCCTGGCGCGGCACGTAGCTGTCCTCGTCGCCGATGCGCTTTCCCTCGGAGAGGCGGATCTGCGCCTTGACGATGTCGATGCCCGTCACCTGCTCGGTCACCGTATGCTCGACCTGGATGCGCGGGTTCACCTCGATGAAGTAGAACGCGTCGGTGTCGGCGTCCATGAGGAACTCCACCGTGCCGGCGTGCGTGTAGTGCGCGGCGCGGGCGAGCTTGAGGGCCGCACCGCACAGCTCGGCGCGACGTTCATCGCGAAGATAGGGCGCCGGCGCGCGCTCGACCACCTTCTGGTTGCGCCGCTGCACCGAGCAGTCGCGCTCGTAGGCGTGCACCAGGTTGCCGTGGCTGTCGCCGATCACCTGCACCTCGACGTGGCGCGCGCGGCGCACCAGCTTCTCCAGGTACACCTCGTCGTTGCCGAAGGCCGCGGCGGCCTCGCGCTTGGCAACTTCCATTGCCGGCAGCAGGTCGGCTTCCGTCTCGACCACGCGCATGCCGCGCCCGCCGCCGCCCCAGCTCGCCTTGAGCATGAGCGGATAGCCGACCCTGGCCGCCTGCTTCCTGGCTTCGGCTGGATCGGCCGACAGGGCGCCGGTGGCCGGCACCACCGGCACGCCGGCCTTCTGCGCCAGTTCGCGCGCCGACACCTTGTTGCCCAGCGTGCGCATCACCGCCGGCTTCGGCCCGATGAAGACGATGCCGGCCGCGGCACACGCTTCGGCAAAATCCGGGTTCTCCGAGAGGAAGCCGTAGCCCGGATGGATGGCGTCGACATGCGCCTCCTTCGCCACGCGGATGATGTCCTCGATGTCCAGATAGGCCTGGATCGGCTTCTTGCCGGCGCCGACGAGATAGGACTCATCCGCCTTGAAGCGGTGCAGCGCGAAGCGGTCCTCGTTGGAGTAGATGGCCACCGTGCGGATGCCCAGCTCGGAAGCGGCGCGCATGACGCGGATGGCGATTTCGCTGCGGTTGGCGACGAGGAGGCTGCGGATTTTCTTCATGGCTAAAGTAAGCGGACGGACAAGAAAAACGGGCCGGCGGCCCGTACCGCCCAGAGTTTAGCCCAGCAAGGCACGGTGCAGCATTTAGGGTTTTTATGATCGAAGGAAATCCGACCGAAGGAAGTGCAAAGCCCCGTGGGAGGTATTCCCAAAGGCAGGCTTGGGACCTGCCGGATTCATCGCCTGGAGCGGGATGCCGCCGTCCTCCAGCGGCTGACTTTCCCTGCAGCGCCGCCCGGGGAAAGTCAGCACCACAGAAACAAGGGCTGGCACTAGCCGCTGCGAGGCGGCACGGTCAAGGGCGGCGTGGGCGTGGGCGCGGACGTCGAATGCGCCGCAAGGCGTTCAGGAGGGAACGAATGCGGGAAGATGGATGCCGATCAGCCTGGCAGCCCGGTTGAGACGCTCGTCGAAGCAGGCGAAAACGAGCTGTTCGCCGACGGCGTCGCGAATGCGATTCGCCGCCGCCAGATGCACGCTGTCGTAGCCGCGCAATCCGAAGCCTTCCGCCAGTTCGGCGGCACGCTCCAGCAGCGCATCGTCCAGTTGAACCTGGCTGATGTGCCGCCAGTCCTTGACGAATCGGGCAATCGCCTGGCTGCGCGCCTGTGCGGAAATGCGTTCGAGGCGCTCCGCCGCCGCCAGCGCCGCCCGCACCTCGACGTAACCGAGCTGGTGGCACAGCCATTGCGGCGACTTGCGCGCCAGCGCCAGCATTTCCGCTGAATGCGCCTCGCGGACGTAGAGCTTGACCAGCGCCGAGCTATCGAGATAGAGCACGCTCGCGCTCCGCCACGATCAGCTCGGCGACCGAACCCTTCGTTCCCGGCAGATCGGCGACGCGCGCCGGCACGCTGGGGCGCCCTTGGGCCCAAACGACACCGCCGATGGCGGGCAGTCCCTCCGGCGCGGCCAAAGCGGGCTGCACCATCGCCACGGCGTTGCCGTGCGAGGTGACCACCAGCCGCTCACCCCGGCCGACGAGGCGCAGGTACTCGGAAAGACGGTTCCTGAAATCGCGGATCGATACGTCCATAGCCACATCTCCCATCAAATGTAGCTACATTTTATACGGATTGAAGCCACACAGCAAATACCGCTATTTTCTGCCGCGCTTCGTCTTTTCGGCCGGCAGCAGGCTGGTGGTCTGGCGGTAGAGGTCGAAGAGGAAGGCGACGCGCTCGGCGTCGGCGGCGAAGCCTTTCTTGCCGTAGGCCGCATCCACGGCGCGGTCGAGGTCGGCGCCGCCGCTCTTGTGCTCGACCAGCAGCGTGCCCTTCCAGAACAGGTCGATGCGGCCGTGCCTGAGCTTCTCGCCGGCGCGCGCCATCTTTACCTGTTTCTCGAACACCGCCACGCGCTTGCGGTCGACGCCGAACACTTCGAAGAAGCCGTTCCAGAACGACTGCGCCTCGGCGCGCTCGGAGTCCTCCCCCGCCCACTTGTGCGCAAAGGCGACGGCGCGTTCCTTGATTTCGTTGGGCGAGAGGGGCATGGGGCCTAAGGCGTGACCAGGCTGAGGTCGGGAAAGGCGGCACGGAAGCGGCGCGGATCGCGCGTCAGGAGCGGCGCCTCCAGCACGCGGGCATGCGCGCCTATGAAAAAATCCGGCAATACGCCGCTGCGCTCTCCGCCGCGCCGGCGATAGGCCTGATGCGCCCGCGCGGCGAGGAAAAGGCCTTCGCGGGGTATCTCACGGTACTCGATGCCGACCTGGGTCAGCAGGCCATCCAGCGCGGCAGGATCGTCGAAGTCAGGCGACAACTCGGCATAAACAACCGGATTGATGCAAACGGGGCCGCGCCGCCCCCATTCCTCCAGTGCCGACTGCGACCAGCGGCGCCATGCTGCGTCCTCCTCGATGACGTCAATCAGGATGCAACTGTCGACGAGGATCATTTGGCGTTCTGAAAGCCGGGATCGTCCTTGTCCTCATCGTAGCCGCGGATGAGGTTCATGTATTCGTCGGTGCTCATGCCCAGCCCCTTGCCGCTGCCGCGAAGCGCATCGAAACGGCTGGGTTTCTTTCCTGCCTTCTTCGCCGGCTTGACCGGGCGGAGAACGACCTGGCCGTCGGCCGTGTAGGCGAAATCGACGCGGCTGCCCGGCTCGAGGCCGAGATAGTCGCGCAACGGCTTGGGTATGGTGACCTGCCCCTTGCTGGTAACGGTGGTGCTCATGTCGATGTCCTTGAGGTATTACTTGTGGTTTCATGGTAATACCGATTGCGCTGCAGGACAAGCATGGCCAGGGCGGGGGTGGCGACAGGGTCGAATTCAATCTATAGAATGACCTTGGGCTCGCTCATGCAGGACTGAACGAAAGAACAAGAATTGCAGCTCGACATCCGCACCCTGATCTTCAACCTGCTGCTGTTTGCGCTGGTCTTTGCCATCGGCATTTACCTGCTGCAGCGCAGCCAGCCGCGCATACGCGCCCTGCGCTGGTGGTCGGGGGCGATCATCGTTGCCGGCGCGGGATTCCTGCTGCTGGCACTGCGCGGCAGCATCCCCGACCTGCTCTCCATCGTCGTCGCCAACGACCTGATGCTGCTGGCGCTGTGCTTTTTCCTGGAAGGCGTCGTGCGCATTCGCCGCCTGTCCCGTCCGTATTTCTGGCGGCTCAGCCTGCCCCTGGTCGCCGCCCTGACGCTGCTGCTGCTGTATTACACCTATGTCGAACCGAGCGTTGGCGCGCGCATCCTGGCCGTGTCGCTGCTCAACGCCATCCCGACCGTCGTGGCAGCCTGGCTGCTCATCCAGGACATTCCGCGCGTCCTGAGGCCATCGCACTACTTCACCGCCGCCGGCTTCATCCAGTTTGCCGTCGTTTCGGTGGCCCGCGCCGTACATACGCAGTTCTGGCCGCCCGCCGACCTGATGACCGCCGGGCCGATGCAGGCGATGACTTTCCTGTCGATCTTCTCCCTGCTGGTGGTGGCATCCTTCGGCTGCGTCTGGATGGTCTCCGCGTATCTGGCGGATGAGCTCGAACTGCTGGCCCGTACCGATCCGCTCACGGGCGCCTTGAATCGCCTGGCGCTGGATGAGAACCTCGCGCGCGAAATCGCTCGCGCGCGCCGCGGCAAGCGCCCGCTGTCCCTGCTGATGTTCGACCTGGACCACTTCAAGGAGCTCAACGACCGCCTCGGCCACCAGGCCGGCGACGCGGCATTGAGGCAAGTGACGACCGCCTCGCAACAGCAGCTGCGCGCCACCGACCTGCTGGCGCGCTACGGCGGCGAGGAATTCGTCGTCGTCCTGCCCGACACGGACAAGACGCACGCCATCGAAACGGCGCAGCGCCTGCGCAAGCGGGTCGGTGCCCTGGACATCGATCGCGGCGACGGCGTCAACCTGACGGCAAGCTATGGCGTGTCGACCTATCCGGAGGACGGCGAAGACCAGGACAGCCTGGTCGGCCGCGCCGACGCCACGATGTATTCCGCCAAGCAGTCAGGCCGGAATTGCGTCTGCGCCACAGTGGCGTCCTGAATCAGGCCAGCAGTGCCAGCCCGTGTCGCCTGCGCGCCTTGCCGCAGGCATCCGAGCCGCGCAGGCGGAGCAGGGGCCAATGGCGGACAAGCCAGGCTGTGGCGCAAGGCTATAATTGAAAGCAGGAGCAAGCCACCGGAAATACGCCGCCCCACACCATGCACACCGCCCGCATCCGACGATTGCTCTTGATGACCTTGCTGGGTGCGTTCGCCGTGGCGGGATCCGCGTTCGCGCAGGATACCTTTGGCTTGCCGCCAAAACCTGAAATCCCTTCCCACATCGAAGCTGCGCCCCCCAGGGAGCTTGCCGAATACCCGGGCGGGGAGGCCTCAGCAAACATCAAGGCAACGGATGAGTGGACCAGCACCGGCGTGAGTCTGCTCAAGGGTGTCAAATATCGCATCAGCGCCAGCGGCGAGTGGCACATGGGTGGTTTGTGCCAGCAATCGGGACCCGGCGGCAAGGGTTCGAATACCCCCTTGTGTTTTTCCTTCATCCCCCCCTTCATCCTGCCTCAGCACGAAATTGGCACCCTGGTCGGCAAGATCGGGAGAAGCGGAAAACCATTCGCAGTGGGGGAGCTTCTGGAGTTCGAAGCAGAAAGCGATGGCACGCTGTATCTGCGGAGCAACAAGGCCGTCGAAATCCTTTTCGCAAACACCCGCGGACAAGTGACTGCCAAAATCAGTCTCCACAGGACGCCGCCGCCAGTCGTCGCTGCGCCTTTGCCGGCAACTTCCCCGGCTGCTTCAGCACGAACCAATGGCGCCGGCCCTGCTCCCGCTTCCCCGTTGCCGGCAACGACCGCCAGCACGCAGTACTGGGCGGTCGTGATCGGCGTCTCCGACTACGCCGACACGCGTATTCCTTCCCTGCGCTATGCGGCCAAGGACGCCCTGGCCCTGCACGACTGGCTGGTCGCGCCTTCGGGGGGACGTTACGCGCCCTCGCGCGTCAAGCTCCTGCTCGACCGCAACGCCACCGCCGCCGGCATCAAGGAGGCGCTCTACACCTGGCTGCGCCAGGCCATCGAGGAAGACATCGTGGTGATCTACTTCGCGGGGCACGGCTCGCCGGATTCCCCTGATTCGCCGCATAACCTCTACCTGCTGCCCTACGACACGCGCTACGACGCCATCGCCTCGACCGGCTTTCCGATGTGGGACGTGGAAACCGCGCTGAAGCGCTTCATCAAGGCAAAGCGCGTCATCGTGCTGGCGGATGCCTGCCATTCCGGCGGCGTCGGCGCCTCCTTCGACGTGGCGCGCCGGGCGCTGGGCGACGTGCAGCCCAACCGCATTTCTTCCGGCCTGCAGAACCTCGCCACGGTCGGTGCGGGCGTCGCCGTGATCTCCGCCTCCGACGACCGCCAGCTGTCGGCGGAAAGCGCACAGTTCGGCGGCGGCCACGGTGTGTTCACGCACTACCTGCTGGAAGGCCTGAAGGGCCGCGCCGACTACAACAACGACCGCCGCGTGACCCTCGGCGAACTGATTCCGTTCCTCTCAGAGCACGTGCGCCGCGAGACGCTCAACGCGCAGAGTCCCACCGTTGCCGGCCGCTTCGATCCGGCCATCTCGCTCGGCCGCTAGGGCGTGTTCTCAATCATTCTGTCGGATGCGTTGTGGCCAAGGGCGGCGGCCGGGGGGCGCGACGCCGTCAATGGTCCCCGACAAGGAGGTGCAGCGGGCGCGGCGGCTTTGGCCGCACCGGGGGGGGAGGGTTGGGGGGGGGGGGGGGGGGGGCGGCTCGCCGTAGAATAACTACTGTCTTCGCCGCGCGCCTGCCCCGGAAGACCCGTTCGCACCGACAGAATGATTGAACGCCCTAGCGCAGCGCTGATTGCGCTCACGTCCTTCATTTCCCGCACGCGGCGATAGAAGGCTTCCGCCGCGGGGTAATTGCGCTGCAGCAGGCCGAGCCATTGCTTGAGACGGCCCGGCGCATGTCGCGGTTCCAGCTTCACCCGCACCTGTGACCAGAAATCCGCCAGCAGCGGTTGCAGGTCCTGCCAGTCAGTGGCGCCGACCGCTTCATCGCGCTCGCCGCGAATGCGCCGGGAGAGGAAAGGATCGGCCACCGCGCCACGGCCGAGCATGACATCGTCGCAGCCCGTGGCGGACCGAATGGCTCGCCAATCGGCAACATTCCACACCTCGCCATTGGCAATCACCGGCAGCGCTACCGCTTCGCGAATGCGCGCCACCCATTCCCAGCGCACCTGCGGCCGGTAGCCGTCGCTTCGGGTGCGCGCATGCACCGCCAGTGCCTGCACGCCGCCGGCCGCCAGCGCCCGCGCGCAGTCGAGGGCGCGCGCGGTGTCGGCAATGCCGAGACGCATCTTGGCGGTGACGGGGATCGCCTGCGGCACGGCACCGCGCACGGCGGCGGCGATGCGATGGAGCAACTCCGGCTCGTCGAGCAGCGCCGCGCCGCCGCGGTGGCGGTTCACCAGCGGTGCCGGGCAGCCGAAGTTGAGGTCGATGCCGGCCGGCTGCAATTCCGCCAGGCGCGCGGCGTTCTCCGCCAGGCAGACCGGATCGGAGCCCATCAGCTGCACCCGCACCGGCGTGCCGGAGCCGGTGCGCGCGCCGGCATGCAGTTCCGGGCAGACGCGCGTGAAGCTCTTGCGCGGCAGCAGCGTGCCGGAGACGCGCACAAACTCGGTGACGGCCCAGTCGTAGCGTCCCGCGCGCGTCAGCACGCCGCGCAGGATGTCGTCGGCGAGGCCCGAAGCCCTTGCCCGTCTTCCGCCCGAGGTAGCCCGCCTCGACCATCTCGACCAGCAGCGGCGCGGGACGGTACTTCGGGTCCTTGAAGCCGTCGAAGAGCACGTTCATCACCGCCAGCTGCACGTCGAGGCCGATCATGTCGCACAGCGCCAGCGGGCCGATCGGGTGGTTGGCGCCGAGCTTCATCGCCTCGTCGATCTGCGCGGCGGTGGCGAGATTCTCGCCGAGGGCGAAGATGGCTTCGTTGATCATCGGGCAGAGCATGCGGTTCACCACGAAGCCCGGGCTGTTCCTCACCTGCACCGGCGACTTGCCGACCGCCTTGGAGACGGCCTCGACCGCCGCGTAGGTGGCGTCCGAGGTCTGCAGGCCGCGGATCAGCTCGACCAGCGCCATCAGCGGCACCGGGTTGAAGAAGTGCATGCCGATCACCTTGTCCGGGCGCTGCGTTGCCGCCGCCAGCTTGGTGATGGAGATCGACGAGGTGTTGCTGGCGATGACCGCTTCCGGCTTCGCCAGTGCGTCGAGCTGCTTGAAGATCTTCAGCTTCAGTTCGAGGTTCTCGGTGGCGGCCTCGATGATGAGGTCGCTGTCCTTCAGCGCCGCCAGGTCGGTGGCCGTCTTGATGCGCGCCAGCGCCGCCGCCTTCTGCTCGGCGGTCATCTTTTCCTTCTTGATGAGGCGGTCGAAGCTGCCGGAGATGGTGCTCACGGCGCGGTCGAGCGCAGCCTGCGCCACGTCGGTCATGACCACGTCCAGCCCGGCGGCCGCGCAGGCCTGTGCGATGCCGTTGCCCATGGTGCCGGCGCCGACGACGCCGATTTTCCTGATTTCCATACGATTCCTTTCCGTTTCAGCGGCAGCGCTCTCCCGGCGCCCCGGCAACCCGCAAGTGTACAGGAGTCGGCCGGGCGATTTGTCGTCAGGACAACACAATGCCTGCGACACGGCCAACTCCCGTAAAATCGCGGCTCAATCCCGACGCCCTCCATGAACAACGATTCCCTCCTCCGCCGCAGCCTCGACGCCGTCTGGCACCCGTGCACGCAGATGAAAGTGCACGAAACCCTGCCGCTCGTGCCGATCCGCTCGGGCGAAGGGCCCTGGCTGATCGACTTCGAGGGCCGCCGCTACCTGGATGCGATCAGCTCCTGGTGGGTGAACCTCTTCGGCCACGCCAACCCGCGCATCAATGCCGCCCTGCGCGATCAGCTCGAACGGCTCGACCACGTCATGCTGGCCGGCTTCACGCACGAACCGGTGGTGGCGCTGTCGGAAAAGCTCTCCGCCCTGACCGGCCACGCGCTGGGCCACTGCTTCTATGCCTCCGACGGCGCCTCGGCGGTGGAAATCGCCCTGAAGATGAGCTTCCACTTCTGGCGCAACAGCGGGCGGCCCGGCAAGAACCGCTTCCTCAGCCTTGCCGGCAGCTACCACGGCGAGACCCTCGGCGCCCTGGCGGTGACCGATGTCGCCCTCTTCCGCGACGCCTACGCGCCGCTGCTGCGCGCCGGCGACACCGTGCCCAGCCCGGACGGGCGGCAGGCCGGGCCCGGGCAGACGCCGCGCGATGCGGCGGCGGCGGCCGCCGTCGCACTGGAGGCTTATCTCGCCGAGCACCACGCGGAGATCGCGGCCTTCATCGTCGAGCCGCTGGTGCAATGCGCCACCGGCATGGCCATGCACGACCCCGAGTATTTGCGCCGCGCGCGTGCCCTCTGCGACCACTACGACGTGCACCTGATCGCCGACGAGATCGCCGTCGGCTGCGGCCGCAGCGGCACCTTCTTCGCCCACGAGCAGGCCGGCATCGCGCCCGACTTCCTCTGCCTGTCGAAGGGCATTTCCGGCGGTACGCTGCCGCTGTCAGTGGTGATGACGACCGACGCCGTGTATGCCGCCTTCTACGACGACAGCACGGCGCGCGGCTTCCTCCATTCGCACTCCTACACCGGCAACCCGCTCGCCTGCCGCGCCGCGCTGGCGACGCTGGCCATCTTCGAGGAGGACGGCGTCATCGAGGCCAACCGCCGCCTCGCCGCGCAGTTGAACGAGCGAGCGAAAGCACTGGCCGCCGACCCGCGCGTGCGCGACTTCCGCAACACCGGCATGATCTGGGCCTTCGACGCCGCCACGGACGATCCGCTCTTCGCGCGGCGCTTCCACCAGGCGGCAATGGAGCGCGGCCTGCTGCTGCGCCCGCTCGGCAACACCGTGTACTTCATGCCGCCCTACGTCATCGGCGGCGCGGAGATCGAGCTGCTCGTCGGCGGCACACAGGCAGCACTCGACGCCGTATTCCAGTGACTGACTTTTACGAAGAACTTGCCGCGCTCGACACGCTGGCGCTGAGGCGCAAGCGCCGCGTCGTCGATTCGCCCTGCGCGCCGGAACTCGTCGTCGACGGCCGCAAGGTTCTCGCCTTCTGCAGCAACGACTACCTCGGCCTCGCCAACGACCCGGCGCTCGTCGCCGCGGCGCAGGAGGGCGCCCGCCTGTACGGCCTCGGCGCCGGCGCCTCGCCGCTCATCACCGGCCACATGGCGCCGCATGCCGCGCTGGAGCGGCGCCTCGCCGCATTCACCGGCATGGAGCGCGCGCTGCTCTTCTCCACCGGCTACCTCGCCAACCTCGGCGTGGTGCCGGGGCTGACTGCGCGCGGCGACGCCGTCTTCTCCGACCGCCTCAACCACGCCTCGCTCATCGATGCGGCGAGGCTGTCGCGCGCCGGGCTCAATATCTACCCGCACCTCGACCTTGCGGCCCTCGAAGCCGCGCTCGCCGCCTCGCGGGCGAAGCGCAAGCTGGTCGTCACCGATGCGGTCTTCAGCATGGATGGCGACATTGCGCCGCTGCCGCAACTGCTGGCCCTGGCGGAGCGCCACGACGCCTGGCTGCTGGTCGACGACGCCCACGGCTTCGGCGTGCTCGGGCCGCAGGGGCGCGGCGCGGCGGCGCATTTCGGCCTCAATTCGCCGCGACTGCTGGTCATGGGCACCCTGGGCAAGGCGGCCGGCGCCGCCGGCGCCTTCGTCGCCGGGTCGGAGAACGTCATCGAGTGGGTCCTGCAGAAGGCGCGCACCTACATCTTCAGCACTGCCGAACCGCCGCTGATCGCCCATGCGCTGCTGAAAAGCATCGACCTCATCGAGCAGGGCGATATCCGTCGCCGCCATCTCGCCGCACTCATCGCGCAATTGCGCGGCGCGCTGCAGCTGAAGCGCTGGCGGCTGCTGCCCTCCGACACCGCCATCCAGCCGCTGCTGATCGGCGACAACGCCGAGACCATGGACGTGGCGAACAAGCTGTTCGAGCGCGGCCTCTGGGTGCCGGGCATCCGCCCGCCCACCGTGCCGGCCGGCACGGCACGGCTGCGCATCACGCTCTCCGCCGCGCATGCCGGCGATCAGGTCGGGCAACTCGCTGCCGCGCTGATGCAACTCGAAAGTGAACTTGCATGAACCTGTTCGTCACCGGCACCGACACCGAAATCGGCAAGACCCTGGCCAGCTGTGCCCTGCTGCATGCCTATGCCGGCAAGGGACTGCGGGTGATCGGCATGAAGCCGGTCGCGGCCGGCGCGGGCGCCGACGGCATCAATGAGGATGTGGCGCAGCTGCGCGCGGCGAGCACGGTCGACGCACCGTACACCCTGGTGAATCCCTTTCTCCTGCGCGAGCCGCTGGCACCGCACATCGCGGCGCAGCGCGAAGGCGCGGCGATCAGCATGGCGCGCATCGTCGTTGCCTACGAGGCGCTCTGCGCACAGGCCGATGTCGTCATCGTGGAAGGCGTGGGCGGGTTCCGCGTACCGCTGGGAGAACGCTGGGACAGCGCCGACCTCGCCGCGCGCCTGGGCCTGCCGGTGGTGCTGGTGGTGGGCATGCGCCTGGGCTGCATCAACCATGCCCTGCTGACGCAGGAGGCCGTCGTTGCGCGCGGACTGCGGCTGGCCGGCTGGATCGCCAACCGCATCGATCCGCACATGGCCTGCGCGGAGGAGAACATCGCCGCGCTGGAAGCACGGCTCGACGCGCCGCTGCTCGGCGTGCTGCCGCACCAGGCCGCGCCCGATGCGGCAGGCATGGCCGCCTGCTGACCCTGCCCGCCGACTGAATCAGCCCGTCAGAGCGCCGCCAGGACGCGGTCGAGGCGGCCGCGCACTTCCTTCGCCAGTTCCTCGACTTCCGGCCTCTCGACCAATTGCATGATGGCGATCGGGTCCATGAATTCCACGTGCACCGTGCCGGCGGCATCCTGCCGCACCACCACGTTGCAGGGCAGCAGCAGGCCGATGGAGGGTTCGGCGCCGATGGCGCGATTGGCCAGCTGCGGGTTGCAGGCGCCGAGGATGCGGTAGGACGGCATGTCGACATTGATCTTCTTCTTCATCGTCGCCGCCACGTCGATTTCCGTCAGCACGCCGAAGCCTTCCTTCGACAGCGCTTCCGTCACCTTTGCCACCGCCTCGTCGAAACCGCAGTTCACCGCCTTGCCGAATCCGTATTTGCTCATGTGTCTCTCCTTCCTGTTCGAGCCGCAGACGTTACAATGCCGCTCCAGTCGAGTCAAAAAGAATCCTTCGATATCCCCATGACGGAAAGAATCGGTGCGGCGGTCGTCGGTGCGGGCGTGGTCGGCCTCGCCTGCGCGCGGGCGCTGGCGCGACGCGGCATCGAGACGGTCATCCTCGAGGCCAATGCGGCCATCGGCATGGAGACCAGTTCGCGCAACAGCGAGGTCATCCATGCCGGCCTCTATTACCCCGCCGGCTCGCTCAAGGCACGGCTGTGCGTCGCCGGCAAGGCCCTGCTCTACGACTTCTGCGCCACGCACCACGTCGCCCACCGCCGCTGCGGCAAGCTGCTCGTCGCCACCACGGCGGAGCAAGAAGATGCACTGGCCGCCCTGCGGCGCAAGGCCGAAGCCAATGGTGTCGCCGACCTGCAGCCGCTGACCGGCGCGCAGGCGAAGGCGCTCGAGCCGGCATTGCGCGCCAGCGCCGCCCTGCTCTCGCCGTCCACCGGCATCATCGACAGCCACGGCCTCATGCAGGCGCTGCTCGGCGAGGCCGAGGCACACGGCGCCGCGCTCGCCCTGAAAAGCCCGCTGCTGCGGGCCGAGGCGAACGGCGGCGGCTTCCTGCTGAAAGTCGGCGGCGCGGAACCGATGCGACTGCAGGCCGACATGCTGATCAACTCGGCCGGCCTGCATGCGGCACGGGTCGCCGACGCCATCGACGGGCTGGACCAGCGCCTCGTGCCGCGCCTGCATCTGGCGCGGGGCCATTATTTCTCGCTCGCCGGCCGCGCGCCCTTCTCGCGCCTGGTCTACCCCCTGCCCGAGCCGGGCGGACTGGGCGTGCACCTCACGCTGGATCTCGGCGGCCAGGCGCGCTTCGGCCCCGACGTGGAATGGGTGGACACCCTCGACTACACGGTCGATCCGCGCCGCGCGGAGGTCTTCTACGGCGAGGTGCGCAAGTACTGGCCGGGCCTGCCGGACGGCGCGCTGCAGCCGGCCTATTCCGGCATTCGGCCGAAGCTCGCCGGACCGGGCGAGCGGCAGGCCGACTTTCTCGTCCAGTCGCATACCACGCACGGCCTGCCCGGCCTCATCAACCTGTTCGGCATCGAATCGCCCGGCCTCACGGCCTGTCTCGCTTTGGCCGAACACGTCTGCGACGAACTGGACGCCTGATGCAGCGGCTGGTAATCGTTCTCGACACCAATGTAGTCCTCGACCTGCTGCATTTCAACGACCCCGCCGTCGAGCCGATCCGTGAGGCCCTGCGGAGCGGCCGGGCAGCCTGCTTCAGCAATGCCGCCTGCCGCGAAGAAATGGCTCACGTGCTGAGCTACCCGCAGTTCAAAATTAATAATGATGAAGCCCGCCGCATCCTCGACGAATACGCTGCCCTGGTGCAGTTCTGCAACGACTCCGCGAGCGGCACGCTGCCGCAATGCCGCGACCCGGACGACCAGAAATTCCTCGAACTGGCGCAGGCGGCCAGGGCCGACCTCCTCGTCACCAAGGACAAGGCGCTGCTGGCGCTGGCGAAGAAATGCGGCCGGCTGGGCTTTCGCATCGCCACCCCGGCAGGGGCGGCGGCGCTGCTGGCGGAAGGTCAGGCGGAGAGCTTGGCCAGCGTCGCAGGCGTCAGCGGCATCCAGACGCCGCCGACCTGAACATCGACTTTCTCGAAGGGAATGGCCAGATTCGGGCTCAGCTTGTTGGTCGGATTCACGGCGTCGTCGACGCCGAAATAGATCACGCCCGACGCCAGGTTGCGCTCGTCAGGGATGCGCGTCACCTCGGCGAACAGGGCATTGCGCTCCGGAATGCGCAGGACGACCGAGGCGGCGCCATTGGCCTGCGGCGCCCGGGTCTGGCATTCGAGGCGATAGACGGCGCGACTCGCCGGCAATTGCTTGCGCACCGTTTCCAGCATTTTCTGGGGATAATCATGCGGCGGTCCGAACTGGCGCTCGAGGCGCAGAGCCTGCCCTTTCGCCTTCAGCAGCCGGTCAAGCTTCTCGGCGCGATAGACGTAATTCATCATGCTTAAAATCCTCTGTTGGCCGTCCGCCTTTGCGCCGCGCCTTGCCCTTACGGGTCACAGCGTGGCGTCATGTATTTGCCATGAATATTAGCATTTGGTGCTGAATCCACAAGGCACTTGTTCACGAATGGGCACAATAACTCGCCGGGAATTTCGCAACTACCTCGCCAATCCTTTTCATCTCATTCATCAATGACGTCCGCCCTCGCCCTTCTCAACGACATCTTCGGCTACCCGGTCTTCCGCGGAGCGCAGGCGGAGATCATCGATCTGATCGCCAGCGGCGGCGACGCGCTGGTGCTCATGCCCACCGGCGGCGGCAAGTCGCTCTGCTACCAGATTCCGGCCCTGCTGCGCCCCGGCACGGCCCTCGTCATCTCGCCGCTCATCGCGCTGATGCAGGACCAGGTGGCGACGCTCACCGAAGCGGGCGTGCGTGCCGCCTGCATCCATTCCGGGCAATCGGCGACGGAAGCCGGTCGTGCCGAGCACGCCTTCACGGAAGGTCGCCTCGACCTGCTCTACGTCTCGCCGGAACGGCTGCTGTCGCCTTATTTCACCCACCTCATGGCCAAGGCCGAGCGCCACGGCTTCGCCCTCTTCGCCATCGACGAGGCGCATTGCGTCTCGCAATGGGGCCACGATTTCCGCCCCGAGTATCTCAAGCTCACCTTCCTGCACGAGCGCCATCCCGAGGTGCCGCGCATTGCGCTGACGGCGACGGCCGACGAGGCCACGCGCAAGGAGATCATCGCCAACCTAAGACTCGAAGGCGCAGGCGTCTTCATCGCCAGTTTCGACCGCCCCAACATTCGCTACCAGATCGTCGAGAAGGCCAACGCCCGCGCCCAGCTGCTGGCCTTCCTGCGCGCCGAGCACGAGAGCGAGTGCGGCATCGTCTATTGTCTGTCGCGGCGCAAGGTGGAGGAGACGGCGGCCTTCCTCTGCGCCGAGGGCATCCGCGCCCTGGCCTACCACGCCGGCATGGATTCGCCCGACCGCACCCGCAACCAGACCACCTTCCTGCGCGAGGACGGTGTGGTGATGGTGGCGACCATCGCCTTCGGCATGGGCATCGACAAGCCCGACGTGCGCTTCGTCGCCCACCTCGACCTGCCGAAGAGCATCGAGGGCTACTACCAGGAGACCGGCCGCGCCGGGCGCGACGGCCTGCCCGCCGACGCCTGGATGGCCTACGGCCTCGCCGACGTCGTGCAGCAGCGGCGCATGATCGCCGAGTCGCCGGCCGACGAGCGCCACAAGCGCGTCGCCAGCGCCAAGCTCGACGCCCTGCTCGGCCTGTGCGAGACGGGCGCCTGTCGCCGCCAGCGCCTGCTCGCCTACTTCGGCGAAGACAGTGGCCCCTGCGGCAACTGCGACACCTGCCTCGAGCCGCCGCAGACCTGGGACGGCACCGAGGCCGTGCGCAAGGCGCTGTCCTGCGTCTATCGCACCGGCCAGCGCTTCGGCGCCGGCCACGTCATCGACGTGCTGATGGGGCGCGAAGACGAGCGCGTGCGCCAGTGGGGCCACGACAAGCTGTCGACCTATGGCATCGGCGCCGACATCCCCGAGAAGGAATGGCGCGGCATCTTCCGTCAGATGGTGGCGCTCGGCCTGCTGGCGGTCGACCACGCCCATGGCGCGCTAACCCTCGCGGCCGCCAGCCGCCCCGTGCTGAAAGGCGGGCAGAACGTGCCGCTGCGCCGCGCGCCGGAAAGGAAGAAGGCCGCCACGCCGAGGAGCCGCAAGATCGACGCCGACCTCAGCGCCGAGGAGCACGCCCTCTTCGAACGCCTGCGCGCCTGGCGCGCCGCGACCGCGAAGGAACACGGCGTGCCCGCCTACGTCATCCTCCACGACGCCACGCTGCTGGAACTGGTGCGCCAGCGGCCGCAATCGACCGACGCGATGCGCCACATCCCCGGCATCGGCGCGCGCAAGCTGGAGAATTACGGCGAAGCGCTGCTTGGCTTGCTGGGTTTGCCTGATGCGCCGTATCACGGCGACTAGTGCCAGCCCTTGTTTCTGTGGTACTGACTTTTGCGACGGCGGGAAAGCGCGCTGAAGGCCATCGTGAAATCAATTCGAACACGGCCCCTTTTTTCTCTTTTTTCTGGTAGCACCGTTGTGCTACAGTGGGGCAGACTTATGCCCATGGAGCCAACCATGACCACGACGACGATCCGCCTGCCGGAGACCCTTAAAGCCCGAGTTGCCGCCGCCGCCAAACGCGCAGGCACAACCTCGCACAGTTTCATCCTGGAGGCCATCGCGGAGAAGGCGGACCAGGAGGAGCGGCGCGCGGATTTCAACCAAATCGCCGAAGAACGCTACGCCCGCATCGTGGCCGCAGGAAAAACGATCCCTTGGAACGAAATGCGCGGCTACCTCGAAGATCGACTGGCCGGCAGGAAAGCGAAGCGCCCGAGCGCCCGCAAGCTGGCACGCTGACGCAGCGATCCGAATGTCGCGCATCGAGCTGGCGCCCGAGCTGGCGGACGACTTCGAGCGTATCCTCGATCATCTGGCGAAACATGAAATCGAAGATGCGCCGTCACGCATCGGGGAAATCATCCGGGCGATCGACGTGCTCGAACACAACCCGCTCATTGGCCGGCCGGCCCAGGATGACAAGCGCGAACTGGTCATCGGACGCCGCTCCCGCGGCTACGTCGCCCTGTACCGCTACGTTGCCGAGATCGATACGGTCCTCGTACTGGCGTTGCGCGGCCAGAAGGAAGCGGGCTATAAATGATTTCCACACCCCTGCGAATAAAGGCGATCCAGGCCCCTTTAAATTGGGAGAATTACGGTGAAGCGCTGCTTGGCCTGCTAAGTTCGCCGTATCTTAGCGGCTGACTTTCCAGCGCAGCATGGCGGCATAAGAAATAACGCTGGCACAAAGGCTGCAGGCCTGTATAATTCGCTTTGTGCAATGCAGCAAGCGGTGCTTCCTCTAACCCGTCAGCCTCACGTGCGGGTTCATGTTCCCAAAGACTGTATTCCACTGACAGTCTCCGTCCTCGATCTCTCCCGCCCTTCCCTTACGAACGGCATGAGTTGTTGCCGGTGATATCGCGTCGCCCCTGATTGCGGCGCCCATTCATTATTCGAAAGGAAAGAGCCATGGCTTTTGCCCAGCTCGGTTTGAACCCGCAAGTCGTCAAGGCCGTCGAGGCCAGCGGCTATACTGAACCCACCCCCGTACAAATACAGGCGATTCCCGCCACGCTGGAAGGCAAGGACCTGCTCGTCTCCTCGCAGACGGGCAGCGGCAAGACGGCGGCGTTCATGCTGCCCTGCCTGCATCGTCTTGATACACCCGCCGCGCTGCCCGGCCGCGGCCCGCGCGTGCTGGTGCTGACGCCAACGCGCGAACTGGCGCAGCAGGTCACCAAGGCCGCCGAAACCTACGGCAAGTTCCTCAAGCGCCTGCGCATCGTCGCCGCCGTCGGCGGCGCGCCGCTGCACGTCCAGGCCAAGCTGCTGTCGCAGCCGGTCGACGTCGTCGTCGCCACACCGGGCCGCCTGATCGATCACCTGGAGCGTGGTCGCATCGACTTCTCGCGCCTGGAGACCCTGATCCTCGACGAAGCCGACCGCATGCTCGACATGGGTTTCATCGACGACATCGAGGCCATCATCGCCCGCACGCCGGCCAACCGCCAGACCCTGCTCTTCTCCGCCACGCTGGAAGGCGTCGTCGGACGCCTCGCCCAGCGCGTGACGAAGAATGCCCAGCGCATCGAAATCAGCTCTGCGCCGGAGCACAAGGCGAAGATCGAGCAGCGCATCCATTTCGCCGACGACTTCTCGCACAAGTCGCGCCTGCTCGACCACCTGCTGCGCGATGTCGACCTTGCACAGGCGGTGGTATTCACCTCGACCAAGAAATCCGCCGACGACCTCGCCGTGCAACTGCGCGGCGAGGGCTTTTCCGCCGAGGCGCTGCATGGCGACATGAACCAGCGCGACCGCAACCGCACCCTGCAGGGGCTGCGCCTGGGCCGCACCCGCGTGCTGGTGGCGACCGACGTCGCCGCACGCGGACTCGATGTGCCCGGCATCAGCCACGTCATCAACTTCGACCTGCCACGCCAGGCCGAGGACTACGTGCACCGCATCGGCCGCACCGGACGCGCCGGACGCGAAGGCATCGCCATCAGCCTGGCGGCGCATTTCGAGAAGCGGCAGATCCGCGACATCGAACGCTATACGGCGCAAGCCATCCGCGTCGGCGTCATTCCCGGCCTCGAGCCGAAGGCGCGCCCGTCGCGCCCGGAGGGTTTCGGCGACAAGCGCCGTGCCAGCGCACCGCGCCCCACGGGCGGCTACGGCAAGGGCAATGGCAACGGCTACGGCAGCAAGGGCGGCTATGGCGACAAGAAGGCCGTCTTTGGTGAAAAACGCGCTTCGTTCGGGGAAAAAGCCGGCTTTGGCCACCGCGAAGGCGGACGCCCCGACGGTGACAAGCGCAGCGCCGGGCGGCGCCAAACGGCGCGCCTACGGCAACAGCTACTGACCTTCACGCCCGCCCCCGCACGGGGGCGGGTGGATCACCCGCGTAACCAGCGCCCGCTGAAGTGCCGCCAGCCGTCGCGATGACGGGCGAGACGCAGCAGACCGGCAGGGATCAAACCCAGCAGCATGAAGCCCAGCGCGTGCCTGAACGCAATCGGCCCGAAGCCGAACACGTCGGGAATCGACCAGTGCCACGCCAGCCGTAGAAACAGCGCCACGCCGAGCAACAGGCCCAGGCCCACCAACAGCACCCCCACCACGTTTCCATATCGCCGCATCGTCCACCTCCTTCCGCAATTACTGCACCATCAAACACGCGAACCGGCTCAGGCTGACTTCGCCTCCATCCGGTTCAGCTCCCTCTCCATCGCATTCAGCGTATTCAGGGTCACTTCGAGATCGGCGCCGGGAATCCGCTTCGCCAGGTCGCCCAGCAGCCGCGACTCGCGCCGCCGGATCGCCTCGTAGGCCCGCGCGCCCGCCGAACTCAGCTTCACCATCGGCGAACGCTGGTGATCGGGGTTGTCGAGGCACTCGACCAGCCCCGCCGCCAGCAGCGCGTTGACGACGACCTGGATGTGCTGGCGGCTGACGTCTTTTTCCCGCGCAACCTGCGGCACCGTGCGTGGGCCGCGGCCGTGCAGGACCTCCATCACCGCGCACATGCTGGCGGTAAGGCCGAGGCCGGCATGGCTGCGCTCCGCAGCTCCGGCCAGCACATGGAACAGCCGCCGCACCGCCTGGATCGCCTGGCCGAGCGGCGGTCTCGAGGTCCCTGGCAAGACGTGGTCTTTCCGCATGCCGGCAATTTGACATGTTTGTTGTCGTATTGTCAAGCTTATTGTCATTATGAGAAATCCTGCCCACACTGAGGCGAGCGGGTAAAATTCGTCTTACGTTCACAAGGGAAATGCCATGAAGAGAAGCCGTTTCGCCCGCCGGGGCGCCCTGAACCGCGACGCCGAGCAACTTGCCCGCCTGGCCGGCGGCCTGGCCGCCTCCGCCAGCCGCATCGAGGACGCCTTCTGGGAAAGCCGCCTCGCCGAGGCGGTCGACCGGCTGCTGCGCACGGGCAACGAGGACACCCTGAACCTGGCCCTCGACCACCTCTTCGGTGCCAACGGCGGCGCCTACGATGCGCTGGCCGACCTGATCGAGTCGCGCGCCGAGGGCGGCGTGCTGGGTGCCGGCGGCGGCGAGTTCGATGTGGCGATGTTCGCCGCGCCGCTGTTGGCCTGGTCGCGCTTCACGATCCCCTCAGGCCCCCTGCCCGCCGGCACCCTCGCCGCGGCGCGCACCCAGCTGCAGGCCCACGCGCTGGCGGCCGGCACGAAGATCGCTCTGGTGGATTTCCTCTACAGCCCGGACCAGCTGCCGCGCGGCTTCGTCGAGACCTACCGCCTCGCCAACCAGCTTGCCAAGGCGGCGACCGACGGCAAGGACGCACATGTCGACCCGCGCCAGATGCCCGAGACGACCCGTTTCATCTCGGACACGCGCTACCTGATCGGCGCCGTCGTGGCGCCGCGCGGCCAGGCCCTGTTCCGCTGGCAGGAGGAGGACGGATCGCGCGAGCAGGCGGCGACGCAATGGGCCGCCCAGGGCGGCAGTGCGCTTCAGGCGGTATTCACCGGCTGCGCCCTGGAACCGCTGCTGCCCGATGCCTACCATGCCGCCTGCCGCAACGCCGATCAGGGTCTGCGCCTCTATTCGCTGCGGGCGGCTGTGGCCTTCCTGCAAACGGTGCTCAACGTCAGGCCGCAGCAGCTGCGCGCCGTGGTGGCACCGTTCCATGAGGAAAGGCTGGAGGAATACCGGGTGGGATTCACGCTCCTCGACTCGAGCGAAGTGGTGCACGGCGTGGTGTGGCCCCTGCTCGGGTCAGAGGATGAGTCGACCGACTGCGTAAGGCAGATCGAGGCCGTACTGGAAGAAGCCGGCATCGGCAGCGTGATTGCGCTGGATCAGCGCTTCCCGCTGGAGTTTTGCGACGACTGCGGCATGCCGATGTATCCGACGCCGGAGGGCGAGACCTCCCACGCCGAACTGCCCGAGGACAGCGCGCCGGTGTCGGCGCATTTGCACTGACCAACCGTCATTCCCGCGCCCTGAAGGGCCGGCGCAGCCGCCCTGAGGAAGTACTCCTGGGGTGCGAAGACAGGGACCCATGGATTCCCGCGTTCGCGGGGACGACGATAGCTACTTCCCGCCCCGCATCTCCTTGCCCAGCTTTCTCGTCATCAGCCGCTCGTAGAGCCACGGCGCCAGGCGCGACACCCACCACGACAGGCGCGAGACGCGGTCGGGCAGTAGCAGGCGCCGCCCGCGGCTGGCCGCCTGGAAGATCAGTTCCGCCATCGCCTCCGGCGTGGCGCGCGTGCCGACAATGGCTTGCGGGTGCTGCGCCGGCTTGCCGTTGCCGTCCAGGGCATGCTTCTCGATGCCCGTCTGAATGAACGAAGGGCAGACGAGCAGCACCTTCACCCCCAGCGGTTCCACCTCAGTGCGCAGGCTGTCGAAGAATCCGTGCAATGCATGCTTGCTCGCCGCGTAGCCGGTGCGCGCGATCAGGGGCGCGAAGCCGGCGACGCTGGAGATGGCAATCACCATGCCCTGCCGCGCGATCAAATCCTCCAGGGCGGCATGCGTGCAATGCAGGGCGCCGAAGAAATTCACCTCCATGACGCGGCGGATCACCGCCGGATCGGTCGAGGAAAAGGCGCTGCGGTGCGTGATGCCGGCGTTGTTGATGAGCACGTCGACGCCGCCGAAAATCTGGCGCGCCTCCGCCATGGCCCGCAGGCAATCCGCCTCGTTCGACACGTCGCAGGCAATGCGGGCCGCGGCGGCGCCTTCGGGGAAAGTCAGTCCCTGCAACACGGTGGCATCGCGGTCCAATGCAACGATGCGCGCGCCGGCGGCAGCGAAGCGCAGGCTGAGCGCCCGGCCCAGCCCTCCGGCCGCGCCGGTGACCACCACCGTCTTGCCGGCAAACTCACGCGCCACGGCCGTGGCGCGCCTTGCGATAGAGGTCGAACACTTGCACCGACGTCAGTTTCGGCACATAGCCGAATCCTGTCTTCAGCCGCGTGTTGTCGAGCACCGGCCGGTAGCGCAGGAAGTCCATCTGTTCCGGGCCGTACTGCGTCAAGCCGAATGTCTTCAGCACGCTCAGGGCGAATCGCAGCAAGCCGGGCGGCAGTACCAGGCAGCGCTTGCCCAGCCTGGCCGCAATCTCGTGAATCGTCAGAACGCCGTCGCCGGCGACATTGAAAATGCCCGTCTTGTCGCTGCTGATGGCGTGCAGCAGGCAGCCGACGACGTCCTGGTCCCAGATGAAGACGAAGGGGCTGTCGGAACCGCGGATGGCGATCAGGCGCGGCTTCTCGAACAGCGCGGTGATCTGGTTCATCACCGTCTCGCCGAGGATGGTACCGATGCGGAAGATGACCTGTTGCAGTTCCGGATGCTCGACGCGCCAACGCGCCAGCATTTCCTCCACCAGCCGCTTGTGGTGCGCGTAGGTGAAAGTCTCGTTGCCGCGCAGCGGGCAGTCCTCGGTGAGCCAGGCCGGGTTGTCGGCGTGGTAGCCGTAGGCCGCGCCACTCGAACTGACGATGATCTTCTTCACACCGGTGGTGGTACAGGCGATGAGCACGTTCTCCGTGCCCTGCACGTCGACCGAATACTCGAACTGGCGGTTGCTTTCCTTGCCGGGCGTGACGATGGAGGCGAGATGCACCACGGTATCGACCTTGAACTGGTCGAAGAGCTGGATGAGGCCCGGCGAGCGCACGTCGGCCTGCACGTACTCGATGCCGGGCAGTCGCCTCTCGACGGGCACCTCGCGCACATCCGCCGCCACGATGCAGCCCACCTTGTCGCGCTCGGCTGCCAGAGCGGCAACGAGCTGCGAACCGAGGTAGCCGCCCGCGCCGGTAATGAGTATCGAGGACACGCTCACGACGGCCGGGGTTCTGCAGGCGGATGACGCGACCAGACGGTCGCCACGGTCAGCCCGGCGATGATGTGCCAGATGCCCCACCACGCCGTGACGATGGCCATGCCGCCCAGCCCGTCGAAGAAGTTGAAGATGAGGATCAGGCCAAGGGCGGAGTTCTGGATGCCGACCTCGATGGACACCGCGCGACGGTCGCGTTCCGGCAGCCCGGCGAATCTGGCAGCGAAATAGCCGGTACTCAGGGCCAGCGCATTGTGCAGGAACACGGCAAACACCACAAAGCCGACAAAGTCGATGAAGTAGCGCCAGTTCGCCGCCAGCGCGCCCACCACGAACAGGCCGAAAACCCCAAGGGAAAATATCTTCATCGGCTTCAGTGCCCGCGCCGCGAAGCGCGGGAAACGATGGCTGACCGTCATGCCCAGGGCCATCGGCAGCCCGAGCAGCAGGAACACCGCCAGCAGCATTTCCAGCGGATCGAGCGCCACCTCTTTCAGTATCGCGCTGGTCTCGGCGTTCAGGCCGCCCCACAGCGACAGGTTCAACGGCGTCATGACGATGGCCACGGCGGTCGACACGGCTGTCATGGTGATCGACAGCGCCGCATTTCCCTTGGCGAAGTACGTGAGAAAGTTGGAGATGTTGCCGCCCGGGCAGGCCGCCACCAGCATCATGCCCAGCGCGATGCTCGGCGTCGGCTTGATCGCCAGCACCAGCAGGAAGGTGAAGGCCGGCAAGAGGATGAACTGGCCGGCGAGGCCGATCAGCACCGGCTTGGGCGTCGTCAGCACCGCCTTGAAGTCCGCCACCTTGAGGTCGAGGGCGACACCGAACATCACCAGGCCGATGATGAAATTCAGCGCCCACAGGGATTGCGGATTGAAGTTCAGCCGGACCAGATCGATTTCGCTCATGATTGCTCCTTCGCAGTTCTCCCTCGCCCCGCTTGCGGGGAGAGGGTTGGGGTGAGGGGCAAGCGCCAGCCGGCCCTCTCCCCCTACCCCTCTCCCGCAAGCGGGAGAGGGGAGCATCTTAGCCCTTCGGTTCTTCGTGCATCTTCTTGAAGTGGATCAGCCCCGGCGCCCACATGTGCTTGACCGGATCGACGTCGACATGGATCACCGCGCACTTGCCCGACTGGATCGCCCGCTGCAGCGCCGGCTTCAGCTCCTTCGGGTCGGACACGCGTTCGCCGTGGGCGCCCATGCTCTGCCCCAGCTTGTCGAATTCGATCTCGCCGAGGTCCGCCTTGATGGTCTCGTCCGGATCGAGGTGCTTGAAGAGCATAGTCTTGAACGGCCGCAGCATGAACTGCTGGTTCATCTTCACCATGCCCCACTGCTTGTCGCACAGCACGATATAGACCACCTGCGCCTTGTTGCGGATCGCCGTCTCGATCTCCTGCGGATGGAAGCCCATGGCGCCGTCGCCGATGATGCAGCACACCGGCATGCCCGGGCGCGCCAGCGCCGCGGCCACCGCCTGCGAAGTGCCGGCGCCGAGCATGCCGAACTTGAAGGTCGAGATCACCGTGTTCGGCACCGTCACGTGATGGTAGAACATGGCCCAGATGGTGGCATTGCCGCCGTCGGCCACCAGTACCGAGTCGGCGGGAAACACCTCGCGACAGGTGGCGCCGATGTGCGCCGGATGCATCGGCACCGCCATGTCGGCGAGCGCCTTGTCCCAGCCCTCGCGATCTTCCTTCATCGCCTTGCCGTAGCCGGCGACGCGGGCGCGGCGGGCTTCGAGCGCTATCTCCGCCTTGCGCCGCTCCAGTTCGTCGCCGAGCAGTTCGAGGAAGCGCTTTGCATCGGCAAGGATGGCCACGTCGGCCGGCTTGTTCAGGCCAATCATGTCGCCATCGATGTCCACCTGGATGGTCTTCTGCTCGGACGGGTGGCGCCAGTAGGGCGGCTTGCCCCACCAGTCGGTCTCGCCGACGCGCGTGCCGATGATCAGCACCACGTCGGCGTCGTTGCGCACCTTGTGGTTGAGCTTGACGTGCGGCATGGTGATGGCCAGCGGCGAATCCTCCGTCATCAGGCCGCGCGCCGCCCAGCTGGTCGTCAGCGGCGCATGCAGCAGTTCGGCCACACGGCGCAGCGCTTCGAAGGCACCGGCATGGATGATGCCGCTACCGGCGTGGATCATCGGCGCCTCGGCGGCGATCAGCATGTCGGCGGCGCGTGCGACCTGCTCCGCCGTCGGCGTCACCGGATCGATGTGGCGGTACTGGTGCGGCGCCCAGAAAGCGACATCGGCCTTCACCTTGCCGTTCATGATGGTTTCCGGGACATCGACGTGCACCACGCCGGGCCGGCCCTCGTAGCTCTTGCGCAGCGCCTTTCTTACCAGCTCCGGCACGCGATCGAAGGAAGATGCCGCAGCACTCCATTTCGCGATCTTGCCGATGACGCCGCTCTGGTCGAAGCACTGGTAGCTGCCGCCGCGGTCCGGATACATGATGCTCGGCCGACGCGCGCTGGTGATCGCCAGTACGCGGTTGCCATCGGCCTGCTCGACGACCAGACCGGGTAGCAGATTGGCGACGCCGGGGCCGTTGCTGGCCATGCACACGCCGAGCTTGCCAGTCAGCCGCGCATAGGTGCCGGCCATGTGCGCCGCACAGGATTCGTGGCGCGGCGTGACGATCTCGATTCCGAGCCGGTGCAGCGCCTCATAGAAACCGAAATACGTACCGTCGATGATGCCGAACACTTTCTCGACGCCTTCCTTCTGCAACATGCGGGCGATAACTTCGCCCCCGCTGATTTCCGCCATTTTCCTGTCTCCTCAGACGTAATTCTTGTACTTGTCCAGCAGCCGCACCGGCTTGGACAGCGCATCGCGGCGGAACGGGTCGCCCAGTTCGCGCGTCACCATCATCTCCAGTACGGTCGTTTTGCCATCCTTCTGCGCCGCGCAGGCGGCGGCGAGCGCCGGACCGACGTCGGCCAGCTCGTCGATCACAATGCCCTCCGCGCCCATCGAACGCGCGATGGCGGCAAAGCTCGGGCTCTCCAGATTGGAACCGACGAAGCGGTTGCCGTAGAAATCGACCTGGTTCTTCTTTTCCGCGCCCCACTGCCTGTTGTGGAACACCACCGCCGTAACGGGAATTTTCTCGCGCACGCAGGTGAGGATCTCGCCGAAGCTCATGCCCCAGGCGCCGTCGCCCACGTACGCCACGGCCGGCCGCTCCGGCGCCGCCAGCTTGGCGCCAATGATCGCAGGGAAGGCGTAGCCGCAATTGCCGAAGCTCATGGCCGCGAAAAAGCTGCGCGGATTTTCAAAGCGCAGGTAGCTGTTGGCCACCGAACAGATGTTGCCGATGTCTGTGGACACCATGGCGTCTGCCGGCATGGCTTTTTCCAGTTCGCGCAGCATCTGGCGCGGATGCATGGCAGGACTGTCTTTAGCAACTTCCAGGCTCCACGGGTCGCGCTCGTGGGGCCATGCGTCCAGTTCGGCCTCCCAATCCGTCTTCGCTTGCGCAATCTCCACACGGCGCTTCTTGCGGTCGGCGGCGCACGCCAGCTCTCGCGATTCAAGCCGTCGCAGCAGCGCCTCGGCAGCAGCCTTGGCGTCGGCGCACAGGCCGACGGAAATCTTCTTCACCAGACCGAGCATCTTCGCGTCGGCGTCCACCTGGATGATTTTCGCCTGCTTCGGCCAGTAATCGAGGCCGTACTGCGGCAGCGTGCCGAAGGGGCCGAGGCGCGTGCCCAGCGCCAGCACCACGTCGGCCTTGGCGATCAGCTTCATGCCGGCCTTCGAGCCCTGGTAGCCGAGCGGGCCGCATGAAAGCGGATGCGCCGCAGGGAAGGCATCGTTGTGCAGGTAGCTCGTCACTACCGGCGCATCGAGCAGTTCGGCCAGTTTTGCACACGACGCCACGCCGTCGGCCAGCACCACGCCGCCGCCGGAAACGATCACGGGAAATTTCGCCGCGGCGAGCAGCGCGGCCGCTTCGTCCAGGCTCTTCTCGCCGCCGGCGCCGCGCTCGATGCGGATCGGCGCGGCGATCTCGTAGTCGGCCTCGCCGTAGAAATGGTCGCGCGGGATGTTGAGTTGCGTCGGCCCCATCTCCAGCAGGGCACGGTCGAAGCAGCGCGCGGCGATCTCCGCCATGCGCTTCGGGCTGCTGACATGGCCCTGGTATTTGGTAATCTTCGAGAAGATCGGCAACTGGTCGGTCTCCTGGAAACCGCCCAGTCCCATCGACAAGCTGCCCGTCTCGGGCGTGATCACGACCACCGGGCTGTGCGCCCAGTAGGCGGCCGCCACCGCCGTGACGAAATTCGTGACGCCCGGCCCGTTCTGTGCGATGCATACGCCGTGGCGGCCGGAGACACGCGCATAGCCGTCGGCCATGTGAGCCGCGCCCTGCTCATGCACTGTGGGGATGAAACGGATGCCGGCCGCCGGGAAAATATCCAGCGCGTCCATGTAGGCCGAGCCGACGATACCGAAGATATCCCGGACGCCCTGCGCCGCCAGGGTTTCCACCAGCGCCTCGCTCGGCGTCATGCGCCGGCTGGTCGAAGTATTTTGGCTGTCCGCCATGTCGCCTCCAGATTCTTATTCTTCAACAATCATTGCACATTGCCATTTTTATGGCAATAATGAGACTGTTCATTTCATTTTTTGATAATTATGCTCGACAAAGAAGACGACCAGCACGGCTCGGCCACCCTGCGCGCCATCGCCATCCTGGAAGCCATCGCCGGCGCCGACGGCCCGCTCGGACTGGTGGAACTCATGGCGGCGACCGGACTGCCCAAACCGACCGTTCACCGCATCACGGCCATGCTGATGGATGCCTCGCTGCTGCTCCGCGAGGCCGAGGGCAAGCGCTTTGGTCCCGGCCCGCGCCTGGCTTCGCTGGGGCTGGCCTCGCTCACCCACGCCGTCTGGCGTGCGCCACGCCACGCCATCCTCAAATCGCTGGTCGGCGAAATCGGCGAAACGTGCAACCTCACCCTGCTCGACGGCACCGAGGTGGTCTATCTTGATCGCGTCGAGGCCGCCTGGCCGCTACGGCTGCATTTCCAGACCGGTTCGCGCGTGCCGGCGCATTGCAGTGCCAGCGGCAAGCTGTTGCTGGCGCTGTTGCCGACGCGCGAACGCAACCGCATCCTCGCCGCCCTGCCGTTCTCGTACCACACCGCCAGCACCATTACCCGGCGGCGCGACCTGGAGACAGCGCTCAAGCGCATCCGCAAGGATAAGTGCGCCACCGACAACGAGGAATACCTCGACGGCACGGTCTGCGTTGCGGTGCCGGTGGAAAACGGCACACGCCGCGTGCCGGCGGCGCTGGCGGTGCATGCCCCCACCTCGCGCATGACGCTGGCCCAGGCCCTGGAGTGCGTGCCGGCCCTGCGGAATGCAGCCGCCAAACTGGCCGACGCCTTCCCGGAATAGCAGCCGCGTCATTCCTTGCGCCCGGTCAAGCCCCGCGTCGTTGCGCCGGGCATAGAATGAGCGCAGGAAGTTCACTCAAGGGGAGCATCATGGGACGCGTACAAGACAAGGTCGCCCTCGTCACGGGCGCCGCGCAGGGCATCGGCCGCGCCACGGCGCTGCTGCTGGCGCGCGAAGGCGCCACGGTAGCGCTGGCAGACAACAACACCCGCGACGGCGAGGCGGTGGCCGAACAGATCTGCGCCGGCGGCGGCAAGGCCCGCTTCTGGGCGCTCGATGTGTCGAAGGAAGCGGACGTCGCCGCCGTCATCGCCGATGTCGGCAAGGAGTTCGGCCGCCTCGACATCCTGGTGAACAACGCCGGCATCTCCGGCGCCAACGGCACCGTCGAGGAAATCACCGAGGCCGAATGGGACAGGGTGATGAACACCAACGCCAAGAGCGTGTTCCTGTGCACCAAGCACGCCGTGCCGCTGATGCGCCGCGCCGGCGGCGGCAGCATCGTCAACCTCTCCTCGGTATACGGCATCGTCGGCTCGCACAACGTCGCCGCCTACCACGCTTCGAAGGGTGCCATCCGCATCATGAGCAAGACCGATGCGCTGGCTTTCGCCGAAGACGGTATCCGCGTCAATTCCGTTCACCCCGGCTTCATCTGGACGCCGATGCTGGAAACCGGCGCCCAGGTACCCGGCGTGGCGCCGGAGGCGGTGCACAGCGCCATGGCCAAGCTGCACCCACTCGGCACGCTGGGCGAACCCGACGACGTCGCCTACGGCATTCTTTATCTCGCCTCGGACGAGGCCAAGTTCGTCACCGGCTGCGAACTGGTGATCGACGGCGGGTATACGGCACGATGACGCGCACCGCATAAGCGAAAAACCCGGCGCAAACCGGGTTTATTCTTTCTGGACTGCGGATTTCTGACCAACCGACTTCTGCCCAACCCATTGCCACCGTATCCCGGAAGCTGACTTTCCCCGGACCGATACCCGGTTCCCGTCAATCCTTTTCAGGGCCAGCATGCGGTCGGTCGCTACCGGCGCTGTCGCGCGCGCGCAGTTTGGCCGCCAAGTAGGCGCTGTCGGACACGTGCAGCAAGGCGGCGATCTTGCGCAGGAGGTGCCGCTCGTGCGCGTCGATTACCGCGTCGGCATAGGCGACACGCCACATCAGCTCGATCACGCGCTCCTTTTGCGCCTGGGTGAAGCGCTGGTTGATCATCGACGTAAACTGGAAATAATCCGTCGCCTGACGCACTTCTTCCTCGGCAAGCCCGATCAGTTCGTCCGTTTCCTGGTCCGTCAGGCTGAATTTCGCGCGGATGGCGTGCTCGACCGCCGCACGTTCCGCTGGAGTCGCTTCGTCGTCGATGCGCATGGCTTCGACCAGCAGCGCGGCGGTGGCAAGTTCAATAGAGTGGCTGCCGTTGTCGGGCGTCGACGGCGCACCGGCGAGGTGACGGTCGAAAAAATCACGGACCCTGGAAAGCATCGGTATCTCCGGGGGAAAGCCTCTCGGACTCCGTCAGGCCCGTGAAGTTTCCCGGCGGGGCGCAGCCCGGTCAGCGCCGGCGTTGCGGCGTAAAGGCAGGACGGCCCTCGATATGGCGGAAGCAAATCCGCCCCTTGCTCAGATCGTAGGGCGAGATTTCCAATGTGACCTTGTCA
This sequence comes from Betaproteobacteria bacterium, assembly GCA_016703785.1. Classification (GTDB taxonomy): domain Bacteria; phylum Pseudomonadota; class Gammaproteobacteria; order Burkholderiales; family Rhodocyclaceae; genus Desulfobacillus. Next base: position 185,873 of record JADJBM010000030.1, read on the forward strand.
CCCGCGATGATGCGGATGTGGTGCTTGCGCATCTTGCCGGCCGTATACGCCACGAGGGCGTGGCCGTTGTCGAGCGTGACGCGGAAACGGGAGTCAGGCAGCACCTCCATCACCACGCCGTTCATTTCGATGAGTTCTTCCTTGGCCATAGCCGAATCTCCAGGAAAAAGTCGAAAAAATAAGCCCGGCGCAAGCCGGGCAGAACCGGTCGGGAGGCGGCTCGGGCAATAACCCCGTGCCGTAATCCCTGAAAAAAAGGCGGCGCGGCGGAAGCGCCTTGCCGCCTGGATCGCCTGCTCAGTCGGCCGCGCGAATGTTCGACGCCTGCTGACCCTTGGAGCCGGTGGTGATGTCGAAACTGACCTTCTGGCCTTCCTTGAGGGTCTTGAAGCCCTGGCCCTGAATGGCGGAAAAATGGGCGAACAAATCCTCGCCGCCTGCCTCGGGCGTAATGAAGCCAAAGCCCTTCGAATCGTTAAACCACTTCACGGTACCTGTTGCCATATCTTGTATATCCTAAATAAACCAAAAAATGGGGCTTACCCCCGGGGGGCGAAGCTCAAGACGGCAGGATGGTGAAGGGAGGAATACCGCAGGACAACGGGTACTGAACCAGACAACAACGGTGCTACTTGAAGATCGCAGGTTCGCACTATGCACGGTATCGTGCTGTATGGCAAATAAATTTACGGTTTCTCCGGGCGCCTGAACTTGCGCCGTCTGGCCGAATCCAGCCTATCGCCCCGCCTTGTCGCCCCCGGGCAGCCGTTCGCGAGCAACCTGTTCCGCGCGGTCGGCGTTGCCGTGCAACAACCGCAGCAGCACCGGATCGCTGGCGCGGGGATGCTCCGCCACGAGCAGGCGGATTTCCGCCGAGCTGCTCGATGCCAGCACTTCCAGCGCGGTGGGCGGCGCATTGCGATTGCGCGCCACCGCCAGGCGCACGCGCTCCTCGCGGTCGAAGGCAAGGCGGCTGAGCGCTTCGTCGCTGAGGCGCAATACGCCCGCTACGGCTTCGCGCACCGCCGGGTGCCGATCCCCTGCCATGCGTTCCAGCAGCTCCTGGGGCAGATCGGCGCGACGCGCCAGCGTCGCGCGCACGGCGGGATCGGGATCGCGCAGCAGCAGCGCAAAGCCTTCCGCCGTGAGCAGACCGCGTTCTGCGGCAGCGCGGCGCGTGGCTGCATCGGCTTCGTTCAATTCATCCGCGGAACGCAACGGCGTGCAAGCCATGCCCGGGGGACAACTGCCGCCGTGCGCGGCCGGCGAAGCAGCCTGTTCCTGCAACACCCGCTGCACTCCGGTAGTTTCCGCGTACTGCAGCAACCCCGCCGCCGCAAAAGTCAGCAGCACCACGACGCCGTGCCCGCGCGCACCGAGCCCGGCCGCGTCCGTCGAGGCGCTGAACTGCCCCGCGACCAGGCCGACCAGTCCGCGCATCAGCCAGAACACGAGTTGTGCCACGACAAAGGCGGCGAGAAAATAGATCGGCAGCACGGCAAGCAGGCGTCCTCCGATGCTGCCCCCGGTCAGGCCGAGCACATGGACGACATTCGCCAGCCCGATTACGGCGGAAACGGCCAGCGAAGCGATGATGCTGACCGACAGCGGCCAGGCGTCTGACAGGGGCGGTTTGCCTTCCATGCTGGATCATGTTGAGAGGAAGGAACCATTATACTTTCGGCTTCTTCTCCCAACGGCTGCCCGGATCAGGCGGCGAAAGGTGAATCGATGGAAAAGACCGATCAGGAATGGCGCGAACTGCTCACCCCCGAGCAGTACCGCATCGCCCGCCAGAAGGGCACCGAGCCAGCCTTCACCGGCGAGTACTGGGATTGCCACGACCCGGGCATGTATCGCTGCGTGTGCTGCGGCGCCGAACTGTTCAGCTCGGCGCACAAATTCGAATCGGGCACCGGTTGGCCCAGTTTCTGGCAGCCGGCCGACCCGGAAAACCTTACGAGTGAAAAGGACAACAGCTTCTTCATGCGCCGCACCGAGGCGCTGTGCAGCCGTTGCGGCGCCCATCTCGGCCATGTCTTCCCCGACGGACCGGCGCCGACCGGACTTCGCTACTGCATCAATTCCGCCTCGCTGAAGCTGGAGAAGAAGGACTAGCGTTATAATCGCCGCCCATGAAATTCCTCTTCGACCTCTTCCCGGTCATCCTGTTCTTCATCGCCTTCAAGGTTTCCGGCATCTACGTCGCCACGGCGGTGGCCATCGCCGCCACTTTCGCGCAGATCGGCTGGCTGCTGGCGCGCGGCCGCAAGGTCGACACCATGCTGTGGGTCAGCCTGGCCATCATCGTGGTCTTTGGCGGCGCCACACTCCTGCTGCAGGACGAAACCTTCATCAAGTGGAAGCCGACGGTGCTCTACTGGCTGTTCGGCGCCGTGCTGGCGGGTGCCACGCTGTTCTTCCGCAAGAACCTCATCCGCAAGCTGATGGAGGAGCAGATTTCCCTCCCAGACCGGGTGTGGGGCCAGCTGAACGCCAGCTGGATCGGTTTTTTCGCCGTCATGGGCGTGGCCAATCTCTACGTCGCCTTCAGCTTCTCCACCGACATCTGGGTGAATTTCAAGCTCTTCGGCGGCATGGGCCTGATGCTGGTCTTCGTGGTCGGACAGAGCCTGATGCTGGCGAAGTACATCGAGGAGGAAAAGAAATAATGTTGTATGCCCTCATCGGCGATGACGCGCCCGGCAGCCTGGAAAAACGCCTCGCCGCGCGACCGGCCCACATTGACCGTCTGAAGGCCCTGCAGGACGCCGGGCGTCTGATCCTGGCCGGCCCCTGTCCGGCCATCGATTCGCCCGATCCCGGCCCGGCCGGCTTCGTCGGCAGCCTGATCGTCGCCGAATTCGATTCCCTCGCCGAGGCGCAGGCCTGGCTGGCAGCCGATCCCTACGTCACCGAAGGCGTCTTCGCACGCACCACGGTGCGGCCGTTCAGGCAGGTGTTGCCGGCGTGAGCGTCGTCGAACACATGCGCGAGAAGCTGGCTGCGCTCGAACCACAGCGGCTCGACATTATCGACGACAGCGCCAAGCATGCCGGCCATGCCGGCGCCCGCGAAGGCGGTGGCCATTATCGCCTGACCATCGTCTCGACCCGCTTCGCCGGCAGCGGCACGCTGCAGCGCCACCGCTTGATTTACGAGGCGCTAGGGCCCATGATGCGCAGGGAAATCCATGCCCTCAGCATCCAGGCGCTGACGCCAGATGAAACTTGAAACTGATTAACCCAACGCAAGGAAAACACATGAAACATACCCTTCCCCGCCTGGCCGCCCTCCTCGTCGCGGGCTTCATGATTCAAACGCCGCTCCTCGCTCAAGAGGCGAAGCCGGCCGCCAAGCCTGCTGCCGCGTCCGGCAAGGCGGGCGGCGTCGCCACGGTGAACGGCGTGGCCATTCCGGCCTCCCGCGCCGATGCACTGCTGCAGTCGCAACTATCCCAGGGTCAGCAGGATTCCGAACAGCTGCGCACAGCCGTGCGCAACGACCTGATCACGCGCGAAATTCTCTCGCAGGCCTCGAAGAAGAAGGGTTTCGACAAGAAGGCCGATGTGATGGCGCAGTTCGAACTGGCACGCCAGGGCATCCTGGTGAATGCCTACCTGCAGGATTTCGTCGCGACCCACCCGGTGACCGACGATGCGATCAAGAAGGAGTACGACAGCATCGTCAAGACAATGGGCAGCAAGGAATACAAGGCGCGCCACATCCTGGTGGAGAAGGAAGACGAAGCCAAGAGCATCATCGCCCGACTGCAGAAGGGCGAGAAATTCGAGGAACTGGCCAAGCAGTCGAAGGATCCCGGCAACAAGGATCGCGGTGGCGATCTCGGCTGGGCCGCACCCTCTGGCTATGTAAAGTCCTTCGCCGATGCGCTGGTCAAGTTGGAGAAAGGCAAGTTCTCCGCTGCGCCCGTCCATACCGAGTTCGGCTGGCATGTCATACAGCTCGACGACATCCGCGACCTGAAGCACCCCGGGCTCGACGAGGTGAAGCCGCAGATCCAGCAGCGCCTGCAGCAGCAGATGCTCGAGAAGCACATCACGGAACTGCGCGCCAAGGCCAAAGTGGAGTAAGCGTCCTTCCGATCATTGAAATCGGCGCCATGGGCGCCGATTTTTTTCCACGATGCAAACACCACACGCCCCTTCGCCACTGCCACCCGGCTTCCGGCTCGAGCGCTACCGCATCGACCGGCAGCTCTCCCAGGGCGGATTTTCAATCGTCTACCTGGCCCACGATGAAGCCGGCAAGCCGGTGGCGATCAAGGAATACCTGCCGGCCGGCCTGACGCAGCGCGACTCCGATGCGCACACGGTAACGGTGGACTCGGCGCACCAGGCGGCGTTCAACACCGGCATGAAGTGGTTCTTCGAGGAGAGCCGCGTCCTCGCCGGCATCGATCACCCGAACGTGGTTCACGTAAAGAACTTCTTCCGCGCCAACGACACGGCGTATCTGGTCATGCGTTACGAGCACGGTAAGACGCTTAAAGAGCATGCGCGCCAGTTGACGGAAGGCGGGGCCGTCGTGAGCGAGGAGTTTCTGCGCAACGTCTTCGTGCGCCTGCTCTCCGGCCTGCGGGAGGTGCACACGCACAAGCTCCTGCATCTGGACATCAAGCCGGCGAACATCTACGTGCGCAGCGACGGCCATCCGGTGCTGCTGGATTTTGGCGCGACGCGCCAGGGCCTCGGCCCGAGCGTGGGGATGAATGCGATCTTCACGCCAGGCTTCGCAGCCCCGGAACAGCAGGGTTCGGGCGAGCCGCTGGGGCCGTGGACCGACATCTACTCGACGGGCGCCTCACTCTACGACTGCCTGGCGGGATGCGCGCCGCAGCCGGCCGACCAGCGGCTGGTCAGGGATGAACTGGAACCTGCCCAGACGCGCTGGGGGAAACGCTACTCGCTGCAATTGCTGGAACTGATCGACTGGTGCCTCAAGCTGCCCGTCGCCCAGCGCCCGCAAAGCGTATTCGCCCTGCAGAAGGTGCTGAGCGGGGAGCAACTCGACCTGGTCGACCCGGCCTGGTTCGAGACGCCTTCAAAAAGCTAGGGGCTGTTCAGCCAAGCCGCTTCCTGGCGTTGCGGAACATCCTGAGCCAGGGCCCATCCTCACCCCATGTATCGGGATGCCACGACATCTGCAGCGTGCGGAAGATGCGCTCGGGGTGCGGCATCATGATGGTGAAGCGGCCATCGGCGGTGGTGAGGCCGGCGATGCCGGCTGGAGAGCCGTTCGGGTTGAAGGGATAAGTGGTCGCCACGCGGCCGTGGTTGTCGACATAGCGCAATGAGACGACAGCCTGATCCTGCTGGCCATGGGCGGAGAAATCTGCACGGCCCTCACCATGCGAAACAACGATGGGCAGGCGGCTGCCGGCCATGCCGTCGAGGAACAGCGACGGGCTTCGCGGAATCTCCACCATGACGAAGCGCGCCTCGAACTGCTCGCTGCGGTTGCGCGCGAAGCGCGGCCAGAAATCGGCGCCCGGAATGATGTCCGCCAGATTGCTCATCATCTGGCAGCCGTTGCACACGCCCAGGGCGAAGGTATCTGCGCGATCGAAGAAGGCGGCAAACTCGGCGCGCAAGGGATCGTTGAAGAGGATGGACTTGGCCCAGCCCTGGCCGGCGCCGAGCACATCGCCGTAGGAAAAACCGCCGCAGGCCACCATGCCGTGAAAGCCAGCCAGCGCGGCACGGCGCACCTGCAGGTCGCTCATGTGCACGTCGAAGGCGTCGAAGCCGGCGCGGTCGAAGGCTGCGGCCATTTCTACCTGGCCGTTCACGCCCTGCTCGCGCAATATCGCAATCTTCGGCCGCGCGCCTGTGGCGATCATCGGTGCGGCAATGTCCACGGCCGGATCGAAAGTCAGTCGCGCCGACACGCCGGGATTGTCATCGTCGAGCAGCGCATCGAACTCTTCCTGGGCGCATTGCGCATCGTCGCGCAGTCGCGCGATCTGGTAGCTGGTTTCCGCCCAGGCACGCTGCAGGTCGACGCGCGTTTCCTTCAGCAGCGGCTTGGCGTTGCGCCAGACGCGGACCTCGTCAGCCGTGTTCAGTTCGCCGACCGTGTGGCTGCAGGTGGCGAGACCGTGCGTGCGCAGCACCTGCATGACCTTGGCGCGGTCGTCGCGACGGATCTGCAACAGCGCACCGAGCTCCTCGGCGAACAGCGCGCCCATGAGACGGTCACGCAATCGGCCGTCGACCATCTCCGGTTTGCGCTCGAGGCCGTCGGCGTCGTTCATGAGCGGATCGAAGCACAGCGTGTCGAGGTTAAGAGAGACGCCGCAATGCCCGGCGAAGGCCATCTCGCAGGCGGCGGCGAAGAGGCCGCCGTCGGAACGGTCGTGGTAGGCGAGCAGCAGGCTCGCTGCATTGAGTTCCTGGATGGCGGCGAAGAAGCCCTTCAACAACGCGGCATCGGCATCCGGCGCGTGCTCGCCGACCGCGTTGTACGCCTGGGCGAAGGCGGAACCGCCGAGGCGGTGCTTGCCCTGACCTAGATCCACCAGCAGGAGGTCGGAGTCGCCGGCATCGGTGCGCAGCTGCGGCGTCAATGTGCGGCGCACGTCCGAGCAGACGGCGAAGGCGGAGATGATGAGCGAGAGCGGCGCGGTCACCTGCCTCTTCGCGCCGGCCTCTTCCCAGGACGTCTTCATCGACAGCGAATCCTTGCCGACGGGAATGCTGATGCCGAGCGCCGGACAGAACTCAAGGCCGACCGCCTTGACGGTGTCGAACAGCGCGGCATCCTCGCCCGGGTGGCCGGCGGCGGCCATCCAGTTGGCGGACAGTTTGATGCGGCCGATGTCGCCGATCATTGCCGCGGCGAGGTTGGTCACCGCCTCGCCCACCGCCATGCGCCCCGAAGCCGGCGCGTCGATCAGCGCCAGCGGCGTCTTCTCGCCCATGGCGAAGGCCTCGCCGAGATAGCCCTGGTAGGACAGCGTGGTGACGGCGCAGTCGGCCACCGGCACCTGCCACGGCCCGACCATCTGGTCGCGCGCGGTCATGCCGCCGACGCTGCGGTCGCCGATGGTGATGAGGAAAGACTTCGAGGCCACGCTCGGCATGCGCAGCACGCGGTAGGCAGCCTCCTTCAAGTCGAAGGCGGCGGCATCGAAGGGCGGCAGGTGGCGCGGCTTGTGCGCGACGTCGCGCGTCATGCGCGGCGGCTTGCCGAGCAGCACTTCCATGTCCATGTCGACGGCGTTGTTGCCGAAGTGGCTGTCGCTCACCACGAGCTGTCCGTCCGCCGTCGCTTCGCCGAGCACGGCGAAGGGGCAGCGCTCGCGTTCGCAAATGATGCGGAATTCGTCAAGGCGGTCGGCGGGGATCGCCAGCACGTAGCGCTCCTGCGCCTCGTTGCACCAGATCTCGCGCGGCGACATGCCCGGCTCCTCCGTCTGCACGCGGCGCAGTTCGAAGCGCGCGCCGCAGCCGGCGCCGTGCGCCAGTTCCGGCAGGGCGTTGGAGAGGCCGCCGGCGCCGACGTCGTGGATGGAGAGGATCGGATTGTTTTCCTTGAGCTGCCAACACCGGTCGATGACCTCCTGCGCGCGGCGCTGGATCTCCGGGTTGCCGCGCTGCACCGAGGCGAAATCGAGGTCGGCGGTGTTGGTGCCGGTGGTCATCGACGAGGCCGCGCCGCCGCCGAGGCCGATCAGCATGCCGGGGCCGCCGAGCTGGATGAGCAGCGCGCCGGCCTTGAATTCGATCTTGTGTGCATCGCGCGCGGCGATGTTGCCGACGCCGCCGGCGATCATGATCGGCTTGTGGTAGCCGCGCACCTCGCCCGCCACCTCCTGCTCGAAGGTACGGAAATAGCCGGCAAGGTTGGGCCGGCCGAATTCGTTGTTGAAGGCCGCCGCGCCGATCGGCCCCTCGATCATGATGTCGAGCGCCGAGGCGATGCGCTCGGGCTTGCCGTAGGCCTGCTCCCACGGCTGGGCGAAGCCGGGAATGTTCAGGTTGGACACCGAGAAGCCGCACAGGCCGGCCTTCGGCTTGGAGCCGCGTCCGGTGGCGCCCTCGTCGCGGATCTCGCCGCCGGAGCCGGTGGCCGCGCCGGGAAAGGGCGAGATGGCCGTCGGATGGTTGTGCGTCTCGACCTTGGCGAGATAGTGGGTCAGTTCCTCCGAGTACGCATAGGCCCCACCGGCGCCGGGTTGGAAGCGTTTCGCCACCGCGCCCTCGAGCACGGCGGCGTTGTCGGAATAGGCCACCACCGTCCCCTGCGGGCTGACTTTGTGCGACTCACGGATCATGCCGAAGAGGGTGTGGGGCTGCTTCGCGCCATCGATGACCCAGTCGGCGTTGAAAATCTTGTGGCGGCAATGCTCAGAGTTGGCCTGGGCGAACATCATCAGCTCGACGTCGGTCGGGTTGCGTCCAGCTTTCTTGAAGGCGTCAACCAGGTAGTCGATCTCGTCCTCGGAGAGCGCCAGGCCCATCTCGCCGTTGGCCTGCGCCAGCGCGGCACGGCCCTGGCCGACGACGTCGACGCTGGCCAGCGGCTGCGGCGCGTAGTGGCGGAAGAGGGCTTCGGCGGCGTCGACGGAATCCAGCACCGACTCGGTCATGCGGTCGTGAATATGTGGCAGCGCAGCCGCAAGGTCGCCCCGTGCGTCGATATGGAAGCCAGTGCCGCGCTCGATGCGGACCACGCCGTCAAAGCCGCACTGGCGGGCGATCTCGGTGGCCTTCGACGACCAGGGCGAGAGAGTGCCCAGGCGCGGCGTCACCAGCTTGAGCGTGCCGGCCAGGGCGTTGCCCGCCGGATGCGCGCCCAGCAGGTCCTTCAGCCGCACGAGCGCAGCCTGGTCGAGCGGCGACTTCAGTTCAACGAAGTACCAGTGTTCGGCGGCCAGGCTTTTCAGTCCGGGCAAGGCGCCCTTGACGGTTTGTGTGAGGCGGGAAAGGCGGCTGGCGGAGAAAGCGGCGGTGCCGCGCAGCTTGAGGACTTCGGACATGACGGAAGGGTGTTCGGTAAAGGGAGATTATACCCGAGGCCACGCCTTGAATTTGCCGATTGTGCCCCCATGAATCATCATACGAACAGTCAAACCCGTTGCGAGAATTGCCATGTCCGCCCATGCCGCCGATGTCTCGGCCGCGAACTTCCAGAAGGAAGTCATCGAGGCCTCCCGCCAGGTTCCCGTCCTCGTCGATTTCTGGGCGCCCTGGTGCGGCCCCTGCCGCAGCCTCGGCCCGATCCTGGAGAAACTGGCCGCCGAATACCAGGGCCGCTTCCGCCTGGCCAAGGTGAATTCCGACGAGAACCAGCAGCTCGCCGGCCAGTTCGGCGTGCGCGGCATCCCCAACGTGAAAGCCGTTGTCGATGGCAAGGTCGTGAACGAATTCACCGGCGCCCTGCCGGAATCCGCCGTGCGCGAGTTCATCGACGCCCTGCTGCCCTCGCCGGCCGAACCGTTGCGGCTGGAAGCACAGGCGGCGCGCGCCCGCGGCGAGGCCGACGCCACGCGCAAGCTGCTGCTGGAGGCCATCCGCCTCGATCCGAAGCACGAGCAGGCGCGCCTGGATCTGGTGGACGTCCTGCTCGACGCCGGCGACCTGGCCGAGGCGCGACGCCTGCTCGATGAAGTCGTCGATAGCGCCAAGGACCGCGGCCGCATCGATGCCCTCGCCGCGCGACTCGCCCTGGCACAGGGCGCGCCGGCCGGCGCCGATGAGCCAACGCTGCGCGCGCGCTGCGCCGCCGATCCCGCTGACCTCGAAGCCAAGCTGGCGCTGGCAAACCTGCTGGCCGTAAAGCAGGACTACGCAGGGGCACTCGAACACCTGATGGAGATCGTGCGCCGCGACCGCGCCTTCGGCGACGACATCGGCCGCAAGACCATGCTGCAGATCTTCAACCTGCTTGGTTCAGGCAGCGACCTCGTGCGCAACTACCGCGGCGAGCTGTCGCGCATCCTCAACCGCTAGTCCGAAAGTCAGTCGCCGCAATACGGCGGCCTGCTTGCCTTTCTCCGCGCATTTGCGCATAGTGCGCGGCTTTCATACGCTTGCCGTCCCATGTCCCACCCCATCGACATCAGCGAAGCAGCCGGTGTGCGTTACCTGCACTTCGGCTCGGAGTGGATTCAGGGCGCCATGCGCATCGCGCGACCGTGGGCGCTGGAGCTCGACTACACGCGCGAGATGATGACGGCCCTGCTGCTGCGGCCGGAGCCGGAGTGGCCGCGCAGCGTGCTGCTGGTCGGACTGGGCGCCGCTTCGCTGACGAAGTTCCTCTACCGCCACCGACCGCAGGCGATGCTGACGGTGGTGGAGATCGAACCGCAGGTGGTGGCGGCAGCGCAGCAGTTCTTCAAGCTGCCCGACGATCCGAAACGCTTGAAGATCGACATCGCCGACGGCGTCGACTGGCTCGCCGGCAGCGACCGAACCTTCGACCTGATCCTGGTCGACGGCTTCGATGCCGACGCCCGTGCCGGCGCACTCGACACCCTGCCCTTCTACCGCGCCTGCCACGCCCATCTGAGCGAAGCCGGGCTGCTGTCGGTGAATCTGCTCGGCCGCAATCGCGGCTTCAAGGGCAGCGTCGAGCGCATCAAACGCGCCTTCGATGGGCGCGCCCTGGTATTTCCCTCCTGCGACCACGGCAATGTCATCGCCTTCGCCGCCACGGGCGAGCCGATCCGCACGCCGCTGAATGAACTGAAGACGCTGGCGCAGGCGCTGAAGAAGCAGACCGGCCTCAACCTGCTGCCGACGCTGGCGCGTCTGTCGCACTGGCAAAGCTGCCCCGAAGGACTGCTCGCGCTTTAGCACCCCAGAAACAGAAGCGGGCACTAGAATGACGCCCATGATCACGATCTACGGCATCAAGAACTGCGACACCATGAAGAAGGCCTTTGCCTGGCTGGATGGCCACGGCATCGCCTATGCGTTCCACGACTACAAGAAAGTCGCGCCCGATGCGGCACTGCTGGAAAAATGGGCGGCGCAGGCCGGTTGGGAAAAGCTCATCAACACGCGCGGGCCGAGCTTCCGCAAGCTACCGCCGGAAAAGCAGGCCGACCTCACGCAAAAGAAGGCCTTCGCGCTGATGCTGGAAAACCCGAGCATGATCAAGCGGCCGATCATCGAGTCCGGCAGGACACTGCTCATCGGCTTCGATGCCGACGTCTACGCCAAGAAGCTGAAGTGAGCCCGCCGGATTCGGATTTCGTCGCGCGTTTCCTGCTCGAGGAGCTCGACATACGCGGCGCCTTCGTGCGCCTCGGCGAGGCCTGGCGCCGCATGCAGGACAAGCGCAGCTATGCCGCCACCGTGCGCGACCTGCTCGGCGAGATGACCGCCACCGCCGTCCTCATCGGCAGCAACCTGAAGCAGCCCGGCCGCCTGAGCTTCCAGCTCAAGGGGCATGGCCCCATCCGGCTTTCTCGTCATCGACTGCACCGAGCAACTGCACCTGCGCGGCATGGCACAGGCCGCGCCTGAAGTCGCGTCGGCGCCAGTGTCACAGCTGTTCGGCGACGGCCACCTGTCCCTCATCCTGCAGAACGAAGCGGCGCGCGAACCCTACCAGAGCCTGGTGCCCGCCAGCGGCGACAGCATCGCGGCAATCTTCGAGCATTACCTGATACAGTCTGAACAACAGCCGGCACGCCTCATGCTATCGGCAAATGAGCAGCATGCCTGCGGTCTCTTCCTGCAGAAGCTGCCCGGCGCAGACGCGAAAGACACCGACGGCTGGACACGCATCGAACTGCTCGCCCAGACCGTGACGCCGGAAGAACTGCAGACCCTGACCGCAGAAGCGCTGCTGGGCAGGCTGTTCCCCGATGAAGCCGTGCGACTCTTCAAGCCGCGCCCGGTCGTCTACGATTGCCCCGAGGACCACGGCAAGGTCAGCAACATGCTGCGCTCCCTCGGCCGCGCGGAAGTGGAATCCATCCTCGCGGAAAAAGGCGAGGTCGTCGTGCATGACGACATCTGCAACCATACCTACCGCTTCGGCGCCGCCGACCTGGACGAACTCTTCCCGCCCCAGGATCCGCAACAAAGGACACTGCATTGAACAAGCAGAACCTGACCCAGGGCACGCTGCTGATGTGCGCGGTGGTGCTGATCTGGGGCGCCTTCCTGCCGGTCAGCAAGGTCGTGCTGGCCGTCATCGATCCCTACTGGCTCACCCTGCTGCGCTACGCCACGGCCTCCGCCTGTTTCCTGCTCGTGCTGGCCTGGCGCGAGGGCCGCGCCGCACTGTCTTACGACGGGAAGGCGGGCATGGCCTGGGCCTGCGGCAGCGCCGGTTTCGCCGGCTTCAGCCTGTGCGTCTATGAGGGACTGCGCCTGACGCGGCCCGAGCACGGCGCCATGATCCTCGCCCTCGGCCCGGTCAACATCGTGCTCTGGCAGTGGCTGCGCACACGACATCGCCCGCCGGCCGCGGCGCTGGCCTGCATCGCCGTCGCCATCGTCGGCCTCGGACTGGTGGTCAGCCAGGGCGAATTCGCCCGGCTCTACTCGGGCGGCAGCGCGCTGGGCAACGGCCTCATGTATCTCGCTTCGTGGTGCTGGATTGCCTTCACGCTGGGCGCGCAGAAATTCCCCGGCTGGTCGCCGGTGCGCTACACGGCGCTCACTTCGGTGCTCGGCTGCCTGACCATCCTGCTGGCGGTGGCCGCGGCCAACGGCGCCGGCCACAGCCATGCACCGCAAGCCACCGCACTGGCCGCGCATCCGTGGGCGCTGTTGTTCGTCGTCTTCGTCGTCTCCTTCGGCGCAGTACTGATGTGGAACATGGCGGTGTTGAAGCTCGGACCGCTCAACGCCGCGCTGTTCGCCAACTTCGCGCCCCTGGTGACCCTCCTCATCGCCGCCTGGCAGGGCCAGCGCCTGCTGCCGGTGGAATGGGCCGGCGCGGCGCTGGTGATCGGCGCGCTGGTCGCCAACAACCTGGTCAACCGGCGCATGGCCAGGAAGGCGGACAAGCTGCTGGCCGCCACGACGGCGGCATTGCGGTAGCATGGAACCATGACGTTCTCTCCCTCCCTGCCCATCTACGACGTGGCCGCCATTCGCGACATCGAGTCGCGCCACGCCGGCGTCACGCCGCCGCTGATGGAACGCGCCGGCGCTGCCGCCGTGCCGCAGGCACTGACTTTCGCCGAGCGCTCCGGCCTGCCGCCGCTGATCGTCTGCGGGCCGGGCAACAATGGCGGCGACGGCTTCGTCCTCGCCCGCCTGCTGCGCGAGCGCGGCGTCGAACCCGTCGTCGTCTTCACGGGCGACGCGGCGCGGCTGCCCGCCGATGCGCGCGGCGCGATGGATGCCTACCGCACCGGCGGCGGCAAGACTGTGCAAGAGATTCCCGCCGGCAATTTTTCCCTGGTGGTGGACGCCCTCTTCGGCATCGGCCTGCAGCGCCCCGTCGAAGGCAGCCATGCCGCACTCATCGCATGCATCAACGCCCTCGGCTGCCCGGTGCTCGCCCTCGACGTCCCAAGCGGACTGTGCGCCGACACCGGCCGCGTGCTCGGCTGCGCGGTGAAGGCCGATCACACCGTCACCTTCATCGCGCTCAAGCCGGGCCTGCTCACCCTGGACGGGCCGGATCACTGCGGCGAGGTCCGCGTGCACGACCTCGGCCTGGCGCCGGAGGACAGCGTGCAGGCCGAAGGCCGCGTCGTCACGCCGGCGCTGTTCGCCGACCGCCTGCGGCCGCGGCCGCGCAACAGCCACAAGGGCATGATGGGCGGCGTCGGCATCCTCGGCGGCGCGTCCGGCATGGCCGGCGCGGCATTGCTCGCCGGCCGCGCCGCGCTGAAGCTCGGCACCGGACGCGTGTACGTCGGCCTGCTCGACAACGCGGCCCTCAGCGTCGACACCGACCAGCCGGAACTGATGCTGGGCAGGCCGGGCGAACTGCTTGCACAGGCGCATGTCACTGCGCTGGCCGTCGGTCCCGGCCTCGGTCAGGGCAAGGACGCGCTGGGCCTGCTCAGGCAGGCGGTCGCCGCCGAGCAGCCGCTGCTGCTCGACGCCGACGCACTGAATCTCGTCGCGGCCCATCCCGTGCTGGCGAACCGGTTGCGCAAGCGCACCGCCGCAACCCTGATCACCCCGCATCCCTTCGAAGCGGCGCGGCTGCTCGGCAGCGACATCGATGCGGTGCAGGCCGACCGCCTGCATGCCGCCCGCGCACTGGCGGTGAAATTCAAAGCCCACACGGTGCTGAAGGGCTGCGGCAGCGTCATTGCCACACCCGATGGCCCATGGTTCATCAACACCAGCGGCAACCCGGGCATGGCCAGCGCCGGCATGGGCGACGTGCTCAGCGGCCTTGCGGTTTCCCTGCTGGCGCAAGGCTGGGAGGGCGAAGCGGCCCTGCTCTGCGCCGTGCACCTGCATGGCGCGGCGGCCGACCAGCTCGTCGAAAACGGCATCGGACCGGCGGGCCTCACCGCCGGCGAGACCATCGACGCCGCGCGGCAACGCTTCAACGCCTGGATCCGATCCTGAAATGAATCACTCGCCCCCCGCGCAGCACCCGCTGCGCGGTATTTTGCTGTTCATGCTGGCTCTGATGCTCTTCGCCCTGCTGGATGCCACCGCCAAGCACCTCACCGCCACGTTTGCCGTGCCGCTGCTGGTGTGGGCGCGCTACATCCTGCATTTCGTCATCATGCTGGTGTTCGTCGCGCCCTCGATGCGCGCCCGATTGGTGAGAACCGACAATCTGGGCCTGCAGGTCCTGCGCGCGCTGGCGCTGGTCGGCACCACCGGTTTCGCCATGATGGCTTTCCGCAGCATGCCGCTGGCCGAGGCGACGGCAGTGCTGTTCCTCGCCCCGCTGCTGGTCACGCTGCTGGCCGGCCCCGTCCTGGGCGAGCGCATCGGCACGGGCCGCTGGGCAGTGGTCTTCATCGGCTTTGCCGGAGTGCTGCTGATCGCGCGCCCGGGCGGCGCGCTCAATCCGGAGGGCGTGGCCTGGGCGCTGGGCGGCGCCGTCTGCTACGCCATCTATCAGGTCCTGACGCGGCGGCTGAGCCATGCCGAGCATCCCCTGACGCTGCTCTTCTACACGGCCCTGGTCGGCACGGCGGTGATGAGCCTGTCCCTGCCCTGGTTCTGGTTCGAGTTCGCGCCCAGCCCGCTGCAATGGCTGATGATCGCCTCGCTCGGCTTCTACGGCGGCGTGGGCCATTTCATCCTGATCCGCGCCTTCCGCCTGGCGCCGGCGTCCGTGCTGACGCCTTTCGGCTACACGCAACTGATCTGGGCGGCGCTGCTCGGCTGGCTGGTGTTCGGGCATGTGCCCGACACCCTTTCGGCATCCGGCATGGCTGTCATTGCCGCCGCCGGCCTGTGGCTCGCCCTGGGCGAAGGACGGCGTAGATAGCCAGCCTCAGGAGCGTGCCACCGGATAGGGATAGAGCATGTTGAAGGCGATGCTCTGGCCGAAGCCCTGCACGATGCGCACATGCTCGCGGCGGAACTCGCGGGCCTGATGCAGGCCGCAGGAGTGCGCAATCATGTCGATCTCCTTGTTCATGTTGCGGCAGTAGTGGGCGACACGCTCGGCCTTGTCGGCCACGACGAGGCCGCGCTGCAGGCGCGGGTTGTGCGTGGTGACGCCGGCCGGGCAGGTGTTGGCGTGGCAGCGCAGCGCCTGGATGCAGCCCAGCGCGAACATGAAGCCGCGCGCCGTATTGACGAAATCGGCCCCCGCCGACAGCGCCCAGGCGGCGCGCGCCGAGGTGACCAGCTTGCCGGCGGCAATCACCCGCACGCGCTCGCGCAGGCCGGTCTCGATCAGCGCGTCGACCACGCGCGGCAGCGCTTCATCGATGGACAGCGCCATGTGGTCGGCCAGCGCCTGCGGCGCGGCGCCGCTGCCGCCCTCGCCGCCATCCACGGCGATGAAATCCGGCGCGAAGGCGATGCCGCGCCGCGCCACCGCCTCGCACAGTTCGTTCATGAATTGCCAGCCGCCGATGGCCGTCTTGATGCCCACCGGCTTGCCGGTCAGTTCGCGCACGAAGGCAATCTTTTCGATCAGTTCGTCGGCGCTGGCGATGTCGCGATGCCGGTTGGGGCTGATCGAGTCCTGCCCCTCGGGAATGCCGCGGATGGCGGCGATTTCCGCCGTCACCTTGCCGCCGAGGAGCATGCCGCCCTTGCCCGGCTTGGCGCCCTGCGACAGCTTGATCTCGAAGGCGCGCACCGTCTCGTGCGCGGCGAGTTCCTTCAGCCGCTCGGCGGACAGATGGCCGTCGCTATCGCGCACGCCGTACTTCGCCGTGCCGATCTGCATGATGAGGTCGCAGCCGCCCTCGAGGTGATAGGGGCTGAGGCCGCCCTCGCCGGTGTCCAGCCAGCAGCCAGCAGCAGCAGCGCCGCGCGACAGGGCGCGCACCGCCGGCTTCGAGATGGCGCCGTAGCTCATGCCGCTGATATTGACGATGGAGCGGGCGACGAAAGGCTTCTCGCAATAGCCCTCCCCGATCGTCAGGGGCGGCGTCGGCCATTGCTCCTCCTCGATCACGGGGAACGGCGCATTGACGAAGACCAGCGCGCCCGGCTCGTGCAGGTTGTAGGTCGAGCCGAAACCGATCATGCCGCCCTCGTTCTTGGCCAGGCGATAGACCCATCCGCGCGTCGAGCGGTTGAAAGGCATCTCGTCGCGCTCGCCGGTAAAGAAGTACTGGCGGAAGTATTCGCCCATCTGCTCGAAGAAGTAGCGCAGGCGGCCGATGATCGGATAGTTGCGCAGGACCGTATGCTTCTTCTGCGTGATGTCCTTGACGTACCAGAACACCAGCGTGACGAAGAGGACGATGGCCAGCAGGGTGCCCGCGCTGACCGAAAGTACGCTGAGGAGACCGGACATGCTGCCCTCCTGTGAGGCTGGGAGCGGTTAGAATTGCCGCATCAGCATAGCGTTACGGCAGAATTTATGGAAACTTCAGGGCATTCCGTGCAAAATGAGCGTGCAATCGAACGTGCAATTGAGCGCCGAAATCGGGCGAAATGTCGCCGCCGCCCTGGCCGAGGACATCGGCAGCGGCGACCTGACTGCCCTGCTCGCCCCTGCCGGTCATCCGGCGCGCGGCATCGTCGTCAGCCGCGAGGAGGCCGTCTTGTGCGGAACCGAGTGGTTCGACGCCTGCTTTGCAAGCCTGGATGCCCATGCCCGCATCCGCTGGCACGCACGCGACGGCGCGCGCATCGGCGCCGGCCAGACGCTGTGCGAGATCGACGCCGATACGCGCGCCCTGCTCACGGCCGAGCGGCCGGCGCTGAATTTCCTGCAATTGCTCTCCGGCACCGCCACGATGACGCGGGCATTCGTCGATGCCGTCGCCGGCACGCAGGCCAGGATCGTCGACACGCGCAAGACCCTGCCCGGCCTGCGCCTGGCGCAGAAGTACGCCGTGCGCTGCGGCGGCGGCACCAACCACCGCCTCGGCCTCTACGACGGCATCCTCATCAAGGAAAACCACATCATGGCCGCCGGCGGCGTGGCGCCGGTGCTGACACAGGCCCGCGCCCTGGCGCCGGCAGGCGTCTTCATCCAGATCGAAGTGGAAACGCTGGAACAACTCGAGGAGGCACTCACCGCCGAGGCAAAGATGATTCTGCTCGACAACATGGATCTGGCGCAGATGCGCCGTGCCGTCGCCCTGACGGCGGGCCGGGCGGAACTGGAAGCTTCCGGCGGGGTGGATCTATCGAAAGTGCAGGCGATTGCCGAAACCGGCGTGAATCGCATCTCCATCGGCAGCCTGACCAAGGACGTGCGGGCGATCGACCTGTCGCTGCGGCATGTGGAAAAATGAGCTGCCTTGCCTTGGCTGCATGAAACAGGTATAAATCTGCGACTGGCAGGGCGCTTCGGCGAATCTGGCCTGACCTACAAGAAAACGCAGTTTCAGCGAAGACTAACCTTCAGGTTATGTCGGAGCTAAAGACGGGAGCTACTTGATGCTGTTTATCCTCTATTACGTTGTCGCGATTACCGTGCTGATTCTGCATTTCACGGGTTTCCTGACGCGCCACAACCTCGAATGGCTGATCCTGGTCCTCGCCGTGACGGTCTTCCCGGCCGTCATCTACCTGTAGCAACTTTCCCCCGCGGGTAACGACTACAAACCCGCGCTCACGTCCGGGCGGCGATGAACGCCTTCACCGCCGCGGCATCCGCGTCCATCACCTCGACACGCTGCGGCAACGCTTCGATGCCTTCCATTTCCCCCGGCCGCATCGGCTCCCGGCCGAGCGCCTCGCGGATGGTTTCGGCGAACTTCACCGGCTGCGCCGTTTCCAGCACCACCATCGGCACGCCCGGCTCGCGCTGCTCGAGACCGACCTTGAGGCCATCGGCGGTGTGGGTGTCGATCATCACGCCATGCTTTTCCCATGTCGCCCGGATGGTGGCCAGACGGTCGGCATGCGTGCTGCGCCCCGAGACGAAACCGAATTCCGGCAGCCGCGCCAGCCAGGGCGTGCCGCGCAGGTCGAAACTGCTTCCCCGGTCCACTTTCGACCACAGATCGCGTACCACCGCACCGTCGCGCCGGACCAGGTCGAAGACGAAGCGCTCGAAGTTCGACGCCTTGGAGATGTCCATTGACGGGCTCGACGTGACTGAAGTCTCCGCCGTCGCACGCGGACGGTATACGCCGGTGCGGAAAAACTCGTCGAGCACGTCGTTCTCGTTGGTGGCCAGCACCAGGCGGCGGATCGGCAAGCCCATCATGCGCGCGACATGGCCGGCGCAGATGTTGCCGAAATTTCCCGAGGGAACGGCGAATGAAACCTCTTCATCGTTCGAACGGGTCGCCTCGAAATACCCCTTGAAGTAGTACACGATCTGGGCGGCAACGCGCGCCCAGTTGATCGAATTCACCGCGCCTATCCTGTGCTGCGCCTTGAAGGCCGCGTCGTTGGACACTGCCTTGACGATGTCCTGGCAGTCATCGAACATGGCGCGGATGGCGATGTTGAAGATGTTCGCGTCGGGCAGCGAGTACATCTGCGCGCGCTGGAATTCCGACATCTTGCCGTGCGGCGACAGCATGAAGACCTTTACGTTGTGCTTGCCGCGCATGGCGTACTCGGCCGCCGAACCGGTGTCGCCCGAGGTGGCGCCGAGGATGTTGATGGTCTCGCCGCGCTTGTCCAGCACATACTCGAACAGGTTGCCGAGCAGCTGCATGGCCATGTCCTTGAAGGCCAGCGTTGGGCCGTTCGACAGTTCCAGCAGGTGCAGCCCCGGTTCCAGCGTGGTGAGCGGCGTGATGTCCGCTGCATCGCGGCCGGGCCGGCAGTAGCGATACGTCTGCGCCGTGTAGGTGCGGTCCACCAGCGACTTAAGGTCGCAGGCCGGAATGTCGGTGATGAACTTCTCCAGCACGCGCAGCGCCAGCGCGTGATACGGCAGGGTGCGCCATTCGTCTAGTTCGGCATGCGACACCCGCGGATAGGCTTCCGGCAGATAGAGTCCGCCGTCAGGCGCCAGGCCGCCGAGCAGGATGTCGCAGAATTCCAGTGCAGGCGCCTGGCCGCGTGTGGAAAGGTACTGCATCAGTTCAGTTCTTCCAGCCGCAGCCGCACCACCTTGCCCTTCACCACCGGCAGCGCCTCGATGCGGGCGATGGCGGCGTCGGCGTTCTTCTCCAGCGTCTGATGGGTGAGCATGATGATGTCGGTCTGCTCCTCTCCCTCGGCCGGCTCGCGCTGGATCATGGCGTCGATGGAGATCTGCTGGTCGGCGAGGATGCGCGTGATGTCGGCGAGCACGCCGGGACGGTCCTCGACGCGCATGCGGAAATAGTAGGACGTTTCCACCTCGCCCATCGCCAGCACCGGGATGTCCTTGACGGCGTCGGGCTGGAAGGCCAAATGCGGCACGCGGTGCTCCGGGTCGGCGGTGTGCATGCGGGTAACGTCCACCAGGTCGGCGATGACGGCGCTTGCCGTCGGCTCCGCGCCGGCGCCCTTGCCGTAGTAGAGCGTGGCGCCGACGGCGTCGCCCTTCACCAGCACGGCGTTCATGGCGCCCTCGACGTTGGCGATGAGGCGCTTCGCCGGGATCAGCGTCGGATGCACGCGCAGCTCGACGCCATTCGGCTTGCGCCGGGTGAGCCCCAGCAGCTTGATGCGGTAGCCGAGCTGCTCGGCGTAGCGGATGTCCTCCGCCTGCAGCTTGCTGATGCCCTCGATGTGCGCCTTGTCGAACTGCATGGGGATGCCGAAAGCGATCGCCGACATGATGGTCAGTTTGTGCGCGGCGTCCACCCCCTCGATGTCGAAGGTCGGGTCGGCCTCGGCATAGCCGAGGCGCTGCGCTTCCTTCAGCACCGCCTCGAAGGACAGGCCCTTGTCGCGCATCTCGGAGAGGATGAAGTTGGTGGTGCCGTTGATGATGCCGGCGATCCACTCGATGCGGTTGGCGGTGAGGCCCTCGCGCAGCGCCTTGATGATGGGAATGCCGCCCGCCACGGCCGCCTCGAAGGCGACCATGACGCCCTTCTTCTGCGCCGCGGCGAAGATCTCGTTGCCGTGCAGGGCGAGCAGCGCCTTGTTGGCAGTGACGACATGCTTGCCGTTCTCGATGGCCTTGAAAGTCAGCTCCCGCGACACGCCGGTGCCGCCGATCAGCTCGACGACGATGTCGACTTCCGGGTCGGCCACCACCGCGAAGGCATCGTCGGTGACGCGGCAGGCGCCGGCGGTGATCTGCTTTGCCAGTTCCAGGTTCTTGTCGGCGACGACGGTGATGCGGATGGGGCGTCCGGCGCGGCGCGTGATCTCTTCCGCGTTCCGTTGCAGGACGGAGAACGTGCCGCCGCCGACGGTGCCGATGCCGAGCAGGCCTACGTTGATGGGTTTCATTTGAGATTTTTCCTGAAGCAGAAGCCGGGGATGTGCATCCCCTCGCGAAAATAAAACTTGTGCGCGGCTGCCCGCTGCGCACCCGAATCGAGCGCCAGCACGTCGCAGTCGAGCCGGCGCGCCTTCTCCTCGAGATGCCCCAGCAGGGCCTTGCCGACGCCGCGCGAACGCTGCGCCTCGTCGGTCACGAGGTCGTCCACGTAGAGCCGCCGGCCTTCGTAGGTATTCTCGACCAGGCGCCACAGGGCCACGCCGGCCACCGCCTCGCCGTCCGCCGCCACCGCCAGGCGCCCGCCATTGGCGAACACCTGCGCCAGGCGGCCCGCATAATCGGCCGGCAACTGCGTGCGCAACTGCCGGTGCACGCCCTCGGCGCGGCCCAGCCAGAGCGGCTCGACGACCCGGCCGCCCTCGTCGGTGACATCGACGACTCGACAAAAATGCGTCATGCCCCGTGCCGCTTGCGGTAATGCTCGAAAAAGCGCGCGATGCGGCCGATGGCCTCGCCCAGGTCATCGACGTTGGGCAGGAAAACCACGCGGAGATGGTCCGGCGTCGGCCAGTTGAAGCCGGTGCCCTGCACCAGCAGCACCTTTTCCTCGAGCAGGAGCTCGAGGATGAACTGCTGGTCGTTGGCGATCGGATAGACCTTCGGGTCGAGGCGCGGAAAGAGATAGAGCGCCGCCTTCGGCTTGACGCAGGAAACGCCGGGGATCTGCGTGAGCAGCTCCCAGGCCAGGTCGCGCTGGCGCGTCAGACGCCCCTCCGGCGCGACGAGGTCGAGGATGCTCTGGTGCCCGCCCAGCGCCGTCTGGATGGCGTACTGTCCCGGCACGTTGGAGCACAGCCGCATCGAGGCCAGCATGTCGAGGCCTTCGATGTAGTCGAGGGCGTGGCGCTTTTCGCCGGAGACCACCATCCAGCCGGCGCGGAAGCCGCAGGCGCGGTAGTTCTTCGACAGGCCGTTGAAGGTGACGAAGAGCACGTCGTCGGCCAGCGAGGCGATGGAGGTGTGCGTGGCGCCGTCGTAGAGCACCTTGTCGTAGATCTCGTCGGCAAAGATGATGAGCTGGTGCTGGCGGGCGATCTCGATGATCTCGCGCAGCAGGTCGTCCGGATACAGTGCGCCGGTCGGATTGTTCGGGTTGATGATCACGATGGCGCGGGTGGACGGGCCGATCTTGCCGCGGATGTCGGCCAGGTCCGGCAGCCAGCCGGCGCCCTCGTCGCAGAGGTAATGGCGCGGCTTGCCGCCGGACAGGCTGATCGCCGCCGTCCACAGCGGATAGTCCGGCGCCGGCACCAGCACCTCGTCGCCGTTGTTGAGCAGCGCCTGCATGGCCATGACGATCAGCTCCGACACGCCGTTGCCGAGGGTGATGTCGTCGATGCCGACGCCGACGATGGCCTTCTGCTGGCAGTAGTGCATGATCGCCTTGCGCGCGGCGAACAATCCTTTCGAATCGGAATAGCCGGAGGCGTCGCGCAGGTTGTGGATGACGTCCACGACGATCTCCTCCGGCGCTTCGAAGCCGAACGGCGCGGGGTTGCCGATGTTCAGCTTGATGATGCGGTGCCCCTCTTCCTCCAGCTGGCGCGCGCGCGCAAGCACGGGGCCGCGGATGTCGTAGCAGACGTTGGCGAGCTTGGTCGACTTCAATACGGGTTGCATTACAGCAGTCCATCCTTTCGGAACATGTCCTTGATTCCCCGCACGGCCTGGCGCGTGCGCTCCTCATTCTCGATCAGCGCGAAGCGCACGTGATCATCGCCGTATTCGCCGAAGCCGACGCCCGGGCTGACCGCCACCTTCGCATCGACGAGCAGCTTCTTGGCGAACTCGAGCGAGCCCAGCTTCTCGTAGTGCGGCGGAATCTTCGCCCAGATGTACATCGAGGCCTTCGGCACCTCGACCATCCAGCCGGCCTCGTGCAGCCCCTTGGCCAGCACGTTGCGGCGATTCTGGTACTTCAACCGCACTTCCTCGACGCAGTCCTGCGGGCCGTCCAGCGCGATCACCGAAGCAACCTGCAACGGCGTGAACGTGCCGTAGTCATGATAGCTCTTGATGCGCGCCAGGGCGTTGCACAGGTCGCGGTTGCCGACCATGTAGCCGATGCGCCAGCCGGCCATGTTGTAGCTCTTCGACATGGTGAAGAACTCGACGGCGACGTCGCGCGCGCCCGGCACCTGCATGATGGAGGGCGCCTTCCAGCCGTCGAAGACGATGTCGGCGTAGGCGAGGTCGTGCACCACCAGGATGTCGTGCCGCTTCGCCAGCGCCACGACGCGCTCGAAGAAATCCAGCTCGACGCAGCGCGCAGTCGGGTTGCTCGGGAAGCCGAGGATCATCATCTTCGGCTTCGGCGTGCACTCGCGGATGGCGCGCTGCAGCTCCTCGAAGAAGTCCGCGTCCGGCGTCATGCGCACCGAGCGGATGTCGGCGCCGGCGATGATGGCGCCGTAGATGTGGATCGGGTACGAGGGGTTCGGCACCAGCACCGTGTCGCCGCGATCCAGCGTGGCCAGCATCAGATGGGCCAGGCCCTCCTTCGAGCCGATGGTGACGACGGCTTCCGCATCCGGGTCGAAATCGACGTCGTAGCGGCGCTTGTACCAGTCGCAAATCGCCTTGCGCAGCCGCGGGATGCCCTTCGACACCGAGTAGCCGTGCGTGTCGCCGCGCTGCGTCGCCTCGACCAGCTTGTCGACGATGTGCCGGGGCGTGGACCCGTCGGGGTTGCCCATGCTCATGTCGATGATGTCCTCGCCGCGGCGACGCGCGGCCATCTTCAACTCGCCCGTGATGTTGAAGACATAGGGCGGCAAGCGCTTGATTCGCGAAAACTCTTTCATATCCTTGGTGATCTGGACAGGCCTGGGACATCCCCGACAGGGGCGCTTCGGCGGGAAAAGCTATAATGTTACCCGAGCCGATTCTCAGCGACAAAACGAAGTTTCAGCGCAGGCCAGCATGAGCGGAACGAATGTTGAGCCTGGCGGCCGAAGCTAAATCAGAAACCTAGCCGTATTTCATGAAACTTCACCTCGAAAACCCGGCCAGCCGGAACCTGATCACCGGTCACGGCGCCGGCTATGTCGCCATCAACCATCGCCGACATGAAACCAGCCTGATCGTCCTGCCCGGGCGCATTGTCGAATCCTGGGGCATGGCGGGCTTCGACGCGCTTGTCGAGGAGGATTTCGCCGCGATCCGCGATTTGGTTCCGGAAATCGTGCTGTTCGGCACCGGCGCCCGCCAGCGCTTCCCTGCACCCCAGCTCCTGCGGCCCCTGATCGAGGCACGCATCGGCTGCGAGGTGATGGATCTGCCCGCCGCCTGCCGCACCTTCAACATCCTCGTGGCGGAAGGCCGGCTGGTCGCCGCCGCCCTGCTCATCGACCCCATCGAATCGTGAAACTCGCCCTGAAAGTCGATGCCGCCACTTTCCGCGGCACCCTCGTCGGTGTGCCGCGCCTGGTCGAAGTCCTGCGCAGGGCGGAGGCGCAGGCGACCTTTTTCTTCAACCTCGGCCCGGACCATGGCGGCCGCATGCCGGGATCCCTGCTGGCGGCATCCAGAAAAGGTGCCTCAGCCCTGGGTCGCCACGGTCTGGCCACCCTGCTCTACGGCACCTTGCTGCCCGGCCCGGATGTCGGCCTGCGCTGCGGCGACATCCTGCGCGGCGTTCGCGATGCTGGCTTCGACACCGGCGTGCGCGGCTGGAACAGCGCCGCATGGCAGCACCGCGCTGCATCCGCCTCCCCGGCCTGGACGACAAAGCAAATGCAGCGCGCCATCGCGCGTTACGAAAAAATCTTTGGCGAAGCGCCGAAAAGCCATGCCGCTGCCGGCTGGCAGATGAACCCGCACGCCTTACGCCTGACTCAGCGCATGGGATACGGCTACGCCTCGGATACGCGCGGCACGCACCCGTTCATTCCCGTCTGGAATGCCGAGGTCGTCCTCTGTCCGCAACTGCCGACTACGCTGCCGACCCTGGACGAACTGCTGGGCCGCGACGGCTGCAGCATCGACACGGTCCACGAGCGACTGTTGGCGTTGACCGCCCAGGCACCGCCGACCGGTCATGTATACACTGTCCAGTCGGACCTGGAGGGCCAGTTGCTGCTCCCCGTCTTCGAGAAACTGCTGACGGGCTGGCGGGCGCAGGGATACGAACTCGTTTCGCTCGGTGGCCTGCTCGAGGCGATCGACGCCAGCCGCCTGCCACGGCATGAACTGGTGCGCGGCACGATCGAGGGACGCGCCGGCACGCTCATGCTGCAGGGGCCGGAATTCCTGGCGTGAAGTCAAACTTTCGCGCTTGCGCCCGCTGCGGAATTCATCAACAATGCAATCGCTCATGATCGTTGATCACCCCGTACCCGATTTCACCCTGCCGGCCACCGGCAACCAGACATTTACTTTGTCCCAGGCGCAAGGCAGTTCGCTTGTCCTCTACTTCTATCCGAAGGACAGCACGCCCGGCTGCACCACCGAGGCCGGCGAGTTCCGCGACCTTCACGCACAGTTCCGCAAGGCCGGCTGCGCCGTCTACGGCATCTCGCGCGACAGCATCCGGTCGCACGAGAACTTCAGGTCGAAACTGAAGCTGCCCTTCGAACTGCTCTCCGACACCGGAGAAACCGCCTGCGCGCTGTTCGGCGTCATCCGGCAGAAGGTGCTCTACGGCAAGCCGGTGCGCGGCATCGAGCGCAGCACCTTCGTCATCGACGGCAGCGGCGTGCTGCGGCGCGAGTGGCGCGGCGTCAAGGCGCCCGGCCATGCCGCCGAGGTCCTCGCATTCGTGAAAACCCTGTAACAACCCTCCCCAGAGAACTCGATGAACGCCAGGAAGCAGCCCTCGACCAAGCTATTCATTCTCGACACCAACGTGCTCATGCACGACCCGACGAGCCTGTTCCGGTTCGAGGAACATGACATCTTCGTGCCGATGATGACCCTCGAGGAGCTCGACAACAACAAGAAGGGCATGTCCGAGGTGGCGCGCAATGCCCGCCAGGCCAGCCGCATGCTGGACGCCATCGTCGGCGGCTTCGAGGACCACATCGAGCTCGGCATCCCGCTCGACGAGCCCTCGAGCCAGCTGGCCAGCGGACGCCTGTTCCTGCAGACGGAGCCGATCAACGGCACCCTGCCGTCCACGCTGCCCACCGCCAAGGCCGACAACCAGATCATCGGCGTGATGATGCATCTCACCGACAAGCAGCCGAAGCGCGAGGTGATCCTCGTCTCCAAGGACATCAACATGCGCATCAAGGCCCGCGCCCTCGGCCTGAACGCGCAGGACTACTACAACGACAAGGTGCTGGATGATACCGACCTCCTGTACACCGGTACGCGCGAGCTGCCGGCCGATTTCTGGGAGATCAACGGCAAGGACATGGAGTCCTGGAAGCAGGACAGCCGCACGCTCTACCGCATCAAGGGCCCGCTCTGCCCCGACCTGCTCATCAACGAATTCCTCTGGCAGGAGGGCGAGCGGCCGTTCCATGCCATCGTCCGCGAGCGCAGCGGCAAGAGCGCCGTGCTGGAACTGCTGAAGGACTACGGCCATCAGAAAAACAGCATCTGGGGCATCACGGCACGCAACCGTGAGCAGAATTTCGCCCTCAACCTGCTGATGGACCCGGAGGTGGACTTCATCACCCTGCTCGGCCAGGCCGGCACCGGCAAGACGCTGCTCACCCTGGCGGCGGGCCTGACGCAGACGCTGGAGAGCAAGCTCTACAGCGAAATCATCATCACCCGCGTCACCGTGCCGGTGGGCGAGGACATCGGTTTCCTGCCGGGCACCGAGGAAGAAAAGATGACGCCATGGATGGGCGCGCTGGAGGACAACCTCGACGTGCTCAACAAACCGACCGAGGAAGGCGGCGAGTGGGGCCGTGCCGCCACGCGCGACCTGATCCGCTCGCGCATCAAGATCAAGTCGCTCAACTTCATGCGCGGCCGCACCTTCCTCAACAAATACCTCATCATCGACGAAGCGCAGAATCTCACGCCGAAACAGATGAAGACGCTGATCACCCGCGCCGGCCCCGGCACCAAGGTGGTCTGCCTGGGCAACATCTCGCAGATCGACACGCCCTACCTGACCGAGGGCAGCTCAGGCCTGACCTACGTGGTGGACCGTTTCAAGGGCTGGCTGCACAGCGGCCATGTCACGCTGATGCGCGGCGAGCGCTCAAGGCTGGCGGATCACGCGGCGGAAGTGCTGTAGCTCAGTCGCGTCCGCGCCCGCCGCCGCGCGGGCCTGGATCGCGATCCCACTTCCGTGCATCGCGTTCCTGCAGAGGCTTCTCCCGCCGATCTTCCAAATTCCTGCGACGCATTGCGCCTGCCTGTTCGGTATCCCGCGCCTCGCGCGGCTTGAAGGCCCGTTCCTGCTGGTCCTTCTGGCGGCTTTCCTGCCCAGGCTTGCCGCGCGCCTCGCGCTGCTCACGGTGCTTCGCTTCCTGTTCCTTCTTGCGCTCCTGATCGACCTTCCGTCGTTCCGGCTTCTCCATTTCCGATTTCGATTTTTTCTCCTGCAACACCTTGCGGCGTTCATCACGTCGCTGGTCGATCACCTTGTGCACCGCCTCGTGCCGCGCGGCGATTGCCGCCTCGTGCCGGGTTGCCTTGAAAAAGACGGGCACCTGGGGCAGCAGGCGCGGCACCGGCCGGCCGCGCCAGGGTGCAAAGCCGGCCTGGTTGGGCTTGACGTCGATGCTGCCGTGCCGGGTCTGAATCGTGGTGCCGCCGGCATTCACCTTGTCGTAGGTGCCCGGTTCGCCATCCTTCGACGACTCGGGAATGACCAGCGGCTCGTGGTCGGTGCCGCGCACACCGATGGTGGCGGTCGGCGTACGCACCTGATAACTGCGTGGATTGAACTTGCCGATCCAGCCCGTCACCGAGCGGAAGGTGCCTTCGAGCAGGCTGAAGAGGCCCTTGTCCCCCTCGTCGCCCCGGGCCTGATAGGCAACGATGCTCATCTTCGTGCCGGGGCGCACCGCGATGAAGCCGCCGTCCTCCATATTGAGGTGCAATTCACCATCCTTGCCGGTGACGATGCCTTCGCCCTCGAAAACGCTGTCGCCGACCGCGACCCGCCGCGGTTTTT
Source organism: Betaproteobacteria bacterium (assembly GCA_016703785.1). Taxonomy (GTDB): domain Bacteria; phylum Pseudomonadota; class Gammaproteobacteria; order Burkholderiales; family Rhodocyclaceae; genus Desulfobacillus. Next base: position 213,909 of record JADJBM010000030.1, read on the forward strand.
TCGACTTGTCGTAGATGCTGACGTCGCCTTCCACCAGTTCAACCTTTCCGGCGGGGCTGGGCGTGGCGGCGGTCGGCACATTCTGCGCAGCAACGCCCTGGCAGGCCAGTATGCATAACAGGGAAAGCAGAATACGGCGCATGGCTCGAACTCCTCGACGGCAATGTGGAGTTTAACGGCCAGCGGGCAAAACAGTTGAATCGGCTCAGTAGGAGCCCTGAGCCGCGAAATTCTCGAACCGGGTGTATTCGCCGAGGAAGGTGACGCGCACGCTGCCGATGGGGCCGTTACGCTGCTTGAGGATGTTGATCTCGGCCGAACCCTTGTCCGGCGAATCGGGGTTGTATACCTCGTCGCGGTAGATGGCGACGATGACGTCGGCGTCCTGCTCGATGGCGCCGGATTCGCGCAGGTCGGACATGATCGGGCGCTTGTTCGGCCGCGACTCGACGTTGCGCGAAAGCTGCGACAGCGCCACCACCGGCACGTGTAGTTCCTTGGCCAGCGCCTTCACCGAACGCGAGATCTCGGACAGCTCCGTGGCGCGGTTCTCGCCGTCGCGCACCGAGGACATCAGCTGCAGGTAGTCGATGACGATCAGGCCGAGCTTGCCGCACTGGCGGTAGAGCCGGCGGGCGCGGGCGCGCAGCTCGGTGGAGTTCAGTGCCGGCGTCTCGTCGATGTGGATCGGCGCCTCATGCAGCTTGCCCAATGCGAAGGTCATGCGCTGCCACTCGTCGTCGTTGAGGCGGCCGGTGCGCACGCGGTGCTGGTCGAGGCGGCCGACCGAGGAGAGGAAGCGCATGGCGAGCTGGGTGCCCGGCATTTCCATCGAGAAAATCGCCACCGGCAGCTTCGATTCGAGAGCCACGTGCTCGGCGATGTTCAGCGCGAAGGCCGTTTTCCCCATACTCGGCCTTCCGGCGACGATGACCATGTCGCCCGGCTGGAAGCCCGAAGTCTTCATGTCGAGGTCGTGGAAGCCGGTCGGGATGCCGGTGATGTCCGAGGGATGCTCGCGGTCGTAGAGTTCCTGGATGCGGTCCACCACCTGGCCGAGCAGGGGCTGGATGGCCGTGAAGCCTTCGGTGGTGCGCGCCCCGGCGTCCTTGATCTCGAAGACCTTCGACTCGGCCTCGTCGAGCAGCGCCTTGGCTTCGCGGCCGGCGGGATTGAGGGCGCTGGCGGCGATCTCGTCGCCCACTGCCACCAGCTTGCGCAGGATCGCCCGCTCACGCACGATCTCGGCGTAGCGCTTGATGTTGGCGGCCGACGGCGTGTTGTTGGCGATTTCGCCGAGATAGGCCATGCCGCCGGCCTGCTCGGCTTCCGCCGACTTCTCCAGGGACTCGTACACCGTCACCACATCCGCGGGGCGGCCAGCCTCGACCAGGCGCGCTATGTGGCGGAAGATGCGGCGGTGGTCGTCGCGGTAGAAATCCGCCTCGGACACCTGGTCGGCGATGCGGTCCCAGGCGGAGTTGTCGAGCAACAAGCCGCCGAGCAGCGACTGCTCGGCCTCGATCGAATGCGGCGGCAGCTTGAGCGCCGCCAGTTGCGGGTCGCCGCCTTGCGAGGAAGTGAATACGCGGGCTTGGGCCATTGGACGGTTATACAGGTTAAGTCAGCCAGTGTACCCGCGGCACCGCTGCATGGCGAGTGGAAAACCGGTGGATAAGCCGTGATTCTTCGGTGGATAAGCTGTGTGTAAACCGTGGGCAAGTTGTGGACAACAGGACGCAGTCGGTTGGGCTATCATGCGCCTCATTGTTCCTGATCGTTTATTGGAGATTCGCGCATGCGTGGCACCTTCTGGCCCGTCGTCCTCATCGTCCTCGGCGGCCTGCTCCTGCTCTCCAACCTGGGCATCCTGCCGCTGGGCGAACTGAAGGCCCTGCTGGCCAAGTGGTGGCCACTCATTCTGATTCTCATCGGTGTCTCAGCCTTGCTGAAAAAAGGCCGTTAAAGCTACAGATCGCCATGAACAAACCGAACCCGCACCGCCGCCAGACCCTTCAGCGCCTATCCGCCCTGTCCGCCGCCGCCCTGCTGCCCTGGCGCGCCGGAGAGGCCTTCGGCTCCACTGCCTCGACGCTGAACGCCCTGCCGCGCACGGCGCTGGTCATCGGCAACAGCCGCTACAAGGAGGCGCCGCTCAAGAACCCGGCCAACGACGCCGCCGCCATCGGCGACAACCTGAGGAAAATGGGCTTCGCCGTCACGGCCCAGCTCGACACCGGCAAGGCCGCCATGGAAAACGCCATCCGCAGCTACGGCGAGCAGTTGGCGAAGAGCAAGGGCGTGGGCCTGTTCTACTTCGCCGGCCACGGCCTGCAGGTGAACTGGCGCAACTTCCTCGTGCCGGTGGATGCCAATCTCGACCGCGCCGACGACATCCCGCGACAGACCGTCGACCTTGCCGCGCTGCTCGGCGGCATCGGCAAGGCGAACAATCCGATGAACATCGTCATCCTCGACGCCTGCCGCGACAACCCCTTCGGCGGCGACATCAAGTCCGGCAAGGGCCTCAGCCAGATGGATGCCCCCATCGGCACCCTGCTCGCCTACGCCACGGCGCCGGGCAACGTCGCCTCGGACGGCAGCGGCAGCAACGGCCTGTACACCGAGAACCTGCTGCGCGAGATCCACGCGCCGGAAGCCAAGATCGAGGACGTCTTCAAGCGCGTGCGCCTGGCCGTGCGGCGCTCTTCGCAGGGCCAGCAAGTGCCCTGGGAAAGCACCTCGCTGGAGGACGACTTCTATTTCCTGCCGCCGGCCAGCATCAAGAAGCTTTCAGAGGAAGAGCTCGCGCGCCTGTTCGCCGAGGAAACCTCGGTCTGGGAGCAAGCCCAGCAAGCAACCCAGGTCACGCCGGTCGAGGCTTACCTCAGGCGCTACCCGAGCGGGCGTTTCTCCGAACTGGCCCAGGTACGCCTCGACCGCCTGCTGGCGAAGCAGGGCGAAAAGAAAGTCAGCCTGGTCAATGCGGCGGCCAACCCCTTCACCAAAGGCACCGGCATCATCGACCTGAATTACCGCATCGGCGACCGCTATGTCTTCCGCACGCAGGACCTGCTCACGAAAGTCGAAGGGCGGCGGCTCGTCAATACCGTCAGCGAAGTCGCCGAGAACCGTGTCATTTACAACGACGGCGCCCTCGTCACCGACCTGCTCGGCAACCTGCTGCTACGGCCGGACGGCACCACCTTCGGCCCCAGCCAGATGTTTGTCAGGGATTACAGCCTCGGCAAGAAGTGGACGACGCGCTACGCCATCCGTTTCCCCAACGGCAGCGAGGACGTGATCGAACTCGACCTCAAGGTCGTCGGCCGCGAAACCATCACCGTGCCGGCCGGCAGCTTCGACTGCTTCGTGGTGGAAGCGAATGGCTGGACGCTCGGCCGGGGGCAATCCAACCAATGGAAATACTGGGTGGCCCCAGACAAGGTGAATCGCGTCGTCGCTTTTGATGCCTGGTGGCGGCGCGGCAATCGCATCGTCCGCTCCGAGCGGCAGGAGCTCGTGTCCTACACCCGCGCCGGCTAGACAACGAGCCGGATCAGTTCCGCCCCCAGCCGCGTGACGCCGGCCAGCCCGAGCGCCACCCCGACCGACAATGCCACCGAGAACAGCGCCTCGCGCCGACCCAGCGTCTTCAGCATGACGGCGAAGGTGGACACGCACGGAATGTAGAAGGTCAGGAACACCAGGAAGACGAGGATCTGCACCCAGTCGAGCAGCGGCGCGATCTCCAGCGTGCCGAGCGCCTGGTACACCATCAGCAGCGACAGTTCCTTCCTCAGGATGCCGAAGAGGATCGGCACGCCCAGCGCCACCGGCAGCCCCAGCCACCACGCCGTCACCGGCGTCAGCGCCGCATTGATGACATCGTCGGCGCCGAAGTGGGCGAGCAGCGCCAGCACCACGCTGCCGGCGATCAGCAGCGGCGTGACGATGGTGAGGATGTCGCGGGTACGCTCCCAGGTACTCTTCATCACTGCCGGCCATGCCGGCAGGCGGTAGGGGGGGATTTCCTGCACCAGTCCCGGACCGGCCGCCTGATGGCGCCGGCCGAGCAGCCGGCCGAGCACCGCCACCGCCAGCATGGCCAGCACGAAGACGGCGAGCACCCCGGCCCAGCCGAGGTATTTTCCGCCCAGCGCCAGGACGATGGCGGAGCGCGCCGAGCACGGCACGAAGGTGATCAGGATCGAGGCCACCACGCGTTCGCGCCCCTTCGCCGTCGCCGCCGCCGCCGAGATCGCCGGCACGTTGCAGCCCAGCCCCATGAGGAAGGGCACGGCCACGCCGCCGTGCAGACCGATGCCGTGGAAGCCGCGGTCCACCACGAAGGCGACGCGGTGCATGATGCCGGATTCCTCCAGCGCCACCAGCAGCAGCACCAGCGGCAGCATGTAGGGCACGACGATGCCGACCAGCCCCACCAGCGCATCGGCCACGGCGCGGACAATGACGCCGATCGTATCGGTCGGCTGCCATTGCCCCACCCACTCCGCCAGGCGCGCGGAAGTCAGTCCGTCCAGCACGGCGCTCACCTCGAACACCATGAACAGCACCAGCGCAAACACCGCCATGCTGCCGATCAATCCCCAGCGCGGATGCAGGAACAGATCGTCGAGCCAGCGCTTCCAGCGCTCGCTGTCCTCCGGCGCACCGAGCCGGGTGACCGCCTCGAAGAGCAGCGCCGCGCGATGGTGGCGGTCGGCATGCAGTTCGTCGGACAGCGGCCGCGGCAGCGTCGTCTGCGCGGCCGCGCGTGCCGCCTGCACCTCCGGCACCAGCGCCGGAAAATGCTCGGCCAGTTCGCGCAGGAACCAGTCGTCGTTTTCCGCCAGCTGCATCAGCAGCAGCGGTCGCGGCACGCGGAAGGCCGCCTCGATTTCCGGCCGCGCCAGGACGGCGTTGAGCGGCTTCAGGCTGTCGCGGATGTGCTCGCTGCACAATTGCGCCAGCGGACACACCTTCTCGCGCGCCGCCGCCAGCGCCGTGGCGAAAAGCTCGGTCAGGCCCATGCCCATGTGCGCCACCGTCGCCACCACCGGCACGCCGAGCTGTTCCGAGAGCGCGCGAGGATTGACATAGAGCCCCTTCTCGCGCGCCTCGTCCATGTGGTTGAGCGCGATCACCATCGGCTTGCCGAGCAGCGACAGCTCCAGGCTCAGCTCGAGATCGCGCGCCAATTGCGTGGCATCGACCACCTGCACCAGCACGTCCGGCGCGCGGAAGGCCGCCGTCGGCTGCTGCGGCTCGTGGCGGGCGATCACCGGCCAGCGATCGCCCCAGAGGAGATACATCAGCACGACGCGATCGGCTTCGCGCAGGTGGTGCAGGGATTCGATCGCCGGCAGGTCGACCAGGGAGATTTCCTCCAGGCCCACGCCGACCAGGCACTCCTCGTAGGCCGACTCGCCGGCCAGGCGCGCATGCTTCGGCGCCGCGCTCGAGGCCGCCTGGAAGATCGTGCTCTTGCCGGACTGCTGCCGGCCGACCAGCGCCACGCGCGGCCGTTTGTCGCCGCGCAGCAGCGGCGTATGCAGCGGGATCAGGCCCGCGCCGGGGGATGCGTTCATGATTTCAAGGCGTGCGGCAACGCCTGCACGGCGCACGAAAAAATGGATTGTGCAGGATTCTCGCCTTTTCGCGCCTTGACCTCACGCAGGCGAGGCGCAATGCCCTGGGGGGTATTTCAGAGGGCTAGGCGCGTGCCGGTGCGCTCCGCGCCAGGCGCAGGGCTAGCAGGAAACTCAGGGCGACCACGACGACGAAGGACAGGCCGACGGCGAGTTCCTTGCCGTCGGACCAGGCGCTGACCTCGGGCGATGCATACTTCGCGAGACCGAAGCCCGCCACCAGCAGCGACAACCCGCCCACCGCCAGTCCCATGATGCGCGAGGCGACGCAGGCGAGGCGGTCGGCGCGGCGGATCAGGCGCGCGATCCACAGGCCGTTCACGCCGTCCATCAGCATCATGCCGAGCATGAAGAGCAGTCCCAAAGTCAGTGCCGGCGAGACGCCGCCGAACTGCGTGCCGGTGAGGGCGAACAGCGCCGCCTGGCTCATGGTGTCGAAGGACAGGGCGAAGAGCGCGCCGACGGCGGCGATGAGCAACGGGTTGCCGGTGCGCTGCAGGCGGCCGAGGAAGCGCCCCTTGAGGCCCACCGGCTGCACCACCTGGCCCGGCGGCGCGGACAGTACCGCAATCACGTTAAGGGCGCCGAGCAGCGTGAGGAAGGTGATGGAAATCCACACACCGATGTCTTCCATCCATGCCGGCACCGCCCAGCGTTCCGTCAGTGCGCCGACGGCCAGGGCAACGGCGATCACCACGACGCCATGCCCGAGGGAAAACAGGAAGCCGCACCAGCGCGCCAACCGCGGGTTGCGCTGTGCATTGAAGCGGGTCAGGCCGTCAATGGTGGCGAGATGGTCGGCATCCAGGCCGTGCTTCACGCCCAGCATGAAGACCAGGAACATCAGCGCCAGCCAATCGTTCGGAAGGGTTTCCATCGCCCGACTCCAAAAATATGAGGAAAAGCCAGTTCTTCTTATCAGGAATCGTGCCAGATGGGCAACTTCCTGATCTTCATGAATTAAATACTCAGACGGAAGGACTGCTTCGGAAGCAAGCTTACCGCTTATGAAGTTTTTGTGGAATCTTCATAACCTCCGCCCGGCGCGCCGGCCAGCGGCAGGGTCAGGGTCAACACGGCGCCGCCCTCGGGATGGTTGGACGCCTTCAACTGGCCGCGGTGGCGCTCGACGATGCCGTAGCTGATGGACAGGCCGAGCCCGGTGCCCTTGCCCACCGGCTTGGTGGTGAAAAAGGGATCGAACATCTTGTCGAGCGCCTCCTGCCTGAATCCGGCGCCGTTGTCGTGGAAGGTGAGCACCACGCTGCGGCTGCGCAGTTCCGCGCCGATCTCCAGCCGCGCATCCGCCTGCTTCTCGGTGCTGTCGATGGCGTTCTGCACGAGGTTCACCAGCACCTGCTGCATCTGTCCGGACGAACCGGAGACGGGGATGTCCTGCGGCACGGCCAGCACGACCTTGATCTTCGAGCCGGAGGCCTTCACCACCCAGTGCACGGAACGCTCGAGCACCTCGGCCAGGTTGAAGTTCTCCTCGTCGCCGCGATCGGCAGCGGAGAAGCGCTTGAGGCCGGCGACGATGTCGCGCGTGCGCTCGGCGCCCTCGATGGTGCCGTCGATGAGCGGCTTCATGTCCTCCATCAGGCGGTCGATGCGCAGGCTCTTGCGCAGCGCCTCGATCTCCTGCGCCGGCTTGCCGGCGTGAAGGGCGGCCAGGTATTCCTGCATGCGCTGGCCGTAGCGCTGCAGCGCGTAGACGTTGCCGAGCACGAAGCTGATCGGGTTGTTCAGCTCGTGCGCCACGCCGGCGACGAGGCGGCCGAGCGAGGCCATCTTCTCGGAATGGATGAGCTGCTGCTGGGCGACCTTCAGTTCCTCGTGCGCCTGGCGCAGCTGTTCGTAAGCGCGGCGCAGGTCGCCCACCGGTCGGCCGGTCATCACCATGCCGACGAACTTGCCCACCGGCGACAGGCGCGGCGTGCAGTTCACCGCCACCGGCATCTCCGGTGCGTAGCGGCACCTGAAGTGCAGCTCGCAGTCGTGGATGCGCTCGCTGTGCAGGTCCTTGAGGAAGCGCTGCGCCTGCGCGCGCGAGGCGTCGTCGGCGAAGAGGTCAATCAGCGGCGTGCCGCGCAGTTCGGCCTCGTCCTTGCCGACCAGGTCGGCCAGCGCCTGGTTCACCTCCTGGATGACGCCGTGGCGGTCGCACACCACCAGCACGTCGGACATCGAGGTGAGCACGCTGAAGATGAACTTCTGCGTCTCCTCCAGCTTGGCGTTCTTCTCCTCCAGCGCCACCTCGTACTGCAGCAGGTCGGAGTACACCTCGTCCATCTTGCGGATGACGTCGATCCAGACGTCCTCGCCGACGCCCTCCGGCGGACGGTCGAGGGCGTGCGCCGGCAGCGTCGGCAGGTAGACCTGCGTTTCCTTGCCGCCTTCGCGCTCGCGCCGCTTCGCCATGTCAGCTCTTCGGCCGGCTGTGCACGTGATAGGGATGGTCCGGCCCGCCAGGGTGGTGAGGATGGCCGTGATGATGGCGCTTGCCGGCATTCACGTCGGCCGGAATCAGGTTGAGTACGCCATGGCGCACGCCGCGCTCCGCCATCATGGAATCGGCAAAGGCGCGCACCGCCGCCGTCGGCCCGCGCAGGATCACCGCCTCCATGCAGTTCTCGTGGTCGAGGTGGGCGTGCAGCGTCGACACGGTCAGGTCGTGGTGTTCGTGCTGGGCGGCGGTGAGCCGCTCGGCCAGGTCGCGCTCGTGGTGGTTGTAGATGTAGGACAGCGCCGCGATGCAGTCGGGCGCCTGCTCGCGCGCGAGCCGGTTGGCCTCGAGCTTCTCGCGCAGGATGTCGCGCACCGCCTCCGAGCGGTTGACGTAGCCGCGCGCGCGGATCAGTTCGTCGAACTCCTTCGCCAGTTTTTCATCGAGCGATATGGTGAAGCGTTCCATGGCCCTGCATCCCCCCTCCGCGTGGTTGCGGAAAGGCTAGCAGAACCCGGGCAGGCGCACCAGCGCGGCTGCGATCAGTTCGCCCGGTAGACGGCCAATCTGAGGTCGCGCTCCCACCGGGACGATGCTTCGACTTCGCCTTGCCTGCGCACCAGGCGCAGCACACGGGACTGCGGATACCACTTGAGCACGGTCCGGTGCACCAAGGCGGCATCGTGCTCGGCGGAAAAGAAACCGAGGTTCACCTGCACGACTGCCCTGCCGTTTTCCTCCGCTTCGGACGTGTAGATCAAATGCTCCTGCAATGCCGCCGGCACGGGGCGCGGTGATCGCCTGGACGACTTTGGAACGGATTCGAGCAGCAACACGTAGTAGGCGGGCGTCGGCATCCCGGCTCGCCTGCCGCCACCATCGTCCACTACATGCCGGACTCCCTCCATCCGCTCGTCGGCAACGGCCGCCATCACGATTTCGGTCTGCCGGACGATTTCGGATGCGGTGGCGTTGTCGCGCAAGAACGCCGGCCGCCGCGCCGTGGCGCGCAGCACGGTAATCGATTCGCCAAGGCTCTCGAACTCGAGTTCGATTGAGCGGTCGCCAGCGCGGGCTCGCAGTGTTTCTCCGCCATCTGTAATGTCGCTCGACTCGACCGGAACCTTCATCGCATCCAGTGCAGCCTGCGCTGCCTGCCGCACGTCAGGCAGCGGCGCTGTGAACGTACGGCTGACCGAGCCGTTGATGTTGTGCGTCACCAGCGCGGACACGCCGCCGCCGAGGACAGACATGGTCAATTGAGTGGAGCAGCCGCCCAGGAATGTTGCAGCCGAAACCAGAACGCAGAGACAGGGCCGCAAGCCGATGCACGGCCGGGCGATACGGATTGTCGATCCCATGAGTCACCTCCAGGCATCCGCGTCTCGCCCGAAAGCCGCGGCAACTCTTGAGAGCCAACCAAGTCAATGCGATACGTGTGATTATTTCCCACTTATTTTGCCAATTTAAAGTCATGCCTGACACAAAGTCAAGCATGTATGATATTTTTTCCCACGCTCTAGTGCGAAAATGCCTTTCCATTTATGGCAATAAATAACAACGATCCGGAGCCCAGCCCCGCTTCGGCAACATTGATTTCGGCTCTGCGGCATATGCTGCGGCCGCTTGTCAGGCTGTTGCTGGCGAATGGCGTTGGGTATGCAACCTTGATGGAGGTATTGAAATCCGTGTTCGTGAAAGTTGCCGAGGAAGATTTTCGGATAGCAGGCAAGGCGCAGACCGACAGCCGCATCAGCCTGCTGACCGGCGTGCACCGCAAGGACGTCAAGCGCCTGCGCCAGGGCAGCGCCAACCGCCTGCAGCAGTCCGCACAGGCATCGCTCTCCGCCCAACTGTTCGCCATGTGGACCGGGGCGCCCGAGTTTCTCGACGCGGCCGGCCAGCCGAAACCCCTGCAGAGGCTGTCCGGCAGGAAGGGCGGCCTCTCATTCGAATCGCTGGTCACGTCGGTCAGCAAGGACATCCGGCCGCGCGCAGTGCTTGACGAATGGCTGCGCATCGGCGCGGTCGAGCTCGATCTCGACGACCGCGTGCATCTCAACCTGGAAGCCTTCATCCCGAAGAAGGGGTTCGAGGAAAAGGCTTTCTACTTCGGCCACAACCTGCACGACCACATGGCCGCAGTTGCGCACAATCTCGCCGACGGCACACCGCCCTTTCTCGACCGCTGTGCCTATTACGGCCAGTTGAGCGAGTCCTCCGTCGAAGAACTCGCGGCCGCTGCGCGCAAGACCGGCATGCAGGCCTTGCAGGGCATCAACCGCCGCGCGCTTGAGCTCAAGGCGGCTGACGCCGGCAAACCCGGCGACAAGCGGCGCATGACGTTCGGGGTGTACTTCTACAGCGAGGAAGATGCTGCCGGGAAGGATCGCGAGACATAATGCCGCGACACGGCATTCCCATCTCCGTCCTGTCGCTTATCGCCGCGCTGATGCTCTGCGCCGGCCCGGCAGAGGCAGGCAAGGCCTGCGCCAGCGGCGGCATCGGCGGCACGGGAATTCCCCTGCAGCGCGATTCCGGCATCGGCGGCACGGGGTCGCCCTCTGCCAGCGACGGCACCGGCGGCACCGGCGCCCTCGCCCGCGACGACGGCATCGGCGGCACTGGCATCGTCGGCATCGTCACCGGCTTCGGCAGCATCTGCGTCAACGGCATCGAAATCCACTACGACAATGCCACGCCGGTCGACGCCGGCGGACAACCTGCCCAGGCCGGCGCACTGGCCATCGGCCAGGTGGTTGCCGTCGACGCCGCCGGCAGCGGCGGCGATGTCCGGGCGCGCCGGATCAGCATCGTCTGGGCGCTCTCCGGTCCGGTAACGGACCTTTCGCGCGGGCCAGGCCGCATAGCCGTCATGGGGCAAGTCGTCGAACTGGCCCCTGGCAGCGTGCTGTCGATGCGCGGCGGTCCGGGCAAATCGCCCGACAAACTGAAGCCGGGCGACGTCGTCCAGGTCAGCGGACTTCGCCGCATCGACGGCACCGTCGTCGCCACGCACATTTCTGCCGCCCCGCGAGGCGGCGCCAGCGTCACGGGGCATCTGTCTGCGCGGCCCGGCGGCGGCCTCACCGTACACGGCCTGCCGGTCGATCTGCCGGCGACAGCCACGCTCAACGCCGGCGCAGAGGTGCGCCTCACCGGGGCATGGAACGGCAACTCGCTGGCCGTGCGCGAAATCGTGCGCGAGCCGGTCCAGCGCCTGCTCGAACGGGCGCAGCACATCGAGCTCCAGGGCTATGCAGACCTGAACCAGGCGGGAACGGCCCGCATCTCCGGCAGGCAGGTGCTCATCCCGTCCGGCACCCGCATCGCCGGCGACGCAGGCCGCGGCCTCGCCAGCGGCGACCGCATCCGCGTCAGCGCCACGGTGACCCACGACCGCCGCCTCGTCGCGGAACGGATCACCGTCGAACAGCCGGGCCGGCCGCAAGCCGACCGCGTGGATAACGGCCGGCAATCCGCCGCCGCAACTTCGACGCGCGAGACGCCGGCCTCCACAACACCTGAGCGCGGCGAAAACCGCGAGGCGGCCGAGCAGAATGAACGCGCCGAAAATGCCGAGCGCTCGGAAGGAAGCGAGCGTACGGAAAGGGTCGAGAAGGCAGAAAAGGCGGAGAAAGCCGAAAAGGTCGAGAAGCCTGAGAAAATCGAGAAGGTGGAGAAGCCCGAAAAGCCGGAGAAGCCGGAGAAGCCGGAGAAGCCGGAGAAGCCGGAGAAGCCGGAGAAGCCGGAGAAGCCCGAGAAGCCCGAGAAGCCCGAGAAGCCCGAGAAGCCGAGAAGCCCGAGAAGCCCGAGAAGCCGGAAAGGGCCGAAAGGGCGGAGCGGCGCGAAAGGCACTGAACAGCGCCCGGCCGGATGGATTGCCGCAGCAAAAGGGAGAACGCATGGAAAACAAGAACGGCCTCGCCGCAACGGCCATTGCTGCCGCGCTGGGGGCGGTCGCCGCCCCGGCCGCCGAGGCTGACGGGCTCACTTTGTCCACTGGCTTCGATTACAGCCGTGGCAAGTATGGCGGCCGCATCCTGACGGAGACCACTTATATCCCGTTCACCGCCAAATACGAAAGCGGGCCCTGGCTGTTCAAGTTCACCGTGCCATGGCTCAGGATCACCGGCCCCGGCACAGTGGTCGGCGGCGGCGGCGAGGGCATCGTGCTGCCGGGCAGCAATGCCCGGCGCGGCAGCGCCTCCGGCCAGGGCGACGTCGTCACCAGCGTCGGCCACACGCTGATCGAGAGCGCGGAGAACGGCTTCGTCCTCGATCTCGTCGGCAAGATCAAGTTCGGCACGGCCGACGCCTCCCGAGGCCTGGGCACCGGCAAGAACGACTATGCCCTGCAGGCCGACGCGATGAAGAGCCACGGCAGGTTCTCGGCGCTCGGCACGCTCGGCTACAAGAAGATGGGCGATCCGTCCGGCCTCGACCTGCGCAACGTCTGGTACGGGTCCGTCGGCGCGGCCTGGAAATTCTCGCCGGCAACCAGCGCCGGCGCCTTGCTCGACTTCAAGCAGCCCTCGGTCGACGGCGGCAACCGGCAAAGGGAACTGACCTTCTATGCGGCCTATCGGCTCGGCGCCACGCTGCGCCTGCAGGGTTACCTGGTGAAGGGCCTCGCCGACGGCAGTCCGGACCTGGGCATCGGCGCCAATTTGAGTGCGCTGTTTTAAGCCAGCCCGTCAGGTTCCGTAGCGGGTGTCGACCTGGATGCCGATCTTCTTCAGCATCGGCGTCGGCAACTCCCCGCCCGCACAGACGATCACTGCATCGTTGGGCAGTTCGACCGTTTCTTCGCCGCGGGCCAGCACCACCCTGCCGGGCTCGATCGCCTTGACGGTCGATTCGAGAATCTGGCGGATGCGGCAATTGGCGATGGCCTCCTCCAGCCGCGCCCGGTTCTTCGGCTTGACGCGGTCGAACGCCCGGCCGCGATAGCTCAGCGTGACGACGGTTCCGTCCGCGTCGCTCACCTCCAGTGCGGCCTCCAGCGCGCTGTCGCCGCCGCCGACGACGAGCACCTGCCGTCCGCGATACTGCTCGGCCTCGATCAGGCGGTAGACCACCTTCGACTGCTCCTCCCCTTTCGCACCCAGCTTGCGCGGCGTGCCGCGCCGGCCGATGGCGAGCAGGACGTTCCCCGCCCGGTACTCTCGCCGGCTGGTCTTCACGACGAAGAGGCCGGCCTGCGGCGCAATGCTCTCCATGCGCTCACCGAAGCAGATGGCCGGCCTGGCCTTGTCGAGGACGCCGCGCCAGATTTCCATCAGCTGCTCCTTGCTCACTTCGCGCACGCGGATCTCGCCCACCAGGGGCAACTGCATCGGCGCCGTCATCACCAGCTTGTTGCGCGGATAGTGATAGGTGGTCCCGCCGAGCGAGTCCTCCTGCTCGATGGTGACGTAGCGCAGCCCCGCCTCCTGCGCCGCCAGCGAAGCGGCAATCCCGGCCGGGCCGGCGCCCACGACGACGACGTCGAACTCCGCCGTCGTCCGCGGCCGCCGGGCGATCGCGCCGATGGCCTGGGAGCCCTGGCGGATGGCATTGCGGATCAGGCCCATGCCGCCGAGTTCGCCCGCTATGAAGATGCCCGGCACGTTGGTTTCGAAGTCTGGGGTGACCTGGGGGATGTCCACGCCGCGCTTCGCGGTGCCGAACACCAGCTTGATGGCGCCGACCGGACAGGCGCTGGCGCAGGCGCCATGGCCGATGCAGTGGGTCGGGTTGATCAGCACGCCCTTGCCGTCGATGACGCCGAGCGCCTTCTCCGGGCAGGCGCGCACGCAGGCGCCGGAACCCATGCAGACGGAGAGGTCCACCACCGGATGCAGCGAAGGCGGCTCGGTCAGGCCCGCCTCCACCGCCTCCTTGAGCACCGCCGCATGCCGGCGGGAGCGCTTGCGGCCAGCGCCGACATACAGCCTGATCGTGATCAGGGCCAGCAAGGTCGGCACCAGGTAATAAATCAGATCGGACATGGCATCGATGGCGGATCGGCGCGGCAGCGCCGCTGCAGTGCGACGGCGACGATCACGAAGAAAGCCGGCAAGACGGCGACCCTGCTCGCTCGGAACGGGAAGAAGCCGGCCGGTGCCGGTTCGCATCGGGCAGAAGACATCGCGCGGTCTCCGCAGGCAAAAAAATTTGCCAATCGGGTTGGTGTGGGATATTTTACCTCAAACAGAGGTGCGCTCTCGAATTCGAGGCCGACCCGGCTCATACACCTCCGAAGTAAAAAACCGAACAATCGCACACTAGCAGTGGAGCCATGCCGGGTTCGAACGCGCTCGGACCGATGACGGTCATCTCGATGGAGGGCGAGGCCCGGTCCGGCGCCGAAAACGCGCTGCGCTGGACCTGGCGCCTCGCCCTCGCGCTGCTCGCCGGGGTGCTGGCCATCCTGGCCTGGCTGACGGCCTTCGGACACCTCTTCGAGGCGGGATCTGCGCTCGGCTACAACCTCGGCCTGGCCGGCGGCCTGCTCATGCTGAGCCTGTTCATTTATCCCCTGCGCAAGCGCGTGCGCGCACTGGAACAGGCCGGCAGCATGCAGGCATGGTTCAGGTACCACATGCTGGCCGGCATCGGCGGCCCCCTGCTGATCCTGTTCCATTCGACCTTCACCGTGCGTTCGATGAACGGCGGCGTCGCGCTCTACGCCATGCTGCTCGTCGCCTGCAGCGGCATCGTCGGGCGCTTTCTCTACCGGCACATCCACAGCGGGCTGTACGGCCGCCAGCTGTCGCTGGCCGACGCCCGCACCGAACTCGAGGCGGCGACGGCCAGGCTCGGCACCGTGTTTGCCCTGCAGACGGACATCCAGCCGCGGCTCAGGTCATTCAGCGAGGCGGCCTTCGCCCCGCTCGACGGCGCGACGCAGCGCCTGTGGCGCTTCCTCATCCTGCGCCATCAGGGCACGCTGCTCGCCAAGGCGATCCGCCGCGACGCGAAATCCGCGCTCAGGCGCATTGGGCGCGAGAAAAGGCTGCCGCGCAGCGAGCTCGTCCTCAACTACCGCCTGGCGCGCGAGCAGATCGACCGCTACATCGAGTCCGTCGTGCAGACCTCACAGCTGGCCGTGTGGGAGCGCCTGTTCTCGCTCTGGCACGTCGTGCACATTCCCTTCATCTACCTGCTGGTGCTCAGCGGAATCGTCCATGTCGTCGCAGTGCACATGTATTGACCGCCTCGCCCGCCTGCTGGCATTCCTGGCGGCGTTCGGCTGCGCCGGCGCCTGGGGCCAATCCATCGAGAAGGCGATCATGCCGGGGGAGGTCATCGAGGGCCATGCCAAGGTCGAGCAGGAATGCGGCAAGTGCCACAAGCGCTTCGACAAGGCGGCGCAATCCGGCCTGTGCCAGGATTGCCACAAGGACATCGCCGCCGACATCCGCGGAAAGGCCCGGCTGCACGGACGGCTCGAGGACAACACCTGCAGCCGCTGCCACACCGAGCACAAGGGGCGCCGGGCCAACATCGCCCCCCTCGACAAGAAGAAATTCGACCACGACCGCACCGACTTCAAGCTTGCCGGCGCGCACCGCGAGACCGGCACAAAATGCGAGAGCTGCCACAAGCCGAAAGTCAGGTTCCGCGACACGCCGAAGCTGTGCAACGACTGCCACAGGAAAACCGATCAGGAGAAGGGCCACAAGGGCCATCTCGGCACCAAGTGCGAGTCCTGCCACAACGACCGGAGCTGGAAGGAAGCCAGATTCGACCACGAGAAGACCCGGTTCCCGCTCGCCGGCGGCAAGCACGCCGAGGTGAAGTGCAAGGAATGCCACGCCGACCTGACCTATCAGAAGACGCCGCTGACCTGTAACGGCTGCCACAAGAAGATCGACCACGAAAAAGGTCACAAGGGCCGCTACGGCACGAAGTGCGAGTCCTGCCACAACGACAAGGGCTGGAAGGAGATCGTCTTCAACCATGACGCCGACACGCACTACGCCCTCAAGGGGAAGCACCGCCAGGTCAAGTGCAACGCCTGCCACCTGCCCGAGAAGGGCCCGCTCTACCAGAAGGCCAGACTGCCGGACAAGTGCATCGCCTGCCACAGGAAGGACGACCATGACAAGGGCCACCGCGGCGGCCTCGGCGAAAAATGCGAGACCTGCCACAGCGAGCGCGACTGGAAGAAGCCGAGCTTCGACCACGACGACACCAAGTTCCCGCTGCGCGACAAGCACAAGGACGCCAAGTGCGACGCCTGCCACAAGGGCGGCGTCAGCGGCCCTGCCGCCAAGCTCAAGCTGGAGATGGAATGCGTCGCCTGCCACCGCAAGGACGACCAGGAGAAGGAAAAGGGCCACAAGGGCCGCTACGGCGACAAGTGCGGAACCTGCCACACGGCGAAGGACTGGAAGACCCTCATCTTCGACCACGACAAGGACACCAAGTACGCCCTGAAAGGCAAACACCGGGAAACCAGGTGCGACGCCTGCCACCTGCCGGCGAAGGGACCGATCTACAAGGCGAAGCTGGAAACGGCCTGCATCGCCTGCCACCGGCAGGACGACAAGCACAAGGGACAGCTCGGCAACAAGTGCGAGACCTGCCACAACGAGCGGCGCTGGCAGGACGCCCCCTACGACCACAACATGTCGCGCTTCCCGCTCACCGGCAGCCACGCCAAGGTGGAATGCAAAAATGCCACCTGACGCCCGCCTATCGCGACGCCCCGATGGCATGCAACGGCTGTCACGAGAAGGACGACAGGCACAAGCGCCGCTTCGGCAGCAAATGCGAGTCCTGCCATTACACGGGCACCTGGAAGACCTGGGATTTCGACCACGCCACGACGCGCTTCCGGCTCGACGGCGCCCACGCCAAGGTCGACTGCTACGAATGCCACCGCGAGCCCGGCGCCGGCCCCGCCAAGCCGGGCCGCGCCTGCATCGCCTGCCACCTCAAGGACGACGTCCATGAAGGCGGCTTCAGCGCCCAGTGCGAGCGCTGCCACGTCACCGGCAACTGGAAGAAGGTGCGCCGCTAAAGCGTTTCCGGTTCGGCCATTCCCCTGTTGCCTCAAGGGGATTGCTTTAAAATTAAAACGTGGGATATAATCCCGCATGATTACAGCCGATCCGGAAAGAGATCGGAAGCAGCACGGCTCTCGATAACAAGAATTCAGGAGTGATTCGGCCGTGACAAGCGAGAGGGGGCGTTCTCACCTCGTA
The DNA here is from genome assembly GCA_016703785.1 of Betaproteobacteria bacterium. Classification (GTDB taxonomy): domain Bacteria; phylum Pseudomonadota; class Gammaproteobacteria; order Burkholderiales; family Rhodocyclaceae; genus Desulfobacillus. The sequence goes on from JADJBM010000030.1 coordinate 231,203, forward strand.
TGCATGGCCGGCTGCCGAGGAGAGAGCTACTTGACCCTCTCGAAAGAGATCGTCAACCGTCTGATGTACCCGCTGCTGTCGGCCGCCCTCTGCGTGCTGGCAGTCATCTCATGCGGCACCGCCTCCGCCCAGCCCAGGATGGACGGGGGGGCCCCGTTCGACCACAACGCCACCGGCTTCATCCTGGAAGGCGCCCACGTCCGCGAACGCTGCGAGTCCTGCCATACCCAGGGCGCGTTCCGTGGCACGCCCCGCGACTGCGCATCCTGCCATCGCCCCGGCAGCCGGGCGCCGGGAAAACCCGCATCGCACATTCCAACCAACGTGCAATGCGATTCCTGCCACTTTTCCGCAAGCTGGACGCCGGCCAATTTCCGGCATCGCACGACGCAAGGCGTCATGCCGGGCTCGTGCAACGCCTGCCATGGCGGCATCACGGCCCCGGGCAAGCCGGCCACGCACGTGACGACGACCGCACCCTGCGACACCTGCCACAAAACCTCATCCTGGCTGCCGGCAGGCTACAGCCACGCGCTGGTCGCGCCGGGCAGCTGCGCCAGCTGCCACAACGGCATCCGCGCCACGGGCAAGCCCGCCAGACACATCCCGACCAACGCCGCCTGCGATGCCTGCCACGCCCCCGGCATCGCCTTCGTCCCTGTTTCGGTCGGCATCGGCACCATGCATGCCAACATGAGCGGACCGGCGGCAGCGGGCAATTGTTCGACCTGCCACAGCGGCGCCTTCCTTGCGCAGAACGCCCAAGTCAAGCCGACAACGCATGTCGCCACCTCGGCCCAATGCGACACCTGCCATGCGTCCACCACATCCTGGGCCACCGCCACCTTCAACCATGCCACCGCCAGCCCGCCCGCGGCCGGACGATGCTCGAACTGCCACAACGGCAGCAACGCCCTCGGCAAGCCAACCAACCACATCCCGACCGGCGCCCAGTGCGACACCTGCCATGCCAACACCACCGCTTTCAAGCCATCGAGGATGGACCACGTCGGCACGGCCGGCCAGTGCACCTCCTGCCACAGCGGCGCCCACACTTTCGCCAACGCCCTGGCCAAACCGGCCACGCACATTCCGACCGCGGCGCAATGCGACACGTGCCATGCAAGCGGGTTCATCAACTGGTCCCCGGCCACCATGAACCATGCCGGAATGGCCGGCAAATGCATCACCTGCCACAGCGGCGGCTTCCTCTCCCAGAACGCCCAGACCAAGCCGGCCACGCACATCGCGACGACGGCGCAGTGCGACTCCTGTCACAAGTCCACCACCACCTGGGCCACCGTCACCTTCAACCATGCCAACGCCAGCCCGCCTGCAGCCGGGCGCTGCTCGAGCTGCCACAACAGCGTTTCCGCCCTCGGCAAGCCGGTGACGCACATACCCACCGGCGCCCAATGCGATAGCTGCCACTCCAACTTCACGGCCTTCAGGCCGGCCCAGATGAATCACATGGGCACGACCGGGCAGTGCTCGACCTGCCACAACGGCTCCTATCTCTTCGCCAACGCGCTGGCACGACCGCCGAGCCACATTCCCTCCACGGCACAGTGCGACACCTGCCACATCAACGGCTTTGCCGCGTGGAGTCCGGCAACGATGAACCACAGCGGCCTGGCGCGCCTCTGCTCGAATTGTCATAGCGGCGCCTATCTCTCGCAGAACGCGCAGGTCAAGCCGCCGACCCATGTCGCCACCGCCGCCCAGTGCGACACCTGCCACACCTCGACCATTTCCTGGGCCACCGCCATCTACGCCCACGATGCCAGCGCCAATGGCCAGTGTGCGACCTGCCATAACAGCGTGACGGCGCTCGGCAAGCCGAGCAACCACATTCCGACGACGGCGCAATGCGACAGCTGCCATTCCGGTTTCTCGGCGTTCAGGCCGGCCCGAATGAACCATGCCGGAACCAGCGGCCAGTGTTCGAGCTGCCACAGCGGCGCGCACGTCTTCGCCAATGCGCTGGCCAAGCCGGCCAACCACATTCCGACCATCACCCAGTGCGATACCTGCCATACCGGCGGCTTCACCGCCTGGTCGCCGTCGACGATGAACCACGGCGGCCTCGCCGGCCAGTGCGCGACCTGCCACAGCGGCGCCTACCTCGCCCAGAACGCCCAGGCCAAGACGCCCACCCACATCCCCACCACCGCCCAGTGCGACACCTGCCACAGCTCGACCGTCTCCTGGGCCACCGCCACCTTCAATCACGCCACCGCCAGCCCACCCGCGGCCGGACGATGCTCGAACTGCCACAACGGCACCAACGCCATGGGCAAGCCCACCAACCACATCCCGACCACGGCGCAGTGCGATACCTGCCATACAAGCTTCACCGCCTTCGCACCCGCCGTCATGAACCACGCCGGCACCACGAACCAGTGCGCCTCATGCCACAGCGGGACGTACACCTTCGCCAACGCGCTCGCCAAGCCGGGCACCCACATCCTGACCACCGCCCAGTGCGACACCTGCCATTTCTCCACCATCACCTGGTCCGGCGCCACCTATACCCACGGCGCCGGCGCAACCGGCACGTGCTCCACTTGCCACAACGGCATCGCCGCAATCGGCAAGCCGCCGACCCACATCCCGACCAGCCTCCAGTGCGACAACTGCCATACCAACTACTCGGCATTCAAGCCGGCCAAAATGAACCACGCCGGGACCAACGGCCAATGTTCGACCTGCCATGGCGGCAGCTACACGGCGATGAACGCGCTGGCCAAGCCGGCCACCCACATCCCGACCACGGGCCAGTGCGACACCTGCCACGTGAACGGCTACATCGCCTGGTCACCGTCGACCATGAACCACGGCGGCCTCGCCGGCCAGTGCGCGACATGCCACAGCGGCGCCTACCTCGCCCAGAACGCCCAGGCCAAGACGCCCACGCACATCCCCACCACCGCCCAGTGCGACACCTGCCACAACTCGACCGTCTCCTGGGCCACCGCCACCTTCAATCACGCCACCGCCAGCCCGCCCGCGGCCGGACGATGCTCGAACTGCCACAACGGCACCAACGCCCTGGGCAAGCCCACCAGCCACATCCCGACCACGGCGCAGTGCGATACCTGCCACAAGGTCTACACGTCGTTTGCTCCGGCCACGATGTCTCACAGCGGCACGACAGGCCCGGTCGCCGCCGGCAATTGCGCGACATGCCACAACGGCGCCTACAAGTCGGTCAATGCGCAGGCCAAGCCGGCCACGCATTTGCCGACCGCGCAGTCCTGCGATGCCTGCCATGCCACCACGGCATGGAAACCCACCAGCTTTTCGCACACCGGCATCGCTCCCGGCACCTGCGCCACCTGCCACAACGGCACCAACGCCCTGGGCAAGCCCGCCAGCCACATCCCGACCGCAGCACAGTGCGATACCTGCCACAAGAGCTTCGCGTCTTTCGCGCCCGCATTGATGTCGCACGGCGGCACGACGGGCCCGGTCGCGGCCGGCAACTGCGTAACCTGCCACTCCGGCACCTACCTCGCCCAGAACGCCCAGGTCAAGCCGGCCACCCACGTCCCCACCGTGCAGCAGTGCGACACCTGCCACAAGTCGACCACCACATGGGCCACGGCCACCTACACGCACGATGCCGCCGCCGTCGGCAACTGTGCCACCTGCCACAACAGCGTGACGGCGCTCGGCAAGCCGACTACCCATATCCCGACGAACGCCCAATGCAGCACCTGCCACACCAACTATGTCGCCTTCCGCCCTGCGCAGATGAGCCACCCCGGGGCGACCGGTCCGGCTGCGACGGGAAATTGTTCGACCTGCCATGGCGGCAGCTACACGGCGATGAACGCACTGGCCAAGCCGGCCACCCACATCCCGACCACGGGCCAGTGCGACACCTGCCACGTGAACGGCTACATCGCCTGGTCGCCGTCGACGATGAACCACGGCGGCCTCGCCGGCCAGTGCGCGACATGCCACAGCGGCGCCTACCTCGCCCAGAACGCCCAGGCCAAGACGCCCACCCACATCCCCACCACCGCCCAGTGCGACACCTGCCACAGCTCGACCGTCTCCTGGGCCACCGCCACCTTCAATCACGCCACCGCCAGCCCGCCCGCGGCCGGACGATGCTCGAACTGCCACAACGGCACCAACGCCCTGGGCAAGCCCACCAGCCACATCCCGACCACGGCGCAGTGCGATACCTGCCACCAAGGTCACACGTCGTTTGCTCCGGCCACGATGTCTCGCAGCGGCACGACAGGCCCGGTCGCCGCCGGCAATTGCGCGACATGCCACAACGGCGCCTACAAGTCGGTCAATGCGCAGACCAAGCCGGCCACGCATTTGCCGACCGCGCAGTCCTGCGATGCCTGCCATGCCACCACGGCATGGAAACCCACCAGCTTCTCGCACACCGGCATCGCCCCCGGCTCCTGCGCCACCTGCCACAACGGCGTCTCCGCCAGCGGCAAGCCGGCGCTGCACATTCCGACGACGCAGCCGTGCGACACCTGCCATCGTACCGGCCTCGCCTGGCTGCCTGTCATAACGCCGTATTCGCATGCCGGCATCGCCGCTGGCAGCTGCGCCACCTGCCACGGCGGCGCCTATCCCAACATCACGGTCAAGCCGGCCATGCACGTCCCGACCAACCTGGCTTGCGACAGCTGCCACCACAACTACGCCGCCTGGCTGCCGACCACCTTCAACCACACCGGCGTCGTCAACGGGACATGCCAGACCTGCCACGGGGGCGCCTACCCCAGCATTACGGTCAAGCCGGCCAATCACATTCCGACCACCATGCCAGCCGGCATGCCGGGCAACGAGTGCTCCCTGTGCCACAGCAGCAAGACCACGTTCGCCGTCGCGAAAATGAACCACGGCACCATGCAGACCTCCTGTGCGATCTGCCACGACGCCACCTCACCCTACGCCGGCGACATGAAGAAAATCAACCGCGCCAACCATCACAACGCCGGCGCCAAGGATTGCTCGTCGAGCGGATGCCACCGGCCGCTCGGATCGAAGGGCACGGCATACACCAAATGGAACTGAAGGCCGCAGCCAACCTCGCCGCGAGAACGCCGTCGTTTCGAAGAGCGCCAACCCTTCGGCGATTCCTGCTGCTGACCTTCCTGCTCTTGGCCGGCCCCGCTACAGGCGCACAGGTATTCGATCGCATCGAGGTCGATGCGCGCGATGCGGAGGCCGAGATCGTCATTCGCTTCGTTCCGAAGATCCTCTACCTGCGCCACGTCCCGCTGAGCGAAGGCAAGGAAGTTCGCATCTTCCTGCGGCTCAATGAAAGCGGCCTGCACGAAAGCGACCTGATGCAGGAAACCCTGCATGCGGCTGCAACGGACCGCGTGCCCGGCATCAGGGCGATCTTCCCTGAACTGGTCAATGGCATGCTCGTCACTTTTTCGCGGAGAACCGCGTTCGCGGTAAAACCCGGCTCTGACGGCCGCAGCATCGTCATCACAGTGCCCCTGCCGCCGCTGTCCGTAGTCGGCGCGACGCCGGCCGTCGCGGCGCCGATTTCACCAGTTGTCGTCAAGGCACCCGGACAGGCGCCCGCAATACCCCCGCCGCCGAGTGTTCCCGCAGCGCCACCGGCTAAGGAAGTGGCGCCCGCATTGCCGCCTGCCGCGACCACCCCTTCGCCCGAAGCTGCAGGGCTGGCGCCACCCCCCCTGTCTCAGGCCGAAGTGGAAGCGCGTGTCGCCGGGTTCATGGATGAGGCCCGTCGTGCACTCGCCGCCAAGGAGACCGCCACCGCCATCAATCGGCTGAACCGCATTCTCGGCCTTCCGCCCAGCAGCCAGACCGAGGCTGCCCAGGCGATGATCGGCGAGGCACGCGAACAGAACGGCGAAATCCTCAAGGCTCGCGCGGAATACGAGCTTTATCTCAAGCTCTTCCCGCAAGGTCCGAGCGCAGCCCGCATCCGCGAGCGCCTTGCCGCCCTGCCGAAGGGCGAAGCGGCTCGCGCAGCGCCGAGGCCGCTGCCGAAGGAAGCCGGCCCCGCCGAATGGTTCTTCAACGGCAGCGTGTCGGCCTACTACTACACGGGCAAGATGCAGATCGAAACCCTGGTCCCGCCGCCGCCCGGCCAGCTCACCTTCAACCGCGACAGCCTGTCGCTGGTCGACCAGCGGTCACTCATCTCCACGGCCAACCTGTTTGCGCGCCGCCGCGACGCCTTCCAGGACACCCGCTTCGTCTTTCGCGACACGAACAACCGGAACTACCTCGATTCCACGCGCAGCTATAACCGGGTATACGCCGCCTACGTCGATCACAACGACAGGAAGCTCGGCTACTACGCCCGGCTGGGCCGGCAAAATCCGAACGGGCTGGGCGTGCTCGAGCGCTTCGACGGCGTGCAGGGCGGCTACAACCTCGATCCGCAATGGCGGGTCAACGCGGTCTATGGCGAGGCGGTCGAATTCCTCTCGCCGTTCAAGAAGCACTTCTACGGCGCGAGCGTGGACCTGCTTCCGCAGACCGGACGTCCCGGGCTGAGCGCATACGTCGTCGACCAGACACTGGATGGACTCGCCAACCGGCGCGCGGTCGGCCTCGAGGCGCGCTACTTCGACGGGCGCGCCTCCGGCTTCGGCATGCTCGACTACGACGTCCTCTACAAGGCGCTCAACATCCTCATGCTGCAAGGCAATTACCTGGATGAGGCCGGCAACAACTATTTCATCGTCTTCGACCATCGCCGCGCCCCGTCACTCGGGCTGACCAACGCACTCCTCGCGGCACCCGGCCTGACGCTCAAGGAGATGGTGGCGCAGCAGGGGATCGATGCCGTGCACGCCCAGGCCAGGGCGCTCGCAGCCACGTCCAACATGTTCTCGATCGGCCTGACACATCCCCTCTCTGAGCGCTGGCAGGTTGGCGCCGATTACCGGCTCGCCTCCATTTCAGCTACCCAGCCTGTGGTGGCCGTCATCCCGCTCGCGGTAATCGGCACCTGCCTGGGCACCATCGATGTCGTCAACAACACCTGCATTTTCAACACCTCCTCGCAGCAAGGCACGGGGAACAACCATGTGGTGACCTTCCAGGCAATCGGCAACAGCCTGTTCGCGACGAATGCCGTTGGCGTCGGCAACCTCAGCCTCATCCGCGCACCAACCTACTCAGGCCGCGCACTGAGCCTTTCCTACACGCTGCCGTTCCGGGAGAAATGGCGCATCGACGCCAATCTCCGCCACTACAACCAGCATGACAATGACGGCACCACCCAGTCCCGCATCTCGCCCAGCCTGAAGATTTCGTACCAGTGGCGGAACAACCTGTTCTGGGAAGGCGAGTTCGGCCGCGAGGTCTCGAAGACCTCCGGCCCGAGCCGAAACGACGAACTCAAGCGCGACTATTTTTTTACCGGCCTGCGCTGGGATTTCCACTGATGCGCGCGGCGCATTTACAACACCATTCCACTGGAGCAATCAAATGACCCTCTTCTACCTGTTGCTGGCCGCTGGCCTCATCGTTGTCGTGCTCGTCCTGGGCGGCGCCTTCCCGTTCTGGCGCCGGGATCCGCATGCCGACGCAGGCGCCGCGCTGCGGGATCTTCTGCTGGCGCGGGCAGACGGACGCATCGATGCGGACGAGTTCGAACGCCGCCAGGCAGCCCTGCATGTCAGGCTGCTCGATACGTCCCGGGCAGCCAGGCCCGCGCTGCGGCGGCATCTGATCTGGGCTGCACCCGCATGCATCGCCGCGATCGGCGGTGCGCTGTATGGCTCCCTGGAAACCCCGTCCGGCACGACTGTTTCCGCACCGCCAGCCGCGTCTTCCCAGCCGTTGCAAAATGCCCAGGCGAATTCAGGCGGCGACCTCAACGCAATGGCCAGGCGCCTAGCCGAGAAGATGGCAAGGGATCCCGCCAACGGTGAAGGCTGGCTCCTGCTCGCGCGCACCCACGGCGAGCTGCGCCAGTACCGCGAAGCGGCCGAGGCCTACGCCAAGGCCGATGCCTTGCTCCAGCCCGATGCCGCCTTGCTGGCCGACTGGGCAGACGCCTACGTGATGAGCCGCGAAGGCAAGTGGGACGACAAGGCGCGCGACATCGTGAAGAAGGCCCTCGCCGCCGAGCCGGCGCACATCAAATCGCTGGCGCTTGCTGGCAGCGCTTCCTTCGACCGCGCCGACTACAAGGCCGCCATCGCCTACTGGAAGCGCATGAAGGCCAGGGCGCCGGCTGACTCGATGGATGCAAAGCTGGCCGAGGCGAACATCGCCGAAGCGGCAGCACTGATGAATGGCAAACAACCCGCCGACCTCCCCCGTGAAGGCGCGCCCGTGGCAAAGGACATTAAAGGCACGGTCGCGCTCGACCCGAAGCTGAAGGCAGGCGTGGCGCCGACGGATACCGTTTTTGTCGTCGCGAAGGCCCCCGACGGCAAGGGGTTTCCCTTGCGATGCAGCGCTTCACGGCATCCGAACTGCCTGCCCGGTTCAGTCTCGGCGACGGCGATGCGATGAAGCCGGGGCACACACTCTCCAAATTCGGCGAGGCACTGCTGTCGGCACGCGTGTCCAGGTCCGGCAATGCCGCACCTCAGCCCGGCGACATCACCAGCGATAGCCTGCGTGTGAATGCAGGCACTGCCGACGTCAGGCTGTCTTTGCGCGAGAGGATTTGACGCCGCCGGATCAGTGCACCGTGCACACCATGCAGGGATCGAACGAGCGCACGACATGCTGCACGGCGACATGTCCCTCTCCTGCCGGTGCGCCGACCAGCGCCTGCTCGAGCGGGCCGGGCGTGCCGGCGCTGTCGCGCGGTGAGAAGTTCCAGGTCGTCGGCGAGATGATCTGGTAGTTGGCGAGGCGGCCGTCGGCGACCGTGAGCCAGTGGCCGAGGCTGCCGCGCGCCGCCTCCACCAGGCCGATGCCGGACGCCTCGTCGGGCAATTCGCCCTGCGCGCAGAAAGGTTCGCCGGGCACGATCTGCCGCACCCACTGTTCCATGTGCGGCAGGATCAGGGCGATCTCCAGCAGGCGGGCGACGACGCGCGCCTTGACGCTGCCGCCGCCTTTGCCTATCAGGTCGCGCGCCAGCGGATGCCCCGCCACCACCTGGCGCGCCAGGGCGCCGGTTTCCACGGGCAGGCCGGCCAGGCGCGGCGCCTTGCACCAGGTGTAGCCGCCCGCCTTGCGGTCGTCCGGTTGCGTCACGCCCTGCGCCGGGTGGCGCGTCTCGCCGGCCATCCAGGCATGCGAGAGGTCCTCGGCGATCGCCTTCTCGTCGAGCGCCTGCAGCGCCCTGCCAGACGCCGCGCGGCAGCAGCAGGCCATGCTCCTGCGGGTAATTGCCGTAGCTCATGAAGCGGTCGATGCCGCGGCCCAGCGTGTCCAGCGCCAGGTCGTCGGCGATCTCCAGGAACAGGCCGAAATCGCCACGCGGCTTCTCCGCCGCCCAGCGCGCCAGCGCGGCGGCGGAATCGAGGGCGGCCACCGCCTCCAGCGCATCGTTGAAGAGCGTCGTCTCGACATGCCGGCGGAAATCGCGCAGCAGGGCGTGCAGGCGGATTTTCTCCGAGGCTTCCAGCGCACGCGCCGAGCCGCCCGGCTGCAGCGACAGCGTATGCGGCCACTTGCCGGCGAGCGTGCCGAGCATCGTCAGGAAGGCCGTGCGCGCCGGCATCGCCTCGGCCGTGGCGCTGCCCTGCAGGGCGCGGAAGCGCGCCGCGGCGCGCGCATGCCAGGGCCGCGCCGCGTACTCGGCGCGGGCGAAATCCGGCATGAAGAACAGATAGAAGTGCGTGAAGTGGTCGGCCAGGTTCTCCACCGCGTGGGCGAGGTTGCAGGCAATGCGGCCGTTGGGCGGCGCGGCGAGCCCCATGGCGTCGGCCAGCGCGCGCGCCGCCGCCATCGACTGCGACACCGAGCAGATGCCGCACACGCGCGGCGCGAACATCAGCGCATCCAGCGGATGCTTGCCGCGCAGGATCTGCTCGAAGCCGCGGTAGAGCGGCGAGCCGGCATGCGCCGCGGTGACGACGCCGTCCTCGATGTCGAGGGTGACCTCGAGATCGCCCTCGACGCGGTTGAAGGGGCCGACGACGATCCTTGTCATGTGCAAGCGCTAACGCAAGTCGCTCCCTCTCCCGCTGGCGGGGGGGGGCTGGCAGCGGCAGGGGCGGGAGCGGGGCTGGGGTGAGGGCGGACCGGCCGCTTGCCCCTCACCCCAACCCTCTCCCCGCGTGCGGGGAGAGGGAGAAAACCGAAGAAAGTCATTTCAGGCCTGTCTTCTTCACCGCCGGCACCACCACCTGGTGGTCGGCGACGGCGTTCTCGCGCACCCGCTTCGGCGTTGCCGACTTCGACAGCGCGGCGAGCGCGACGAACCAGGCCTTCGGCATGTCGGTGGGCAGGCCGATGGGAATGCCGGCGAGCTTCGGCGTCTCGTGGAAGGGATGGCCCGGCTCCTCGAAGCCCGGCTCGGTGCAGGAAATGCAGGCGAAGCCGCCGCGCGTGCACGAGCCATTGCCGTTCCACGGCCGCAGGTTGCAGTCGGCGTGCGCCTGCGTGCCCTTGCAGCCCATGTTCTCCATCAGGCAGCCGAGGTCGGACGGCTTGTGCGCGCTGGCCTTGAACTCGTAGAACTCGTTGCGCGCACAGCCGTGGTGCACCAGGTGGTCGGCGAAGAAGCGCGGCCGGTTGAGCGTGTCGAGGTCCGGCGCGGCGAACTGTCCATGCGCCAGCGCCAGCAGGGTCTCGCTGATCCAGTCCGGGTGCGACGGGCAGCCGGCGACGTTGATGACCGGCAGGCCACCCTGCCCCTGCCAGCCGGCGCCGAGCAGGCCGCCGGGAATTTCGCCGTCGTACTGCAGGCCGCAGGCCTGGGTGGGATTCTCGCTCGCCGCAACGACGCCGCCCCAGGCGGCGCAGCTGCCGATGGCCAGCACGTGGCGCGCACGCGCCGCCAGGCGCGCCACCCACTCCGTCATCGGCTTGCCGCTGCCCGAGAGCAGGTGAAAGCGCCCGCTGCCGTTGGGCCCGCGCAACAGCGCGCCCTCGATGCAAAGAAAGTCGAGCGGCGCGCGGCCCTCGGCGCAATCCTCCAGCAGCGCCCGTACCTCGGCGCCGCTCTGCTCGGACAGCGCCGGATGCCACAGCACCCGGATGCCGGCATCGCCGAGCTGGTCGAAGAGGCGGTTCGCGCCCGAGCACAGCAGCGACATGGTGCAGCCGCCGCAGCCGCCGGACTGGAGCCAGACGAGATTCTGTATGGGTTTATCCATGATCGATGCCGGAAGTGTACACTTGAAACCCGCTACAGTCGCACCGGCGCCAATTCACAGAAAGACACCCATGACCCTCCTCATCTTCGGCCTGATCCTCTTCCTCGGCATCCACTCCGTGCGCATCGTCGCCGACGGCTGGCGCGCGGCGCGCATCGCGCAGCTCGGCGAGCACGGCTGGAAGGGCCTCTTCTCGCTGGCCTCGGCGCTCGGCCTGGGGCTGATCGTCTGGGGCTACGGCATGGCGCGCGCCGAGCCGGTGGCGCTGTGGGCGCCGCCGGGCTGGACGAAGCACGTCGCGGCGCTGCTCACCCTGCCCGCCTTCATCCTGATCGCGGCGGCCTACGTGCCGGGCAGCCGCATCAAGGCGGCCGTCGGCCATCCGATGGTGGCCGGAGTCAAGGTGTGGGCCATCGCCCACCTGCTCTCGAACGGCAACCTCGCCGACGTGCTGCTGTTCGGCGCCTTCCTCGCCTGGGCGGTGATCGACTTCCGCTCGGCGCGGCAGCGCGACCGCGCCGCCGGCGTCAGCTACCGGCCGGGCACGGCGGCGCGCGACGGGCTGGTGGCCGCCGCCGGCATCGGCGCCTGGGCGCTGTTCGCCGGCTTCCTGCACCTCTGGCTGATCGGCGTGCGGCCGTATTGAGCGCTTGATATAATTCGCCCTGTCATGCCGCCTGCCGCACCGGCCGGCGGCTTTGCTTTTTTATCGGAACCATGAACGCTTCCCCTTTTCCCGCCGACCTGCTGCGCGACGTGCAGAAGCGGCGCACCTTCGCCATCATCTCCCACCCCGACGCGGGCAAGACCACGCTGACGGAAAAGCTGCTGCTGTTCGGCGGCGCCATCCTCATGGCCGGCACGGTGAAGTCGCGCAAGAGCGCGCGCCACGCCACCTCCGACTGGATGGAGGTGGAGAAGCAGCGCGGCATCTCGGTCACCAGCTCGGTGATGCAGTTCGACTACGGCGGCCACACCATCAACCTGCTCGACACGCCGGGCCACCAGGACTTCTCCGAGGACACCTACCGCGTGCTCACCGCCGTGGACGCCGCCGTCATGGTCATCGACGCCGCCAAGGGCGTGGAAGCGCAGACCATCAAGCTGCTGGAGGTGTGCCGCCTGCGCAACACGCCGATCATCACCTTCGTGAACAAGCTCGACCGCGAGGTGCGCGAGCCGATGGAGCTGCTCCAGGAAATCGAGTCGGTGCTGAACATCGACTGCGCGCCGATCTCCTGGCCGCTCGGCATGGGCAAGGCCTTCCGCGGCGTCTGGCACCTGCTGCACGAGCAGCTGCTGCGCTTCGCCCCCGGCGAGGAGCGCGCCGACGGCAAGACCGAACTGATCGAGGGCCTCGCCAACCCGAAGCTCGACGAACTCTTCCCGATGGAGATCGGCCGCCTGCGCGAGGACGTCGAACTGATCCAGGGCGCCAGCCATCCCTTCGACATCACCGCCTTCCTCGCCGGCACGCAGAGCCCGGTGTTCTTCGGCTCCGGCATCAACAACTTCGGCGTGCGCGAGATCCTGCAGGCGCTGGTCGAGTGGGCGCCGCCGCCGCAGCCGCGCGACGGCGGCACGCGCATGGTGCAGCCGGCTGAGCCGCCCTTCTCCGGCTTCGTCTTCAAGATCCAGGCCAACATGGACCCGAAGCACCGCGACCGCATCGCCTTCTTCCGCGTCTGCTCCGGCCGCTACACGCCGGGCATGAAAGTCAGCCACCGCAGGACGGCGAAGGAAATCAAGCTGGCCAACGCGCTCACCTTCATGGCCAACGAGCGCGTGGCGAGCGAGGACGCCGTCGCCGGCGACATCATCGGCATCCACAACCACGGCCAGCTGCAGATCGGCGACACGCTCACCGAGGGCGAGGCGCTCGGCTTCAAGGGCATCCCCTACTTCGCGCCGGAACTCTTCCGCGTGGCGCGCCCGCGCGACCCCTTCAAGTCGAAGCAACTGGAGAAGGGTCTGCAGGAGCTCGGCGAGGAAGGCGCCATCCAGGTGTTCCAGGCCACCATCAGCAACAACCTGCTGCTCGGCGCCGTCGGCGTGCTGCAGTTCGAGATCGTCGCCCAGCGCCTCGCCACCGAGTACAAGGTCGACGCCCTCTACGACGCCGCCAGCATCTCCACCGCGCGCTGGCTCACCTACCCCGACGAGGCGACGCGCCGCGACTTCGAGCGCGAGCAGGCCGCTTCACTCGCCACCGACGTCGACGGCAACGCGGTGTTCCTCGCCAGCAACAAGTACAACCTGCAGATCACCATGGAGCGCTGGACCAAGGTGGGCTTCCACACCACCCGCGAGCACGGGCAGCGGGTCAGCCACGGCTAGTTCCCTCCCTCCTCTCCCTGGCGAGCGGTGAGGGTCGCGGACAGGGCCGCCTGGCCTCCGGAAAGTCAGTCTCCACAACACGGCGCTTATCCTTCCGGCATGGCGGTAGAATAAAGCCGAAAGCCCACACACATGGAGAAAGACCGTGCCCGAGATGCGCCGCTTCCTGGGAATCATCATCACGATGTACTTCAACGACCATAACCCGCCCCACTTCCATGGTGCGTTACGAGGAATTCCGCGCCATCATCGGCATCGAGCCGCTGTAAATGAGGGACGGCCACCTGCCGCCTCGCGTACTTGGATTGGTCATGGAATGGGCCGAAATGCATCAGGCCGATCTGACGGAAAACTGGACAACCATCTCCCAGACGGGTACGTTTAAACGCATTGCTCCGCTGGTTTGAGGAGAATAGTCATGATCTGGGTAACCGAAGCCAAAGCACTACCGGACTTCCGCCTCTGGGCGCGCTTCTCCGACGGCACTGAAGGCGAAATCGATCTCAAGGATTTCATCGCAAAGGATTCGCGTCCGATCGTCGCGACCTTGTGCGACCCAATCGCCTTTTCCACTCTCCGTGTGGACATGGATACCGTCGTTTGGGACAACGGCTTCGACCTAGCACCCGAGTTCCTTCATGCGCAGGCGAAGGCACACGTACCGGCTTAAGCTGTGGCCGACAAATCAACGATGCCGCCTCAGATCGAGCCACATTAAAATTGGCAAACCATTATCGCACGCGGGATTGCATCCGGAGAGGCGGCACGCAAATCAGGCACATATATTTCCGCAAACGCCGTTCTTAGGAAGCTCTCCATGCGACCAGGCGCGCACGAATAAGTCGAGAGCCGCGAAAATAATCCGAATAAAATAAATTCGACTCGAGTACCTTTGGTACACACTGCTGATTCTCGGCGCCCACGGCAAGTCGCAGGAAGCACCCGAAAAACCCGTCCGCGACGAATCGGGTCGGCAACGCCAGGATCGGCAGGAGTGGCTCGTCGCGCTGCTGCGCCTGCTGAGGGAACCGGTCATCGAGTTGCGCGGTCATTGCGGGTGCCAACCGTGACCCATTCGCATACTGTTCTCTTCTGTGCTACGATTGAAGCGTATTTGAGAACATCTGTGACACCCCATGAGCGCCAACCCCATCGACCTGCTTTTCACCGCCTACCACCGCCAGGTGCTCGGTCTGCTGCTGCCGCAGCCCGAAGAAAGCCTGCACGTGCGGGAAATCTCGCGCCTCACCGGCGTGCCGGCCGGCTCGCTGCACCGCGAGTTGCGTACCCTCACCGAAGCCGGCCTGCTGCTGCGCGAACCGGCCGGCAACCAGGTGCACTACCGTGCAAACCGGTCTGCCCCGCTCTATCCGGAACTGACTGCAATTTTCCGCAAGACCGCAGCGGCTGTAGACAAATCACGCAAGCCCCTGACCCAACAGCACCGGCGCAAGACCGAAACGGTTCAACACACCCAGCACTCGCCCGTCGCCAAATACGCCGTCGAGCCACAGGCCGGCAAGCTGATCCCGCCGCTGGCGAAGATCAAGCGCCTCTGCCTCAAGTTCGGCATTGTCCGACTGGCACTGTTCGGCTCGGCGGCACGCGGCGAGATGACGCCGGATAGCGACATCGATCTGCTGGTAGAGTTTTCACCTGACAGCAAGGTCTCGCTGTTCGACATCCCTGCCATGCAGGATGCGTTCTCGGCCGCCTTTAGCGGCCGCAAGGTCGATATCGCCACGCCGGAAATATTGGAGAACCCCTACCGCCGCAAGACCATCCTGCGCGACGCCAGGGTGCTGTTTGCGGCCTGAGGAGCGGGATGCGGCCTATCTGTGGGACATGCTGAACGCAGCGCGCGAAGCGCACATGACCGTCGAGGACACGACCTGCGACACGTTCATGGAAGACTGGCTGCGGCGACGTGCGCTCGAGCGCACGCTCGAAGTGCTGGGCGAAGCCGCGAGAAAGGTATCCGCCGAATTCCAATCGGCGCATCCCGACATCGACTGGCGCGGCCTGATTCGTCAGCGCAACGTGCTGGCCCACGAATACGGGCGCATCGATCACCGCCTGCTGTTCGAAGCCGCCAATGATCGTTTGCCACTGCTTATCACAAGGCTACAGGGGTTGCTTGATCAAACTTAGGTACAAGGCATCTGCCCATTGTTGGGCCGGAACAGACTGAATGAACGGCTATTGAGCCTAGTCTGGAATCGCAATGAGAAATGAAACTGGCCCCCTTAGCTCGAAATAACTCAGCTTCAGCGTGTAGGATGCTGGCATGATGCATGCGTGTGAAAATTAATCGAACCTGGCCCCTTTAATTCCATGCAAACCGAACAAATTCGAGAGCATTATGGGATCCGGTACAGTAATGTTGATCCGGACGCCTCTGTCCATGTGCCAACTGTTAGGCAGCCATAGCAATAACAACCACTTTGCCCACCGAGGAGATTTCATGATAATTCACGGCCGTTGCCACTGTGGAGTATCAGTTTCACCGGTGAAGTCGATCCCGCAAAGGTGCTCGTCTGCCATTGTGCAGACTGTCAGACCATGTCTGGCGCGCCGTTCAGAGCAATTGCTCCAATTCCGGCAAAGGACTTTTCATTGACCGGAAGCCCAAAGGTCTACATCAAAACCTCGCAGAGCGGAAAGCAAGCGCACAAGCCTTCTGTGGTGAGTGCGGCACGCCACTTTACGCGACCTCCCCCGACAATCCAGTGATGTACGGCGTCCGGCTTGGATGCGTCGAAGAACGTGCTCAGCTTGCTCCCGCCAAGCAGATCTGGACTCGTTCATCCATGCCTTGGCTGCATGATCTTGCCGCGTTACCCGGTGTGCCTGAGCAGTAATCTTTGGTGCGCATATGCCACACATTTGACCGGTCGGGAAGATAGGTAACAGCCGAGTCGTTGAAAACGGCTTTTCAGAACTGGATTGCTTCAAGAAATCTGTAGCGTCTGCACTGGCCGAGAACACGCTCCAAGTCTCAGGAGGCTCCGCTCTTCCGCTCCAACCCATACCGCCCCAGCTTCGCCCGCAGCCCCACCCGCGACAGCCCCAGTTCATCCGCCACGCGCGTCTTGTTCCAGCGGTGGCGCACCATGGCTTCCTTCAGCACGCGCGCTTCGAGCATTTCCAGGCGGTCCTTGAGCGAGCCGTTGATGCCGGAGAGCATGCGCAGCTCGGGTTCCTCCTCGACGCTGGCGGCCTGCACGACGCGGCCGTTGAGGTATTCGGCGCCGAGCCAGTCGGAATCGGCCAGCGCCAGCATGCGGTTGATCTCGTTCTGCAACTCGCGCACGTTGCCCGGCCAGCGGTAGGCGGTGAGGCAGTCCATCGCCTCCTGCGTGAAGCCCTTCACCGGCTTGCCGAGCGAGCGCATCGCCTGCTCGAGCACCTGCTGGGCGATGAAGGGAATGTCCATCGGCCGCGCGCGCAGCGCCGGCACGTGCAGCGTCATGGTCGACAGGCGGTAGTAGAGGTCCTGGCGGAAGCGGCCCTGGCGCACGTCTTCCTCGAGGTCGCGGTTGGTGGCGGAAATCACGCGCACGTCCACCGAGATGCTGCGGCTGGCGCCGACCGGGCGGATCTCGCCCTCCTGCAGCGCGCGCAGCAGCTTGACCTGGAAGGCCGGCGAGGTCTCGCCGATCTCGTCGAGGAAGATGGTGCCGCCGTCGGCCTGCTGGAAGAGGCCGATGCGGTCCTCGTAGGCGCCGGTGAAGGCGCCGCGCTTGTGGCCGAAGAGCTCGGATTCGAGCAGGGTGTCGGGCAGCGCGCCGCAGTTCTCGACGACGAAGGCCTTGTCGGCGCGATTGCTGCGGTAGTGCATGGCGCGCGCCAGCAGTTCCTTGCCGGTGCCGGATTCGCCGGTGATGAGCACGGAGATGTCGTAGGGTGCGATACGCTCGACCAGACGGCAGAGATCGTTCATCGGGCTGTCCGGCGCACGCACCAGGCGGTCGGTGTCGAAGGCGCGCTTGACCAACTGGCGCTTGGCCTCGACGCGGCTCCTCGCCACCGGCCCGGCGGTGCGCAGCTCGATGTTGAGGCGCTGGTTCTCCTGCTGCAGGCGGTGCAGCTCGGCCGCCGCGCGCACGGTGAGCAGCAGCGACTCGGGCTGCCAGGGCTTGAGCAGGTACTGGTAGATGCCGGCCTCGTTGATGCCGGAGATGATGTCCTCGGTCTCGGTGTAGCCGGAGACGATGATGCGCACGGTGTCGGGCCAGCGGCTGCGCGCCTCCTTCAGGGTCTGCACGCCGGAAAGGCCGGGCATGCGCTGGTCGCAGAGGATCACCTGCACCGGCTCGCGCTCCAGCACGGCCAGCGCCTGCTCGCCGCTGGAGGCGGTGAGCACCTCGAATTCCTCCTCGAGCGTGCGGCGCAGGGTTTCCTGCGAGCGGACCTCGTCGTCGACGACCAGGATTGTGGGTAGTGTTGCCATCGTTGATGTTTCTCCCTAGGCTGCGTTCCGCGTCTTCAGCGCGGACTGTTTCTGCCACATGTTCTGCCGGTGCCGCGCCAGATGCAGCGGCGTCCACGCATGCGGCACGCGATGCACGAAGTGGTAGCGCGCGACGTGGTAGCTCGGATCGAAGCCGTAGAAGTTGAGCTTCATGCGCGCCAGCTCTTCCTGCCGATAGGTTTCGAGCGGCTTCAGTGCCTCGTCGCGTGCGCGCGCGGCGCGCTTCGCTTCGATCTGTTGCACGATGTCGGGCCGCGCCGCCAGTTCTGCCGCCAGCGCCTTCACCTGCGCGGCGAAAACGGACACATCGTTTCCGAAAAAATCATCGATGAGGCCCTGCTCGACCGCCTGGCGCGCGCCGATGGGCAGGCGGTTCTGCGTGATGGCCTGCGCCCGTTCCTGCCCGACGCGGCGCGGCAGGAGATAGGTCCAGTACTCCGAGCCGTAGAGGTTGCCCATGCCCTTGTAGTGCGGGTTGAGGATGACGCCCTCGCGCGCCAGCACGCGGTCGGCCGTCAGCGCCAGGAAGACGCCGCCGGCGCCGGCATTGCCCTGCAGCGCCGCGACGACGTAATGGCTGCCGCAGTCGAGGATGGCGCGGCACAGGTCATCCATGGCACTGATGTTGTCCCAGGATTCATCGGCCGGGCTGTCGGCGATCTCGATGGTGTTGAGGTGAATGCCGTTCGACCAGAAGTCCGGCCCGCCCATGAGCACGATGACTTTCGTGTCACGCTGCGCCGCTGAAAGGAAGGCGTCGCGCAGGCGCAGGCAATCCGTCGTCGACATGGCGCCGTTGTGGAAATCGAAATGCAGGAAGCCGACGCTGCCCTCCTCTTCGTAACTGATGTCCTGCCAGGTGGCGGCGTCCCGCTGCGGCAGTGCGGGCAACGCCGACTCGGGCACGCCGGCCGCGGCTTCGGGCAGGGCCAGCGCCGCCGGCAGCTTGAAGGTGGGCTGATCCGATTTCCGCCTGGCGTGGGTGAACCACACCGCGCCGTCGACCGTGGCGCGGCACAGCGCGCCCTGGCGCTGCGCGATGATCGCGCCCGGAACAGCGCCACGCAGCATGCCTTCCGCGTGGGCGTTGAACAGCCAGCAATCAACGCCAGCGATGCGGTCGGCGAGGCCGGGGAAGCTGTCTGAAGCACGGATTTTCCTCAGCACCGTCGCCGTATCGTCGCGCGTCCAGTCGATGCGGCGATCGTCCTGCTTCATAAGGGGCCGCTCGCTGCCGCGCACGGCAGGATTCGCGGTGTCGAGCGGCACCGGCTTGAAATCGCCACTCGCAAACAGAGCAAACTTCTCCACCGCCTCCAGCACGGCGGCCGTCGCCGCCTCGGTCACCTCGTTGCGGTAGAGGCTGCTCTTGCGCGCCGCGCGCATCGGGAAACTGCGCGTCGCCCAGATGTCGCCGCCGTCCATCACGGCGTTGGCCTGCAGCACGGTGACGCCCCACTCCGTTTCCTCATTCATGATCGCCCAGTCGAGCGCCGAAGGGCCGCGGTCGCCGGGAATGCCCGGATGCACCACCAGGCAGACATGCTCGCGCCACACCGCCTCAGGAATCGCCCGCTTGAGGAAAGGCGCGACGATGAGTTCGGGTTGAAAGAGCGCAACCGCCTCGACGGCGACGTTGTCGTTGATGTCGAACTCGATGGAGACCTCGTGGCCGCGCTGCGTCAGCTCGACGTACAGCCGCTGGGCGAGGCTGTTGAAGCTGTGGGTGAGGAAAAGTATTTTCACTTCAAAGTCCTGAACCACAGAGAACACAGAGTGCACAGAGAAAACGAAAGAAATCTCTGTGTACTCTGTGTTCTCTGTGGTTAAAGATTTTCATCAGCAGATTCTCGGCAACTGCTCCCCGGTCAACCAGTCGACGATGCGCTTGCCGCCGAAGCCGGTCTCCATCTGCACGAAGTGCTGCGGGTCCTCGTGCACCGCGCCGATGATCGCCGCCTCTGCGCCGAGCGGGTGCGCGCGCATCACCGCCAGCAGCTCGTCGGCATGCTCCGCCGCGCAGAGGCAGATCAGCTTGCCCTCGTTGGCGACGTAGAGCGGGTCGAGGCCGAGGAATTCGCAGGCGGCCTCGACTTCCTGCCGCACCGGGATGGCCTCCTCGCGCAGCATCATGCCGACGCCGGACTGGCGGGCGATCTCGTTGAGCGTGGTGGCCAGCCCGCCGCGCGTCGGGTCGCGCAGGGCGTGGATGTCCGGCACCGCCGCCACCATCGCCGCCACCAGTCCGTGCAACGCCGCGGTGTCGGACCGGATGCTGGTCTCGAAGCCGAGGCTCTCGCGTTGCGCCATGATCGCCACGCCGTGGTCGCCGAGCGTGCCTGAGACGAGGATGGCATCGCCCGGCCGCGCCCGGTCGCCGGAGATGTTCACGCCTTCAGGCACCACGCCGACGCCGGTGGTGGTGATGAAGACGCCGTCGCCCTTGCCCTGCTCCACCACCTTGGTGTCGCCCGTCACGATCGGCACGCCGGCCTCGCGCGCGGCCTGCGCCATGGAGTCGACGATGCGCTTGAGGTCGGCCAGCGGGAAGCCTTCCTCGAGAATGAAGCTGGCCGACAGGTAGAGCGGCCGCGCCCCGGACATGGCGACGTCGTTCACTGTGCCATGCACCGACAGGCAGCCGATGTCGCCGCCGGGGAAGAAGAGCGGCGAGACGACGTGCGAATCCGTCGCCATCACCATGCGCCCGTTCGGCACCGCGAAGCAGGCATTGTCGTTGGCCGCGCGCAGCCACTCGTTGTCGAAGGCGGCGAGGAACAGCTCCTCGATCAGCTGCGCCATCGCCCGCCCGCCGCTGCCGTGCGTCATGTCCACGCGGCCATGCTTGAAGTCGACGGGGCGGATGTAGCCCTTGCGGACGTTACTCATGGGCGCCTCCCTTCCCCCTCTCCCCGCTCGCGCGGGGAGAGGGCTGGGGTGAGGGGCCCAGCGCCTCATGAATGGCTTCGAGGACGCCCGTCGTGTTCTCCATCACTTCGTTGTTCCAGAATCGAATCACCTTCAGTCCCTGCTCCCTGAGATAGGCAGTTCTCGCCTCATCGTGTTCCCTGTGTTCGTCGAAGTCATGCTGCCCTCCATCGACTTCGATCACCAACTTCGCTTCTGCGCAGTAAAGGTCAAGGACATAGGGGCCAAACATGTGCTGTCGCCTGAACTTCCAGCCGTCGAGGCGACGGTCTCGCAAATATCCCCATAGCCGCCGCTCGGCATCGGTCTGGTTGCGGCGTAATGTTCTGGCTACTTCGCTCATCTGCCCCTCACCCCAACCCTCTCCCCGCAAGCGGGGAGAGGGGGTTATGTGCCCACGGCATTTTTGGTCGTCCCCCTCTCCCCGCTCTCGCGGGGAGAGGGCTGGGGTGAGGGGTCCGATGCATCTTTGTAGCGCCCGTAGGTGTAATGCGCGGCGCACGCCCCTTCCGAACTCACCATGCACGAGCCCATGGGGTTCTCGGGCGTGCACACCGTGCCGAAGATCTTGCAGTCCTGCGGGCGCTTGAGGCCACGCAGGATGGCGCCGCACTCGCAGGCCTTGTTGTCGGCGACGGACTTGTATTCGATGCCGTAGCGGCGCTCGGCGTCGAAGGCGGCGTACTTCGCCTTGATGCGCAGCGCGCTGTAGGGCACTTCATTCAGGCCGCGCCATTCGAAGCTCTTGCGCAGCTCGAACACCTCGGCCACCAGGTTCTGCGCCTTGACGTTGCCCTCGCGCGTTACCGCGCGGGAGAACTCGTTCTCCACCTCGGCGCGGCCCTCGTTGAGCTGGCGCACCAGCATGAGGATGGCCTGCATGACGTCGAGCGGCTCGAAGCCGGCGATCACCACCGGCTTCTCGTATTCCTCGGCGAAATGCTCGTAGGGCTGGCTGCCGATCACCGTCGACACGTGGGCCGGGCCGATGAAGGCGTCGAGCGGCACCGTGCCGTGCAGCCTGACTTCCGGCGATTCGAGGATGTTGGCGATGGCCGAGGGCGTCAGCACGTGGTTGCAGAACACCGTGAAATTCGTCAGGCCGAGCCTTTCCGCCTGCTGGATGACCACGGCCGTCGGCGGCGTGGTGGTCTCGAAGCCGATGGCGAAAAACACCACTTCGCGCCCGGGGTTGTCCTGCGCCAGCTTCAGCGCGTCGGCGCTGGAGTACACCATGCGCACGTCGGCGCGCAGGTTGCCAACCCCGGCCTTGGCCTTCAAGAGCGACAATCCGCCCGAGGCCGGCACGCGCAGGCAGTCGCCGTAGCTGGCGAGTATCACGCCTTTATTCAGGGCGAGATCGATGGCATTGTCGATGCGGCCGATGGGCAGCACGCACACCGGGCAGCCGGGGCCGTGGATGAGGCGGATGTTGTCCGGCAGCAGGTCGGAGAGGCCGTAGCGCGAGATGGCGTGGGTGTGGCCGCCGCAGAATTCCATGATGTGGTAGCGGCGCTCGGGCTGCACCTCGCCCCCCATGCTCTCGTCCAGTTCCGCGAACAGCGCCAGCGTCTTCTCGGCCTCCTCCGCGTCCAGCTTCTGGATGGCGAAGCCGACATGCAGGATGACGTAGTCGCCGACGGCGATGCCGTCGACCAGCGCCAGCGAGATTTCCTTGCGCACGCCGCCGACGTCGACCATCGCCTGGTCGCCGTCGCGCAGTTCCACCACCTTCACCGGTATTGCGAGGCACATGGCGTAATCCTTTTATCTGACTCAGAACGCGGACTGTGCGCGTTTGCACTCGAGCACGCCCTGTCTTCCTGTCGCTTCATCTACCTGCTGTAGTCGGGAACGTGCGTACAGGGCTCCCAATTTCACTTCCTGCCAGACGTAGTAGTTCTTACCGGCCTCCGTCGTTAGCAATAGAATTGAAACGTTCTCGGCATGGGATTTGAGGACGTGCTGCCCTGGTTCCACTTCCCACATGAAATACGTTTTGGGCGCGCTTTCGCCTGCCAGCCTGTCATCCAGTGATACGGTCATCGCAACCGCGCCACCGAAGGTCTCGTTGCGATACAAGTAAATGATCGACTTGCCGGGCTTGGCCTGGAAGCGTTTGCTCTGGGTATCAGCATCGTCGGATGCCATCGGAACCGAAGCGCATCCCGTCACCAGCACCATCATCGCCAACAGCAAACCGAGCAGCCCGTTCTTCTTCATTTAATCTCCCGGAAATTATCAACCACCGCTTTGCATCGCCACCCAGGCCTGCCCCAGGCTGAGGCCGCCGTCGTTGGGCGGTGCCCGCCGCGCTTGCAGCACTTCGAGGCCGGCCGTTTCCAGCCGGCGCCGCACGCCTTCGCTCAATATCCTGTTGAGGAAGCAGCCGCCGCCGAGAGCGATGCGAGACAGCCCCGTTTCCTCCGCCGCGCGTCGCGCCCATTCCGCCAGCGCCGCCGCCAGCGTGGCGTGGAACAGCGCGGCGGCAATTCTCGTATCACGCTCATCGGCGAGACGGCCGAGCAAAGGAAGCAGGTCGAGCGTGCCGTCCTCGCCCAGCGCGAAACCGTCCTGCATCGGCTCCACCTCGCCGTACTGCAGAGCCTGACTTTCGTAAAGCATCGCCGCCTGGCCTTCGAAGGCGGCGACTTCGCGCACGCCGGCCAGCCCCGCCGCCGCGTCGAAGAGCCGGCCGCAGCTCGAGGTGGGCGGCGTGTGTGCGTTGCCGCCGAGCATCATGGCGACCGCACCGGCCGCGCGCTGCTGCGTGAACCTCTCCTTGATCTCGCCACCGCGGCCCAGCGCGAAGAGCGCCGCGGCGGCCATGCGCCACGGTTCTCGCGCCGCCTTGTCGCCGCCGGGCAGTGCCAGTTCGCGCAGGTGGCCGAGGCGGGCGAAGCGCTCGTTGTCCACCTGCAGCAGTTCGCCGCCCCAGCTTCCCTTGTCGGTGCCCATGCCGACACCGTCCAGTGCGAGTCCCAGCAGCGGCCCGGTGGCACGGTGCTCCGCTGCCACCGCGGCGATGTGCGCATGGTGGTGCTGCACGGCGACGGACTTCAGGCCGCGATCGCGCGCGAAATCGGCGGCGAAGCGCGTGCTGTGGAAATCCGGGTGCAGGTCGTGGGCGACAAGCTCCGGCGCGATCTCCAGCAGGTCCATCATGCGCTGCGCGGTGTCTTCAAGCGCGCGGCAGGTCGGTGCGTTGTCGAGGTCGCCGATGTGCTGGGATAGGAAGGCTTCGTCGCCGCGCGTGAGGCAGAGGGTGTTTTTCAGGAAGCCGCCGGTGGCGAGGACGGACGGACCGCTGCGCGGCAGCTTGATGGCCTGGGGGGTGAATCCTCGCGCGCGGCGGATGAATTGAATCCCCTTCCCTCTCCCCTCCCTCTCCGCCGGGGAGGGGAAGGTTGCGCGGATGACGCTGTCGTCCACCCGCGTGACGATGGCGCGGTCGTGCATGAGGTAGGCGTCGGCGATGCCGGCCAGGCGCTCGAACGCTTCGTCGTCGTCGCGCACGATGGGCTCACCGCCGGGGTTGGCGCTGGTCATCACCAAAGTCAGTCGCTGCGACACGGCGAGCCAGTCGTTGCCGGCGGGCCGCCCGGCTGCTTCATGGAAGAGCAGGAACTGGATCGGCGTGCACGGCAGCATCGCGCCAAGTTCCTGCAAGCCGGGCGCCACGCCGGCGAGCGCTGCGTCGCAGCCCGCGCTTTTTTTCAGTAGCACCACCGGCCGCTCGCGCGATTCGAGCAGGGCGCACTCTGCGTCGCTCATTTCTACATAACGCACGACGGAGGCGGCGTTCGCCAGCATCACGGCGAAGGGCTTCTCCTCGCGATTCTTGCGTTGGCGCAGCCGTGCCACGGCATCGACGTTGGTCGCATCGCACGCCAGGTGGTAGCCGCCGAGGCCCTTGATGGCGACGATCTCTCCACGCTGCAGGCGTGCCAGGGTTTCGGCGATCGGGTCAGCCGCAGCAAGAGGACCGCCCGCCGCGTCTCGCAACGCGAGACGCGGGCCACACTCGGGGCAGGCATTCGGCTGGGCATGGAAGCGGCGGTCGGCCGGGGCTTCGTACTCGGTCCGGCAGGCCGCGCACATGTCGAAGGCCGCCATGCAGGTATGCGGCCGGTCGTAGGGCAGATTGCGCGTCAGCGTGTAGCGCGGGCCGCAATGCGTGCAGTTGATGAAGGCGTGGCGCCAGCGCCGGTTGGCAGGATCGAAAAGCTCAGCAAGGCAGTCCGGACAGGTCGCGCTGTCGGGCGTGACGGAGGTGTTCGCCGTCCCCTGCAGGCTGACTTTGATTTCAAAGCCGCGCATGCTGCTGATGGCGGCTTCGCACACTTCGACAGCGGTCACGCTGGCCAGCGACGGGGCTTCCGTTTCGAGGCGGGCGATAAATGACTCTAGCGCCTGCGCTGCGCCCTGCGCCTCGATGTCCACGCCCTCGCCGTCGTTGCGCACCCAGCCGGCGATGCCCAGTTCCTGGGCGAGTCGATAGACGAAGGGCCGGAAACCGACGCCCTGCACCTGCCCGCGCACGCGGATGCGGCGGCAGATGGCGGGTGCGCGGGCGTCGAGCAGCATGTCAGTGCTTCGCCGTTGCGACGCCCTGCTCCAGCCAGGCCAGCCAGGCATCCATGCCCTCGCCGCTCTTCGCCGAGACCTGCAGCACCTCGATCTTGGGATTGACGCGGCGCGCGTAGTCGAGGCACTTCGCCACGTCGAAATCCAGGTGCGGCAGCAGGTCGACCTTGGTCAGCAGCATGAGGTCGCTGGCGGCGAACATGTTCGGGTACTTGAGCGGCTTGTCCTCGCCCTCGGTGACGGAGAGGATCACCACCTTGTGCGCCTCGCCGAGGTCGAACTCCGCCGGGCACACCAGGTTGCCGACGTTCTCGATGAGCAGCAGGCCGCCCTGCGCGAGGTCGAGCCGCTCGAAGGCGTGGCCGACCATGTGCGCGTCGAGGTGGCAGCCCTTGCCGGTGTTCACCTGGATCGCCTGGGCGCCGGTGGCGCGGATGCGCTCGGCGTCGTTGCTGGTCTGCTGGTCGCCTTCGATCACCGCCAGCGGATGACGGCCGGCCAGCCGCCCGATGGTCTCGACGAGCAGCGTGGTCTTGCCCGAGCCGGGGCTGGAAACGAGGTTCGCCGCAAAGAGGCCGCGCGCCTGCCACAGCGTGCGGTTGGCGTCGGCGTAGGCGTTGTTCTTGGCAAGGATGTCCTGCTCGATCTGCACCATGCGGCCCGGCGAAAGACCCGGCGCATGCGTGTGACCCTGTCCGTGCTCATGATCGTGAGGATGTGCATGGCGCGGCGCGTAGCTCAAGCCGCCCGGCGCATGAGGATGCGTGTGCCCATGCTCGCCCTCGTGATGGTGGTCATGGCTGTGCACCGTGCCATCTTCATGACGATGCTCGTGCTCATGCCCACCTTCGATCGTCGTTTCGCCCTGGCCGCAGCCGCATACTGTGCACATATGTTTATCCTTTACTCAACCTCAAGCTCTTTCACCCGCATCTCCGTGCCGCCCTGCACCTGCAGCTGGTAACCGCCGCAGCGCGGGCACGGGTCGTAGCGCTCCGCCACCGGCACCGTCTCGCCGCACTGCATGCACCAGCTGCTGCCCGGCATGGCGATGATCTCCAGCGCGGCGCCCTCCGCCACGCTGCCGCGCGTCACCGCATCGAAGCAGAAGCGCATCGACTCCGTCTCGACGCCGGAGAGCGCGCCGATCTCCAGCCACACCGTCTTCACGCGCGCAAATCCGTTTGTCCTGGCATGATCCTCGATGATCTGCAGCACGCCTTCCGCCAGGCTCATTTCATGCACGCGCCACGCTCACTTCGTAGGCCACGCAGGGATCCAGCGCATGCGCCAGCAGGCCGGCGGCGCCGCGCGCCTCCGTCTCGCTCTTCGCCGGGCAGCCCAGCAGGCCGCGCACGAAAGCGCCCCGCGGATGGAAATTCCATTCCGTCGGCGCGACGATGCGGTAGTGCGCCACATGGTCGCCCGCCAGCGTCACCTGGTGCAGCAGCGTGCCGCGCGCCGTCTCCACCGCCGCGATGCCGCTGCCCGGGCGCGGCGAGGTGCAACGGATGCCCACTGCGCGCGGCTGACGCAGTTGTTCAGGCAATTGCGCCAGTTCGAGCAGGCGCGCCAGCAGCCGCGCCGCGGCCGTGGCGCCGTACTGGCCGACTTCCCGCGCCAGCACCGGATGCCCCAGCTGGCGCGCCAGGGCGCCGGTTTCCGCCGGCTCGCCCTGCCAGGCCGGCCGTTGCGAGAAATCGGGCTCGACATCCAGCCGGGCGGATAGCGCCAGGAGATCCGCCTCCCCCAGCCACGGCAGCAGACCGAAATCCCCGCCCAGCCGCAAGGTGCGCAGCCGCGCCAGCATGCGTTGCATGGGCGCTTCGCCGCGCGCCACCCATTTCTCGAAACTCGCCGGACGCAGCCGAGCCAGACGCGCGGCGACATCTCGTACACGGCACGTTCCAACAGTTCTTCCGCAGCGCCGGCCACGTCGTGCCAGCGCAACTCATCCCGCGCCGTGACGATGCGCCGGCGCAGGTCGGCCAGCTCGCCCGGCCGCGCCGCCTCGCCGAGCAGGGCGGGCAGGTCGATCAGCAGTCGCCACGTGTATTCCTGCAGGCATTCCCCGGCGATGGCGCGCTCGCGCGCCACCACCACTAGGTCATTCGGTGCGATGCCGCGTGCCGCTTCGCAGGCGGCGGCGGCGGCAACTCCCTGCGCCCGCCCGCACACGCTGAACAGGAGCGGCACCAGGCGCATCACCTCTTCAGCCGGCTTGCCCTCGAGGACACGGCAGGCAGCCAGAGGCCGGCTCGACTGGACCGACACGCCGGTTATCTGCTTGCCATCCCATACCACTTCGAGTTGCAGCTTTCCTTCGGCGATCATGGCCTTTCCATTCTGCAAGGCCTCTTGGATATCAAGAAGCATGCCGGTTTAAAAGGGTAAATAATGCCATTCATGAACAATGGCTTGCAAATATTCTAGAAGCATTAACGACAAATCCTTCCATCTCGTTAATCGAATTGGAAGGACATTGACCGGTAAGCGGTTTATCGGTCGCCGGGATGGATCAGTCCGGATGAGGCCAAGCGCCGCTGAGAAGTGATTCAGCATGGCCTGCCGCAGCATCCAGATTGCCCCGCGCAATGTGACTGAGCGGTTCGCCCAGTTCGAAGGACTCGCCGCGCACAGTCAGCAGCCAGGCCGGCGGCGGGTCACCGCCGGTAATCTGGCGGAACACCGCCAACAAGGCCTCCGGCTTCATGGCATGGGTGGTGTAGCCGAAATCGCGCACCGGCTCAATACGGCCGAAAGCGAAGGGCGCCGCGCAGGACACGCTGGCATCGACGAAGAGCACGCGGCTGCGGCCCTCCAGGTCGAGGGCATGCTCGGGCCGCAGCTGGAAGTCGGTCAGCAGGATCACGTCGCCCCACTCGGGATGCCGGGGCAAGGCCGCCTCGAGCCGCTCGATCAGCGCCGGCCCGAGGGCGTCGTCGCCGCGGCTTGGGTTGCCCCAGCCGAAGATCAGCACCTTAAGCCTGCCCCCTCTCCCCGCAGGCGGGGAGAGGGCTGGGGTGAGGGGCAAGCGGCCGTCCCACCCTCACCCCAACCCTCTCCCGCCAGCGGGAGAGGGGGATAAATACGCTGGCCTCATACCGTATCTCTGCTTAGCCGATCGATCACGCTGCCGTCGGCATCCACCAGTTCCGCCTCCAGCGGCATTTTTCCGAGCGCATGCGTGGCGCAGGACAGGCAGGGATCGAAGGCGCGGATGGCGACTTCGATGTGGTTGAGCAGTCCTTCGGTGAGGCTGCGGCCGTCGAGGTACTGCAGGGCCACCTGGCGCACCGCCTCGTTCATTGCCTGGTTGTTGCTGGTGGTCGACACGATCAGGTTGGCGCTGACGATCTGGTCGTCCTCGTTGACGCGGTAGTGATGTATCAGTGTGCCGCGCGGCGCCTCCAGCACACCGACGCCGCGCAACTGGCGTTCGCCGCGCACGATGAGATCGCCGCCGGACAGGTCGTTGTCGAGCAGCAGCTCCTTGATGCCCTCGGCCGCATGCAGCATCTCGATCATGCGCGCCCAGTGGTAGCCGAGCGGCGCGGAGAGCGCCGCGCCGCCGTCGAAGGCCTTGAAGGCGATGTGCTCGGCGTCGGCCCGTTCGGTGGGAATGAAATCGCACTGCGCCACCCGCGCCAGCGGGCCGACACGGTACCAGCCGGCCCCGGTGCCCTTCTCGACGATGAAGGGAAACTTCATGTACGACCAGGGCTTCACTTCCTCGTGGATGTACTCGTAGTAGTTCTGGTAGTCGGCGTGGTCGAAGATCGCGCCGCCCTGCCCGTCGGTGGCGCGCAAGCCACCGTGGTAGAGGTCGAGCGCGCCGTCGGCGCGCACCAGGCCGAGGAAGTTCGAATCGAAGCGGCCGAAGGACTTGTACAGCGCCGCGTGGTCGATGAAGAGGTTCTTGATGATGCCGACCGCCTCCACGCTCCAGCCGATGATGGTGTCGATCTGGCCGAGCAGCTCGACGCGCTCGGCGCGGCTGAGGTTCTTGTTCACCCCCGCCCGGCACCGCGCCCGTGCCGTGCACGCGCTTGCCGGCGGTGTAGCGGATGACCTCCTGGCCGTACTTGCGCAGCAGCACGCCCTTCCTCGCCACCTCCGGCTCGACGGCGGCGACGCCGACGATGTTGCGCTTCGCCACGTCGGCATCGAAGCCGAACAACAGGTCGGGCGAGGCGAGATGAAAGAAGTGCAGCGCGTGCGATTGCAAGATCTGCCCCATATGCATGAGGCGGCGCAGCTTCTCGGCGGTCGGCGTGAGCTGGCGCGCGCCGACGATGATGTCGAGCGCCTTGGAGGCCGCCAGGTGGTGCGACACCGGGCAGATGCCGCACAGGCGCTGCACCATCACCGGCACTTCCCAGTAGGGCCGGCCCTGGATGAACTTCTCGAAGCCGCGGAATTCGACGATGTGCAGGCGCACCTGGTGCACCTTGTTGTGCGCATCCAGCAGGATGGTCACCTTGCCGTGGCCCTCGACGCGGGACACCGGCTCGATGACGACGCGCCTCAGGTTTGCGGCATGGGCGGCGGTTTCGAGGAAAAAAACGCAACACAGAGGGACACAGAGAACACAGAGGTCTCCCGTTATCTTTCTTGTTCTCTGTGTCCTCTGTGGTTCAAGATATTCAATCATAGTGCAGCATCTCGTAATCCAGCTTCGGCTCGTGGCCGGCGGCAAGGTCGGTGAGGAATTTCCAGATCGCATCCGCCGACGGCGGGCAGCCCGGGCAGGAAGTAATCGATGCG
Source organism: Betaproteobacteria bacterium (assembly GCA_016703785.1). GTDB lineage: Bacteria > Pseudomonadota > Gammaproteobacteria > Burkholderiales > Rhodocyclaceae > Desulfobacillus. Next base: position 261,557 of record JADJBM010000030.1, read on the forward strand.
CACCACCTCGTTGATCGGGTGCACCCTGTCGAAGGGCAGCGGCAGCTCGGGGTCGTTGGGGATCTGGCCGTTCTCCAGGCCGATGCCGTAGTGGTACACCTCCTGGAAGCAGTCCCACAGGTCGACGTTGTTGCGCAGGGCCGGGACGCCGCCGGTGATGGCGCAGGCGCCCATGGCCACGAGGACCTTGCAGTTCTTGCGGAATTCCTTCAGCACATGCACGTTCTCGGCGTTGCACACGCCGCCTTCGACGATGCCGATGTCGCACGGCCCGCAGTGCTTGATGTCGGTGATCGGCGAGCGGTCGAATTCGACGACCTTGAGCAGATCGAACAGCTTCTCGTCGATGTCGAGCAGCGACATGTGGCAGCCGAAGCAGCCGGCCAGCGAGCAGGTGGCGACGCGCAACTTCTTCGGCTCGATCGTGATGGGCTGCTCAGTCACGCCTCGGCTCCTTCATCCCTGCCACCGGCACCTCGGCGATGTCGTGGTGGTCATAGAGCCGTTTGCCGATGGGCACGGTGAAGCCGTGGCGCTTGCGCAGGATGGCGCCGGTCGGGCACACCTCGGCGGCGCGGTCCGTCACGGACATGTTGGTATCGGCCAGCCGGCCGCTCGGCGAATTGACGATCAGACGCGACTTGATGCCGCGGCCGCCGATGCCGAAGACGTTCTTGCCGTCGACGTCGCGGCTGGCGCGCACGCACAGCTCGCACAGGATGCAGCGGTTGCGCTCGAGCAGCACGTCCGGGTGCGAGGCATCGACGTCGCGCGCCGGATAGAAATGCGTGAAATGCGGCGTCATCATGCCGAGATGGTAGGCCACCGCCTGCAGCTGGCAGTTGCCGCTCTTCTCGCAGGAGGGGCAGATGTGGTTGCCTTCGACGAAAAGCATCTGCGTCAGCGCGCGCCGGTCGGCGTTGAGCGCCTCCGTCTCGCTTTCCACCTTCATACCGTCCGCCGCACGGTTGGTGCAGGCCGCGCCGAGCCGCCCGCCGATGTTCACCAGGTACAGCTTGCAGGAGCCGTGCGGCTTGAACTCGGGGTGATGGCACAGGTGCGGGATGAACACCGGCCGCCGAGGCCGCCTCCATAATGGTCTCACCCTCCTCGAAGGGAATGGTCTTGCCGTCGAGGGTAAACGCAGGTCTTAGACATGGCCAAATGCGCCCATTCGTCGTCGCGGCCGGTGATGAGGCGCGCGGTCTGCAAGGCGCCGTCGAGGTCGAAGGCCGGCTCGAAATCCAGCTTCTTCAGGCGCCTCTCGTAGGCATCGGGAAACTTCTCCATGGTCTGCACCACCGGGTTGGCGGCGGTGTGGCCGAGGCCGCAATGCGCCATGTCCTGCAGGATGTGCATGATGTTCTTCATCTCGTTCATGTCGTAGGCCGAACCCTTGCCCGCCGCCAGCTTGTCCATGGTGTTGCGCAGCAGCGAGGTGCCGACGCGGCACGGCGTGCAGAAACCGCAGCTCTCGTGGGCGAAGAAGTGGGTGAAGTTGCGCGCCACCTCGAACATGTCGCGCTCGCGCGAGAACACCATGAAGGCGCCGGCCGTGGGGCAGGTCCTCGAAGGCGATGCGGCGGTCGAACTCGCGGTAGGAGATGCAGGTGCCGGACGGCCCGGAAACCTGCACGGCATGGGCGTCCTCGGCGCCGCACTCGATGAGGATCTGCTGCACCGTGACGCCGAAGGGGACTTCGTAGATGCCCGGCCGCTCGCAGTCGCCGGACACCGAGATCAGCTTGCTGCCCGTCGATTGCGGCGTGCCCAATGCGGCGAATGCCGCACCGCCATGCTCGGCGATGCGCGCCGCACAGGCGAAGGTCTCGACGTTGTTCACCACCGTCGGCTGGTTACGGTAGCCGCAGCGGTCCGGGAAGGGCGGGCGGTTGCGCGGCTTGCCCGGCTTGCCCTCCAGCGACTCGATCAGGGCGGATTCCTCGCCGCAGATGTAGGCGCCGGCGCCCAGGTGGATCTCGATGTCGAAGTCGAATCCTGCCTCGCCGAGAATGCTGTTGCCGAGCAGGCCCTTTTCCCGCCGTCTCGCCAGGACTGACTTTAACTTCTCCAGCAGGTTCTTGTATTCGCCGCGCAGATAGATCAGGCCCTGTTTCGCGCCTTCGAACACCAGGTCGGCATGGCTGTTGAGCAGCACGCGGTCCTTGAAGGTGCCCGGCTCGCCCTCGTCGGCATTGCACACCACGTAGTGTGCGTCGCCCTCCGCCTTGCGGCAGCTTGCCCACTTGGTCGCCGTCTTGAAGCCGGCCCCGCCGCGGCCGCGCAGATTGGCGGCGTCGAGCTCTGCCAGCGTCGCGTCACTGCCGCGCGCCAGCGTTGCCTGCAGCGCCGCGCCGGGCGCGAACGGATCGCCCGTCAGCGGACCTACCAGGCGGATGTTGTCGGGGATCTCGAACAGCATGGGCGGCCAGTCGGCCAGCGGCTTTCTCGCGCGGATCAGCTCGGCGACGAGGTCGAGCCGCGTATGGTCCAGCGACGGCACGGCATGGCCGTTCACCAGCATGGACGGCGCCTGGTCGGCGAGGCCGATGTCGGCGGTGTCGTCCACATACACCAGCCCGTCTTCCGAGAGCTTGCGCGGCTCCAGCCACAGCCGCTCGCACAGATAGGCCTTCAGCGCCTCCTTGCCGGCCATGTGGTCGATGATGTTGTCCGAGAAGAGGATCTCGTAGGCGCCGTGCGACTCGGCATGGAAGAAATGATAGAAGCTCGCCGTCGCCTCGATGCGCACGCGCGGCACGCCCAGCAGCCGGGCCAGCTGGTCCAGCGTGTCAGAGGGAATCGTGCCGCAGGATTCCTGCACGTCGCGCAGGATCTGCACCATGTTCGCCGGGTCCTTGCCCCAGCGCGCGACGATCCCCGGCAGGTCGCAGACGTTATGTTCGATCATTTTTCGGCAGGGGCTTGCACATGGCCTTACGTTACTTTTTCTGGTGACGACAGTTTGACACAGGTCAATCGTGCGGGTGGCGCTTTCCCGCTGCTTGTCCGATCTTATGTTCCGGAACGCCGGACATCCCGGCACCTCCCGGAGAACGCCACGAAAAAGCGCGCCCTGCCCCTCTCCCGCGTCTATGGCCTGCTCGAGCCGGGCCCGGTGCTGCTCGTCACCACCGCCCGCAAGGGCAAGACGAACATCATGGCGCAGTCGTGGCACTGCATGATGGAATTCGAGCCGCCGCTGGTCGGCTGCCTCATCAGCGGGCGCAACCACAGCTTCGATGCCCTGCTGGCGACCAGGGAATGCGTGCTCAACATCCCGACGGCGAAGCTGCTCGACAAGGTAATCGGCGTCGGCAACTGCTCCGGCCGCAAGGTCGACAAGTTCGCCAGATTCGGCCTCACCTCGAAGCCGGCCGAATTGGTTGGCGCCCCACTCGTTGACGAGTGCTACGCCAGCCTGGAATGCCGGGTTGCCGACACGCGCATGGTGAACCGCTACAATTTCTTCGTGCTGAAAGTAGTCAAGGCCTGGATCGACCCGAAGCTGAAGGAGCCACGCACGCTACACCACCGCGGCCAGGGCCGCTTCATGGTGGCAGGCAGGACGATCCGCACCGCCTCGCGCGTCAAGTAGCCGCGCCGGGAAAAGTCACCTACCAGGACGCACCAAAGAAATTCCCCTTGGGGAACTCGGCGCCGGAATCATTCACATGTAGCGGCCCGCTCTAGTCGCCGCGCAAAGACCTTCATCTCCTTCGCCGCCTGGAGGTCGCCCTTCGCCTCCGCCACCGCAATGCCCTCGCGGTAGGCCGCCAGCGCCTCCTCCGTCCGGCCCGCCTCGGCCAGCGACTTGCCGAGCAGCTTCCACGCCGCCGAGAACTTCGGGTCCTTCTCCACCGCCGCGCGGAATTGCGCCACCGCCTGTGCCGTCTCCCCGCCTTCAGGTACTCGTTGCCCAGCGAAAAGCGCAGCAACGCCCCGTCGCGCGGCGTGCCGACGAGCTTGAGCAGGTTGTCGAGGGTGATCATGTCGCGGCTGTGGGGATGCTATCTATAGAAACTACAGCAAGGCGACGGGGAAAGTCAGCCGCTGGAATACGGCGACGTATCGGCTCAATGCGTGTTTTCGACCCGAAGCGTCGTTCCCGCGAAGGCGGGAATCCATATGCGTGTAAATAACGATACTGGATTCCGGGTTCCGCTTCGCGGCCCCGGAATGACGGCTCATGGCCGTAAGCACGCATTGCCCGGATTTGCCGCCGTATTCCAGCGGCTGACTTTCCCCCGACCGGCCGCTTATCCCTCCGCTAACTTCCCGCACTTGGCGTGGTCACCATGCGGCCGGTGCGCAGGAGAATCCAGAACACGGCAAGTGGCAGGATCAGGGTTTGCAGCAGGAACACCACAATAAGGCGGATGGTGTGCTCGACGGTCTGGTCGATGGTGGCGCCGAGCTGCTCGATATGCTTGTTGAACTGCCACCACTTCTGGCTGGCGACGCCCTCGTTGGGGATGAGCGCGCCGATGGCCTGAGAAGATTGCTCGATGCCCTGCTGGCTGGCGGCGTACTGCGCCTGCATGAAGCCGCGATAGACGAGGTCGCTGCCCATGCCGGCCAGCGGCACGATGAAGCGCACCAGCAGCAGCGCCACCAGCACGCGGCCGAGCAGCGCGGGCGGGCGCCCCCGCCGGGCCGCCCCAAGGGGGCGCAGCCATGAGCCCGGAGCGGGCGTAGCCCGCGAACCCTCGTCACCCCCTTCCATGGGAAGGGGGACGGGGGGATGGCCACCCGCCCACTGCCAGTATTGCCAGGCCCAGGCAACGGCTGCGAGGCTGAGCAGCAGCGACATGACCCAGTGCACGCCGACCTCGAGCAGCAGCAGTTGCACGCCGAAGGCGACGCTGGCCATGAGCATGAGGTCGGAGAAGCGCTCGACCAGGTCGTTGAGCGGGTCGAGCATCTGGCCGGGCGTGAGGGTCACGCCGATGCCGAGCGGCTGCACGGAGAACTCGGTGCCCTGCACGACGGAGATCACGGCATTCAGCGCCCGCGCCGTGGCAAAGCTCGCTACCGCGCGCTTGAAGCCGGCCTGCGCCTGGGCGCCGGCCAGGTCGTCGAGCGGCTTGAGCCAGGCGCAGGCGACGGCGACGGCCAGCAGCGCCAGCAGCAGGTGGCGCCACGCTGCTTCCATCCTTGCAGAACCTTGCGCGTCCATCGGTTGCCCGCCTTCACGGTTGTGCGTTCCGGCACTGTTACAACAGGCGGCGGCAGATCGGCTTGGCTATACTGGACACTGGAATCAACAAGGAAAAAGCATGTCCGACAGAAACTGGTACGAACGCAACGTGCTGCCCTGGCTGATCGACTTCGCCTGCGGCATGAAGTCGGTCGGCCAACAGCGCATGAAGGTGATCCCGCAGGCGCAGGGCCGCGTGCTGGAGATCGGCATCGGCACCGGGCTGAACCTGCCCTTCTACGACGCCGGCCGCGTGCGCGAACTCGTCGGCGTGGAGCCGTCGCTGCGCATGCATCGCCTGACCCTGAAGCGCAGCCGCGCCGCGCGGCTGCCGGTGGAGATGGTCGGCATCACGGCCGAGAAACTGCCGCTGGCGGATGCCGTCTTCGACACGGTGGTCAGCACCTACACGCTGTGCACCATCCCCGATCCCGTCGCCGCGCTGCGCGAGGTGCGGCGCGTGCTGGCGCCCGGCGGCAAGCTGCTGTTCTCCGAGCACGGCCGCGCGCCGGACGCGAACGTCCTGAAATGGCAGTCGCGGCTGCAGCCCTACTGGAGCAGGCTGGCCGGCGGTTGCATGCTCGACCGCGACATTCCTGAAATCCTAAGGGAAGCCGGTTTTGAACTCCAGGTGCAGTCGATGTACATCCCCGGCCCGAGGATCGTGTCCTACCACTACTGGGGCGAGGCGGTGGCGGTTTGAAGTAGAACGCGCGGGGCGGCGTCCTCGCCGCGAAATCCCCCCTGCCCCCCCTTTTTCAAAGGGGGAAATTTTCAGCCGCGCCTGAACGCGCTGCCGAGGAATTCCCGCTTGCTCATCGGCCGCTTGAGGGCGGCCTGCCTTGGATCGTCGAGGGTTTCGTCGGCCGGCGGCGCCGCTTGTGCAGCAGCCGGCACGTTCTGCAGGGCTTCGAGCGCGGCATGCGCGACGGCGCGGGCGCCGTCCTGGTCGGTGAACTGCGCCATGGGCGAGAACAGGGAGCAGGACTGAAACTCGCCGACCTCGACTTCATGGCTGCCGAGGAAGGCAAAATCGCCGGAGGGAAATTTTCTGAAGAGGCGCTGGCCCGGCGTCACGCTTTGCCAGGACGCAATCGCACCCGGCACCAGCACCAGGTTCATGAACCAGGGCGTGATGACGATGCCGAGCCAGTGATCCTGCCAGCGATCGAAGCCGATGGCTTCGATGTTGAGCACGGGATTTAGGATCGGCACGTCGGCCATCGTTTCCGCTTCGATGCGGCGGAAGGCGGCTTCGAGCAGCGGCGAAGGATCGGCGTCGTGCAGTCGTAGCGCGGCGCTCACCACGCCCTCACGTCGCCGGCGCCCTGGGCGAACACTTCCTCGAACAGGGCCAGCGCTTCCTGCGCGCGCTCGGCCTCGACGCGCTCGTAGGCGAAGCTGCCCTGCTGGATGAGCACGTAGTCGCCGACGGCAACGTCCTCGTGCATGAGGATCAGGCTGACGCTGCGTTGCTCGCCCGCGGTATCGACCACGGCCATCAGGTCGTTGATCTCGATGATGCGCGAAGGTATGGCGAGGCACATGTCAATTCGCCTCGGCCGTGGTCAAACGCGGTTCCAGGTGGATGCCGCGCGCCGCCAGTTGTTCGACGGCCACGGCGACCATCTCCGGCACTTTCTCTGCGACGGTCGGCGTCAGCTCGGTACCGAGTTCCAGGCTGAGCGGCTCGACGCCGATCAGCACCAGGTCCTTGGGCGGATCGCCGGCGAACTCCAGGCTGGCGAGCACGTCGCAGATGCTGACCTGGTGCGGCGAAAGCTTGCTGCGGAAAAACACCGGCACTTCCTTGCCGGTGAGGCAGACCACCGAGCCGGGTTCGCGCCTGGCCTTGATGGCATCGAGCACCAGCAGCAGGTCCACGCCGGCGAGCGGATCGAGCAGTTCCATGCCCGCCGTGCCGCCGTCGATGACCTCGATGTTGTCCGGCAGTTCGTAGGCTGCGCGCAACGCCTCGGCGGCATGCACGCCGACGCCCTCGTCGCTGAGGATGGTGTTGCCGATGCCGAGGATGACGATTCTCAAGTGTGCTCCAAATGAAGTTCCCTCTCCCCGCTTATGGGGAGAGGGAGAGCATAGCTTACTTGGCCTTCACCGTTATCGCGCTGCCGTTCTCCGTGTCGGTGACATGAATGGCGCAGGCGATGCACGGGTCGAAGGAGTGCACCGTGCGCAGCACCTCCAGCGGCTTCTCCGGATCGGCGATGGGGTTGTCGGCAATCGACGCTTCGTACGGCCCCGGCTCGTCCTTTTCGTTCCTCGGGCAGGCGTTCCAGGTCGAGGGCACGACGCACTGGTAGTTCTTGATCTTGCCGTCATCGATGACGACCCAGTGCGAGAGCAGGCCGCGCGGCGCTTCGTGGAAGCCCTGGCCCATGATCTCTCCCTTGGGAAAGACCGGCTTGTTGAAGGTCGTCAGGTCGCCCTTGGCCATGTTGCCGAGCAGCGCCGTCCATTGGTCGTTGAGCATGTCCACCTGCACCGCGCAGGAAATGGCGCGCGCGGCGTGGCGGCCGATGGTGGAGTGCATGGCCTCCAGGCCCACCTTGGTCTTGGCCAGCGCCGAGACGGTGTCGAGCGCCGTCGTGGCGTACTTCTTCGTCGGCTCGTGGCCGGCGGCGAGCATGCACAGCACGCGCGCGAGCGGCCCGACCTGCGCCGGCTTGCCGTAGAAGGTCGGCGACTTCAGCCAGGAGTACTTGCCGTCTTCCTTGAAGTCGGTGTACTGCGGCTTGGTCTCGCCCTTGTAGGGATGCAGCGCCTTGGAACCCTCGTACCAGGAGTGCTTGCTGCTCTCCTCCACACCCTTGACCCAGTACTCGTCGTTGAAGGTCTTGATCGGCTTGAAGGAGGCAAGGTCCTTGTTGGCGATATAGCCGCCGGGCAGGGCGAACTGCGTGCCCTTGGTGTCGAGCGGAATGTCCGGCGCGGCGAGGTAGTTGGTGACGCCGGCGCCGTACTGGGTCCAGTCGGCGTAGAAGGCGCCGATGGCGGCGACGTCGATGAGATAAACGTTCTTGACGAAGTCCGCCAGTTCGTCGATCCAGCCCTTGATGGCGAGCAGGCGCTCGACCGTCAGCACACCCTGCGAGTCGGTCGCCAGCGCATTGGCGACGCCGCCGACGGCGACGTTCTGGATGTGCGGCGTCTTCGAGCCGAGGATGGAGACGATCTTGTTGGCCTTGCGCTGCACGTCCAGCGCCTGCAGGTAGTGCGCCACGGCAAGCAGGTTCACTTCCGGCGGCAGCTTCATCGCGGGATGACCCCAGTAGCCGTTGGTGAAGATGCCGAGCTGGCCGCCGTCGACGAAGCCCTTGAGGCGCTCCTTCACGGCGCGCATCTCGTACTTGCCGTTGCCCTGCCAGGTGGACAGGCTCTCGGCCAGCTTCGAGGTGGCGTCGGGGTCGGCCTTCAGCGCCGAGACGACGTCGACCCAGTCGAGCGCGGAGAGGTGGTAGAAATGCACGATGTGGTCATGCACCGCGTGCGCCAGGATGATCAGGTTGCGGATGTACTGGGCGTTGAGCGGCACTTCCATCTGTAGGGCATTCTCCACCGCACGCACCGAGGCGATGGCATGCACCGTGGTGCACACGCCGCAGATGCGCTGGGTGATGGCCCAGGCGTCGCGCGGGTCGCGGCCGAGCAGGATCAGCTCGACGCCGCGCCACATCTGGCCGGAGGACCAGGCCTTCTTCACCTTGCCGCCATCCACCTCGCAGTCGATGCGCAGGTGGCCTTCGATGCGGGTGATCGGGTCGATCGTTATGCGTTGTCCCATTTTTACTTCTCCTTTAGCGCGTGGCCGGCTGCGCGGCAGGCAGCACGGGGAATTTTCTGACGATGACGATGTAGGCCAGGATCTCGAAGGCGATGATGCCGACGGTGACCATGAGCTCGGCGAACGAGGGGAAGTAGTGCCAGCCGTCGCCCGTCTGGTAGCCGACGAGGAAGCCGTTGATGCGCAGGAGCATGCCCCCTGCCAGCAGCATCACCGCGGCGGCGAAGAGCTTCGAGGCGCTGCGGCGCGCGCTCGCGGGCGCCAGCAGGGCCAGCGGCACGACGAAGGCGGCCATCTCGATCCAGAACATGCCGGCTTCCAGCGTGAAGGCGAAGGCCGTGCCGAGCGCGCCGCGCCAGAGCAGATCGAGGATGCGCAGCGCGAGGTAGGCGGCGAGCAGGCCGAGCATGATCTTCGACAGCGGCGTCAGCACCTTCGTCTCCAGCGGCCGGCCGAAGCCGGTCGAGGACAGCGTCGCCTCGAGGATCACCACGGCGAAGCCGAGCAGGATGGCCGTCATCAGGTAGATGAGCGGCAGCAGCGCGCCGGATTGCCACAGTGGATGGATCTGCTGGCCGAAGATCACCAGCAGCGAGCCGAGCGAGGACTGGTGCATGGAGGGCAGCAGCACGCCGAGCGCGATGAAGAAGAAGAGCAGCTTGTTGAGCTTCCGCTTCACGTCCTTCATGCCGAGCTTCTCGAGGAAGGCCGGCGAGAACTCGATCCACATCACCACGATGTAGGCCGAGATGCACACCGCCACCTCGAACATCACCGAGTTCACCTGGGCATAGCCGGGCCAGAAGATGTGCCAGAAGTTCCACCAGCGGCCGAGGTCGAAGATGACCGAGACGCCGGCCAGCGTGTAGCCGAACAGGCTGGCCAGCAGCGCCGGCCGCACCAGCGGGTGGTACTGGCCCTTGTTGAAGATGTAGACCAGCAGCGCCATGACATAGCCGCCGCAGGCGAAGGCCGAACCAACAACGACGTCGTAGGCGATCCAGATGCCCCAGGGGTAGCCGTCGTTGAGGTTGGTCACCGCGCCGAGGCCGTAGAAGAAACGGTAAACCAGTATGAAGCCGGCGATCGCCGAGAGCACGCCGAGCAGCAGCGTGAAGGGCGTCAGCAGGCTGCCGCCGAGCGGTGCTGGTGCGTGGGTGCGGGCGTGGGCGTGGTTATTTGCCATGCGGTTCTCCTTCTTCGTCTTCGGGCTTGACGTTGCGCTTGGCGATGAAAGTCAGCGCCCCCAGCACGGCGATCGGCGCGATGAGGCCGCCGTAGAGCGTGTGCTGCAGGGTTTCCGAGAGCGCGGCGTCGGAGCGCGGCGGCAGGTCCGGGTAGCCGAGCTTCTCGAAGGGCACGCCGGTGAGCATGAGCATCTGTGTGCCGCCGAATTCCTTCTCGCCGTAGGTGTGGTCGAGATACGTGCCGACGACGTTCGGGTAGCTCTGGTCGGGACCGCCCAGCTTGCCGCGCGGGAACATCGCCTGCTTGCCCGGCTCGAGCGTCTTGCGGCGCGCGATCTCCTTCTGGATGTCGGCCACCGTGCCGTAAAGCGTGGCGCCGGTCGGGCAGACCTCGGCGCAGGCGGCGTACTTGCCGTCCTTGTGCCGATGCACGCACAACTGGCATTTGCTGATCTGCGGCAGGGCCTTGTCGTAGGTGAAGCGCGGTACGCCGAAGGGGCAGGCCGCGACGCAGTAGCGGCAGCCGATGCAGGCCTCCTTGTCGTAGGTCACGACGCCGGTCTTCGGATCCTTCTGCATGGCCGACACCGGGCAGGCCGAAACACAGGAAGGATCGACGCAGTGCATGCACGACTTCTTGATGAAGGCGTAGCCGTTCTCCGCGCGGTCCTTCTGCTCGACCGAGCCGTGGCGGTAGGCCTTGATGACGTTGAGCGTCTTGCCGGAGAGGTCCAGCGGCGTGTCCCAGTACTGCTCCTGGGTGCTGAACTCCGGCGGCATGTCGTTGGCCTCCTTGCAGGCGGCCACGCAGGCCTTGCAGCCGACGCAGAGGGTGGAATCGAAGAGCAGCCCGAGCGCCTCGGGCGGCAGGTCCTTGTTGCCGCGCGCCTGCGCCGGACAGCTGGCCGCCCCCGTGGCGAGGGCGGCGCCGCCGGCCAGCGACGCCTTGAAGAAATATCGCCGGTCCATGGTCACTCGCCTTTTTGCTGTGGCTGCTGCTCGGCGTCGTGCTTGCCGAGGTTCTTCGCCAGCATGGCCGCACCGCCTGCCGCGGCGCCGGCGATGGCCGCCAATGCGGCGGCGGCCGCGAAGCTGGCCTTGCCCTGCTCCTCGACGATGCGCGGGTAGGAGGCCGGCGGCATCATGCCGCGCAGCACCGCCGTCTGGTGGATGGGCTTGGTGAAGCCGACGCCCTTTTCGGTGCAGCCGATGCAGGGATGGCCGCAGCCGACCGGCCAGTTCGATTCGCCGGCATCGCCGAAGCCGATGGTCGAGCAGTTGGCGTAGGTTTCCGGCCCCTTGCAGCCGAGCTTGTAGAGGCAGTAGCCCTTGCGGTGGCCCTCGTCGCCGAATTCCATGGCGAAGCGGCCGGCGTCGAAGTGGGCGCGGCGCTCGCAGTGCTCGTGGATGATGCGGCCGTAGGCGAACTTGGGCCGGCCGAGCTGATCGACGGCGGGCAGGCTGCCGAAGGTGAGGAAATGCACCACCGTGGCGAGGAAGTTGTAAGGGTTGGGCGGGCAGCCGGGGATCGTCACCACCGGCTTGCCGAGCACGTCGCCAACGCTGGAAGCGCCGGTCGGGTTGGGATCGGTGGACGGCATGCCGCCCCAGGAGGCGCAGGAGCCGATGGCGATCACCGCCGCGGCATCGGCCGCGCACTCCTTCAGCATGTCGATGGCCTTGTGGCCGCCGATCTTGCAGTAGATGCCGTTGTCCTTGACGGGAATCGCGCCCTCGACCACCAGAATGTATTTGCCCTTGTGGGCCTTCATGGCGGCCTTGCGCGCCGCCTCGGCCTGGTGGCCGGCGGCCGCCATCAGGGTCTCGTGGTAGTCGAGCGAGATGACGTCGAGGATCAGTTTTTCCAGGGTCGGATGCTCGGCGCGCAGCAGCGATTCGGAGCAACCCGTGCATTCCTGGAAGTGCAGCCAGATCACGGAAGGCCGCTGGGCCTTCTCGACGGCCTTGGCGATGGCTGCTTCCGCGCCGGTCGGCAGCCCCAGCGTGGTGGCCGTCGCCGCACAGAACTGCAGGAACTCGCGCCGATTGATGCCGAGCCGGCCGGCAACCTTGTCCGCGGCTTCCGCTGTTTCTTCGATGTACGTTTCGCTCATGTTCTCGATCCCTCTGATTGGCCCAGTCCGCGTTCCCGGCAGTACCGGGAACCCTCCTATAACGGGGTGTTGCGCACGCTTCCCGGCTCGCTGAACTGGCCTGCCGGAACCTCGTCGACACATCCATATCAAGTTCCATGCCCGCCCGGCTCGACTTTTATACTTATTGAATATCAGTGACTTGGAAGCGCAGACGGTCGGTCGTACGGGGGGCTGCGCAGCCCAAAATGACCAGCCGGCCTATCTGACTGGAAAGCAACTTTCCATACGAATTAGGATATTCTCTTTATTCCTCAATTATTTAAGTGTTTCGCCAGTTCATTCGGGCACGCATGCAAAGCAACTTGCCAGCCATGCGAAAGGCATGTCGTGCAAGCGGATGCGAGTTTGATGCGTGATTTCCCCCGGGCGGTCCCTGCGACGCGACGAACGGGCGGCCAGCGTGAATTAGTGCTCTGGCGCATCGCCCGGGCTTATGACATCCTTTCGGCATGAAATTGAACGATTTTTTGCCGAGCGGCGACAGTGCGGGGGCGTTCGACCCCGAACGCTTCCAGAATTGGCTTGCCAGCCTGCCCTTCGAACGGCCCGGCGTCGCCGCCCAGGCGCTGATGAATGAGATTCGGCGCTTCCGCGCCACCAACAGCCGCACGCGGATCAAGCTGTTCGAGACATCCCTCGACACCGTCCACAAGCTGGTGCGCGAAGTGGAAAAAAGGCTGGCCGAGAGCCCCCTCCCCCTTGAGCAGGAAGTGCAGCTGACCTTCATCGCCACCAATGCGCTGCTGAAGACGCTGGCGGCCTGCTACGCCGAAATCGCCGACGAGATCAACGGCAAATGGATCGGCATCGGCTTCGCCAAGCCGCTGCGCCTGGCGGTCGTGCGCGCCATCCAGTTCCAGGCGCAGCGACTCGATCTTGCCTACCGCGTCTATGCGCGCGGCTCCAAATCGGCCTGGTCGGAAATGCATCGCCTCTACCGCATCGCCCGCAATGGCGGGTTCGCCACCCAGAAGCCGCCGGGCACCCTGGCCAGCGCCGAGCAGTTCTACGTCAATGCCCTGCTGCTCGACTTCGCCGAGCCGACCAAGCTCGCCCCGGGCGAACTGGATCGTGTGCGCTTCTACGTTGAGCGCCATGCCAAGTTCGCCCAGCTGGAGGAAGCCCCCAGCATGAAGAAGGGCGACGCTTCCCTCGATGCCTGCTTCCTCATCAAGACGAAGGATTCGCGCGCCGGCCGCTCCCTGGTCAGGGCCGGCAAAGCGGCCGTCAACCCGGGCGATCTCGTCCTGCGCTGCAACCGGCTGCTGGCCAAGCTGCAGGGACAGATCGGCGGCGTCGAGCGCGGCATCGAGCCGGCCAAGCTCGGGCTGCCGCTGGCCGCCCGCCAATCGAACTACGTGGCGCTCATGCGCAACCTGCACCGCCTGTGGAGCGCGCCGCCGATGCGCCGCTTCAGCCGGCAGAAGTTCAAGCCGCGCGTGGATCTGGTCGTCGGTTTCGACCTGCTGTGGACTTACCTCGCCGGGCCGGCCAACCGCCGCCGCACCGATGCGCTTCCCGTAAAGATCGACACCAGCGAGTGGGCCATCGGCAACGAAAGCCCGGGCGGCTTCTCGCTGCAATACATCGCCGGCAACGCGGCGCCGGTGCGCGTCGGCGAGGTCGTCGGCCTGCGCCCGCGCGACCAGAGCATCGTGCACATTTGCCTGACGCGCCGGGTCGTCACCGGCGACCTGCAAAGCCTGGAACTGGGCCTGCAGAACCTGGCGCCGAGCGGCATGCCGACCATGGTCTCCATCGAGAGCACCGACAAGCAGGGCCGCAAGCAGATCAAGGCAGTGCGCGTCATCATCCTGTCCAAGCTGCCCTCGGCAGGAGACGGCCCCGCCCTCATTGCCCCGGCTCAGGCCATCCAGCCCGGCGTGTCGGTCTACCTGCAGCAGAAGCAAGGGCCGTTGCGCCTGTGGGTCAGCAAGCCCGTCGAGCAGTGCCCGGGCTGCGAAGTCTTCGCACTGATACCCTATACGCCGGCAGGCCCGGCGCACGCCCCGCCGGAGACAATGGCCGGTGCGCGCATCACGGCGCTCGCGCAGTGATACCCTGCTGCGTCAGGCTATTTCTTAAGTCGTAGTCGCCCGCCAGGGCCGGCGAAACGCGAGGAAGCCCAGGGGTGGCAGACGCACCCGACTTATGCCATCCTTGCTTGGTTAATCCCGCTGAACGTCAGGCGGGTGTGTGGCAGGAAAGGAGTCCAACGCGTGTATCGGCTGTACGCTCTCGCATCACTCTTGCCGGAAGGCGGTCAGGCGCTGGCCGCCGGACTGCATCCCGAGATGCTGCGTGCGTGGCTGGATACGCTGTCCGAGGCTTCGCCCGAGGAAGCCGCCCTGGCCCTCAAGGACCAACTGAAGCGCATCGGCGTCACGAGCAGCCTGCGCGCGCGCCTGAAGATGCTCGACATGCTGGCGGTTGAAACCGGCCGCGCAGTCGATGCCTTCGAAGCCGAACTGAACAAGGCGCATCACCCGCTCTCGACGACCCTGCAGCGCAAGGTGGTCGCCGGCAACGATCTGCTGAAATACCAGGCGAAATGCTACCGGACGGTCATCGACAAGCTCAAAGGCAGCTGGATCAGCCGCGGCAAGGTCGATCTGCTGCGTCGCACGCTGATGCACGCCATGGAGATGGAACGCCGGCGCCTCGTCCTGGCCTGGCGCGCCTATGCGCCCGGCTCGAAATCCGCCTGGCGCAATCTGCACGCGCTGCACCGCATCGCGCGCATCGAAGGCAAAGCCGCCCCCGCCCAGGACGGCAACGACGATTCGCCCAGCCATATCTACGTCAAGACGCTCCTGCTGGCCCACGCCGAACCGGTGCAGATGGCGCCGGGCGAACTCGACCGCGTTCGTTTTTTCCTGGATCGTTATGCCGGCCTGGCCGAACTGATGGATTTCTCGCGCTTCTCGACGCAACCCGACGGCCGCGAGGGCTGCTTCCTCATTCGCAAGGACGAGGCCGGGCCTGGGCGCTCCATGCAAAAGTGGCACAACATCCAGATCCAGAACGGCGACCAGCTGCTCGACTGCGGGCCGCTGCTGAAGCGCATGCGCAGCCAGATCGACGCGCTCGAACACGGCGCGCTGCCCTCGAAGATCGGCCTGCCGAGCGTGGCGCATCGCCCGCAATACATGGCCATGATGAAGAATCTCCTTACGCTGTGGAGCGCGCCGCCCTCGCGTCGCTCCCATCGCCAGCACTTCAAGCCGAGAGTCGAGCTCGCCGTCGGCCTCGACGATCTCTGGACGCTGTTCGCCGGCGCCACGCTCAAGCGCCGCCGCGACGATTCCGCGAAGCCCGAGGCCGCGGCTGCCTCCATCGAACTCAGTGAATGGTCCGTCACCAACGAGAGTCCCACGGGTTTCGCGCTGCAGTACCTGAACGGCGAGAGCAGCGTGCTCTCCGTCGGCGCACTCGTCGCCGTGCGTGGTTCGGACCGGGGCAAGGCCCATATCTGCATGGTGCGGCGGCTCGTCAGCGGCGATCTGCGGCGCGCCGAACTCGGCCTGCAGAAGTACGCGCCCTTCGCCGTGCCGACCCTGATCACCTGGAGCGGCAGCGCCGCCAACAACAAGCCGCCGGCCCGGGCGATCGTGCTGCCGCGCGTTCCTTCCCTCGACGGCGAGGCGGCGGTCATCGTGGCGCCCAATGTCCTCCGTTCCGGCAAGCGCGTTCCGTTCATCCAGGACGGCAAGCACATGACGCATATCACCGGCGCGCCCATCGAGCGTTGCGCCGCGTACGAAATCTTCTCTCTCAGCAACCCGGATTGAGTGCATCAGGAATGCCCCGGATCGGGCACGAAGCCGCCCGGAAAGGGCTGCGGGTGCCCGTGGCGCGGGGTGCGCGGAATGATGCCGCGCACCATCAGGTTTTCGCGGGAATCGTAATGAATAATCAGCACCTCGGCCGGCGCGTCGCTGGCGCGCCGGAAGTCCGTATGATGCGTCGGATCGTTCAGCCGCTCGCCGTGGCCGGTGCCCAACCGTTCCGACTCCTTCTTCATCCTTGATTCGTTCAGGGCTTCACCGGCCGCCGCATCCGCTTTGCGCGGGGTGGCCGCCGACTGACTTGAGAGCGCGCCGGACGGCATCGCCTCGCGGCGCGGCGCAGCGTACTCGCGATACACCGCCACGCCGATGACACCGACGTTGTCGGGGCGACCGGTGCGCGCAGCGTAGGAATCCGGCAGCGCAGTGAAATGGAACGCCGCCACCTCAGCCAGGCTTTTCCGCCAACCGCGGATGTCGGCCGTCTGCCACGGCCCCAGCACGTAGCCCGACTGCCGCGTCATCGCCGTCTCGCCCGTGACGGCATTCACGCCGTCCACCGACAGCACCGTCAGCACCCGGCCGCCGCTGCGATTGACGAGCCGCACCGCATAGCGCTCACCCGGCGTGCCGGCGACATACAAACGGCCGCCATGGCGCCAGGTTTCCAGCTTCTCCCCGCTCGAGCGGCTGAGGATTTCCACGTCGGCCAGCCGTCCGGCGTCCGCCACCGAGGCACAACCGCCGAGCCACAATGCAGCACCCATTGCAATGAACAAACGCATCGTCGTCTCCTTTGAAGTAGTTGCCACCCTTGAAACGTCATGCGATCGAAAACGGGGTTACCATTCCAGGACTTTTTTTCGAGACTCCGGCGCCTCCCGCATGCACATGGACATCCAGGTTGAAAAACTTCATCAGGTTTTCATAGGCAGACATCCCATCCTCGACCGCCGGCAGGCCACGGTCGGCTACGAGTTGTTGTTCCATCCCGGCCCGCAGGAAGGCGCCGTCGCCGGCATGCCGAAAAGGGCTGCCGCCGACGTGGTCTGCAAGGCCTTCGCGGAGCTGGGGCTTTCCTCAGCGCTGGTTTCGCGGCAGGTCTTCATCAACGTCGACGCGGACTTTCTGCTCGATGATTCCGTCGAGCTCCTGCCGCCGCAACAGGTGGTGCTGGAACTCGACTCGGGCGAGACGTTCGCCTCTCCACTCCTGCAGCGATGCCGCGAGCTGAAAACCCGCGGCTATGCCTTTTGCCTGCACTGGTCGGGAGAGGCCGATGGAGAGTTCTCCACGCTGCTGGATATGCTGAGCTATGCCAAGATCGACGCCGATGCGGCGATGCCGGCCACCTACAAGGCACTGGCCGCGCGGCTGCGCAGCAACGGGGGCAGGATGATCGCCGCGAAGGTCGAGACGACCGAGTCCATGCAGCAATGCGCAAATCTCGGCTTCGATTTTTTCCAGGGCACCTACTTCGCCAAACCGGTCGTCATCGCCGGCCGCAAGCTGGACCCCTCGACGCAGGGCCTCATCCGGATCATCAGCCTGCTCGGCGACGAAGAGGTCGACTTCGCCAGGATCGAGGCCGCCTTCAAGGGTGAGCCGGCGCTGCTGGCGAACCTGCTGCGGCTGACCAATTCGGTGGGGGTCGGCGGCCAGCTCAGCTCACGCATCACCTCGATCCGCAACGCCATCGCCGTCGTCGGCCAGCGACAGCTGCTGCGCTGGCTGCAGCTCCTCCTCTTCCACAGACCGGGTACGCCCGCCGGCTGCAATCCCCTGTTGCAGCTCGCCGCGCTGCGCGGGCGCCTGATGGAACTGGCAGCGGAAATCGTCCATCCGTCCCGCCGGGACCTGCAGGATCTCGCCTTTATCACCGGCTTGATGTCGCTGATGCCGGCGGCGCTGGGCCTGCCCATGACGGAAATCCTCGGGCAGATCGCCGTCGCACCCGATGCGCGGCGGGCCCTGTCGCGCCGCGAAGGCGAACTTGGACGGCTCCTTGAACTGGTCGAGCGCTACGACGAGAACGATATCGACGGCACCGCAGACATGCTGAATCGAATCGGCGACCGGCTGGTCCTGAACGATCTCGGCAGTCTGCTTGCGGATGCCATCGCCTGGGTACAGCAGCTGTCCGCAGACGGCGAATGACAGTGCGCATGAAGCGGAGATGGCCCGGCTCGACAGGGCCTAGCGCAGATCTTCCGGCAACCGGTAGTCCGGATAGGCCTTCCTGAAATCCGCCAGGGATTCGGCGGCTTCCTTCTCCTTGCCCAGCTTCCTCAACTGGCGGATGTCCTCCAGCCACTGCTCCGGCGGGCGCGCCATTGCGGCGCCGACCGCTTCCTTGCGCAGCGGCGCGGACTTGGCGCGCAACTCGACGGCATCCGCTGCGGGAACCGCCTGCTGTCGCATCACCTCAGCCGGCTGGGCGGGCGAGGCCGATTCATTCGACACCACCCTGGGCGTGACGGCGCCCGGCGGTGCCGCGGGCAGCGCTTTCGCCTCGCTCGTGATGGGTGTCGGCGCGGGCGCGGCTTCCCGCGCGGGCCGGGGCATCTCGACCGGGCGTTCCGCCTCGCGCGGCGCGGCTTCCTGCTTGGCCCTGACGGGCGGTGCGGCAGGTTTCATGGCGGAATCCGCCGCACCTGTTTTCGCCGGGGGCCCTTCCGCTGCCGGCCGTTCCTGTTCCTGCTGCACCATCAGGGTCAGCGTCGCCGTCAGGACGACCGTCGCGGCCACGCTCGCCGGGCCGGCCCAGGTTTGCCACCAGGCACGCTTGCGCGCCCTGGCCGGCGCCGCCTCGGCCCGCGCGGCGGCCAGGATGGCGCGATCCAGCGCCTCGGGCGGTTCGGCGCCGGCCGCCTCGCGGTAGAGGCGCGAGAGTTGCTCGTCGCGAAGTTCGTCGCTCATGTCGCCTCCGCAGGGCCGCCCCAAGGAGGCGATAGCCAAAAAACCTGAAGCCGCATTCGCGGCTGATCAATCGTCTCCCCCTTCCTCGGGAAGGGGGATGGGGGGAAGGTCGTCATCTCACTTCCTTCAGTGCGGCCCGCAGCTTGTTCAGGGCATAGCGCAGGCGGCTCTTCGCCGTCTCGCGGTTCACGCCGGTGGCGACGGCGATTTCTTCCAGCGTCAGCTCGCCCTCCTCGCTGAGCAGGAAGGTTTCCCGCTGCGCCGCCGGCAGCGCCTCGATGTGTTTCACCAGCTCCTGCGCGAGCGCCTTGCGTTCGATCATCACCTCGGGCTGCGTCACCGCGGCCGCCGGCAGGGCCGCGACACGGTCGGCATCCTCCGGATCGTCGTCGTAGCTGACGAGGCTGACGATGGCGGCGCGCCCCTGCGCCCGGTAATGGTCGATGAGGCGATTGTGCGCGATGCGGAACAGCCAGGTGGAGAACTTCGCCGCCACCTCGTAGCCCTTGCGCGCGCCGACGATCTTCAGCCAGATGTCCTGGAACAGCTCGTCGGCGTGGGCGGCGCTGCCGCACTGGCGCAGCAGATAGCGGTAGAGCCGGCCGCGCCAGCGCCGGTAGAGCGCCTCGAAGGCGGCGGCATCGCCGTCGCGGTAGGCCAGCATCAGCGCCTCGTCGCTCATCTCGTCCCACATGCGCACAGTCTATTGCCGGGTGAACGTTCGCGGCAAGGACCTGGGGTTATCATTGGGCCATGACGCGCACGTTTGCTGCCCGGATCACCCTCCTTGCCGCCCTCCTTGCCGCCTGCGTGGCACACGCCCAGGGCCTGCCCCTCGACACGATCAGTCTGCCGCCGGGATTCCGCATCGAGCTGTTCGCCAGGGTGCCGAACGCCCGCGCCATGGCGCTCGGCTCGGACAACACGGTCTACGTCGGCTCGCGCGGCGCGGGCAAGGTCCATGCGGTGCGCTTCGACGCCGGCTACCGCGCCGTCCAGCCGCTATTGGTCGCCGACGGGCTGCAGATGCCGGCCGGCGTGGCCTACCGCGACGGTGCCCTCTACGTCTCGGCGGTGGACCGCATCCTGCGCTTCGACGACATCGAGAAGCAATTGTCCCGTGTTCCGAGGGAGCGGCCCAAGGCGACGGTGATGCGCGACACCTTCCCTTCCGAGACACACCACGGCTGGAAGTTCATCGCCTTCGGCCCGGACGGCAAGCTCTACGTCCCGGTCGGCGCGCCCTGCAACATCTGCGAGCCCGATCCCGACCGCTACGCCAATATTCAGCGCATCGATGTTGGCAAAAGCGCCGACGGCTCGGCCCTCGAGGTGTTCGCGCGCGGCGTGCGCAACAGCGTGGGTTTCGACTGGCATCCCCTGACGAAGGAACTCTGGTTCACCGACAATGGTCGCGACTGGCTCGGCGACGACATGCCGCCGGACGAACTCAACCACGCGCCGCGCGCCGGCATGCATTTCGGCTACCCCTACTGCCACGGCGGCACGCTGGCGGATAGCGAGTTCGGCAACAAGCGGTCCTGTTCCGACTTCACGCCGCCGGCGCAAAACCTGGGGCCCCATGTCGCCGCGCTCGGCATGCGCTTCTACACCGGCACGATGTTCCCGCCGGAGTTCCGCAACCAGATCTTCATCGCAGAACACGGTTCGTGGAACCGCTCGACGAAGATCGGCTACCGCGTCGCACTGGTGCGCCTGCAGGAGGGCAAGGCGGTCAGCTACACGCCCTTCGCCGAAGGCTGGCTGCAGGACGGTCGCGCCTGGGGCCGGCCGGCCGACGTGCTGGTGCTGCGCGACGGCTCGCTGCTCGTCTCCGACGACCATGCCGGCGCGATCTACCGCATCACGTATGACCAACGGAAATCTGCCCCGAAGGAAATGGCCTTGGACCACCCGCCGAAGGCGAAACCTTGACAAAGCGCAATGCTTTCGCCATTTCGACGGCATAAATTGAAACCGACAATCACCCACCGAGAACCCTCATGAACGCCACGGAGTACATCGAGAACCGCACCTACGACGAAATCCAGGTCGGCGACAGCGCCACGCTGACGCGCACGCTCAAACCGGAGGACATCCAGCTCTTCGCCGTGATGTCGGGCGACGTCAATCCGGCGCACGTCGACCCCGAGTACGCCAAGAGCGGCATGTTCCGCGAGGTGGTCGCCCACGGCATGTGGGGCGGCGCGCTGATCTCCACCGTGCTCGGCACGCAGTTCCCCGGGCCGGGCACCATCTACGTCGACCAGAGCCTGCATTTCTCGCGCCCGGTGACGCTGGGCGACACGGTCACGGTGAAGGTCACCGCAAAGCGCAAGTTCGACCACAACCACCACATCCTCTTCGACTGCGAATGCATCAACCAGGAAGGCCTCAAGGTGATCAGCGGCCAGGCCGAAGTGAAGGCACCCATCGAGAAGATCAAGCGGCTGCGCAAGGAATTGCCCGAAGTGACCATCCTCGATCGCGAGGCGCGCTACCGGCATCTGGTGGCGCGCGCCGCCGGGCTCGAATCGATACCGATGGCGGTGGTGCATCCCTGCGATGGCGAGTCGCTGCGCGGCGTGCTGACGGCCATCGAGGCCAACCTGATCGTGCCGATCCTGATCGGCCCGGAAGCGAAGATCCGCGCCGCCGCCGAGCAGCACAACTTCGATCTCGGCGGCCTCAAGATCGTCGATGTGCCGCACAGCCATGCCGCCGCGGCGCAAGCAGTGGCAATGGTGCGCGCCGGCAAGGTCGAGGCGCTGATGAAGGGCTCCCTGCACACCGACGAGCTGATGGGCGCGGTCATCGCCGCCGACACCGGCCTGCGCACGGAGCGCCGCATCAGCCACGTCTTCATGGCCGAGGTGCCGACCTACCCACGCCCGCTGTTCATCACCGATGCGGCCATCAACATCGACCCCGACCTCGAATGCAAGGCCGACATCGTGCGCAACGCCATCGACCTGGCACTGATTCTCGGCATCGCCGAGCCGAAGGTGGCGATTCTCGCAGCGGTGGAGACGGTGACACCGAAAATGCGCGCCACGCTGGATGCCGCCGCCCTGTGCAAGATGGCCGAGCGCGGCCAGATCCTCGGCGGCGTGCTGGACGGCCCACTGGCCTTCGACAACGCCATCTCCATCGTCGCCGCCAAAACCAAAGGCATCCTTTCCGCCGTGGCCGGCCGTGCCGACATCCTCGTGGTGCCCGACCTCGAGTCCGGCAACATGCTGGCCAAGCAGCTGGAGTACCTCGCCGACGCGCTGCTGGCCGGCGTGGTGGTCGGCGCCCGCGTGCCGATCGTGCTGACCAGCCGCGCCGACACGGCCGAGGCGCGTGCCGCCTCCTGCGCCATCGCCGTGCTGATGGCCCATGACAAGCGCCGCCAGGTAAAGAGCCTCTGATGGCCAAGCCGGCCATCCTCACCCTCAATGCCGGCTCCTCGAGCATCAAGTTCGCCCTCTTCGAGCTTGCCGACCCGCTGCGGCAGCAAGCCGCGCTGCACGGCGAGCTCGACGGCATCGGCGCGCAGCCGCGCCTGAAGGCCAAGGACGCCGGCGGCGCCGTCCTGGCGGAGCTGACTTTCGCGGAACTCGCCGGCTTGCCCACCGACGAGCAGCACCACCGCACATTGGACGAATTGGCGCGATGGCTGGACGCGCATGATGACGCCTGGAGAATCGTCGCCGTCGGCCACCGCGTCGTGCACGGCGCCGATCGCTACGCCGCGCCCATCGTGCTCGCGCCCGCCGACATCGAGGCGCTGGCCGGCTTCATCCCGCTGGCGCCGCTGCACCAGCCGCACAACGTCGCTGGCATCCGCGCCCTCGCCGCCCTCCTGCCCGGCGTGCCGCAGGTGGCCTGCTTCGACACCGCCTTCCACATGACGCAGCCCGAGATCGCGCGGCGCTTCGCCCTGCCGCGGCGGCTCTCCGACGCGGGCATCAAGCGCTATGGCTTCCACGGCCTGTCCTACGAATACATCGCCCGCGTCCTGCCGCAGCACCTCGGCGCAAAGGCCGACGGCCGCATCGCCGTCGCCCACCTCGGCAATGGCGCCTCGATGTGCGCCATGCGCGACAAGAAGAGCATCGCCACGACGATGGGCTTCACCGCCCTTGACGGCCTCATGATGGGCACGCGCTGCGGCGCCATCGACCCGGGCGTGCTGCTGCACCTGATGGAGTTCCACGGCATGGACGCTGCCGGCATCACGAAGCTGCTCTACAAGGAATCCGGCCTGCTCGGCGTCTCCGGCCTGAGCCAGGACATGCGCGCGCTGCTCGACAGCCCCGCGCCGGAAGCGGCCGAAGCGGTCGAACTCTTCTGCTACCGCATCGCGCGCGAACTGGGCTCGCTCGCCGCAGCGCTGGGCGGACTCGACGCGCTGGTGTTCACCGCCGGCATCGGCGAGCACGCCGCACCGGTGCGCGAGCGCATCTGCCGGCAGTCGGAATGGCTCGGCATGAAGCTGGATGACGCGGCCAATGCCCGCCATGAAATACGCATCAGCAGCGACGCAAGCATGGTCGATGTCCTCGTCCTGCCCACCAACGAGGAATGGATGATCGCGCAGCACGTCACAAACCTTTTAACAGCCTGAACCACAGAGAGCACAGAGTACACAGAGCAACCCGGAGTAATGAAGAATGCATGTTGATTTTTGCTTTCTCTTTCTCTGTGCTCTCTGTGTTCTCTGTGGTTAAAGATTTTCCATGGCCCACGACCATTCCCATCACCACGGCCACTCGCACGGCCACGGCAGCAACTACCTGCCCGCCGCGCTGATCATCACCCTGCTCTACGCGGCGGTCGAGGCCGGCGCCGGCTGGTGGGCCGGCTCGCTGGCCCTCCTCTCCGATGCCGGCCATATGCTCACCGATGCCCTGGCGCTGGCGCTGGCGGCGGGCGCCGCCTGGGCGGCAAGGCGGCCGCCGACGCCACGCCTCAGCTTCGGCCTGCAGCGCATCGAGATCCTGGCGGCGCTGGGCAACGCCGGCTTCATGCTGGCGGTGATCATCGGCATCGCCTGGAGCGCGGTCGACCGCCTGCTCCACCCCGTGCCGGTGCAGGGCATGGTGGTGACGGCCGTGGCGCTGCTCGGCCTGCTCATCAACCTCGGCGTCGCCTGGCTGCTGGCACACGGCGAATCCACGCTGAACACCCGCGCTGCCCTGCTCCACGTCATCGGCGACCTGCTCGGTTCGGTGGCGGCGCTCGCCTCCGGCCTGGTCATCCACTTCACCGGCTGGACGCCGGCCGATCCGCTGCTCTCGCTCTTCATCTGCGCGCTGATCCTCTTCTCCACCCTGCGCCTGGCGCGCGAGGCCGTGCATGCCCTGCTCGAAGGCGTGCCGCCGGGACTGACTTTGCCGGAAGTGGGCCGCCGCATGGCCGCCGTCGACGGCGTGGAATCGGTGCACGACCTGCACATCTGGTCGCTCTCCTCGCGCCACGCCGCACTCTCCGCGCATGTCGTCGTGCGCGACCTCGATGCCTGGCCAGGCATCCTTTCCATATTGCTTGAACGGCTGCACGCAGACTTCGAAATCGACCACGCCACGCTGCAGCCGGAGCTTTTCAAGCCCATCCTGTATGCCATCGACGAGCCGGCAAAACCCCTTTCCCGACCCTGAAATCGCCCGGAATCCCGCGCCAGTCCTAGGGTGCGGTGCGACATACTATATCTAGTGGGCATTTCTCATTGATTACACAAGAGAATTTGCCATCTATTTGTTTATTAACGAATAAATATTTTTGAAAACCTGTTCACATGCCCGTTTTGAAGAAGTATATTTATCCCCGGTCAGAATCAACTCGAACTACGGAGAAAAAAACAGATGAGCACGACTCTGTCTTCCCAAACCAATGAAATAAAACTCCGCGACGACAACACCCTACCTGCAGAACAAGAGATTTCCGGCGAAGTCCTGCTCGAGAAATACGCCAAAGGCAACGAACAGAATGTGCATGACGTGCGCGCCCGCGTGGCACGTGCCCTGGCCAAGGTCGAGGCCGAAGACAAACGCACCCATTGGGAAAAGCTCTTCCTCGAAGCGCAGGAGAACGGCTTCGTGCCGGCCGGCCGCATCAATTCCGCCGCCGGCACCGACCTGCAGGCCACGCTGATCAACTGCTTCGTGCAGCCGGTGGGCGATTCCATCTCCGAGGTCGTCGACGACCGTCCCGGCATCTACACCGCCCTGTCGCAGGCGGCCGAGACCATGCGCCGCGGCGGCGGCGTCGGCTACGACTTCTCCTCGATCCGTCCGGTCGGCGCCTTCGTCAAGGGCACGCATTCGCGCGCTTCGGGGCCGGTGTCCTACATGCGCGTCTTCGACCGCTCCTGCGAGACGGTGGAATCCGCCGGCGCGCGCCGCGGCGCCCAGATGGGCGTGCTGCGCTGCGACCATCCGGACATCGAGATGTTCATCCACGCCAAGGACCAGGGCGACCTCACCAACTTCAACATCTCCATCGGCGTCACGGATGCCTTCATGCAGGCAGTCGAGAACGACGGCGACGTCGAACTGGCGCACAAGGCCGAGCCCTCCGCCGACATCATGACGGCCGGCGCCTACCAGCGCGAGGACGGCAGCTGGGTCTACCGCAAGGTGCGCGCGCACGAGCTGTGGGAACAGATCATGCGCTCGACCTACGACCACGCCGAGCCGGGCATCCTCTTCCTCGACCGCATCAACCGCGACAACAACCTCAACTACTGCGAGACCATCGAGGCCACCAACCCCTGCGCCGAACAGCCGCTGCCGCCCTACGGCTGCTGCTGCCTGGGCTCGATCAACCTGACGCGCTTCGTCACGCATGCGTTCACGCCGAAGGCCGAGTTCGACTATGCCGGCTTCGGCCGCGTCGTCGAGCTGTCCACGCGCATGCTCGACAACGTGCTCGACGCCACGCACTGGCCGCTGCCGCAGCAGCAGGCCGAGGCCAATGCCAAGCGCCGCATCGGCCTCGGCTTCACCGGCCTCGGCGACGCCCTCATCATGCTCGGCCTGCGCTACGACACGCAGGAAGCGCGCGCCAAGGCCACCGAGATCTCGGCCTTCATGCGCGACCGCGCCTACCTCGCCTCCGTCGAACTGGCCAGGGAGCGCGGCGCCTTCCCGCTCTTCAACGCCGACCTCTACTTGTCCGGCGGCAACTTCGCCTCCAGGCTGCCGGCCGAGATCAAGGAGCAAATCCGCAAGCACGGCATCCGCAACTCGCACCTGCTGTCGATCGCGCCGACCGGCACCATCTCGCTGGCCTTCGCCGACAACGCCTCCAACGGCATCGAGCCGCCCTTCTCGTGGACCTACACGCGCAAGAAGCGCATGACCGACGGCACGCACAAGCAGTACTCGGTCGAGGACTACGCCTGGCGCCTGTACAAGTACCTCGGCGGCGACATGGCCAAGCTGCCGCCCTACTTCGTCACCGCGCTGGAAATCTCGGCGCAGGCGCACGAGGAAATGGTCGCGGCCGTCGCCCCCTACATCGACACCAGCATTTCCAAGACGGTGAACGTGCCGGAGGACTACCCCTACGCCAACTTCGAGGATCTCTACCTGGCGGCCTGGAAATCCGGCCTCAAGGGCCTCGCCACCTACCGTCCGAACATGGTGCTCGGCGCGGTGCTCTCCGTCGACGGCGGCGCCAGCACGGAGAAAAAGCAGCCGCAGGACGTGCAGATCAACGACGCCAACCGCCGCCTCGTCATCAAGTCGCTGCCGGCGCCGGTGCTCGCCAGCCTGCGCTGGCCCGGCCGCCCGCGCATGACCGACGGCAACTCGGCGTGGACCTACATGATCGAGACGCCGCACGGCGAGTTCGCCCTCTTCGTCGGCCACATCGAGCAGAACGCCAAGCCGGTGCCCTTCGAGGTGTGGGTGAACGGCTCCGAGCAGCCGCGCGGCCTCGGCGCCGTCGCCAAGACGCTGTCGATGGACATGCGCGCGCAGGACCGCGCCTGGCTCAAGCTCAAGCTCGACACCCTCGCCCGCACCCGCGGCGAGGAGATGTTCGACATGCCCTTCCCGCCGCACGGCGAGAACAAGCGCATGCCCGGCGTCGTCGCCGCCGTGGCGCAGGTGGTGCGCTACCGCGTCGAGCAGCTCTGCGGCAACCTCGACGAGAAGGTGCCGACGCCGGTGCTCGATTCCATGTTCAGCCTGCAGGAGCCGAAGACCGGCACCGACGGCACGCTGTCGTGGACGGTGGACATCCAGAACCCCGCCTCGGGCGAGGACTTCGTGCTCGGCCTGAAGGAGATCACCCTGCCCGACGGCGTCACGCGGCCCTACTCGATGTGGCTCTCGGGCAACTACCCGCGCGCCCTCGACGGCCTCTCGCACATCCTCTCGCTCGACATGCGCGTGATGGACCCGGCCTGGATCGGCATGAAGCTGCGCAAGCTCCTCAACTACCCCGAGCCGCTCGGCGACTTCATGGCCTTCGTGCCCGGCACGCGCAAGCAGCAGAACTGGCCGTCCACCGTCGCCTACATCGCGCGCCTCATCATGCACCGCTACGCCATGCTCGGCATCCTCGACGAGAACGGCTACCCGAAGCGCGAGATGGGCATCCTCGAAGCCCCGCGCGAACCGAGCGCACCGAAGATCATGCAGGGCGCCCTGTGCAAGGAATGCGGCAACTACACCGTGATCCGCAAAGACGGCTGCGATTTCTGCAGCGCATGCGGGGCGGTGGGGGCTTGCGGGTGATCATCTTGCCGTGAGTGCCGAGACGGCTCAAAGACAAAGCCCCATCGGGAGACCGATGGGGCTTTTGCTTTTAAGCTTTCGGATAGCCGCCGAAAATATCCGCATTTCGAATCACGGCACACGCACTAGTCAACCAAGTTTCAGCTATTGCCATGACGACCGCTCTTAAACCAGTACTCACCCGTTTCCGTGCGTATCAACTTGGAACGCCGGGCTCATCGTTTTCGTATTTCGCCGATCAGGGGTTCACACTTATCGAAGGTAGAGCGACAGAGACAAGTCAAGCATCGCTCATGCATGAGCTAGAAACGTGTGGCAAGTCAGCCATTGACACGCTGCATATTACAAGCTGGGATAAAGACCACTGCGAAATAAATGAACTGCTTTGGATACTTACAAACCTAAAGCCAACAAAGATTGAATATCCAGGCTACGCACCTCACAGCGAAATGGGAGACGATTGTTTAGAGGCAATTACACGCTATCAACAGAAGCAAAAGACTATAGGACGCGAAATAAAACTACGCCAAATCAACCCTGAATATATCAAAGGATTAGACACAGCAAAGGGCCTTGGATACAGAGAAATTTTCTATCATCCGCGCGTGCTATATCCAGATCAATCAAACAATAATTCAACTGTCAAACTCTTTCGAAGTGGTATGTTCAATGTTGCCAGCCTTGGTGACGTAGAACACCCGAACATCGGCTCCATGTTAAGGCGCTGCAAGATATTCTCTTCTGAAGTGGATATATTGATACTGGCACACCATGGTGCAGACAACGGCCTTACCACAAAGAAATTTCTTGAAGAAGTTGAACCCACGGTCACTATATGTTCAAGCGACTACGATAATCAATTCGAGCATCCAAAACAGGAAATTCGAGATCTCCTTATCGAGCTAAATATTCCGATTTACACAACGAAGACTGGTGATGTTGTCATTACGTCCCTTTTTGGGCATCGGACAAATTATCGAGTCTGAACCTCAGGCTGGTCGACTGAAGTCTCATCCGTGAAAGATTTCAGGAGTAAGAAGGCACGACTACTAGGCATGAATGCCGATACGCTACGCAATCGCGCGCATCCTGGTTTCAAGGGCCTTAAAAGATAAATGCATATTCACTTAATCAGGCAATACTCAAAGGAAACACTTCGATGAAGGATATCCTGGACAAAATCTCCTCTTACAACATCTTCAATTACCTCTTTCCAGGTGTTCTGTTTGCAGTTTTTGTAACAAAAATTACCTCATACCAACTACTGCAGGCAGATATTGCCACTGGAGTATTTGTTTACTACTTCCTGGGATTAATTGTCAGCCGTGTAGGATCGTTGCTGATCGAGCCAATCCTTAAGGGCATACGTTTTATTCAATACTCTAGTTACGAGGATTTCGTGGTTGCCTCAAAGAATGACCCGAAAATTGAAGTCCTTTCAGAAATGAATAACATGTACCGGACAATTTCATCTCTGCTTCTTCTAGTTAGCGTATTCGCTGGATATGAATGGATTGCTGGGCGATATCCGTTTCTCTTTAGCATCGAGCCATATGTTGCTATTGCCTTGCTCCTCGCGCTCTTCTTATTTTCCTATCGCAAACAGTCTCAATTCGTCAATAAACGGGTTGGGATTAAGAAGGTATCTTCCTAGTGTGTAACCAAAGGAATCGTAGTCGAATTTATGTTGGATTATGTGCAGTGACTAAAGCCAAGGGGCGGGGAAGCCGATGAAGAAACTGGTCGTCACAATAGTCGCCGAGCTCGAAGTGCCCGATGACTGGGAACTCGCCCGGCATCCCTCGGGCATTTCCGTGCTGAAAATCGGCGACCGCTTCGTCGACTTCGACCTGACGCCCCTGGCGACGACCTCCAGCGATCCCGACGCCGAATGGTCGGACGCCGATGTCGAAGTCGTCGGCAAGGTGCTGGATGCCGTCACCGGCCTCGACGTGGACCTGGAATTCATCACCCGCCACTGATGCGCCTGGACAAGTGGCTTTGGGCCGCGCGCTTTTTCAAGACCCGCAGCCAGGCGGCTGCGGCGGCGGACGGCGGCAAGGTGAAGCAGAACGGGGCCGCCGCGAAGCCGGCAAAGGAACTGAAGCCGGGCGACCGGCTCCTCATCCGCACCGGGGACGAGGATTGGGAGGTGGAGGTGCAGGGCTTCAATGCGCAGCGCCGTCCGGCGGCCGAAGCCCGGCTGCTCTACCGGGAAACGCCGGAGAGCATGAAGCAGCGCGCCGAGGCGGCGGAACTGCGCCGGCTGACGCCGCTGCCGCAAGCCGACGCGAAGGGGCGTCCCACCAAGCGTGACCGTCGGCAGTTGAATCGGCTGCGCGGAAACGCGTAGCGGCAAGGGGCGGACGCGATTGGCTTCCGATGCGCAGACAAACTAAACTACGAAGCGGGGTGAATGTCACATGAATATCGAAAAAATCAAAGTCCGCGTCACGCAATCCGGCCAGACCATGGACGTCGTCGTCCTCAACAAGCGGGCGAGCGGCATCACGGTGGTGATCGGCGAGGGCCAGCACAGCATGAAGTGCGACCTGTCGCCGACGCGCAACGGCCTCGCCTACGCCGGCAGCGTGATGGGTCGCGAGATCGTCTACGAGCGCAGCCAGGAGCAGGTCAAGGCGGACATCGACCGGCTCAACCCTGCGGTGCGCGAATACAAGCGGTGATGCGCCCGCCGTCCTGCAGCGACGAGTGCCAGCTCTTGTTTCCATGGTACTGACTTTCCTTCCATCAAAAATAGGAAACAGCGATGGCCGTGCGCATAGTCCGACTTGGCACTCCCAGAGCAAAGAACGAAGGCCTGCGCATCGGCACGGTGCGCCGACCGCCGCGCGGCGTGCCGAAGTCGGAGTTCGCTTCTCAGGACTGGTACGACGTGTGGTTCCCGAATCTGGCGCCGAGCGCGGAGACGGTGAAGTTCGCACTATCGGCGAAGACCCCGGCGCAATGGGCAGCCTTCGCGAAGAAGTACCGCACCGAGATGGCCGCGCCGGACGCCGCACGCACGCTCGACCTGCTCGCCGCCCTCTCGCACCAAGCCAACTTCTCCGTCGGCTGCTACTGCGAGGACGAGGCGCACTGCCACCGCTCGGTACTGCGCGCGCTGCTCGCCGAGCGCGGGGCTACGTTCGCCTAGCGGCGCCGCGCCGTCCTACGGGGACTGACTTTCCCCCTGGTCCGCCCATGAATCCGACTCGCTACTTCCCGGGTGGGTTGAGTCTGATCCACTCGACGATGGACTGCGTCACGGCCGATTCGATGCCGAGGAACTGATGGTGGCCGCCGCCGCAGGGCGTGCCGCTCCCCCTGCTTCCCCCTTCGACGCCGATGAGTTCAGTCTTCCTCGATGATTTCAGGGCTGCAAGCAGATCCGGCATGGCCGCGTAGGGCGTAACCTGACAGCCGTCGTTCTTGTGATGGACGAGCAGAACAGGCACCGTCACCTGGTCGAGCGGCGCATCGGTGACCGGGTGCGCCTGCACCACAGGTCGCTGGGTGACGGACGCGGTGAGGACGATGCCGTCCGGGCCCTTGTCCTTGAGGCGGGTTGCCACCGACGCTGCGGAAAGTGAGCCGTTGCTGGTGCCGATGGCCCATACCGGAGCATTTGCCTGCTGCCGGAGAAAGGCGATCAGCGCGGCGACGTCCTGGGCGTGCTCCGGGGTGGCGCGGAATTCGTGCAGGTTGTTCCGGTCCGAGGGAACATCCGGAATGGCGACGCTGACGCCACTGCGGGCGAAACGCGCGGCGCCCGTGGCCAGAAAGCCCTCGCTTTGCGTCGTGCCATTCGGATAGATGCCGATGGCGCCCGAGCCACCCTGCAGCAGAACCGCGCTGGCGACGGGATTCTCCGCCTTGGCGTAAATGAAGCGCACCGTCACGCCCGGACGCGTGGGGATATCCCTGACTTCCACTTGCGCCAGTCCGGCAATCGGCCACAATGCAAGCAGCAGGAACAGGCGCTGGGTCATTTTCATGGCATTCCTGTCATATGCGAAAGAGGCATTATCCGTCATGGCAGGTACCCGTTACGGCCTTTCTTGGATGCAGGTGGCATTGAGCGCGCCGACCTGCGCAAGCTGACTTTACAATCGCCAACGCCATGAAGCCCACCAATCGTGTCGACCAGGTCGTCCTCGAAGCGCGCCGCGCGGCAGAACGGCGCGATCTGTCCTACCGCGAGCAGGCACTGAAGATCTATCCGTGGATCTGCGGCCGCTGCACGCGCGAATTCACCCGCACCAACCTGCGCGAACTGACGGTGCATCACCGCGACCACAACCACGAGAACAATCCGCCCGACGGCAGCAACTGGGAACTGCTCTGCCTCTACTGCCACGACAACGAGCACCAGCGGCAGCTGGAGGCGGCGGGCGGCGGCACCGCCCAAGCCGGCAACGGCAGCATCGCCACCCATTCGCCGTTCGCTAACCTGAAGGCCTTGCTGGACAACAAGCCGAAGAAGTAACGCCCGGCTAGGGCTTGCCGCCCCTGCCGCCCTCGCGTCCCTCATGGCCGCGTTCCTTGCCGTCCTCCCGACGCTCGCGCATGCCGTTGTTGCCCTTTTTTTCGTCGCGCTGCGGCTCGACGGCGCGGGGCGGCGGGCCGGCATCCCGCGTCGTGCCGCCCCAGTGCGGTGGTGCCGCGGCCTGGGCAGGTGCCGGCGCGTGATGTCGCGGTTCCACTGCCGGACGTGGCTCCATCGCCGGACGCGGCATCTCGCGCTCGATCCGTGGCGGCGGCGCCTGGACCGGCGCGACGACATCCATGCGCTGCGGCGGCGGTGCGACCCGCTCGGATGGGCGTGAGCGCCGCGCGTCTTCGGGCGCGGCCATCGGAACGGCGGCCGGCGCCGCTGCTGGAACGACGAGTGGTGCGACGACGTGCGATTCGCGCGGGACAGCCGGCGGCATATTGCGCTGGGGCGGTGCCTGGACAGGGGCAACCGTATCCAGGCGTTGCGACGGCGGCGCTGCCCGCTCCATCTCGCGCGAACGGGCAGCGCCGAACCGCGCGTCATCAGGAGCGGCCGTCGGCACGGCGGGCGAGACGGCCGGCGGCAATGTGGCCGGGGCGACCGGTACGACGGGGGGCGCGACGACGACGCGCGACTGACGCGGCGCAGCCTGTGGCATGTCGGCCTGCCGCTGCGGGGGAGCGGCATGGCCAAGCACCTGCGTTTCCGGCGCGACGGCGCGCGGGGAAACCCCGCGTTCCTGCGGCACCGGCGCGGGGATCGGTACATGGGCCACCACCCGCTCGCGCCGCGGCGGCGGCGCAAGCGCCGGCGCCGGCGCCGCGGCGGGCAGCGCGTCGACCGATTGCCCCTGCCCAAAGCGGTAAGCGTGCCGCGACACGGCGACGCCGCTGGAGACGACCGTGCTCGGCACGACGGTGACGGCATCGCGCTGCGAGCGATGGACGTAGTGCGCCCGATGCGGCTCGCGCTGCGCCTCCGAGATGCGCGCCACGCTGGCGACGTGGGGCGCATTGATGCGCTGGACGAAGACCGTGCTGGCGGGGAAGGCGGGCACGAAGACTTCGCGCGGGCCGAGCGGAAACCAGCCGACCGCCGGCGCCATGCCGACGGAAAACGAGATCTGCCAGCCGGGGCGGCCGACCCAGGCCACCAGGGCCGGCGCATAGACCGGGCGCGCCACCCTCGGGCCGGGCATCCAGCCCCAGATGCCGCCGACGAAGACCCAGCGGCCGTAGTGGAAGGGCGCGAAGCCCCACGGCGCCTCGTCGATCCAGGTCCAGCCCCAGGGCCGGACCCAGGCCCAATGGCCGCTGCGGTAAGGCACCCAGCCGGCGGGAACGCTGCGCGGATACCAGACCGGACCGTACTCCGCCACCTCGCGCCAGTCGCCGTGGCCGTCGAGCTCCTCGTAGCCGGTCATCTCGCGCGACACATAGCGCACGCTGCGGGATTCGTCATCGCGCCGGTCCCGCGCCAGGCTCCACGCGTCGAACTCGCCCTGCACGGCGGCCGTGATGGCGTAGCCCAGGTTCGCCTCGCCGAAAACCTCCGCCTGCTGGCCGGCGGCGATGCCGAGGGACAGGCCGGCGCCGGCGAAGGCCGCCGCGCCCTGGAAGACGGCGACCGACATGCTGCCCGGACGCCGGCCGGCCTCGAAGCGATAGTAGCCGGCCTCGTTGAGGGCAACACTGCCCTGGAGCGTGGTCAGGGTGAATTGCCGCGCCTGTTCAATGTCGCGCACCCGCACGGTGACGGTGCCGCGCAGCAGGCGCAGCCGCACTTGCTGGTCGTCCAGGGCGCCGAACTCGAGCTGGCTGTCGCCATCCATGCGGATGGACGTGGAGCCGATCCGTACTTCGGCGCGGGAACCGGTCGTGGCCGTCAAGGTATCACCGCTGGTCACCGGCCAGTTCAGCTGGGCGGCCTGCGGCTCGTCGTAATGGTCGTTGTGGAGAGAGACCGGGCCGCCGATGAAGCTGATGCGCCCGACGCGGCCGGGCGGATCGGCCCAGGCCGTTGCCGCGGCCAGCGTGGACACGCAGGCGGCAAGCAGGAACAGGAAACGCGAGAAAGGCTTCATGGCAGGGCATCCCCGGCACTCCACCGCCGCTGACGGTCAGCGCATGAACGGGGGGCCAATGGGATTAACGTTGCCCCGGGTCGGGCGATGACCCCTTTTACAAATTGTCACCACTTGGGAGAACCACCGGGAGAAAGACAGGGAGCGCGACAGGGGCCGGTCAAGCCGTTCCGTCAGGGATACAGCCCGCGCAGCGACCGCGCCTCCAGCACCCGGTTGCAGCCGACAACGAAGGCCGCGGTGCGCAGCGGCAGCGCGCGCGCCTGCGACACCGCCCAGATGCCGTTGAAAGCCTCCGACATGATGCGGTCGAGACGCTGATTGATCTCCACCTCGCTCCAGAAGAAGCTGGCCATGTCCTGCACCCACTCGAAGTAGCTCACGGTGACGCCGCCGGCGTTGGCGATGACGTCGGGCACGACGGTAATGCCGCGCGACTGCAGGATGAGGTCGGCGGCCGGCGTCGTCGGGCCGTTGGCGCCCTCGACGACGACCTTCGTGCGGATCGCGCCGGCATTGGCCTCGGTGATCTGATTCTCGACGGCGGCAGGAATGAGGAAGTCGCAGCGCACGCGCCAGAACGCCTCGGCCGACATGGCATCGGCGCCCGGAAAGCCGCGCAGGCTGCCCGCCTGCTCGCGATGGGCGCGGGCCGCGTCCACGTCGATGCCCGCCTCGCTGTGAATCGCGCCCCCCTCGTCCTGCAGGGCGACGATGTGCGCACCGTTATCCGCGAAGATGCGCGCCGCGGCCTCGCCGACGTTACCGAAGCCCTGCACGGCGACGCGCGCACCCTCGATCGGCAAATCCAGCTTGCGCGCCGCCTCGCGCGCGGTGATGAAGACGCCGCGGCCGGTGGCATCGCGCCGGCCCAGGCTGCCGCCGAGCGAGAGCGGCTTGCCGGTGACGACACCGGTGGCGGTGCGCCCCTGGTTGATGGAGTAGGTGTCCATGATCCACGCCATCACCTGCTCGTTGGTATTGATGTCGGGCGCCGGGATGTCGCGGTCGGGCCCGAGCACGATATTGAGTTCGCTGGTGTAGCGCCGCGTCAGGCGCTCCAGTTCGGCAAGCGACAGCTTCTTCGGGTCGACGCGCACGCCGCCCTTGGCGCCGCCGTAGGGCACCTGCACCACGGCATTCTTGATGGTCATCCACGCCGCCAGCGCCATCACCTCGGACAGCGTGACGTCGGGGTGATAGCGGATGCCGCCCTTGCCCGGCCCGCGCGACAGGTTGTGGTGCACGCGATAGCCCTCGAAGTGGGCGACCTCGCCGCTGTCGAGCTTGATCGGCACATCGACGATCAGCGAGCGCTTCGGCCGCCGCAGGGTTTCGATCCAGGGCAGGAGCGCGCGATCGAGGTGCGGCGCCACGCGCTCCACCTGCTCGAGGTAGGTCTCCCACGGACCGACGTTCTCGCGGGAAAGGTAGGACGGCAGATCGGCGTTCGGCATGGCGGCGCTCCGGTTGGAAAATCCTTGCTGGGCAATGCCGTTGCAAATCCGGCTTGCCCGGCACTGAGCGCCGATTGTAGCCGAGTGCCCGTGTCAGGGTCGGCGCCGTCAACCGCGTCGATGACGCTCGCGCCCGTCGCGGTCGTGCGCACGGTCATCCCGCTCCCACCGCCCAGGCCGCTCGCGCCACTCCTTGCCGTGCTGCTCCCAGCGATGCGGTTCCCAGCGATGCCCGTGGCGCGGCGCATCCCAGCGGCCAGGCACCCAGTGATGCGCCCTGCCGTTCCAGCCCCAGTAACCGCCGATCCAGATGTAACCCGGTTGGGGCGCGACGTGCACGACCTCGTATTGTGGCGGGGGTGGCGGCACGACGATGACGTGGTCGTAGCCGCCGTGGCGCACATGGGACGGCGTACTGGCTGTCACCACGCAACCCGACAGCGCCAGGGACGACAGGGCCGCGGCCAGCAGCACGATGCGATGTGGTCGATGTGTTTTCATGGCCATTCTCCATTCCGTGCCCGCGCCAAAGGCGGCGCAAGCCTGTAATGGGAATAACGATCGAACGCCGCGAACCGCGACAGCAACAATGTAAGGGTTTGTATCCGGCGTTACAGGCGGGTTCAGCTATTGCGCCGGCCAGAACGGCGTGGCGATGCCCTCGCCCAGATCGGCCTCGGCGAAGCGCCGCCGCAGCTCCAGAAGCTGTTCGATAAGCTGCGGCTCGGCGCGCGCATAGGCCTCGGCATCGGGCACGCGCTTCACCACCACGCCGAGCAGCTCGGTGATGGCGTTGCCGATGGAATTTTGACTGATGGTGACGATCAGCTGGCCGGCATCGTTGCGGTAGATGAGCTGCTTGAAGGCCGGTTGCCAGCGGATGGCGTTGGCGTAGCGCGCGTCCTTGATGCAGCGTTCGCGCACCATCTTCGCCGTTCTGATGAAATCGTTGTCGAAGAGCAGCCGCTCCTCGACGAGGGTGGGAAAGTGCAGGTCCGCCAGCATCGGCGCGTTGCGCGTCGACACCTGGCTGAAGAAGGTGCGGTAGAAATCGAGGAAGCCCTCCAGCAGCATGTCGTATTCGTGCCAGAAGCGCACTTCGCCGAGGCCGGCGGCGCCGCCCTTCACCTCCCAGCTCGGCAGGCCCTGCGGATAGCCGGTCAGCGCCAGGCGGCACTCGCCGCGCTCGCACGGCGCCAGCAGCGTGAGGTCAAGGCCGTCGAAGAAGGCGCGATAGGCCTCGCGCATGTGCGCCTGGAAGAGGGAATGCTGGCCGCCGTCGGTGAGGTTGGGGTTGTCGGGATCGGCCGGGGCAGCGGACGCCAGGTCATCCTTGTCGAAGACGATGAAGTGGTTGTGCAGCATGCGGATCGACGGCACGCCGGGCGCGGTGAGCGGCCAGGTGGCATCCAGGCTCGCCTCGCCGGCGAGGACGAGGTGGCGCGCCGGATCCGGGTAGCGCTCCAGCATGAACTCCATGGCGATGCGGTTCATGCGGTTCCACACATGCCGCACCGCCTCCGGCACCTGCGTGCGCCGCACGGGACGGCCGAGCGGGTCGAGGATGCGCTGCGAGGTGTTGTAGATGATCGAGCCGTCGAAGAGGTTGGAATGGCCGATCGCCTTGCGGTAGAAGAGCAGGCCTTCCGGATTGGAGAGCAGGCCGTTGTTGTGCTCGAGATCGGCGAGGTTCTCGGCGGAGTTGAAGAACTCGTTGGGTTTCATGCCCTCCGGCACCTCGAGCGGGATCGGCCGGTAGGGCGTGACGATTTCGCGCGGGGCGGAGGCCATGGCGTGTCAGCAATGCGCCCCCTCTCCCGCCTGGGCGGGAGAGGGCTGGGGAGAGGGTGGGCTGTCCGCCAGCCCCTCTCCCTGCCCTCTCCCCGGCGGGGAGAGGGAAAAACACTCGAGCAGTTTGGCCAAAGACGGACTCATAAAAGTCAGTCCGTGGAGGACGGCGCGATTGCGTTGCCATCGACGACACGGTCGAAGTAGCGCGCGCGGTAGAGCAGTCGCTTGCGCGCGTCGGAATCGGCAAAGGGCGCGCGGTCGTGCAGGACGTTGTTGCACACCAGCCCCATGCCCGGCTCGAGGCGGCCGCGGAAGATCCAGGGCGAGTCGCCCGCGAGGATGCGCTCCAGCGCCGCCACGGCGCCCTTCGTCGCGGCGTCGTCCTTCCATTCGATGCTGACGGTGCGCGCGGTGTAGCGCATGTGCAGGTGGCCGTCCGGATAGACGGCGAATACCGGGCCGCCCTGCGTCGCGCGCGCCACCTCGCCCGCTTCCAGGCGCGGCGGAATGGTCATGGCGTCGGGCGCCATGAGGGCGCGGATGTAGTCGGGATTCTCGTCGCGCAGCAGGATGTAGGCGATCTCGTGGTCCATCAGCTGGTTCTCGCCGCCGGTTTCCGCGCGCTGCACGCAATGCAGCACCATGCCGTGGATCTGACGGTCGAGCGCGTTGTAGTAGCCGTCGGTGTGCCACTTGATGCCGCGGTCGGTGTAGGGAATGAACTCGGTGCGCGTGCCGGCGGGCGCCACCGCCAGCGGCGAGATGCCGTCGTCGTCGGCGAGCATGTTGGCGTCGAGATGTTCCAGTCCGAGCTGGCGGCCGAGCAGGCGCGGGATGTCCTTGTCGGGATCGCTGCCGGTGGGCGAGGTGTAGATCGCCATGTTGGCGACGGCGCAGCGTGCCAGCAACGCCTCGCGCTCGGCGAAAGTCAGCCGCTGCGGCACGGCGATGTCGACCAGCAGATCGTCCAGCGTGCGCGGATGGGTGGCGAGCTTGCGGTCGCGCCAGGCGGCGTAGGCCGTGGCGTTGTCGAGATCGAAGTGGGCCGGCGGAATCATTCGCCCGACATGCCTTCGCGCTTGCGGCGGACCGGCGCCTCGCTGCCGCCGAAGAGGCCGGCCAGCGTCTTCTCGAGCGCCTTGACGCCTTCCGGCGTCTCGATCTCCATCACCTGGTCGTACACCCAGTTCTTGTCCTTCTCCGGCATGCTCTCGCGCACGCGCGCGGCGAAGGCGCGGCGGAAGCCGAAGTCCGGTCCTCCGATTTTGTCACCCCCTTGATCGTAGCCGTATTCCGCGTAGTCGACGCCGGAGGCATTGAAGACCTCGAGGAAATGCCGCCGGCAGGCGCCCGGCTCGCGCGTCGTGAGCAGCATGTCGGCGTTGTCCTCGATGGCCTCGGCCATGCGCCTGGCCAGGGCCGTGGTGAACTCGCCGCGCTGCGCCGGTTCCAGCTTGGCGAAGGCGACGCGGTCGGCCAGGTGCGCATGGAAGGCCATCGACTCGCAAACGTAGTCGAAATACGGCTGGCCGAGGTCAATGTCGAACTTCGCCTCGCGCATGCGCTTGATCGATTCGACGGCGAGTTTCCACGACAGCATGGCGATCACGCCGGCCAGCTCCGCCATCGTGCGCACGCGCCCGCCGGCGTGGAACTGGCTGCGGATTCTTATTGCCATCGAAAATGCAAACCTTTAACCACAGAGGTCACAGAGCACACAGAGAAAGACTTGAATGTTCAACAACGGAGAGCAGCAAACTCCCGATGTGCTTTCTCTGTGCACTCTGTGTTCTCTGTGGTTCAGGCTCTTCACTTCAATGCTCCCCCTTCGTCCGGCGGATGCCGGCGAGGCGGTTGCCCTGCTTCTGCGGCCCGCCGCGCGGGAAGATCTCGTGCAGGTAATGGTTGCTGCCCTTCTGCGCGCCCCACTTCTCCGTGAAATGGGTGATCATCACGCGCACCTGCGGCTGCACGCGGTGCTCCTGGTGATAGTCGCGGATGAAGCAGATGACCTGCCAATGCTCGTCGGTCAGGTCGAGGCCCTCCTCCTGCGCCAGCACGCGGGCGAAATCCTCCGACCAGTCGTCGAGGTTGATCAGGTAACCCTCCGAATCGACCGGGATCTCCCGGCCTCCCACGCTCATCAGGCGCGCAGTCGTGTCGCGGTAGGCATCTCCCATCCTGCTCCTCCATTGGTTGTTGATGACATATTTTTCAGACAGACTGCTGCGTTGCTGCCTGGGGACTCGCTTTTTTTCGTAGTGTGTTCAGTAGCCGCCCTTGCCGAAGGGCTTCGGCAACCCGGCGACCTTCACCGCCTGCTTGGCGGGCCCATCCTTGGGGAAGAGGTCGTACATGACCTTCGAGTCGGCTTCCGGCATCAGTTCGGCCATGTCCTTCATGAAGTTGCGGAAGCTCGGCGTATGTCCGTCATCGCGGAATTTGTCGCGCATGTAATTGATGACCTTCCAGTGGTCGTCGGTGAGGGCGAGGCCCTCGGCTTCGGCAATGGCCTGCACCGCCTCATCGCTGAAATCCGCCTCGAGCAGGTAGCCGTCGGCGTCCACTTCCTTGTCTTCGCCATTGATCATGTAGCCCATCTATGTCGTCTCCTAGTTTGGTCTTGAAGGAAATTACTTCTTGCGCAGATAGAATTCGTAGGAGCCGCGCGCGATCTCGACGCGGCTGACCAGCTCCAGCGCGGTGTTCTTCACCCAGGCGTCAATGTCCGCCGGGGTGCCGGGGCAGTTGCTCACCAGCAGGAGGATTTCGCCGGACTGCATGTCGTCGAGCATCTTCTTCGCCTCGAGGATCGGCCCGGGGCAGGAGGTACCGCGCATGTCGAGCGAGACATTCGGCTTGGGGGATGCCGCGCCACTGCCACGCGTGATCAGGTAGGCGGTGCGGCCATCGCCCATCTTGTCTTTCACCGCAACGTCGTTGCGGGTCTGGCGCGCCCAGGCAAAGAGGTCGTCGGAGGTGCCGGGGCAGTCCGAGACCAGCAGCAGGGACTGGCCGGCGCTCATGTCGTCGACAATCTTCTTGGCGCCGATCAGCGGTGCCGGACAGGACAGGCCACTCATGTCCAGGGTAACGGTGGGTTTTGTGCTCATATCTCCTCGCAATGCGTAAGTTGTTGTCCGTTTCTATTTTAGGCGGCGCCGACGGCGACCACCGACTTGTGCGGTATGAAGATGCCGCAGCCGATCTTGCGCCCCTCGCCGAGGCCGCTTTCCTGCACGGCCAGGGACTGCGCCGGCGTCAGGCCGTGCAGCAGCAGGCTGAAGCCGCACACATCGCCTTCGGGCGTGCTCGTCGCATGCGCCTTGCCGGCGATCATCGTGTCCGGCAGCCCGGCCGCCTTGAGCAGCGCCGCCGCCTGTCCAAGAAACTCCAGTTCGTCGGCGGTGCCGGTGCTGACGAAGTGCGAATACACTGTGGCAAAGGGCACCAGTTCGCGCAATCGGCCCGGCCCGATGTCCAGGCCGCTGCCCAGTTCCAGGCGGGTTCCCGCCAGATCCATCGCCTGCGCCACCCGCCGCTCCGGCAGCCGCAGTGTGAGGCGCGCCCTTTTTCCAAGGCACAATTTCCCGTTCGTGGAGGCCGTTCCATGCAGGGGATGCACCCCGGCATCGGCGTCCTCTTCCAGCCAGTCCAGTTCGTTCGCCAGCGCCCGGAACAGCGAAAATCCGTAATCGCACGGCAAACACTCGCAATGCACTTCGAAGGCGACATCGACCATCGTCATGCCCGCCTTCATTCCTTCTCCGCCTGCTCGCTGGCCCAGTCCTGCAGCGTTTTTCCCCAGCGGGCCGCCGTCTGGGCGTCTATATCGAATATGGTGAAGCGCTTCTTCTCGCGGATGCGCAGGCGAAGCATGGGCGAGCCGCCGGCGAGGTATTCCACCTGCTGCAGTTCGATCTCCTGTCCCCAGATCGGCGCAATAAACTTGTCCAGCGGGGTCAGCTTTTCCTTGTCGTCCATCCTGAATGTGCCTTGATGTGCCTTGGGTGGCTATATAAGTATTTGTTGTAATATGCCTTTCGAGTCCGTTTCCGCCTATCACCGGCATGGCGTGCCGCGGCATACTCCTTTCGGGTAGGGTGGGCCTACCCCCACAGGCGGGGGGTGATACCCATCGGGAGGTATAGGAGATCGCAGTGCACAATGCGTAGCATTAGCCCAATCTTATGAACTTG
Source organism: Betaproteobacteria bacterium (assembly GCA_016703785.1). Classification (GTDB taxonomy): domain Bacteria; phylum Pseudomonadota; class Gammaproteobacteria; order Burkholderiales; family Rhodocyclaceae; genus Desulfobacillus. Next base: position 303,369 of record JADJBM010000030.1, read on the forward strand.
TCTGACCCCGGCAGCACTGACTAAACCTTAGCACTGGAGACAAAATCATGGCGAAGAAACCATACGACACGCCCAATCTCGATCAGCTGGAATCGGGCCCCTGGCCCAGCTTCGTCACCGGCCTCAAGCGCCTGGCGAAGGACAAGGATTATGTGGTTGACGTTCTGGGCCACCTGGAGCACTCCTACAAGACGCGCAAGGGCTACTGGAAAGGCGGCACGGTCGGCGTCTTCGGCTACGGCGGCGGCGTCATCCCCCGTTTCACCGAGATCAAGGACGACAAGGAGCAGCCCGTCTTCAAGGATGCGGCCGAATTCCATACCCTGCGCATCATGCCGCCGGCCGGCATGCACTACAACACCGACATCCTGCGCAAGTTCTGCGACATCTGGGAAAAGCACGGCTCCGGCCTGATCGCCTTCCACGGCCAGTCCGGCGACATCATGATGCAGGGCTGCACCACCGAGAACGTGCAGAAGGCCTTCGACGAAATCAATGAACTGGGCTTCGACCTGGGCGGCGCCGGCCCTGCCGTGCGGACCTCCATGGCCTGCGTCGGCCACGCCCGCTGCGAGCAGTCCTGCTACGATGAAGGCAAGGGCCTGCGCACCATCGTCAACAACTTCCTCGACGACATCCACCGTCCGGCCCTGCCCTACAAGTTCAAGTTCAAGTTTTCCGGCTGCCCGAACGACTGCATGAACTCCATCCAGCGCTCGGACATGGCCATCATCGGCACCTGGCGCGACAACATCCAGACGGACGCGGCGCTGGCGAAGAAGTGGTTCGCCAAGCACGGCATGAACGAGCTGGTGAACGACGTCGTTGGCATGTGCCCGACACGCGCCATCCAGCTGAAGGAAATCAAGGATGTGCGCAAGGACGCCAACATCTCCAGCGTGGCGGTGAACGACAGCCAGGCCCTCGAGATCGACAACAAGGACTGCGTGCGCTGCATGCACTGCATCAACGTCATGACCGGCGCCCTGGCCCCGGGCAACGACCGCGGCGCCACCATCCTGGTCGGCGGCAAGCGCACCCTGAAGATCGGCGACCTGATGGGCACCGTTGTCGTCCCCTTCATGAAGCTGAAGACCGACGAAGACTACGAAAAGCTGCTCGACCTGGCCAAGCGCACCGTCGATTTCTTTGCCGAAAACGCCCTCGAGCACGAGCGCACCGGCGAGATGATCGAGCGCATCGGCCTGGTGAACTTCCTCGAAGGCATCGAAGTCGAGGTCGACCCGAACATGGTCTCCGCGCCGCGCACCAACCCCTACGTCCGCATGGACGACTGGGACGCGGAAGTGGCCAAGGTCAATGCCAAGAAGGCTGCGGCCTGATTCATCGAACAGACATCGAACTGATTGACGGAGAATAAATATGGCGCAAGCTCAAATGCGTAAGCCGGTCGAATGCGGCGTGCCGGACCACATGCAGTACCTGCATCCGACCCTGCGAAACAACTACGGCAACTGGAAGTACCATGACCGGCCCCGGCCCGGCGTGCTGCACCACGTCTCGAAGAGCGGCGAGGAAGTGTGGACGGTGCGTGCCGGCACGCAGCGTCAGATGGACGTCTACACCATCCGCAAGCTATGCGACATCGCCGACAAGTTTGCCGAAGGCCATGTCCGCTTCACCATCCGCAGCAACATGGAATTCATGGTGGCCGACGAGAAGAAGGTCGCCCCGCTGATCGCCGAACTGGAGAAGAACGGCTTCCCCGTCGGCGGCACCGGCAACTCGGTGTCGATGATCGCCCACACCCAGGGCTGGCTGCATTGCGACATCCCCGGCACCGACGCGTCCGGCGTCGTCAAGGCGCTGATGGACGAGCTCTACGAGGAATTCATCCACGAGGAGATGCCGAACCGCGTGCGCCTGTCCACCTCCTGCTGCGAGATCAACTGCGGCGGCCAGGCCGACATCGCCATCGTCATCCAGCACACCAAGCCGCCGAAGATCAACCACGACCTCGTCGCCAACGTCTGCGAGCGCCCGGCCGTCGTCGCGCGCTGCCCGGTCGCGGCCATCCGCCCGGCCCTGGTCAACGGCAAGCCCTCGCTGGAAGTCGACGAGAAGAAGTGCATCTGCTGCGGCGCCTGCTTCCCCCCCTGCCCGCCCATGCAGATCAACGATCCCGAGCACTCCAAGCTGGCGATCTGGGTCGGCGGCAAGAACTCCAACGCCCGCATCAAGCCGCAGTTCATGAAGATGGTCGCGGCCGGCCTGCCCAACAATGCCCCGCGCTGGCCGGAAGTCGCCGCCGTGGTGAAGAACATCCTGCGCGTGTACAAGGAAGACGCCCGTCCCTGGGAGCGCATGGCCGACTGGATCGAGCGCATCGGCTGGCCGCGCTTCTTCGAGAAGACCAACCTGCCCTTCACCAAGTACCTGATCGACGACTGGCGCGGCGCGCGTTCCAACCTGAACGCCTCCACCCACATCCGCTTCTGATTGGTGAATCCATGAATATCGGCATCCTCATCAACGAAGGCCCCTACACGCACCAGGCGACGGACAGTGCCTACCTGTTCGCCCGCGCCGCCATCGAGAAGGGACACCAGGTCAGCCGGGTGTTCTTCTACCACGACGGCGTGAACAACTCGACGCGCCTGACCGAGCCGCCGCAGGACGACCGCCACATCGTGAACCGCTGGGCCAAGCTGGCCCAGGACCACAACATCGACCTGGTGGTGTGCGTGGCGGCGGCGCTGCGGCGCGGCATCAAGGACGAGAACCTGGCGCCCGGCTTCCGCATCTCCGGCCTCGGCCAGTTGATCGAATCCGGCATCCAGTCCGATCGCTATGTAACCTTCGGCGACTGAGAAGTATTCAGGGAGATAAAAAGATGAGCGAAGGACAGATCAAGAAATTCATGTACGTGAACCGCAAGGCGCCGCACGGCACCGTCTACGCGCTGGAGTCGCTGGAGGTGGTGCTGATCGCCGCCGCCTTCGACCAGGACGTCAGCCTGGCATTCATGGACGACGGCGTGTACCAGCTGAAGAAGGGCTTCAACACCAAGGGCATCGAGGTGAAGAACTTCCAGCCGACCTACCGCGCGCTGGACGACTACGACGTCAACAAGCTCTACGTCGAAAAAGAGGCGCTGGACGCGCGCGGCCTGACGCAGGACGACATGGTCGTGCCGGTCGAGGTCATGAGCCGTGCCGAAATCGGCAAGCTGATGGAAACCCAGGACGTGGTCCTGAGCTTCTAAGGGGAAGGAAAAACCAAATGCTGCATATCGTGAACAAATCGCCCCTGGACCGCAATTCGCTCGACACCTGCCTCGCCACGGCGCAGCCGGGCGGCGCGCTGCTCCTCATCGAGGACGGCGTCTATGCCGCCACCAGCGGCAATGCCGCCGCAGGCAAGCTGACGCAGGCCATGGGCCAAATGAAGGTTTATGCACTGAAAGCCGACCTGGAGGCGCGCGGCATGGCCGATCGCGTCCTGGAAGGCGTCAATCTGGTCGATTACGGCGACTTCGTCGATCTCGTGGCGGAACACGCCACCTGCCAATCCTGGCTGTAAGCGATTTATTGTTTTTTTAGGAGACACACCATGGCTATCGAAATCAACGGCAAGAGCTACGAGACGGACGAGGAAGGCTACCTGGTCGACCTCAACGAATGGAACGAGGACGTGGCCAAGATCCTCGCCGAACAGGAGAACGTCAACATGACCGACCAGCATTGGGAAGTCGTGAATTTCCTGCGCGAGTACTACAACGAGTTCCAGATCGCCCCGGCCGTGCGCGTGCTGACCAAGGCCATCGGCAAGAAGCTGGGCGCCGACAAGGGCAACAGCCAGTACCTCTACGAGCTGTTCCCCTACGGCCCGGCCAAGCAGGCGTGCAAGATCGCCGGCCTGCCCAAGCCGACCGGCTGCGTCTAAACACCGGAAACGCATCCTGTCCCGCCATGCCTGCTCTTGCGGGCATGGCATGGCCCGGGTCGCCTAACGCCAGAACAGATCCTTGCTCATGACCGCAGCCACGATCTTCTTCGCAGTGCTCTTCTACGCCGCCACGGCGATCCTCGTCGCCGGCCTGGCGTACAAGATCGCCGACTATGCCCGCACGCCGGCGCCGCTGAAGATCCCCACCACGCCGGCGCCGACCACCAATAGCGGCGTGGCGCTGCGCATGCTGCGCGAAGTGGCGCTGTTCGAGAGCCTGTTCAAGTCCAACCTGTGGATCTGGGTTTTCGCCATCCTCTTCCACGGCGCCCTGCTGCTGGTGCTCATGCGCCATCTGCGCTACTTCACCGAGCCGGTGTGGTTCTGGGTCGGCTGGGTGCAGCCCTTCGGCCTGTATGCCGGCTTCGCCATGGTCGCCGGCCTGCTCGGCCTGTGGGCACGCCGCTTCCTGGTCGAGCGCATCCGCTACATCTCGACGCCGTCAGACCACCTGATGCTGGCCCTGCTGGCCGGCATCGGGCTATCCGGGCTCGGCCTGAAATTCCTCATGCACTCGGACATCGTCGCCGTGAAGGCCTTCTTCCTCGGCCTGATGCGCTTCGACATCCAGCCGCTGCCGTCGCATCCCGGCCTCTACATCCACCTGACACTGGTAGCGCTGCTGATGATCGTCTTCCCCATGAGCAAGCTGCTGCACGCGCCCGGCGTGTTCTTCAGCCCGACGCGCAACCAGGTCGACAATCCACGCGAGAAACGCCATCTGGCGCCGTGGGCGGCCGAACTCGACACCAAGAATTGAGGGACACGACGTGGCCGCCCCCGAATTCACCGTACCGGAACTGAAGGAATTCCGCACCATCCCGGCACTGCAGCCGGATGCGATGGCGCACAGCAAGCCGCACGTCGCCAACGAAAAGATCAACGCGGCCATCGGCTTCCCCGGCGAGCTGGTGGAGAACTGGCAGGAGAAGGCCATCGACAAGATGGGCGACCTGCTCTCCAAGTACCGCTCGCTCAAGGTCTACCTGGATTCCTGCGTGCATTGCGGCGCCTGCACCGACAAGTGCCACTACTTCCTCGGCACCGGCGACCCGAAGAACATGCCGGTGGCGCGCCAGGACCTCCTGCGCGGCGTCTACCGCCGCTACTTCACCCCCGCCGGCAAGCTGTTCCCGAAGCTGGTCGGTGCCACCGACCTCACGCGCGAAGTGCTCGACGACTGGTACAAGTACTACCACCAGTGCTCCGAGTGCCGCCGCTGCTCGGTGTTCTGCCCCTACGGCATCGACACCGCCGAGATCACCATGGCCGGCCGCGCCATCATGGATTCGATCGGCCTCGGCCAGAAGTACTCGAACGAGATCCTCGGCAAGGTCAATCGCATCGGCAACAACCTCGGTCTGCCCGGCCCGGCCCTGGAAGACACGCTGCAGGGCCTGGAAGAGGACGTCAAGGAAGAAACAGGCCTGGACGTCAAGTTCCCGCTCGACGTCAAGGGCGCCGAAGTGCTGCTGATCACGCCTTCGGCCGACTTCTTCGCCGAACCGCACATCGACAGCCTGATCGGCTACGCCAAGGTCTTCCACGCCGCGGGCATCTCCTGGACGCTGTCCTCGAAGGCCTCAGAGGCCGGCAACTTCGGCCTCTTCAACGGCAGCTACGAGATGATGCGCAAGATCGCCCTGCGCATCCGCGAGGCGGCCCTCGAATTGGGCGTGAAGCGCATCGTCGTCGGCGAGTGCGGCCACGCCTGGCGCGTCGCCTACAGCTACTGGAACACCCTCACCGGTGTCGGCGCCGGCGGCGACGATCCCTTCGCCCGCCAGCTGCAGAGCCAGCTCGACCAGCGCTACAAGCAGCCGATGCACATCTGCGAGTTCACCTGGGACCTGATCCAGCGCGATGCCCTGAAGTTCGACAAGGACGCCAACGACCACCGCATCGTCACCTTCCACGATTCCTGCAACGTGGCGCGCGCCTCGCGCATGGGCGACACGCCCGGCGGCCAGTTCGAGATCCCGCGCAACATCATCCGGGCCGTGGCCAACAAGTATTACGAGATGCCCCACGGCAGCACCCACGAGCAGACCTTCTGCTGCGGCGGCGGCGGCGGCGTGCTGACCGACGAGCTGACCGAGATCCGCGTCAAGGGCGCCCTGCCGCGCATGGAGGCGCTCAACCACGTCGTGCAGGCGAACGGCGTGAATTTCATGGCGACCATCTGCGCCATCTGCAAGGCGCAGTTCACCAAGGTCCTGCCCTATTACAAATTCAACCGCGGCATGGTCGGCGGCGTGCACCAGCTCGTCAGCACCGCCATCAGGCTCGGCGACAAATAAGCGATTGACTAGGAGACAAAGATGTCGGCCACTACTGAGAAACCCGATAGCCAGAAGCTGAACTTCCGCCGCTACAAGGATGGCGACAGCAAGCTCGGGCCCCTGAACAAGCACATCTTCCAGGCCAGCTACACCTACAAGTGCCCGACCTACATCCAGTCGACGCCGCCCTGCCAGGGCAGCTGCCCCTCCGGCGAGGACATCCGCGGCTACCTGAACATCGTGCGCGGCATCGAGAAGCCGCCGGTCGGCGCCGACGGCAAGCCGGTCATGCCGTGGCAGGAATACGCCTGGCGCCGCCTCACCGAAGCCAACCCCTTCCCCTCGGTGATGGGCCGCGTCTGCCCGGCGCCCTGCGAAACGGGCTGCAACCGCAACCAGGTCGAGGACCACGTCGGCATCAACTCCGTCGAGCACTTCCTCGGCGAGTACGCCATCACCAACAAGCTGCAGTTCCAGGCGCCCGAGGCGAAGACCGGCAAGAAGGTCGCCGTCATCGGCGGCGGCCCGGCCGGCCTCTCCGCCGCCTACCAGCTGGCGCGCATGGGCCACGACGTCACCATCTTCGACGAGCATGAATTCCTCGGCGGCATGATGCGCTACGGCATTCCCGGCTTCCGCACGCCGCGCGAAGTCCTCGACGCCGAAATCCAGCGCATCCTCGACCTGGGCGTGCAGACCCGCCTGAAGACGCGCATCGGCAGCGACATCACCATGGAGGAAATCCGCAAGCAGTTCGACGCGGTGTTCCTCGGCCTCGGCGCCCAGGGCGGCCGTGCCCTGCCCTGCGATGGCAACGACGCCCCCAACGTGGTCACCGCGACCTCCTTCCTGCGCGCCTTCAACGACGGCCGCATGCGCCACGTCGGCAAGCGCGTGGTGGTGGTCGGCGGCGGCGACACCTCGATCGACGTCGCCACCGTGGCGCGCCGCCTCGGCGCCATCGACAACCCGAAGCCCACCGACTACGCCGAGAACGTCATCGGCGGCCGTGCCGCCCACGACGTCGCCGAAATCTCCGCCCGCCAGGGTGCCGAGGTGACGCTGACCTCGGTCTTCCCGGTGGACAAGATGCAGGCCAACAAGCACGAGATCGAGCAGGCCAAGGCGGAAGGCATCGACATCCGCGGCGGCTGGGCGCCTGTCGGCGTGGTGCGCGGCAAGGACGGTCGCGCCACGGCGCTGCGCGTGGCGCAGTGCGAGGCCAAGTTCGTCGGCCCGAAGCTCGAACTGAAGATGATCGAGGGCACCGAGCAGGACATCGAGGCCGACCTCATCGTCTCGGCCATCGGCCAGTCCGTCGACTTCACCGGCCTCGAGGAATTCGATTCCGGCAAGGGCAACATCACCGCCGACAAGAATTACCAGGTGCAGGGCAAGCCGGGCGTGTTCACCGGCGGCGACGTCATCCGTCCGCATCTCCTCACCACCGCCATCGGCCACGGCTGGATCGCCGCCGAGGGCATCGACCGCTTCCTGCGCGGCGAGGAGCAGGAGAAACGCCCCAAGATCGACGTGCATAACTGGGACATGGAACGCAAGCTCATGGAGAAGGGCAAGTCGCCGCAGCCGGCGACCGCGCCGATGTGCGGTACCGACGCCTCCAACGTCGCCGTGCACAACTACGACAACCGCTCCGAACGCTACGTCATCACGCACAAGGAGCTGTTCCTCGGCCATTTCAGCTACACGCCGCGCCTCATCCGCAACATCATCACGCTCTCCAAGGAATCCGCCCTGGGCAACTTCCAGGAGCGCCTGGATCCGCTCGACGAGAAGCAGGCCATCGCCGAAGCCAAGCGCTGCATGAGCTGCGGCCAGTGCTTCGAATGCGACAACTGCGTCGTGTATTGCCCGCAGACGGCGGTGTCCCGCGTCAAGAAGACCGAGGCAACCACCGGCCGCTACGTGACGACCGACTACTCGAAGTGCATTGGCTGCCATATCTGCGCGGATGTCTGCCCGACCGGCTACATCCAGATGGGCCTGGGCGAATGAAAGCCCTGGCGATCGCCGTGTTGTGGGGACTGACTTTTGCCGCGGCGCACGCGGCAGAGTCCGGCCGCACGCCGAAACCGGTCATCGCCATCGAGAAACCCGGCCAGTGCGTCGAGGCGACCGATGTCATGCGGCGCGATCACATGAAGCTGCTCAAGCACCAGCGCGACAAGACCATGCATCAGGGCATCCGCAGCAAGCCGCACAGCCTCAACGAGTGCATCGCCTGCCACGCCAGCCAGAAGACCGGCAGCGTCATCGGCGCGGAGGGCTTCTGCCAGAGCTGCCATGACTACGCTGCAGTGAAGCTCGACTGCTGGGACTGCCACCAGCCCAAGCCCGGCCAGAAGGCCGCCACCGGAGTCCGGCCATGAGCAACAACAGGGAGCAGGCACAGCCCGCGAACGACCGTCACCCCCTTCCCGGGGAAGGGGGTCGGGGGGAAGGCTCCAATGTCAGCCGCCGCGGCTTCCTCGCCACCTCCGCCGCCGCCCTGGCGGGACTGACTTTGGCCCCCGGCATCAACCTGATCGAGATCGCCGCCGCGAAGCCGGACAGCGAGCCGGTCACCTCGAAGGTGCGCTGGGGCATGCTCATCGACACCACGCGCTGCCAGAGCGGCTGCACCGACTGCGTCAGCGCCTGCGGCAAGGAAAACGGCCTCGGCGAAGTGACGAAGCCGCGCACCGACGCACAGTGGATCCGCAAGATCGATTTGACAGACCTGAAGAGCGGACACGCCCTCTCGCTGCCGATGATGTGCCAGCACTGCGCCAACCCGCCCTGCGTGGACGTCTGCCCGACCGGCGCCTCGTTCAAGCGCGCCGACGGCATCGTGCTGGTCGACCGCCACACCTGCATCGGCTGCCGCTACTGCATGATGGCCTGCCCCTACAAGGCGCGCTCCTTCGTGCATGAGCCGCACACCGACCAGAACCCGGAAGTGCCGCGCGGCCAGGGCTGCGTCGAGAGCTGCACGCTGTGCGTGCATCGCGTCGACCGCGGCGGCACGCCGGCCTGCGTCGAAGCCTGCGCCGCGGCCGGTCACAACGCCATGATGTTCGGCGACCTCAACAACCCCGAGAGCGAGATCTCGAAGCGCATCCGCGAAGTGAAGACCACCCAGGTGCGCGCCGACCTCAAGCTCGACCTCGGCGTCCGTTACGAAGGGATTTAGGCGATGCTGTCTTCGCGCAGCCTGCAACCCCCCACCCCCCCAGGGGGGGGGGGGGTTCCCCTTCCCCCCGGCGGGGGGGGGGGGGAGGGGGGGCGCAGCGGCCCGGCCCCCCATCGTTGCCACAAAGTGCAATAGGAAAAACACCATGGCCAGCGCTGCCTCCTACGTCGAAACGCAAAGCCGCCCCGCCGCCTTCTGGGGTCTGCTGGCTCTGGGCGGCCTGTTCATGCTGGCGGCCTTCGGCGCCTTCCTGCATTTCGAGCACAACGGCCACGTCGTCACCGGCATGGACAACCAGATCGTCTGGGGCATCCCGCACGTCTTCGCCGTCTTCCTCATCGTCGCCGCCTCCGGCGTGCTCAACGTCGCCTCCATCGGCACGGTGTTCGGCAAGCCGGTGTACAAGGCGCGCGCGCCGCTCTCCGGCCTGCTGGCGCTGGCCATGATGGCCGGCGGCCTCGCCGTGCTGGCGGCCGACCTGGGCCGTCCCGACCGCCTCATCGTGGCGATGACGCACTTCAACTTCAAGTCGATCTTCGCCCTCAACATGATGTTCTACTCGGGCTTCTTCGCCATCGTCGCCGCCTACCTGGTGACGATGATGGACCGTAGCCTGAACGATTACTCCAAGGTACTGGGCTTCCTCGCCTTCTTCTGGCGCCTGGCGCTGACCACCGCCACCGGCTCCATCTTCGGCTTCCTCGTCGCGCGCACCGCCTACGGCTCGGCCCTGATGGCGCCGATGTTCATCATCTACTCCTTCGCCTACGGCCTGGCGGCCTTCCTCATCGTGCAGGGAAGCATGTATGCCTGGAACAAGATGCAGCTGGACGAGCGCATCTTCGCCCGCATGAAGAACCTGCTTGCCGTGTTCGTCGGCGCCGCGCTGTACTTTACGGCCGTCATGCACCTGACCAGCCTCTATTTCGCCAAGCAGATCGACTACGAGCGTTTCCTCCTCCTCGATGGCGGCATCCACACGACGATGTTCTGGCTCGGCCAGGTGGTCATCGGCGGCATCGTGCCGCTCGCACTGATCTTCACCGCCGGCCGCTCGCAAACGCGGGTCATCGCCGCCTCCGTGCTGGTGGTGCTGGGCGGACTGGCGCAGATGTACGTCACCATCGTCGGGGGGCAGGCCTTCCCGCTCGAGATGTTCCCCGGCTATGCCGTAACCAGCACCTTCCAGGACGGCGTCGTGAACAGCTATTCGCCGGTGCTCGGCGAGTTTGCCCTCGGCTTCGGCGGCATTGCGCTGGCCTTCCTCATCACCGTCATCGCGGTGCGCGTGCTGCGCTTCCTGCCGCAGGACGATTTCGCGACGCTGAAAGCGGGCAAAGACTGATCGGCCGCCCGCCGGCAGCGTTACAAGCGGATGCACCGCTTTCTCATCTCCGCCGCACACAAGTCTTCAGGCAAGACGACCATCAGCCTCGGCCTGGCCGCCGCCCTGCGCGGCCGCGGCCTCGCCGTGCAGACCTTCAAGAAGGGGCCGGACTACATCGACCCGATCTGGCTCGGGCTGGCCGGCGGCCGTCCCTGCCGCAACCTGGATTTCTACCTGCAGCCACACGACGAACTGGTCGACGCCTTCGCCCGCCACGGCGCGAATGCGGACGTCGCCCTCGTCGAGGGCAACAAGGGCCTCTACGACGGGCTCGACCTCGCCGGCGGCAACAGCAACGCCGCGCTTGCCCGGCTGCTCGACCTGCCCGTCGTGCTGGTGCTCGACGCGCGCGGCATGACGCGCGGCATCGCCCCGCTGATCCTCGGCTACCAGGCCTTCGACCGCGACATCCGCATCGCCGGCGTCATCCTCAACCGCCTCGGCGGCACGCGCCACGAGGCCAAGCTGCGCGCCGTCATCGAGCATTACACCGACGTGCCAGTGCTCGGCGCCGTGCTGGACAACCCGGATCTGGCCATCGTCGAGCGCCACCTCGGCCTGATGCCGGCCAATGAAACCGCCGCCGAAGCGCACAATGCCACCATAGCCGCCATCGCCCAGACGGTCTCGGCGCAGGTGGACATCGACCGCCTGCTGCAGGTGACGGCAACCGACAAAGTCCTGCGGCCTGCCACCGCACCCGCCGCATCCAATGCAAACCCGCCGCTGCGCCTCGGCATCGCCCGCGACCCGGCCTTCGGCTTCTACTACGCCGACGACCTCGACGCCCTGAAGCAGGCCGGCGCCGAACTGGTGTTCTTCAGCCCCATCGCCGATGCACGGCTGCCGGAGGTGGATGCCCTCTTCCTCGGTGGCGGCTTCCCCGAGTGTTTCATGCGCGAACTGGAGGCCAACACGGCCATGCGCGAGGACGTGCGCCAGGCCATCGAGGCCGGCCTGCCCGCCTACGCCGAATGCGGTGGCCTCATGTACCTCGCCCGCAGCCTCGCCTGGCACGGCGAGAAGCGGGATATGGCCGGTGTGATCGCCGCCGACGTACTCATGCACGAGAAGCCGGTCGGGCGCGGTTATGTCCGCCTGGCACCCACGGCCGCCCATCCCTGGGTGCCACAAGACACGCAAGGCAGCCATCCCGATGAAATCCCCGCGCACGAGTTCCACTACTCCAGCCTGGAAAACCTCGCCCCGGACACGGTGTTCGCCTACGAGGTGAAGCGCGGCCACGGCACCGACGGCCACCACGACGGCATCGTCCACAAAAACCTGCTGGCCTCATACACGCACCTGCGCAGCGCCGGCAACTGCAACTGGGCGCGATTCGTCGGCTTCGCGAGGCAACATCTCTCCCCTCTCCCCGCAAGCGGGGAGAGGGCCAGGGAGAGGGGCTAACGGCCGTCTGCCCTCTCCCCAACCCTCTCCCGCAAGCGGGAGAGGGAGATAATCCCCAGCCTCTGAAAAGGATCCAACATGCTCACCCTGACCCCCGCCGCCGCCACCCAGATTCTCGCCTCGGCCCTCGAGAGCGACGCCGAAGGCTTGCCCTTGCGCGTCGCCGCAAAGGTCGAAGACGACGGCCAGCTCACCTTCGGCCTCGGCTACGACGAGGAACGCGAACACGACCTGTCCTACGAATGCGAGGGCCTCACCCTCCTCATCGCCCCGCCCAGCCGCGACCTGCTGGAAGGCATGCTGCTGGATTTCGTCGAGGTCGCGCCGGGCGACTGGCAGTTCGTCTTCACGCAGACGGGCGAATCGGGCAGTTGCCCGCCCTCGAATTGCGGCGGCTGCGGCAGCAAAGGCGGCTGTTCCAGCGGAAACTGAACCATGTCGGCAGGTATAATGGCGCCCGACACGAACTGAAACCACTGCAGCCGCCGCCACCGTCCCGCAAGCCATGGATTTCCTGCCGATTTTCCTCAACATCAAGGACACGCGCTGCCTCGTCGTCGGCGGCGGCGACATCGCGGCGCGCAAGGTCGGCCTGCTGCTTGGCTGCGGCGCACGCGTCACGGTGGTCTCCCCCGATCTGGGCGAGACCCTCGCCGCGGAAAAAGCCGCCGGCCGCATCGAACACATCGCTGCGCGTTTTGAAGAAGCCCACCTCGCCGGCACCGCGCTGGTGGTCGCCGCCACCGACGACCGCGCGGTGAATGAAGCCGTGTCGCATGCAGCCAGGGCACGCACCCTGCCGGTCAATGTCGTCGACGCGCCGGCGCTGTGCTCCTTCATCTTCCCCTCCATCCTCGATCGCTCGCCGATGATCGTGGCGGTATCGACCGGCGGCGCCTCGCCGGTGCTCGCGCGCCTGATGCGGGCCAGGCTGGAAACGATGATCCCGGCCGCCTACGGCCGTCTGGCACAGCTGGCCCATGATTTGCGCGACCGCGTGAAGAACCATTTCGTCAATCCGCCGCAGCGACGCATCTTCTGGGAGAAGATGCTCGGCGGCACCTTCGCCGACCTGGTGCTGGCCGGCAAGGGCGCCGAGGCCGAGAAGCATTTCGAGCAGCAGTTGGCTGCCACTGAGGACGCCCCGCCGCGCGGCGAGGTCTACCTCGTCGGTGCCGGCCCCGGCAATCCGGACCTGCTCACCTTCCGCGCCATGAAGCTCATGCAGCAGGCCGACGTCGTCGTGCATGACAATCTCGTCTCGCCCGCCATCGTCGAGCTGTGCCGGCGCGACGCCAGCCGCATCTACGTCGGCAAGCAGCGCGACAACCACACCCTGCGCCAGGAGGAGATCAACGCCCTGCTGGTGAAGCTGGCCCAGGAAGGCAAGCGCGTGCTGCGCCTGAAGGGCGGCGACCCCTTCATCTTCGGCCGCGGCGGCGAGGAAATCGAAACGCTCACCGCCCACGGCGTCAGCTTCGAAGTGGTGCCCGGCATCACCGCGGCGGCAGGCGTCGCCTCCTACTCGGGCATCCCGCTCACCCACCGCGACTACGCCCACGCCTGCGTCTTCGTCACCGGCCACCTCAAGGACGGCACGATGGATCTCGACTGGGATTCACTTGCGCGGCCGCAACAGACCATCGTCTTCTACATGGGCCTGCTCGGCCTGCCGGTGCTGTGCCGCGAACTGGTCGCCCATGGCCTGCCGGACACCACTCCCGCTGCCATCGTGCAGCAGGGCACTACGCACAAGCAGCGCGTCCTCATCGGCACGCTGGCCACCCTGCCGCAACTGGCGCAGGACGCCCAGCTCAAGCCGCCCACCCTCATCATCGTCGGCAAGGTCGTCAAGCTGCACGACAAGCTGAAGTGGTTCGACCCCGCCGGCGCGCCCGACGTCGGTTCCTGGAAGAAGAACGACAAAGCCTCCTCCTAGCCGGCGGCCGGCACCGGCCGACAAACGACGCTACAGTTATTCCCCCCCGCCGCCCGGGTGCACCGGCCCGCCCGCACAGGCGGACAGCAGAATGGCGACCGATACCATCAGCAAGGCAATGGCAAGTGAGCGAAAAGTGTCGGAATGAAGGGCTTCGGCGATTTTGTTCTTCATGTCATCCTCCAGGTTCTTGGGTGAAGCGCTTTCAGTATAGACATTGCTGAAAGAAACAAAAGGCGCGGGAGCCATCGCCCTCGCGCCTTCTGCACATCCCTCAAACCCCGGACACCCCCGCCGCCGCCTGCCCGGCCGCCATGCTTACAGACGTTGCGCGGATCGGGGACTCCGGTTTTTTCATGCCCGTGCTCCCTGAGCCGGGAGGGGCATGCAATCACACTTGCTGATTCGAATCGTAGTCGGCTGTGGAGAATAAGTCCGTGAATTCCGTCACGTAATGGCCGGTTCCTGAAAAAAATTCCCTACCGCTCCCTCCCCGCCTCGTGCCAGGCCCTCTGCACGGGCGAGAGCAGGTATTCGAGCACGCTGCGCGAGCCGAGGAGGATTTCCGCCGTCGCCTGCATGCCGGCGGCAAACGCCAGGCGCTCGCTCCCCTCGCCGATCTGCATGGCCTTCAGCGCCACCAGTGTGCGATAGGTCAGCGGCGCGGGTTTGGCGCTCTTGTCCGCCACCGCCTGTCCTGAACTAGTCGAAGGATCCGATGCATCCGCGCTGACGTGCTCCACCGTGCCCTCCACCATGCCGTACTTCTGGAAAGGAAAGGCGGCCAGCTTCACCTTCACCAGCTGGCCCGCGCGCACGAAGCCGATGTCCTGGTTCGACACCCACACCTCGGCGCGCAGAATGTCGTCCTGCGGCACCAGCGTCAGCAGCACCGTGCCGGCTGCACCACCGTGCCGGCGGTGTGCGTGGCAATGTCCTTCACCACGCCGGCCTGCGAGGCCTTGAGTTCGAGCAACCCCTCGCGATGCGCCTGCTTGGCGCGCTCCTGCTCGAGCTTGTCCACCAGGCCCTGCACTTCGTTCCTCTCGGCGAAAAGCTGGCGTCGGGCATCGGCGGCGATCTGCGCGAGGCGCTTCTCGGACTGGGCGATCGAGGCGCGCGCCGATTCGATGACATGTTCCTGCGTGGCGAACTCCTGCTCCTTCTCGATGCGCTCGCGTTTCTTGTCCGAGGCCATCAGGGGGCCGGCGAAACCGTCCTTCGAAAGCTTCTCGAAGGCGGCGTCCTGGGCACGGTAATGCGGCAGGGTCTCGGCGAGCTTGGCTTTCACCTGCTGTGCCGCGGCCAGCTCGCGGCGCGCCTTCTCCAACTTTGTCCGTTCTTCGGCCAGGGCCGCTTCCAGCGCGGCGCGGTTGGCGCGGTACTGGGCTTCGATCTCGCGCACCAGCCCGGCCGGTGCGCCCGAGTCGGTCATCAATGCAGCCTTGAACTCCGTTCGTCCTGAGCCTGTCGAAGGATCCAGCTCGGCATCGATGCGGGCGAGCGTCAGGGTCTTGCGGTGAAAGTCAGCCTCCAGGGCACGGCGGTCCGCTTCGGACAACTGCGCGTCCATGCGCATGAGCACCTCGCCCGCGCGCACGGCCTGACCTTCGCGCACCAGGATCTCGCGCACGATGCCGGCGTCGGCCGGCTGCACGATCTTCAGGTAGCTTTGCGGAATCAGCTTGCCTTCGGCGACGGCGACGATGTCGAGACGGCCGAGCACCGACCAGATCAGCAGCCCAACCAGCAACCCAAGCAGGACATACAGCACGCGCCGGCCCAGCGGCGAAGGCGGCGAATCCTGCAGGCGGATGAGCGGCGGGGAGAATTCCGCCGGGTCGGCCTGGAGCAGGGACAGCTTGTCGTAAATAGCCATCGGGGTCACCCCAGCCTGACGGCGCCGTCCTGCAGGCCGGCCACGGCCGCAATGGCTGCGCCTGCACGCCGAATTGAACGTCGCCGAGCATCTCCTGCGCCGCATTCAGGCCGATGCCCGCCAGCGTGCCGTTCTGCCGTACTGGTAGGCCAGATCGCCGCCGAGCGCCTCGGTGTCGCTGCCGGAGAGATGGAATTGCATGAGGGCATTCGTGATCGCCCAGCTCGTCAATCCGGGGCTGGCAGCGCGGGTCGCATCGAAAACGTCCGCCAGCCCGGCGAAGTCGAAGGTCTCCACGCGGTTGTCGAGCAGCGGGTCGGAACCATTGGCCTCGAAATCGGCCATGGCTGCGGCAAGCACCTGCAGCCGCAGTACGCTGCGGTTCTCCGTCGAGGCATACCAGTTCGTCAGAGTAATGCGATCCGACACACCGATCTCGAGTATCAAGCTGTTGCCACTCTTACGGAAGCTCAAATCCGAGTAGGCAATGCCGCCACCCAGTGACAGCACGTTGTCAGCGCCGGTGCTGGCGGCGATCGTGTCCTGGCCGTCGCCGCGGTTGAAGGCGATGACGTCGGCACCTGTGCCAGTGTTGATGCTGTCGTTGCCGACGCCGCCCACATAGAAATCCGCCGCGCCGTCGCCGCGCAGCGAATCGTTGCCGGCACCGCCGTTGAAATAACCGGCCCCAGTCGTATCCGCCAGCACATCGTTGCCGGCGCCTCCTTCGAGGAAATCCATGCCGGCACCGCCATTCAGGCGGTCCGCTCCGTCGCCACCCGAAAGCAGGTTGATCCCGGTGTTGCCGGTCAGGATGTTGTCAAGCGCGTTGCCCGTGCCATGTATATTCTCCGTCCCGGAGAGCGTCAGGTTCTCGACGTTGTCAGCCAGCAAATAGGTTACTGTCGCAATCACGCGATCGGTGCCCTCGTCGGCAAGCTCGCTCACCACGTCACCCACATCGTCGACATGGTAGATGTCGTTGCCGGCGCCGCCGATCATCGTGTCGGCGCCGGCCGCACCGTTGAGCGCGTTGTTGCCTTCGCCGCCGAGCAGGATGTCGTCAGACGCCCCGCCGGTGAGGCGATCGTCGCCGGCCAGGCCGTCGAGCGTATTGGTGGCAGCGTTGCCGACGATGACGTTGTCGAGCGCGTTGCCGGTGCCGCTGATGGCCTCGCTGCCCGTGAGGGTGAGGTTCTCGACGTTCCCGCCCAGCGTATAGCTGATGGTCGAAATGACCCGGTCGGTGCCCTCGTCGGCCAGTTCCATGACGATGTCCCCGGCGTCGTCGACGCGATAGACGTCATCGCCCGCACCGCCGAGCATCGTGTCGGCGCCTGCCGCACCGTTGAGCACGTCATGACCTTCGCCGCCGATGAGGACGTCGTCGGACGCCCCGCCGGTGAGACGGTCGTCGCCGGCCCGGCCATCGAGCGTGTTCGCGGCAGCATTGCCGACGATGACGTTGTCGAGCGCGTTGCCCGTGCCACTGATGGCTTCGCTGCCCGTAAGAGTGAGGTTCTCGACGTTCTCGCCCAGCGTGTAGCTGATGGTCGAGATCACGCGGTCGGTGCCCTCGTCGGCCAGCTCCGTCACCACGTCGCCGACATCATCGACGTAGTAGGTGTCGTTGCCCGCACCGCCGAGCATCGTGTCGGCACTCGCCCTGCCGTTGAGCACGTCATCCCCTTCGAAACCCTCGATAAGATCGCGCCCGGCCGTGCCGTTCAGGCGGTCGTCGCCCGAGGTTCCGGCGACCTGGCTGTCGTACAGGCGGCCTTCGAGCGTGGCGCCCTCCCACACCGTGCCGTCGACAAACTCGACGCGCTCGATGCGTGCGTGCGGACTGGAAAACCAGCCATCCAGCGCGGCGACGTCGCCCGTTCTGCGTACCGTCAGATAAAGGCTCCACTCGTCGCGCGACACGACGATATCGTCCGGCATGATGTCGGCGCCGAAACGCAGGGTGTCGACATCGGTCTCCAGTCCGTCATCGAAGACCCAGTCCATGCCGTCGCCGCGATTGAACAGATAGACATCATCGCCGGCGCCGCCGTCGAGTGCGTCATCGCCCGTCCCGCCGCCTAGAACATCATTTCCTGCGCCGCCATGCAACTGATCGGCTCCGCCCAGACCGGTCATGAGATCGCCGCCCGAGGTCCCCCACAGCTCCTCGTCAGCCTCGGTCCCCGCCGTGCGTGCCACCAAGGCTTCAAGCGCCGTGTTGTCCCACCGTCCCGTCGGAAAATTCGACCCGATCGATCCTTTGGCCCGCCTGGTAAAACCAATCTCCCAGCAAGACAGAATCGCCAAGATCGCCCACGGTCAGCCTGAGATCGCCCCACTCCAATAGTGGCAACGATCTCTGAAGGCGAGATATTCCCACTAAGCCGAATCGTATCCATGTCGCCTTCTGCAGCGTCCCATTGATCAATACGATCATTCCCATCACCGCGGCCGAACAGGTAAAGATCGTTCCCTTCGCCTGCGCGCAGGAAATCGTAGCCCGCCCTGCCGTACAGGAAGTCGTTGCCGCTGGTGCCTTCCAGATAGTCCGAATCGTTCGTGCCGGCAATGGCTGTCGGTGATTGCTCCAGCGCCTGCGAGGTCCAGACCGTCCCGTCCGAGAACACCACCCGGCTGACACGGGCATCTTGTTGGTAGAACCAGTCCTCCAAAGTGATCGTGTCGCCCGTATCCGTAATGGTGAGCAGCAATGCGTCGTTCTGGCGGCCGGCGAAAACCTGATCCGGCATGAGGTCATCGGCAAACCGCACCGTATCGACGTCGTCATACAGCGCATCCGCCTGAACCACGGTGTCGAAGCCGCCGCCGCGCCCGAACCGATAGGTATCGTTGCCGGCACCTCCGGCCAGGGTGTCGTCCCCGGCTCCGCCATCCAGCACATCGTTGCCGTCGAGGCCGTAAAGCCCATCGCTCTCTTCGGCCCCGAGAATCATGTCCGGCAGCCCCGTCCCCATCAGGGTATCGCTCCATTCCGTGCCCTGAATGAGGTTGTATTCCGGTCTGGGCGGTGCGAGGGTGAGCAGCTCCGCCATCGACAGCCTGCGTCCGTCGGCAAAACGGACGCTTTCGATGCCCCATCCCAAATAGTCGTCTGCATTGGGCATGACGATGCGCGTAACGCTGTCGGCCCCGTAGGTGATATCGAGCGTATCGTGGATGGCGTCGAGCCCTTCAGGCTTGGCATGGCCCCAGGAGAAGGATAGGATCTCTGGGGTGATGCCCGGGCCGAACTCCACCGTGTCGTCGGCAATCAGTCCCGCGCCGACCAGGGGCGCCAGTCCGGCCGCATCGTCGGCATGGAGCTGCATTTCCTCGGACAGCGCCTCCACGAAACGTACCGTACCGCCCCAGGCGACAGCCGCGGCCTGCGCATCCTCTTCCGACTGGAAGAAGTTGTGCCACTCCTGACCGTCGTCGACCGCCCATTCCCCAGCATGGAAATACCGGGCAGTCCAATGGTCCGCGCCCAGCCCCAGGAAATAGGGATCCAGTACTGTGTAGAAGTAATCCGCGAACCCCTCGTAATAGCCGATCCAGCCCTCGTCCACCACCAGGTCGGTTCCCTGGTCCGAGCCGGCAAAGCAGTAGCGGTGGACCTCGTCCGCTTCTTCGGTCGAATTGTCCAGGCCCAGAAGCAGGTCGTCGCCCTGCCCACCATGCATGACGGCGCCGTTGGTGAGCCGGTCGTTGCCGTCACCGCCGTCGATGAAGCCGCGCGTCGTCACGATGTCATCGCCGGCGCCGGACCTGACGAGGCCGCCTCCCGCAATCTCGTCGTCACCGTCGCTGCCCTCCACGATCAGGAACGAGTAGGTCGCATCGCTGGTATAGATGGACACCCTGCCCATGTCCGGGAAAAGCTGTCCGGCGCCCGGCACGACGGCCGGCGGCCCGGACAGTACGGAAACGACATGCCCGCGCGCGTTGCCAGTCTGGTGCCAGCTTGCGTTGTACGAAGTCACGGTGCCGACGGCCGTGCTCCCCGACATGATCCAGTTCGTGGCAGACCATTGCTCCGTTTGCACGGCGGAGAGGCTGGTGGCCGTCCAACTCATGCCGGCCCATTTCTGCTCATACAGGCTGCTTCCGGTCCAGCTCCACATGTCCGCAAAGGTTACCGCGCCCGTCGCCTGCGCGGTCTGCGTGTCGATCCGGACATGGCGGTCTTCGACATAAGCATTTGACGGCTGCCAGTCGTTAAGCGAAATGAGCTGCGTGTCCGTTGAGCGGCGTCCGTCGAACCATTCATACGTATTGGTCTGCGTCTGCTGCCCGCTGACGAAGCTGGCCGTGGCGTCGGTGTCGACACGACGCCTCAGCTCGTCCAAACCGGCATAGGCGTAGCCCTGCCCGATGAATCCGTTCGCCAGGGCCAGCTTGCTCGACTGCTCGAACTGGTTCATCAATCCCCGCAGCCAATCCCGTCCGCCGGCCCAGGTGCCGGAAAGCAGTTCCTCGGCCGTGGCGCTCTCGCCCGAGGTATCTTCGATCGTCCATGTTTGCGGCGTCTCGAAATAGCCCTGGATGACGATGCGGTCCTCCGCATCCGGCATGCGTAGAACGAGGTCCATGTCCGAGCGCTGCGCGGCCACCTCTGCCAGCGCGATGCCCATGCCCAGTTCGATGCGCCCGCCGCCGGCATCCGCCAGGCTATCGTTGCCCGATCCGGAATTGAACACGTAGATGTCCGCGCCGTCGCCGCCCGCCAGCACGTCGCCGCCCGTCCCACCGTTGAGCGCGTCGTCGCCCTCGCCGCCGCTCAGCACATCGTTGCCTGCACCGCCGTCGAGGACATCGTTTCCCGCCTGCCCAAACATGACGTCGTTGAGGCCGGTGCCCTGCAAATCGTCGTCGCCGTCCGTGCCGGCGGTCTCCAGCCCATTCTCCAACAGTTCGGCGTAGCTCAGGCTGCTCCCGTCCGCAAATCGCAGTTCCGCGATCGGCGGCTGCGCGAAGGGCCGGACCGGATCGAAGCCGGCGAGGCGAATGGCGCTGTCCGTCCCCTCGCCGATGCCGATGACCAGATCGCCGCCGTCGAGGCGCAGACGGATATCCGACTGCGTGATCCCGGCGCCGAAGCGAAGGGTGGTGCCCGTTGCGGCGAGACTGCGGATCGTGTCCTCACCATCGCCCGCACGGTAGTCGATCGTGTTGTCCGCCCCGCCCACCACGAACAGGTCGTCGCCCTTGCCGCCGGCGATCGTGTTGCCCGTGCCGGAGACGTAGAGTTGGTCGTCGCCTCGCCCGCCGGCCAGCAGGGCGTTGCTGCGCTCGATGTGTAGATCAAGACTGCCGCCGACGGTGGCTTCGAGGAAGTCGACCGGCGCCAGCTGCGCACCCTCGCCCGTGCCGTAGCTTTGAATCGTGCCGGCCGCGCCGCCGCCGATGGTGATGCGGCTGCCCTCGCCCAGATCGATGAGAAGGTCGTTGCCGTTCGCGCCCTCGCCCTGGGTCACGCTCACGCTCGCCAGATCCATGCCCTCGAGGATCAGGGTGTTCGCACCGCCGGCATCCTGGATGCCGGTGATGATGCTGCCGGGCGCGGCCAGCAGGTCGGCCGCGTCGAAGACGTAGGTGTCGTCGCCCAGGCCGCCGTCGAGGATGTCCGTGCCGGCGCCTCCGGCGAGATAGTCGTTGCCCTCTCCCCCGGAAAGCCGGTCGTTGCCAGCCCCGCCCACGAGCACGTCGTTGCCGGCATCCCCCACCAGGATATCGTCGCCGCCACCCCCGTCGAGCGTATCGTTCCCCTCGCCGCCGCCCAGCGCATCGTTGCCCGCCCCGCCGACAATCCGGTCGTTGCCTGCATCGCCGAAGGCGAGGTCATTGCCCTCACCACCATCGATGACGTCGTCGCCCGTCTCGCCGTGCAGCTCGTCGTTGCCCGTGCCGCCGATCAGCGTGTCGCCGCCGCCGTGGCCGCGCAGATAGTCGTTGCCGGCGCCGCCGTCGAGGTAATCGTTGCCCTGGAGCTCGGCGGCGATGCCCTCGCCGTCCCCGGCGATCGTATCGTCTCCGTCACCGCCATAGATCTCGTCGCTGCCGCCCGCACCGACGAGCGTATCGTTGCCGGCGCCGCCTTCCAGGTAATCGTCGCCATGGAACTGAGCCGGCGTCGCCGGGTCGTCGCCATTGATGACGTCGTCGCCCTCGTCGCCGTAGAGCACGTCGTCGCCGCCGTTGCCGGCGATGCGGTCGTTGCCGGCGCCGCCCTCGATATAGTCCCGCCCGTGCAGGGCACCGGGTAGTCCGGGATTGTCCGGATCATTGGCGCTGTCGATGGCGTCGCCGTTCAGGTCGTCGTCGCCTGCGCCGCCGAGGATCGTGTCGTCGCCCTCGTCGCCGAAGACGACGTCAGCATCCGCTCCGCCGTCCAGGGTGTCGTCGCCGCCCTGGCCGAAGAGCCAGTCGTTGCCCGCCCCGCCGTAGATGGCGTCGTCGCCGCCCTCGCGGCGCACCACTTCGTTGACCGTCGCGTACTGGTAGCGGTACAGAGTGACCCCATTCGCCTGCGGGTCGGCCTGATGCCACACCTGGTAGGCGAGATTCCGCAGGTACTGCGGCACCTCGTGCCCTTCGTCGTCTCCCGCCAGATGGTCGTCGCCGCCTCCGCCCAGGATGAGATCATTCCCGGCCCCGCCGAGGAGGATGTCGGAACCGGCGTCCCCAGTGAGCCGGTCGTCGCCGTCGCCGCCATCGAGCCAGCCGCTCTCGCCGTCCTGCGGCGGCTGACTTTCCCCGGCGGCCAAGGCAGCAGCGGGATCGAGTTCATTGTTGGCATAGAGGATGTCATCGCCGCCCTCGCCGAAGAGGTAGTCGTGGCCGCTGCCGCCGATGAGGACGTCGGCGCCCTCGCCCCCTTCTGCATGGTCGTCCCCGTTGCCCAGTTCGACGCGGTCGGCGCCGCCTTTCGCCTGTACTTCGTCGTTGCCTTCGCCGGCCAGGATGCGATCATTGCCTTCGCTGCCGTAGAGGCGATCGGGCACGGCAACGACCTGGTCGGTGGTGATGAGGTTGCCCAGATCGTCCCTCTGGTTGTAGGCCCAGGTGGCACTGGTGATGCGGTATGCCTTGACGGTCCAGCCAAGGTAGTCGTAGGTGTCGACCAGGACACTGTCGGACTGGTCGATGCGCCAGTTGGCCCAGGCGGGGTTCTGCGGATTGACGGGGTGATTGACCGTGGTCGTCCACTCAGAGCCGGGGAACATGGGCCCGCCGCTGGGCAGCGGCGAACCCCCTTCTTCCAGTTCGGCCGGGGCATAAAAAACCTGCCATTCGCGGTCGCCCTGGAGGGTGCGGGTGTAGTCAACAGGGGCGGCCGCCTCGACCAGCTCGATGCCGAAACCGGCCTCCTCGAAGGCCTCGGCGCTGGTGTAGTTGTCAAAGGTGAGGGAGGTGTTCTCGTCCAGGGTGAGGACGCCGGGGGGGTGGAATTCGATCTTGCGGCCGTTGTCGCCGATGAACTGGTAGGCGCCGCCGGGGGTGCTTTGCACGAAGGTGCCGGCAATGAGCTCACCGTTGTAGCGGATGTAGTTGCGGCCGCTGTCGACAATATGGTCGTGGCCGTCGTCACTGTTGATGACGTAGGTGTCCTCCCCCTCGCCACCAGTCAATATGTCGTCGCCACGGCCGCCGATGAGGGTGTCGTTGTCGGCGCCACCTTCGAGGATGTCGATGCCGGCGCCACCCTCCAGGTAATCATCGCCGCCCGCTCCCTTGAGGGTGTCATCCCCGCCGCCGCCGTAGAGATGGTCGATATAGTCCCCCCCCATGAAGCTATCGGCTTCCGCACTTCCAAAGAAGAAGCGGCGGGCAGCGGAGCCCTCCAACCTGCCTTGCTGGATCTTGTACCCCGACACCGCATCCTCGTAGACCTCGGCTAGTTTGATCTGGTTAGTGCCGCCGACGTTTTCCGTGGCATCGGGATCGTAGGGATTTTTGTTTTCCTGATTGAACCGCTGGTTGAGTTCGAGGAAGGCGGCCCGGTCAGACAGCCACATCTCGGAAATCCGCAGCGCTTCCGATTTCTTTCCCTGCGCAAGGTCTGCCTTGTCGGCAGACCAATCCGCGTATGTGTCTGCCCAAGCGTCAGCGAGCACACTTGCCAAATCTGCTGATCCGGTGGCGACGAAAGGACTCAGACTGTATAAGGCGGCGTAGGCACCGAAGTCCGACCTCGCCCTGCTGCGCAAATTTTCTCCGGAAGCCGCGAGGGCCAGCCTGCCGCTGAGTGCCGCGAAGGCATTGCTGGCGGCGATCTGGTCTAGCAAGGCATAAAAGGCGGTACGTCCTGTGTGCGCAGGCGGATTGTCGATGCTCGACCAGGTATTGCCATTCGGACTGCCATTGAGCACGGCATGCCTGCCGGGACCCAGCACCAGGTCGGCCAGCGCATTGACCATATTCTCCAGCACGTCGCCTTCGGCCTTGCCTTGACCGCTATCCTTTTCCGCCTTGAGATAGGAGGCTTTCAAGAGAATGCCGTTGAAGGTCGCCTGCGAGGTGCCGGGAGCAAGCCGAGTCAGGATGTTTTCGACGCTCAGGGTGTCGACGATCAGCACCAGGCTGTGCGTGTCGCCGAAATCGTTCTGCGCGTAATTGTTGGCCAGCAGACGGAGATCCCAGGAGGTCAGCGTCTGGGCAAGAATCTGGGAGATGTAGTCTCCGCGCACCAATGGCTGGTCTTCGATGAAGATTTTTTCGTCGGCACCGTAGTGGAGTTGCGAGTTTGCGACTGCGGAAGGCTGGGTCGCGCCCATGAGATCGTACTGGTTGTCCAGGCGGGGGCTGCCGAATTGCCGGCCGGAGAAGGTCTGGATGGCGCCGTCCACCAGGCCAACAGCGCGGGTTCTCTCTCGGGCTAGCAGCACCGCCATTTGATAGTCGAGCCGTGTCTGCTCGATATTGCCAAGCGGCACAGCAGCCGGATTTGCGGGAATGGCTGGATCGGTCGACCCTGAGGTAAACAGCGGCACCTCGCCGGCAATGGCCGTAATGGCGCCAATGCGATCGAGCGCGGTCCAGATGCGCAGCTTCTCGGCGGCGAGCGCCTGATAGCGCGAGTCTTCCGGCGTGGGCATCGCGAAACTGTTGAGTTCCGCCTTGGCGCGGGCGACGTCCCAGGCTCCGCTGGCGAGATTGTCACGTAGGGTGCGGTAGAGAGTGCGCAGGTCGGCGTCGTCTATCGCGGCTTCAATCCGGTCCGGTTGGGAACGCAGTTCGTTGAAGTAGCTCAGAACACTCTGCAAGGTGCCTTGGGTGATCTCCCCCACCCCGGCGCCGTTGAAGGTGACAACCTGGTCGACCAGGCCTTGGGTGCCGTCTTCGTGCCGCAGCAGGTTGAAGGCGGTGGCAAGATGCCCGCCCAGGCTGTAGCCGGTGACGGCATAGTGGGCGCCATCCGGGATCAGCCCGCGCCGGCGCAGATCGGCATACCACGCTTCCATGTCGCTGATCTGGCCGAAGGCCCAGCCGCATTGGGATATCTCCAGTTCGTTGGTGGCCTTGTTGTCGCGTGCGGCATCGTCGATGAATTCGGTGGAACGGAAGCTGAGAACCAGCTCTTGCGGATTTGTTCGGTTACGGAACAACGTCCCCGAAAATCCCGTCCGGGTGTTGGAGATGTGCTCCACCACCTCCCACTGCGAGACAAAGTTGGCCGCTTCCGTGGCCGTGAAGCGGCTGGCGTGACGATTCCCATCAGTCAATGTGGCAACGCTGATCGGTCCATATGTTGTTGTACCAGGCACAAGACTCGCGCCGGAATCCGTTGCGTCGAAGCCATACAAGGCCTCAGCTGCCATCTGCAACCTGGCGTAATCAAAATACTCGGCAATGATCGGTGTGGGCATGATCACTTCTCCTTGGCGGGAATCAGGATTTGGTCAACGAATTTACGGGTGGCAGCATCCGATCCGACGGCATGACCGGGGCACTTCCATGCCGTTAGCCATGGTACGGGATTCGATCTGCTCGGCCCCGATGGGCTCCAGGCGTAGCGGATCATCTCGCCCAGCACTTCGCCCGTCTGCAGATCGAGCACCTTCACCGTGCTGCTGGCCAAGCCGAGCATGCGCTCCTCGGGAATGACGTGATCCTCGAAGGTGACGCCGTAGCGGGGGAAGGGGTCGGTGGCGGGTATCTTGTCAAGCACATAATCAACTATCTTGGTGGGCTTCGGATTTTCACCAATGCGTTTGCTCAATACGCGAGTTACTTCTTTGAAGCTGCCCGTAATCCGATACCGCTTGCCGTCTTTCTCGTCGATGACGTCGACGTAGCGGTAGCCCGGCAGACTTCCCGGGCGACGGTCTGTATTGATGTATCCACGGCTTTGAGCCGTGATCTTACTAGGTTTGCCAGAGAGCCCTTCACCAGGAGCATGCTCATATCCGAGAAAGGAGGTGATATAGCTATCCCCGAACGCCTCAATTGCAAACGCCGCCCCCGGCCACATCCGGTCTGACAGTTCTTTATCACCCCGCGCCGGCCGCACTTTGAACAACACGATCCCCTCCACGTTCTCCACCTTGCGGTAGATCTTCTCCCCGGCGACGGTGCGGCACTTCTCCTCGAACAGCGCCTTGCCCTTGGCGACGTGCGCCCGTGCGACATCCTGCACTTCGGAGGAAACTGCGGGCGCACCGCCGCAGGCAGCAAGAATGAGTGAAGCAACAAGAACTCCGGATTTCCATTGCAAGAACTTCATGCCGCACACCTCCAGTTGTCGTTGTTGGCTGCCGTATGGGTGTCGTCCTTCCACAAGTCATATTCGCCGTCTTGCGGGGACTGACTTTCTTGTCCTACGAGTGTTGAACTGCCATCGGCGAACCCCCGCGTGCCCTCACCCAGGTCAATGAGCATACCGAAAGGTACCGGAGTCGATTTCTTTTCTGCTGTCTTCATTAAGCTCCCTCCAAGTCCAAACCCATCTGCCCCGGCAACGGCGCATTCGAGGATGTCCGCTCCTGTCTTCCCCGCCGTCGCAGCGTCACTCGTCTGCCCAGCGCGGCCTCCACCTGTTCGCGGAACCGGTCGTTGCCCAACGGCAAGCCCTGCTGCACGGCTTTGCGGATCTCGTCCAGTGCAGCCTCTTCCAGGTGCGCACGCAATAGATCGCGGTAGGCGCCACGGCGATCTGCTTCGCTTCGCCCCAGCGCGCAGTAGAGGGGATGATCGGCAATCAGTTCGCTGGGCTCGCCCAGTCCGTGCCAGCGATAGCTCGACCAGCGGTACTGGCCAGGATCGGCAACCATGTCGGCGCGCACGGGATTGAGTTCGATGTAGCGCTGGCAGGCGAGCAGGTAGTCCTCGGCCTGGATCAGACTGGACTTGTAGCGGCCTTCCCAGACGCTGCCGCTGCGGCGGTAGCTGTGATTGATGTATTGGGCGTAGCGGCGGCCGAGTGATTGCATGAGGCGGGGCAGGCTGGCAATGGCGCCGGGGGTGAGGAGAAGATGGACGTGGTTGGTCATGAGGACATAGGCGTGGATGGCGCAGTCGTATTTCTTGGCGCCTTCGCGCAGCCAGTGAAGGTAAAACCGGTAGTCCTCTTCGGCGAAGAAGCAGGCTTCACGGTTGTGGCCACGCTGGACCACATGCTGCGGATGCCCCACCAGTTTTACTCTCGGACGTCGCGGCATTGAATCACCCAAGGTTCAGGTCAGTGAAAAGAAATCGACTCCGGTACCTTTCGTGAAGCCGTGTCAGGCACCCAGTATTCTTCTTTCCAACCGATGGGAACGGGGGTGCGGTTTTCGACGAATGCTTCTTTGTAAACTCGTCCGGCAAGCTGAGCGTATTCGGTGATATCTGCCATGTCGATCTCCCTTTAATAATGCTGGATGTCAGCAGCCATATTTCGATGTAAGGAGGAGCTTGCGCATTCGTTCTGAATACCCTCCAAGGCGAGTTAGCTCTGCCTTCTCGGACAAGGTAAAGACTTCACTGTTGGCTGGCCGCTTGTTCTCAACGCTTAGTAACAGATTGGTTGAGACACCTTCAAGGCGAGCAGGTGTTGTTACTTCCTTTGCGCTAACAGGTGAGATGTGGAACGTGACATAGAATGAAGTAGGGCGATTGCGTTGGAGACAAACATCTGTATTGTCAATGCCTGTCACCAGCAAATATCCTTGGTTATCAGGAAGTCGCTCCAAGTACAAAGGCCGGAGGTTATCTGACCAGACCGGACTTCTCTTGCCGAATAGGAAAAGCTCCGAGCGATTTCTCCACCACCCGGAACCGTGTGCGCCGTAGCCCCTCTCGAAAACGTCTCTACGTGAAATCACCTCAATTCTTGAGGGGTTCTCCAACGCAACTTCTTCCCGATAGTCGACCTCCTTGCTACAGCCCACCAGCCCGCAGGCTAAAGATAGAATTAACAAATAATGGTTAGATTTCATGATGCTTTTCTCCAAAGCGAGTCGTTCGCTGCACACGGTCTTTCAATATTTATCGAACCAACCATTTCTTGGTTGCCGAATGCCTTCCCGGTCACATCGCTGTGGTTCCACGCGATGGCCTGGTAGAAGGAAGCCCGATGCGTCTGCGCCAGCAGGCTGGCGTAAAGCCCATCGCTCAACTGCTCGTAGGTCAGTTGCCAGGCCGTGGCCTGTTCGGCGTTCGGGTTCTGGAAGCTCCTGCCGTAGGCCTGCTCGAGCACCTGCGCATGACGGGCGTCAAGCTGATTCGTGTAGGTCCCCTCGGGGAGGGCCTGCGCCCCGGTCCAGGCAAAGAGCAGGTCTTCGAAGCGGGTGTGCAGGACGCCGGGATTCGTTTCGTTGAGGAAGGCGTCGAGCTTGTCTCTGAGGGCGCCGGGGGGTTGGCCCCTCCAGCCCGCTTCGGCATCGCGCACCAGGGCCTGGGTCAGATCCATCTGCACCCCGCCCAAAGTCAGCTCCGGCAGCACGGCGATGTCCTCCGGCAGGATGCGCCAGTCGAGGAACTTCGTCTCCGCGTTGTCGCGGGCGAAGCGGTATTCGGTAATCTCGCGAGTAGTGCTGTCAGCATTAGGTTCATTCTCACCGGCGTTCACTCCAACCTCCCTTCAGTCTCAATCTCCGTTGACGGCGTCTGCCCCGCCACCGGCTTCGCCCCGAAGCTGAACACCTCATCCACCAGCAGCCCCTTCGGGATCTGGTGGGTGATGAAGAGCAGCGTCACCTTGCCCTTGAGTTGATTGATGGTCTGGGCGAAGTGTTCGGCGGTGGCCTGGTCGAGGTTGGAGACGGCCTCGTCGAAGATGAGGACCTTCGGGCGCTTCAGGAGCGCGCGGGCAATGGCGAGGCGTTGGCGCTGGCCGCCGGAGAGACCGACGCCGTGCTCACCAATCGCCGTCTGGTAGCCCTGCGGCAGCTTCTCGATGGTGTCGTGGATCTCGGCCAGCTTGCAGGCCTGGATGACGTCATCAAAGCCGGCGTGCGGGTGGGCCATGACGAGGTTGTCGTAGATGGTGCCGGCGAAGAGCACGGTCTCCTGCGGCACGATGCCGTAGGTCTGCCGCAATTCGTTGGCGGCGAGATGGCGGATGTCGCGCCCGTCGAGGCGGATCTGGCCTTCGGTGGGCAGATAGAAGCCCTGCAGGAGTTTCGCCAGCGTGCTCTTGCCGCAGCCGGAGGGGCCCATCAGCACGGAGAGGTGGCCGGGCTTGAGCGTCAGGTTGAGGTTGCGGTAGAGGAAGGGATGCTGCTCGGAATAGCGGAAGCTCAGGGAGACCAGGTCGATGCGCCCGGCGCCGGCCGCTTCCCTGTGCGGGATGAGCGCATGCGGCTCGGCGGGGGCGTCCATGAGGTCGCCGAGGCGCTTCACCGCGATGCTGGCCTGCTGGAATTCCTGCCACAGGCCGACCAGGCGCAGCAGGGGCTGGCTCATGCGGGAGGCGAACATCTGGAAAGCCACCAGCATGCCGACGGTGAAACCATCGTTCTGCATGACCAGCAATGCGCCGACGACGAGGATGGACAGCGTCATCGCCTGCTCGAGACCGTTGGAGAGCACGTTGTAGGTGTTGGAAACCTGGCGCGTGGCGAAGCCGGCGGCCAGATAATCAGCCAGGAAGCCGCCGTACTTCTGTTCGAGGTGCGGCTCCATCTGCAGGGACTTGACGGTGGCGATGCCGGAGACGTATTCGGTGAGGAAGGATTGGTTCCGCGCGCCGAGCAGGAACTGGCGGTTGAGCTTGTCGCGGAAGACGGGGGCGACGAGGAAGCTGATTGCGCCGATGGCACCCAACAAGGCCACGGCGATGAGCGAGAGCTGCCAGGAGTAGGCGAACATCACCGCCAGGAAGATGAGCAGGAAGGGGAAGTCGAGGATGAGGCTCACCGCTGCCCCGGAGACGAACTCGCGGATGGTCTCGACGCCGTGCAGGCGCGCGACCAGCACACCGGTGGTGCGCTGTTCGAAGAAGGGCAGCGGCAGGCGCAGAAGATGGCGCAAGACCTGTGCGCCGAGGACGGCGTCGATGCGGTTGCCGGTGTGCAGCACGAGATACTGCCGCAGCCAGGTCATTGCGCTGGTGAACAGCATGAACATGACGAGGGCGACGGCGATGACGACGAGGGTGGATTGGGTCTGGTGCACCACCACCTTGTCGATGATGACCTGCGTGAACACCGGCGTGCTCAGACCGACGATCTGGATGAAGAGCGAGGCGAGCAGCACGTCGCGCCAGATGCGCTTGTGCTTGAGGAGTTCTGGAATGAACCAGCGGAAGCCGAATGTGGGTGGGGTGGTTTCTGCTACCCCTGCCCCCTCTCCCTCGATCCCTCTCCCCGCGGGCGAGAGGGAAGCATCTTTGGCGATGAGGATGAGGTCGGGCTCGAAATAGAGGTCGAACTCCCCCAGCGGTAGGGTTTCGGGTTGTTCGCTGCCGGCGCGAAAGTAAAGAAGCTGGTTGGCATCGGCGCGCAGGAGGAGTGCGGTGCGGGCCGGCGGAGGTTCAGCCTCGGCTACGGGTAGTTCGTCGTCCTCGCCTTCGCGCACGACGTGCAGTTGCGTCGGCGCGGCGGGCATGGGCGGCGCGCTTGCATGGGGTGCGGCGCGCAGAAAGGCGATGGCCGGGAAAGTCAGCCCCTGCAGGACGGCGGCATCGATGCGGCGCTCGCCTGTGCGAAAGCCCAATGCGCGGGCAGCCTCATGCAGGGTGACGGTGGTGATCGGCGGGGGGAATTCCTGGGAGACGAGGGCGGCGTCGAAGGGCAGGCGGCCGATCCGGCACAGGCTGCCGAGCAGCCATAACAGGTCCCCTCCGGCAAGACGCTCTGCCGCCACCCTAACCTCCCCCTTGAATTGCCGGCTCGGGCCGGTCTGAATGATGAATGGGTAGGGGATTAAAGCACGATTCCATTCCTGGAAAGCGTGAATTAATTCACGGTATTTTGTTTTTACCTATTTATAGGATGCCTGGGATCCTGTGTTCTAGTTTGTTTTTATTTGATATTTAATCTATCGAATATAACTATGGCCATATTCGGTGTCACGGAATAATTTGATTATGTTTTACTTTACGGCGCTTCAGAGGGGGAACGCCGTGTGCCAAGCAAGCTGGTACAGCCGCGCCTTACTTGATTCGGGTGAGGTGCGGCCGGGTGGGCGCGTCGGTGGGCGGGGGTTCGGGCTGCTCAGGCGCGCCCTCTTCCACCGATACAGCCGGCTCCCCGGCTTGCTCGCCGATCTCGAAGGCCATGCCCTGCCCGTTCTCGCGGGCGTAGATGGCGGCAACGTTGCCGACGGGGATGGAGAGGGATTGCGCGACGCCGCCGAAGCGGGCCTGGCAGGTGATGAGGTCGTTGCCCATGTGCAGGTTCTGCACGGCATCGGCGCCAAGGTTGAGCACGATGTTCCCGTCGCGCACGAACTGGCGCGGTACCAGGGTGCGGGCGTCTACCTGGACGGAAATGTAGGGCGTGAGCCCCTGGTCGGCGCACCACTCATAGAGGGCGCGCAGCAGATAGGGCTTGGTGGAAACTTCGGAGGACATGCCGATTGCGGAGGCACAGCGGGAAAGGATGCCGCCGCAGCGACATGCCGAACCCGCTAGCGCCGCATGACCTTTTCCGAGGGGGTCAGTGCGTCGATGAAGCCCTGGCGGCTGAAGATGCGCTCGGCGTACTTCATGAGCGGCACGGCGGTCTTCGGCAGTTCGATGCCGTAGTGGTCGAGGCGCCACAGCAAGGGCGCGATGGCCACGTCGAGCATGGAGAACTCGTCGCCCAGCATGAACTTCTGCTTGTTGAAGACCGGCGCCAGTTCGGTGAGGCGATCGCGCACGTGCATGCGGGCCTTCTCGGCGGCCTTCAGGTTCTTTTCCAGCGCCTCGATGTGGGTGAACAACTCCTGCTCGAAGGTGAACAGCAGTTGGCGGGCGCGGGCGCGCATGATCGGGTCCGGCGGCATCAGTTGCGGATGGGGGAAGCGCTCGTCGATGTACTCGTTGATGATATTGGCCTCGTAGAGGACGAGGTCGCGATCGACCAGCACGGGCACGCGGTTGTAGGGGTTGATGACCGCGATGTCCTCAGGCTTGTTGAAGAGATCGACGTCGATCACCTGGAAATCCATCCCCTTTTCATAGAGGACGATGCGGCAGCGGTGGCTGAACGGGCAGGTCGTGCCCGAATACAATGTCATCATGGTATTCCCGCTCCAGGAATAGTCGGCATCGCGCACCACGCGGCGAACGCGCGGGGAGTTGAAATCACGATGACCGAGAAACTGCATGGCGATCCTTGCAGTGGTTTAGTGGATGTCTTTCCAGAACGCGCGCTTCATGGCATAGGCCACAGCGAAGAACACGCCGAGGAAAAGCAATACGGCCAGGCCAAGATGCTTGCGGATTTCCGCTTGCGGCTCGGCCATCCAGACCATGAAGGCGACGAGATCGCCGACGGCGTCGTCGTATTCCTTGGGCGTGAGCTTGCCCGGCTTGGCCAGCTTGAGCTTGTGGTCCTCGCCCATTACCTGCTCGCCCTGAAGCTCCCACAGCACATGCGGCATGCCGACGCTATCGAACGCAACATTGTTCCAGCCGGTCGGCCGCTTCTCGTCCTTGTAGAAGCCGCGCAGGTACGTGTACAGCCAATCCGCTCCGCTGCCATCGCCGGAGGCGCGGGCGCGGGCAATCAGGGAAAGATCGGGCGGCCAGGAACCGAAGAATTCCTTGGAGTCCTTGCGCGACATGGAAATGCCCATCGGCTCGCCGATCTTCTCGGCGGTGAATAGCAGGTTGTCCTTGATCTGCTGCTCGGTCAGGCCGATGTCCATGAGGCGGTTGTAGCGGACGAAGCTGGCCCCGTGGCAGTTCAGGCAGTTGTTGATGAACAGTTTGGCGCCGTTCTGCAGCGCTGCGTTGTCGGTGGCGCGGTCGGGCGCACGGTCGAGCTTGAGCGAAACACTGGCCATCGCGGCGAGCGGCGCAAAGAGGAGCGCAATAAGAATTTTCTTGTACATGACGGTTCTCATTTCGTCACCCTTTCCGGTTCCGGCTGGCACTTGTCGATGCGGCTGTACCAGGGCATGAGCAGGAAGAACAGGAAATAGATGACCGTGCAGATCTGCGAAATGATCGTGAAGACCGGTGTCGGCGCCTGCATGCCCAGATAGCCGAGGATGAAGAAGGCGACGATGAACACGCCCAGCGCGGTCTTGTAGATCGGGCCGCGGTAGCGGATCGACTTGGCGGGGCTGCGGTCGAGCCAGGGCAGGAAGAACAGGATCATCACGCCCAGCCCCATGAAGATCACGCCCCACAGTTTGGCGTCGATCCAGAAGAAGTTCACCGTGTTGGCGCGCAGGATCGAGTAGAACGGCGTGAAGTACCACACCGGCGCGATGTGCGGCGGCGTCACCAGCGGGTCGGCCGGGATGAAGTTGTTGTACTCGAGGAAGTAGCCGCCCATTTCCGGCGCGAAGAAGACGATGGCGGAAAACACCATCAGGAAGACGACCACGCCGACGATGTCCTTCACCGTGTAGTACGGATGGAAAGGAATGCCGTCGAGCGGGATGCCGGTCTTCGGGTCCTTGTTCTTCTTGATCTCGATGCCGTCCGGGTTGTTCGAGCCGACTTCGTGCAGCGCCAGGATGTGCGCGGCGACGAGGCCGAGCAGCGCCAGCGGGATGGCGATGACGTGGAAGGCGAACATGCGGTTCAGGGTGGCGTCGGCGATGACGTAGTCGCCGCGGATCCAGGTGGCCAGGTCGTTGCCGATCAGCGGGATGGCCGAGAACAGGCTGAGAATCACCTGGGCGCCCCAGAAAGACATCTGGCCCCAGGGCAGCAGGTAGCCGGCGAAGGCTTCCGCCATCAGGCACAGGTAGATGAGCACGCCGAAGATCCACAGCAACTCGCGCGGCTTGCGGTAGGAACCGTAGAGCATGGCGCGGAACATGTGCAGGTAGACCACGACGAAGAAGGCCGAGGCACCGGTGGAGTGCATGTAGCGGATCAGCCAGCCCCAGGGCACGTCGCGCATGATGTACTCGACGCTGGCGAAGGCCACCGGCACGCCGGCGGCGTTGAGCGATGCGTCCGGCTTGTAGTGCATCACCAGGAAGATGCCGGTGACGATCTGCATCACCAGCACCAGCAGGGCGAGGGAGCCGAAGAAGTACCAGAAGTTGAAGTTCTTCGGCGCGTAGTACTCGGACAGGTGCTCCTTCCACAGCGAGGTTGCAGGGAAGCGTGCATCGACCCACTCGAGGACGTTGCCCGCAAGCGAGCCGTCCGACTTGAATTTCTCGAAGTTGCTGCTAGCCATTTCTTGCGTCCCCTTATGCCTTCTTGTCTTCGCCGATCAGAATGCGCGTGTCGGACATGTAGTAATGCGGCGGCACTTCCAGGTTATCCGGCGCCGGCTTGTTCTTGTACACCCGGCCGGACAGGTCGAAGGTCGAGCCGTGGCAGGGACAGAAGAAGCCGCCCGGCCAGTCAGCGGCCATGCCGGATTCAGCCCCTTCCTTCAACTTGTCTGTGGGCGAACAGCCCAGATGGGTGCAGATGCCGACGACGACCAGATATTCCGGCTTGATCGAGCGTGCCTCGCCCTTGATGTAATCGGGCTGCATCGGGCGCTTTGAGGCCGGATCGGCGACCTGATCGTTGATTTTCTTCAGCGTATCTATCATTTCCTGGGTGCGGTAAACGATCCACACCGGCTTGCCGCGCCACTCGACGCGCATCATCTCGCCCGGGGTGAGTTTGCTGATATCGGCTTCCACCGGAGCGCCTGCCGCCTTGGCGCGCTCGGAGGGGAGCATGCTGGCTACGAAGGGCACCGCGGTCGCGACCGTCGCCACGCCTCCCACGGCCGCAGTGGCGAAAACCAGGTTCCGCCGGCTGCAATCTACTTTCTTGTCACTGCTCATGGCCTCGACTTCCTGAAGAAAATGAATGCGAATCCAAACCGAAGTTTCAGTGCGGGCTAATACTCGCTGCAAGCCAGCATTAGCCGACGCTAAAAACCGCAGGATTATACAGAATAATCAAGGGGAAATGGAAGTAAAACCTTGGGAAGCCGCGCCAACCCTGGGTTTCCGGTCGGTTGAGGCTTTAAAGCCGTGCAAAACCTAGCTAGCGTCGCTTCAGGCTGGAAATCCCATGTACAGCAAGGACTTGGGGGCCGGAGGGCGAGTCAGACCGGTCGGCGCTCAATCAGCGCCTGGGCGATGGTGCCAGCATCGGTGTGCTCGATTTCGCCGCCCACCGGCAGGCCGCGGGCGATGCGGGAAACCTTCAGCTTGCGCGCCCGTAGCACCTCGCCGAGATAGTGGGCCGTGGCCTCGCCCTCGTTGGTGAAATTGGTGGCGAGGATGACTTCCTGCACCACGCCGTCGTCGGCACGTGCGAGCAGGCGCTCGAGATGCAGCTCCTTCGGCCCGATGCCATCGAGGGGCGAGAGGTGGCCCATCAGGACGTAGTACATGCCGTTGAAGGCGTGGGTCTGCTCCATCATGTTGAGGTCGGCCGGCATTTCGACCACGCACAGCAGGGAGGCATCGCGCCGGGGCGACGAACAGCGCTCGCAAACCTCATTCTCGCTGAAGGCGTTGCAGCGGCTGCAGTGGCGCAGCACCTGCACGGCCTGCTCCAGCGCCCGAGCCAGGCGCTGCGCACCCTTCTGGTCGCGCTGCAGCAGGTGATAGGCCATGCGCTGCGCCGACTTGGGCCCGACCCCGGGCAGGCAGCGCAGTGCCTCGACGAGTTCCTCCAATGCGCTCGGCAAAGACATCAGAACGGCAGTTTCATTCCCGGCGGCAGGTTGAGCCCAGAGGTGAAGCCGCTCATTTTCTCCTGCACGGTCGTCTCTACGCGGCGCACGGCGTCGTTCATGGCTGCGGCGATGAGATCCTCCAGCATGTCCTTGTCGTCGGCCAGCAAGGAGGGATCGATGCTGACGCGCCGCACGTCGTGCTTGCAGGTCATGACCACCTTGACCAGTCCAGCGCCGGACTGGCCCTCGACCTCGATGGTCGCCAGTTGCTCCTGCGCCTTCTGCATGTTCTCCTGCATCTGCTGGGCTTGTTTCATCAGGCCCGCCAGTCCATTTTTCATCATGTCGATCTCCGCTTCAGTTCAGTGGCTTGATGGATTGCTCGTTGATCGTGGCGTCGAAGGTCTCGATCATGTCGCGCACGAAAGCGTCCTGCTCGAGCGATTCGATGGCACGGTTCTGCCGCTCGTTACGAGCCGTCTCGGCGCGCTGCGCAGGTGTCTCGCCGGACAAATCGCCGATCTCTATGGCGAGTTTGACGGGGTTGCCGAAGTGAGCAGACAGCGCGGCCTGCAGCTTGTCCTGCGTCGCCTTGTTCATCAGCAGCGACTTGTGCGCCGGGTTCAGGCGCAACTTGATGGCGCCTTCGGTCTGTTCCGCGACCTCGCAATGGTGGGCCAGTTCCCGAACCATTCCGCCAAGCTTGAGGCGCGCGAGCAGGCCATGCCAATCCCCCATGGGGGTTTCCTGCGGGGCATCGCTGCCGTTGTCGGGCGCAGCAACTACCGCTTTCGGGGCGGCGGAAACTGCATGGGCCGCAGAGGCGGCCTGCCTGCCACGGGTCGCTGATGGCGCCTCGCTGCGAACGGCCGGCTCGGACGGCGTGCTGGTGCCGAGTGCGGGCGGCGTTTCAGGATTGAAGGCCACCAGGCGCATCAGCGTCATGAGGAAGCCGGAGTATTCATCCGGCGCCAGTGACAGGTCGCTACGGCCGTTGATGGCAATCTGGTAGCAGAGCTGGAGGAATTCGGCATCGAGGTGCTGCGCGTAGCCGGCGAGGCGGGTACGCTCGGCTTCGTCCACAATGGCCTCGGGCGCAAACTGCACGAGGGCAATACGGTGCAACTGCGTGGCGAGCTCCTGCAGGGCCGAGTCGAAGGACAGGCTGCGCGCGTCCATCTGCTCGGCGACCGCCAGCATGGCATGCAGATCGCGCGCGGCAAGGCCGTCCAGTAGCGCGAAGAGGTGATCCTCCCCCACCGTGCCGAGCATGTCGCGCACGCCCGCCTCCTCGATGCGGCCAGCACCGTGGGCGATGGCCTGGTCGAGCAGGGATAATGCGTCGCGCATGCTGCCCGCCGCGCCCTTGGCGATGTGGCGCAAGGCGTGTGGCTCGAAGGCCACCTGCTCCGCCTCCAGGATGCGAGCAAGGTGATCGACGATGTGGCCCATTGGCATCTGCTTGAGGTTGAACTGCAGGCAGCGCGAGAGGACCGTCACCGGAATCTTCTGCGGATCGGTGGTGGCGAGGATGAACTTGATGTGCTCGGGCGGCTCTTCCAGCGTCTTCAGCATGGCGTTGAAGGCCGAGGTGGACAGCATGTGCACTTCGTCTATGACATACACCTTGAAGCGGCCGCGCGTCGGCGCATAGGTGGCGTTCTCAAGCAGCTGGCGCATTTCGTCGACCTTGGTGTTGGTCGCCGCATCGACCTCGATCAGGTCGACGAAGCGCCCGCTGTCGATCTCCTGGCAGGAACTGCAGACGCCGCAGGGTGTCGAGGTGATGCCGGTCTCGCAGTTGAGGGCCTTGGCGAGGATGCGCGCGATGGTCGTCTTGCCGACGCCGCGCGTGCCGGTAAAGAGGTAGGCATGGTGCAGCCGCTGCTGGTCCAGCGCATGCGTAAGCGCACGCACGACGTGCTCCTGCCCGACCAGCGTGGCGAATGAACGGGGGCGCCACTTGCGCGCGAGGACCTGATAGCTCATGGCGGAATTTTAACAGACGGGGTGCTTGTCTCGGCGACTGCTGCCCTCTCCCCCAGCCCCTCTCCCGCAAGCTGGAGAGGGGAACTTCGTGGCGCTTCGCGCCTGGTAAAGCTGGGGCGGCGAGCCTGACCCCCGGCACTTGCAGTCAATGGCTGTGGCTGCTTCCTTCCGGACCTGACCAGATTCACCACCCTGCAATGCGGGGAGACCCGCCGCACTGCATTTTACCGCAATTCACCCGCCGCCTCGGGCGAAATACAAATCGAAGCGCTGAAAAAAAGCGGAAATCTCACCTGCGGAATAGCCCTTGAAGTCAAACACGGCGCGCTGGCGCTGGAGGCGGATCAGGCCGATGGTCAGATCCGGCAACGGCGTCAGCGCAATGCGCCAGCCGCGTTCGGCATCGCCCTGCACGAACATCCCGCTCTGGATTTCGTAGGGTGTGTCCGCCACAGCCGCGGGCAGGAGGCGCATGAAATCCGCCTGCGAAATCGTCATCTCGCAGTCGCGCGCAACGACAAAGTCAGCCACCGGCGATCGGCGGCCAGATGGCAAGCACGTCACCCTCGACAAGCGCCCGCCCTGCCCTGTCTGCCGGCTGAATGTAATTGCCATTGACCAGAACCAGGTGCACCAGTTTCGGCGGCAGGTTGAATTCATCGATCACCTGCCCGACCGTGCGACCGGACGGCACGTCGAGCGGCAATGCGTTCGTCTTGCGCGCCTCGTCCGGCAGGTGGTCGGACAGCATGGCGTAAAGCTTGAAGGTGATGCGCATCAGATCGGCCGCGTTCCGAGATAGCGCGTCTCGCTGCCCTGCGCACGGGCCAGATAGGCTTCCATGATGCGGGTCGGGTCTTCAAGCAGGCGTTCCTTCCATTCGCCCAGGCGCACCCGCCCCATAGTCAGCCCCCGCAACACGCCGACGTGATCGGTCAGACCGATGCTGGTGGCGCCGATCAGCACGTCGTCCTTGAACTGCAGGCTGATGTACTTGAAGTCCTTTTCGTCCGCCCGCTCGACCGACTCGCCACCCGCTTCGCCCCACCATTGGCCGAAGGACGCCGATATCAGCCCCAGCGTATCGAGCACGTTGATGGCCAGACTGCCCGGCAGGCTCGCCTTGCCGCCGGCCATGTTGATCGCGGCGATGCGCGCCTGATCGGCGGCATTCGGCTGGATGGCATTGAGGGTGCGCTTGCCGCTGATGAAATCCACCGCCTCAGTCACGTCGCCTGCGGCATAGATGCCGGGAACATTGCTCTGCATGTCGGCATCGACCAGGATACCGCGCTCGACGGCAATGCCGCTATCCTTGAGGAAATCGATATTGGGCGCGACGCCCGCAGCGCAGATGACGAGGTCGGCGAGGATCTCCTGGCCAGTGCTGAGCTTGGCGAGTAGTTCCCCCTTTTTGGCGCCGTCTCGCAGGGATTGAACCTTGGCGCCAGTATGCACGCTTACGCCCTGCTTTTCGCACCATTGGCGAATCATGCCGCCCGCCTTCTCCGTCATCATGCGCGGCACCATGCGATCGCCCATTTCGACCACGGTCAGCTGCGTACCGCGCGCAGCGAGCGCCTCCATGATGATGCAGCCGATGAAACCGGCACCGATCTGCAGGACGCGCGAACCCGACTGGGCCAGCTTGACGATGGCGCGGGCGTCCTCCAGCGTCCAGCAGGTATGCACGTTGGGCGCGTCCATGCCGGCAATGGGCGGCTTGAGCGGATGGGAGCCAGTGGCGATGAGGAGGCGATCGAAGTCGAGGCTCTTGCCATCGGCCAGCTTGACCTTGCGCGCCTTGGCATCGACTGCGGCAGCGCGACCGCTCACCAGCTTGATGCCAAGCGCGTCGAAATGGCCCTTCTCCTTGCGCAGATGCGTTCCCGATTCACCGATGTTGCCCATGAGGAGATAGGGAATCGCCATGCGCGAGTACGGCGGTTCGGGTTCGTCGCCAACAAGCGTGATCTCCGCCTTGGGATTCGCCTTGCGCAGCGTTTCGGCGGCAACCACGCCGGCCGGTCCGTTTCCGATGATGACATGTTTCATGATGTGCTCCAGACGAAAACGCCAAGGCGCCGGCAGCACCGGTCGCCTTGGCGGTGTGGAGGAAAACTACAGCCCCAGTCGCTTGGTCGTGTCCTTGGTCGGCACGCCATCCGCCGTCCAGCCGCGCGCCTTGTAGTACTCCGGCAGCATTTTGTCGATGCCGGAGACAAGGCCCTTGGCCGGACCGGATTTGGCCGCTTCGGTTTTCAGGCGCTTGGGCAGGTCGTCGTCCTTGGCCGTCAGGCCTGCGGCAAGGTTGTACTGGCGTTCCATGTTCCAGATGCGTTCGCCCACCTCGGCCAGCCGCTCCAGCGACCAGCCGCCCTCGCAAGCGGCGTCCAGCTGCGGGGCAAGGTCGCCCAGCGTCCACGCGAAGGTGGTGAAGATGCAGGTGCCGGAGGAATCGAAGGCCGCCGTCGCATCCTGGAAGGCCTTGACCAGGTCGGGCTTGCCTTCGGTGGCCAACGGATCGGTCTTCACCGGGATGCCGAACACCTCCGAGGCCACGGTGTAGCTGCGCAAGTGGCAGGCGCCACGATTGGAAGTGGCATAGGTGAGGCCCATGCCCTGAATGCCGCGCGGGTCGTAGGCGGGGAACTCCTGGCCCTTGACCGACATGGACAGCTCTGGGTGGCCATACTTCTTGGTCAGCCGCGCCGAGCCGAGGGCCAACTCCTTGCCGAAACCGCGCCCTTCAGCCGTCATATGCGCCATCTCGAGCAGCGCCTGGGCAGAACCGAAGGGCGACTCGATACCGATCTGTTCCTTTTTCAGCACACCCATCTGGTAGAGCTCCATCACCGCACTGACGGTGGCGCCGAAAGTGATCGGGTCCATGCCATCTTCGTTGCAGATCATGTTGGCCACCGTCAAGGCATCGAGGTCGTCCACGCCATTGGCGGCGCCGAGAGACCATGCATTCTCGTACTCGAGGCCGCCGGTGGCGCCCCAGTATTTCGGGCTGTTCACCACGCTCCAGTGGTTCTTGTCCACCTGCGAGACGCGCCCGCAGGCGATGGTGCAGCCGAAGCAGGCGGAGTTGGTGATCAGATTGGCCTTGCCGTCGGAGGGTCTCTTCTCGTGCATGGCCTCGGCAGAGATATTGCGCGCACCCTCGAACTGGACGTCATTGGCATTGCGCGTGGGCAGCGCACCAATTTCGTTGATGACGTTCATCAAAACCTGGGTGCCAAACTTGGGCAAGCCCTGACCGGTGACGGCATTGTCGGCCAGCACTTTCTTGGCCGCCGTGGTTGCCTTGAGAAAAGCCTTGAAGTCGCGAACGCCGGAGACGCCGACGGTACCGCGCAAGGCGACCGCCTTGAGGTTCTTAGAACCCATCACGGCACCGACGCCGGAGCGTCCGGCCGCACGGTGAAGATCGTTCACCACGCAGGCATAGAGCACGCCGTTCTCGCCGGCGCGACCGATCGAGGCAACGCGGATTTGCGGATCCTGGTGTGCTGCCTTGATCGCCTCCTCGGTGTGCCAAGTGGTGGTTCCCCACAGGTGTGCGGCATCGCGCAACTCGGCCTTGTCGTTTTCAATCCAGAGATAGACAGGCTTGGGCGACTTGCCCTCGAAGATGATCATGTCCCAGCCCGCCATCTTCAGCTCGGCGCCGAAGTAGCCGCCCGAATTGGAGCAGGCGATGGCGCCGGTGAGCGGCCCCTTGGTAACGACGGAATAGCGCCCGCCGGTGGAAGCCATGGTGCCCGTGAGCGGGCCGGTGGTCATGATCAGCTTGTTCTCGGGCGAGAGCGGATCGACCTTGGGGTCTGTCTCCGCCACCAGGTACTTCGTCGCCAGCCCGCGCTGGCCCAGATACTGTTGTGCCCACTCCATGTTGAGCGGTTCGGATGCGCAGGTGCCCTTGGTCAGGTTAACGCGCAGTATTTTCTTTGCCCATGCCATGTCGGGGGTTCATAATCTCTCCTCTCAAGCGCGCGGTTGGGTATCGGTCTTCTCGGCCCACTGGCGCATCTTGCCCAGGCCGGTCCAGTCGGACTCGACGAAGGTGATGGCGCCGGTCGGGCAGGCCTCGGCGCAGGCCGGCTGGCCGCCGCACAAATCGCACTTCTGCACCTTGCCGGTATCGGCCACGTAGTTCACCGTGCCGAAGGGGCAGGCGATGGTGCACACCTTGCAACCGACGCAGACGCTCTCATGCACCACCTTGGCGCCGGTGGCGGCATCGATACGGATCGCGTCTACCGGGCAGGCATGCAGGCACCACGCTTCGGCGCACTGAGTGCAGGTGTAGGGCACCTTGCGCCCGGCGGACTCGAAGTTGAAGACTTTGATGCGTGACTTCGCGATGTTGAAAGAACCGTAGTTCTCATAGGAACAGGCCATCTCGCACTGGAGACAGCCGGTACATTTATTGGGATCGATGTGCAACGATTTCTGCATGACGCCTCCTCCTTTGAGTTTTTGGCTTGACGCTGCGTCCGGCCGACAGACTCCGTGCCAGAAGCGCACACGCACATAGTCACATTGTGTTGTTCAATGCATATATGCGCTTGATGGAACTATAGGCCAATTCAAAAGGCGAGTGAAGCATTCCTTGAACCGGAGGCCAACCTGGCCACCCAGGCATCAATGCTGCATCGCACCACCATGCCCTTTCTGCTA
This sequence comes from Betaproteobacteria bacterium, assembly GCA_016703785.1. Lineage (GTDB taxonomy): Bacteria > Pseudomonadota > Gammaproteobacteria > Burkholderiales > Rhodocyclaceae > Desulfobacillus. Next base: position 346,340 of record JADJBM010000030.1, read on the forward strand.
AAATTCGCCCTTCCGGAGAGATGGCCGAGTGGTCGAAGGCGCACGCCTGGAAAGTGTGTATACGGTAAAACGTATCGAGGGTTCGAATCCCTCTCTCTCCGCCAGGTTTCCCGGGTTTGCGAAAGTCAACGAAAAAGGGCCGCTGAAAAGCGGCCCTTTTGCATGACAGGCGAAGACTTAGTGTTCGCCCAGCACCGACACGGTAATGCCGGCCACCACGTCGCTGTGCAGGACAATCTGCACTTGGGCGTCGCCAATCAACTTGAGCGGACCCTCAGGCATGCGGATGTCAGCCCGCTCCACCTCGATGCCCTGCTCCTTCAGCGCCTCAGCGATATCGAAGTTGGTGACGGAGCCAAACAGACGGCCGTCGACGCCCGCCTTGCGGGTGATCTGCACCATCATTCCTTCCAGCTTGGCAGCCTTCTCCTGAGCGGCAGACAGCTTCTCGACCTGCTGGTGTTCAAGCTCGGCACGACGCTTTTCGAACTCCGCCAGATTTCCCGGAGTGACCCGCTTGGCCTTGCCTTGGGGAATGAGGAAGTTGCGCGCATAACCGTCGCGCACCTTGACGACATCGCCCAGGCTGCCGAGATTGACCACCTTTTCCATCAAAATCACTTGCATGGTCGTTCCCTCTCTCAGTGCAGGTCAGTGTAGGGCATCAGCGCCAGATAGCGTGCGCGCTTGATGGCGGTGGACAACTGGCGCTGGTAGCCGGTCTTGGTCCCGGTGATGCGCGCAGGCATGATTTTGCCGTTCTCGGTGATGAAATCCTTCAGGATCTCGACATCCTTGTAGTCGATTTCCTCGATCTTTTCTGCGGTAAAGCGGCAGAACTTGCGCCGCTTGAACATGCCGCGCGATCCCTTGTCGTCCTTGCGCTTCTTCGCGTCCTTCGCATTTCTCGGTTTAAACGCCATGATTCATTCCTTCCAAAAAATCGATTTGTTCCACATGCAGCACCGGCTGCTTAGACTGGGCGCTTTTTGCGGCGAGGAATCCGGTCAGCCTGACGCCGTCACCCGGCTTGGCTCCCCTCAGCAAAATAGCCGCCTGTCCCAGCGACACAGCCTGCAGTTCACATTCAACCTTGCGCGGCAGTCCGGCTTCAATCTGTTCTGAGGCGTGGGCGATTCTGAAGTTCAGAACCGGCACGCCTGCCGGGGTATGGCGCAGTTGCGCCAGTTCGATGATGCACCCGGAGATCGTCAGCTCATTCTGCGGCGCTGCCACCTCAAGCCGCGGGTTGCTCGGCGGGCTTCGCTTCTTCTGCCTTGGCCCCCTCGGCGGCATGCGTCACTTCTGCCTTGGTACCCTCGGTGGCATGCGTCAGCGACTTGGCCTTCTCATCCTTCATCATCGGGGAGGGCGTCGTTACGGCCTGGCGCATCTTGACGGTGAGGTGGCGCAGCACGGCATCGTTGAACTTGAATGCGTGCTCCAGTTCGGTGAGCGTCTCGGCATCGCACTCGATGTTCATGAGCACGTAATGCGCCTTGTGTATTTTCTGGATCGGATAAGCCAACTGACGGCGGCCCCAGTCTTCGAGGCGATGGATCTGGCCGGCGCGGCCGGTGACGAGCACTTTGTAACGGTCGATCATAGCGGGCACCTGCTCGCTTTGATCCGGGTGGACGATGAAAACGATTTCGTAATGTCGCATGCAATCTCCTTTTGGGTTATACCCCCCGCCATGCGTTGCGGTGGGGCAAGGTTTGTGAAGCCGATGATTGTAGCTAAACAGGCACGGAAAATCAAGTGCTTGTAGCGACTCAGCCCGCTCGATACGCATGGCCCTAGGCCAGACTTCGTTGGCGCCTTGCTTCGAACAGGCAGATGCCGCTTGCAACGGAGACGTTCAGGCTTTCCACGCTGCCAAGCATGGGTATCCTGACCAAGGCGTCGCAAGTTTCTTTCGTCAGGCGACGCAAACCGTCGCCTTCGGCGCCCAGCACCAACGCCAGGGGCTCCTTGAGATCGACGCCGTAGATATCCTTCTCCGCCTCGGCATCGGCACCGACCGTCGAGATGCCGCGCTCCTGCATCTCCCGCAGCGAGCGCGCCAGATTGGTGACCGTCACGTATGGCACGCTGTCGGCGGCACCGCAGGCCACCTTGATGGCGGTAGCATTGAGCCCCACCGCCCTGTCCTTCGGCGCGATGACCGCATGCGCACCGGCCGCGTCGGCCACGCGCAGACAGGCGCCGAGATTATGCGGGTCCTTCACCCCGTCCAGCACCAGCAGCAATGCCGGTTCGGCAAGGGTGTCCAGCACATCATCCAGGGTGACGTGGCGTTGTCCGGTCGAGACACGCGCCACCACGCCCTGGTGGCGCGCCGCCTTGCCGTGGCCACCAGCCATGCCATCGAGACGCGAAGGGTCGGTGGCAATGACACGCACGCTCTGAGCTTCAGCCAACTTGACGAGATCGCGCGATCTGCCGTCCTGCCGTCCTGCAGCGAGGTAGATTTCCTGCACGCTGCCGGCGCTTTGCCGTAGCCGGGCATTGATAGCGTGAAAGCCATAGATAAAGTGAGCATCAGCCACGCCGCCCGCCCTTTCCACCCGCCTCCTCGGCCAGACGGAAATCGATCTTGCTGCTCTCCATATCCACTCGCACCAGTTGCACGCGCACACGGTCGGCCAGGCGGAAACGATTCCCGCTGCGCTCGCCGACCAGCTGGTGCTTGGCGTCGTCGTAATGGAAGTAATCGCTGCCTAGGTCCGAGATATGCACCAAACCCTCTACAAAAACATCGTCCAAAGCCACGAAAATACCGAAGGACTTGACGGCGGAAACACTACCGGCGAATTCCTCTCCGATGCGATCGCGCATGTAGTAGCACTTCAGCCAGGACTCGACATCGCGCGTCGCCTCGTCGGCGCGCCGTTCGGTTTGCGAGCAGTGGATGCCGATGTCTTCCCATTTGCCCGGCCTGTATTTTCCGCCTTGCAGCACAGCCTTGATGGCCCGGTGGATGACGAGATCGGGATAGCGCCTGATGGGCGAGGTGAAATGGGTGTATGACTCGTAGGCCAAACCGAAATGACCGACATTCTCCGGGCTATAGACCGCCTGCTGCAGGGAACGCAGCATCACTGTCTGCAGGAGCTGCATGTCCGGCCGGCCCTTGATTGTATCCAGCAGGCGGGCGTAGTCCTTGGCGTGCGGTTCATCGCCACCGCTCAGGCTGAGGCCGAATTCCTTGAGGAACTCACGCAGCTTCTCCAGTTTCTCGGGCGTCGGCCCCTCGTGGATTCGGTAGAGCGCAGCATGCTCGTTTTCGTGCAGGAAGTCGGAGGCGCAGACATTGGCCGCAAGCATGCATTCCTCGATGATGCGGTGAGCATCGTTGCGGCTTACCGGAATGATGCGTGAGATCTTTCCCTGTTCGTCGAAGATCATCTGCGTCTCGACCGTTTCGAAGTCGATTGCGCCACGCGCCGCGCGCGCCTTCACCAGCACACGATAGAGGGCATCGAGGTGGCGCAACTGGGGTAGCAGGCCCTTGAGCTTTTTCGTCGCCGCAGCGTCATCCTCGTAGAGGGCGGCCGCCACTTCGTTGTAGGTGAGCCGGGCGTGAGAGAACATCACCGCAGGGTAGAAGCGATAACGCTTGACGACGCCGTTGGCGGCGATAGCCATGTCACACACCATGCACAAGCGCTCGACCTGTGGGTTGAGCGAACAGAGCCCGTTGGATATCTTCTCCGGCAACATCGGAATCACGCGGCGCGGGAAATACACCGAGTTGCCGCGTTCCAGCGCGTCGCGGTCAAGTGACCGTTCCGCCTGTACGTAGTGGCTGACGTCGGCAATGGCGACGACCAGGCGAAAACCGCCCTTGCCATCCTTGCCCTGGCGCTCGCAAAATACGGCGTCGTCGAAATCCTTGGCTGTCTCGCCGTCGATGGTCACCAGCGGAAGGCTGCGGAGGTCTTCACGCACACCTCCTTCCCACTTCCAGTCACTCTTGCGCACCGCGTCCGGCAGCTTCTTCGCCTCGGCAAGACCATCCCGAGAAAACTCGAAGGGCAGTTCATGCTTCCTCAGCGCAATCTCGATTTCCATACCCGGATCGGCGTAGTTGCCGAGGATCTCGACCACCTTGCCGATCGGCTGAGCCTGCCTGGAAGGCTGCTCGATGATCTCGACCACCACCACCTGCCCCGCCACGGCCTTGAGCTTGCCGCCGGGTGCAATCAGGATGTCCTGACTGATGCGACGGTTCTCGGCCACGACGAACAGTACACCGTGCTCGTTGTGAACACGACCCACGAGACGGTGGTTGGCACGCTCCAGCACCTCGACAATCTTGCCCTCGGGCCGGCCACGGCGGTCTGTGCCGACGATGCGCGCCATGACGCGATCACCGTGCAGGGCCTTGTCCATTTCCTTCGGACCGAGAAACAAGTCCGGACCTTCCTCGTCAGGCACCAGAAAACCGTATCCGTCCGGATGACCTTCGACGCGGCCGCGGATGAGGTCGGCCTTGTCCGGGATGAGGTAATCGCCGCGGCGGTTCTGCATGATCTGGCCTTCGCGCCCCATCGCGCCGAGGCGGCGCGAAAAGGCGTCGAACTCCTGCGCCTTGACGTCTAGCAGGTCGGCCAATTCGTCAAATGACAACGGCACGCCTCGCTCCGTCAATGTGACAAGCACGAACTCCCTGCTCGGCAGGGGGTTTTCGTATTTCCCGGCCTCGCGCTCATAGTGGGGATCGCGCTTGCGTATCTTGCTGGGTTTGTTTGACAAAATCGATCTTTCCTTTAAAATTGCGCCCTCTTTGCCCAGATGGCGGAATTGGTAGACGCACTAGGTTCAGGTCCTAGCGGTGGCAACACTGTGGAGGTTCGAGTCCTCTTCTGGGCACCAGATGCAAAGGAAAAAAGCCGGTCATCGACCGGCTTTTTTTCGTCCGTTACTTGAACGGATGCCGCAACACAATGGTCTCCTCGCGATCCGGGCCGGTCGAAATCATATCCACCGGCACACCGCAGAGCGCCTCCATCCTTTTCAGGTAAGCCTGCGCCGCCGTCGGCAGCGCCTCGAATCTCTTTACGCCAACGGTGCTCTCCTTCCACCCCGGCAGCGATTCATATACCGGCTCGCAACGCTCGAGATCGTCGGCGCCGACTGGCAGGATGTCGCTAAAGCGGCCGTCAATGCGATAGCCCGTGCATATTTTTATTTCCTCGATACCGTCGAGCACGTCGAGCTTGGTGACGCACAGTCCGGAAACGCCGTTGATCTGGATCGAGCGCTTCAGTGCCGCCGCATCGAACCAGCCGCAACGTCGCGCGCGCCCCGTCGTGGCACCGAACTCATGGCCGCGGGTAGCCATGTGCTTTCCGACAGGGTCGAGCTTGCCGACGGCATCGTAGAGTTCTGTCGGAAACGGGCCACCGCCGACGCGAGTAGTGTAAGCCTTGGTAATGCCCAGGACGTAGTGCAGCATGCCGGGACCGACGCCAGCACCGGCGGCTGCCGCACCGGCAATGCAATTCGAAGATGTCACATAGGGAAACGTACCATGATCGATATCGAGCAAGGTACCCTGCGCACCCTCGAAAAGCAGGTTGGCGCCGTCATTGTGCGCGTCGTATAGCGCTCTCGGCACGTCGGCAATCATACGCGTCAAGCGCGGCGCAATGGTCATCGCGCCTTCCAGCACCTGCTGGAAATCAACAGTGTCAGCGCCTAAATAGTTCTTCAGGACAAAGTTATGGTAGTCGAGGATTTCCGCCAGTTTTTCGGCGAAGGGCTTCGGTCGCAGCAAGTCTTGCACACGCAGGCCGCGCCGCGCCACCTTGTCCTCGTAAGCCGGGCCGATGCCGCGTCCAGTGGTGCCGATCTTCTTGGCACCCTTGGCCGCCTCACGCGCAACATCGAGTGCCTGGTGGTAGGGCAGGATCAGCGGGCATGCCTCGGAGATCTTCAATCGCGATTCGGCGTCGACTCCCGCCACCTGAAGCTCATCCAGTTCATGCATCAAGGCATCCGGCGAGAGGACAACGCCGTTGCCGATATAACAGGTGACGCCCTCTCGCAGGATGCCGGAAGGCACGAGATGCAGCACTGTTTTCTTGCCGCCGATGACCAGCGTATGGCCGGCATTATGCCCTCCCTGGAAGCGCACGACGCCCTGGGCGTGATCGGTCAGCCAGTCGACTATCTTGCCTTTGCCCTCGTCACCCCATTGGGTGCCGATGACGACGACGTTCTTTGCCATTTTCTATGCTTCTCCCTGAATGTACTGGATAGTCCATTTCCCCGCGCACAACACCAATTTCCGGTCGCAGCCGGCTTCGGCCCAGGTACCCTCGTGGCCTGGCAACGCTTCAATGACGACCTCTCCCTTGTCCCGCAGTGACGCAACAAAGTCGCTCAAGCCATCGCCGTCATTGGAAGGCGCCAGGATTGCCCGCGGTGCGGACGATGTCGCGCCAAGTTGGGACAACTCGCGCAAATCCATGCTAAAGCCGGTCGCCGGCCGCCCGCGACCATAGGCTTTACCCACTTTGTCGTAGCGCCCACCCAAGGCAATCGCGCCGGGATGATCCGCGCAGTATGCGGCGAATACCACACCGCTGTGATAATGGTAGCCGCGCAAATCGGCCAAATCGAAGCTCACCGGCAGATCAGACAGCACGTTTGCCAATTTCCCGAGATCGCCTACGGCCTGGGCAATTTCCGCATCGCCCGGCAGCAGCTTGAGGGCTCGCTCCAGAGCTTCCGGGCCGCCATAGCATTCGGGCAGGGCCAGTAGGGCCGAGCGCACCGGCTCGGCGATGTCATTCACCAGTTCGCGCAAATCGGGGATGTCCTTGGACTGCAGTACGGCAAACAACTCCTGCTCCAGTTCCGGGTCCAGCCCGCCTCGCACTGAAAGTGCGCGGAAAACGCTTACATGGCCAAGATCGATACGCGAGGTCTTCACGCCGGCGATCTCCAGCGTCTGGGCGAGCAGGCGGATCACTTCCACGTCCGCCTCTATGCCGGCATGGCCGTAGAGTTCCGCCCCAATCTGCAGCGGTTCTCTCGTTGAGGTCAGGCCGGAAGGCAGCGTGTGCAGCACACTGCCGCAGTAGCACAACCGGGCCACGCCCTTGCGGTTGAGCAGATGCGCATCGATTCTGGCAACCTGCGGCGTGATGTCGGCCCTGACCCCCATTGTTCTCCCGGACAACTGATCGACCAGTTTGAAGGTACGCAAATCCATGTCGCGCCCGCTACCAGTGAGCAGCGATTCGATGTATTCGAGCAACGGCGGCATGACGAGTTCGTAGCCATGAAGGCAGAATTCGTCGAGCAGCGCGCGGCGCAGCATTTCCAGCCTGCGTGCTTCCGGAGGCAAAACGTCCTCGATGGATTCGGGCAGAAGCCAGCGGCGCATGGTCACTTCAGTATGAACAGCAGGACGATTCCGACAAGAATCGATGACAATCCGAGAAAGCGGATCTGCCCGTCGGAAAGCTCAGTGATTCGGCGGAATGTCTCGCGCCAGGCTCTGGGGGCGACAAACGGCAACAGCCCCTCCAGCACAAGCATCAGGGCAAACGCCATCAGCAGCGTGGGCCACATCACTTCCCTTTTCCGGTGCTCTTCAGATACTTGAAGAACTCGGTGTTCGGCTCGATCACCAGCACGTCCGTCTTGTTGCGGAAACTGGCACGATACGCTTCCAGGCTGCGGTAGAAGGAGTAGAACTCCGGATTTTGCCCGAATGCCTGCGCGTACAATGCAGTAGCTTTCGCGTCGCCCTCGCCCTTGATGCGCTGAGCATCGCGGTACGCCTCCGCAATGATGATTTCACGTTGCCTGTCGGCATCGGCTCGAATTTTCTCGGCATCCGCGGCACCCTTCGAGCGCAACTCATTGGCGACCCGCTTGCGCTCGGTTTCCATGCGGCGGTACACCGATTCGGACACTTCCTGCGGCAGGTCAACACGCTTTAGACGCACGTCAACGATCTGTACGCCTATGGCGCGCGCATCGGCATCGGCCTTGGTGCGTACTTCCTCCATGATTTTCTCGCGTTCGCCGGATACCACATCATGGATAGTGCGCTTACCAAACTCCTCGCGCAAAAGCGCGTTCACTGTCTGAGACAGGCGGATGTGGGCGCGTACCTCGTCACCCTGCACAGAGATGTAATACTGCTTGGCATCGATGATGCGCCATTTGACGAACGCATCGACCAGTACCGGTTTTTTCTCCGAAGTGATGAAACGTTCTGGATCGGGCGAGTCGTAGGTAAGAATGCGCTTTTCGAAATAGCGCACGTTCTGGATCATCGGCCACTTGAAATACAATCCCGGCTCGGCAATCACACTCTTGATTTCACCCAACTGAAGTACGATCGCAAATTTGCGCTGATCGACCGTGAAGATCGACATGGCCGCCGCCACTAGAATGCCGAGAATTGCTGCAGCAACGAAAGGTAGGCTGTGTCGCATTATCGTTCCCCTCTTTCGCGGGAACGCAGCGCTTCGCGGGAACGCGTTGCCGAATCCAGTTGCGGCGGAACCTCGGCAGACAGGTTTGGCATAGATCGCAATGGTAATGCCACCGGTTCGCCGCCTACAGCGGCAGTCGGGGTTGCCGCTGCGGCCTGCATGAGTTTGTCTAGCGGAAGGTAGAGGAGATTCCCCGACCCTTTCGTGTCAAGCAGGATCTTGCTCGTGTTCGAGAGCATTTGCTGCACAGTATCGATGTACATCCGCTGCCGCGTTACTTCGGGCGCCTTGTTGTATTCGACCAGTATCTGTTTGAAGCGGCTCGCCTCGCCCTCTGCATTTGCAACCACGCGGCCCTTGTAACCATTGGCTTCTTCCATCAGGCGTGCGGCGGTGCCGCGCGCTCTTGGAATGACGTCGTTGGCGTAAGCCTGACCCTCGTTGATCTGCCGGTCACGATCCTGCCCGGCCTTGACGGCGTCGTCGAATGCCGCCTGCACCTGCTCAGGCGGTTGCACATTCTGCAGGGTCAGCTTGGATACGACGATCCCCGTTCCGTAGCGGTCCAGGATTTCCTGCATGATCCTGGCGGCATTGGCTGCGACCTGTTCCCGCCCTTCGTATAGAGCGAAATCCATCTTGCTCTTGCCGATCACTTCGCGCATGGCCGTCTCGGCCGCCTGCAGCACGGAGTCGTCTGGATTTCGGTTGTTGAATAGGTATTCCTGCGGATCCTTCAAGAACCACTGGACCGCGAACTGGATGTTGATGATGTTTTCATCGTCGGTCAGCATCAGCCCTTCCTTGAGCACCCGGTTCTTGTCCGAACCGCGATAGCCCACTTCAACCACGCGCACATCGGAGAGGCGAACGATTTCATGTGCCTGGATGGGATAGGGCAGGCGCCAGCGCAGCCCCGGTTCCGTGGTTTGGGAATACCTGCCGAATGTCAGCACAACGCCTCTTTGCGACGCATCGACAATGTAGAAGCCACTGGCCAACCAGACCAGCAGCACCAGTACGGCCAGCGCGCCGATACCGCCGCCAAAAACCTTGAGGTTCATCGGCGGACGGGGGGGGCCGTCGCCGCGATTGTCACCATTGCCGCCCCCACCCTTCTTGCCGAACAGGCCGGAAAGTCGGCGATTGAAATCGCGCCACAGATCTTCGAGATCGGGGGGGCCCTGGTTCGGCCTATTTCCCCACTGGGGATCGTTCAGTGACATCAGAATGCCAGTTATCATGGGTTCAATCTTGGTTAGGCGGCGTATGGTGTTGGGTCACCATGCTCCAGCGCAGTTTCTGCCAGCGCCTGTCGTAATAGATCCAATCCGGCACCGGTTCTTGCACTGACACGGACACGGGTAATTTTACCATAGGCATTGCGCTCGACTGCGGGTTCGACCCCCGTGGCATCGATCTTGTTCCACACCAGGATCTGCGGGACTTTCGCGGCGCCAATTTCCTCCAGCACTCCATCTACTGCGCTTACTTGCGCATCACGATCCCCGCTGGCCGAGTCGACCACGTGCAGGAGCAGGTCTGCCGATGCCGTCTCTTCCAAGGTGGCATGAAAGGCGGCCACCAGCGAGTGTGGCAAATCGCGGATGAAGCCTACCGTGTCTGACAGGATCACCTGACCCGAGCCCTCCAGATAAAGCCGCCGCGAGGTGGTATCCAGAGTTGCGAACAACTGATTGGCGGCATAAGCCCCGGCTTTGGTGAGTGCATTGAAGAGTGTCGACTTGCCAGCGTTGGTATAGCCGACCAGTGATACCGCCAACATCTCCCGCCGCGTGCGTGCGCGACGACGCACGACACGCTGGCGTTCCAGCTGTTTCAGACGCTCCTTCAGCATCTTGACCCGTTTGCCGAGCAGGCGCCTATCGGTTTCCAACTGAGTTTCACCCGGGCCGCGCAAGCCAATGCCGCCTTTCTGGCGCTCCAGGTGGGTCCAGCCGCGCACCAGACGTGTCGCCATGTGCTGCAATTGCGCCAGTTCCACCTGCAGCTTGCCCTCGTGACTCTTGGCGCGCTGGGCGAAGATGTCAAGAATCAGGCTGGCGCGGTCGACGACGCGACAGCCCAATTCCTTTTCCAGATTGCGCTGCTGGGCGGCAGACAACTCGTGATTGAAAATGGCTATGTCCGCACCGAAGTCTCGGATGGTGTCCGCCAGTTCGGCCACCTTGCCCTTGCCGGCAAAAAGCGCCGAGTCCGGACGTTCGCGGCGCCCCTGCACGACAGCAGACGTGGTGGCACCGGCCGATGCGGCAAGCAGCTTCAATTCATCGAGGCGCTCGGCAATATCGCCTTGGCCGAAATCCAACTGGACGAGCACGGCGCTCTCGCCGCCACCTGGGCGTTCGAACATGGAGTCCCTAGGATCGGCAGGCGAAGACCCGGCCGGAACTACCGGTCATCAACTCTCGCTGTGCTCGTGCGGGATATTGACTGGGCGAGCCGGGACGACAGTGGATATGGCGTGCTTGTACACCATTTGTGTCACGGTATTCTTGAGCAGGACGACGTACTGGTCGAAGGATTCGACCTGTCCCTGCAACTTGATGCCGTTCACCAAGTAAATGGATACCGGAATATGCTCTCGGCGCAGCGTGTTGAGGAACGGGTCTTGTAACAGTTGCCCTTTATTGCTCATGGTGTGGCCCCACGTAAAAAATTGTTTTTTGAAACGGCACTTTACCGGATTTTTTGGGCCTCCGCCACAGGCCTGGGCCAAACGCGCATTAGCGCTCTTTATTCGCGTAGGGATTTCGTGATGTGCGGAACTCGACCCTGAGCGGCGTACCTTTCAGTTTGAAGGCCTCCATGAACGTACGTTCCAAGTAGCGGCGGTACGAATCCGGCACATGATCCAGGGCGTTGCCGTGGATGACGATGATCGGAGGATTGTTGCCACCCTGGTGGGCATACCGCAGCTTGGGCCGGAAGATGCCGTGTCGCGGAGGCGCCTGCTTCTCGAGGGCGGCTTGGAGCAGGCGGGTGAGCTTGGGCGTGGGCATTTTCATCATCGAGGCCGCAAAAGCCGCATCGACCGAAGCCATCAAAGGGTTGATGCCATCCCCCTTCAGGGCACAGATGAAATGTGCATTTGCAAAGCCGAGGAAGTTGAGTTTCCGCGTCATGTCCATCTTGATCCGGTCGCGCCGATAGTCGTCGGCGCAATCCCACTTGTTCACTGCGATGACCATTGCGCGGCCGGCCTCGACGCAGAAGCCGGCAATATGCGCATCCTGGTCGGAAATATCTTGGCTGGCGTCGAGGACCAGTACTACAACGTTGGCCTCCTCGATGGATTGCAGCGTCTTGATGACGGAGAATTTCTCTATGGTCTCGAAGACCTTGCCTTTGCGCCGCAGTCCGGCCGTATCGATCAGGATGTAGTCCTTGCCCTTGCGCTGGAAGGGCACGGCAATCGAATCTCGCGTGGTGCCCGGCTGGTCGAAGGCAATGACGCGCTCCTCGCCGAGCAGAGCATTGATGAGGGTGGATTTGCCGACGTTGGGACGGCCCACAACGGCGATGCGTGGAGACTGACTTTCCTCCAGAGCTTCCTCAGCCTGCGGGAACGGTGCTAGCGCCTCGTCGATCAGTTCCCGCACCCCATCGCCGTGGGCTGCGGAAATGACCAGTGGTTCGCCGCAGGCCAACTCATGGAATTCGGCACCGACGAGGGCGCGCTCCATCCCCTCGGCCTTGTTCACCACCAACAGCAGCGGACGACCGGTGCGGCGCAGCCGCTCGGCGATCGCCTTGTCCTGGGGGTTCAGGCCGGCGCGCCCATCGACGATGAACAGAAGCATGTCGGCCTCGGCGATCGCCGCCTCCGCCTGCTGCGCCATTTCTGCCAGGATGCCTTCTTTTGCATTCGGCTCGAAACCCCCGGTATCCACCACCAGATAGGGACGCTCACCGAGACGGCCATGGCCATAATGGCGGTCGCGCGTCAGGCCCGGTATATCCGCCACCAGAGCATCGCGCGACCGAGTAAGCCGGTTGAACAGGGTGGACTTGCCGACGTTCGGCCGGCCGACAATGACGAGCGTAGGTTTCATTGCAAGTGGGATGCGGGCTTGCGCGCGATCACGGTGGAAAACACCTTGCTTGTTCCCCCCTGAACATCGAAAGCGTCGTGCCGAGAAAGCATAATCTCCCAATCAGCAAAGCACTGCTCCAGTTCGTCACGGCCGAAAAGGGTGAAATGATTCTCACGGAACATGTCCAGATAGGTAGTGCCTTCGATCAACGCGTTTACTACCGCACAGCCATCTCCATTGACATGGCCCTGGATGGCGGCAAGCAGGGCCAGTGCTTCGGCCCTGGGAAAGAACATCAGCAAACCGATGGAAACCACCGTATCGTAGCCGCCAACGATCTCGTAACTGCGAATATCGGCAGTGACTGCGCGGACTTTCCGGTGTCCGACAGCTGCCTCCTGGTTGATACGCTCAGCCGCGGCTGGGCTGGCATCGACCGCCAGCACCTCGCACCCACGTCGAGCCGCCTCCAGGGAAAGATTCCCCAGCCCGCAACCCAAATCCAGCACCCTGCCCTTCAGATAAGGCAAGGCTGCCAGCTCGAAAGGATTGAGTTCAAATTCCCGCGACTCGATCTGGCGCCTGAACTGCTTGTCGAAAAACGCAACGGGGTCAACCATGCGCCGCTCAGTTCACTTTGAGCGCATACAGCCCGCCGTTGCGTGTCTGCATCAGAAATCCTCGCTCGACCCGCTGCGGCTCGGCAGCGATGCCGCTACTGTCTGTATTGGTGCGAGCTGCAAAAACCCCGTTATCTCGGCGCAACAGGTGCACAACGCCCTGGTAATCGCCCACTGCGACATGGCTGCCCATGGCGATCGGTCTGCTCACCTGGCGCATGAAAAGCTTGTCCTGTTTCCACACGGTCGCGCCATTGGCGCGATCCAGTGCGTGTACCGCGCCCTTGTCGTCCGTGACATAAACATTGCGCTCATCGATGTCGATGCCGGCGGCAGACGACATGTCGCGCGACCACAGGTGGTTGCCGGACGCCAGATCAAAGCAGGCGATTCGGCCCTGGTAGGCGGCCGCACACACTTCGCGCCCGGCTACGATTGGGGCGCTGGTGACGCCGGACACTCGCTCGAGTTCAGTGGCCCCCTTGGGCAATGCCACCGTGGCCTCCCAGATGGCGGCACCGTTGTTGAGCGCTATGGCAACCAGCTTGCCTCCCGGGAACCCGGCCAACGCCGCCTTCCCCGTCACCGTCACCCCGACATTGCTGCGCAGTGACAGCGCCGGCGTACTGCGTTGGTACACCCATTTTCGCTTTCCATCCGCCGCATCCAGTCCGAAGATGCGGTTATCACCGCTTCGAACCAGCACCAACCCTTCCGCAAGCTGCGGCGCGGCAAGAACTTCCGATGTGACGCGCGCCGACCACAACGCTTTTCCCGTATTGTCGAACGCCAGCACGCCACCTTTAGACGTGGCAACCACCACTAGGCTGCCATCCGCGCCGACACCGCCTGAAATCGGCTGTCCCGCATTGATGCGCCATAACTGGCCACCGTTGTCGAATCGTGCCAGCGTGCCGTCCTGGGCGGCGGCATAGACGCTTGAACCGACCACCGCCGGCGTCAGTACATAGCCTCCGGCACTACCGACGCTCGCCTGCCAGATGGCCGCGAGCGTCGCACTTGCGGTGATCGCTTCCAACTCGGCAGGTTTCACTTTCGGTGCGCTGGAAAACCAGTTCACAGGATTCATTCTTTCCATCGTGGAACAACCGGCCGCCAACGAGGCGGCGAGAGAGAGAGTGATGACTGCACGCATCACTTACCTCCGATCGAGTCCAGCTTGACCTGCAACAATTCGCGGTACTGGGCTTCACGGCCGCCCTGACCGTCCGCAGCCTTATCGAGCGCATCATGTTTGACCAAAGCGATCTGATAGGCGGCACGCGCCTCGGCCAGCTTTCCCTGTGCCGCCAGGATGTCCCCCTTCAATTCGCTGAAGCGCGCTGTGAAGGCCGCCCCGGGCTCCTCGCCGAGCAGCTTGAGCGCCTCATCCAGCGCCTTGTCATCGAACAGGACATGTGCCAGCCGCAACCGACCAAGATCGCGCAAGTCCTTGTCGACTGCCTTTGCTGCAACCCATTGAAGCTGCGCTCTGGCGGTTTTCAGATCTCCGGCATCGTATTGCATCCGTGCAGAAGTGAGCGCAGCCATCGCAGCGTAGGCCGTGCCAGGATACCTCTCGGTGAGCTCTCCCGCTGCTTCACGGACTCGCTTGGCATCTCTTTCAATGGTGGCCTTCTGCACAGCAGAGTAGATAACGGATGCTTCGGCCGTCTGGTTGCGCTGGTACCAGTTCCAGGCCTGCCAGCCAACCACGCCAACGGTAACCGCCAGTAGCACGGACGTCACCATGTTGCCGTACATCTTCCACCAGGTCTTCAGTTCCGATATCTGTTCCTGCTCTTCCAGGTCATAGGTCGCCATCGTTGTCATCCCCAATTAGATAATTGCCGATCACGTCGGCCAGTTGGTCCTGCGGGATGCGCTTCTGCGGCGCATCCTCGCGCATGTATTTCAGTGTGGCGCTGCCCTCAGTCGCCTCGTCATCGCCGATGATCACGGCAATCTGCGCGCCGGACATATCAGCACGCTTCATCTGCGACTTGAAACTGCCGCCTCCGCAGTGGAACAGCACGTCGTAACCGGCGCCTCGCAGGGCCTCTGCCGTGCGAAATGCCGATGGCAGTGCCAGTTCTCCCTGATGGACGACATAAATGTCAGGGGCGCTTTGCGCCGCCTGTCCCGTCACGGCGCCATGCTCTTCCTTCATCAGCGCAACTAGGCGCTCGACGCCCATGGCAAAGCCGCAGGCCTGCGTCGCCTTGCCGCCGAGTTGTTCGATCAGTCCGTCGTAGCGTCCACCGGCGCACACCGTACCCTGCGCACCAAGCTTGTCAGTAACCCACTCGAAGACAGTCAAGTTGTAGTAATCCAGGCCGCGCACCAGGCGCGGATTAATGCGATAGGGAATGCAGGCCTCCTTCAGCAGCGCTTGCACACCACCGAAATGCTCCTGGGAGGCTTCGCCGAGGAAATCCATCAGTTTCGGCGCGCCCTCAATTACTTCCTGCATGCGCGGATTCTTGCTGTCGAGGATGCGCAGCGGATTGGATTGCAGGCGACGCTGGGCATCTGCATCGAGCGCCCCGCGGTTGTTTTCCAAATAAGCGATCAGTTCCGCGCGATGGCGCAACCGCTCCTCGGCGCTTCCCAGCGTATTGATTTCCAGTTGGATGCCGCTAAGCGCCAACTCGTCCCACAGCCGGGCACACATGGCGATCTGCTCGGCATCGATATCAGGGCCGGCATAGCCGAAGGCTTCGACGCCAAACTGGTGGAACTGCCGGTAGCGCCCTTTCTGCGGCCGTTCGTGACGGAACATCGGTCCGGCATACCACAACCGCTGGGGACCGCCATGCAGCAAGCTATGCTGCAATACGGCGCGCACACAGGAGGCAGTGCCCTCCGGGCGCAACGTGAGCGCCTCGCCGTTGAGCGCGTCGACGAAGGAATACATTTCCTTCTCGACGATGTCGGTCACCTCACCGATTGCGCGGGCAAAAAGCGGAGTCGGCTCTACGATCGGCATACGGATCGGCCGATAGCCGTAGGCACGCAGCCAATCGCGAACGGCGTCGTCAAAGCGCTCCCACAGTTCGGCCTCATCGGGCAGGATGTCGTTCATCCCGCGGATCGCTTGAATCGTTTGGTTCATTGAAATTTCAGGTTGCCGCCCGGCGCGGGTATTTCCGCGCTACATAGTCTTCGACGATCACCTTGAACTCCCGGGCGATGTTGTCCCCCTTCAGCGTGACAGTCTTCTCGCCGTCCACATACACCGGCGCCACCGGCGTCTCACCCGAGCCAGGCAGGCTGATGCCAATGCTGGCATGCTTGCTTTCGCCGGGACCGTTCACTACACACCCCATGACGGCGAGCGTCATGTTCTCGACGCCCTCGTACAGCAGACGCCATTCCGGCATGCGCATCCGCACGTATGACTGGATGTCCTGCGCCAACTCCTGGAATACCGTACTGGTGGTACGTCCGCAACCGGGGCAGGCGGCCACCAGGGGCATGAACGCACGCAGGCCCATTGTCTGCAGGATTTCCTGGGCCACGATGACTTCCTGCGTGCGGTCGCCGTTGGGTTCCGGCGTCAGCGACACTCGGATAGTATCCCCGATCCCTTCCTGCAATAGCACAGACAGGGCGGCTGTCGAAGCCACTATGCCCTTGGAACCCATGCCGGCTTCCGTCAGGCCGAGATGCAATGGATAATCACATCGCGTCGCCAAATCGCGATAGATGGCAATCAGGTCCTGCACACCGCTCACCTTGCAGGACAATACGATCCCATCGCCGGGCAGGCCGAGTTCCTCCGCCTTGGCTGCGCTCTCCAGTGCCGAGATCACCATCGCTTCGCGCATGATCTGTGTCGCGTCCCTGGGCTGCTGCCGCTGCGCATTGTCATCCATGGTACGCGCCAGAAGCACCGGGTCCAGACTGCCCCAATTGACGCCGATGCGCACCGGCTTCTGGTGGCGACAGGCCAGTTCGATAATCTGAGCAAACTGATCGTCGCGTTTTGCTCCTCTACCGACATTGCCGGGATTGATGCGCAGCTTGTCGAGTGCATCGGCACACGCGGGATTGTCCGCCAGCAGCTTGTGTCCATTGAAATGGAAATCGCCCACTAGCGGCACATCGAGATTCATAGCCAGCAGGCGTTCGCGAATCATCGGCACGGCACGCGCAGCCTCCTGTGTATTTACCGTGATGCGCACGATTTCCGAGCCGGCGCGGGCGAGTTGAGCCACCTGGACGGCAGTGGCCACCTCGTCCGCCGTATCGGTATTGGTCATCGATTGCACGACGACCGGATGCATCCCGCCGATCGCCACGCCGCCGACCCTGACGATACGCGACTGGCGGCGGGCCATGCACCCGTCTTTCAGATTCACTGCCATGTCCATCCGAGCGTTATTCGAGGGTAAGCCGCGCCACTTCGACACGCGTATGCGGTATGAGGTCGACGGGCAGATCATTGTGCTGCAGTCGGACATGGGATGCGTTGCCTACCACCAGTTGGAATGGGGGACGCCCCTCGACCATCTGTGTCGTGCCCCTGGCATTCATTTGCGAAAAAATAGTACGCCCCGACGCATCCTTCACTTCCACCCAGGAACTGCCGTCGAAGCTGAATACCAATCGATGCATCCCGGGTTGCGGGACCGGCTTCTCGGACGAATCAAGCGGTTTCCCCTCAGCAATCACCCCTTCCGTCGCCGAAGAGGACACAACAGGTTGCGGCGAGAGCTGCACAATCTGGGGCTCGCCCGCCGGCCTGGAAGAGGCAGCCTGACCATTTTGGTGCTTCAGGAACATCCCTAAATCGATAAAGTCGAAATACAGGACGAGCGCGAGTCCCAGCATGCCCAGCGCCAATACCGTAGCCCCCAGCAATCCCTTGCCATGCCGGCCGCCGGCTGTCGGCATTTTGACCCCGACATCCACCGGCGCATTCAGTTCAGCTTGCGGCAGCGAGGCATTTTCCGCAAGGGCATCCAGCACAGGCGCGACATCAATCTTGAGCAACTTTGCATAATTGCGTATGAAGCCCCTGATAAACGTGGCACCGGATAGTCGAGAAAAATCCTCGGATTCGATCGCTTCAATCTGCCGAGGACTCATCTTGAGCCCGGCCGCCACCTCAGCGATCGTCATCCCGCGCGACTCCCGTGCCATGCGCAACATGGCGCCGGGACCCGGCACTGCCTGCGCTTCGAACGCCGGAAGTTCCATCTCGCTCACTCGAAATTCCCTTGCAACAGCGCTTGGTGCTCTGGCGTACCGGCAAATTTCCGCCGCAACTGGGATGAGTAGCTCGCCTCGGCCTGACGGTCCCCTAACTTGCGCTCGATGCGAACGCCCAGCCATAGCGACTCGGCGTTCGGCTCGATCAACCGATGCAAGTCGCCGAGCAGTTGCTTGGCCTTGAAGAAGTCCCCGCGCCGGTAAAACAGGCTGGCCAACTGATAGATCGCCTGTACATTCGTGCCATCCACCAATACTGCACGCTGGAAATTCATCTCAGCGGACTTCTCGTCCTTGATCCTCAAATAGCATAGTCCGGCATTGGTATACGGACGGGTCGGCGTCTTGTAGAGCGGATTTCTGGCCGCCGTCTCGAAATACTTGAAAGCCTCCTGCTCCCGGCCGTTCTGACAGAGAAACCAGCCATAGTCATTGGCAATTTGCGGATCACCGGGAGCCAGATGGATGGCCCGCTCGAATGCAGCTCGGGCTTGGGGCATTTCATTCAGCATGAGGTGAACGAGCCCCAGCAGATTGAGGGCCGGAGCGTAAGTCGGATCAGTCGCTGCGGCAATGCGGGCCTCCTCAAGGGCCACCGTCAGATTACCGGCCTGTAAATACAGGGTGCCCAATTCGGTGTGCGTCTTGGCGCTCTTTTCAGCCAAGCCGGAAGGTGCCTGCTCGGACACCGGTGCCGCTGCAGGGTTGGGATTGGTGCCGGGCCCGGCACCGGGACTTGTATTCTGGGCGGCACAACCGGCCAGAAGTGCGGCAGTACTAAACACGATGGCTCGTCTCACGATGTTGTCTCCGCAATGGTGATGGTGCGTTTAACCCGGCGCTGTGTGCGATCGCGCACCTGCCCGGCCAACTGACCGCAGGCGGCGTCGATGTCCTCCCCACGGGTCTTGCGCGTCGTCGTGACGATGTGAGCCTGCATCAATATCTCGGCGAAGCGGCGCACTCGCAAGGACGGCGAGCGCTTGAACCCGGAATCCTGGAAGGGATTGAATGGAATCAGGTTGAACTTGCAGGGCACGTCCCGCACCAGCCGGACCAATTCACGAGCATGCTCTTCGGAATCGTTCACGTCGTCCAGCATCACGTACTCGAAGGTGATGAAATCACGCGGCGCCTTGTCCAGATAGCGCCTGCAGGTCGCCATCAACTCGGCCAGGGGATACTTCCGATTGATCGGCACCAGCCTGTCACGTAGCGCGTCGTTCGGCGCGTGCAGCGAAACTGCCAGCGCCACTGGGCATTCATCGCGCAGCCGATCCATCCCCGGCAGGATGCCAGAAGTCGACACCGTTACGCGCCTGCGCGACAGCCCATAGGCATTGTCGTCGAGCATCAGATGCAGGGCTGCCGCCACATTCTCGAAATTCGCCAGCGGCTCGCCCATGCCCATCAGCACGACATTGCTGATGATCCGATCCGTTGAAAAGTCAGTCTCTGCAATACGGCGAGGTGCTTGCCCGCATCCTGAATCCCTGAAGTCGCCAAGCGTTTTCTTGGCCCACCAGAGCTGGCCAATGATCTCTCCTGTCGTCAGGTTGCGATTGAAGCCCTGCCTGCCCGTCGAGCAGAATGCGCATTCGAGGGCACAGCCCGCCTGGGTGGAAATGCACAGCGTGCCCCGGTTCTCCTCCGGGATGAAGACACACTCAACGGCATTGCCGTTTCCCACATCGAGCAGCCACTTGCGCGTGCCATCCGCTGCAGTCGAATCGCGCAGCACCTGAGGCAGGCGCACCTCCGAGATTTCCGCCAGGCGTGCGCGCAAGCTCTTGGCGACATCGCTCATGCGCTCGAAGTCATCCTCCCCGAACTGATGCAGCCAGCGCAGCACCTGCTTGGCGCGGAAAGGCTTCTCGCCCATTCCGGCAAACCAGGCGGTCAGGCCGGCCGCATCGAAATCAAGGAGATTCTGTTTCATTTAACGGGAATAGACATCCATTGACGGAAAGAAATAGGCAATCTCGACGGCCGCCGTTTCCGGCGCGTCGGAGCCATGTACCGCATTGGCGTCAATGCTTTGGGCAAAATCCGCGCGAATGGTTCCCGGAGCAGCCTTTTTCGGGTCGGTAGCGCCCATCAGGTCGCGGTTCTTGGCAATTGCACCTTCGCCCTGCAGGGCCTGGATCATCACCGGCCCGGAAATCATGAACTCGACCAAATCCTTGAAGAAGGGGCGCTCGCGGTGAACGGCATAGAAACCCTCGGCCTCCTGACGCGAGAGGTGCTTCATTTTAGCCGCGACGACCGTCAGCCCGTTGGTTTCAAAGCGAGAATAGATCTTGCCGATCACGTTCTTTGCAACGGCATCGGGTTTGATGATCGACAAGGTGCGTTCAATAGCCATCTAAAAAACTCCCAGAATGAACAAGTTAGAAAGTGAGAATCATGCGTAACGCGCTATTTTATCAGGGATTTCCTCAACAAGAAAGAAAAAGCCCGGCGATGCGCCGGGCCAGCCGGAAAACACGCCAACCGCTATTTCACCAACATGACAGGCACTCGAGCCGACCGGGAGACCTCGCTCGCTACTGAACCGAGCAATAGATGGGTAAGGGCCGAGCGGCCGTGCGTACCCATGACAATACGGTCGCAGGCATGTTCGTGCGCAAAGCCGACGATGGTGTCGGCAATATGGCCCACCGCGACATGCCATGTGTAGGTCATACCGGCTGCATCGAGCTTCTGACGCGCGGACTTTAGGGCCTGCAAACCTTCCTCTCTATGGTAAGCCTCGACATCCGCGCTACTGAAAAACATGCGCGCATGTCCGGAATCGACCGGAATCTGGACATTGAGCAAGTGCAGCTCAGTGGCCTCCCCTAAGGTGTGATCACGGATCAAGTGTTCGATGACACGGTCGGAATTTTCCGACCCATCCACCGGCACCAGCAGTTTCAGCATGGCCCTCCCCCTTCATTTGCCATCTTTGCCCCCCACATGCTTGCCGCTCGATACCACATCGACAACCACCACTGGTCGGACACTGCGGCGAGCCAACCAGGTGCCGACCATCACTACCGACAACGCCCCAGCCAATGAAATCGCATACTTTATCCATCCCGGCAGCCCTACAACATAGGGTTTAGCAATCGCATCGCCCAACAGCATGTCTCCGGCAATCCATCCCAGCAAAGCCCCCCCAAACGAAATCACGATGGGCAGGCGATCCATCAGTTTCAGTACGAATTTGCTTCCCCAAACGACAATGGGAATGCTCACAAGAATGCCGAAAATGACGAGCGTAAGGTCGCCTTTCGCCGCTGCGGCAACGGCAATGACATTGTCCAGGCTCATCACCGCATCCGCAATGATGATGGTCCGGATCGCCCCGAATAGATGAGTGCTCCCCTCGACGTTTCCGTGTTCGCCCTCATCCTCGGGCTGCAGCAGCTTTACGCCGATCCACAGCAGAAGAACACCACCGACGATCTTCAGGAACGGAATGGCCAGGAGTTGCAGGGCGAAAAAGATCAGGATCACGCGTAGCCCGATGGCCCCGGCTACTCCCCAGAGAATGCCCAGCCGGCGCTGCTTCTCCGGCAGCCGTCGGCAGGCCAACGCGATCACGATGGCGTTATCACCACCAAGCAGAATATCGATGGCGATGATTTGCAGGACCGAAATCCAGAACCCACCGGTCAGTGCAGCTTCGAACATACATTCATGGCAATTGGGAGGCAATGAGCTTATCACAGCAAATCTGTCGGCCAGAAAAAAGCCCGGCCTGGGCCGGGCTTGTCTTTCAACGGAGCTTCTTTACATCATGCCAAGGGTCTTGGGCAGCCAGATCGAAATCGCAGGGACATAGGTTATCAGCATCAGGAAGACCAGCCTGGCCAGTAGCCAGGGCCAGACTGCCTTGGAGCAGTCAGTCAAGCCCATCTTGGCGACGCCGCTTGCGACATACAGGTTCAGGCCGACGGGGGGCGTGATCATGCCAATTTCCATGTTCACCGTGATCATCACACCAAAATGGATGGGATCGATGCCCAGTTTCGTGGCAATCGGGAACAGGATCGGTGCCGTGATCAGGATGATCGATGAGGGCTCCATGAAACTGCCCATGACCAGCAGCAGAATGTTCACCGCAATCAAAAAACCGATCACGCCGACGCCGGAGTGCGTCAACCATTCGGCGATGCCCTGCGGAATCTGCTCGTTGGTGAGGATAAAGGAGAACAACACCGCATTGGTGATGATGTAGAGCAGCATCGCACTCATGTTCGCCGAGTTGAGCAGAACGCGGGGTACATCCTTCATCCCCAGGTCCTTATAGACGAACACCGCAATGAAGAACGCATACACCGCGCTCATCGCCGCCGCTTCGGTGGGCGTAAACAAGCCGCTGTAAATACCGCCCATCACCACCACGATCAGCAGCAAACCCCAGATCGCCTTGCGGAAGGAATCCCAGCGTTCACCCCACGAGCGAGGCTGCTCACGCGGATAGTTGCCCTTCCTGGCGACATACCAGGTCGTGAAACCGAGGAAGAGCGCCAGCAGCAAACCGGGAATCACCCCCGCCATGAACAGCGCGCCGATCGAACTGTTGGTGGACACGGCATACATCACCATGACGATCGACGGCGGGATCAGGATCCCCAGTCCCCCGGATGATGCGATGACACCGACGCCGAACTTCTTCGGATAGCCCGCCTTGACCATGGCCGGCAGGAGGATTGAGCCGATCGCCACCACAGTCGCCGGCGAGGAGCCGGACACGGCAGCAAACAAGGCGCAGGCAAACACCGAACTGAGGCCCAGGCCCCCGCGCAGATGGCCGACCATCGAAGTCGCAAAATGGATCATGCGCTTCGCCACGCCGCCATGTGTCAGGAAATTCCCGGCGAGGATGAAGAACGGGATGGCCATGATCTCGAACTTCTCGATGCCGGTGAACAGCTTGAGTGCGACGGCTTCCAGGGGCACTTGGGAGAAAGCAAACAGGAAGGTCAGTACCGTCAGGCCCAGCGAGATGGATACCGGCATTCCTGACAGCATCAGGAAGGTGAGCAACGCAAAGATGATCAGGGCGCTCATTTGCGCTCTCCCTGATCATCCGCCGTGCTGCCATCACTGATTTTCGGCTCGGGGTGGCGCTTCGAATACTTCAAGTCATGCGCGTGGAGATCGTCATCCATGCTGTATGGATTGACATCCACTGGCACTGAGTCCTCCTCGATCCCGTCTACATGGCCATGGTCGTGATGCGGCAACTCACCGGTACGAATAAAACTCGCTGTTACCTGAAGGAAACGGAAGCACATCAGGGAGGAGCCCAGCGGAATGGCCGAATAGACGACCCAGGTCGGCCATTCGAGATCGGGAGTCGTCGGCCCGGGGTACATATCCTTGACGGCGATGCCCAAAGCGCTAAAGATCGCGTAGTGGGCGCCGTTCTCCCAGACGAAATGCGCCCCCAAAGTGCCGACGATGCCAGTGAACAACGCTCCCGCCAGCAGGCCGAAGACGATAAACTTGGCCCGTGTGCGACCGGACAGGCTGTTGATCAGCACATCAACGCCGACGTGGATGCCGGTGCGCACGCCATACGCAGCGCCGAACTTCGCCATCCAGACGAACATGATGATGCACAGTTCCTGCGCCCAGCTCAGGTTCAAACCAATCAGCCAATCCTGAACACCCGGTATGGACACACCTGCCGCATAGCGATGCATGACCGAAACGAAGATGAGCAGCGTCGCCGCGCCGATGAGGAAGGTAATGATCCATTCCTCCAGGTGATCAAGATATTTCATGGCGTTTGCCTCTGAAAAAAACCGTGGGGGCCGCAGCCCCCACAGTCTATCTATGTAGTCAGAGCTTGGATGGGTCGAAACCCGTCGCCTTGTAGACGGTATCGATGCTCTCCTTGCCGATGCGATCAGCCATCTGCTGGTGAACTTTGACCATGGCCTTCTTCATGGCCATCTTCTGCTCGGCAGTCGGCACCAAAACTTCGCTCTTGCCCGACTTGCGCACTTCCTCCATGGCCTTGTCGTTCTCTTCCTTGGCAATCGAGTTGGCATACTTGGTGGCCTCAACCATCGCCGCATCCAGGGCCGTTCTCACGTCCGCTGGCAGGCCATCCCAGAATTTCTTATTGGTAATGACGGCATAGCCGAGATAACCGTGGTTGGTCATCGCCACGAACTTCTGCACCTCATGCATTTTTTGCGTATACAGGTTCGATGGCGGATTTTCTGTACCGTCGACAACGCCGGTTTGCAGCGCCTGATACACTTCGGAGAATGCCATCTTCTGGGGAATCGCGCCCACCGCACGCATCTGGGCATCAAGCACATTGGATGACTGAATGCGCATCTTCAAACCCTTGTAGTCGTCCGGGACCCTGATGGGCTTGTTGGCGCTCATCACCTTGAAGCCATTGTCCCAGTAAGCAAGCCCAACAAGGCCCCTCGTTTCGAGCTTCTGCAGCAGGGCCTTGCCTACTGGCCCCGTCGTCACGGCATGCAACTCCTTGTAATCGTCAAACAGGTAAGGCAAGTCGAACAGTTCGAACTCCTTGACGCCGAGCGGGGCGAACTTGGCCAGGGAGGGCGCCAACATCTGCACGGCGCCGAGTTGCAGCGCTTCCATTTCTTCCTTGTCCTTGTACAGCGTTGAGTTGGCATAGACCTCGACCTTTACCTTGCCCTTGGTCAGTTCGCCCGCTCTCTTGGCGAAGAACTCCGACGCCTTGCCCTTCGGCGTGTCTGCGGCGACAACATGGCTGAACTTGATGACGATAGGTTGCTGGGCAACCGCGGTTGCCGAGAATGCCAGCGCTACGGCGCCTAGCAGCAGGGAATGAATTTTCATGGTCTCCTCCTTCGTTGAATACGGCCAGATGTGCCGACGGGAAATAGCGTGGCGGATTTTGGGAGAAAGTGCAACCTGCGGCAATTGTGGTTATCCGCAACCCTGCCGCCCCGTTGCCGCCATGATGTAACATGCATCCACGGAAAGCCTCGTTTCACTGCATGGATACCGCGACCTCACGTCTGCCAAACGTACAAACTTGGTATTGGACTGCGCCGCGCATCGCGGTTGGCCTGTTCGTGCTGGCTGTCGCATCCTTGCTGTGGCTGCTGCATCGCCAAGAACTGGAGGAGCAGCATACCGGCCTGATCAGCGATACGCTCTGGGTGGAGCAGAATCTGCGCTTCCAGCTTTCGCGTAGCCAGGAGCAACTACAGCAGCTCGGTCAGGATTATTTCAGTGGAAACATCCCGGACAGGCGTTTCGAGCCCCGCATCAAGAGCCTGCTTCTCAACAATCCCGGTCTCACCCAGGTATTTGTTCTCGACGAAGGTGGGACCACGCTGCGGGGCGGCCCTGGACCAATCGGCGAAGCGATTGCCGGAGAAGGCTTGCGACCGGAACCTTCCCAGCAGGCTTTCCGCTTGGCGCGCTCGACAGGCAATCCGGTATTCAGCGCCAATTACTTCACCAGCGGCGAATGGCTGTTCGACATCGTCGTGCCGCATTTCAGCGATGGACAGCACCTCGGCTCGATCGTCGCGGCCTACTCAATAAAAACGCTGTTAGCTGAGCAGGTGCCCTGGTGGTTTGCCCAGAAATACCGCCTTAGTGTGACAGATACGAACGGCGCCATTCTAGGCTCGAAATCGAATGTGGTTGCAGGAGAGGAAACACTCAGCCACAGCATTCCTTTCGATCCCCCGGGGTATGGACTAGTACTCGTCTCCACGGCCTACAAGGCTGAAACCAGCCTGTTGCGCAATCTGCTCGCCCTGGTAATTGTCGGGCTCGGAGGTGGCGTCCTCGCCAGCCTATGGGCGCAGAGACGCCACATGAAAAGACGTCTCGATGCAGAGCAAGCGCTTTCCTACGAGTACGCATTCCGCAAGGCCATGGAGGATTCGTTGCTCACCGGACTTCGCGCACGCGACCTCCAGGGGAAAATCATCTATGTCAATCCGGCCTTTTGCCGTATGACCGGCTACAGCGCAACCGAGTTGATAGGCCTCTTGCCGCCAATGCCTTATTGGGCACCGGAAGAGCATGAGAATACGCTGGCCGTTCACAGGAAAGCGATGGCCGGGTTGGCACCCAGCGAAGGCGTCGAAGTCAGACTGCAGCGCAAGAATGGCGAACGCTTTGACGCCCTCATTTATGAGGCACCACTCATTGACGCTAGCGGCCTACAAACCGGTTGGATGGGTTCGGTGCTCGACATAACTGAGCGCAAGCGCGCAGCAGAACTCGCCCGGCAACAGCAGGAAAAGCTTCAATTCACCGCTCGCCTTGTCACCATGGGCGAAATGGCGTCCACCCTAGCCCACGAACTCAACCAGCCGCTATCGGCGATTGCCAGCTACACAACAGGCTGCCTGAACCGGCTCGACGCTGGAAACCTGCCTCAAGCTGAGCTTCGCGAAGCGCTTGGCAAGCTCGCTAGCCAGGCACAACGGGCAGGGCGTGTGATCCGTCGCATTTACGACTTCGTGCGCCGCAGCGAGCCACAGCGTACGTCATGCGACATCAATGAGATCGCCCAGGATTCGATTGGGCTAATCGAAGCCGATGCGCGCAAGCGCGGCATGGAAATAGTTCCCGATCTTGCAGCGAACCTGCCGCGTATCCAGGCCGACACAGTCATGCTCGAGCAGATTTTGCTCAATCTCATGCGCAACGGCATGGAGGCCATGCGAGCCACCGAGGCTGTACAAAGACACCTCGTAGTCAGCACTGCGCTCGCAGAGAACAGCCTGCTGGTGAGCGTCGCCGACCACGGAAGCGGTATCTCGCCGGAGGCGATCGAGCACCTATTCGAACCTTTCTACACGACCAAACCTGAAGGAATGGGCATGGGGCTAAACATCTGCCGCTCCATCATTGAATCCCACAAAGGACGCATGTGGGTCGAAGACAATCCGAAGGGTGGAACGATCTTCTGCTTCACCCTCCCGCTGGAGGAGACATGATCGGAACCGCCTTCATAGTTGACGACGACGAAGCCATCCGCGATGCGCTGACTTGGCTCTTCAAATCGCGTCAGGTTGCATGTCGTGAGTGGGATTCGGCAGAGGCCTTTCTTGCTGACTGGCAAAAGAGTATGCGCGGCTGTCTGGTGCTGGACGTCCGTATGGATGACATGAGTGGGCCGGAGTTGTTCGATCATCTCGCTGAGCGCGGCTCCCAGTTACCAGTGATTTTCCTTAGCGGGCACGGCGACATACCCCTCGCCGTCGCAGCAGTAAAGAAGGGCGCCTTCGATTTCGTAGAAAAACCCTTCAATGACAACGAGCTGGTGGATCGCGTCATCCAGGCACTGGCGTTCAATGCATCACAACAGAAACGTCATGAGGGACAGGCCACGCTTGCCTCTCACCTGGCGCAAATCACACCGAGGGAACGGGAGGTGATGGAACGCATTCTCGATGGCAAATACAACAAGGTGATTGCAGACGAATTGAACATTGCCATGCGCACCGTTGAGGTACACCGAGCTCGTATCTTCGAGAAGATGGGTGTCAAATCCGCCGTGGAACTGGCGCAGCTACTCTCGGGCTTAAAATGAGGCAGGCTGATACTCAGGGATAACCCCGGCTTCGTCCGGCGCGCACTTCCAGGCGCAATCAATGCCGATCCCTGGCACCCAGACCAAATCATTGCCACCCCACAGCAATGGCAATCTGTCCCGTTCCCAGGGCGGCACGGCATGTTCCTGAAGAAGTTTTCTCAGCTCTCTGCGCGGCCTTCCGCTTTCCGGGCGGAATCGTTCCCCTCCCCGCCGGATAGCAATCCTTACCTTTTTGCTAGCGAGTTTTTCTCGGCTTACTCCCTCACCCACCATTTCTCTGAAGCGCAGTACAGCATTACCCCATTTCAACTCTACCTCCCCGCGCCATTCCATGTCCGTAACCGCAACATAATGCGGAATTAGCCAAACTTCCCCTCGATATCGATGCAGCTTCATCTCCCCGAGGTCGAATCTCAAATGGCTATCCGGTGCAGCATGACACACCTGCCTCACGATCTCGTAAAGGCGGGCGCTATCCGGAAGCGCTATGCCCTCGCAACGTAAGACGAAACGCATAAGGTTCCGGGCACGAGCATCATCCATTTTCGCCAACTGCGATGAAACGATCCGGCCGTCACGCAAGACCTCCCTGGAATCGTTCCGGGCCAGTTCTTGCAGCAAACTCTGACTCTCTGAAAAATGTATTGCAGCCCGCGCAAGCACAGCATCACAGCCGGGGAATCGCTCGCGCAACAGGGGAATAATACGATGCCGCAAGTAATTGCGGGAGTATCGGGTATCGAAGTTGCTCTCATCCTCCATACACGAAAACCCTTCCAGACGAGCGCAGGCATCTATCTCTTCGCGCGACACTTCAAGCAAGGGGCGCAGAACCCTAAGGTCTGGTCGATCTTGAAATGCCCTTACCTGCGGCATGGCGGCAGCACCGGCTACTCCGGCACCTCGTAGTAGGTTGAGCAGTAGAGTCTCCGCCTGATCGTCACGATGGTGCGCCAACGCCAGCCATTCAGCCCGAACATCAGCAAAGGCATCGTAACGCGCTCGACGCGCTGCCGCCTCAAGACCTTCTCCGCTGGTTTCCACGGCTACCATGGCTACGTCAAGGCGAATGCCCCATGCTTCGCATAAACGCTCGCAAAATGACTGCCAACGAGTAGCATTCTGACTGATGCCATGATTGACATGAAGTGCGGAAAGATGGAATCCGTGCCTAGACGACAGTCTTCGCAGGATATGCAGCAGAACGACTGAATCAACCCCGCCAGATAGTGCGGCAGTCAGCCGATCTCCTCGCCGCACATGCCGACCCAGGCAGTCAGAGACCCGTGCGAGTAGATCAACGGGCGGGCAGCTGTTCCTTGTACTTACCATAACCGAGCACGCGTTCGAAGCGCTGCCCGACAAGTTCAGCCGGAGACAGATCTGATACTTGGCGCAAACCCTCTTGCAATGCCTTTTTTAGCGCCAGCGCCATGGCTCGGTGGTCTCGATGGGCACCGCCCAATGGCTCGTTGATCACGCGATCCACCAAGCCTAGCGTTTTCAGACGCGCCGCGGTGATACCCATCGTCTCGGCAGCTTCAAGCGCCTTGTCGGCACTCTTCCAGAGAATGGACGCACAGCCTTCAGGTGAAATAACCGAATAGGTGGCGTACTGCAACATCATGACTACATCTCCAACGGCTATTGCCAACGCACCACCCGAACCGCCCTCGCCAATCACGGTGCAGATAAGCGGCACCTTCAACTCGGCCATGACATACAAGTTTCGGCCGATGGCCTCGGACTGGCCGCGCTCTTCAGCGTCTATACCGGGATAGGCACCCGGGGTGTCAACAAAGGTAAACACAGGGAAGCCAAATTTCTCTGCCAGACGCATCAACCGCAAGGCCTTGCGGTAGCCTTCAGGGCGGGGCATGCCAAAATTACGTTGTATCTTTTCCTTAGTATCGCGTCCCTTCTGGTGGCCGATCACCATTATCGATTGGCCGTTGAATCGCGCAAGTCCGCCGACGATGGCATTGTCGTCCGCAAAAGCACGATCGCCATGCAATTCTTCGAAATCTGTGAAGATATTCTGGACGTAGTCTAATGTGTAGGGTCGTTGTGGATGTCGAGCAACTTGTGCGATCTGCCAGGGTGTCAGCTTGGCGTAGAGTTCCTTGGTCAGCGATTGACTTTTGGCCTCAAGCCGGCTGATCTCCTCGGAAATATCGACAGCCGAGTCGTCCTGGACATAGCGCAGTTCCTCGATCTTCGCCTCCAACTCGGCGATCGGTTGCTCGAAATCCAGGAAAGTGGTCTTCATCCTTCGTCGTAAATGGGTTATCTCGGGATTCTATTTTACCGGAATGATGCAGGCTCATGCCTCTATGGCTGGCTGCCTGGATTCCATCCCGATTTCCATTTTTCCAGTGAAAGGATGAATGGCGGTTCGCCATTGTCCAAGAACCATGAATCAACTGCCCAGAATTTCCGCGGTCCTCTTTCCTGTAACAGTGTAATTTCAGAAATTACCGCCGTCGTATGCGGCCAACCTCCAATAAACCAGCCACGAGTAGCCCGATCCTCGACTTGATGCTCGCGCAGCAACCTGAACTTCCGGAACATCGTCAGGTACAGGGGTGGTGTTGATCGACTCGTCAATACAGTCCATCTGTCCATCCCCGTTATTGAAAGTGCCCCCCTTGTCACTACTTGTACGTGTGGCGACACCTACGATTCTCTCCATTAGCGCTATGGCACGCCGAAGTCGTCCACGTTCCTCGACGGCATCGCGCGCTAGGGGATGGAATACACTACGCAACTCCAGCCATTGGTTCGGCGTAAGGCTCAGATGGCTCAAATGGGAGCAGCCGTTACCATGGCAAACAGTAAACTCGTTAGGGACTGGATCAGTGACAATGTCATCCCGGACAAAAACATCAGCCAACGATGCAGTGCACATCATTAATAATCCCAGTGCTACGAGGGGTTTCATATCACTCGCCCGCCGTTTCACCGTTCCGCGTTCGGATGGTTCCTTTTTCCATGTGCAAGCGATGCATATGAGGAAGCTTGATGATTTCACGATCATGGCAGGCAAGCACGACAGTATTGTTCGCGTCGCACAAGTCTCTGATTAACGACATGACTTGCTGACGTGCCTCAGAATCCAAATTCGCTGTCGGTTCATCTAACAGGAATAGGCGAGGATTTAGTACTCGCGCACGCGCTAAAGCCACCCGCTGCTTCTCGCCTCCAGACAGCTTGTGTGGTGGCACATTAAGTAGTTCGCTCACACCAGCCCAACTAATGGCCTCCCGTATCAACGGTTCGCTAATAGACTTAGGCAAACCTCGGGCCTTTAAACCGTAGAGTATGTTGTCGACAATACTGCCCCGAAACAGATAGGGATGCTGGTGAACATAAATAAGCTCACGCCGTAACCATCCCGGATAGCCTTCAAGATCAACAGGCCTGCCATCGAACTCGCAGGCTTCAACAGCAGCGCTTTCCAGGCCTGCCAAGACCCGCAACAATGTTGTCTTTCCGGAACCGTTCTCGCCGGTAAGTACATAGCTTTCTCCGGCAGCAAGTTCCAGTCTAGAAACATCAAGAATGCAGCGCGTGCCAAACGACTTGCGAATCCCATCAAC
This sequence comes from Betaproteobacteria bacterium, assembly GCA_016703785.1. GTDB lineage: Bacteria > Pseudomonadota > Gammaproteobacteria > Burkholderiales > Rhodocyclaceae > Desulfobacillus. The sequence continues at coordinate 377,870 of JADJBM010000030.1, forward strand.
CGCAAGCATGGAATCGCTCACTTCACCCCTCCTTCGCCCTGAGCAAATGCCAAGCCGAAATTGACGAAGAGCGCCACCACTAGGAGCACGAATCCAAGAGCAATGCCCTGTGCGAACTCTCCCTTGCTCGTCTCAAGTGCGATCGCTGTGGGGATGTTGCGCGTCACGCCAGCAATGTTTCCTCCGACCATCAGGGAGCAACCAATTTCCGAAACGATACGCCCAAAAGCATTGAAGACAGCCGCCATGACGCCAAAGCGAACCTCGAGAAGGGTTGTCCATGCCGACCTCAACCGTGAAGCTCCAAGGCTGAGTGCAGTTTCCCTGGCCCGTGGATCTGCACCTTGCACTGCAGAGAGTGTGAATGCCACCAACACCGGCAACGCAATCAGAACCTGTCCGATGATCATTGCCTCCTGTGTGAATAGCAGCTTTAGCGAACCAAAGACTCCCTGGCGTGAGAGAAGAAGATAAAGTATCAGGCCTACGACAACGGTAGGTGATGCGAGCAGGCCCTGTGTGATGACGATCAGAAGCCTGCGACCAGCAAACGATACAGTAGCCAGAAGATAACCAACGGCTATGGCCGGGGGAGCGGCAATAAGCATTGCCAGAAGCGAAACCCTCAGCGAAATGGCAATGACCTGCCAAAGTTCGGCATCGCCAGATATGAGAAGCAAAAATGCCTCTTGAGTTGTTGCAAGCCAGTCCATACCGAGTTAGCTCATTCGAATTTCAGGATGATACCTGAATGGTTTTAGCCAATAAAAAGCCCGACCTCATGGAAGTCGGGCTTTTTGTGTAACTAGTCTGACGATGACCTACTTTCTCACACGTAGTGTGCAATATCATCGGCGCGGAGTCGTTTCACGGTCCTGTTCGGGATGGGAAGGGGTGGGGCCGACTCGCTATGGTCGTCAGACTTGACGGTTGTCCTGTCGTTTTGTGACGGCAGGACGTGTTTGGAAGAAGTAAGGGATTGGGATTGTTTCTTGTTTTGCGCGATTGCCTGGCTATGCACCTTGCTTAAGGTTATAGGATCAAGCCGCACGGGCAATTAGTACCGGTTAGCTTAACGCATTACTGCGCTTCCACACCCGGCCTATCAACGTGGTGGTCTTCCACGACCCTTCAGGGAGGTCAAGCCTCCGGGAGATCTCATCTTCAGGCAAGTTTCCCGCTTAGATGCTTTCAGCGGTTATCTCTTCCGCACATAGCTACCCGGCGATGCGACTGGCGTCACAACGGGTAACCAGAGGTGCGTCCACTCCGGTCCTCTCGTACTAGGAGCAGCCCCGTCAAATCTCCAACGCCCACTGCAGATAGGGGACCAAACTGTCTCACGACGTTTTAAACCCAGCTCACGTACCTCTTTAAATGGCGAACAGCCATACCCTTGGGACCGGCTACAGCCCCAGGATGTGATGAGCCGACATCGAGGTGCCAAACGACTCCGTCGATATGAACTCTTGGGAGTCATCAGCCTGTTATCCCCAGCGTACCTTTTATCCGTTGAGCGATGGCCCTTCCATACAGAACCACCGGATCACTTTGTCCTGCTTTCGCACCTGCTCGACATGTCCGTCTCGCAGTCAAGCTCGCTTTTGCCAATGCACTATCAGTACGATGTCCGACCGTACCTAGCGAACCTTCGAACTCCTCCGTTACCCTTTGGGAGGAGACCGCCCCAGTCAAACTGCCTGCCATGCACGGTCCCCGATCCAGATAATGGATCCAGGTTAGAACCTCAATGACACCAGGGTGGTATTTCAAGGACGGCTCCAGCGGGACTAGCATCCCGCCTTCAAAGCCTCCCACCTATCCTACACAAGTCTCATCAAAGTCCAATGCAAAGCTACAGTAAAGGTGCATGGGGTCTTTCCGTCTAGCAGCGGGTAGATTGCATCTTCACAAACACTTCAACTTCGCTGAGTCTCAGGAGGAGACAGTGTGGCCATCGTTACGCCATTCGTGCAGGTCGGAACTTACCCGACAAGGAATTTCGCTACCTTAGGACCGTTATAGTTACGGCCGCCGTTTACCGGGGCTTCGATCAAGAGCTTGCACCCCATCACTTAACCTTCCGGCACCGGGCAGGCGTCACACCCTATACGTCCACTTTCGTGTTTGCAGAGTGCTGTGTTTTTATTAAACAGTCGCAGCCACCAATTCACTGCAACCCCATCGTGCTTCACGGGCAAGCCGCCACACACTACCGGGGCGCACCTTCTCCCCGAAGTTACGGTGCTAATTTGCCGAGTTCCTTCTCCTGAGTTCTCTCGAGCGCCTTAGAATCTTCATCCTGCCCACCTGTGTCGGTTTGCGGTACGGTCTTCATGCAACTGAAGCTTAGAGGCTTTTCCTGGAAGCGGGGTCTCAGTGGCTTGGGACTCGTGAGAGTCTTGCGTCATCACGCCTCGGCTAAGCCCAACGGATTTGCCTATCGGGCACGCCTACACGCTTGAACCAGGACGTCCAACACCCGGCCCACCTAACCTTCTCCGTCCCCCCATCGCATTGCATAAAGGTACAGGACTATTAACCTGTTTCCCATCGACTACGCCTTTCGGCCTCGCCTTAGGCCGACTCACCTGCGCCGATGAACGTTGCGCAGGAACCCTTGGGCTTTCGGCGAGCGGGTTTTTCACCCGCTTTATCGCTACTCATGTCAGCATTCGCACTTCCGATACCTCCAGCAGGGTTCACACCCCACCTTCAACGGCCTACGGAACGCTCTCCTACCATCCGCACACTCCTTTTACTTCACTGTTCACTCTCATCACCCGCCTCGACTTTGCGTGGGGGCTTTGGTCTCATCGCCTTTTGCAGGCTTAACCTGCAAGCAGGTTAGCCTCACCCAAGCGAGCCATATCAATGAAGTAAAAGGAGCATGCGGATCCGCGATTTCGTGACACAGTTTGAGCCCCGTTACATTTTCCGCGCAGGACCGCTTGACCAGTGAGCTATTACGCTTTCTTTAAAGGATGGCTGCTTTTAAGCCAACCTCCTGGCTGTCTAAGCCTTCCCACCTCGTTTCCCACTTAACTGTGTCTTCGGGACCTTAATCGGCGGTCTGGGTTGTTTCTCTCGACTCAGGACGTTAGCACTCCCAAGTCTGTCTCCCGTGCTCACACTTTCCGGTATTCGAGTTTGCTATGGCGCGGTAAGTCGCAATGACCCCACAACCATTACAGTGCTCTACCCCAAGTGATACACGAGGCGCTACCTAAATAGCTTTCGGAGAGAACCAGCTATCTCCAGATTTGTTTGGCCTTTCACCCTACCCACAGCTCATCCCCTACCTTTTCAACGGTAGTGGGTTCGGACCTCCAGCTGGTGTTACCCAACCTTCATCCTGGCCATGGGTAGATCATCTGGTTTCGGGTCTACGCCTGCGACTATTCGCCCTGTTCGGACTCGCTTTCGCTACGCCTCCCCTATTCGGTTAAGCTCGCCACTGAATGTAAGTCGCTGACCCATTATACAAAAGTGCGGGCAGTCACCCCCTGCTTCAAACACCCTCCGGGTGTCCTCGCAGGGCCGCCTAACGCTTCTCGCTCGCGCTCGAATCGTCAGTCACCCGCCTCCAAAATGAACAAGCTATTGCTTATCCATTTCACTTTCTTAAACCTTTTGAGTCGCATCGCTGCGCGAGGTCCTCGAAAGAACTCGAAGGCTTCACCCCTTCTTTATTTTTTTGAGTCGCATCGCTGCGCGATGCTCCTCGAAAGAATCCGAAGGTCAATTAAGCTGGGGCTCCCACTGTTTGTATTCATGCGGTTTCAGGTTCTATTTCACTCCCCTTCCGGGGTTCTTTTCGCCTTTCCCTCACGGTACTGGTTCTATCGGTCGATCACGGTATTTAGCCTTGGAGGATGGTCCCCCATCTTCAGACAGGATTTCACGTGTCCCGCCCTACTTGCCATCGCACACTCAGTTCCACCACCAGGCTTTCGCCTACGGGGCTATCACCCACTCTGGCCGGCCTTTCCAGACCGCTCTGCTAGCGTAATGGCTAAATTGTGCAGGCTCTTCCGATTTCGCTCGCCACTACTTTCGGAATCTCGGTTGATTTCTGTTCCTCCGGCTACTTAGATGTTTGTTCACCGGGTTCGCTCTGCCCACCCAACGTATTCAGGTGGGAGGACCTCCTATGTCGGGTTTCTCATTCGACATCCACGGATCAAAGCTTGTTTTGCGAGCTCCCGTGGTTTTCGCACGCTGCAACGTCCTTCATCGCCTGTGATCGCCAAGGCATCCAACCACATGCACTTATTCTGCCTGACCCCTAGTACCTTAAGCTCTTCCGCCAAGGCAGACAGGTCAGGGACATTCAGAAGTTGGTGCCAGCCCCCATCCCGCGCGCTGGTCAGCCGCAGAATGAGAGTAGATATAATCACAACTCCATGCCTGGGCTCTTTATGAGCCAACACTACACTTTACTTCTTCCAAATTTTTAAAGAACTCAACAGCCTCCGGCGAAAGTCTAGAACTCAGCAAACCACAGCTTGTTGGTTTCTAAACTCTCTTGAGGGATCCCATTCGCTTCGCTCAGGGGACCTGACTTTCATCGTTTCAAACAACGAAACGATGAAAGGTCGT
>JADJBM010000031.1 GCA_016703785.1 Betaproteobacteria bacterium
CACGTAGTGTGCAATATCATCGGCGCGGAGTCGTTTCACGGTCCTGTTCGGGATGGGAAGGGGGGGCCGACTTGCTATGGTCGTCAGACTTGACGGTTGGTCCTGTCGTTTTGTGACGGCAGGGACGTTTTGGAAGAAGTAAGGGATTGGGATTGTTTCTTGTTTTGCGCGATTGCCTGGCCATGCACCTTGCTTAAGGTTATAGGATCAAGCCGCACGGGCAATTAGTACCGGTTAGCTGCACGCATTACTGCGCTTCCACACCCGGCCTATCAACGTGGTGGTCTTCCACGACCCTTCAGGGAGGTCAAGCCTCCGGGAGATCTCATCTTCAGGCAAGTTTCCCGCTTAGATGCTTTCAGCGGTTATCTCTTCCGCACATAGCTACCCGGCGATGCGACTGGCGTCACAACCGGTACACCAGAGGTGCGTCCACCCGGTCCTCTCGTACTAGGAGCAGCCCCCGTCAAATCTCCAACGCCCACTGCAGATAGGGACCAAACTGTCTCACGACGTTTTAAACCCAGCTCACGTACCTCTTTAAATGGCGAACAGCCATACCCTTGGGACCGGCTACAGCCCCAGGATGTGATGAGCCGACATCGAGGTGCCAAACGACTCCGTCGATATGAACTCTCAGGAGTCATAAGCCTGTTATCCCTAGCGTACCTTTTATCCGTTGAGCGATGGCCCTTCCATACAGAACCACCGGATCACTTTGTCCTGCTTTCGCACCTGCTCGACATGTCCGTCTCGCAGTCAAGCTCGCTTTTGCCAATGCACTATCAGTACGATGTCCGACCGTACCTAGCGAACCTTCGAACTCCTCCGTTACCCTTTGGGAGGAGACCGCCCCAGTCAAACTGCCTGCCATGCACGGTCCCCGATCCAGATAATGGATCCAGGTTAGAACCTCAATGACACCAGGGTGGTATTTCAAGGACGGCTCCAGCGGGACTAGCATCCCGCCTTCAAAGCCTCCCACCTATCCTACACAAGTCTCATCAAAGTCCAATGCAAAGCTACAGTAAAGGTGCATGGGGTCTTTCCGTCTAGCAGCGGGTAGATTGCATCTTCACAAACACTTCAACTTCGCTGAGTCTCAGGAGGAGACAGTGTGGCCATCGTTACGCCATTCGTGCAGGTCGGAACTTACCCGACAAGGAATTTCGCTACCTTAGGACCGTTATAGTTACGGCCGCCGTTTACCGGGGCTTCGATCAAGAGCTTGCACCCCATCACTTAACCTTCCGGCACCGGGCAGGCGTCACACCCTATACGTCCACTTTCGTGTTTGCAGAGTGCTGTGTTTTTATTAAACAGTCGCAGCCACCAATTCACTGCAACCCCATCGTGCTTCACGGGCAAGCCGCTACACACTACCGGGGCGCACCTTCTCCCGAAGTTACGGTGCTAATTTGCCGAGTTCCTTCTCCTGAGTTCTCTCAAGCGCCTTAGAATCTTCATCCTGCCCACCTGTGTCGGTTTGCGGTACGGTCTTCATGCAACTGAAGCTTAGAGGCTTTTCCTGGAAGCGGGGTCTCAGTGGCTTGGGACTCCGAAGAGCCTTGCGTCATCACGCCTCGGCTAAGCCCAGCGGATTTGCCTACCGGGCACGCCTACACGCTTGAACCGGGACATCCAACACCCGGCCCACCTAACCTTCTCCGTCCCCCCATCGCATTGCATAAAGGTACAGGACTATTAACCTGTTTCCCATCGACTACGCCTTTCGGCCTCGCCTTAGGGGCCGACTCACCCTGCGCCGATGAACGTGGCGCAGGAAACCTTGGGCTTTCGGCGAGCAGGCCTTTCACCTGCTTTATCGCTACTCATGTCAGCATTCGCACTTCCGATACCTCCAGCGAGGTTCACACCCCACCTTCAACGGCCTACGGAACGCTCTCCTACCATCAGCACCCCTTTTAACTCTCTTGGGCTTTGCCGCCTTCAGGCCCGGCAATTAGCCTCGCCCAAGCGAGCCATCTCAATGAAGTAAAAGGAGCATGCTGATCCGCGATTTCGGTGCACAGTTTGAGCCCCGTTACATTTTCCGCGCAGGACGACTCGACCAGTGAGCTATTACGCTTTCTTTAAAGGATGGCTGCTTCTAAGCCAACCTCCTGGCTGTCTAAGCCTTCCCACCTCGTTTCCCACTTAACTGTGTCTTCGGGACCTTAATCGGCGGTCTGGGTTGTTTCCCTCTCGACTCAGGACGTTAGCACCCCAAGTCTGTCTCCCGTGCTCACACTTTCCGGTATTCGGAGTTTGCTATGGCGCGGTAAGTCGCAATGACCCCCACAACCATTACAGTGCTCTACCCCCAGAAGTGATACACGAGGCGCTACCTAAATAGCTTTCGGAGAGAACCAGCTATCTCCAGATTTGTTTGGCCTTTCACCCCTACCCACAGCTCATCCCCCTACCTTTTCAACGGTAGTGGGTTCGGACCTCCAGCTGGTGTTACCCAACCTTCATCCTGGCCATGGGTAGATCATCTGGTTTCGGGTTCCACCCAGCGACTGAATCGCCCTGTTCGGACTCGCTTTCGCTACGCCTCCCCCTATTCGGTTAAGCTCGCCACTGAATGTAAGTCGCTGACCCATTATACAAAAGGTACGCAGTCACCCCGGGGGGGGGGGGGGGGGGGGGGTTTTTTTTTTTGGTCGCCCGCGGCGCCGCCCCCTCCTCATTCGAAGGGCTTGAAGCGAGGCTCCCACTGTTTGTATGCATGCGGTTTCAGGATCTATTTCACTCCCCTCCCGGGGTTCTTTTCGCCTTTCCCTCACGGTACTGGTTCACTATCGGTCGATCACGAGTATTTAGCCTTGGAGGATGGTCCCCCCATCTTCAGACAGGATTTCACGTGTCCCGCCCTACTTGTCGCACACTCAGTTCCACCACCAGGCTTTCGCATACGGGGCTATCACCCACTATGGCCGGCCTTTCCAGACCGCTCTGCTAGCGTAATGGTTAAATTGTGCAGGCTCTTCCGATTTCGCTCGCCACTACTTTCGGAATCTCGGTTGATTTCTGTTCCTCCGGCTACTTAGATGTTTCAGTTCACCGGGTTCGCTCTACCCACCCTATGTATTCAGGTGGGAGTGACCCTTGCGGGCCGGGTTTCCCCATTCGGACATCCACGGATCAAAGCTTGTTTGCGAGCTCCCCGTGGCTTTTCGCACGCTACAACGTCCTTCATCGCCTGTGATCGCCAAGGCATCCACCACATGCACTTATTCGCTTGATCCTATAACCTTAAGCTCTGCCCAAAGGCAGAACAGTCATAGGACCTCGCGCTTGTGCCCCCCATCCCGCGCGCTGGTCAGCCGCAGAATGAGAGTAGATACAATCACAACCCATGCGTCAGCTCTTGCGAGCCAACACACTTTACTTCTTCCAAATTGTTAAAGAACTCAACAGCCTCCGGCTAAAAAGCCCAGAACCCAGCAAACCACAGCTTGCTCGCTTCCGAACTCTTCTGGGGGGGATCCCATTCGCTTCGCTCAGGGACTCGCTTCTATCGTTTCAAACACGAAATGAAAGGTCGTATGTGGTGGAGGTGAACGGGATCGAACCGATGACCTCCTGCTTGCAAAGCAGGCGCTCTCCCAACTGAGCTACACCCCCGATTCACGCAACACCTCCGCAAATCACTGGTGGGTCTGGTAGGACTTGAACCTACGACCCCACGCTTATCAAGCGTGTGCTCTAACCAGCTGAGCTACAGACCCCCTTTTGAGGACTGCTAAAACAACCGATAGGCTGTGAGTACTTGATCAGTCAGATGATCTCTAGAAAGGAGGTGATCCAGCCGCACCTTCCGATACGGCTACCTTGTTACGACTTCACCCCAGTCATGAATCCTACCGTGGTAAGCGCCCTCCTTACGGTTAGGCTACCTACTTCTGGTAGAACCCACTCCCATGGTGTGACGGGCGGTGTGTACAAGACCCGGGAACGTATTCACCGCGACATGCTGATCCGCGATTACTAGCGATTCCGACTTCACGGAGTCGAGTTGCAGACTCCGATCCGGACTACGATCGGCTTTCTGGGATTGGCTCCACCTCGCGGCTTGGCAACCCTCTGTACCGACCATTGTATGACGTGTGAAGCCCTACCCATAAGGGCCATGAGGACTTGACGTCATCCCCACCTTCCTCCGGTTTGTCACCGGCAGTCTCATTAAAGTGCCCAACCAAATGATGGCAATTAATGACAAGGGTTGCGCTCGTTGCGGGACTTAACCCAACATCTCACGACACGAGCTGACGACAGCCATGCAGCACCTGTGTTCCGATTCCCTTTCGGGCACCCCACCTCTCAGCAGGGTTCCGGACATGTCAAGGGGTAGGTAAGGTTTTTCGCGTTGCATCGAATTAATCCACATCATCCACCGCTTGTGCGGGTCCCCGTCAATTCCTTTGAGTTTTAATCTTGCGACCGTACTCCCCAGGCGGCGAACTTCACGCGTTAGCTACGGTACTAAAGAAGTCTCCTTCCCCAACACCTAGTTCGCATCGTTTAGGGCGTGGACTACCAGGGTATCTAATCCTGTTTGCTCCCCACGCTTTCGTGCATGAGCGTCAGTGTCGACCCAGGGGGCTGCCTTCGCCATCGGTGTTCCTCCACATCTCTACGCATTTCACTGCTACACGTGGAATTCCACCCCCCTCTGCCGCACTCAAGCACCACAGTCACAAACGCAGTTCCCAGGTTAAGCCCGGGGATTTCACATCTGTCTTATGGCGCCGCCTGCGCACGCTTTACGCCCAGTAATTCCGATTAACGCTCGCACCCTACGTATTACCGCGGCTGCTGGCACGTAGTTAGCCGGTGCTTCTTCTTCCGGTACCGTCATCCATGCAGGGTATTGGCCCGCACGATTTCTTCCCGGCCGAAAGAGCTTTACAACCCGAAGGCCTTCTTCACTCACGCGGCATGGCTGGATCAGGGTTGCCCCCATTGTCCAAAATTCCCCACTGCTGCCTCCCGTAGGAGTCTGGGCCGTGTCTCAGTCCCAGTGTGGCTGGTCGTCCTCTCAGACCAGCTACGGATCGAAGCCTTGGTAGGCCTTTACCCCACCAACTAGCTAATCCGACATCGGCCGCTCCTATAACACGAGGTCTTACGATCCCCCGCTTTCTCCCTCAGGACGTATGCGGTATTAGCCTACCTTTCGGTAGGTTATCCCCCATTACAGGACGCGTTCCGATGCATTACTCACCCGTTCGCCACTCGCCACCAGGGTTGCCCCCGTGCTGCCGTTCGACTTGCATGTGTAAAGCATGCCGCCAGCGTTCAATCTGAGCCAGGATCAAACTCTTCAGTTCAATCTCTGCTTCAACTACAAACTCATCAAGAATCACAGAGTCCCAACCTGTTCATCACAAGCTGAAAACTCTAAATCAAGCATGAGCACTCAATATCAATCGATCCGCCCAGAAAAAACCCAAGCGCCCAACCAACCAAGTACCCACACCTATCGGCTGTTTAAGTTGTTAAAGAACGACGTTGCCGAGCAACGAGAGCCGCGCATTATACAGCCCGAAAAATGTCGGTCAAGGCTTTTCAGGAATTATTTCTGACTCAACTGAACTGGCGTCGAACGCGGTCCGTTTACGAGAGCGAAATGCGGGCAAACCTGCGCTTGCCAATCTGCAGCACAACCTGCGATCCCTGTTTGAGAATCAAGGCCCGGTCGCTCACCCTCTCGCCATCGAGTCGCACACCACCCTGCTCGATCATGCGCATGGCTTCGGATGTGCTGCCAGTCAGGCCAGCCTGCTTCAGAACCTGGGCTATGCCCATGCCTTCGGCATCGCAGGCGATACTTACATCCTCGATATCCTCTGGAATCGCCCCCTGCCTGAATCGCGCCTCAAAATCTGCCAAGGCGTCCTCTGCAGCTTGGCGGGAATGGAAGCGCTGGACTATTTCCTGAGCCAGAAGAACCTTCACGTCGCGCGGATTCCGGCCATCGTCAATCTCTTGTTTAAGGCCGGCAATCTCGTCATTGGAACGGAACGATAGCAACTCGAAATAACGCCACATGAGGTCGTCTGACACGGACATCAGTTTGCCGAAGATCTCCTTCGGCGGCTCGTTGATGCCCACATAATTGCCGTAAGATTTGGACATCTTGTTGACACCATCCAAGCCTTCGAGGAGCGGCATGGTCAGGATACACTGGGGAGGCTGGCCATAGTGTTTCTGCAGTTCGCGCCCGACAAGTAGATTGAACTTCTGGTCGGTTCCGCCCAATTCAACATCGGTGCGCATGGCAACTGAATCGTATCCCTGGCAAAGCGGATACAGGAATTCGTGTATTGCGATAGGCTGATTGTTGGCATACCGCTTGGCGAAGTCATCCCGTTCTAGCATGCGGGCCACGGTATGCAAAGCCGCAAGCTTGATCATGCCTGCGGCACCGATTGGCTCGAACCAGGTGGAATTGAAGCAGACCTCGGTTTTCTCTGGATCGAGAATCTTGAATACCTGCTCCCTGTAAGTCTTGGCATTGTCGAGGATCTGCTCGCGCGAGAGCGGAGGGCGCGTTGCATTGCGTCCAGCAGGGTCGCCAATCATGCCGGTGAAGTCACCGATCAGGAACATCACATGGTGGCCGATTTCCTGAAAATGCCTCAGTTTGTTGATGAGGACCGTATGCCCCAAATGCAGATCAGGTGCCGTGGGGTCGAATCCGGCCTTGATGCGCAGTGGGCGGTTTGACTTGAGCTTTTCTACCAATTCGGCCTCGACCAGCAACTCTTCAGCTCCGCGCTTTATGAGGGAAAGGGCTTTCTGGACGTCCGTCATGTAAGGTATCCCGAGGTTGGGCTTAGGCAGGTTTTTTGATACACTCGCATGAATTTCTACCCACGCGCCTGCATGAACAACGAAAAGACGCGAATTTTAGCGCATCTCCTAGCCGTCCGCGAAAACCGGCCCCACCATTTCTGGGCCGGCGCCTTAGTGGCAGGTGTCTCTCTGTTCAGCATGGTGGCTGCCTTCGGCACCGCTCCCGACAGCAGGGATATCCGTGAATATCAGCAAACGGTGGTCGAACAGCTATCTGTTGCAAGCGAAGTCCACCAAGCTGCCGAGAACAGTGCGTTTCTGCGCGAGGAGCGCATACAGCGTGGCGATACCATGGCCACCCTGCTGTCCCGCTTGGGCGTGCAGGATGAGCAGGCCTTCGCGTATTTACGCCAACAGCCGAGTACGCAACCCATTTTCCGCCAGTTGCGCCCCGGCAAAATCGTAACCGCCAGAACCAGCGAGTCGGGTGAATTGCTCGCCCTGTCGTTTCCCCTGAATGGGCCGAAAGACAACGCGCTGATTATTGAAAAGCGCGACGGAACGTTCCAGGCGGGCGAACAGCCCCAAGCGCTCACAGCCCAGGTGATGATGAAGTCCGGCGAAATCCGCAGCTCACTTTTTGCAGCCACCGACGCAATAGACTTGCCGGACAGCATCGCCACGCAGATTGCGGATATTTTCGGCGGCGACATCGATTTTCATCGTGATCTGAGACGAGGCGACCGCTTCAGTGTCGTCTACGAAGTCCTTTTTGATCAAGGCCAGCCGGTCCGCACAGGCCGTATCTTGGCGGCAGAATTCGTCAATAACGGCAAGGCCTTCCGTGCCATCTGGTTTGAGGGCAAAGATGGACAAGGCTATTACACGGCGGAAGGCAAGAACATACGCAAAGCATTCCTCCGTTCGCCCTTGGAGTTCTCCCGCATTACATCCGGTTTTTCGGTCTCGCGTTTTCACCCGATTCACAACACCTGGCGTGCACACAAGGGCGTCGATTACGGCGCTCCGATCGGCACGCGGATTAAAGCGACGGGAGACGGCATCGTGGAATTCGTCGGCAAGCAGGGGGGGTATGGCAACTTGCTGGTCATCCGCCACCAAGGCCGTTACAGTACGCACTACGGCCATCTGAACGGTTTCGCGACCGGTATGCGCAAGGGGGGGCGCGTCAGCCAGGGAGACATCATCGGTTACGTCGGGAAGACCGGATGGGCTACAGGACCGCACCTGCATTACGAGTTCCGCATCAATGGCGTACATCAAAATCCGCTAGCCGTCGCGCTGCCTAGCGCGCCACCATTGGCCCCGCAGCAGATGGCCGAATTCAATCAGCATGCCGATTCGCTCGCATATCGTCTCGACCGGATCCGAGGCTTAAACCTCGCCTTGCTCGACTAACAAACGTCTCGCACTCTCCTGCGGGATGAAGATCTCAGACGAAAACCGTCAGAATAGCGCCGACGAGCTTTATATCGGCATTATGTCCGGCACCAGCTTGGATGGTGTCGACGCGGTACTGGCTGATTTCGTGGCGTCTCCGCCCAAACTGATTGCCACACATTTCCTACCCTATCCGCAAGGATTTTCCTCACGTCTACTGGCTTTGCAGAAAGTGGGGGGCGACGAGTTACATCAAGCAGCTGTAATCGGCAATGAAATTGTCAGGTTATATCACGATGCGGTTGAGGTTGTGCTTGAGAAAGCCTGCATCAAGGCTGAATCAGTTTTAGCCGTCGGTTGCCATGGGCAGACGATCCGCCACAATCCACACGCCGGTTACTCCCTGCAACTGGGTAATCCGGCATTGCTGGCGGAATTGTGCGGCATCAATGTCGTTGCCGATTTCCGTAGCCGGGATATAGCAGCGGGCGGCCAAGGCGCTCCGCTGGTACCTGCGTTTCATGAAGCCGTGTTCCGTGTCTCTGGAATCCACCGCGTCATTCTTAACCTCGGCGGGATCGCCAACGTTACCAATCTCGCCCCTGGCGCAGGCGTGACGGGATTCGATACCGGTCCTGGCAACATGTTGCTTGATGCCTGGGTGCAGCGGCACTCAAATCAACTCTTTGACGAGAACGGGAATTGGGCATCGCGCGGCCATGTCATTCCGGGGCTGCTCGATAACCTGTTGTCTCATCCCTTTATTAACTTGGCACCGCCAAAAAGTTGTGGCCGTGAGCAATTCAACATCGATTGGCTTGAGTCGGTACTTGTTGGCATCGAGCCGGGACACGATGTCCAAGCCACCCTGTTGGAATACAGCGCCAAGACCATTTCTTCTGCCATAGAATGCTGGTGCGGCCTACCTGACGAACTGGTTGTCTGTGGGGGCGGGGCGCACAATTTAACGTTGCTGAAGCGGCTGTCTGCACTTCTGCCTCAAACCCGAGTCATGACGAGCGATATGCTCGGGATCGGCGCGGACTGGGTTGAAGCCATGGCGTTTGCATGGCTCGCAAGACAAGCCATGCGAGGTCACCCCGGCAATCTGTCGAGCGTCACTGGCGCCAAGGGGGCGCGGATATTGGGCGCAATCCACCTTTGCTAAAAGGAAAGGGGGGCCGAGCGTGGCTCCCCTTTCTTCGACAAAGAATGAATGTCCTAAACGTTGAAGGATGATCCGCAACCACAGGTCGAGGTTGCATTCGGATTCTTGATTACGAACTGCGCGCCTTCCAAGCCTTCCGTGTAATCGATTTCCGCACCGACGAGATATTGGTAACTCATGGGGTCGATCAGCAACATGACGCCATTTTTCTGCATCACCGTATCGTCCTCGTTTTGCATCTCGTCAAAAGTGAAGCCGTACTGGAAACCGGAGCAACCACCACCCGTTACGAACACACGCAACTTGAGATCGGCATTGCCCTCCTCCTCGATCAATTCGCGTACCTTATTGGCCGCATTGTCTGTAAAAGTGAGCAGTGACATTTCGGTGACAGCATTCATTGGCAACTCCTAAAACTGGTTAATACCTGAACAATATATGGGCTGACCGCGGCCTAGTCAATTACTGGAGGCCAGTTTAAGTTCAACGGCTTTACCGGTACCGCCCTGGTGCACCAGCCGGCCCTGGACAATTGCACCCAAATGCATTTCGAGGCTGTTGTACTGGACATCTCCTGTGACGCGCGCTTTCGGTTGAAGTTCAAGGAATTCGCTCGAGTACACCGGCCCAATTATCGTGCCATTAATAACCAGATGAGAAACATGGATTTCCCCTTCTATCCGCGCCTGTTCGCTGATCACCAATGTCCCCCCGCCTTCTCCCGTTGAACGGACATTGCCTTTCACCTCGCCATCCACACGCAACCCACCGGCAAATGTCACATCTCCCTCGACCTTGGTGCCCACCCCGATCAGACTATCTATTCGACTTTGGGGTTTGATGGATTTGTCCTTTTTTAGAAACATGGCTTCCCTCCTCAAATTTATAGCATGACTGTCTGCGAAGCACGCGTTATACCGTCCTGAATCAGGCGTGCCTCGACACTTGTGACGCGCGCCGCAACAGGGACCTGAAAAGCCCCATCTATGCGCTGGAAGTGCTTGAAATTTATTATGAATTTCTTCCTTGCCGCATCGTTCGGCTCAGGTAATATCATCATAGCACTTTTGCCCTCTTCCTGGAGACTGATGACAAGTTGAACACTACCCCGGAATTCACGATCCTTTTTCCCTCCTTGCGCCGCGGCAAGCATTCGGTAACGATACTGCCCGGGATTACCATTCGGCTCTATGCGAAGTCTGTTGATGGTAAAGCCGGCTTCCTTGCCTTCGGCGGATGCCAGGTTCTCAAAGAAAGCAAGGTCTTCCTTCAGGCGTCCGTTTTCTTGCTCCAGCGCTTTGACTTGGCGCACCAATTGCTGCTGTGCCGTTCGTTCGATCTGTACCGTGCTTTCACTCGCATTGGCCAAGGCGCCCAGTTTGGCGGTTTCCTGCTCCAGTTCAGCGATACGGTCTCGTAGCAGATTCATCTCCTGCTCGGTTTCGCGTCTGTCAAAACCAGCGATCTTTCGTCCGGCATCATAGACCCATCCGGCAAGCGCGAATGAGATAGACAAAACGGCAATGGTTGCCAAAGCACGCCAATACCATGGTATGTGAGTACGTACTGCCACTCTGGGGGCTGAAATACCAAAGCGGCTGCGAAGCCGGCGCAGCATCACGGCAGCACGGGAATCTGCGTAAGTCCAGCGCACTCATTGAATCCAAACATGATATTCATGTTCTGTACTGCCTGACCGGCCGCTCCCTTGACTAGATTGTCGATCACGGCCAGAACAACCAGCGTATCCCCTGCCTGCGGCCGATGTAGCGCGATTCTGCACATATTGCCAGCCCTGACCGAGCGCGTATCTGGATGGCTGGCAAAGGGCAGCACATCCACAAAAGGCTCCGTTTTGTAGCGTTCTTCATAAAGTGCCTGGAAATCTGCCTCGCGCGTGACTCTGGCATACAGCGTGGCGTGGATTCCACGGATCATCGGAACCAGGTGCGGCACAAATGTCAGTCCGACAGCCTTGCCTGCGGCGATGGACAGCCCCTGACGGATTTCAGGCAGGTGACGGTGCCCAGATACACCATAGGCTTTGAAGCTATCGGATGTTTCCGAAAAAAGCGTATGCACCTCTGCCTTGCGGCCGGCCCCGGATACGCCGGATTTCGCATCGGCAATCAAACGATCCGTATCCACCAATCCTGACTCAACCAGCGGCAAGAAACCTAGTTGAACGGCGGTTGGGTAACAGCCCGGATTAGCCACCAAACGGGCCTCCTTGATCAGTTCCCGATTGGCTTCAGGCAGGCCATACACCGCCTCCGTGATGAGTTCCGGTGCGGCGTGCCTCATGCCATACCATTTCTCCCATTCCAGATGGTCCTTGATCCGGAAGTCGGCAGCCAAATCGATCACCCGCACACCGGCCTTGAGAAGCGTCCGTGCCTGATCCATTGCAATACCATTCGGCGTGGCAAAGAAAACCACGTCACAAGCTTGCAGGTCGGCTGCCTTGGGATCGACAAAACTCAAGCCAACCCGTCCGCGGAGGGTGGGAAACATCGTTGCTACCGACACACCCGCATCGCCACGCGAGGTAATTGAGCACAACTCGACTTGCGGATGCTGGGCAAGCAAGCGCAACAGTTCCACTCCCGTATAGCCGGTACCTCCGACTATGCCAACCTTAATCATCCGGTTCTCCATGGGAAAAGACTATGTTAATGCACGATTTCCTGAATGCGCAACGATACTGCCACAAACGAAGAAGCCGCCTGGCGGCGGCTTCTTCATCATCTTGTATGCGATTAGCGCTTGGAGAACTGCTTGCGGCGACGCGCCTTGTGAAAACCAACTTTCTTGCGCTCGACTTCTCGAGCATCCCGCGTAACAAAGCCTGCCTTGGAAAGAAGGGGTTTCAAGGTAACATCGTATTCGATCAGGGCGCGAGTAATTCCGTGCCGGACTGCACCGGCCTGTCCGGATTCGCCTCCACCACAAACGTTAACTAGAATATCGAAGGTGCCGTTGTGCTGCGTCAGTTCAAGCGGCTGTCGCACCACCATGCGCCCGGTTTCGCGGGAGAAAAACTCGTCGACAGGCTTGTCGTTCACTATGAACTTACCGTTGCCTGCCTTCAGGAAAACGCGTGCAATCGCAGTCTTGCGCCGGCCGGTACCATAATAGAAATTTGCAGCCATAACTTATACCTCCAGCGACTTGGGCTGCTGGGCGACATGCGGATGACTGCCGCCAGCGTAAACTTTCAATTTCTTGATCATTGCGTATCCAAGAGGTCCCTTAGGCAGCATCCCCTTGATTGCTTTCTCCAGCACTCGCGCGGGAGCACGCTGCTGCAACTTGGTAAAGGTGTCCTCATAGATACCGCCAGGGTAGCCAGAATGGCGGTAATAAACCTTCTTTTCCGCCTTGTCACCCGTCACACGCAATTTTTCCACATTGACAACAACGATAAAGTCGCCCGTATCAACATGCGGCGTGAACTCGGGTTTGTGCTTGCCGCGAAGGCGGCGTGCAATCTCGGTAGCCAACCGACCGAGGACCTTGTCCGTCGCATCAACGACGAACCAATCGCGCTTCACTTCATGCTGCTTGGCGGAGAACGTTCTCATGGTGTTTCCTCAGCGACTAACAACTGCGAATTTCGGAAAGCCGAGAATTGTATTTCAGTTTGAGTGGCCGTGTCAAACAAGCCGAGATAGGACAAGAAGAAGTGGAGTTCGCTCATTCAACTGTGCTGCGGTGAAGCCGGCTCCATATGCCACAGCATCAGAAAAAAAAGCGCGATCCGGAAAGGATCGCGCAAAATCCACACCAAAGGAGGAGGGTGGAGGAGACAAAACCATGAATGCGAGATTAACGCATCAGCATTCAAACCAATTGCAGTATGGCAAAAAAAATTGTGCATTGCAAGATATTCATTGCGCAACGAACAAATATTAATTTATAGACTGATCACTGCTTTAAATCAATTAATAATATATTGATTAATATGTATAATTACATATATCCGCGCAGGGGATTCAATTTTCATAGCAAATAATCCTCAATACTTCCTCAAAATAGAAAGTGTTTATATTGCGCTGCATCAGCCCGTACTTACGGTGGCGGAATGCGTTCTAAAGGGTTTCCGCTAGAATTTGGGCGCGAATCGCGAGGCCAGTGATAGGGATCACATCATGGAATGCCACGTTCAGTGGTTGGGAAAAGACGGAATGGCCTTCACCGCGCGAACCAGCAGCGGGCATATTGCGGTCATGGATGGGGCTCCGGAGGGTGGGGGGGGGAATCTTGCGCCACGCCCCATGGAATTGGTACTGGCTGGCACGGGCGGATGCACCGCCTACGATGTAGTGTTGATCCTCAAGCGAAGCCGCCAGGACGTCACCGGCTGTGAAGTAAGCTTAAAGGCCGAGCGCGCACCCAGCGATCCGAAAGTATTTACGAAAATTCATTTCCACTTCACTGTGCGAGGCAAGAATCTGAAAGCCGATGTGGTTGAGCGCGCGATCCGTCTTTCAGCGGAGAAATACTGCTCTGCTTCAATCATGCTGGGGAAGACTGCGGAAATCACGCACGACTGGGAAATCTCGGAAGGGTGATTAAATCCAGTAAGCCGTCCGGGTCATGACACCCGATGCGACTCGCATGGCCAGTCTGGCTGCTCTGGGCAATTCACGGGCGCCCAATTGTTCGGCTACATGAGCGTGCCCGGCTTCATCGAACTCCATCTGCTCCAAAACTGCCCGGGATTTCCGGTCGAGAGCCGGCAACCTTTGCATATGCCCCTTCAGGTGTTTCTCGACCTGGCGTTCCGTTTCTGCCAGAAAACCCAGACTCCAGGCATCTCCCAATTTGCCTGCAATTATTCCGATGGAAATAGATCCCACATACCAGAATGGATTCAGCAAGCTTTTCCTTCCCCCAAGTTCTTCCAAACGGCTCTCTGTCCATGCCAGATGCTCACTTTCCTCCCTGGCGGCCTGATCCAAGGCGGCACACACTGCCGAGTCCTTTGATGCCCAAGCCTGGCCCTGATAAAGAGCTTGGGCGCATATCTCGCCACAGTGATTTACACGCATTAAGGCTGCCACCTCTCTTTTCTCTTGATCGGAAAGCTCTGCTTCGGAAAACTTACTTCCAGGCACTGGGCGGGCACTGCGCCCGCGTGCTAACAGCGCGCGCAACGCTTTGTCAAATTCGAGGATCAGCCCATCCACCAACTTCATTTCCAGTGTCCGATTGTGAGTGAGTACCGAAAGTAAGCCCGGCTCTTCTGCAAAGGATTGCACACGGCATTTACTTTACCAGGGGATGCCCCCCCTGCCTAAGGGCGTCAGCCCCTTCTCCTGCGGTTGCTATCACAACGTTCCTCGGACAAAAATATTCCTTGAATAAGGTCGCCTGGTATGAGCCGCGACGTACAGCCGACCATCGGTCATTTCGAGACTTCCCCCATGTACCATCTGCACGACCAAACGCGTAGAGTCTGACTTCCTTCGTGGCGCAGCGCAGTCCCTCATAACTGACGTTGACGACACCATTTGGCGACTTCGCTACTGCCACGTACCTGACCACCCCGTCAGATGCAACGCTGATTGTTTGCGGTGCAATGGAGTATATGTTTGGGGACGCTGCGCTGACGAAATAATCGACAAGGCCCTCAGGCTTTGGGTATTCCGGTAAAGCAGCGGCGGACTCCACCCAGACTTTTTCCTCTTCGTAGTACTCACCGTACTTTTTTTCTCCATGGTACTGGGCCAACGCCATGTTGGGCAACAACAGACATGCCGCCACGAAAAGAAAAGTGGTTACATCACGCCCGTGCATTGCATAGTCTTTCAGATGAGGCCGAGATGCAATGATACCCCGCCTCTCTGACGATTTAATGGGCGATGGCAGCTTCGATCTCGGCAAAGGTTGATGCGATCAGCGTAGTGTTTATCGTTATGCCCAATTGAAGGGCGATTTGTGAGGTGGAGAATATCCCTCTCACCATCTGACGGCCGGAAGCATCCACTTCAGCGACAAGCGCATGCTGCCTGCCAGCCCACTTCAGGGTCGCCACCACATGACCGACTTCCGCGGCACGCACGTCTTCCATATCGAGCACTTCCAAGCGATCGCGCGGTGTCATGATGTCCCTCACTTGAACCTCATTATGACCAATACCACGCTCACGCACGATCTGCATGGGCTTTTCGCCGAGGATGTCAGTCGAGGTGATGATTCCCAGTACGCAACGCTTCTCGTCGGCCACCAGTAATGACCTGACCGTGTTGCGAGCCATGGCGTTATTGACTGCAATTAGAGTTGCGTCCGGCCCGATGGTAGCCGCCTGGACGCACCTAAGATCGGTCATCACGTCAAGCGCGGGCGAATCGAGTGTGACGCTATGAAAAGGCTGCATTTCGGCTTGATAGTAGCTTGCGCACTGATCGAGACTGGACTGGTGCAGGATCTTGTAATGGTCGCGAACCATGCTTCTCCTCCTTCTTTACTGTGCTGAGCGGCGAAACGCCGGGAAATGCCGCCTTTAAGGGCGCCTTATTTCATTCTCGACACAAAAAGACGAAAGAGAAAATGGAACATGCGGATTGAGCCATTAGCCAGCTGAATCCGCCGGCTGGCTATTTCAGGGTAGCAGAGCGTCAGATGGGGCAGGCCATTGGGGTTGCCTGTCCGCAGGGTGACGAAAAACAAAACGGGACAGTTCAACCAATGCCTGCTTATACACCCCTCGCTTGAATTCGATCACGGCATCAAGCGGCACCCAATACTCACTCCAGCGCCAAGCGTCGAACTCGGGATGGTCGCTCGCGCGCAAGGAGACATCGGAATCCCTCCCGGTCAAGCGCAACAAGAACCAGATCTGTTTCTGGCCACGATATGTGCTACGCCATTCACGCCGAATCCACTGTTTCGGCACTTCATAACGCAACCAGTCCCGCGTGCGCCCGAGAATCCTGACATGCTCCTGCCGAAGGCCAATTTCCTCATGCAACTCACGGTACATCGCGTGTTCTGGCGACTCACCGTGCTTGATCCCGCCCTGCGGGAACTGCCATGAATGCTCTCGTATGCGCTTGCCCCAGAATACCTCGTTCCTACCATTGACCAAGATGATGCCGACGTTAGGCCGAAAGCCTTCACGGTCGAGCATGATTGCTACCCACCAAAATTAAACTGCGTTCATTTTTCCACAATTTACTCTCGATTGAAAGTTGCAGAGGGCCTCCCGTATGGCGGCTCGGCGTACTACGGTAAAATTCGCTTTTTACGCACAATAAGACTATGCGCGCCACGCAATACTTTCTCGCCACGCTCAAGGAAGCCCCCTCCGACGCGGAAATCGTCAGTCATAAGCTCATGTTGCGTGCGGGCCTTATCAAGCGGCTGGCGGGTGGGATCTACACCTGGATGCCGCTAGGCCTGCGAATCCTGCGCAAGGTGGAAAACATCATCCGAGAGGAGATGAATCGTGCCGGGGCGGTCGAATTACTCATGCCAGCCGTAGTCCCGGCAGAGTTGTGGCAAGAAACTGGCCGCTGGGAACTGTACGGACCCGAACTGTTGCGTTTCAAGGATCGTCATCGGCGGGACTTTGTCATTGGTCCTACTCACGAGGAAGTCATTACGGACGTTGCACGGCGCGAGATCAAGAGCTACCGACAGCTACCGCTACACCTCTATCAGATTCAGACTAAGTTTCGCGACGAAATTCGACCCCGGTTCGGCGTCATGCGCGGCCGAGAATTCCTCATGAAAGACGGATACTCCTTCCACTGCAGCTTTGAGGATTTGCAGCGTGAATATCAGAACATGCACGATACCTATACGCGCATTTTTACTCGTCTCGGCCTGAGTTTCCGCGCCGTTGCGGCTGACACGGGGTCAATAGGCGGTACCGGTTCTCACGAATTCCATGTTCTTGCAGATTCCGGCGAGGATGCCATTGCCTTTTGTCAAGACTCGGATTACGCCGCCAACGTCGAACTGGCGGAAGGACTGGCGCCCGCCCAGGCTCGCATTGGCCATACACAACAACTGCAAAAAGTCCCCACGCCGGGCAAGATTCGCTGCGAGGACGTCGCCGAGTTGCTTGAACTCCCTTTGACGAAGACCGTCAAAGCCATTGCCGTCATGCACCATGATCAGTTCTTCCTGTTGCTCATTCGCGGAGACCATACGCTAAATGAAATCAAGGCGAGCAAGCTTCCCTTTCTCAATCCCTTCCGATTTGCCAGTGACGAGGAGATCGAACGTATCCTGCAATGTCGTCCCGGTTATATCGGCCCGGTGGGCATTGTTCAGGGCATTCCGATAGTAGCTGACCGTACGGTTGCACAGATGAGTGATTTCGTCTGTGGTGCCAATGAGGCGGGTTATCACTTGTCGGGCGTGAATTGGGGACGCGACCTGCGCGAACCGGACTACGTCTTCGATATCCGCAATGTCGTCGAGGGAGATCCCAGTCCCGACGGCAAAGGCTCTCTGTCGATCTGCCGAGGCATCGAGGTCGGTCATATATTTCAATTGCGCACAAAATATTCGGAAGCCATGAAGGCTACCTTCCTCGATGAATCTGGTCAGCCGCGCGCAATGGAAATGGGCTGCTACGGCATCGGTGTCACGCGCATCGTGGGTGCCGCCATAGAGCAGAACCACGACGAACGCGGCATCGTCTTCCCGCGAGCCATTGCTCCTTTCGAAGTTGCCATCGCGCCCGTCGGTTACGGCAAAAGTCAATCTGTGCGGAACGCCGCAGATGCGCTTTATGACGAACTCGAGAGTGCAGGCATTGATGTGCTGATGGACGACCGGGACGAGCGGCCAGGCGTCATGTTTGCAGATCTGGAACTCATCGGGGTGCCGCACCGAGTAACCATCGGCGAGCGCAGTCTCAAGGAAGGGATGGTTGAGTATCAGGATCGCCGCGATGCAGGGGCAGTCAAGGTATCCCTTGCCGAAATCTGCGCCTTCGTGCGCGAGCGCCTGGGCACGTGAAGAAGAGTCTCGTCCTCTGTGTCTTGCTTCTTGCAGCCGGTCCCGCCGGCGCCGGCGCGCAGAAATACGAGCCGCTGGCTGCCAGCGTACAGGCAGCATTGAACTCGGCGGTATCGGACCGTAAGCCGCCAAACAGTTCATTTCGGAATCCAATCGAGGCGGTGCGCTGGCTGGGAGAGATGTCTGAGCGTTTATCCAGACGCATGCCCAGCCAGGAAAGTCGTCTTGAGTTCCTGCGCGCGGTACATTATGAAGCTACGCGAGCCGGGCTGGATCCCCAATTGGTGCTTGGCCTGATCCAGGTCGAAAGCGGCTTCAAGAAGTACGCTGTGTCATCGGCCGGGGCCCGGGGCTACATGCAGGTCATGCCATTCTGGGTGAAGTTGATCGGTGGCAGGAACGACAATCTGTTCCATTTACGCATGAATCTGCGCTATGGCTGCACCATCCTCAAGCACTATCTGGATATCGAAAAGGGCGATCTGTACCGGGCACTCGGGCGCTACAACGGCAGTTTGGGCCGCTCGGAATACCCCGACGCAGTCCGCGCAGCCTGGGAGCGACACTGGCACTACACACCTCAGATCGCCAACAAGCTCTAGCGGGCGGTGTCAGCGCATTCCAGGCAGCAACCCCTTCATGCCGCGCATCATTTTCTGCATGCCGCCTCTGGAGAACTGCTTCATCATCTTCTGTGTCTGTTCGAACTGGCTGAGTAGGCGGTTGACTTCCTGTACCTGGACGCCGGCCCCGGCGGCAATACGCCGCTTGCGAGATGCCTTGATAAGTTCCGGCTTGGCTCGCTCTTGGGGTGTCATGGAACTGATTATCCCCTCGAGACGACTGACGGTCTTGTCCTCAACCTGAGACCCGGCCTGCTGCGCGGCTTGGGCAAACTGGGCCGGCAACTTGTCAAGCAGCCCGGAAAGGCCTCCCATCTTGCGCATCTGACCGATCTGTTCCTTGAAGTCGTTCAGGTCGAAGCCCTTGCCGGTCTTCAATTTCTGGGCAAATTCCTTCGCCTTGTCCTGATCGACACCACGCTGCGCTTCCTCGATAAGTCCGAGCACATCGCCCATGCCCAGGACGCGCGATGCCATGCGCTCCGGGTGGAACTCCTCGAGGCCGGTAAGCTTTTCGCCGACTCCGGCAAACTTAAGCGGTTTGCCAGTCACCTGGCGTACGGACAGCGCTGCGCCGCCCCGCGCATCGCCATCGAGCTTTGTAAGAATGATGCCCGTGAGCGGCAGTGCATCGTTGAATGCCCTCGCCGTGTTAACCGCGTCCTGCCCCAGCATTGCATCTACAACGAACAGGGTCTCGACTGGGTTCAGCACAGCATGCAATTCGGCGACTTCGCGCATCATGGCCTCATCGATGGCCAGACGCCCGGCAGTATCGAACAGCACCACGTCGTAATAATGCTTCCTGGCGAAATCCAGCGCAGCTGCCGCAATGGCAGTGGGCTTGTCATTCGCTTGCGTGGCAAAGAAGTCAATGCCGGCCTGTTCAGAAACAAGCTTCAATTGCGCAATCGCCGCAGGTCGGTATACGTCGGCGCTGGCAGCAAGCACTTTTTTCCTCATGCGTTCTCTGAGGAGCTTGCCCAGCTTGCCAGTCGTCGTGGTCTTTCCGGCCCCTTGCAGGCCCGCCATAAGGATGACCGCGGGCGGCTGCACAGCGAGATTGAGGCCGCTGTGTGCGCCTCCCATCAAATCCGCCAATTCGCGGTGTACAACGCCCACCAACGCCTGCCCCGGGGTGAGGCTGCCTATCACGTCCTGCCCAATGGCCTTTTCCTTGATGCGTGCAACTATATCCCTGACCACCGGCAAGGCCACATCGGCCTCGAGCAAGGCCATTCGCACTTCACGCAATGCGTCAGCGATATTGTCTTCCGTCAGGCGCGCCTGACCCCGCAATGTCTTGACGACACGGGAGAGGCGCTGCGTCAGATTGTCCAGCATGATGTTCCGAATGCTCCAGGAAGGAGATAAACTTGCACTATGCAAGAGATTTTACCGCATCTGCTCCCGGCTGCCCTTTACGCCTTTCTAGGCTTTCATTTTTGGCGCACGCGATGGAGCCAGACCGCCATCAGGACGCCGCAAGGGATACACGCATGGGAAAGGTTTGCTGTGGCCATTGCGCTTCTACTGCACGGAAACGTGTTGTATGAAGAGTTGTTTGGAGGCGGCGAAATGCGCTTCGGCTTCTCGGCCGCGCTATCCCTCATGCTCTGGCTCGCCGTTCTGATCTACTGGGTTGAAAGCTTTCATGCCCGACTGGAAGGGCTGCAACCCTTGGTTCTTCCCCTGGCTGCAGTATGCGTGCTCCTGCCAAGCCTGTTTCCAGGCCAGCACATGCTGGTGAATGCCTCCTCGGCCATGTTCCGCGTCCACTTCCTCATTGCCATGGTGGCCTATAGCCTGTTTACCCTGGCCGCACTCCACGCTATCATCATGGCGGTAGCCGAGCGTCGCCTGCACAGAGGCGAATTGACACGGCCTCTCACCAGTCTGCCTCCCCTGCTAACGATGGAGTCGTTGCTGTTCAGGCTCATCACCATAGCCTTCGTCTTGCTCACCCTGACCCTGGTTTCAGGCTTTGCCTTCTCCGAATCGGTATTCGGCAAGGCGTTCTCCTTCAATCACAAAACGCTTTTCTCCATTGTTTCCTGGCTGATATTTGCCGCCTTGCTCATCGGACGTCATGCTTGGGGCTGGCGCGGGCGCAAGGCATTGCGCTGGACATTGGCCGGATTTGTCGCACTGCTCTTCGCTTATGTGGGGAGTCGCTTCGTTCTGGAGGTCGTGCTCGGCCGCATCGGTTGACAGTCCCCATTCTCGCCACGATACTGGTTTCCCCGCTTTCCCTGAACTCATCGCTTGATAGACGTCCCCCTTTCGGCGCAATTTGTTGCGCTGGCCGTTCTGCTCGTGCTTTCCGGCTTTTTCTCTCTGGCCGAAACTGCCATGATGGCTGCCAATCGCTATCGATTGCGGCATCTGGCGCAAGAAGGACACCGCGGCGCACGTCTTGCCCTTGATCTGCTCGCCCGCACCGACAGGCTGCTCGGCGTCATCCTGCTTTTCAACAACCTGATCAACACGGCTGCCGCCACGCTCGTCAGCGTGATAGCCATTCAGCTTTTCGGCGAGGAAGACTGGGCTCTCGTTGCGGGCACGCTTCTCGTCACTTTCCTGATTCTGGTTTTTGCCGAGATCACTCCGAAGGTAGTCGGCGCGGGCAATGCCGACCGGCTGGCTCCGACCGTCAGTTTCTTTCTTACTCCACTGCTACGGCTGTTCCAGCCTGTGGTGTGGTTCGTGAATCTCTTCGTCGAGACCCTGCTTCTTCTGACGCGCCAGAAGCCCAAGAACGGCGGAGAGGTGCCACAACTCTCGCCGGAGGAACTGCGTACGCTGGTTTTGGAAGCAGGACATTTCATTCCACAACAGCACCAGTTCATTCTCCTCAATCTCTTCGATCTGGAAAGCATTACCGTTGAGGACATCATGATTCCGAGAGGGATGATCGAGGCCATCGATCTGGCCGCTCCCATCGAGGACATCCGCCAACAACTGGCCACCAGCTACCACACGCGAATACCGGTCTTCGAGAATGACCTGAATAACATCGTCGGAATCCTGCATCAGCGCCGCTTGCTGGCAACACTGCTGTCGGGAAGCATGGACAAGGAATGCTTGCGCGAACAGCTCACCGAACCGTATTTCATTCCTGCAGCTACTGCCGTCTATGCACAGTTGCAATTCTTTCAGGAAAATCAGGAGCGCTTCGGCCTAGTAGTGGATGAATATGGCGAAATACAGGGCTTGGTAACGCTTGAGGACATTATCGAGGAACTGATAGGGAAGTTCACCACCACAGCTCCCGGAAGTGGCGGCGAGATATCCTGGGGCCACGACGGCAACACGCTGGTGGAGGGCGGACGAAGCCTGAGAGAACTGAACCGCAGGCTCGATCTGGCGCTTCCGCTGGATGGCCCCAAAACCCTGAATGGCCTGATACTTGAGCATTTTCAGGATATCCCGGAAACCGGGGTCTCGCTCAAGATCGCTGGCGTACCGATAGAAATCATTCAAACGCAGGATCGGATGGTAAAAATGGTCCGGTTGTTCAAGCCGATCGCTTGACGTCACGAGGTCACGACAACAAATCGCTCAACAATCTGCGCCAACCATCTGATAGCTTTACAAAACCGGGGCGGAAGGGCATCATCGCCCGAGGTATGCTGTAGGTACTTCAGGTCAATCTCAGGAACCGATGGCTGCATCTCTTCAGACAACCCTCAGCGGCTTGGCACGCGCGCTGGTCCAGCAAGGCCGTCTCAAGGAGGCTGAGGCCGAAGCTTTTGCCGCGCAGGGCACGGGCTCGGGAGGAGGGTTTGTCAATCAGGTCATCTCCAGCGGCCGTTTGAATGCCAAGGAAATTGCCGCCTTCGCCGCAGAAACATTCGGCTATCCCTTGCTCGACCTGAACGCGTTCGAGGAAAGTCATTTCCCCCCTGCCGCCATCGACCGCAAGCTGATGCAAACTCACCAGGTCATACCCCTGACCAAACGTGGCAACCGCATCGCTGTAGCGCTGGCTGACCCGACAAACCTGCGCGCCCTGGATGAAATCCGTTTTCAAACGGGTCTGGCAGTCGATCCAGTGGTGGTAGAAGCCAACAAGCTGGTCCCCATCGTCCAGCGCCTGTCGGAAACGGCGGAAACCAAACTCAACGAATTGGCCGGGGACGACTTGGATCTCGAACTGGCCGACGAAACAGAGGAATCCGCCAGTGCCGAAGCCGGATCGGTCGAAGTCGATGACGCGCCAGTTGTCCGTTTTATTCAGAAGATTCTGCTCGATGCGATCAATGAAGGGGCCTCCGACGTCCACTTCGAGCCTTATGAGAAATACTACCGCATCCGTTTCCGAACAGACGGCGTCCTGCGCGAAATCGCACAGCCCCCCTTGGTCATCAAAGAAAAGATCGCCTCCCGCATCAAGGTTATTTCCCGACTGGACATTTCGGAGAAACGCGTCCCCCAGGATGGCCGCATGAAGCTGGTGCTCTCGAAAACACGCGCCATCGATTTTCGTGTCAGCACGTTGCCGACGCTGCATGGCGAGAAAATCGTCATGCGTATCCTGGATCCTTCGAGTGCCATGCTCGGCATTGACGCACTGGGTTACGAGCCGGAGCAGCGCGAAGTGCTGATGGCCGCAATCGAGCGACCGTACGGCATGATTCTCGTTACCGGGCCGACGGGCAGCGGAAAAACGGTCTCGCTTTACACTTGCCTCAATCTGCTCAACAAGCCAGGCATCAATATTTCCACGGCGGAGGATCCTTGCGAAATCAATCTGCCGGGAATCAACCAGGTCAATGTCAACGACAAAGCCGGGTTGAATTTTTCCGTTGCACTCAAGGCGTTCCTCCGGCAGGACCCGGACATCATCATGGTCGGAGAAATCCGCGATCTGGAAACAGCGGAAATCGCCATCAAGGCGGCACAAACTGGCCACTTGGTATTGTCAACGCTGCACACCAATGATGCTCCAACAACGCTTGAGCGCATGAAGAACATGGGAATCGCGCCGTTCAATATCGCCTCCAGCGTAATCATGATTACCGCACAGCGGCTGGCACGACGCCTGTGCTCCTGCAAGAAACCCATTTCCATACCCATGGAAGCACTGATGCAGGCAGGCTTCCATGAACATGAAATAGACGGCAGCTGGCAACTGTACGGGCCGAACGGTTGCGACAAATGCAAAGGGAGCGGCTACAAGGGCCGCGTTGGCATCTATCAGGTCATGCCGATCTCGGAAGAGATACAGCGCATTATCATGACAAACGGAAACTCGATCGACATTGCCGAGCAGGCGCAGCAAGAAGGCATCAAGGACCTGAGGCAATCCGGGCTACTCAAGGTCAAGCAAGGCCTGACCTCGCTCGAAGAAGTCCTCGCGACAACGAACGAATAGGGAGAGCCTGATGGCAACTGCAACCAAGACAGCCAAGAGAGACACCGGTGTCAAGGAATTCACTTTCGCCTGGGAGGGCAGAGACAAGTCCGGAAAGTTGATGCGAGGCGAAATGCGGGCTGGTGGCGAAGCGCTGGTCAATGCGACCCTGCGGCGCCAGGGTATTCTGGTCAGCAAGATCAAGAAACAGTCCTTCAGGCGCGGCGGCAAGATCACCGAGAAGGACATCACGCTATTTACCCGTCAGTTGGCCACCATGATGAAGGCCGGTGTGCCCCTATTGCAGGCTTTCGACATCGTCGGCAAGGGTGCCTCCAACCAGGCAGTCGCCAAGTTGCTGATGGACGTAAAGGCTGACGTGGAAACAGGCTCATCGCTCAACCAGGCTTTTCGTAAATACCCTCTCCACTTCGACGCCTTGTTTTGCAACCTCGTTTCTGCCGGCGAAGCGGCCGGTATCCTAGACTCACTGCTGGATAGACTGGCGACCTACAAGGAAAAGATTCTTGCAATCAAAAGCAAGATTAAATCGGCCCTCTTCTATCCCATCGCGGTCATCGTCGTCGCCATTGTCATTACTGCAGTCATCATGATTTTCGTGATTCCGTCATTCAAGGCGGTTTTCAAGAACTTCGGCGCCGATCTGCCGGCACCCACCCTGATGGTCATCGCGATGTCGGATTTCATGGTCGCCAACTGGTATATCGTCTTTGGCATCTTAGGCGGGGGTTTGTACGGCTTTTTCTACATGTGGAAGCGCTCTGAGAAGGTGCAGATCGTGATGGATCGCCTTCTCCTGCGCTTGCCGATATTCGGAGACATCATCCGCAAGGCCACCATGGCACGGTGGGCGCGCACCTTGTCCACCATGTTCGCAGCCGGCGTTCCGCTGGTCGAGGCATTGGATTCGGTCGGCGGTGCCTCGGGCAACTATGTCTATCGGATGGCAACCAAGCAGATCCAGTCCGAGGTCAGCACCGGTACAAACCTGACGGTGGCCATGCAGAACGCCAACGTCTTCCCCAATATGGTGATCCAGATGGTTTCAATCGGGGAAGAATCCGGTCAGCTCGACGCCATGCTGAGCAAGGTTGCAGACTTCTTCGAGGCCGAGGTGGATGACGCGGTCGAGGCCATGTCCAGCCTGATGGAGCCGATGATCATGGTCGTGCTGGGCACCTTGATTGGCGGCATGGTGGTCGCCATGTACCTGCCGATCTTCAAGCTGGGCGCGGTTGTCTGATGCGAGAAACTCAAGAGTCAGCCTCCGCGATACGCCGACCGATCCTACATGATGCTGCCTGAACCATCCTTATGGACGGCCATTGCTGTCCTACTGGGACTGACGGTCGGCAGCTTCATCAATGTAGTCATTCACCGCCTGCCAAAAATGATGGAACGCGGCTGGCTAGCGGAATGCGCTGAGTTGCGTGGCGAGCCTGTCCCAACCCCTACCGAAATACTGACCCTCGCTAAACCGCGATCGCGCTGCCCTCATTGCGGACATGCCATCACAGCGCTGGAGAACATCCCGGTAATCAGCTATCTCTTCCTTCGAGGGCGCTGTAGCAGCTGTGGGGTACGCATCAGCCCGCGCTATCCGCTGGTCGAAGCGCTTTCCGGATTGCTCTGCGGCTATGCTGCCTGGCGTTTCGGGGCAACCTGGGCAGGCTTGGGAGCGCTGCTTTTCATTTGGGGCATGATGGCCCTGACCTTCATCGATTTCGACACCCAGCTATTGCCTGACAGCATCACCTTGCCTTTGCTCTGGACAGGACTGCTGCTCAACCTGGGCGGCTCATTCACTGACCTGAAGAGCGCCGTCATAGGGGCGGTGGCAGGCTACTTGTCTCTCTGGGCAGTGTATTGGGCCTTCAAGCTGGCCACCGGCAAGGAGGGCATGGGCTATGGTGACTTCAAATTACTAGCCGCTATTGGCGCCTGGCTGGGCTGGCAGATGCTGCCGCTGACCATTCTCGCCTCGTCCATGGTCGGTGCGGTGGTGGGCATCGCTCTCATGGTTGCCGTCAAACACGGACGCAACGTTCCCATTCCCTTTGGCCCCTACCTTGCGGCCGCTGGCATCATCGCCTTGTTCTGGGGCAAGCCCTTGACACAGCTTTACCTCGGCCTTTATTAAACTAAGTTCGGTCGACATCTTGAGTTCCGGCCTCCTTGCCACCACTTATGCAAGGTCATGCCGGCACAAGTTAGTGCTTCTTGAGCAACGGCTTAGGTTATAATTCCACGCTTATTTTTGGAGGTTGCCATGCCGATTTACGAGTATCGCTGCAGCGAATGCGGGTTCCAAAAGGAGTTCCTGCAAAAGCACAACGACGCGAAGCTGACGACCTGCCCCGATTGCGGCAAGGAAACATTCAGCAAGATGCTTACCGCCGCCGGATTCCAACTCAAGGGAAGCGGCTGGTACGCAAGCGATTTCAAAGGAAGTCCCGCGAAGACCGAGGCAAAGGCGGAGACAGGGCCTGCGCCAGCTCAGGGCTGTAGCGGCTGTGCTTGCGCCGGCAACGGATAAATGCTCCCCTTTCTCGGCCTTAGCCTTCGTTCCCCACACGAGAGGCACTTGCCGTCATCGAGCGGCCCTGCGACGGCATGAAGAAGTATTTCATTACAGGACTGCTGATTTGGGTCCCTCTGGTCATTACAGCCTGGGTTCTGGCGCTCATCGTTCGAACCATGGACCAGACGCTCCTGCTCTTGCCCGAAGCGATTCGCCCCGAGCATCTGCTTGGGATCTATATCCCGGGCATTGGTGTCATCACTACCCTACTGATCGTTTTCCTCACCGGCCTGGTCACCGCCAACATCATCGGACAGCGGCTGGTGAGATTCTGGGAGGGCGTGCTTTCACGCATCCCCGTCGTCAAGTCAGTCTATTACAGTGTCAAGCAGGTATCCGACACGCTTTTCTCCTCGAGCGGCGAAGCCTTCCGCAAAGCCTTGCTGGTGCAATATCCACGTGAGGGCGTCTGGATCATCGCCTTCCAGACCGGTATGCCGGGCGGCGACGTCACCAGTCACCTGCAAGGCGAATACGTCAGTGTCTATGTACCGACGACACCCAACCCCACCTCCGGCTTCTTCCTCATGTTGCCGCGAAAGGACGTCATCGAACTCGACATGAGCGTCGATGAAGCACTGAAGTACATCATCTCGATGGGGGTCGTTGCGCCACCCATGCGCAATCCGGCGGGGCGTGCGCAGAATCAATAACACGCCGCCATTGCGGTTCTAATCCGGGCAATTCAAATGCGTACTCACTTTTGCGGCCTTGTCGAAGCCGCGCACCTAGACCAAACCATCACCTTGTGCGGCTGGGCACATCGCCGGCGCGACCATGGTGGCGTCATCTTCATTGATTTACGCGACCGCGAAGGCCTCGTGCAGGTGGTCTGCGACCCCGACCGCAAGGATACTTTTGCCACAGCCGAGCGCATCCGCAACGAGTTCGTGCTCAAGATCACCGGCCTAGTGCGCCGGCGTCCGGAGGGCACCATCAATTCCAATCTCACAAGCGGTGAGATCGAAGTGCTGGCGCAGGACATCGAGATTCTCAATCCCGCCGTCACGCCGCCGTTTCAACTGGACGAAGACAATCTTTCCGAGAACGTGCGCCTGACGCACCGCGTCATCGATCTGCGCCGCCCGCAAATGCAGAAGAACATGGTGCTCCGCTACAAGGTGGCAATGGCCTTCCGCCGTTTCCTTGATGCGCAAGGATTCATAGATATCGAAACGCCGATGCTGACGAAGTCCACGCCCGAAGGCGCACGCGACTACTTGGTGCCCTCGCGCGTGCATGCCGGACAGTTCTTCGCCCTGCCGCAGTCGCCGCAGTTGTTCAAGCAATTGCTCATGGTCGCCGGTTTCGACCGTTACTACCAGATCACAAAGTGCTTCCGTGACGAGGATCTGCGCGCCGACCGCCAGCCCGAATTCACACAGGTCGATATCGAAACCTCCTTCCTTGATGAAAATGAAATCACGGCCATCATGGAAGAACTGATTCGTACTGTGTTCAAGGAAACGCTGGGGGCCGACTTGCCCAAGCCGTTCCCGCGCCTCAGCCACGCGGAAGCCATGGCCCGCTACGGCTCAGACAAGCCGGATCTGCGCGTCGAGCTTGAATTCACCGACCTCACAGACCTTATGAAGACGGTGGACTTCAAGGTCTTCCGCGCCGCCGCCGAACTCGCTGACGGTCGTGTCGCCGCGTTGCGCATCCCCGGTGGCGGCAGCTTCACGCGCAAGGAAATCGACGACTACACCGCCTTCGTCGCCATCTACGGTGCCAAGGGGCTTGCCTACATCAAGGTGAACGAAAGGTCCAAGGGCATCGAAGGTCTGCAATCGCCCATTCTGAAGTTTCTTTCAGCCGATGTCGTCACACAGATCATTGATCGCACCGGCGCCATGGATGGCGATTTGGTGTTCTTTGGCGCCGACCGCGCCAAGATCGTGAACGACGCTTTGGGCGCATTGCGAGTCAGGATCGGTCACGAGAAGGGCGCGGCTGGGGGCTATCTGGAATCCGGCTGGCGTCCGGTGTGGGTGGTTGACTTCCCGATGTTCGAGTACGACGAGGAGGACAAGCGCTGGGTGGCCCTGCATCACCCCTTCACCTCTCCCAAGGACGGCCACGAGGCGTTCATCGACAGCAATCCTGGCCAGTGTATGGCCAAGGCTTACGACCTTGCGCTGAATGGTTGGGAAATCGGTGGCGGCTCCGTGCGTATTCACCGCGAGGAAATCCAATCCAAGGTGTTCCGCGCACTTGCGATCGACGTCGAGGAAGCCGAGCATAAGTTTGGCTTCCTGCTCGAGGCCCTCAAGTACGGTGCGCCGCCGCACGGTGGACTCGCTTTTGGCCTGGACCGCATCGTCACCATGATGACCGGAGCGGAGTCGATCCGCGACGTGATCGCCTTTCCCAAGACCCAGCGCGCCCAGTGTCTGCTCACCAATGCGCCGGGGCCGGTTGACGAGAGACAGTTGCGCGAGTTGCACATTCGCCTGCGTCAGACCGAAACAGCCAAGCCTTCCGCAAGCTGAGCACCCGGGGCGGGATGCTGCGCCTTGGTCTGCTACTGCTGTCGATTCTCGCCACGACTTCGGTGGCGTCGCGGGATTCGCGTCCGGATTACGACGTCCCGGCCATCCAGGCGACAGCCCTGCCTGGCGAAGCCCGCGAAACGCTTTCCCTGATCAAGCGGGGCGGCCCTTTCCCCTTCCGCAAGGACGGATCGGTCTTCGGCAATTACGAGCGGAGGTTGCCTGTGCGATCGCGAGGCTACTACCGCGAATATACCGTTCCCACTCCCGGCGCCCGCGATCGCGGCGCCAGGCGCATCGTCGCCGGCCTCGGCGGTACAGGCGATGTCAGATACTCGGGTGAGTACTATTTCACTGACGATCACTACTTCAGCTTCAGGAAGATTCTCGAATGAGCCCCGGGAACCACATGAAAATCCTGCGCGATGTTGGGCGAGCTGGCGTCTACCATGTGCCCCAGCAAGGCATGGCCGCCTTGCTCTCTGCGGCCAAGACTGCCGGCTTTGCCACTCATCAAGTCGATCTGAGTTCGGTGCGCGACAAAACCGCTCTTTTCAGACGCCTGGCTACCGCCCTTGAATTTCCCGGCTGGTTCGGGCACAACTGGGACGCGCTGGCCGACTGCCTGAGCGATCTGGCTTGGCTACCGGCGGATGGCTACGTCCTCCTGCTGGAGCATTGCGACGGCTTCCAGACCAGTCATGCCGATGACTTCGACACCTCGCTGCAAGTCTTCGCTGCCGCCGCTGACGCATGGCGTGCCGAAGACATCCCGTTCTGGGTTCTGGTGGATCATCACGCCGATAATATTGCCGATTTTCCGGAACTCCAGTGAAGAAGCCGGTTTCCGTCCTCGTTCTCATTCACACGCCTGCACTTGAGGTGCTGTTGCTCGAACGAGCCGCTCATCCTGGTTTCTGGCAGTCGGTGACAGGCAGCCAGGAAGGCGATGAACCGCTTCGCGGCACAGCCGTTCGCGAGGTTGCGGAAGAAACCGGTATCGCTGCCAGGCCGGAGGATTTGGACGATTGGCACCTCACCAATCGTTTCGAGATTTTCCCGGAATGGCAGTATCGCTACACGCCCGGCGTGACGGAAAACATCGAGCATGTATTCAGTTTGATGCTCCCGTCGCCCCAATCCGTTTTCATTGCTCCGGACGAACACGTCGACCACCGATGGTTGCCATGGCAAGAAGCGGCTCGTGCGGTTTTTTCCTGGAGCAACCGGGACGCCATCCTAATGCTGCCCCGGCGAGTCAGCCCTGCTTGACCGGCACCCCGGCCAACTTCTTCTCCATGCAATCCGGGCAGTAACACCCCTGGCCTTTTTCCAATTGGACGGGCAGGGGCGGCAACGCTGCGCACCAGCAGCGTATCCAGCCGGCTTCCATTCCGCAGGTAAATACCCGACCACAACCGGGGCAAGTGCGCTCGCCTTCGCAACCATTAGACATGATTGAAATTATAGCCATTGAACACGTCCTCTTGAAACTGCACCAGCCCCCCCTATATTGATTGCATGGGTTTAATACTTACTTGTTTAAAGGAGGCATCATGGCCAATATCGTGCGTTCCGGTTCGGACCCCTTCGACGACATCTTCCGCGGCTTTTTCGTCCGCCCCGTCGATTTCGGCAATCAGGCCGACGTGCCCTCAATCAAGATAGACGTCAAGGAGCAGGGCGACGCCTACAGGGTGCACGCTGAGTTGCCGGGCATCCGCAAGGAAGACATCCACGTGAATATCGACGGCTCCGTCGTATCGATCAGCGCCGAGCGCAAGCAGGAGAAGGAGATCAAGGAAGGCGAACGCGTCCTCCGCACCGAACGCTATTTCGGCAAGGTGTCGCGCAGCTTCCAACTCGGTCAGGACATCGACGAATCGAAATCCACCGCCAAATTTACCGATGGGGTACTCGATTTGACGCTGCCGAAAAAGGCCGCGGCGGCAGCCAAGCGCCTGGCCATTGACTGACCCCCGATCCGGCGATATGCCGGTTCTGTGGCGGGAAGCCTCGGCTTCCCGCTTTTTCTTTATAGGGCAGACGGTTAGAATTGGCGCTTCGCGCCCTCTTTTGCAATCATGACTGACATCAACATCTCCCCCACAGTCGAAGCCAGCGTCCTCGCCGCGGCCCTGCCCTATATCCGCCGCTTTCAGGATAAGACGATCGTCATCAAATACGGCGGCAACGCCATGACGGATGACAACCTCAAGCAGTGTTTCGCCCGCGACGTGGTGCTGCTCAAACTGGTTGGCATGAACCCCGTAGTGGTGCATGGCGGCGGGCCGCAGATCGAGACACTCCTCAAGCGCGTCGGCAAGCAAGGCGAGTTCATACAGGGCATGCGCGTCACGGATCGCGACACCATGGATGTTGTCGAGATGGTGCTGGGTGGGCTCGTGAACAAGGAGATCGTCAACCTCATCAACCAGCATGGCGGGAAAGCCGTCGGCCTATCGGGCAAGGATGGTGCTTTCATTCGCGCCAGGAAGCTGCTCATGCCGAAGCATGACAGTCCCCAAACTCTGCTCGACCTCGGCTACGTTGGTGAAATCACTGCGATCGATCCGAGCCTGATCGCCTTCCTCGACTCGGGTGACTTCATCCCCGTCATCGCACCCATTGGCGTGGGGAGCGAGGGCGAGTCCTACAACATCAACGCCGACGTCGTCGCCGGCAAGCTGGCCGAAATCCTCAGGGCAGAGAAGTTGGTGCTGCTCACCAACACCCCCGGGGTGCTCGACAAGGGTGGAAAACTGCTGACCGGCCTCACGCCGAAGCAGATCGACGATCTCGTTGCCGACGGCACGCTCTCCGGCGGCATGCTGCCGAAGATCGGCTCTGCGCTCGATGCTGCACGCAGCGGCGTGAAGAACGTGCATATCATCGATGGTCGTGTCGAGCATGCGCTGCTGCTTGAGATTCTCACCGACCATGGCGTCGGCACCATGATCAACAGCAAGTGAGTGCCCCGGATCGTCGGGTCTGGCTGTTTGACCTCGACAACACCCTGCACGACGCTGATCCGTACATCTTTCCGCACATCAACCGTGCCATGACTGCCTATGTCGCGCAGCAGGCCGGGCTCGACGAGGCTGCTGCCTCTGTCCTTCGCGAAACCTACTGGCGGCGCTACGGTGCCACGCTCCTGGGCCTGATGCGGCATCACGGCACGGATCCGCTCCACTTCCTCCGGCACACGCATCAGTTTGACGATCTGCCAGGCATGGTGGTCTTCCAACCGGCGATTCGCCAGATCCTGCGCCGGCTTCCCGGCGCGAAAATCGTCTTCTCCAATGCCCCGCGACACTATGCCGAGGCGGTACTCGACATCATGGGCGTGCGCCATCTTTTCGATGCCGTCTGCGCAATCGAGCACATGCGCTATAGCCCCAAACCGGGGATTCATGGTTTCCGGCGCCTGATCCACGAACATCGTCTCAAGCCGGCACGCTGCATCCTTGTCGAGGACAGCGCGGAAAACCTGAAGACGGCCAAGCGGCTTGGCATGCGCACGATCTGGATCAGCAATCAGAAGCGGTGCCCCGCCTGGGTCGACCTCAGGCTAGAATCCGTGCTCGAACTGCCGCGCCGTCTCAGCGCGCTGGGATAAAAGGGAAGAGCCATGGGCACCAAGCCGGGGGAACGCAAGCTGCAGATCCTGCAGACCATCGCCGAACTGTTGCAGGATCCGAAGGGGGAGAGAATCACCACGGCACTTCTGGCAAAGAAGCTGGGTGTCTCGGAGGCGGCTCTCTACCGCCATTTCGCAAGCAAGGCGCAGATGTACGAAGGCCTGATCGAGTTTATAGAAACCGGGTTTTTCTCCGTCATCAACAAGATATGCGCCGAAGAGCAATCCGGCGTGAAGCAGGCTGAACTGATCGTCGCCATGCTGCTGGGGTTTGCACAGAAAAACCGTGGCTTGACGCGGGTGTTGGTCGGGGATGCGCTGGTCAACGAGGATGACCGCCTGCAGGTGCGCATCAATCAGTTGCTCGACCGGGTCGAGGCGGCCCTCAAGCAGGCTTTGCGCATCGCGGCGACGAACAACGAACTGCCGAGTGGCGAGGATGCCGCTGCCGCTGCCAATCTTTGCCTGTGCTACGTCATGGGGCGCTGGCAGCTGTTCGTCAAGAGCGGCTTCACGCGCGAGCCGATGATGCAATGGCCGCAGCAGTGGCCGATGCTGCTGGCTGGCTGCCTGTCGCAGCCAGCTTGAAACCTAATTGCCTTCCTTGAGCCACTTCGCCGCATCGAGGGCGAAGTAGGTCAGAATCGCGTCGGCGCCGGCGCGTTTCATCGACAGCAATGCCTCCAGCACGCAGTCCTTCTCGTCGATCCAGCCGTTCTGCCCCCCTGCCTTCAGCATGGCGTACTCACCGCTCACCTGATAGACGCAGGTCGGCACCCCGAACGCATCCTTCACTCGCCGCACAATATCCAGGTAGGGCAATCCGGGTTTCACCATCACCATGTCAGCGCCTTCGGCAATATCCAGCGCCACTTCGCGCAATGCCTCGTCGCTGTTGGCCGGATCCATCTGGTAGGTGTATTTGTTGCCTTTGCCCAGATTCCCCGCCGATCCCACGGCGTCGCGGAAGGGGCCATAAAAGCTCGATGCATACTTGGCAGAGTAGGCCAGGATGCGGGCATGGATCTGCCGTTGGCCATCCAGCTCGGCGCGGATGCGGCCGATGCGGCCGTCCATCATGTCGGAAGGCGCCACCACATCGGCACCGGCCTGCGCATGAGTCAGCGCCTGCCTGGCCAGCACTTCCAGCGTCTCGTCGTTGAGCACATAGCCGCTTTCGTCGATGAGACCATCCTGGCCGTGACTGGTATAGGGGTCGAGCGCGATGTCGGTAATCACGCCCAGATTGGGAAATTCCTTCTTCAGCGCCTGCACCACGCGCGGCACAAGGCCGTCCGGATTGCAGGCCTCCTCCGCCCCATTTGTTTTCAGCGGCTGCGCGATCACCGGGAAAAGCGCCAGGGCCGGTACGCCAAGCCGTACGGCCTCCTCCGCCACACCTAGCAATTGGTCAAGCGAATGGCGAAACACGCCCGGCATGGAGGCTACCGGTTCGGACAGGCCCTGACCTTCCAATACAAACACCGGATAAATCAGATCGTCGGTCGTCACTCGGTTCTCACGCATCAAGCGGCGTGAGAAATCGTCGCGTCGCATGCGCCGCATGCGGGTCGTGGGAAAAGCACCTGATAAGCTCATGGTTTCTTCATAAGAAAAATATTTAATTCGCACTTAATGGAACTTGCGCGGATGATTTTCGCTCAGAAACGACAGATGGTGTTGAACCGTCTCCCGCTTCACCTCCCTGAGCGGGTGCCTTAATCAAGTTAAGGCGTTTCTGCCCCCGGTTTTTCTCCCCTTTAGCCGGGGGCATTTCTTTTTTCCGCCGCATCTTCTGCCAGATCGAGCCATCGGCCAATGGCCCGTTCTGCTTCCTCGCCTCCGGTTTTCTTTAAACTCGAGAATAGCTGTACGCTCACCTGGTCGGCCCATGGAGCCATTTCATTCCGCGTGACCTGCAGAACTTTCGCCGCCTCGGTGCGCGTCAGCTTGTCAGACTTCGTCAGCAGGATATGAATGGGCTTGCCGGTCGGACCAAACCACTCGAGCATCTGGCGATCAAGGTCGGTCAACGGCCGACGCGCATCCATGATCAGCACTAGGCCGCAGATGTTCTCACGACGGGTAAGATAGGACGCCAACACACCCTGCCACTGGCGCCTGATCTCCTCCGGGACATCGGCATAGCCGTAGCCTGGCAGATCCACAAGAAAGGCGCCGCACTGCAGACGAAAAAAATTGATCAATTGCGTGCGCCCCGGCGTCTTGCTGACGAAGGCCAGTCGCGTCCTGCCCGCCAAGGTGTTGATCGCGCTCGACTTGCCGGAGTTGGATCGGCCGGCGAAAGCGATCTCCGCACCCGCAGGCGGTGGCAAATCACTCAGCTTCGCCGCCGAGAGCGTAAAAACCGCATTGGCAAACAGGGACATAGGGGTGACGGGCCGAGGCCCGCAGAACATCGCGCAAGCAAGGTAAGTTGGTATAGAATAACAGCTTTTTAGCTTCGGCCGCCGCATCTGGCACTCGCATCATGGGTGCCATGGATCATGGCGCACGCTGATACATCGTTCTGAAAATCCGGTTCGGGGAGTCGTACTTATGATGCATCGTTTCATCGTCCTGTCGCTGGGGATTGCTTTTGCAGCGACGGCACAGGCAGCAGACAAGCCAGCGGCAACTACCGCGCCCAAAGTTGATGCTGCCAAAGGCCAGCAGGTCGCTGCACAGATTTGTGCAGCCTGTCATAACCCGGATGGGAACAGTGCGCTCGCCGCCAATCCCAAGCTTGCCGGCCAGCACGCGGATTACCTCTACAAGCAACTGAAGAACTTCAAGGCCGATGGCGCCAAGCCGGCCGAACGCAACAGCCCGGTCATGGGCGGCATGGTCGCTGCCTTGTCGGACCAGGACATGAAGAACGTCGCTGCATGGTATGCCGGTCAGACCCAGAAGGGCGAAGTGGCCAAGAACCAGGCCCTCGAGGCTGGCCAGAAGCTGTATCGCGCCGGCAACGCGGGTAAGGGCCTGCCCGCCTGCGCCGCCTGCCACGGCCCTGCCGGCGCCGGCATTCCCGCGCAGTATCCGCGCATCGGCGGCCAGTTCGCCGAGTACACCGAAATGCAGCTGAAAGCCTTCCGCAGCGGAGAGCGCGCCAACGACCCGAACAGAATGATGCGCGCCGTGGCCGACAAGATGTCAGACGCAGAGATCAAGGCCGTTTCCGACTATATCGCCGGGTTGCGCTGATCTGATTAAGTTCATCGCAAGTGATTTCAAAGGGGGTGGCAGTTACCACCCCCTTTTTTCTTGCCTTGAGGAATAAACAGGGTGCCCCGCTTGTTTACGCGGCGTAGCACCCAACCTCAACAGGAGAACCCATGAAAAACCCATCCCTTCGTGCCGGTCTTGCTGCCGGCTTTGTGGCGCTCGGCCTTCTCGCCGGCTGTGCGTCCTCCGAAATGAAATCCGCTACCGCACCCGCCAGCATGGTGAATGGTATGTATGTCGGCGCCAACGGCATGACGCTGTACACCTTTGACAAGGACACCGCCGGCAGCGGCAAGAGCGTCTGCAACGGGCCCTGCACCGCCAACTGGCCGTCACTGTTCGCTGCAGACACCGACCGCGCTATGGGCGACTGGTCGATCATCACGCGGGATGACGGCAAGAAACAGTGGGGGCACCGCGGCAAGCCGCTCTACTACTGGATCAAGGACCAGAAACCCGGAGACAAGACCGGTGACGGCGTGAATAACGCCTGGCGCATAGCCAAGGAGTAGACTCGTCTGCGATGACACGTCACGCAGATATCGCCGCCGAAATTCCCCGTCTGCGCCGCTATGCGCGCGCACTGACGGGGAATGCCACGCACGCGGACGATCTGGTGCAGGACACGCTGGAACGCGCGCTCGGCAACTGGTCGCTGTGGCGACCGGGCAATCTGCGCGCCTGGCTGTTCTCGATCATGCACAATCTTTTCGTCAATCAGGTGCGTAGTCTCCGGATGGTGGACTTTCCGGGCGACGAGGCATTGCCGGAGCTGCCGACGCGGGCGACCCAGGGAGACGCCTTGGAACTGCGCGATCTGGCACGCAGCATTTCGCAGCTCCCCGCTGAGCAACGGGAAGCACTCCTGCTGGTCGGCCTGGAGGATCTATCCTATGCGGATGCGGCCAAGATACTGGGGGTCCCAGTCGGGACGGTCATGTCGCGGCTGTCGCGCGGGCGCGAACGCCTGCGCGCGCTGCTGGCTGGCGGTGAGCTTGCCGAAACGCACCTGAAAGTCATCAAATGAACGCACCCACGATCAGCGAACAGGAGTTGCACGCCTACGCCGACGGACGCCTGGACGCCGTGCGACGCGATGCAGTGGAAGTCTGGCTGGCGGATCACCCCGAAATGCGCCAGGCGGTCGCGGAATGGCGCATTCAGCGCGAGCAGCTGCATCGTGCCTTCGATTCCGTTCTAGACGAGCCCATCCCGACGCGTTTGACCGAGGCGGCGAAACCGGTGTCGCGCTTTCCGCTTGGCATGGCGGCAGCTGTCGCCTGGCTGGCGCTGGGCGGAGCGATCGGCTATCAACTGCGCGGCGCCGTGCTGCCGTTCCATGGACAGCAAGCAACTACCGCCATGGCGCGCCAGGCAGCACTGGCGCATGCCGTCTTCAGTCCGGAGGTACGCCATCCCGTCGAGGTCGGCGCGGCTGAGGAAACCCATCTCGTCGCCTGGCTGTCCAAGCGGCTGGGTGCTGAACTGAAGCCGCCACGTCTATCGGGGCAGGGCTTCGAACTGGTCGGCGGTCGCTTGCTGCCGGGGGAAGCCGGTCCGGTGGCGCAATTCATGTATCAGGATGCGCGCGGCCAGCGTCTGACACTCTACGTCCAGCGTGACGCGCAGGACAGCCGCGATACCGCGTTTCGCTTTGCGAAGGAAGGCGGCATCAGTGTCTTTTACTGGCTGGATGGCCGTTTCGGCTATGCTCTTTCCGCTGAAATGGAGCGCCCCGAACTTCTGCACATTGCAACGGCTGTCCATCAGCAGTTGAACCAGTAAGCTTTCATGGAGTGGGCCGGTCTTCTAGGCATGTGCCCGCACAATGATCCTGATCCGCCATGCTGATACAGCGACCAGAAGACATTCTCTCTTCCGAAATCACGCCGCGCACCCTCTTCGATGGGCGTCGCGAATTCATCAAGGCCGCTGGCGCCGGCGTGCTGGCCGGTGCCGCCTTGTTTGCCGGCCTGTCGCGCCGTGCCTGGGCCGGCGGCAAGTTCACCGACCTGCAGAAAAGCCCACACAGCATCCTCGAAACGCCGAACAGTCTGCGAGAAATCACCACTTACAACAATTTCGTCGAGTTCGGCTT
The DNA here is from genome assembly GCA_016703785.1 of Betaproteobacteria bacterium. Classification (GTDB taxonomy): domain Bacteria; phylum Pseudomonadota; class Gammaproteobacteria; order Burkholderiales; family Rhodocyclaceae; genus Desulfobacillus. The sequence continues at coordinate 38,392 of JADJBM010000031.1, forward strand.
CGGAGACAAAGGTCAGCCGGCAGAACGCGCCGGCGCCATGCGGACGCGCCCCTGGACGGTCAGCATAGAGGGGCTGGTGCGAAAGCCGCGCACCCTTGCCATAGAGGACATCCTGAAAATCGCGCCGCTGGAAGAACGCATCTATCGCTTGCGCTGCGTCGAGGGTTGGTCAATGGTCATCCCCTGGGTGGGATTCCCGCTGGCCGCCCTGATCAGGCAGGTCGAGCCGCTGGGCAGCGCGAAGTACGTCGAGTTCATTACGCAGATGGAGCCGGCCGCCATGCCCGGCCTCAACCTGCCTTATCTGGACTGGCCCTACACCGAGGGCCTGCGATTGGACGAAGCACTGCATCCGCTGACGATCATGGCGGTCGGCCTCTATGGCGAGGTATTGCCGAACCAGAACGGCGCGCCGCTGCGTCTCGTCGTGCCCTGGAAGTATGGCTTCAAGAGCGGCAAGTCGATCGTCAGGATCCGCTTCACCGACAAGCAGCCGCGGACAAGCTGGAATATCGCCCAACCGGAAGAGTACGGCTTCTACGCCAATGTCAATCCGGATGTCAGCCATCCGCGCTGGAGCCAGGACAAGGAGCGCCGTATCGGCGAATTCTTCAAGCGCAGGACCCTGCCCTTCAACGGCTATGCCGACCAGGTGGCGCCGCTCTATGCCGACATGGACTTGAGGAAGTTCTATTGATGCAGCCCGGCCTGCGCCAGCTTACCGCGATCAAGGCAACCCTTTTCGTCGCCAGCCTCGTGCCGCTGGCCCAGCTCGCCTGGCTGGGTTTCGCCGACGGGCTCGGCGCCAACCCCATCGAATTCATCACGCGGCACCTGGGCACCTGGACGCTCAACTTCCTGCTCATCACCCTGGCGGTGACGCCATTGCGCCATCTATCAGGCTGGCACTGGCTGATCCGGCTGCGCCGCATGCTCGGCCTGTATGCCTTCTTCTACGCCACGCTGCACTTCCTGACCTATCTCTGGCTCGACCAGTTCTTCGACTGGGCATCCATCGCCAAGGACATCGCCAAGCGCCCCTTCATCACCGCCGGCTTTACCGCCTTTCTACTGCTGATTCCGCTGGCGGCGACCTCGAATGCGGCGATGGTCAGGCAGCTCGGCGGCCGGCGCTGGACGCAGCTGCACCGCACGGTTTACGCCATCGCCATCATCGGCGTCATCCATTACTGGTGGCTGGTGAAGAAGGACATCACGATGCCGCTGTTGTATGCGGTGCTGCTCGGCACGCTACTGGGCCTCCGCGCGATGCGGTTGACGCGCGGCAGCGGCAGCGGCAACTCGGCACCTATTCCCGCCCGAGCTGACCGCGGCAAACAATCTGCTGTCCCGCCCGATTGCTTCTCAGCGAAAGCGCACGATCGCGCGGCCATCCGCTGCGGTTTTCGGCTCGGCTTTCCAAGCATGGCCGTAGACGATCTCGAAGGAGGCCGGCAGACGCCCTTCATGCCGGGCTTCCTGCCACGCACGGAAAACGCGCCGTCCCTCGCGGAACCCCATCGGGCCGAGCAGGCCGTCGCGCACGCCGAGGTGGCGCTGGTCGCGCAGCAGGCCGCGCGGGCTAGCGTAGGAAAGCGCGATCGTCTCCATGTCCATCACCGGGTCGGCGAAGCCCGCCGCCACCAGCATGTCGCCCAGATCGTGCATGTCGTGAAAATGCCGCAGGGTCGTCGCGCCGGCCGCGCGCAGCTCCTTGAGCGTATCGGGTCCCAGCGCGCTGAACATCAACAGGCCGCCCGTCTCCAGCACGCGATGCAGCTCGCCGAAGGCCGGCATTGGATCGTCGAGCCAGTGCAGCATGAGGTTGGACCAGGCCAGGCCGAGCGTGCCGCCCTTCAAGGGCAGCGCCCGCACATCGGCCGCGACGCAGCGGGGTGCACGACGGCGCAGACGCTCCAATAAAGAGGACCGTCGGTCAACCTCGTCCAGCATGGCCGGAGCGGAGTCGAGCGCCAGCGGCAAAGCCAGGGGATATCGTGCGATGAGCGCGCGGATGCCGTCGCCGGTAGCGCAGCCGATGTCGGCAATCCGGGCCGGGGAGACCTTCATGAAGTCGAGCCGCGCCGTCATGCGCAGACTGACTTCCAGCGCCAGGACGGCAGCCTCGTTGTAGGAAGCCGCAGCCCGGTCGAACTTTTCCCTCATCAGGCCGAACGCAACCCCAGCCGTTCGAATAGCTGCTCGTCGCGGCCGGCTTCGGGATTACCGGTGGTGAGCAACTTGTCGCCGTAGAAGATGGAATTGGCGCCGGCGAGGAAGCACAGCGCCTGCAGTTCATCTGACATCTCCTGGCGGCCGGCAGACAACCGTACCAGGCTTGTCGGCATGGTGATGCGCGCCGCGGCGATGGTGCGCACGAACTCGAAGGGATCGAGCGGCTCGGCGTTGGCGAGCGGCGTGCCCGGCACCGGCACGAGGTTGTTGATGGGCACGGACTCCGGTGGCGGCGCCATGTTCGCCAGTTCTGCGATCAGTCCGGCGCGACCGGCGCGCGTCTCGCCCATGCCGACGATGCCGCCGCAACAGACGTTGATGCCCGCCTCGCGCACCTTGTTGAGCGTGTCGAAGCGATCGGCCTGGCTGTGGGTGGTGACGATGTTGCCGTAGAACTCCGGCGCCGTATCCAGGTTGTGGTTGTAGTAGTCGAGGCCGGCCGCCTTCAACTGCTCGGCTTGACCTTCTTTGAGCATGCCCAGCGTGACGCAGGTTTCCAGGCCCAGATCCTTCACGGCGCGGATCATCCCCGCCACCTGCTCCAGGTCCTTGTCCTTCGGCCCGCGCCAGGCAGCGCCCATGCAAAAGCGGCTGGCGCCCTTGTCCCTGGCCGCCTGTGCGGCGGCCACCACTTCGTCGATCCCCAGCAACGATTCCCGCTCCAGGCCGGTCTGGTTGCGGGCCGACTGGGAACAATAGCCGCAGTCCTCCGAGCAGCCGCCCGTCTTCACCGACAGCAGGGTCGAGCGCTGCACGCTGTTGGCGTCAAAATGCGCACGATGCACCTGCTGGGCTTGAAACAGCAAATCATTGAAAGGCAACTCGAACAGCGTCTGGATCTCGGTGGCTGTCCATTTTTTCTGCTTGTGTGAGCCCTTGCTCACGCGTTCGGCTATGGCTGTTTGCATGTCGGGGAAAAGCTTCGGATAGAATCGGTTCAGTGATGATCGTTCATGGGTGGGGGCTTGTCAATTTACCGGACGACAATTCAGGCGCTGGCCCGCCTGCTGCCGCAGAACTGCTTCGTCTGCGGCCAACAAAGCGGCGTAAGTCAGGTCTGCCCGGATTGTGCAGCCGCTGTACCCTATCTGACCGGTCCGCTCTGTCCGGTATGCGCGCTTCCCACACCTGACGGATCGATTTGTGGCGCCTGTCAGAATGCGCCGCCGCATTACGATGCGACGTCGGCACCTTTCCCCTATGCTTTTCCGGTGGCACACCTGATACAAGGGCTGAAGTACCGCCACCGCCTCCCGCTGGCAGGCTGGCTCGCCAACGCGCTCGCCCTGTGCATGACATCGCCCAGGGTCGACTGCATCCTGCCTCTGCCGCTCTCAGCACAACGCATGAAGGAGCGCGGCTTCAACCAGGCGCAGGAGATCGCCCGACCGCTGGCGCTGCGACTCGATGTGCCGCTCATGTCGGACGCCTGTATCCGCGTCCTCAACGGCGCGCCGCAGGCCAGTTTGCCGTGGAAGGCCCGCCAGGCCAACATCCGCAACGCCTTCGAGTGCCGCATCGACCTGACGGGAAAATCGGTCGCCGTCGTCGACGACGTCATGACCACCGGCGCCACGCTGAATGAATTCGCGCGTACGCTGAAGCTTCACGGCGCCAGAAGAGTGGAAAACTGGGTGGCGGCACGAACCTTGCCGGGTTGAGCGTGGTTGTCGGCGATTGATCGGCTTTACAACCCAACCTCGGCCTGCTCCTGACGGATAGAGCCTTACGGCAGACGTTTCAGTCTCTGCTCGACGAATTCAGTCAATTCGGGCGTCAGCGCACCCGTTGCCCTGGCGCGCTGGAAGGCGTCCCGCGCCTCGGGCAGTTTGGCGTCGGCCTCCAGAGAGATGCCCAGCCCCATCCACCACACGCCCGCCTGGGGTACGAGACGCAGGGCAGCCTGGTATTCCGCCACGGCTTTCTTGTGGAAAGTCAGCCGCTGCAGCACGGCGGCATGCAGGGCGCGATACTCGGGATTGTCCACCGCCGCACCCGCGGCCCGGCTCAGGGTGTCCTCGGCACCGCGCGCATCGCCGCGCGTCAGCTTCAGGCGGGCGAGCCGCGAAGCCATCTGCGGCTGTGCCGGATCGCGCGCCAGCGTCTCTTCCAGAATCGCCTGGGCATCCTCGAACCGCTGCTGCTCGACCAGAAGGCTGAACAAGGCCAGGCGGACGCCGGCATGCGACGCATCTTCGCTCAACGCGCCGCGCAGCACGGCAATGCCCTCCTGGATGCGCCCCTGGTTCACCAAACCCAAAGCGCGCCGGTATTCGTTCTCTGCCCTCTCGCGCGGCGTCGACATGCGCACCTTCTTCTCGATGCGGCTGCCGTCATCGGCCCCCTGCGATTCGGCTGGCGGCACCTTGCCCAGCGTCGTGGCCACCTTGAGGCCACTGCGATCCTCCGTCGGCTTGCGCGACGACGGGGTTTCCTTGCGCACTGGCGGCGCAGGCTCCTGCGCCGGCCGGGTCTTGGCGGCAGTAGCAGGCGGAGGAAGCACTGCGGGTTTTTTCTCCTCGGCAACAGGTACGACGAGTGCAGGCTGAGACGGGGTGGCTATGGCGGGCGGCGGTGTGGAGGCGCCCTCGGCAGGTTGAGGCGCTGCCGCTGGAGCCGGCGCGGGCGGCTGCGCTTCCGGCGCTGTAGCGGGCGCTTGCACAATGGGTGCTTGCGCTATGGGCGCGGCCACCGGACCGGCAGTAATGGGTACGGGGGCGGACGCTGGGACGCTCTGCGTCTGCGATCCCGCAAAAAACCAGATGGCGGCGCCGGCCACCAGGACGAGCACTGCGACCAGGAAAATTTTTGCCCATGGCAACGCGTCGCGTTGCGGTGGCAGCGAGCGGATCTCATGCTGCGTGCCGGCATCGCCGGACAAGGTCGCCCGCCGCGACTCCAGATCCTGCAACATCTTGTTGATCAGGCTCATGCCGTTTTCCTCACCACAATCGCCACGCTGGCATGCGCGCACCCTCGGTATCTCGGGCGGCGGCCTTGACATTGCGCGGCGCGACCTCCTGCCGACCTTCGCCGTAGGCGGCCAGCATGGCCTTGTGCGCCAGGATATTGACCAACCGCGGCGTACCGTTCGCCGCGCGGTGGATCAGCCGCACCGTCGACCGCGGAAAGACGCGGTGGCCGCGATAGCCCGCCACGCGCAGGCGGTGCGCCAGATACAGTTCCATCTCGTCCGGCTTCAGCCCGCCGAGCCGATAGTGGAAGGATATGCGCTGCCGCAACTGCCGCACCGAGGGATTCGCCAGCCGCTCATCCAGCTCCGGCTGGCCGAACAGCACCAGTTGCAGCAGCTTGCGTTTTTCCGTTTCCAGGTTCGACAGCAGCCGCAAGGATTCCAAGCTTTCCATCGGCAGGGCCTGGGCCTCGTCGAGGCAGAGCACGACGGCCTTGTCCTGGCGCGCGAACTCGAGTAGCGCCTGGTTCAGGCCCTTGAGCAGGTGGTACTGGTCGGCATCCTTGTCGAGCTCGACGCCGAGCTCCTCCGCCAGCGCCAGCATCAGGGTGCGCGGCTCGAGGTAGGGGTTGGGCAGATAGGCGCTGACCGTGCCCTCGCCCAGCGTGGCCAGGAGGCGGCGGCAGAGCAAGGTCTTGCCGGTGCCCACTTCGCCGGTGATCTTGATGAACCCTTCGCCGCTCTTCAGCGCGATCAGCAGCGTGTTGAGCGCCTCCTGGTGCGCCGTGCCGGCAAACGCAAAGCTGGTATCAGGCGTGATGCCGAAGGGGAGTTCGCGCAGGCCGAAATGCTCAAGATACATCGCTACTGCTGCACCGGCATGGCAGGCCGCTCCATCGCCCGCAAGCGATCGCGCGTGTTGACGAGATCGTCCTCCCACTGCTTGTCGCCATGGATCACCGTCGGCTTCAGGAGGACGACGATCTCGCGCTTCTGCAAGCCCTTCCTGCCCTGCTTGAACAAGGCATTGACGCCGGGCACGTCGCCGACACCCGGCACCTTGCCGCCGTCGTCGGACTGGATGTATTCCATCAACCCGCCGATGGCGACGATGTTGCCGTCGCGCACCCGCACGATGCTATCCGTCTCGTTGATGCTGCTGGACGCCAGCGGCAGCTGGAAGGTGCCGAGCGTGCCGAGGTTGATGATCTTGTTCTTCTCCGACACCACGCTGACGGAGGGCCGGATGTGCAGGATGATGTTGTTGTCCTCGTCGATCTGCGGCAGCACGTCGAGCGAAATCCCCGAGAAGAAGGGTTGTACGGTGATGCTCGGCGAGGTCGTCGTGCTGCTGCCGCTGGACGAGGTCGTGGTGCTGATGTTCGTCACGTAGTAGTCGTCCGTGCCGACCTTGAGCACCGCCTTCTGGTTGTTGATGGTGGCAATGCGCGGACTGGACAGCACATGCACCGTTCCCTGTGTTTCCAGGAAACTGATCAGCGCCGAAAAATTGGCAGTCTGGAAGGCCAGGCCCAGCACCCCGGCGAGCGGACCGCCGGCAAGCCGGCCAACCGCGCCTGCGAGTGGCGCCGCCAGCACATTGCCGAGCGTATTGGGCACGAACGCGCCGGCATCCGTGTCATAGGGCGTGACGATATCACCGGCCTGCTTGCTGCCCAGTCCCGGGGCCTGCGTATTGAACTGGCTTGTATTGGCGCCGGAAGAGAGACGATGGCGCCCTGTAGCGGTAAAGGTGCCCCAGTTGATGCCAGCCTGGTAATGCTCCGACAGCACCACCTCGACGATCTTCGCCTCCAACATGACCTGGCGCTCGATGGTCAGCTGGGACGCGCGCAGGAAATTCTCGACCTCGCGCAGTTCGCGCGGCATGGCGCGCACCACAATGACGCCGGACTGCGGCGAAATCACCACACTGCGTCCAGCCTCGGTGCCGATGACCGTCTTGATCGCTTCGCTGATCTCGCCCCAAAAATCCATCTGGTTGGTGGTTGAAACCGAGCTGCCCGCTGCCGGCTGGGTGGTCGTCCCGGCGGTGCCAGGCGACGGCGCAGCTGCCGATCCGGCAGCACCCGCCGCGCCGGCCGAGGATGTGGAAATCGAGCCCGAAACAACACGAGTATCGCTGCGCCCATGCCGCTGTGCCGTCAGGTAGTTCACCTTGAACACCTTCGACTGCAGGGTCAGCGGCTGCACGAAAATGCGCGTGCCCTGCACCCGGTACTCATATCCATACAACTCGCGGATGGTGTCGAGCGCTTCCATCACCGTCACATCCTTCAGGTTGACGGAAATGCTGCCGGTGACCTCCGGGTTCACCAGCATGCTGTAGCGCGTGCCGGACACAATGGCCATGAAGACCTGGCTGGCAGGGGCATTGCTGACCGAGAGGTCAAAGCGCGGCTCGACAGCCTTGACGGCGGGGGCCTCGATCTGCCCCGTCAGCGGCGGCAGCAGGGCGCGGCTGACAGCGTCCGGCGCCACCTCCCGGCTGCGGTTTTCCGTGGCGCGCTGCATCTCGCTGTCGATCGACTCGCGCACCGCGCCGGGCTTGATCGACGAAAGCATGTTGCACCCCGTCATTAGGAAACCCACCATCACTATGACAATCCAGAGCATTCGCATCATGGTTTTTCCTTATCTTCCAGCCGTTCGTCGGGCGGCTTGCCTTGGCCGCATTTCGACATCCGGATACATGCCTATCGTCTCCCGACGTCCGTCCGGGTAACTCAGGACGACCGCGTGTTCCTCGATTTTCACCACCACCGCCTCGCCTGCCTTGTCGCCCGGCTTGATCCACTCGCCGTTCAGCAATGCCAGGTAGCGCTTGCCGGTGCGCTTGATCGTCTGCAGGCCGGAATCGGGCGGCGACGCATCTTGCGTCTCGTAGGCCGGATCGAGGAACTGCGCCGGGGGGCGCGTCGGATCCTTCATCCCCTGTGCCATGGAAAGGACAGGCAACACCGCCAGCAGGGCGATGACGCAGAAACGCGCCAGCGCCTGGATTCCGTTGTCGGGGAGGCTGCTCATCCCAGCGGGCTTTGCGCTTCCTGCGGTCGGATTTCCATTGGTCATATGGTCAGCCACACCTTGTCGAGGCTGAGCGTGTACAAGGTCAGCTTCAGTTCAGGGCGATGGTATTCCCGCGCATCCAGCTTCAGCTGCCCCCAGTACATCTGCCAGGGCAGCGATTCGATCTGGGCGAGGTAATCCAGCATGTCGAAATAGCTGCCGCGCAGGGTCAGTTCCACGCCGTGCTTGTAGATGTTCTGGCTGTCCCCCTGCCCGGCCAGGGCCGATTGCGGCCCGGTTCCGACCATCGCATCCCCGGGTGGAGCGCGGCCCAGCAGTTCCACTGGCGGCAAGGTCGTCATTTTCACGAGCTGGAGCCGCCGGTTGCGCCTCAGGAGGTCTTCCAGCAGCGTCGCCATGCGTTCTGGCGGTACGAGCTGCTTTGCGGACGATTGCAAGCCGGCATCGATGGCGGCAATCTTCTGTTCGATTTCGCTGATCCGCGCCCTCGCCTGTGCATCGGGATGGCTGGATATCTGCGCCTGCAGTTCCTTGATCTGCGCCGAAACACGGTCCGATTCCGCCCGCTGCTCGGGCAGGCTGGACTTCAGGCCGGCATTCTGGCGCGACCACGCGTTCAGCAGCAAGGCATCCACCAGAAAGAACGTCACGGCAAAAGCCGCCCCCGCCACCAGCATGCGTTCGCGCAGGGACAGGGCATCGAATTTCAAATGCCAGGCTGTCAGCCTCCTGCCCATCCCGCTGGTGGAGCGCTCTGTCATCGTGCCTCCGCAGTCGGCGTTCCCGCGGCAGCGTCGGCCCCGCTCCGGACCGTCGCCGCCAACAGGAACTCGTGAAAGGGCGGCAGCTTCGCCGCCCCCTCCTGGCCACCCTGACCGGCAGTAGCGGCCGGCGCGGCAGCGGCGTTCCGGGCCGTAGCGGGCTTGTCGTCACCGACCAGTTGCACGTTCAGCGCCTCGAACGATCGGCCGCGCAGCATGGCTTCGCTGTTGAGTCCGCGAATGTAGCCGGGGATCTGCTCGGGGTTGACCGTGCGACCTTCCAGCGTGATGTTTCGCCCGCCCTCGGCCATCTGCAGGCCGACCACCCACAGGCCGTCCTGGGCTTGGCGGGCAAACGCCCGCAGGAACTCGGAAAAGCCTTCCTGGGAACCCAGGGCGCCGCTTTCCAGGGCCTCGCGCACCCGCTCCCTGCCCTGCAAGGCGGCTTCGGCCCGCAACAGGGCCGATTGCGTTTCGCTGCTCACCTTGCGCTGGGCGATGTCCTGATTGAGCCGCGTCAACTCTTCCTGCGCATTGCCCAGTTCAGCGCCGACGCGGCTGGCTTCCTCCGTAAGCTGCTGATTCTCCCAGCGCACCACGCCGCCATACAACCCGAGCAGCACGACCATGACGCCGAGGCCATTCTGGAGAGATGTGCCAGTCAGCCACTCGCGCTTGAGGCGCAGCGCAGGGTTGAAGAGGTTGATCTGCCGGGTCATCCGACCGGATTCTCGTTGGTCATTTGCGCACCTCGAAGCCCCGCAGGGCCGCGCCCAGCAGATGGAAGCACTGCGCCTGGCGGCTGGGCGCACGCAGTTCGGGCACCTTAATGAGGTCCATCACCTTGCCCAGGTCGACGGCTTCCACCAGCACGTAGAGGTTCTGAGCCAAGTAGGCGGCCAGACCGATCTCCTCCGGCAACGGCATCACCAGGAGCTGCGCGAGACTCACGTAATGATGCTGATGCTCGAAGGTGTCGAGCGAGCGCTGCATCTCGAGCACGATGCGGTCGAACAGCGCCTGGCGCTCGTCCACGTCGGCATTCATCAGTTGGTCCAGGGTGATGTCCAGCCGCCGGAACGCCTGCAGTTCGCCGCGATAGGTAAACGTCAGCAGCCCACCCTCGGCGGTGAAGCCCAGCATGGCCACCCCGCGTCCCGGCGGCTCATATAGCGTGGAGAGATTGCGCTGCGCGATCTCGGGCACATCAATGGCCTCGAGGTCGATTTTCGCCTTCTGCAATGTCTGAATGCGCGCACCGAGCAATTCGTTGGGCGCGCAGGCGACGAAAATGAAGCGACTGCGCGCGCCGCTGGCGTCCTCCGCAGGCACCTCCAACACATCGAGCGTCGCTTTGTCGACGGGAAAATCGACCATGCCCTTGATGTGCCAGCGCATGGCCTCTTTCATTTCCGCCTGGGGCACATCCGGCGGTTCGACCTGCAGGAACTGGTATTCTCCGAAGCGCAGGCTGGTGGTGGCGTGATAGCGGTCGAGCGCAAACTGCTTGCGCAGGCGCGCATAGGTCTCGGCTTCGGCGCCTTCCTTCCTGAAGGATTCGCAGAGCGTCACCTCGGGCCGTCCGCCCGCACCCACCTGGATGTGAGTCAGATCCACTACACCGTCGCGGCTTGCAACGGCGAGCCAGCCGTCCCGCTTACCGGTGCCAAGAATTCTCATTTTACGTTAACTTACCCATATAACCCACGGAAACTAAAGGTTTTCAATGGGGTTGTCAATCTTTTCGACGGGGTTATTACAAAGTCATTTCCCTAGCGTGTGACCTCGCGCCTGAAAATCAGCCTGTCGCGGTAGACGCCGAAGGTCGCGCGGGCGGCGGCGTTGTCGTCATAGAGGGTGCCATCCCCCAGCTGATCCACGCCGTCCCAATTGCCCAGGAGCCATGTCGGCGTGGTCATGGTCACGTCTGCGCAGCCGCTGACACCGGGCGCGCCAAGCGTCAGCGTGGCGACGCCACTCGACAGCACGCTGCCGACACCGGCTACCGGTGGCGTCCGCGTGCAAGTCGAAGGCGCGGCATTCAGCATGACGGGTCCCATGGCAGTACAGTTGTCTGCGCCATGCGTGGCGAACCCCGCGCCGTTCCAGAACTCGCTGCGCACGGTGAGCGGCAGCGCGCGCAATTCCGAACCGTGGGCATTAAGCATGCGCAGGCGGCCGAAACGCGTGCTGGTCGCCGCGCCGACGAGTTTGGCATTGCAAGGGGCGCAGGCGCCTGCCGTGGTGGCATCCATATCCAGTCCGGCCAGCACCACCGCATCGGGATCCGTCAGGCGCACGCCCAGCCGCAGGCTGTCGAACGGCCCGTCCGGATTGTCCGGCGCGGCGCGGCGCAGGAAGGCAGCGGCCGTACTCAGCGAATAAACACCATTGCTCCAGAGCGGCGAAGGTGCAGTCACGTTCAGGCGGGCGGAGAGGTCAGTACCGTTGTCGGCATTCTCTGCCTGCCAAGCCACCGTTGCCAGATTGGCGGGGAAACCCGGGCTGTGGTAATTCACGGTGACCGCGCCCGCCGCATTCTCCGCCTGGATGTTCGCCGTCAGATTCTGAAAAGGCTGGTTCATGTAGGTGAAGGCCGGTGCGCCTGCCACGCACGCGGCGTTCACGCTGCCCGAGGTCAGCGTGAAGTGATCCGGCACGAAACGGCCGGTCGATGTGATGGGCGAGTAGGCGGTGCGCTCAGCCACGCTGGAACCGTCGCCGGCATCGACGGCAGCGAACGTGTCGTCGGACGCCTGCACCTGTATTACGCCGACCTCGCTGTAGGTCGCCGTAGTCGAAGCCACGATGCCCCCCCCGCCTGCAAAGGCACCCGGAGCGAGCACGCAGGTCGGGCACGCGCCGAGGGCCGGCAGGGTATAGCCAACGACGTTTGCCGCCGGGCTGCCATCGTAGTTGGTTGCCAGCGCGCTCAGCGCGTTGTAGCCCGTAACCGTGATCGTGAACGGCTGTCCGGCCTTGTGCACCGTGCCGCCGGGGTATCCGGAATTATTGAGCGTCCGCGCGATGCCCGCCGTCTGCCAGTCCTGATCCGTCACCGCCAGGCCAAGCGCGGCCGGTCGGATCGCAAAATTGTCGGTCGAGCAACCGACCGCCAGTGGCGCACCTGTCGCCGGATAGGTCATGCGCACCCGCACATCCCGCCAGGCATTGTTCTCGGTCAGCGTGATGTTCTTGCGGCCGAGGTCGGCAACGACAAAGGTGAGGGTCGGCGGCACGAACACCGGCAGCGGCGTCCAGGTCGGGCGGCAGCCGTTGGCGTCGAGTGCGACGCTATTGTCCGAGGCGTCCAACAACTCGACCTTCACATCCCCGACGAATAGCGTTTCAACCGCCGTCTTGGGGGCGTTGAGCGCCACGACCGCGACATCGAAGGCCTGTGCGGCCACCTTGGTATGGATGACGCCCGCGATGCCAGGCGGTGTCGCCGTCTCAAAGGCATTGAAGCTCCCGGGAATCACCGCGCCGCCGCAAGGATGGGTGGCGTTGTACTGCGTCAACACCTGGCTCTGCGTCATCTCGCCGTCGAAGACATTCACTTCATCGACGCGTGTGCGGAAACGATAGCCGGCATCGGACTGCCAGCCACTCACGCGCAGGTTGGCATTGACGACGGCATTGCCAAGTGAAGGCGTGCTCTGCCGCTGCGTCAGGGTTTGCGAGACGCCGTCGATGTAGAGCTTGTTGGACGTCACACTGCCATTGGTGAAGATCGCCGACACGTGCACCCAGCGGTTGGCGAGGCCCGCCGAACTGATGCCGAACACGTCGCTGTTGGCCGTGTTGAAGCCGAAATGCCCGCTCACCAGCCAGAGGTCGTGGCGAAACCAGCCGACCGGCATGACGCTGTTGGCGCCGTTCCAGTACATCCAGAAAGAAACCGTGGTCTTTGCGCCGGCCGCCGTGTTGGCGGCCACCGGCAGGTTGAGCGCGCCGCCGTTGAAATCACCATAGCCGCAGGTACCGGGATTACCGGCCCGGGCCGGGCTTGCCGTCGCCGGCACCGGCAAGGGCGCGCCCAGCGCCTGGCCATGGCGGAAGTTGCCGCTCGAATCCTGCACTTCACCGGCAATGCCCGTCCAGGCGGCCTCCTCCAGGCGGTAGTGCGCCAGGGTGGCACAGGACGCGCAGCTGCGAGCGGGTACGGTTGCAATGCTGGCTACCTGGGCGGCATCCAGCGCCCCATCGTAGATGCGGAACTCGTCGAGACCACCATTGAACCAGCCCCAGTTACCGCCGCCAAGCCCACCGTCGTTGGTGGGCGTGCCCCCGGATGTGCGCAATCCCGGATGAACATTGGCATAGGTGCTGGTCAGCCCCGTCGCCACCAGGCTACCGTTGATGTAGAGCCGCGGCTGCTTTGCCTGATAAACCACGGCGATATGCGTCCAGCCGCTCACCGCGCCGGTCCAGGCCAGCAGGGCCGGCATGTAGCTGGCAGCATGTTCATAGACGGAGACGCCGTTGGTGCCGACCGATACGCCGGCGCCGGCATGCCCGGCCCCCCAGGCAGCAGTGCCCTGGGCGGGATAGAGCGCGTAGCGCTGACCGCCGGTGCCCGCCGTGCCGCTGGTGGACTGGCCGTCGATCTGATGGGTTGTAGTTGGATTGGCCCAGAAGGCAATCGTGAAGTCGTTGGTAATGGCGTCGGCGAAGTTGTTCACCGACTTGACGCGGGTCGGGCTGACGCCGTTGAAAATCCCGCCCTTGCAGATGCGTCCCGTGCCGGTGTTGGCGGCGCCTTCCGGCGTGCCGTGGTTGCCGTTGCCGCTGGCATCCGACACTTCGCCGGCCACTGTGCCGAGTGCGCACTCGTCGAGGCGCCATTCCAGTGATAAACGGGGGGCGCAGGTATGGATCTCGTTGAAGAGGGTCGTCACCTCGGCCGGCGTCACCGCGCCGTCATACACCTTGACCTCGTCGATGCGCCCGGAGAAACGGTAGCTGGTGTTGGTCTGCCAGCCGCCGACCCGCAAGGTGGCATTGACCACAGCAACGCCATTGTTGGGCGTGCTCTGCCGCTGCGTGAGCACCTGCGCCACCCCGTCGATATACAAGGCGTTGGCCGCGACATTGTTGTTGGTGAACTCCGCCACCACATGCACCCACCGATTCGCCAGGCCGGCCGAGGCGATGCCGTAGACATCGCTGTTGCCCGTGTTGAAGCCGAAGTGGCCGCTCACCAACCACAGATCGTGAACATTCCAGCCTATCGGCATGACGCTGTTTGTGCCGTCCCAGTACATCCAGAACGACACGCTGGTCTTCGCCCCGCCCGCCAGGTTCACCGGCAGGCCGCCAATGCTCAGGGCACCGCCATTGCCGGCCGGGCCGGGGAAGCTGCCATAGGCGCAGGTACCCGGCCTGCCCGGACGCGCCGGCGATACATCGACCGGCGTCGGCAGTGGGCTGCCGATCGCCTGCCCGTGCCGGTTGTTTCCGCTGGTGTCGCGCACCTCGGCGGCTGCACCGCTCCACAGCAGTTCTTCCAGCCGGTATTCGCCGAGCAGCGTGGCGGCCGCAGCCTGCCCGGCCGGCAGCAGCAGCGCGAACACCATCGCGCCGATGAAGCGCATGGCAGCAGTAGCAGGCCGCGATCTCCTCATGACGTCATCCGCGAAAGTCAGTCCCCGCGGGACGGCGAGGCGGTGACAGGGCAGGATTTTCAGGCTCCTGTAGATCGACGGCCAGCATCTGTCTGGTCCGTTCGTCTTCCCCTACCAATAGATCAGGATTGCTGCGATAGGCCAACAGCAGAAAGCGGCGGTTGGCGTCAATTTCCTGCAAAAGGCGGTAATTTTGTTCGGCGGTCAGCATGCTCGTTTTGCCTGGAGTTTCCGCAGTTCCTCGATGTCGATGGCGTCCTTGCCGCGGCCGGTCCCTGTCTTCATCACGATCAGGTGCTCTATCGAGGCAACGGGAATCGTCAGCGTCCCGACGGGCACCATTGCTGCGTCACGACGCAATTCGGCGAAGGGAACAACGGGCCTGACCAGTACATCGATGACGGTGGACATCATGTCGGTACCGCGCAATGCAAAGGCGAGCATGCCTTTCTCACGGTGCCATTGTTCAATTTGGTCGGGGTCCGCCAGCGCGTCGATGGGCACGGGAATGACAGGCCGCAATCCCGCTGTCTTGGCACAGTCGATGAAGCGTCGCAAATTTTCCGGCGTCATGGCCAGCACGACATCGACATCCATGGTCACCCGCTGGTAGCCGTGTAAAGCCACCGCAAGGCCGCCCACCAGGACGAAATCGATTTCGGCATCGGCTAGATTCCTGATCAGATCGAACATGCTCATGGTAGGCGCCTATTCCTTTTCTGCTTCCCGGTTCATCCTTCCACCGCCCCCTGCACCTGCCGTTCGACGTAGTCCGCTCCCGGCGCGGGATTCGGGCAGGCGCCGGCCGCCGGCTGGTTGCAGGCTGTTGCCGTCAGTTGATAGATGGTAACCGGGTTGCCGGCCTCGGTATGCGCCGTCGATGTGCAAGTCACCGTGACGGTAAACAGCACAAGCGAGCCGGGCAGCGCAAGATTCGTTGCCGCCGCACAGGCGCCACCGTTGCGCAGCACCTGCCAAGCGCCCCACTCGATGCCCGCCTGCGCCGCCTGGTATCCGCGGGAGCCGAGTTCGTCGAAGGCGGCGCTCGACTGCTGCACGCGGAACATGCTCACGGCGAAGGCGCCGAGCGCGGCCAGCACCACGATCAGGAAGATTGCCGTGATGATGGAGAATCCGTGCTGTTTGGCGATCATCCCACGGGGCTTTGCACTTCCTTCGGTCATGGCACGTTGCTCACGTGGACCTGCGAGAAGATCGTCACCCGCTCCGGCGTGCCGGCCGGGTCGACCTGCGTCAATTCCAGGCGGATCGAGACGACGCCGTTGCGCTGCGCCACGGCATTCGGCGCGTAGGTGAAGTTGCAATTGGTCACGCCACCGGCGAGCAGGGATGCAGCGCCTCCCGCCGGCGGTGTCGCCTGTGCCGCCGTGATGGCGTAGCCCCATTGCCGGGTAAGCGTCTGCGCCACGGGATCGCAAATATAGGTCACCGGGCCGGACACGACCTGGAAGCGCCGGTCGGGGGAAGCCAGGGGAAAGATCAGGCTCTGGAAGTCCAGGCGGTCCTCGGCACCCGGCCCTGCCGCTGCTGCCAGGATTCGGCTCTTGTTGCCGCCGGTGACGCCACCGCTGGCATAGGCGTTGGCGCCGGCAAAGCCCGGGCCGAGGTTATAGACCACCAGAAAATCGCCGGTCGCCGCGCCGGTCACGATGTTCGCCAGGTTGGGTATCGTGCCCAGGCTGCGGAAGCAGGTATCGGCAGAACCGATTTGCAGGGTATCGGCGTAGGCGCCGGGACACAGTAGCGGCCCGACGCCTGCAGGCTCCTCCCGGTAGCGCCCGCCGGTGCGCACTTCCAGGAACTCCACATAGCACAGCCCCCCCCCGCCGCAGGGGCCGGCCACGCGCACGCTGTTGGGCAGGGCAGTCTGCAGGTCTCGGCTGAAGCGACGTACCGCAAGGTCGGCGATGTCGGTGAGGGCGGCCCGGCGGGCGACGTCATAGTAGCCGGCGATCGGCACGCGCAGGAACACCGCCGCGGCCGCGGCCAGGATGCCGGTGATCACCATCGCGACGACCAACTCGATCAGGGTGAAGCCGCGCAGCCGCTGCAGGTCAGAGATTCGGGGCATGGCGGGTGCGGATGCCGTTGAGAACGACCGTAATGGTGTTCGGCCCGGTGACGGTCACGGTGATCAGTTGCGCATCGGCGACGGGGATCCCGCCGAAGATGATGCCGCCGACGCCAATCGTTGCACTGTAGGCGCCCAGGCCGGCGATGGCCGTACCGGTAATGTCGAGGATGCCGCCCGCCATGGCAAAGCCGTTGTAGTCGTTGACGTTGTCGAAGGGCGTCAGGGCGGCATAGCGCGTTTCGCCGGCTTCGGGGCCCACCACTTCAGGCGTGCCGCAGGCGGCGGGAGCGCCCGCCGTGGATACCGCCGGATCGTCCGGATCGCAGAAGGTGAAGGGCATCAGCCGCACCTCCTCCAGCAGCGACTCGGCGATCGCCAGGGCCTGCTTGCGGATGAGGGGATCGGCGCTGGCGCGGGTGGTGTTGGCGAACATCATCATGACGCCGCCGACCGCCACGCCGACGACGATGATGAACATGACCACCTCGATGAGGGCAGCCCCCCGGCTGTGCGAGGGCCGGCCGTTGCCGCGTTCCTCAGTTGAAGACATAGCCGGTCTCCGCGGCGACCGTGATCGGCAGGGCACGGCCGGTGAGCGCGACCGTCACTGGTGCGACGGATGGCTGACCGAGGCCGTTGAAGCGGAAGTTGGCGCTGGCGATAAGCGCGATGCCGGTCGGGACATTGACGACGTAGGGCGCCGACTGGCCGGGGAGATTGACGGCGCTGCTGCAGGCGGCGCCGGGGACGGTGCTGGGGTTGAAGGTCAGCACCACCTGGCCGGGCGGGAAGTCGACGCAAACCTCGCGCCGCTTGGTGATGGCGATCTTCTGCGCGTAGCGCAGGGTCGCTCGCACTTCATCGGAAAAGCCGCGCTGGGTAAAGGCCGTGTTGTCCTGGAAGCGCGGCAACGCGATGGCAGCCAGGATGCCGATGATGACCAAAGTGACGACGAGCTCCACCGTGGTGAAGCCCGCGGTGCGGGTCCGTTTCCGTCCCGCCGCCATCACATACCGCCGCTCAACAGCCGCTAAAGTCGACCGGGCCGACAATCGGGACGCCGCCGACAGCTGCCGCCGTGTAGGGAACTGCGCAGGTTGCGGTATAACCCCCCGCCGCATTTTGCACCATCATGCCGGCAGCAGCACTCCAGGAATATCCCTGGGCAGTCAATTCGGCCACAGTGGGCGTACTGTCGGCTGCAGCGGTCGGGAGCGTCAGGGACGCTTTCGCGATGCCTGCCAAAGAGTCCGACGGATAGAAGGCGGTCACTGCAATACATCTTGGTGTGCCTGCTGAGCTACCCTCCATCGCAACCCCCAATACTGCCGTGCCCGCAGCCGGAAGCAAGCAGCCGTTGACTGTGCCCTGCCCGGCACGGGCCAATGCCGTGCCATGCACCATGGCCACCGCGCTCTGCATGGCGCCTTCAAGCGCACGCAGCTTTGCAACGCGGGCATCGCGCTGCAGGTTGATGAAGCGCGGGAAAGCAGTCGCGGCGAGGATGCCGAGTATGACGATGACGACGACCAGTTCTATGAGAGTGAAACCGGATTGTTTTTTCATGACTGCTCCTTATGAAAACAACTATGCAATTCCATCATAAACGATTATGTCGAAAGTTAATGCCAACTATTACCGGTTTACCTCTGCGCGATCCCCGAACCATGCATAGGGCAGATTCGGCACCAACCGCGGCTGGGACATGCCGCCATTCATGCGAACCTCGAACCGGAGTTCCTTGCCTTTTGTCGCTTCAATCGCGAGGCGTTCCGCCCGATTTGGCCGGTATATGAGTCGCCGCTCATCCGGCTGGAAATACCAGAAGCCTGGTTTTGCGCTCTCTGGCGCCTTTGCGAATTCCCCCAGGTAATTCCGCGGTGGCGCATTTAACCATTTGATGGGATTGTCTTTTTCAAGCGGCAACTGCCCGGGGTTCGGGCCGCGCGCGAGACGGCTGGCCGCTTCAAGGCGCAAACCGTAGTTGATCGAGCGGATCGTTTCCTCGACCTCGGTTTTTTCCGCCACCTCTTGCATATACAGCACTCGATCGAGCAGGAAATACAACAGGCCAGCCAGCACCGCCAGGGCAATTGCAAGCTCGACCAGGCTGAAGCCACGGGATGCCCCTAAACAGCCACCCGATGCGCTTCGGGACATTACTTGATCGCCACCTTGCCCAGATCCCACATCGGCAGGAAGACTCCGAGCGCCAGGATCAGCACCATGATGCCGAGGGAAACGATGAGGATCGGCTCAATCTGCGCGGAGAGCGTCTTCAACTCGTACTCGACCTCGCGCTGATACATGTCCGCTATCTCCAGCATCATTTCATCGAGGGAACCCGATTCCTCGCCGACCATGACCATCTGCAGCACCACCGGCGTGAACACGCCAGAAGCCACGGCGGTGCGGAGCACGCTCTCGCCGCGCTCCACGCCCAAGCGCATGTCCTCGAGCTTCTTCGCAATGTAGGCGTTCTCGACCACCTGCCCGGTCAAAGTCAGCCCCTGCACCACGGGGACGCCGCTGCGCGCCGCCATGGCGAAGCTGCGGGCGAAGCGCGCCAGGGTGGCCTTGCGGATGATCTTGCCGGCGATCGGGATGCGCAGCTTGAAGCGGTCCCAGGCCAGCTGGCCGTCGGTCGTCCTGACGAAGGCGCGGAAGGCGAACACGGCGACGATCAGCATCGTCAGGATGGCCGGCCACCACGCCAGGGTGAAATCGGAAAAACCGATGAGGATGCGCGTCATCAACGGCAGCTCGGCGTTGAAGCCCTTGAACACCTTGGCAAAGGCCGGGATGACGAAGATGTTGATGATGACCAGGGCGATGGCCATGGCCAGCACGACGAAGCTGGGATAGCGCAGGGCGGACTTGACCTGGTCCTTCATGTACTTCTGGAATTCCAGGTGGTGGAAAAGCTGGAGGAACACTTCTTCCAGCCGGCCGGTGGTCTCGCCAACACGAACCATGGCAACGTAGAAGGGGCCGAACACCGAGGGATTGCGCGCCAGCGCCTGCGACAGTTCACGGCCGGAATCGAGGGCCTCGCGCAGGTCCTGGATGACCGCGGCGAAGGCGCGGTTCATGGCCGATTCCTGCAGGCCGGCAAGCGCCCGCATGATCGGCACGCCAGCCTTCATCAGGGTGTACATCTGCCGGCTGAACAGCAGCACGTCGAGGAAGCCGGCCTTCTGCCGGTCGAGCAGCCGCGAGAGCTGCTTGCCGGCGGATTCGGCCGGCGCCGCCGATTCGGAAATCTGGATGGGCGTGATGCCGCTCTCGCTCAAGTGCTCGGCGAGGATGCTGCCGTTCGGGCTTTCCATGACGCCCTCGATGCGGTTGCCCTGGGCGTTGCGGCCGACGTAAGCAAAAAACGGCACGGGGCGACTACTCCTCGTACTGGCTGGTGGTGCGCATGGCTTCGTGCACCGTGGTGCGCCCCTCGATCACGGCACGGATGGCGTCGCGTCGCAGAGTATGGTGGGCCATCTGCTCACGCGCGGCGCGGATGAAATCGGCCGGATCCTCCTGGTTGGCCGCCTCGACGACGGGGGCGGTCATCTCCAGCATCTCGTAGATGCCGCTACGGCCGAGATAGCCGGTGCCGTTGCAGTGGGAACAGCCGGCACCCTCGCGGTATTCGTGGCGATCCACCTCTTCACCAATCTCGACGCGCAGCCACTCGTGCTCCTGCGGGTTCAGGCGGCGCGGCCGCGCGCAGTGTTCGCAGATCACTCGCACCAGGCGCTGGGCGATGACCATCTGCAGCGACATCGCCACCATGTAACGCGGCACACCCATGTCGAGCAGGCGGATCGGCGTGCTGGCGGCATCGTTGGTGTGCAGGGTGGAGAGCACCATGTGGCCGGTGATGGCGGCACGCAGGCCGATCTCGGCGGTGACCTGGTCGCGCATCTCGCCAACCAGGATCACGTCCGGATCCTGGCGCAGGGCGGAACGCAGCACGCGCTCGAAGGACAGTTCGATCTTGTCGTTGACCTGCACCTGATTGATGCCGGGCAGGCGGTATTCGACCGGGTCCTCGACGGTGATGATCTTCTTCTCGGTGGTGTTGATCTCGGCCAGGGCGGCATACAGCGTGGTGGTCTTGCCGCTGCCGGTCGGGCCGGTCACCAGGACCATGCCGCTGGAACGATGGATGGCCTCGCGCAGGCGCTCGAGGATGCCCGCCGGCATGCCTAGATGCTCCAGCCGCAGCATGCCGGCGCCCTGGTTGAGCAAGCGCATCACGACCGATTCACCATGCTGCGTCGGCATGGTCGAGATGCGCACGTCGATGGCGTTCGTTTTAACCTTGACGTTGAAGCGGCCGTCCTGCGGCAGGCGCTTCTCCGAGATGTCCAGGCCGGACATCAGCTTCAGGCGCAGCACCAGGGCCGAGGCGATCTTCATGTCGGCCTCGGTCTGCACGTGCATCACGCCGTCGATGCGGAAGCGGATCACCAGCGAGCGTTCCTGCGGCTCGATGTGGATGTCCGAGGCGCGCACTTGCGTAGCCGCCTCGAAGACGGACTGCAGCAGCTTGACGACCGGCGCTTCCTCCAACCCGGGCGTGAGCGCCAGCGCGCCCAGATCGACGATTCCCTCACCCAGCTCGGCGGTCAGTTCCTTCGCCAGGCCGGTGATTTCCTCGGTGCGCTGATAGACGCGATCGACGGTTTCCAGCAACTGGCTCTCGGTAACCACGGCCAGTTCGATCTCCCGTTTCAGAATGCGCGCGACTTCGTCGTAGGCGAAAAGGTCGGTCGGATCGGCGAAGCCGACGCGGATGGCGTTGTCGCGCTCCTCCAGCACCAAGGCACGAAAGCGGCGCGCCTGGGCTTCAGGCAGCAGGCGCACGATGGCCGGCTTGATGTTGAAGTACTTGAGGTTGATGTAGGGCGCATTGATCTGTCGGGCGATCGCCTCGGAGATCTGCTCTTCGGTGACAAAGCCCTTGTCCACGAAGACCCGCCCCAGCTTGCGGCCGGTTTTCTTCTGCTCATCCAGCGCCTGCTGCAGTTGTTCCTGGCTGAGCAGATTCTGTTGAACAAGGATTTCGCCCAAGCGAAATTTTTCGGGACGGGCCATAAGGCTCCAGAAAGTTAAACTCGTTTATCCGAAAAAGCACGTAACATTACTGATTGTTTGAGAAATTACCCCTATTCTCGAAGGTGTTCAAGTGTTTCATGTGGTTCTTTATCAACCGGAAATCCCCCCCAACGCCGGAAACGTGATCCGGCTGGCCGCCAATACCGGTTCGAAACTTCATCTGGTCAAGCCGCTCGGCTTCAATCTGGAAGACCGGCAACTGGCCCGCGCCGGCCTGGATTACCACGATCTGGCCGAAGTCAGCGTGCATGAGAACTGGTCAGCATGTCTGACGTCCCTCGGTAAAAGCCGGCTGTTTCTCGTCAGCACGCGTGGCGCCGTCCGCTACGACATGCCCCGTTATCATGCCGGCGATGCCTTCGTCTTCGGTCCGGAAACGTGCGGTCTGCCGCGGGAAATGCTGGAGAGTGTGCCGTCGGAGCAGCGCATCCGACTGCCGATGATGACGGGCAACCGCAGCCTGAATCTCTCGAATGCGGTGGCGATCCTGGTGTTCGAAGCCTGGCGGCAGAACGGATACGCCGGTGGCAGCTAAGCGTTCTCCAGCTTGGGATCGCGGCCGAGCAGCTGCTCGACTGCCTGGCTGGCTGGCACGCCATCATGAAGGACGCCCTTTACCGTCTGCGTGATGGGCATGTCGATGTCGAGTCGCTGCGCCAGGGCTGCAATCTCGCGCGCGCTGGACACACCCTCGGCCGTGTGCCCCAGATCGCTCAGAATTCGCTCCAGCGACAATCCCTTCGCCAGCGCCAGACCAACGCGGCGGTTACGGGAAAGGTCGCCGGTGCAGGTCAGGATGAGATCCCCCATGCCGGCCAGCCCCATGAAGGTCTCGCGCTTGCCGCCCAGCGCCAGTCCGAGACGGGTGATTTCCGCCAGGCCGCGCGTGATCAGCGCGGCGCGGGCGTTCAGGCCGAAACCCATGCCGTCGGAAATGCCTGCAGCGATGGCCATGACATTCTTCACCGCTCCGCCCACCTCTGCGCCGATGACATCGTGATTGGCATAGACGCGCAGGCGGGAATTATGCAGGGCCTGCGCCGTGGTTTCGGCGAAGGCGCCGTCAACCGAGGCCAGGGTGATCGCCGTCGGCAGTCCCTGCGCCACCTCCTCGGCGAAACTGGGGCCGGTGAGCGCACCGCAAGGCAAGGTGTCGCCCAATTCCTCGGTGACGATCTGGTGCGGCAGCAACTGACTGCCCGCTTCCAGCCCCTTGCATACCCAGATCACCGGCGTGGCCGGCGCAGCCGACCGCAACTGGTGCAGGGTGTCGCGCAGTCCGGCCAGGGGCGTGGCGATGACATTGAGTTCGCTTGCGCCGGCCGCCGAGGCAAAGTCTGCCTCGACCAGCAGGGTGTCCGGCAGGAGGTGGCCCGGCAGGTAGCGGGCATTTTCGCGGGCAGAGCGCAGGGCGGCAGCCTGGACGGGATCGCGCGTCCACAAGGCCGTCCGATGGCGCCGGCCCAACGCAATGGCCAGCGCCGTTCCCCAGGCGCCGGCGCCGAAAATGGAAATCATCATGGCGGCAGACCGGTTCTATCCAGTAACCAAAGGAAATACCTGCGGAATGCTCCTGCAACTGCCGGGCCGAGGGCCGGTCTACAGGCCCCAGACCTGATTGCCCCGCACGAAGCCGGACTGGCCATCGCGGTGGCGCACCTTGGCCCAACCCGCCGGACCGGGCTCGATCAGCTCAAGCAAGACGTCCTTCTCGGCTTCGAATGCAATCCCTGCCGAACTGTCCGCCTGGACGCGCACCTCGGCGCTCCTGGCCGTGACGATGAGCATGCGTTTCTCTCCGAGCGCCGACTTCTCGATCCACGCCAGATCGCCGGCAACATCGCGCACCTTGGTCCAGCCCTCGATGCTGACGACCACCTCGACCGGTGTGCCGCGCTCGACGACGAACAAGGGTTTCGCCTTCTGCGACGGCGCGTCGAACATCACCGCGCCCGCTTCCCCCACCGAGCGGAATTCCAGCGCCGACGCGCCCGTCGCGAGCAAAGTCAGAACGCAGAAGACGGCGAAGCGGCGCATCACTGGATGGGGATCTCGCCGCTTTGGGCTTGCGCCTGGGCCTGCTCCACGCGCTGCCGGTAGATCGTCTCGAAGTTTACCGGCGCCAGCAGGATCGGCTGGAAGCCGGCGCGGTTGATGATGTCGGAAACGGTTTCGCGAACGTAGGGAAACAGGATGTTCGGGCAGGCGATGGCCACCACCGGCTCGACTTCCTCGTCCGGAACATTGCGGATCTGGAAGATGCCGGCCTGCGCCGCCTCGACCAGGAACTGGGTCTTCTCGCCCTGCTTGGCGGTAACGGTGACGGTGAGCACCACCTCGAAGACGCCATCGCCCAGGCCGTTCGCCTCGGACTGCAAGCCGACCTCGACCTGGGGCGGTTCCCTCTCGAGGAAAATCTGCGGGGCATTGGGGGCTTCGAGGGAGAGGTCCTTGACGTAGATCTTCTCGATGGAAAAAATGGGCTGTTCAGTCTCTGACATGGCGTGGAACCGGGTGAAAAAGGGTTGAAAAACTATTCACCGCGCAGCAGCGGTTCAAGCTTGCCGGCGCGGTCGAGGGCATACAGGTCGTCACAACCGCCGACGTGGAAATCGCCGATGAAGATCTGCGGCACGGAGCGCTGGCCGGTTTTCTGCATCATCTCCTCGCGACGGGATGGATCGAGGTCGACGCGTACCTTCTCGATGTCGGCCACGCCCTTGCGGTTGAGCAGTTGCTCGGCACGTACGCAATACGGGCATACCGCCGTCGAGTACATGAGGACCTTGCTGGTCATTTCTTCGTGATCGGCAGGCCGGCCTGGTCCCAGGCTGAAATGCCGCCGCTGAGGTTGAAAACCTTGGCAAAGCCCGCCTTGCGCAGCGCGCTGCAGGCCGAGCCCGATCGATTGCCGCTGGCGCAATTGACGATGATCGCCCGTTCCTTGAACTTCTCCAGTTCGGGCAGGCGCTTGGCGAACTGGGAGAGGGGAATGTGGCGGGAATTGGGAATGTGGCCGCCGCCGAATTCGGCCGCCTCGCGCACATCCACCAGGACTGCGTCCTCGCGGTTGATCATGAGCGTGGCCTGCATGGGCGAAACGCCCGTACCGCCGCTGCGTGCCGTCCAGGTCTGCCAGAGCAGCATGCCGCCGCTGAAGACGGCAAGGCCGACCCAGGGCAAGTTGTCCTTCAGGTAATCCAAGAAATGCTCCATCTATCTTTTTGGCAGGGGGGGCTCGCCGCAGAAGACTTCCCGCATAAGGACGATGAGCTGCAGCGTGCGCGGGTCGCCGACGCGGTAATAGACCCGGTTGGCATCCTTGCGCGTGAGCAGAACACCCTTGTCACGCAGAATCGCCAAGTGCTGGGAAATATTGCTTTGGGAGGTGCCCACGGCATCGACGATCTCCTGCACGCAGGCCTCCTGGTCGCCGATGACGCAGAGAATTTTCAGGCGCAGCGGATGCGAGATCGCCTTCAGTGCGCGGGCGGCAGTCTCGATGTGTTCCTGCTTATCGATCAGGTCGGTGATGAAGTCCACTCGGGTTCAGTCCTAATGCAACGGTGAATATTATAAAATACTTCCTCTCCTTACGCTTGGGCGGCTTGTTGCCCGTCTTTTCGGCCGATATTGCCATCCATCGGAAAATCATGAAAAAAATTGTGTTGCTGCGACATGGCGAATCCGCCTGGAACAAGGAAAACCGCTTTACCGGCTGGACCGACGTCGATCTCACCGACAAGGGCCGCGCCGAAGCCCAGCAGGCCGGCCAGTTGCTCAAGGAGGCCGGCTTCGCCTTCGACATCGCATATACCTCGGTGCTCAAGCGTGCCATCCGCACGTTGTGGTCCGTGCTCGACGAGATGGACCGCATGTGGATTCCCGTGGTGCACTCCTGGCGCCTGAACGAGCGGCATTACGGTGCCCTGCAGGGGCTCAACAAATCGGAAACGGCCGAGAAATACGGCGAAGCCCAGGTCAAGATCTGGCGCCGCGCCTACGACACCCCGCCACCGGCCCTGGAGCAGGGCGACGAGCGCCTCCTCGTCCAACTGGCCAACCCGCGCTATGCCGCCGATCCCGCCGCTGCGGCTACGCCGACGGAATGCCTGAAGGACACCGTCGCCCGCTTCCTGCCTTACTGGGAATCGACCATCGCGCCTGCCGTGAAGTCCGGTAAAAGCGTCATCATCGCTGCTCACGGCAACAGCCTGCGCGCCCTCGTGAAATTCCTCGACAACATCTCCGACCGGGACATCGTCGAACTGAACATTCCGACCGGTGTGCCGCTGGTCTACGAACTGGACGACGACCTCAAGCCGCTCAAGCACTACTACCTGGGCGACCAGGCCGCAATCGCCGCGGCCATGCAGGCAGTAGCCAGCCAAGGAAAGGCAAAAGGCTGACAACGATGGCTTCAGCGGCGTTCCCGCCGCGATTGGGCAATGCATCGCGGCGGGGACGCCGCCTCCCCGTCATCGTCGCCCTCGCCCTGCTCGCGGCCATCACGGGCGCCTTTGCCGCCCCACCCGACGCCAAGCGTGAGGAACTGAAAGACCTGCAGGGACGCATCCAGTCCCTGCAAAACGAAATCGCGAGGGCGGAAGGGTCTCGCGCCGATGCCGCAGAGGAGTTACGGGAAGCCGAACTGGCCATCTCCGACGCCAACCGCCGGCTGCGCGGACTCGGCAACGAACGGGCCGGGGCTCAAGCCACGCTGAGTAGCCTCAACAGCCAGTCGAACAGGCTCTCGACACGCATAACCACCCAGCAGGCCCAGCTGAGCCGGTTGCTTACGCAGCAGTTTTACGCGGGTGAGACAGATGCCATGCGTCACCTGCTTTCCGGGGACGACCCCAATCAGGTGGCCCGGGATGCCCACTTCCTGAGTCTGCTCTCCCGCGCCAAAGCCGGCCTGATCCGCGACCTGGGTGAGGTTCTCGACGAGAAGAAACGCCTAGCCGGCCTGGCGCGGAGCAAGAGCGAGGAACTGGCCGAAATCGAAACAAGCCAGCAGCGCGAACGCGCCGGGCTCATCGAGCAGAAGAAGAAGCGGCAAGCCGTTCTGGCCCGACTATCCGACCGGATCAAGGCGCAGCGTCGCGAAGTCGACAAGCTCAAGCGGGATGAAAAACGCATGGCCAGGCTGATCGAAGGCCTAGGCCGCATCGTCGCCAAGCCCCGGCGCGAACCCAATGCCAAAGGGCCGGCCCTGCGCAACGAGCGCACGCCGGACGCCTCGCTGTCCGGAGACGCCTTCGCCCAGTTGAAGGGGCGCCTCTCCCTGCCCACGCGCGGGGAACTTGCCAACAGGTTCGGCACTCAACGTCAGGATGGCGGCACGACCTGGAAAGGGATATTCATCCGCGCCGCCAACGGCGCCGAGGTCAAGGCCATCGCACCGGGGCGCATCGTCTTCGCCGACTGGTTGCGCGGCTTCGGCAACCTGGCGATTGTCGATCACGGCGACGGCTATTTGTCCGTCTATGGCAACAACGAATCCCTGTTCAAGGAAGTCGGCCAGCAGGTAAAGGCGGGCGAGGCCATCGCCTCGGTGGGCAACAGCGGCGGCAACCCGGAAACGGGTTTATACTTTGAATTGAGACATTTGGGTCAGCCGGTCGACCCCTTGAAATGGGTCGGCCTTAAGTAGTTGTAGGTAGTCGTAGTCCCAACGGAGACACAAAACACATGCGCAACAAGCTGCAACAAGCCGGCCTCGTACTTTTTGGGCTGATCGCCGGAATTTTCATCAGCCTCAACTTCTCGGCCATCGCCCAGAAAGATGCCGTCGCGCCGCTGCCAATCGAAGAGTTGCGCACCTTCGCCGACGTCTTCAATGCCATCAAGACGGGCTACGTCGAGCCGGTCGAGGACAAGAAACTCATCACCCAGGCCGTGTCGGGCATGCTCACCGGGCTCGACCCGCACTCGCAGTACCTCGACGCCGATGCCTTCAAGGACCTTCAGGTCAATACGCATGGCGAATTCGGCGGGCTGGGCATCGAGGTCGGCATGGAAGACGGTTTCGTCAAGGTCGTTTCGCCCATCGAGGACACCCCGGCCTACCGCGCCGGCATCAAGGCCGGCGACCTCATCGTCAAGCTCGACGACACGCCGGTGAAGGGCATGACGCTCGCCGATGCGGTCAAGCGCATGCGCGGCAAGCCGAAGACCCAGATCACCCTCACCATCGCACGCAAAGGCGAGGTGAAGCCCATCGTTGTCGTCATCACGCGCGAAGTCATCAAGGTGCAGAGCGTGAAGTCGAAGGTGATCGAGCCGGGCTATGTCTATGTGCGCCTGACCCAGTTTCAGGAAGACACCGCCAATAAATTGGTCGAGCATCTCAACAAGCTCTACAAGCAAGGGCCGGTGAAGGGGTTGGTTCTCGACCTGCGTAACGACCCTGGCGGCTTGCTGCATGGCGCAGTCGGCGTGTCCGCTGCTTTCCTGCCGCCCAAGGCGCTGGTGACCTCCACCGACGGCCGCACCGAGGACGCCAAGCGCAAGTACCTCGCCAGCCCGGAGGATTACCTGCGCGGTGCGCGCATCGATTTCCTCAAGGACCTGCCGGCGGGCATCAAGTCGGTGCCGATGGTCGTGCTGGTGAATGCCGGTTCGGCCTCCGCCTCGGAGATCGTCGCGGGGGCCCTGCAGGACCACAAGCGCGCCGTCATCATGGGCACGCAGACTTTCGGCAAGGGGTCGGTGCAGACCATCCTGCCGCTGACCGGAAATACCGCAATCAAGCTCACCACGGCGCGCTACTACACGCCCAGCGGCCGCTCCATCCAGGCCAAGGGCATCGAGCCGGACATCGTCGTCGAGGAAACCGCCAACGGCAGTTCCGGCCCGCGCCTGCGCGAAGCCGACCTGGAACGCCACCTGGAGAACGACAAGGACAAGGAACCGGCGCCCGCCGTCAAGCCCCAGACCAAGGCGCCCGCCAAGGGCAAGCCGGCGAAGGACGAGTCCGAGGACGAGGAAAAGCCTCGCTTCGAGATCGCCTCGAAAAATGATTACCAGCTCAGCCAGGCAATGAACCTCCTCAAGGGCCTGCAGATCATGCAGTCGAAATGACGCGGCGGGCAGCAAGGCCATGACTCCGGAACGCGCGCGACAACTGGCCCACCGCGTACCCGACCCCGGCCATGCTTCCGTCGTGCCCGAGCACGGCAGCGTCAAGCGACGCGAAATCCGCTTCACCAAGATGCCGCCCGAACAGGCCAGAAGGGCGATCGAACTTCTCGTTGGACTCGAGTATCTGGAAGTAGACATCGGGCCGCACGTGCGCGGCATTACGGTCCGATACGATTTGCTCGACTATACCTGCGAGGGTCTGGAAAAGGCCCTGCGCAAGCTCGGTTATCACCTCGATAATTCCCTGTACTGCAAGATCGTCCGCGCCATCGTGTATTTCACCGAGGAAACCCAACTGAAGAACCTCAAGGAGCCGGCGCGGCTGATCAAGCAATCCAACCAGGTCTACATCAAGGCCTACCAGCACCACCCGCACGGCGACCACGACGACACCCCGGCCGAACTGCGCGAAGACAGGTAGCCGGTCCCGAAGGCCGGCCGCACAGCCATGAACGACGACCAGCTCCTTCGTTACTCCCGCCACATCCTGCTGCCCCAGCTCGGCATCGAGGGTCAGGAGCGGCTGCTGGCTGCGCAAGCACTGGTGGTGGGCGCAGGCGGACTGGGGTCTCCGGCGGCGATGTACCTGGCCTCGGCAGGCATCGGCCGCATCGTGCTGAGCGACGGCGACACGGTGGATCTCACCAATCTGCAGCGGCAGATCCTGCATCACACCGCTTCGGTCGGCAGGCCCAAGGTGGAATCCGGCCGCGATACCCTGGCCCTGATCAACCCCGAAGTGAGGGTGTTCGCGCTGGAGCAGCGGCTGGAAGGCGCCGAGCTCGAAGCACAGGTCGCCGCTGCCGATGTCGTGCTCGACTGCTCGGACAACTTCGCCACGCGCCACGCCATCAACCGCGCCTGCGTTCAGCACCGCAAACCTCTCGTCTCCGGCGCCGCCATCCGCTTCGACGGGCAGGTTTCGGTATTCGACCTGCGCCGTCCGGACAGCCCATGCTACAACTGCCTGTTCCCGGAAGGCCATGACGCGGAAGAGGTGCGCTGCGCAACCATGGGCGTCTTCGCCCCGCTCACCGGCATCATCGGCGCTACGCAGGCGGCAGAAGCGCTCAAGCTGATTGCCGGCTGCGGTGAATCACTCACGGGAAGGTTGCTGCTGCTCGACGGTCTTGCCATGGAGTGGCGTTCCATCCAGCTCGGCAAGGATGCGGGCTGCGCAGTCTGCGCTATGGCCTAGAGAACAGGTCGCGGTGACGCAGGCTGGCGGGCGCGTGTGCCACCAGCGCCGAGCAGACGAGGATGAGCCAGAAAACCCATTCGCGCTGGCCGGGTTGCGCCACGAACCACCCCATCATGGCCAGCTTGGCCAGTACGAAGAGGCCGTTCACCTGGGCGAGATGCCTCGGGTTCGACCACCAGTCGAGCAACAGGATGCCCAGCCCCGATCCCAGCAGCGTGAAGGCGTAAGCCTGCCATTGTGGAAAAGGCCAGGCGGCCAGCACGCCGGCACCGACGCCAGCCACGCCGACCAGGTGCGCTGCGCGCAACAGGCTGATCACCAGCCGCTTGCCGGCAAAATCGCGCTGCCGTTGCTTCTTGCCCATTACGGGAATGGCCGGGCGAGGATACGGATGTCGGCGCCGACGCGGCGCACATCGACGATCTTCAGATCACGACGCCCTGACAGATCGGTCAGCTCCGGCAGAGGAAACATCTCGCGTCCGCTGCCAAGCAGGGTGGGCGCGTAATACAGCAGCAATTCATCAACCAGACCCTCGCGCATCAGCGAACCGTTGAGCTTGTGTCCGGCCTCGACATGCAGCTCATTCACCCCGCGCCCGGCCAGCACCTGCAGCAGGCGCGGCAGATCGACCTTGCCCTGCGGGTTGGGCAGGACGAGCACTTCGGCGCCGGCGGCGCGCAGGACGGCGATCTTCGCCGCATCCGTATCTGCGTCCCCGGCCGCGGCCACCAGCGCATTGCCGCCTTCGAGCAGGCGCGCCCGGGGCGGCGTTTCCAGGTGGCTGTCCACCACCACACGCAGCGGCTGGCGGGTCGTCTCCACATCGCGCACCGTCAGGCGCGGATCGTCGTCGCGCACGGTGCCGGCGCCGGTGAGGATGGCGCAGGCACGGGCGCGCCAGGCATGGCCATCGCGGCGCGCCTCGGGGCCGGTGATCCACTGGCTCTTGCCGTTAGCGAGCGCCGTCTTGCCGTCGAGACTGGCGGCGAGCTTCAGGCGCACCCAGGGCCGGCCGCGCGTCATGCGCGAGACGAAGCCGATGTTGAGCTCGCGCGCCTCGACTTCCATCAGCCCGTCGGAGACGGCGATGCCCGCCACGCGCAGCTGGTCGAGCCCCCGGCCGGCCACCTGCGGATTGGGATCGCGCATCGCCGCCACCACGCGCGCCACGCCGGCTTCGATCAGCGCATCGGCGCAGGGCGGCGTGCGGCCGTGGTGGCTGCAGGGTTCGAGCGTGACGTAGGCGGTGGCACCCTTCGCCTGCTCGCCCGCGGCATTCAGGGCATGGATTTCGGCATGCGCCTCGCCGGCACGGGCGTGCCAGCCTTCGCCGACGACGGCGCCGTCACGCACGATGACGCAGCCGACACGGGGATTGGGCGTGGCGGTAAACAGGCCCTTCCCCGCCAACCGCAGCGCGCGAGCCATGAATTCATGATCAGCGGCGGAGTAATTCATGACATGCAGACGCAGTCCGGGCGCCGGCGGGAGGCGCAAACGTGACCACGTTGATACGGCCCCCTAAGCGAAGGAGCAGAAGCTCCCTCCGAGGCCGGTGGGCGGGTCATGTCGTTCGCGGGCGCCGCGGCACGCGCGGCTTCTTCACTTCGCGGATGGCTTCGCGGAACTCTTCCACGTCCTCGAAGTTGCGGTAGACGGAAGCGAAACGCACATAGGCGATCTTGTCGAGCTTGCGCAACTCGCGCATGACCAGCTCGCCCACCTTCTCGGTCAGCACCTCGCGCTCGCCGGAGGCGAGCAGGCGTTCCTCGATGCGCTCGATGGCTGCATCAATGCTCTCTGTGGTAACCGGGCGCTTGCGCAGGGCCAGCATCAGGCTGGCTTCCAGCTTTTCCCGGTCGTAGTCGGTGCGGCTGCCGTTCTTCTTGACGATGAGCGGCATGCGCAGCTCGACGCGCTCGTAGGTGGTGAAGCGCTTGTCACAGGACAGGCAGCGACGGCGACGGCGAACGGTGTCGCCCTCTTCGTTCTCTCGCGTGTCGATGACCTGCGTGTTGGGCTCGGAACAAAAAGGGCACTTCATGGCCGGCTCCTGCGCAGCCATGGGCCACGACACCCTTCCCCCATCCCCTTCCCGGGAGGGGGACGCGCGCTGCGCTCGCAGTTTGGGGGGCGCCCATGTTCAACTCAGGCGCCGTAGACCGGGTACTTCTTGCACAACTCCGCCACCTTGCCACGGACTTTCTCGATGACTACCTCGTCGCCGGGCGCATCGAGCACGTCGGCGATGAGGTGGGCCACCTGCTCCGCCTCGATCTCGGTGAAGCCGCGCGTCGTCATGGCCGGCGAGCCGATGCGGATGCCGGAGGTGACGAGGGCTTTCTGCGGATCGTTCGGGATGGTGTTCTTGTTCACCGTGAGGTGGGCGCGCCCCAGTACCGCCTCGGCCTCCTTGCCGGTGAGGTTCTTGGCGCGCAGGTCGACCAGGAAGACATGGCTCTCGGTACGCCCGGAGACGATGCGCAGGCCGCGTTCCTCGCCCAGCACGCGCGCCATGACGCGGGCGTTGGCGATGATCTGCTCCTGGTAGTGGCGAAACTCGGGCGTCATCGCCTCTTTCAGCGCCACCGCCTTGGCGGCAATGACGTGCATCAGCGGCCCGCCCTGGATGCCGGGGAAGATGGCCGAGTTGATGGCTTTCTCGTGCTCGGCCTTCATGAGGATGAGGCCGCCGCGCGGGCCGCGCAGGGTCTTGTGCGTGGTGGTGGTGACGACGTCGGCATGCGGCACCGGGTTGGGATAGACGCCGGCGGCGATGAGGCCCGCATAGTGCGCCATGTCCACCATGAAGATGGCGCCGACCGCCTTCGCCACCTTGGCGAAGCGTTCGAAGTCGATGCGCAGGGCGTAGGCGGAAGCACCGGCGATGATGAGCTTGGGCTTGTGCGCGTGCGCCAGCTGCTCCATCGCGTCGTAATCGATCTCCTCCTTCTCGTTCAGGCCATAGGGCACGATGTTGAACCACTTGCCGCTGATGTTGAGCGGCATGCCGTGGGTGAGATGACCGCCCATCGACAGGTTCATGCCGAGGATGGTGTCGCCCGGCTTGAGGAAGGCGAAGAACACCGCCTGGTTGGCCTGCGAACCGGAATTCGGCTGTACGTTGGCGCAGTCGGCGCCAAACAGCTTCTTGGCGCGATCGATGGCCAACTGCTCGGCGACGTCCACGTATTCGCAACCGCCGTAATAGCGCTTGCCGGGATAGCCTTCGGCGTACTTGTTGGTGAGCTGGGTGCCCTGCGCCTCGAGCACGGCCTGGCTGACGTAGTTCTCGGAGGCGATCAGTTCGATGTGTTCTTCCTGACGGCGGTTTTCGGCTTCGATCGCGGCCCACAGTTCGGCATCGACCTTGGCCAGGGAGTTTTTCTTGGAAAACATTTTTTGGCTCTTTAAAAAATGTTTCAGTGAAGGCTAATGCGCATAGCGCGTTATGCCGGAACTAAAACATTCTGGTTGTTTAACTGGTTGAAGAAAGGCAGGATTTTACCACGGGGCGAGAGGGGCTATTGCGGTGGAAGTTCAGGCAGGAAACCGCCCAGATCGTGCTCGCCGGAGAGGGGCAGCATCTCCGCACGCACGGCATCGCGCAGGCGCACGGCCGACGCCCAGTCGGCACCGTCCGCCTGAAGCACCGGGCCAACCTCGAATTCAGGGTGACCGCGTCGTGGCAGCCAGGATCCGGCTCGCAGCATGGGGCGTACGCCGCGCAGTCCAGCCACAACAATCGGCGCGCCCGCACGCGACGCAGCGACGAAGGTGCCCATGCGGAAAGGCTTGAGGCCGGACTCTCTGGAAAAGGTGCCTTCGGGGAAAACCGCCAGATTCTGGCCGCGCCTGAGAGCGGCAATCATTTGTTCCACATCCTCCGCGCTTTTGGCCGCCTCGAAGCGCTCGACGAAGATCGCGCCAAGGCCGCGCAGGAACAGGCGCGGCACCCAGTGTCCGACCAGTTCGCGCTTGGCGATGAATGTATAGCGCGGCGGCAGCAGCGCAACCAGTATCAGCGAGTCGAGGTAACTGGCATGGTTTGCCGCCAGCACATGGGGAATGGCAGGAAGATGATCGTGCCGCACTGTCACGAGGCCGATGCCGGCGCAACGAAACCCCAGCCGCGCCGCATGGCGGGAAATGATTCGGCCCAAGGCGGGGCGGTTCGCGATGACCACGGCCAGCCAGACCGGCACGGCGAACACGAACAACACCAGCCAGGCATACGCGCCATAGAGCTTGCGTCCTGCCTGCCTCGCCGTGCCGCCGAGACTGACTTTCGCGGCGGAAAGCGCCAACCGTGCCCGTTGCAGCCATGCCGGCAACTGAGCCCGTCCCACCTCGCCCCGCTCGAACGCCTCGCGCGAGGCGGCGCGGCGGATCTTGCCGCTGGAAGTCTTCAGCACGCTGTGCGGCGGCGCCAGGACGATCTCGTCGGCCGGCATGCCGATGGCGTCGATGGCGGCCTCGTTGATCTTCTGCCGCAGGACTTCGCACGCCGTTGCATCGGTTTCGCGGGTTTCCGCCATCACCACCAGCCGCTCCGTGGCATTGACCGGATCCGCGCTGGCGAACACGGCGACACAGCCCTTGCGGATGCCCGGAATGCCACCGACCGCCTCTTCCAACTCATAGGGATAAAGGTTGCGTCCACCGCGGATGATGAGGTCCTTGACGCGGCCGGTGAGATAGATCTCGCCCTCCACCATATAAGCGTAGTCGCCCGAATCGAGCCAGCCGTCACGGAAGAGGCGTTGCGTCGCCTCGGGGTTGCGGAAATAGCCAGTGGTGGCCGAAGGGCCGCGGAATTGCAGGCCACCGATGCGGCGGTCGGGCAGTTCGTCACCGGCGGCGTCCACGATGCGGATCTCGTGTCCGGGCAAGGCACGCCCGCAGGCGGGCACGCGCATGACCTCGGACCCGCCTTCGTCGACCGGCACAGCGCGTGCCTCGCGCACGAAGGCTTCGCGCCCGATGGCATCGATGCGCGGACCGCGTCCGAGCGGCGGGAAGGCCAGCCCGACCGAGGATTCGGCCAGGCCATACACCGGCGTGATCGCTTCCGGCTGCAGGCCATAGGGCACGAACCGCTCGATGAACGACTCCAGGGTCGCCGGGCTCACCGGCTCGGCGCCGTTCAGCGCCAGGCGCAGCGAGTACAGGTCGAGGCCGGCCAGTTCCGCGTCGTCGAGCTTCTTCGCACACAGCTCGTAGGCGAAATTCGGCGCCGCAGTGAGGGTGCCGCGGTGGCGCGAGATCGCCTGCAGCCAGCGTGCCGGGCGGGCGAGGAAGGCCAGCGGCGACATCAGCACCAGCGGCATGGCGAAATACAGCGAGCCGAACCAGGCGCCGATCAGGCCCATGTCGTGGTAGAGCGGCAGCCATGAAACGAAGACGTCCTCGCTGGTGACGCGGAACGCCGGTCCCATGGCGCGCAGGTTGGCGAGCAGGTTGGCATGCGTCAGCACGACGCCCTTGGGGTCGCCGGTGCTACCGGAGGTGTATTGCAGGAAGGCGATGTCCCCCGCCCTGGCGCGATAGAGGAGCGGCGCCGGTTCGGCCCCGATCTCATCCGGCGTGACGATCTCGGCAAGGCTCGGCACCCGCGCACGCAGCAGGGCCGCCACGGTCTTCGCCTGTGGGACGGTGATGATGAAGACGGCCTGGGCGTTGTCGAGGATGCGCGCATGGCGGCGCAAGTGGTCCTCGATCTGCGCCAGCCGTGCCGGCGGATAGATCGGCACGGGGATGCCGCCCGCCAGCAGGATGCCGAAGAAACAGGCGAGATAGTCCCGTCCCGTCGGCAGCATGAGGGCCACCGCCTGCTGCGGCGCGAGGCCGCGAGACACCAGGCCGGCGCCGATGCGCCGTGCGTCGGCCAGCAGTCGGGCATACGTGAGCGCCTCGACCTGCCCTCCGCTGCCATAAAGCAGGACATGCGTGCGCTCGGGCGTGTGCGCGGCATGCCACTCCAGCACCTCGTTGAGCGTGACGGCGGACTCGGGCGTAGGGATCACCGCCCCGTGCGGCAGCGCGATGGCCGCTTGCGGCGCGGAGGCAGGCGATGTATGGCCGGGCGCCCCATCCCCGAGAGCGGGCACGAGGAAGCGCAGGAGGTCGCGCGGCGTTTCCGCCTCGCCCAGCGCGGCTTCTGGCAGGGATGCGCCGAATTCCCTGCCGATGCGCAGCAGCAATTCGACGCGCGCCAGGGAATCCAGGCCAAGGTCGCGTTCCAGGTGGCTTCCCAGCGTGACTGAAGCCTGCCGCGCCGGATGGGTTTCCTGCACCAGCAGGGTCGTCACGCGCAACAGCCGCGCCGACGCATCCTCCCGTGCGGACGCGTCGCTCACAATTCGTCGAGTGCCTCGGCAAGGTGGACGCGTTCGGCCCAGGACAGGATGGACCACTCGCCTGCAGCAACCTCGAACCAGTTGAGGCCCGCATTGGGAATCTCGAAATCGCGCGGCGCGGAAAGAGGCTTGCCGCTGGCGCGGCGATGCAGGATATCGAGCACGCCGCCATGGGTGAAGACCAGCACCAGTCCGCCGGGATGCGCCGCGACGATTTCGTCGACGCCCCGGATTACCCGTGCGGAAAACTGGCGCAGGCTCTCGCCCCCGCCCGGCAGGGCGAAATCCGCTTCGCGCGCGAGGAATCGCGCGTATTCCCCAGGATAGCGCTCGCGCACCTCTTCGTAAGTCAGCCTCTGGAAGACGCCGTAGTGCCGCTCACGCAGATCTGTACAGCGCCGGATCGGCAACTTGAGCAGATGCGCCGCCGCTTCGGCTGTGTGCAACGCGCGCGACAGATCGCTCGCATAGATGGCGGCGATGGGTTCCTTCGCCAGCCAGTTGGCGACTGCACGCGCCTGCGCATGGCCGACCTCGGAGAGCGGCTCATCGAGTTGCCCCTGAATGCGCCGCTCGGCATTCCAGGCGGTCTCGCCGTGGCGGATGAAACAAAGGCGAGTAGCGTTCATGGAATAAGCGCAGACTGTTGCACGAAGGACGCCATGTTAGGGTTTACCTGCATTTTGCGCCAGTCGGGGCCAATACGTCTGGTATCACTCTGCGATCCGGATTATTCTTACGCCGCTGAAATTACGCCGTTCGCCGCTGCAGCCGCAACAGGAGGCCCATGAATACCCTGCTCAAGCTTTCCAGACTGATCGATGCCGTCTCCGATCTCATCGGAAAAACCCTCATCTGGCTGATCCTGGCCGCCGTGCTGATCTCCGCCGGCAATGCCATCATGCGCAAGGCCTTCAACCTGGGTTCTAACGCCTTCCTCGAGATCCAGTGGTATCTCTTCGCTGCGGTGTTCATGCTCGGCGCCGGCTACGCCTTCCTGAAGAACGCCCATGTGCGCATCGATTTCCTCTCCAATCGCTTCTCCGCGAGGATGTGCAACTGGATCGACATCCTCGGCATTCTCATATTCCTCGCCCCGCTGTGCGTCCTGATGATCAAGTTGTCCTGGCCGCTGTTCATGAATGCCTGGACGTCGGGCGAGATGTCGCAGAACGCCGGTGGCCTGATCCGCTGGCCCGTCTATCTGATGATCCCGATCGGCATGGGGCTGCTGCTGTTGCAGGCCTTCTCAGAACTGATCAAGCGCTTCGCCTTCCTGCGGGGTCTGATTCCCGACCCGATCGGCCATGGACACGCCAGCCATCCTGACGAGTCGGAGGTCGAGCGCGAAATCGAAGAGCATGCCGCGCACGTCAGTGAGGATATCCGCTGATGACGCAATTCCTCATCCAGAACTTCGTGCCGCTGCTCTTCTGCGGACTGCTGGCTTTCCTGCTCACCGGGTTTCCGGTGGCGTTCTCGCTGGCCGCCACCGGCCTGGCCTTCGGCTTCTTAGGCATGGAACTGGACCTGTTCCCGCCCAACCTGTTTCAGGCGTTGCCGCTGCGCGTCTTCGGCATCATGCAGAACGACACGCTGCTGGCGATTCCCTTTTTCACCTTCATGGGTATCACCCTGGAAAAAAGCGGCATGGCCGAAGACCTGCTGGAGACCGTCGGCCAGGTGTTCGGCCCGGTGCGCGGCGGCCTGGCGCTGGCGGTCATCTTCGTCGGGGCACTCCTGGCAGCAACCACCGGCGTGGTGGCAGCGGCAGTGATTTCGATGGGTCTGATCTCCCTGCCCATCATGCTGCGCTACGGCTACAACCGCACCGTCGCCACCGGCGTCATCACGGCGTCGGGCACCCTGGCGCAGGCCATTCCGCCTTCGCTGGTGCTGATCGTCATGGCCGACCAGCTCGGCCGCTCGGTCGGCGACATGTACGCCGGCGCGCTCATGCCGGCATTGATCCTGGTGGGCCTGTACGCCGCCTTCGTCGTCATCGTTGCCGTCGTCCGCCCGAAATGGGTGCCCGCGCTGCCCGCCGAAGCGCGCATCTACAAGGAGGCCAGCGGTTCCAGCGGCCACCTCTCCTTGATCATATTGATGACCATCGCCGCCACGGCCGGATACGTCTGGTCGATCTACCACGACGGCATCATCAAATCGTGGACCGGGCGCGAACTCGATGCGCCCGGCGACGAGATCCTGATCATGTCGATGACCGTGTCCTCGTTTACGGCGCTTGGCCTGGCCCTGCTCAATCACGTCACCAGGATGCACCTGCTGTCGCGCCTCTCCGAACGGGTCACTTTCGTGCTGATCCCGCCGCTGATCCTGATTTTCCTCGTGCTGGGCACCATTTTCCTCGGGCTGGCCACGCCCACCGAGGGCGGCGCCATGGGCGCGCTCGGCGCCTTCATCATGGCGGTGGCCCGGCGCAAGCTGTCGATAGGCCTGCTCAAACAGGCGCTGGAGAACACCACCCGCCTGTCCTGTTTCGTGATGTTCATCCTGATCGGCTCGACGGTATTTTCCTTCACCTTCAACGCCGCGGACGGCCACGTCTGGGTGGAGCACCTGTTCGACAAGCTGCCCGGCGGGCAGCTCGGCTTCATCCTCTTCGTCACCGTGCTGGTCTTCATCCTCGGCATGTTCATCGACTTCTTCGAGATCGCCTTCATCGTCGTGCCACTGCTGGTGCCGGTGGCGGAGAAAATGGGCATCGACCTGATCTGGTTCGGCGTCATCATCGCCATCAACCTGCAGACCTCCTTCCTGACGCCGCCGTTCGGCTTCGCCCTGTTCTACCTGCGCAGCGTCGCCGCACGCAACGACTACACGGATCGCATCACCCAGGCCACTATCCCGGCCGTCACCACCGGCCAGATCTACAAGGGCGCCATCGCCTTCATCGTCATCCAGGTCTTCATGATCGGGCTGGTGATCGCCTACCCGAACCTGGTGCTGGGCAGCCTGGATCCGGTCAAGAAGCCTGACGCGGATTTCGAGATCGAGTTCCAGCCCAGCGGCTATGACCGCGGCTACGGCCCGGCAAGCAATCCTTCCGACTGGGAGGACGAAGCCCAGAAGGGCAAGGAGGGCAAGGCCGGCGAAGAAGGCGGCCGCGGCTGGGGCGAGGAAAAGCCGGGGGAGGATCAGCCGGCCGAGGAAAAGCTCGAGGCGACCGGCGACCGCGAAGGCAAGCGCGACGATCCGGCCGCGGCGCTGATGCAGGAACTGGCCAAGGAGAAGAAAAAGCAGAAATAGCCGGTAGCGCAGGCTGCCTTCCCCGCCTCGTTGGGGCAATAAAAAACCGCGGCCAAGGCCGCGGTTTTTGTCTCTGCAACGCAGGATTACAGCTTCTGAGCCTGCATGTAGCTGTCGAAGCCGGCTTCGGCGAAGCGGAACCACAGGTTCGCATCCTTGCGGAAGGCGGCATAGTCCGTATAGATTTTCTTCCATGCCGGATTGGAGGCGGACAGCTCGCTGTAGTGATTCATGGCGAACTTGTAGGCCGCATCCATTACCGGCTTGGGCAGGCGGAACAGTTTGGCGCCGCTGGCAACCAGTTCCTTCAGCGCCTGCGGGTTCTTGATGTCGTACTTGGCCATCATGTCGGTGTGAGCGTAGGCCGATGCACACTCGACGATGGCCTTGTTCTCGGCCGAGAGGCCCTCGTAGGCTTTCTTGTTGACCAGAAGCGAAAGCTGCGGACCGCCTTCCCACCAGGCCGGATAGGCGTAGTACTTGGCGACCTTCTGGAAGCCCAGCTTCTGGTCGTCGTAGGGGCCCACCCACTCGGTGGCGTCGATGGTGCCCTTCTCCAGCGCCTGGTAGATCTCGCCGCCGGGGATGTTCTGCGGCACGCCGCCGATGCCCTTGAGGATGACGCCGCCGAAGCCGCCGATGCGCATCTTGAGGCCGTTGATGTCCTTCAGCGACTTGATTTCCTTGCGGTACCAGCCGCCCATCTGGGCGCCGGTGTTGCCCATCGGGAAGTTGACGATGCTGTAGTTGGCGTAGAACTCGCGGAACAGCTTCATGCCATTGCCCTGATACATCCAGGCTGTCATCTGGCGCTCGTTGAGGCCGAAGGGGATGGCGCAGTCCATGGCGAAGGTCGGATCCTTGCCGAAGAAATA
Source organism: Betaproteobacteria bacterium (assembly GCA_016703785.1). Lineage (GTDB taxonomy): Bacteria > Pseudomonadota > Gammaproteobacteria > Burkholderiales > Rhodocyclaceae > Desulfobacillus. The sequence goes on from JADJBM010000031.1 coordinate 79,047, forward strand.
GTAGGGCGCCGTGTGGGCGCACTCCACCGTGCCCTGCTGGGCGCCGTCCAGCACGCCGAAGGCCGGCATCAACTCACCGCCTGCATGCACGGAGATCTCGAACTTGCCGCCCGACATCTCCTTGACCTTGTGGGCGAAGGTTTCGGCTGCGCCGAAGATGGTGTCGAGCGCTTTAGGAAAGCTGGAGGCCAGGCGCCAGCGGATGGTGCCGCCCTGAGCGTGGGCGGCCGGAGCCACGCCCGCAGCCAGGATACCGGCGATACCGGCATGCTTGATAAATTGACGACGTTCCATAGATGAGTCTCCTTTAGAAGTTTTTCTGTGCCTTGAACGGCAGATAGGATTCAATCCCCTCTGTGCCGGGATCGCCAAGAAATACTACACCAACCCTCCGTGCGCGGCACGTGATTCGGGCCGTTGCGACGTTGGGGGAAACCCCTATGGGAAATCCGGCTTATGCCCCGGCGATGGTCATGCGATCGATGAGGATGGAGCCGACCTGCTTGGAACCGCGCACCAGGACGTCATTGCCGACGGCGACGACGCCACGCAGCATCTCCTTCAGATTGCCGGCGATGGTAATTTCCTGCACGGGGTACTGGATTTCCCCATTCTCGATCCAGTAGCCCGAGGCGCCTCGCGAATAGTCGCCCGTCACGTAATTGACGCCCTGGCCGAGCAATTCGGTAACCAGCAGGCCGCGCCCCATCAAGGCGGCGAGGCCGACGAGATCGCGCTTGCCCGGCCGCACGATCAGGTTGTGCGCGCCACCTGCGTTGCCCGTGGTCTGCATGCCCAGCTTGCGTGCCGAGTAGGTCGACAGGAAATACCCCTTCAAGACACCCGCCTCGACCACCTCACGGTCGTGCGTGGCGACCCCGTCGTCGTCAAAGGGACTGCTCGCCAATGCGCGGAACAGATGCGGACGTTCGCTAATGTGCACCTGCGGCGAAAAAACCTGCGTGCCCAGGCTGTCGAGCAGGAAGGAGGATTTCCGATAGAGGCTGCCACCCGATGCGGCGTAGGTGAAATTGCCGATCAGCGTGGCGGCGAGCGGCGCCTCAAACAGGACCGGCACCTCGCGGGTGGTGATCTTGCGCGCGCCCAGGCGTGAGAGCGCACGGCGCGCGGCATATTCGCCGATCACCTCGGCTTCGGCCAGGTCGGCGGCATCGCGATGCGTGCTGTACCAATCGTCGCGCTGCATCGCCTCGCCCTCGCCGGCGATGACCGAGCAGGATAGGTAGTGGCGAGAGGAGGCATACCCGCCCATGAATCCAAGGCTGTTGGCCGAGATGAAATGCGACTGCTGGGCCGAGACGCTGGCGCCTTCCGTGTTCTTGACCAACGGGCTGACGGCGAAGGCCGCCGCCTCGCAGCGCCGGGCGACATCGATGGCCTCCTCTACCGACAACGTCCAGGGATGGTACAGATCGAGCACCATGTCGCCGCGCGCCAGCAATGCCGGCTCCGGCAGGCCGGCGGCCTCGTCGGGCGCGGTGAAGCGCGCGATGGAAAGCGCAGCGTCCACCGTGGCGTGCAGGGCGGCGCGGGAAAAGTCCGAGGTCGACGCATAGCCGCGCCGCTGGCCCAGATAGACGGTGACGCCGACGCCCTTGTCGCGGTTGTATTCGATGGTCTCGACCTCGCCGCGGCGCACCGTCACCGATTGGCCGAACCCCTCGGACACATCGGTCTCGCAGGCGCTGGCGCCGCGGGATCTGGCGTAATCGAGTATGTCCTGCGCCATGCCGCGCAAGGCGTCCTGCGGAAAGCTGAAATCCTGAGAAGACATCGCGATGTGAGAAGAGGCAAAGCTATAATCATACAAGATGAAGAACCTCGAAGACCTCGATTACGACGATTTGCCCGGGCGCCCCAGCAAATCGCAGAAAAAACGCGACATGCATGCCCTGCAGGAGATGGGCGCGGCGCTGGTCGAGGTGTCCGCGGAGCGACTGGCACGGATCGACATGCCGGATGCCCTGCGTGAGGCCTTGCGTGAAGCGCAGCGCCTCACGCGGCACGAGGCACGCAGACGTCAGATGCAATACATAGGCCGCCTGATGCGGGACATCGATCCGGCACCGATCCGCGAAGCGCTGGATGCCATCAATGGTGCCTCCGCCATCGAGACTGCTCGCCAGCACCGCCTGGAAAAGCTGCGCGAGCGACTGCTGGAGGATGAGTCGGTGTTGACGGAAATCGGCGCGGCGCACCCCGGCGCCGACCTCACGCGACTGAAGCAGCTGCGCCGCAGCGCCTTGCACGAGCGCGAGGCGGGCAGGCCGCCAAGGAGCTTTCGCGAGCTGTTCCGCCTGCTGCGGGAGATAGCCCATGAAGGATGAACTGCTGATCGGCTTGGTGTCGATATCGGATCGCGCGTCCAGCGGCATTTACGAGGACCAGGGCATTCCCGCCCTGCGCGAGTGGTTCGCCGCGGCAATGGCCTCGCCCTGGCGCATGGAAAACCGGCTCATACCCGACGAACGGCCAGAGATCGAAAAGACGCTCGTCGAACTGGCCGACACGGTTGGCTGCCACCTCATCATGACCACGGGCGGCACCGGGCCGGCACCACGCGACGTGACGCCGGAAGCCACCCTCGCCGTGGCGCACAAGGTGCTGCCGGGCTTCGGCGAACAGATGCGCCAGGTCAGCCTGAAGTACGTGCCCACCGCCATCCTCTCGCGCCAGGTCGGCGTGGTGCGTGGCAAATCCCTGATCATCAACTTGCCCGGCCAACCCAAGGCAATCAAGGAAACACTCGACGGCATCTTCGCCGCCGTGCCCTATTGCATCGATCTGATCGGCGGGCCGTACATCGAGACGAACGAAGGCGTGATCAAGGCCTTCCGGCCTAAATCGGCCATCCGGCCCAAATAGGGGATCAGGCGGGCGGAGCGACCCGGTACAGGCCGAGGTCGAAGTCGACGCCGGACTCGAGTTGCTCGACCGGGTCGAGCCGGGCCGAACGGCCCTGCCAGGCAAACACCAGAGGAATCGCCGGCTCGAAGGCGGCGCTCGGCAGGATCGCCCGCACCGTATCGCCGCTGTGCAGGGTGTCGAGCAGGATGGCGATGCAATCCATGCCGCCCAGATCGCCGACGACGGCCTGCGGCGACTTCGACAGGGTTTCGATGCCGGCCGAACCCTGCGTCGGCGTTTCACGGCTGAAGCGACGAATGACGCCGATCAGCCAGTTGCTGCCGCCTTCCGGTTGCATGCCGAGCAGGGCGCCGATGCGCACCCAGTCGTTGGCGCCTAGCGGAACCTGCGCACCCATGCCGCCCAGGCTGACGTCATCGACGACCCATGCTTCGCTTTCTTCCCCGCCATGGTCGGACAGGCGGGCATGGATGTTGGCGAGCCCGTTCACGGCAGTCAGCCGCGACTTGACGCGATGGCGGTCGTGCGAACGCATCGGCGGCTTCGGCGCCCAGTATATGACCAGATGTTTCAGCACCGGAAGAACGATGCGCGCCGAGTACTGGGCGCCGAGATTGACTTCTGCCGGCACCTCATTGCGCTCGACCTGCCGCAGCATGGCTTCCAGCTTGGCCAGCGCGGCACCTGCACTGAAAAAACGCAGGCTGGGCGAGACTTGCGGCAGGACGGCGAGCCGCTTCGGCGGCGCCGGCTTGTCGGAATCCACCCAATACACGTTGTCGGGCCGCACCTCGGCGGTAAAAACGAAAAGCGGCAGAAAATGGGCGATGAAGCGCTCGGCGATCTCGATCTCCAGCGGCAGCAGGCTGTCCATGCTGGAAGCCTGGAAGACCAGCGCCTTGAGATATTCCTGTTCCACCGTGGTCTCGCCAGGCAGTGTCGGATAGGGCGTCAGCGACTGGCGCGAGCACTTGGCTTGTTCGGCAAACAAATAGGCGCGGCCCATGCGCTGCCAAAGTTCCGCATTGATCGGACCGTAGCGGAACTGGTCCCATTTCAACTGCGATGAATAGGCACGCAGCATGCGAACCATCAGCAGCGGAACGTCTGACTTGACGGCCTCGCTGCCTTTCTCCTGCCCCATGTAGCGGGTCAGGCCCTGATCGTAGGCACTGCCCAGTTGCGCCCAGAAGTCATGGTTGGTCTGCCACAGCTTGTATTCCTGCTGGCGACCGAGCCGCGGCGATGTCAGGTAGTCCCGGCCCAGCTTGCGCGCATGCGGCTGGACCGCCTCGTCAAGTTGTAACAGCAGGGCAAGCCTGTCGGAGAGCTTGAGGACTTCGTCGGCGGCAACCGACTCCAGCCAGCCGGACACCTCGTCCAGGGCAGGTGCGGCATCGCGTGCAGAAAGTTCGCTGACGACACGCTTGGCTTCCTTCGCATCTGCGAGCGGGTGGCCGGATTTCGCGGAGAATATGCCAAGCATGGTGTGGGCCGTATCGGAAGCGCTCCAGGACAATTTCAGCGGGACGCACTTCCGCTGTGTGCATTCGGCTTCAAGGATAGCGTAAGCCGACGGCAATGTCATCCGCCGCACGGACGCCCTCCCCCGGGAAAAACAACGCTGCTATTTCCCCCCCCGTCTGCGCGGCGCGGGCGATGCGGCATGGGTTGCCAGCCATTGCTCGACGAACTCCACGCCCCAGGCAATGCCGAATCCGGTGAGATCCGTACCCACCGCCCCCAGTCCGCCACTGCTGCTGGAAGCCGACAGGTCCATGTGCAGCCAGGCGGCCTCGCCGGTGAAACGCTTGAGAAAACGCGCGGCGAGAATGTGGTCGGCTTCACCATCCAGGGTGCACTGCTTGATGTCGGCCACCTTGCTCTCCAGCCCCGCTTCGTAATCGGCGTCGAGCGGAAAGATGCAAACGCGCTCGCCGCTCGCCTCGCCCGCCGCCACGGCCAGTCGCGCCAACTCGGTGGTAGTAGCGAAGACGCCGGAATAGCGGCTGCCCAGCGCATAGCCCATGCTGCCGGTGAGCGTGGCGAAGTCGATGACCAGATCCGGCTTGGCGCTTCCCTTGCCTGCGCCGCGTGTCGCGAGGGTCAGTGCGTCGGCCAGCACCATGCGGCCCTCGGCATCGGTGTGCACCACCTCTATGGTGGTGCCGTCCAGCGCGGTAATGATGTCGTTCTGCTTGTAGGCCTCGGGTGAAAGATGATTCTGCGCGATGGGCAGCCATGCGTCGATGGCCAGCGGGACGTTCCGCTCGACCAGCGCCTGCATGAGGCCGAGCGCCACGGCGGAACCGTTCATGTCCTCGTGCATCCCGGCCATGTATTTGGCCGGTTTGAGGTTGTGGCCGCCGGTGTCGAAGCAGATGCCCTTGCCGACCAGGGCCAAGTTCCCCTGCGGCTTCTTCGGCCGCCAGGAAAGATGCACGATGGCGGCGTCTTCCGGCGCACTGCCCTGCGCCACGGCGACGAATGCCCCGGCGCCGAGGCGGCGCAGGCGGCGCATGTCGTATTCCTCGAATTGCCAGTGCCTGCTGCGAGATAGCTGGCGCAAGCGCTGACGATAGATGGACGGCGTCAATTCATTGGGCGGCAAGGCCGTCAACGCCCGGGCGAGGCCATTGGCCTCGGCCACCGCGGCTATCTCGGCGAAGCCACCATCATCGCGCGCGCCGTAAAGGCGTATCCGCGCCAGCGGCCTGGGTTCGGGCTTCTTCCTGCGCGTCGGCAGACGTGTGCCGTTGACCCAGGCCACATAGAGCGCCTCGCGGGCGTTTTCGCGCCGCGCCTCCGCGCTGCCGAACAGCGCAAGCACCAGTTCGCGCGGTTGCTCCTCCATGAGCGGGGCCATCGCCCGGCGCAGCACGCTTTGCCGCTCGAAGGCGCTCTTGCCGCCGTCCAGCATGACGAAACTGCATAGCCCACCCTCTGGAAGATTGACAGTGACCGGCGTCTTGGCCAGTTCCTCGGCCTGCATGTCACGGCGCTTCAGGGCGGCGCGCAGCCGGTCCAGCGAGGGCACCCCGCGCAGGCCGTCGAGCTTTTTCGCGAAGGGCAGCACCAGTACTGCGTGGGTGGACTTGTCGAGCGCCGCCTTGCCGAGTGGCGTGGCGGATTGAGTCAGTTTGGCCAGCATCTTCGTTTCCTTTAGAATCGATGCCGATTATAGCCTCGCCTGGATGCGCCCTCTTCATGCAGCAATATCTCGACCTGATGCGCCACGTGCTCGAGCACGGGCACCCGAAAAGCGACCGCACCGGCACCGGCACGCTGTCCGTCTTCGGCTGGCAGATGCGCTTCGACCTGGCGCGGGGCTTTCCGCTCCTCACCACCAAGAAGCTGCATACCAAGTCCATCATCCACGAACTGCTGTGGTTCCTGAAGGGCGACACCAATATCCGCTACCTGAAGGAAAACGGCGTTTCGATCTGGGACGACTGGGCCGATGCCAATGGCGACCTCGGCCCCGTGTACGGTTACCAGTGGCGCTCCTGGCACGCACCCGACGGCCGCGTCATCGACCAGATCACCCAATTGGTCGAAGGCCTGAAGGAAAACCCGGATTCGCGCCGGCACCTCGTCAGCGCCTGGAACCCGGCGGATATCGACCGCATGAAGCTGCCGCCGTGCCATGCGCTGTTCCAGTTCTACGTCAATGACGGAAAACTGTCGTGCCAGCTCTACCAGCGCAGCGCCGACATCTTCCTCGGCGTGCCCTTCAACATCGCCTCCTATGCCCTGCTCACGCTGATGGTGGCGCAGGTGTGCGGCTACCGGCCCGGCGACTTCGTGCACACCCTCGGCGACGCCCACCTCTACACCAACCACCTCGACCAGGCGCGCCTGCAGCTGTCACGCCAGCCGCGCGCCCTGCCACAGCTACGCATCACTCCCGGGGTGAGCAACTTATTCGCCTTCCGCTTCGAGGATTTCACCCTGGAAGGCTACGACCCGCATCCGCACATCGCAGCACCGGTCGCGGTCTGAAGATGCTTCTGGCCGGCGACATCGGCGGCACCAAGACGCTGCTGGCTCTGGCCCGGCGTGCCAGCCCAACGCCCGAGATCGTCTGCGAACGTCGTTACCCCAGCCGCGACTGGCACGAGTTCCCGGAGCTGCTGCGTGCCTTTCTGGACGAAGCCGGCGTCGGAAGCGGCATCGATGCAGCCTGCTTCGGCGTCGCCGGCCCGGTGGAAGACAATTGCGCCAAGGTCACCTACCTGCCCTGGATAGTCGACGGCAAGGCGCTCGCCGAAACATTCCGCCTGGGCCAGGCCGTCGTCGTCAATGATTTCACGGCGGCGGCCCAGGGCGTGTCGGCACTTCAAGCCGACGATCTGGTCACACTGCAAGAAGGCCGTACGCGCGCGCAGTCGCCGCGGTTGCTGGTGGGCGCCGGCACCGGCCTTGGCGTTGCCGCGCTGGTACCCGAGGGATCCGGCTGGCGCACGATTGGCGGGGAAGGCGGCCATATCGGCTTCGCCCCGGCCAGCGAGGAACAACTGGCAGTATGGCAACATCTGCAACAGCCAGGCGGCCGCGTCACGGCGGAAAACGTCATTTCCGGTCCGGGACTGGCGGCCATTTACGAAAGCCTGCGAAAACGCGCCAGCGTTTCAGTGGCGGCTAATGTCCGCGAAGCGGGCGTCATGCCGGAACTGAAAGTCAGCCCCGGGAATACGGCGATCGCCGACCCGGCAGAGATCGTTGCGGCCGTTCCGTCCAATCCGCTAGCCGGACGCGCCCTCGATCTGTTCATCGCCGCCTACGGCGCCTTCGCCGGCGACCTCGCCCTGCTGTTCATGGCGCGTGGCGGCGTCTACCTTGGCGGCGGCATCGCGCCGAAAATCCTGCCCCGCCTTCGGGAAGGCGGCTTTGTCCGCGCCTTCCGCGAACGGAGCGCGCATGCCGGTCTGATGCCCGATTTCCCCATTCGAGTCATCACCAACGAACGGCTCGGCCTGCTCGGCGCGCTCTCGATTGCTGCGACGCACACCAATACTCTTGACTCCCATCAATAAAACGTCATAGACCGGGCGTAAGATGTTTGCATAGCAACAAGAAGAAAGTCGAAGTCACCGTCGTTCCTCAAAGGAGGTTGCTATGACACCACGCAGCACATCAATACCGGGCAAACCGGCGGTCAAGACGACAACCGGCAAGCCTTCCGCAGGGAAATCCCCGACGGCGGCGGCAAGGCCGCGGCGCAAGGCGGCACAAGCCGGTCCCGTCAAGCCTGAAGAGCGCATGCGACTCATCGCGGAAGCCGCCTACTACAAGGCAGAAAAACGCTATTTCACGGGGGGCGGCGAGTTGGATGACTGGATCGAAGCCGAGGCGGAAATCGACACCCTGCTCGATTCGCGCAAGGCACGCTAGCGCCGCCTACCGCCATCATGTCGGACGCTTAGGCAAATCGAAAGGGATCCATTCATGCAGGACAACGACGAGGCGCTGCATCAGGTCTTCACCACCACTCGGGGCAGCCAGGGGCCGCGGTACGTCAGCCAACTCACGCGCGAATCATTCGCGCTGATCCTGGCGGGCGGGCGCGGCAGCCGGCTCAAACAGCTCACCGACTGGCGCTCAAAGCCGGCCGTTCCCTTCGCCGGAAAATTTCGCATCATCGATTTCACGCTGTCGAACTGCGTGAACTCCGGTGTCCGCCGCATCGGCGTCGCCACGCAGTACAAATCGCAGAGCCTGATCCATCACCTGCAGCGAGGCTGGAGCTTCCTCGACGGACGGCTCAACGAGTTCATCGACCTGCTGCCGGCCCAGCAGCAGATGGGCGAGGACTGGTACAAGGGCACCGCCGATGCCGTGTTCCAGAACCTCGACATGCTGCGCCGCAATCACCCCAAATATGTCCTCATCCTCTCCGGCGACCATGTCTACAAGATGGACTATGGCCGCCTGCTGGCCTTCCACGTCGCCGAACAGGCCGACCTGACCGTGGCCTGCATCGAGGTGCCGCGCGAGGAGGCCAGCGATTTCGGCATCATCAGCGTGGGCGAGGACTGGCGCGTCACCCGCTTCACCGAGAAGCCCAAGGATCCCGAACCCGTTCCCGGCAAGCCAGATCGCGCCCTGGTCAGCATGGGGGTCTATGTCTTCAATGCAGGCTTCCTCTTCGAGCAGGTGATCCGCGACCGCGACGATCCCCACTCATCGCACGACTTCGGCAAGGATGTCCTCCCCCACATCGTGGAGCGCTACCGCGTGTTCGCCCACGACTTCTCGGAGAGCTGCATCGGCTGCGCGGAAGGACGGCCCTACTGGCGAGACGTCGGCACGCTGGACGCCTACTGGGAAGCCAACATGGACATCATCCGCGTCACGCCGGAGCTCAATCTCTACGACGAGTCCTGGCCGATCTGGACTTACCAGGAGCAGTTGCCGCCGGCCAAGTTCATCTTCGACGACGCGGATCGGCGCGGCATGGCGGTCGATTCGATGGTCTCGGGCAACTGCATCATCAGCGGCGCCACGGTGCGCCGCTCGGTGCTCTTCTCGGGCGTTCGAGTGGAAGAGCGCAGCGTCGTCGAGGATTCGGTGATCCTGCCCAAGGTGCGCATCGGCAAGAACACCGTCATCCGCCGCACCATCATCGACAAGCGCTGCCGCATCCCGGACGGCATGCAAATCGGCGTGAACCGCGAGGAAGACGCCCGCCGCTTCCATATCACTGAGAAAGGCATCACGCTGGTCACGCCGGAAATGCTCGGTCAGCAGGTACATCGCTTGCGGTAACCGCGGCACGGCCTTCGGGCCGACGACTGTGCAGCTGATTCCGTCCTGAAGGCCGCCCAACGAATCCTCATGAGCAAAACGAAAAAAATCGAACTGGTCTTTCTCTGGCACATGCACCAGCCGGATTACCGCGACCATGCCACTGGCGAGTTCCGCCGACCCTGGACGTATCTGCACGCGCTGAAGGACTACACCGACATGGCGGCGCACCTGGAGCGCAACCCGACAATGCGCGCCGTGGTGAATTTCGTCCCGGTGCTGCTCGACCAGATCGAGGATTACGTCAGGCAGTTCGACGCCGGCATCTTCCGGGACCCCCTTCTGCGCCTGCTGGCGCGGGAATCCCTCAATGACATGGATGCCGCGGAACGCAGCCTCGTCCTCGCCACCTGTTTCCCCGGAAACCATGCGCGCATGGTGGCGCCGTATCCCCGTTTCGAGCGGCTGCGCAACCTCTATCGCCAGCTCGATGGGCAGGGCGAGACGGCAACCGCCTATCTCTCGGGCAGCTTCTTCTCCGACGTGCTGGTCTGGTACCACCTGGTGTGGACCGGAGAGACCGAAAGACGGAGCCGGGCGCTGCTGGCCGAGTTGATGACCAGGGGGGAAGGTTTTTCGCTCGACGACCGGCGCCGCCTGCTGTCGCTGATGGGGGACACCCTGCGCGAGCTCATCCCGCGCTACCGCATCCTGGCGGAACGCGGCCAGATCGAACTCTCTGCAACGCCGGACACGCATCCCCTGGCGCCGCTGCTGCTTGATTTTTCCTCGGCGCGAGAGGCGCAGCCCGAGATTTCCCTGCCGCAGGCACACTTCTATCCTGGCGGGCGCTCGCGCATCGACCGGCATATCGCGCTGGCGCGTGAAAGCCACGCACGCCGTTTCGGGCATCCCCCCGCCGGCATGTGGCCCGCGGAGGGCGCAGTATCCACGGCCTTCCTGCAGCAGCTTGCGACGCAGGGTTGCCGCTGGGCCGCGTCAAGTCAGGGCGTGCTGGCCAACAGCTTGCTCCGTTGGCACAACGCGCCGTCGAAAGTTCATCACTACCATCCCTGGCGGATCGAGGCCGCGCCGGGCATCTCCGTTTTCTTCCGTGACGAAAGGCTGTCCGACCTGATCGGCTTCGAATACGCCAAATGGCATGGACGCGATGCCGCGCAGCATTTCGTCGATCAGCTCGCGCGCATCCGCGACGAAGCGCCGGCGGGGGAAACACCGCTAGTCTGCGTCATCCTCGACGGGGAAAACGCCTGGGAGCACTACCCCTACAACGCCTATTTCTTCTTCGAGGACCTCTACGGCTTGATCGCGGAGCAGCCCTGGCTCGTCACCACCACCTGCGCCGACTGGCTCGCGCGCAATCCGGACCGTTGCGGAAACCTGCCGGAACTGGTGGCGGGCAGCTGGGTGTATGGCACCTTCTCCACCTGGATCGGCGACAAGGACAAGAACCGCGCCTGGGACCTGCTCTGCGCCGCCAAGCAGGCCTACGATCTGGTCATCGACAGCGGGCGACTTGAAGACGCCGCCCAGCGCGAAGCCGAGGCGCAGCTCGCCGTATGCGAGGGCTCGGACTGGTTCTGGTGGTTCGGCGACTACAATCCGCGCGAAGCCGTGGAAAGCTTCGATGCCTTGTTCCGCGCCAATCTCGCCCATCTTTACCGCCTGTTGCGGCTGACCGAACCGCCCCAGCTTGCGCTCCCGCTGTCCAGCGGCGGCGGCTCCCCCGAGGGCGGCGGCGCGATGCGCCGGGCCAGCTGACGCGATGCCACGTGCAACACGGGAGAACATGATCGAACCGATAACCTTGCTGATGGGCGTGCACGCCCATCAGCCGGTCGGCAACTTCGACGCGGTGATCGAAGAGGCGCACATGCGCTGCTACCGCCCATTCCTGCACACGCTGCACCGCTACCCTAGGTTCCGTTTCGCCGCGCATTTCTCCGGTTGGCTGCTCGATCGCCTGCTCGACAAGTACCCGCAGGACATGGTTCTGCTCGGCGAAATGGTGGCGCGCGGCCAGGTCGAACTGTTCGGCGGGGGCGACTGCGAACCGGTGCTGGCGGCGATCCCGCTGCGCGACCGCATCGGGCAGATCAATGCCCTGACGGAAAAGCTGTCGCGCCGCTTCGGCGCACGTGTCGAAGGCGCCTGGCTGACCGAGCGCGTGTATATCCCTACCGTGGTGCCGGCACTGGCCGACTGCGGCATGAAGTACGTGACGGTAGACGACTATCATTTCCTCTGCGTCGGCAAGCAGGCCGCCGAGCTTGACGGCTTCCATACCACCGAGGAGGACGGCCGCAGCGTCGACCTGTTTCCCATCTCCGAGCAGCTGCGCTACCGGCTGCCTTTCTCGCCCGCCGCGGAGGCCGTCGCCTATCTGGAAAGCCTCGCGCACGCAGGCCGCCGCAGCGCGATTTACTTCGACGACATCGAGAAGTTCGGTATCTGGCCGGAGACCTACGAATGGGTCTTCAACAAGCGCTGGCTCGAACAGTTCATCGAAGGCGTGCTGGCCTCCCCGTTCATCCGCACGGAAACCTACCGCGACTTCCATTCCCGCGCCGCGACCAGCGGCATCATCTACCTGCCGACCACCTCGTATATCGAGATGAACGAGTGGACGCTGCCGGCAGCAGCAGCAGCCATCTACGACGAACTGGTCCTGCGTGAAAAGCGCGAAGGGCGCTACGAGCAGACCAAGCCCTTCGTGCGCGGCGGCATCTGGAAGAACTTCTTCATGCGTTATCCGGAGGCCAACTGGATGCACAAGCGCATGCTGGCGCTTTCCGACCGGCTGGCCGCGTTGCCGCCCAAGGGGCGCAGCGCAGCGCTCACGGGACATCTCTACCGCGCCCAGGCCAACGACGCCTACTGGCACGGTCTGTTCGGCGGCCTCTATCTGCCGCATTTGCGGCGCGAGGTCTATGGCAACCTGCTCGCGCTGGAGGCCGCGCTCGATGCCTTGGCGCCGCGTCCGCCCCTGATCCTGGTCGATCAGGATTTCGACGGCGTGCGAGAGCTATTTCTCTCCAACGCCGATGCACAGGTCGTGGTTAAGCTGGATGCGCACGCTGCCCTCTGCGAACTCGACGCCTATGGGCTAGCGCACAATTTCGGCGATGTATTGACACGGCGGGTGGAACACTATTACAGCAAGCTGGAGGTTGCACCCGCGGCAGCCCGCGCGAACGAAGGCATCGCCTCTCCCCATGAGCGCGTCGCTTTCAAGGATGCCGTCGCCCCTGCGGACGTCGCCCCGGATGCGCGACCGCGCCGCCTGTTTGCCGATGCCTGGTACCGGCTCGATGGCCAGACGGCCTGGCCGCAATACGCGACGGAGGCGTATAAGGCGCCCCTCATGAGCGCGGCGTTCTCCGCTCCGCTCGACGGCGGTGAGGTGAGGAAAACCATCACGCTGAACGGAAGTGCCCTGCAGGTCGCCTACCACCTGCGCGACATTCCAGGCGGCCGGTTCGCCGTCGAGATCAACCTTGCAATGCCCAGCTGCGACGGCTACTCGGGCCGCTACATCCTTGACGACGGCAGCATCCCCTGCGGATTCGGCCAGGAGTTGCAGCTTGCCGCGGCCACGCGGCTGACTCTGGACGACCGCTGCCTGGGCGGGGGCATCCGGCTGACGGCAAGCCGCCCGATCGACATCGCAGCGCGTCCGCACTTCACCGTCTCCCAGTCAGAAGCCGGCTTCGAGAAGATCATGCAGGCGGCGTGTCTCACCCTGTCCTGGCCGATCGACGCCGTCCTGCAGGAACTGACTTTCGTCCTGGAAATATTGGTCGACGAATAGCACTTCCATGCGTTTGCTCGGCACCCTCCTCATCGGCATCGTCCTCGGCTACGCCGCACTCGCCGCCTTGCTGTTCGTCTTCCAGTCGCGCTTCATTTATTTCCCCGAGATTGGGCGTCAGGATCGCGCCACGCCAGCACAACTGCGGCTACCCTACGAAGACGTGCGCATCACCACCACCGACGGCGAAAACCTGCATGGCTGGTTCGTGCCCGCAGCGCAGGCGCGCGCGGCGGTTCTGTTTTTTCACGGCAACGCCGGCAGCATTGTGCATCGCCTCGACTGGCTGCCGATGTTCCAGCAACTGCGCCTGTCCGTGCTGCTGGTCGACTACCGCGGCTTCGGCGCCTCGACCGGCAGCCCTTCGGAAGCAGGCACCCATGTCGACGCCGAGGCCGCCTGGCGTTTTCTGACTGAAACGAGGGGCATTCCCGCCGGGCGCATCGTCGTCATGGGGGAGTCGCTCGGTGGCGCAGTGGCGGCGCGGCTTGCCGCCCGTGTCCACCCCGCGGCCCTGGTGCTGCACTCCGCCTTCACTTCGGCGCCCGATCTGGCGGCCGACTTGTACCCCTTCCTGCCGGCGCGCCTGCTCACGCGCTTCGACTACAACACGCTGGACGCGGTGATGAAACTGCGCTGCCCGCTTCTGGTGGCGCACAGCCCGGGCGACGAAATCGTTCCCGTGGCCCACGGCCGCCGTCTCCATGATGCTGCAACGGTGGACAAGCAATGGCTGGAACTGGCGGGCGGGCACAACGACGGTTTCCTCTTCATGCGCGCCGAATGGATAAACGCCTTCGATGCTTTCATGCGCAGGCACCTGCCTGCAGGCAGCGGCTGACAGGTGTAACATGAATTAGGTTTTTCACACGGGAGAACTCACCATGACCGACATCGCCAAACTGCTCGGCGGTGAAGCCGACACGCTTCTGAAGCACGAATGCCGCGGCATTCCCAAGGCGCGCCTGCACCTGCCCGGCCCGGATTTCGTCGACCGCGTCGTCGCCGTCTCCGACCGCAAGCCGGCAGTGCTGCGCAATCTCGCCGCGCTGTTCAGCCACGGTCGGCTCGCCGGCACCGGCTATCTGTCGCTGCTACCGGTGGACCAAGGGGTCGAGCACTCCGCCGGCGCTTCCTTCGCGCCCAACCCGGACTTCTTCGACCCGGAGCGCATCGTCCAGCTCGCCATCGAGGGCGGCTGCAATGGCGTGGCATCGACGCTCGGCGTGCTGGGCAGCGTCGCGCGCAAGTACGCGCACAGGATTCCCTTCGTCGTGAAGTTCAACCACAACGAATTCCTCTCCTACCCGAACACCTACGACCAGAGCCTGTTCGCCGATGTCGAGCAGGCCTTCGAGATGGGGGCGTGCGCGGTGGGAGCGACTGTCTATTTCGGCTCGCCGGAATCGCGCCGCCAGATCTGGGAGGTGTCGCAGATGTTCAAGCGCGCCCACGAGCTCGGCATGGCGACCATCCTCTGGTGCTATCTGCGCAACAACGCCTTCAAACACGAGGGCATCGACTATCATGTCGCGGCGGACATGTCCGGCCAGGCCAATCACCTCGGCGTCACCATCGAGGCGGACATCATCAAGCAGAAGATGGCGGAGAACAACGGCGGCTTCAACGCATTGAAGTTCAGCAAGACCAGCTCGAAGGTGTATTCGGATCTCACCACGGACAATCCGATCGACCTGGTGCGTTACCAGGTGGCTTGCTGCTACATGGGCCGCGCAGGCATGATCAATTCCGGCGGCGAATCGAAGGGCGCCGGCGACCTCGCCCAGGCGGTGCGCACTGCAGTGATCAACAAGCGCGCCGGCGGCATGGGCCTCATTTCCGGACGCAAGGCTTTCCAGAAGCCGGTGAAGGAGGGCGTCGCCCTGCTCAACGCCATCCAGGACGTGTATCTCTCGAAAGACGTAACGATCGCCTAACCGTTTAATATGCCCGGCACCCCTTTCCATCTCGAAGTCAATCCGCAACTCCCGCCGCGTCTTTCGAGGCTGGAGGAGCTTGCCAACAATCTCTGGTACAGCTGGGACCGGCCAACGCGCACGCTCTTCGCGCGTCTGCACCCGAGCCTGTGGGGTTCAGTCGGCCACAGTCCGAAAGCCTTCCTCAAGCGCGTAGACCAGCAACGCCTGCTGGATGCCGCCGACGACCCGGTATTCCTCGGCAACTATGCACGCGTGCTCTCGGCATTCGACACCTACAACAACGAGCCGGGAAGAACCAATGGCGCGCAGCACCTGCGCCAAACGGACCTCATCGCCTATTTCTGCTTCGAGTTCGGTTTCCACGAAAGTCTGCCCATCTACTCGGGTGGCCTCGGCATCCTCGCCGGCGACCATTGCAAGGCGGCGAGCGACCTGCGCCTGCCCTTCGTTGCCGTCGGCCTGCTGTTCCGCCAGGGCTATTTCCTGCAGACCATCGACAGCGAGGGCGGACAGCACGCCATCTATCGCGACACGGACTTCGACGACTTGCCGATCACGCCGGTGCTGCGCGAGGATGGTTCCGAACTGCATGTCCAGGTCGAAATGGCCGAGCGGCTCGTCGAGGTCAAGGTCTGGCAGGTAAAGGTTGGCCACGTCAGGCTTTTCCTGCTCGATACCGATCTGGAGATCAATAGCGCACATGACCGCGACATCGCCCACCGCCTGTATGGCGGCGACCGCACCACGCGCATCGAGCAGGAAGTCGTGCTCGGCGTCGGCGGCGTGCGGGCGCTGGTCGCCATGGGCCTCAGGCCGACTGTCTGGCATATCAACGAAGGGCATGCCGCCTTCATGATGCTGGAACGCATCCGCCACCTCACCACTCAGGGCATTGAAATCGCCGCTGCGGTGGAGGCGGTTGCCGCACATACCGTGTTCACCACCCACACCGCGGTACCGGCCGGCCACGACCATTTCGGCGAAGACATGATCCGCCGCTATTTCGAACATGCCTGCAAGGAGTTAAGGGTGTCGACCGAGCAGCTGCTTGCGCTGGGGCGCGCGCCAGGCGGGCACGATTTCAACATGACGGCGCTGGCCGTGCGGGGCTCGCGATTCCACAATGGCGTCTCGCGCATCCATGGCGGCGTGTCGGCGCATATTCTTTCCAGCCTGTGGCCGCAGATCGAGCCGGACGACAACCCCGTCACCTACGTGACCAACGGCGTGCATGTGCCGACCTTTCTCTCGAGCGAGTGGAACGAGCTGTTCGACCGTTTCCTCGGCCCGGGCTGGAGTCAGCGCGTCACCGATCGCAGCTGCTGGGAAGGCATCCACACCATCCCCGACCACCAGTTCTGGAGCGTGCACCAGTCGCTCAAGGCGCAAATGCTCCACCTGGTGCGCCACCGCATCTCAGAGCAGCACGCACGCAACCACGGCTCGGAGGCGCACCTTGACCGGCTGCTAAAGCTGGCCAATCCGGACAACCCGAATGTGCTCACCATCGGCTTCGCACGCCGCTTCGCCACCTACAAGCGTGCAGCATTGTTGTTTGAGAACCTCGTCTGGCTGCGCGAGATACTCTGCGATCCGCAGCGGCCGGTGCTGTTCCTCTTTGCCGGCAAGGCTCACCCGGCGGATCAGCCCGGGCAGGCGCTGATCCGCCGCGTCACCGAGGTGTCGCGCATGCCGGAGTTCGAAGGCAAGATCCTGCTGGTGGAGGGGTACGACCTGCGCTTCGCACGCCGTCTGGTTTCCGGCGTCGACGTCTGGCTGAACAATCCCCAGTACCCGCTCGAGGCCTGCGGCACATCGGGCATGAAGGCCGCCATCAACGGCATTCCCAACCTCTCCGTGCTGGACGGCTGGTGGGGCGAGGGCTACGACGGCAAGAACGGCTGGGCCATCAAGCCGGCCTCCGATACGCTGGACGAGGCGCGGCGCGACACCGAGGAGGTGCGCACGCTGTATGAGATCCTCCAGGACAGCGTGATCCCGCTCTATTACAACTGGAGCGCAATGGGCTATTCACCGGGATGGGTGGCGATGGCCAAGCATTCCATTGCCACGCTGCTGCCGCGTTTCAACTCGACGCGGATGCTCTCGGACTACATTTCGCGCTTCTATGTGCCGGCCTCGCACCAATTCCGTCGCTATTCGCAGGACAACTTTGCCGGCGCACGCGCCGTCGCGGAATGGAAAGCCCGCGTGCGTGCCGCATGGACGAAGGTCGCATTGCGCCGGCTGGACGCCCCACGGCGCCGCATCGGCTTCGGCGAGAGCCTGCGTTTCGAGGTCGCGGTAAATCTCGATGGCCTGCGGCCCGAGGACGTGGTGGTGGAACTGCTTTTCGGCCGCCCCGCCGGTGGCAACCTGCCGAAGAAGGCGCGCAGCCACCGCTTCCGCCACGAACATCCACTCGACAGCGGTGAGCAGCTCTATGCCCTCGAATTGACGCCCGAATACTGCGGCAAGATCGAGTACCGCATCCGCGTCTACCCCCACCACGAGATGCTGACGCACCCTTTCGAAATGGGAATGATGGTTTGGCTCTAGTCGGTTGCCGGCAGCCGATATCCGCAATCGAATGAAAATCCTTTTCGCCACGCCCGAACTCGCCCCCTGGATGAAGAGCGGAGGTCTCGGGGAGATTTCCTGGTCGCTGCCGGCCGCGTTGCACGAGGCCGGCCTGGATGTCCGCATTCTGGCGCCCGCCTATGCGCCGTTGCTCGCCGCCTTTCCCGACGCCAGACCGGTTGCCGAATTCGCACATACCGGCGGCAACCTGATGCCCGCCCGAGTACTGGAAGCGAAGGCCGACAATGGCGTACCGCTGCTGCTCGTCGACTGCCCTGGCTACTACGTTCGCGCCGGCAACGCCTACCAGGACGGCGAGGGCAACGATTTTGCCGACAACCACCTGCGTTTCGGACTGCTCTCCAGAATTGCCGCGCTGCTGGCGAGCGACGCAAGTCCGCTTCGCTGGCGTCCCGACATCCTGCATTGCAACGACTGGCCTTGCGGATTGGCGCCAGCCTATCTGCACTTCCTTGAGGGGCGCACAGCCGCCACCGTCATGTCGATCCACAACTTGGCCTTCCAGGGCATTTTCCAGGCTGAAACCCTCGATGCGCTCGGTCTGCCGGCCGCCGCCTTCGCCATCGACGGCGTGGAATACTGGAGCAAGCTCTCCTTCATGAAGGCTGGTCTGCACTACGCGCAACGCATCACCACGGTCAGTCCGCGTTATGCAGAGGAAATCCAGGCGGAGGAGTTCGGCTACGGCTTCGCCGGGCTGCTGCGCTGGCGCAAGAATGACCTCACCGGCATTCTCAACGGCATCGACATGCGCGCCTGGGACCCGGCCACCGATGCCTATCTGTCGCGCCGCTACGAATTCGCCCACCTGAAAGGCAAGGAAGCCAACAAGACGGCGCTGCGGCAACGCCTTGGCCTGGCGCAGGAGCCGTCTTGCCCCCTGCTCGGCGCGGTCAGTCGCATCACCCACCAGAAGGGGCTCGATCTGCTGGCCGACATTGGCGAGGAACTCGCAGCGATGCCGGCGCAACTTGCGCTGCTGGGCACTGGCGACAAGCGACTGGAGGCGGCGCTGGTGGCACTCGCGGGCCGCCATCCGGAGCGATTCTCGGTGACGCTCGGCTACGACGAAGGCCTGGCCCACCAGATCGAGGCCGGGGCGGACATTTTCCTGATGCCGTCGCGCTTCGAACCCTGCGGCCTCAACCAGATGTACAGCCTGCGCTACGGCACGCCGCCGGTGGTCCGCGCCACCGGTGGCCTGTCCGATACCGTCGTCGACTGCAACGAGGCGACACTGGCTGACGGTACGGCTAACGGCTTCGCATTCGCAGATGCTACCGCCCAGGCGCTGCTCGATGCGATCCGGCGCGCCGTCGCCGCCTGGCACGACAAGACGCTCTGGCGCAAGCTTCAACGCAACGGCATGCTGGTGGATTTTGGCTGGGCTAGAGCGGCCGAAGCCTACAAGGGGATCTATGCAAGCCTGTCGAAACAGAAAAAGGCAGCTGGAACACCCCGTCAGGTTCGCCGTGACAGGACGGATTCAGGGCGGGTTCAGTTGCCCAGGTAGGCGCGAATACCCTGGAGGATCAATGCAAAGCCACCCAGAGCCACCACGCCGACGAGAAGATTGTTGAGCGGGGATCGGGTGTTGCGGTCCAACCAGCGCTTGCACAGTGTCAGGATTCCCATCACGGCGGTGAGGGAAGCCAGCGTACTCAGGTTGGGATCGCTCATCAGATCACGCAACATGCCCGTCAGCCATCCATCCGGACCGAGCGTGTAGAACGCCGCACCGCCGATCCCGGCGAGCAGGCAGGAAGCAACAACAAGTGCTACGAGGGTTTCCCTGCTTTCGTGTATCACCCGTTCCATGTCGTCACCTCAATGTAAAAAAGAAGCCGGCGCAGACAAGACGCGATCGGTTGGCTCAGGACCGACCCCAGAAGGTAGAGGCATCCAGTCTTACGGGCGGCCGGCATTCGTGAAATCGTCGTGAAATCTGCTTTCCCGTCCCCGCATCCAGTTAATAGCAAGCCGCGTTCCAGCTCGAGATTTCGATTCAAAAACAATGAGTAAGAAATAGTCAGCCCCTACAGTACGGCGACTAGCAGGGGAAATTCGTCTGGCGTGGACGACAGCACCATCACCTGCTGCGTCTAAGCTCCTGAGTTATCTTGAAATTATTCTGTCGTCGGGAAACGACAGGATTTTTTCGCGCTACGCCTTCTCGGATTTGAAGTGCGCCGGCGTGAGGTTGTGGCGTTGCAGCAGCTTGTAGAACTCCGTGCGATTGCGTTGCGCCATGCGCGCGGCCTGGGTCACATTGCCATCAGTCGAGCGCAGCAGCCGTACCAGGTAGTCATGCTCGAAGGCACGCCGCGCCTCGTCGAGCGACACCATCAGGGTATTGTCGTCGCGCAGGGCCTGCTGAACCAGGGAGGCCGGCACGACCGGGGAGGTAGACAGCGCCACGGACTGCTCGACGACGTTGAGCAGCTGACGAACATTGCCGGGCCATGAGGCATTGACCAGCAATTCCATCGCATCCGGCGCGAAGGTGCGCGCCGGCTTGCTGTAGCGGGCGGACAACTGCTGGACGAAATGCACGCACAACAGCGGGATGTCCTCGCGCCGCTCGCTCAGCGGCGGCAATGACATGGACACCACATTGAGCCGATAGTAGAGATCGGGCCTGAAGGAGCCGCCACGGATGCTCGCCGACAGATCGCGGTGGGTGGCCGACACTATGCGCACATCGATCGGCACCATTTCGGTCGAGCCGACCGGCCGCACCGTCCGATCCTGCAGGGCGCGCAGCAGCTTGGCCTGCAGGGCCAGCGGCATGTCGCCGACCTCGTCGAGAAACAGCGTTCCGCCATGCGCCGCCTGAAACAAGCCGCGGTGGGCATAGAGCGCGCCCGAAAACGCGCCCTTGGCATGGCCGAAGAGCTCGCTCTCCAGCAAATGCTCGGGTATGGCGGCGCAGTTGACGGCCATGAAAGGGCCTTTCGCCCGAAGGCTGGCGAAATGGATGGCCTGGGCGAGCAATTCCTTGCCGCTGCCTGACTCGCCGAAGATCAGCACGCTGGCGTCCGAGCCGGCAACCAGCTTGGCCTGGCGCAACACTTCCTCCATGCGCTGGCTGCGCGTGACGATGGCGGCGCGCCAGGCTTCAGGCGCACCAGCTGTTTCCGTCCCGCCGGAGAACTTGAGGGCCTGCTCGACCTGGGCGAGCAAATCCTTTCCGTCGAAAGGCTTCGTCAGAAAGCTGAAAACGCCGCGCTGGGTGGCCGCCACGGCATCGGGTATCGTGCCATGTGCGGTCAGAATGATCACTGGGAGCGTCGGCATCGCGGCATGGATCCGATCGAACAATGCCATGCCGTCCATCCCTTCCATGCGCAGGTCGGTAATGACAAGGCGGGGCCGTGCCATCGCCAGCTGCGCCAGCGCCTGCGCACCGCTTTCGGCCGTCTGCACGGCATAACCGGCGGCGGTCAGGCGAAGCGAAATCAGCTTGAGCAGGTCGCGATCGTCGTCTACGAGAAGAATCGTGGTTTTCGCTTCGTTCATTGCCTCTGAGTGCGCCGTCCGCGCAGGTTGCGTTCGATAGTCAACATGGAGTCCAGCTTCTGCTGCAGTTCGTCAGCGCGCTTCTGCTCCTTCAGGCGCTCGGCCACCAGCTTCTGCAGCAAGACGATGAATTGTCGTCGGGGCGAATCGGGAGGCGCATAGCGGCTGGCTGCACCTTCTAGCAAAGCCATCAGTTTTGCATCATCGCGCCAGGCTGCACCCGGCACGCTCATCAGCATGGCCAAGCGAAGCCGCCCCAGTTCGCTGCGATCGCGGTTGAATGACTGGCTGACGCTCTGATGCTCGCGCTTCAAGTCCTCCACAGGCAGGTCGAGCAACTCTTGATAGTATGCCAGCAAGGCCGATACTTCCGCATTTTCCTTCATGTAACCCGTTCCCGGCGCGGGCGCGGTCACGGATTCTGCCGCGGACGGCGCAGGTTCAACGGCCGGGAACAACGCACACCCGCCGATGATTGCCACGGCAATACCCAACAATAGTTTCCGCATCAATACCTCAAGCCAATAACTACTAGTCCTTCTTTCCCCAGCTAAGCGGCAGCATGACGCGAAAGTGGCCGCCCTTGCCCTCCTCGATGACCTCTATCTTGCCGCGGTGCGCCAGGACGTATTCCTTGGCGATGGCCAGGCCAAGTCCGCTGCCCTTGACTGTGCCTCGCCGCGCCCGCGTGCCGCGAAAGAACGGCTCGAAAACGCGCTCACGCTCTTCAGCCGCGACACCGGGCCCTTCGTCGGCGACATCGAGCACCGCCCGTCCGTCATACTTCTCCAGCACTAAACGCACGACACCCTCGCGCGGGGAAAACTTGATGGCGTTGGTCACGAGGTTGTCGACCACCACGCGCAGCTTGTCGGCATCGCCCTCCACCAGCACCGGCGTCATCGTACGCTCGAAGCGGATGGCGCGCGCCGCGGCCACCAAACGGTGCGTGCGCAGCACCTGCGTGCACACCACGTCGAGCGCGACCGGATGCGGGTCGATGCTGCTGGCGGCAAAGCCCGCCTGCTGAAAGTTGATCAACTCCTCGATCAGTTGCTGCAGGCGGCGGCTGTTCTGGTCGATGATGCCGATGATGGTTTTCTGCTGCTCGTTCAGCGGCCCCGGCACCCCTTCGCCAAGAAGCTGCGCGCCTTCGCGGATCGAGGTCAGCGGGGTTTTCAGATCGTGCGAGACGTGGCGCAGGAAGCGATTCTTCTGTTCTTCCAGCTCTGCCAGCCGGCGCCGTAGCCAATCGAGCCGGCGTCCAAGGTAGGCGAGATCCTGCGGGCCGGAAACCGTGACCCCGTCTGTGTAGTCCGCGCGACCGATGGTGCGAATGGCGCGATCGACCTGCTGCAACTGGCTGGAGATGATGGCGCGAAACCACAAGGCAATGGCCAGCGTCACCGGAATCGCCGCCAGCAACTGCCACATCAGAGTGCTGCGCGCATCCAGCGCCGTGGTGCGCAAGCGCTCGATCTCGGCATCGATAAGGCGGCCGCTCGCCGCCAGGACGCCGCGCACCTGTTCGCTAATGGCGAAAAAATCCTCTGGGGATACCGGCGCCCCTTCATCCAGGGCCTGTAGCAGTTGAGCCTCGCGCGCCAGCACGGCCCCCAGCTTGGCGCGCCCGTCCGCGTCAAGAGGCAAGCGTGCATACACCTGCGCCGCCTGCACGAACTCGCCACGCAGACGGCGGTAATCCTCGAGTAAGCCACGATCCCTTAGAACGAGGTACTGGCGCATGGCGCGTTCCATGCCGGTCAACGTTTCCCTCATCTCGCGGCTGGCGCGCGTCGCCTCGGCCGCCTCGCGCACCGCCAGCTCGCTTTGCTCCGCCAGGCTCTGCACGTTGAAGGCGGCATTGCCCAGCGCGAAGACCAGCGGCAGTGACACCAGTCCAAAGCCGATCAGGATCAGGCGCAGGAAGGACTTGGGGTAGAGACGGCTCACTGGGGGTTCACTCGGGGCTCACTCTGTATAATCTCGCGGCTTAGGCGTTCTACTTTTTTTACGATAACACATCGATGGAATCCAGCCCCAAGCCCCGTGTATCGCTCATTGCAGCAGTGGCCTCAAACGGTGTCATCGGCAGCGACAATACCCTGCCCTGGCGGCTGCCCGAGGATCTGAAGCGCTTCAAGGCGCTGACCCTGGGCCACCCCGTCATCATGGGACGCAAGACGCATGAGTCGGTCGGTCGCCCCTTGCCGGGGCGGCGCAACATCGTCATTTCAAGGAATAAGGGATTCGCTGCCGCAGGCTGCGAAACCGCTGCTTCGCTCGACGCCGCCATCGCCGCCTGCGCTGGCACGACGGATGAAATTTTCGTCATCGGCGGCGCGCAAATTTATGCCGAAGCGCTGCCAAAAGCTCAGCGGCTCTATCTGACCGAGATCGGCGCCGAGTATCCAGGCGACGCGTGCTTTCCGGAATTCGACCGCAGCGCATGGAGCGAGACGGCGCGCGAGCACAACCGGTCGGAGAGCGGCATCGATTACGCTTTCGCCATATACGACAGACTGAGTACTAATACGTGCTTGGAGGACTCGGCCCTGGGGGAGGCTGGTGGGGAGGGAGGATGTGAGGAGTGTCCCCCGCACTGAATCCCTTTGGCGCAACCGGCGGAAGCACGTCCTGCAGGGGCTGCGGACCGGCCCCGAGCAACACCGGCGCCGTATCGATGTCCTTGATATAGCCGGACTGGCCGGCACCGACGACCAGGCAGCCGCCATTGTTGCAGGCTTCCACCGCCCCCTGGTCCGTATTCACCGTGACACTGTTGCCGTAGGCCACGGAATAGATCGTGCCGCGAATGCCGATGGTCGCCACCGCCGTATCCAGCCGGTAGGCCTTGCGATCCTTCTTGCCGATGGCGCCGGTGATGGTGCGCAAGGCGCCCTTGAGCAGACTGAAGAAGCCCTTCTCGCTGCCGTCGGCCTGACCCTTGAATTCATACGCATCGATGCGGAACTGTGTCTGCGGCTGCAGCGAAACCATGGCGCCATCGGTGAAGCGCAATTGCGCACGGCCGGGACCCGTATCCACGGTTTCACCTGCGCGTATTTCTTCGCCACGGGATAGCGCCCGGCGTTGCCCATCCGCCTGGATCGCAACAACTCCTGACGAGGCAAATGCGGTCGTTGCAGCTTCCTGTGCGAAAGCACCATTGGAAAAAACCACCAGTGCTGCAAGCACAAATACAGTCAAGCCTTCCATCATTTCCTTCATTGCATGTCCTCAAGCCATCCTGACCCGCCATGCTATATTCCATGACGATTATCCTGCGAACCAAACTTGGCTATCCCCTCGGATGAACAGCGTAGCATGAGCAGCGTTCTCATACGCAAGATGCGCCCGGCGGATCTGCCCGACTGCATGGCCATCCTCGAGCGATGGAACATGGCGCCGCGTCCGGCAACGGCAGGCAATCCCGACCCAGAGCGTTCTGGCATCGAAATCGATAATGGTTTCGTGGCGGAAGCGGGGGGGCGCATCGTCGGTACCTGCAGCTATATCATGCACAGCCCTGAGCTGGCGGAGACGGCCAGCCTCGCAGTGGATCCCGATCACAAGGGCGGCGGTGTCGGTTTCCTGCTGCAGCAGGCGCGGCTTGAAGAAATGCGCGAGCGCGGCATCCGGCGTGTGCGTACCGAAACCGATCGCCCCGACACCATCCGCTGGTATATCGAGCGTTTCGGCTACCACATCGTCGGCACGAATCCCAAAAAGCACGCATTCAGCCTGCCGGATGTCGATCGCTGGACGGTGCTTGAGTTGGACTTGTTCTAAGTCTGGCCTGATGATCACTAAGGAAAGTGGCCGATCTTCCTGCGGGTATCGCATGAGATGCATTTCCCACAAGGCCTGAAACGGTTCCCCCACAGCTCGGCCGGATTCCGGCAGTAAGAAGCCATTTCGATCACTTCCGGGGGCAGGAAATCAAGCACCTCACGTTTTGTCATATGTGCCACAGGCCAAACTATTTCCGGCTGGTAATCCAGTCGGGCCGTGATCAGCCCAGCATAAAAGGTTGCCTTCGCCTCCTCAACTCTCTCCTTCCACATGCCGAGAGTGTGCGGCTCGTCAATGACGCCAACAGCATAGCGCGTGATTCCGTCGGCGGGAAATGAGCGCAGCACCCTGGCACCGACAAAGGCGCACAGAGTCAGGTTCCAGCCAAATAAGGCAGCTGAAAATCCCATAGTGACTTGGTATAGGAAAAGTCGCGGTAGTGCTCGCGACAGTAATTAACCAAGCGATCGCAGGCGTAATTCTCAGCCTTGTGGCGAGTAGAGCTTTCGCTGTCTGAAAGCACGATGTGGTGGGCGAACACGGGCTCCCGGTTCTCGCTCAGCAGCTTGATCAGGGCGGCAGCGCTGTCCACGCCGCCGGAAAGCATCAGCAACGTAGCCATGGCTGGATAATTAGCAGCTTCCTCCGGGATTCAGGGTTATTTTATCGCGGTCGATCCGAGTCCAACTACTTGCTGTCGCTCCCTCATTCTCCATTTGAAAATAGCTTGGAAACAAAATCCTCGTACTTCCCACCGGCGCCACGCGCAATCGCATCGACCTTGGCCCAACGGATGCGGAAGTGATAGCCGAGCCGCTCGGCCAGCGACTTTTCGAGCCGAAGAGTTTCCTCATGCGTTAACGGCCGTCCCAGGACGTAACTCACGTCAAGGCTTCCGATTTCGACTTGCGTCACCTGGAACTGCTCGATCGGTGCAACCGCACGCCACATCGATGCCGGCATGCTCGGCCAGTGCCGCCGTCCATCCGGCAGCTCGATCATGTTGCGGCGGCGACCGTGTATACGCGTCAGCACCGGCAAACCGCGCCCGCAGTCGCAAGGCTCGCCCACCTCGGCATAGTCGCCGACCTCATAGCGGATCAACGGCATGGCGAAGTTGTGCAGCGTCGTAATCACCACCCTGCCCGTCTCGCCCGGCTTGCAGGGCTTGCTAGCTTCGTCGAGGATCTCCACCAGCAGGTTTTCCGCCTGAACATGGTAATGCTCGTGATTCGGGCACTGTAGGGCGATGTTGCCCGCCTCCTCGCAGCTGTAGCCGTCGGCCACCTCGACGCCCCAGGCTTCCCGCACCCGTTCGCGCAGGTCCGGCCGCAGCGCCTCGCTGTAGCTGCGCGCCTGGCGCAGCCTCGGCAATCGGATGCCGCGCTTCAGGCTCATCTCGGCCAGGGCTTGCAGATTGCTGGCATGGGTAATCAGATAATCCGGATCCTCGCGCAGCAGCCAGTCGAGCTGCTTGCCGACATCGGTGCGCACGTTGAGCGTCGCGCCCGGTCCGGTACGGAAGACCGCCGCGGCCGGCAGGCCCCAGTCGGGCCAGCGGCCTTCTTCCACCTTGATGCGGATGGCGGCAAGCTTGCCGGTGAAGTCCCGCTCCTGCCACAAGTGCTCGCGCAGCGTCAGCGCGTTCCAGAAGAATTGCGTCACCGCCGTCTGCAGAAAGCGCACCGGCATCCCGGTCGAGCCGGAGCTTTTCCCTTCGGCGACTGCACCGTGCCCTGGCGGCAGCGCGTCGCTCTTCAGCGCATCGAACCCTGTCTGCAATCCCTTGCGCGTGAGAATCGGCAAGGCGCGGAAGGCGGCCCAGCCGAGCCCGTCGATGTCCCGTCCGCGCAGGGTTTCGGCGTAATGCGGCACAGTCGACTGCGCATGGCGTAGCAGGAACTTCAGTTGCCCGAGCTGGCGCTCGAGCAGCTTCTCCGGCGGCAGCCATTGCGAACGCTCCATCTGGAAAAGCAGCGCCTGCAGATGTGCTGTGGCGTCGGCTCCAATTGCCGGCCAGCCGATGTCGGCCACGACACTGCGCACCTCGTGATCGCTTTGGGCGCCAATGCGGCCAGCGCGGCTCATGAATCGATCCCCGCTTCCGGCGCCACGGTAAAACTCTCCGGCGGCAGTCCGGCCAGATGGCGCTGCCACATCATCTCGCAGGCGCGATCCAGCTCGCGCACGCGACGCATCGTGTCGAACAGGGTGCAGTTTGTGCGATTGCGCGCGAGTTTTGCGCGCAATGCAGCGAGTTCTCCTGGCTGGGTCGCCAAGCGGAACGCCAACTCCTCATAAGCCTCCCGGTCTGCGGCAACCAGCTCCGGCAAGCCGGTGGCGCGTACGATGCCAGCGCTGATCCTGGCGGCCATGGTTTCGCCGGGACAGGTCAGCACCGGCAGGCCGGCCCAGAGCGAATCCGCCGCCGTGGTGTGGGCGCCGCAATAAAAGGTGTCGAGGAACAGGTCTGCGCAGGCGTGCCGCGCCAGATGCTCGGCGTGCGGTAACCGCGGCGCGAAGACGAGCCGCTCTGGCGCGATGCCGCGCGTTGCCGCCTCGCGCTGCAGATTGCGCCGCACCGCCTCGCCGCCTTCCATTAGCCACAGCACGCTGCCCGGCACGCGAGCGAGCAGACGCATCCAGACTTCGAAGACGTCCGGCTCGATCTTGTAATTGGCGTTAAAGCTGCAGAAGACGAACCCGTTGTCAGGCAGACCGCAGGCACTGCGCGACGGCACATTCTCGGAAATCGTTTCATGGTCGTTGTAGATAAAGAGGGTCCCGGGCAGGAACGCCAGCTTCTCGCTCCAGAAGGGCGTCTCTTCGGGCTGCGTTGTAAAGGCATCCGTGATGCGGTAATCGATCAGCTCCGCCCCCATCGTCGCCGGCAATCCTTGATAGGACACCCGCAGGGGTGCTGGCCGCAGAGCGAGCACCTCGGGGCGTGAATGTTCCAGGTGGCCGGCAAGATCGATCAGGATGTCGATGCCGTCGCGCGCAATGTGCGCGGCGATTTCCCCGCTGTCCAGGCCAGACAACTCCCTGAATACGTCGCAGGCCTCTACGATGTGCTGTCTCAGGGGGCCTTCGCCGCGATGCAGGGAATAGCCGAAGACCTCGAAGCGCGCACGGTCGCGCAATGCCAGATGACGCCAGTGCAATTTCGCGGACGGGTGCTCGCGGAAGTTCGGCGTGATAAACCCAAGCCGAATTCGCGCATGCGCCCGCTTTCCGCTGCCGGCCGCGGGTGCAGGGCCTGGGGGAGAGGGCCGCCGCACGCGCCCTTGCGGCCAGCGCGATGCCCCTCGCCAGGGCTTGCTGCTCCGAAGCCGTCAGCGGCAGGGACAGCGCCGTGTGGTACAGCCCCATCTCCTCCAGCCTCGCCGGCGCACCGCGCAGATCGGCCGCCAATTCCCGCATGCCGGCAATCAGGCGCTCGCGTTCGCTCCAGTCGCAGGTTTTCTGCCGCTCCAGCAGGCGCGCCAGGCGGATCTGGCGCGGGTCCAAAGTCAGCCGCTGTGGCACGGCGACCCCGGCGGCGGATGCGGCCGCAGCGCGGTAACTGTCGGCGGAGGCGGCATCGACACGGCGGGCGTGGGCAAAGGAAGCGCGCGCCTCCGCATCGCGCTCCAGCATGGCCAGCGCCAGCCCGCGCAGCATGAGGATGTTCGCGGCGTCGGGTTGGAGGCGCAGCCCCCGCTCGGCTGCGGCCAGCGCCTCGGCGTAGCGATCAAGCCGCAAGAGTACGTCGGCCAGATTGTAGAACGCCGCCCAACTGCCGACATAGCGCTTGGTCAACTGCAGGTTATCCTGCAGCGCTTCCTCCAGCCGGCCGAGCGCGGCCATGAGTACCGCGCGGTTGAGTCGTGCGCGGAAGTGGCCGGGGTCGAGCCGCAAGGCCTCGTCATAGCGCGCCAGGGCCGTCTGCGGCGCCCTTCCCGTCGCCTCCAGCAGGATGGCGACGTCGGTCAGCGCCTCGACGTCATCAGGCCGCTGCCGCAGATGCGCTTCGAGCGCCGCCAGCGCCTGTCCGGGCGCCCAGCGGGCGGATGGGTTTTTCATGCGGGCGAAGAAGGGCCGGCGCAGGACGCGCTCGCCCACTCGGAAATACTATTTCTTGAACACGGCAGCGCCGTGGATGTCGCCGTAATCGGTACCCCCGAACTCATAGGCCAACCCGGCGCGTGCAGCGTTGGAACCTGCGAAGAAGCCGAGGATGCCGGCACTGCAGCCGCAACCACAGTCGCTTCCGCTGCTGGTGACAGAACCGGATCCGCCAAAGCTCGACCCTCCGATGCTACCACTCCAACTTGTAGAATAAATATTCGCCCCCATCGGCACGGCAAGGTTGCCCGAGACCGAATAGCTGCCGAAATTCGCCGTCAGGCTGCCAGTGATCGGCTGGGTGCCGAAGGTGAAGACGCTACCGTCCCAGGCCGTCGGAAAAGTGTAGCCCATGAGCGTATAGGTGGCGGTGGTATTGGCGACCACCAGCGCGTTCATGTCCGCCAGCGGCGTCGGCATGCCGACGACGTAGTGGACATGCTGCATGCTGCCGGCATCATCAAGTGGGCATGAAGTGCTGCAGGTGTCGTTGAAAGTGCCGTCGATCCAGCGTCCCCAGCCGATGATGCCGTCGGTGAGCATGCCGACCGGCGTGCCCTGTGTGAATGTGACTTCACTGGCAGTTCCCTCGGTGAAGACTGCCAACGTGCCGCCGCTGAAGGTGGCAGCGGTTGGATAGCTGCCTTCATTTCCATCCAGCAGAGCCATACCGGATGAACCGTTGAACACGCCGACCGCGGCAAGCGAATAACCCGGCCCGGAGACCAGTCCCGTCGACAGTCCCGCCGGCGCACCGTCACTAGTGGTGTTATCGCCTGCGACGAACCCGGGAAGCTGCCCTTCCTGCACCGGCGGCGGCGGGATCTCTGTCTTCTTGTCGGTCATCACCGGCTGGGTGTTGTTGTCCGCCACATAGGCCGTCTCGCCACTGTTCAGGATCAGGCAACCGGCGGCGTTGCACACCTCATTGCTGCCTTCACCCGTCGTGACGTTTATGCTGTTGCCGTAAGTGACCGAGAACTCCGTGCCGCGGATGCCGATAGTGGCCACTGTGGTGGTGACCCGATAGTTCTCGCGGTTACTGCGCCCGACCAGCCCGGTGATGGTGCGCATGGCGCCCTTCAGCAGGCTGAAGAAACCCTTCTCGCTGCCGTCGGTCTTGCCTGAGAAGCGGTAGTCGTCGATGCGGAACTGGGTCTGCGGCGCCAGCGACACTTGCGCGCCGTCGTTAAAGCGCACCTGGGCGCGGCCGCTGCCGGTGTCGATCATCTCGCCGCTGTCGATCTCGGCGCCCTTGGCGAGGGTGCGGCTACGGCCGTCCGCGGCCAGCGCCCTGACATCACCCGTGGCGAAGTCGACGCGCGCCGCGCCGGCGGCGTGGCTGACATACGGGAAAGCGGCGGCAAGGGCTGCCATGAGGGCGGCGCCAGACTGCTTCATCTTGAATTCGTTCGGCATGATGCCTCCTGCTCAGAACTCGCGACGTACGGTGACGGACAGGACTTCGCGCCGGTAACGATTGAGCGCGATATTCGACTGTGCATCGGTATATTGGAACTGCGGGGTCACGCGCCAATCCTTCGCAGGTGTCCACACAACCCCGGCGCCGAAATTCCACTGGTTGTCTGTGCGCGTTTTCAGGAAGAAGGGATCCTCCCCGCCATAGCGGCGATGCTCGTAACCCAGGTTTACGAAGGCTTTGGCATCCCGGTGGAACTCGTGCTGGGCACCGACGCGCGCGCCGTAAAGGGAATGGCCAAGATACTCGAAGCCATCCTTGCGTGTCGGTTCGTCGCCGATGTAGGCGCCGCCATAGAAAACAGTCTTGAATCCCTTCAGCGCATGGGCAAAATTGGCGCCGATGACGAAGCGGTCGGCATTGCGCACTTCCTGGGACATGTAGCGCAGGTCGGAATACTGGACGTACAGGCTGGCCTGGTTGCGTGCGTCGTAATTGTGCTGCCACTGCGCCGTGAAGCCGGCCGCCTCGCGATAGCGATCGTTGTCCACCCAGAACTGGTTGTACTGCAGGGCGGCACTGAAAACATCCTTGCCGTAGGTGCGGATCACGCCGACATAGGCGTCGGCCGAACCGGTGTCGAAGATATCGACATCGGTATTCATGCGCTTGTTGCCATTCAATCCGGCGGTGAAGGCCCATTCCTTGTCCAGCGGCTTGCGCAAGTTCAGCCCGCCGCCGACCGAGGTAAAGGTGTCGCTGCGTCGCGTACCGCCAGGATCGAGCGTGAAGATGGCGCCGCCGAACAGGGGCACCGCCACGTTGCGGTCCGCTGTAGCGCTATTGACATTGGTATCGTGGCCGAAGGTGCCTTCGACATAGCCGCGTACCGTGGTACGCCCTTCGTCCTCGACCCGCTCGATGGCCGAAAGCAGTCGGTCGATGGTGACAGCGACTTCCGGCGGCACACCTTGCTTCTTGACGGTTTCGAATTCCTGCTTTGCGGTTTTGGTTTCGCCAAGCGCGGCATAGGCTCGGGCGATCTCGGCGCGGGCGCGGACATGGTTGGGGTCGACGGCCAGCACGCGCTCGAAAGCAAAGACGGCGTTGGTGTTCTTGCCGGTTTCAAGGGCGGCCAGGCCGAGGAGGAAATCGTAGTCGGGGTTGCCCGCACGTTCTGTCTCGAGGGGTTCCAGGATGACATAGGCGGCTTTGGCGTCGCCCTTGTCCAGCAATGCACGGGCATTGTCAATTACCGCATCGGCCTGTACCGCACTGGCCGCCAAAAAGCCAGCCGCCAGCAGCGCTATCCGGATCGTGTTTTTCGTTTTCTTCACCGAACCTCCTTCCCGGCAACCGCTTTGCCGGACAAGCCAATACCCAAGACGTTTCGGGTACCCCAAACAACCGAATGACATTGTAGGAGATTTTCCTACATTCAACCAATACTATCTATCTCTCGCTCGCCTTGAATTAACTGACCCAAGCCTTGGCTGCAATCTGTTGCGGCGTTTGAGCCTGAGCCAATCCCACAGGAACCAGCACGGTCAGAGCCAGGAAACTCAAGAATAAAAGAATTCGCATTAAAAATGCCTCCTTCGGAGGTTTACTTTTATATATTTACGTCTAAATGTCAATTAGTTATGTTGTTTTTTTGATACATAACATTAACCTTGGTTTTTTAGATAAAAAAACCGCCCGCAGGCGGTTCCTCTAGGACTGAATGCATTTCACCTCACGCAATCCACCAGATAACGTACCTTGCCGCTCGAGACATCCTTGACCAACCCGTGGATGTCGGTCTCGAAGCCCGGGAAGCGTTCGTTGAAATCGCGGGCATATTGCAGGTAACGGACGATGGTGCGGTTGAAGCGCTCACCCGGAATCAGCAAGGGGATTCCGGGAGGATACGGCGTTAGCAGCACGCTGGTTATCCTGTCCTCGAGCGCGTCGATATCGACGCGCTCGATCTCACGGTGCGCCATCCTGGCGAAGGCATCCGCCGGACGCATTGCCGGCACCATGTCGGACAGATACATCTCGGTCGTCAGGCGCGCCACGTCATTGGCTTTGTAGACGTCATGGATTTGCCGGCACAGGTCGCGCAGGCCTATACGCTCATAGCGCGGATGCTTGGCCACGAACTCGGGCAGCACCTTCCACAACGGATGGTTCCGGTCGTAGTCGTCCTTGAACTGCTGCAATTCGGTCACCATGGTGTTCCAGCGGCCCTTGGTGATGCCGATGGTGAACATGATGAAGAAGGAGTAGAGGCCGCACTTCTCGACGATGACCCCATGCTCGGCCAGATATTTTGTGACGATCGCCGCCGGGATGCCCCAGTCGGCAAAATCGCCATCCACGTCGAGTCCCGGCGTAATGACCGTGGCCTTGATCGGATCAAGCATGTTGAAGCCGTCGGCCAGCTTGCCAAAGCCATGCCAGCGTTCGCCCGGCTTGAGCATCCAGGCTTCGCGCTCCTCGATGCCTTCCTCCGACAGATCGTCCGGCCCCCACACCTTGAACCACCAGTCGGCGCCCCATTCCTCGGCCACCTTGCGCATGGCGCGGCGGAAATCCAGCGCCTCGGCGATAGACTCTTCGACCAGCGCAGTGCCGCCAGGCTCCTCCATCATCGCCGCCGCCACGTCGCAGGAAGCGATGATGGCGTATTGCGGCGAGGTTGAGGTGTGCATCAGGTAGGCCTCGTTGAAGACGTCATGGTCCAGCTTGCGGTTCTCGGAATCCTGCACCAGAATCTGCGACGCTTGGCTCAAACCGGCCAGGAGCTTGTGAGTGGACTGCGTCGAGAACACCATCGACTCCTTGCAGCGTTGCCTGTCGGCGCCGATGGCATGGTAATCGCCGTAGAAATCATGAAAGGCGGCATGCGGCAACCAGGCTTCGTCGAAATGCAGCGTGTCAATCTTGCCGTCCAGCATCTCCTTGATCTCCTCGACGTTGTAGAGGATCCCGTCGTAGGTGGACTGGGTGATGGTCAGGACGCGTGGCTGCCCCTTCACCTTGGAGGCGAAAGGGTGGGCAGCGATTTTCCGCTGGATGTTCTCCCAGGCAAATTCCGCCTTCGGTATCGGCCCGATGATGCCGTAGTTGTTGCGCGTCGGCATGAGGAACACCGGGATGGCGCCGGTCATGATGATCGCGTGCAGCACCGACTTGTGGCAGTTGCGGTCGACGATGACGATGTCGCCCGGCGCGACGGTCGAATGCCAGACGATCTTGTTCGACGTCGAGGTGCCGTTGGTGACGAAGAACAGGTGGTCGGCGTTGAAGATTCTGGCTGCGTTGCGCTCGGAAGCCGCCACCGGGCCGGTGTGGTCGAGCAACTGGCCGAGTTCCTCCACGGCATTGCAGACATCGGCACGCAGCATGTTTTCACCGAAGAACTGGTGGAACATCTGGCCCACGGGCGATTTCAGGAAGGCCACGCCGCCCGAGTGCCCCGGGCAATGCCAGGAATAGGAACCGTCTGCGGCATAGTGCGTCAGCGCGCGGAAGAACGGCGGCGGCAGCGAATCGAGATAGGCCTTGGACTCGCGCACAACGTAGCGGGCGATGAATTCCGGCGTGTCCTCGAACATGTGGATGAAGCCGTGCAACTCGCGCAGCACGTCGTTCGGGATGTGGCGCGAAGTGCGCGTCTCGCCGTGCAGAAAGATCGGGATCTCCGCATTACGGGAGCGCACGCCGCTGACGAAGGCGCGCAACCCGGCGATGGTCTCCTGCTCTTGGTTGGCCAGCTCTTCGTCGTCGATGGAAAGGATGAACGCCGAGGCACGGCTCTGCTGCTGCGCAAAGGAAGACAAGTCACCGTAGCTGGTGACGCCCAGCACCTCCATGCCTTCCGCCTCGATGGCTTCAGCCAGACGCCGGATGCCGAGGCCGCTCGCGTTCTCAGAGCGAAAATCCTCGTCGATGATGATGATGGGGAAATGAAACCGCATGGCCTATCCTCCTGTCGGAGTTGCCGGATCAGATCTTGGGCAGGGTGACGCCAACCTGCCCCTGGTACTTGCCGCCGCGATCCTTGTACGAGGTTTCGCACACCTCGTCGGACTCGAAGAACAATACCTGCGCGATGCCCTCGTTAGCATAGATTTTCGCCGGCAGGGGTGTGGTGTTGGAGAACTCCAGCGTGACGTAGCCCTCCCATTCCGGTTCGAAGGGCGTGACGTTCACGATGATGCCGCAGCGGGCATAGGTGCTCTTGCCAAGGCAAATCGTCAGCACGTTGCGCGGAATGCGGAAATACTCGACGGTACGCGCCAGGGCAAAGGAGTTGGGCGGAATGATGCAATGTTCGCCTTTCACCTCGACGAAGGAATTGGGATCGAAGTTCTTCGGGTCGACGATGGTGCAGTTGATGTTGGTGAACAGCTTGAACTCGTTCGAGCAGCGGATATCGTAGCCATAGCTGGAGGTGCCGTAGGAGACGATCTTGCGGCCGTCGACCTCACGCACCTGGCCGGGCTCGAACGGCTCGATCATGTTGTGCTCTTTCGCCATGCGGCGAATCCACTTGTCGGACTTGATGCTCATCGCGCTTCCCAAAAAGAAAACAAGCCGCCACGCGGCTTGTTTCGGCGCAGGCTAACTTCGCTTGCGAAGTTAAGGCCGCGGAAAGCGGCCGGCCGTAGCCAAAAGAGCGGATTATCCGCTCTTTCAGGGGGGGGTCAACCAATGACTAGGACTTGGATCCTAGGTGTTCTGGATCACGATGTTGGGGAACTTGGCCGTCATGTCCTTCGCCTGGTCGGCAATTTTCACCGCAATGCGGCGGGCAATGCCGCGGTAGATCTCAGCCACGCGGCCGTCGGGATCGGCCACCACCGACGGCTTGCCGGAATCGGTCTGCTCGCGGATCTTGATGTCCAGCGGGAGCGCGCCGAGGAACTCGGATTCGTAGTCTTTGCACATCTTCTCGCCGCCGCCGGAGCCGAAGATGTGCTCCTCGTTGCCGCACTTCGAGCAGATGTGGATGCTCATGTTCTCGACGATGCCGAGGATGGGAATGCCGACCTTCTCGAACATCTTGAGCCCCTTGCGCGCATCCAGCAGCGCGATGTCCTGCGGCGTGGTGACGATCACCGCGCCGGTCACCGGCACCTGCTGGGCCAGCGTAAGCTGGATGTCGCCCGTGCCCGGCGGCAGGTCGATCACTAGGTAGTCGACGTCGCTCCATTGCGTGTCGCCCAATAGCTGCTGCAGCGCCTGCGTGACCATCGGACCGCGCCAGACCATCGGCGTCTCGACATCGATGAGGAAGCCGATCGACATGGCCTGCAGGCCATAGGCCTTCATCGGCTCCAGCGTCTTGCCGTCGCGCGACTCGGGCTTGTCGGTGATGCCCAGCATCTGCGGCTGGGACGGGCCATAGATGTCGGCATCCAGCAGGCCCACGTTGGCGCCCTCGGCGGCCAGCGCCAGCGCCAGGTTCACGGCAGTGGTGGACTTGCCGACACCGCCCTTGCCGGACGCCACGGCGATGATGTTCTTCACCTGCGGCACCAGCTTGACGCCGCGCTGCACGCTGTGCGAGACGATCTTGCTATAGACGTTGGCGGAGACATTGCCCGCGCCCGGGATCGCCTTCAGTTTGTCGATGACGGTTTTGCGGATGGCGTCGATCTGGCTCTTCGCCGGGTAACCCAGTTCGATATCGACGGCAATGTCCGCGCCGTCGATCTTGATGTTCTTGGCGGAACGCGAACTGACGAAATCCTTGCCGGTGTTCGGATCGGTGATTTCCTTCAGCGCCGTCTGCACCTGCAGTTCGGAAATGCTCATTGCGTGCTCCATAAGAATTTTAATACCCGACTATTATACTAAGGTTTGCCGGATCCTAGACCGCAGAATACAGTTTGCCCGCGCCAACTGCTAAAATGACTGTTTTTTCAAGCAAATTCCGCAATGTCCGTGCCGCGCAAGATCCTCGTCACCAGCGCCCTGCCTTATGCCAATGGCGCCATCCACCTCGGTCACCTCGTTGAATACATCCAGACAGATATCTGGGTGCGTTTCCAGAAGATGCGCGGCCATGAATGCTGGTATGTCTGCGCCGACGACACGCATGGTACGCCGATCATGCTGCGCGCCGACAAGGAAGGCATTACGCCCGAAGCCCTGATCGCCCGGGTGCATGGTGAGCACTCGCGCGACTTCGCCGGTTTCCATGTCGCCTTCGACAACTACCACACGACGCACTCGGAGGAAACGCGCTTCTTCGCCAACGACATCTACGGCAAGCTGCAAGCCGCCGGCCTCATCGAGGTCCGCGCCATCGAGCAGTTCTACGATCCGGTGAAGGCAATGTTCCTGCCGGACCGCTACATCAAGGGCGAATGCCCGAAGTGCGGCACGCCGGATCAGTACGGAGACTCCTGTGAGTCCTGCGGCGCCGCCTATGCTCCCACCGATCTGAAGAATCCCATCTCGGCCGTCTCCGGCGCCGTGCCGGTGAGGAAATCATCCGACCACTACTTTTTCAAACTGTCCGATCCGCGCTGCCAGGCTTTCCTGCGCCGCGCCACGCGCGAGGTCTGCAAGGCCCAGCCCGAGGCGGTGAACAAGCTGCAGGAGTGGCTCGGCGCGGAAGACGAGAACAAGCTCACCGACTGGGACATCTCGCGCGATGCGCCCTACTTCGGCTTTGAAATTCCCGGCGAAGACGGGAAAAGTACAGGCAAATACTTCTATGTCTGGCTGGACGCGCCGATCGGCTACTTCGGCAGCCTGAAGAATCTGGCGGCCCGCCGGCCGGAAGTCGACGTTGCCGCATTTATCGAGCGCGATGCCGCGACGCGCGCCGGCACGGAGATGTACCACTTCGTCGGCAAGGACATCCTCTATTTCCACGCCCTGTTCTGGCCCGCCGAACTGGAGCATGCCGGCTACCGCATCCCGACAGCGGTCTTTGCCCACGGCTTCCTCACCGTGGACGGGCAGAAGATGTCCAAGTCGCGCGGCACCTTCATCACCGCCGAGAGCTACCTGAAGCAGGGGCTGAATCCGGAATGGCTGCGCTACTACTATGCGGCCAAGCTTTCCGGATCGATGGAAGACATCGACCTCAACCTGGAGGACTTCGTTGCGCGGGTGAACTCGGACCTGGTCGGCAAGTACATCAACATCGCCAGCCGGTGTGCTGGGTTTATCTCGAAACGATTCGACGGCCGTCTCGACGCAACCGACAGATCGGCAACTGCCGAGTTTAACTCAGCCTGGAAATCCGAAGAAATAGCCCGTGCATACGAGGCGCGCGAATACGGCAAAGCGCTGCGCGAAATCATGCGTCTGGCCGACTTGGCGAACCAGTACGTCAATGACAACAAGCCGTGGGAATTGTCGAAGGATGCAACACAAGCAAATCGCCTCCATGAGGTTTGTTCCACAGCGATTTCCTTGTTCCGTGATTTAACGCTGTATCTCAAACCAGTTCTTCCAAAGTTGGCCGAGCAGGTCGAGCAGTTCCTCAATATCTCCCCGCTTAAATGGGCAGATATTGGGTCTTCGCTGCCCGCTGGTCACCGCATCAACGAATACAAGCACCTCATGACTCGCATTGACTCAAAGCAGATCGACGCCCTCGTCGAAGCCAACCGGGAATCGCTGGCCCCGGCGCCTGCGCCGCAGCCCCACTCCCAGCAGCGCCATGCCGAACACCAGCAGCACGTCGCGGGGGCGACTGCTGCTGCACCCTCTCCCCGGCCCTCTCCCGTGAAGGGAGAGGGTGAGGATGGCGGCGCGTTCGCGCCGGAAATTCGGCTGGACGACTTTTCAAAAGTCGACCTGCGCATCGCCCGCATCGCCAGCGCCGAGCATGTCGAGGGCGCGGAGAAGCTGATCAAGCTGACGCTCGATCTCGGCACGGAGACGCGCACGGTGTTCGCCGGCATCAAGTCGGCCTACGACCCGGCGACGCTCGCCGGCCGCCTGACGGTGATGGTGGCCAACCTGGCGCCGCGCAAGATGAAGTTCGGCCTGTCAGAAGGCATGGTGCTGGCGGCATCCGGGGAAGGGCCCGGCATCTTCCTCCTCAGCCCGGATAGCGGCGCGCAGCCGGGCATGCGGGTGAAGTAGGTCATGGCCCTCCGGCACTTGGTCATTCATGGTCGGGTGCAGGGGGTCGGCTTTCGCGCCTCGCTGGCCTGGGAGGCGCAGCAACTGGGTGTCACCGGATGGGTGCGCAATCGGTGCGACGGCACGGTGGAAGCCCTGATTCAGGGTGACGATGAAGCGGTTGCCGGCCTCCTCGCCTGGGCACGCCAAGGTCCGCCCGGTGCGCAAGTCAGTCGGGTCGAAGTCGAACTCGGCAGCGGCGACTTCACAGGCTTCGAGCAAAAACCAACGACATGACCCTCACCGACCTGCGCTACATCGTCGCACTGGCCCGCGAGCGCCACTTCGGTCGCGCCGCCGAGAAATGTTTCGTCTCCCAGCCGACGCTTTCAGTGGCGGTGAAGAAGCTCGAGGAACAGCTCGGCGTGGTGCTCTTCGAACGCTCGCCGCAGGAAGTGCGCGTCACGCCCGTCGGCCAGCGCATCGTCGCCCAGGCCGAGCGGGTGCTGGCCGAGGCGGCGCAAGTAGAGGAAATCGCCGCCGCCGACAAGGGTCCGCTGGTCGGCCCCTTGCGCGTCGGCGTGATCTTCACCATCGCGCCCTGGTTGCTGCCGCGTCTGGTGCCGCTGGTGAAGAAGCGGGCGCCGGCCATGCCGCTGATCCTCGAGGAGAACTACACGCACCGGCTCATCGAGAAACTGAAGAACAATGAGCTCGATGTGGCCATCCTCGCCCTGCCGGTGGAGGAGCCCTGGCTGACGACACAGGCCGTCTATGACGAACAGTTTCGCGTACTGGCGCCGGCCGGCCATCCCTGGGCAACGCAAAAGTCCATCGACGCCGCCACCCTCCTAGATGCGCAACTCCTCATGCTCGGCCCCGGCAACTGCTTCCGCGACCAGGTGATGGATCTCTGTGCGACGGCACACAGCCAGTCGGGCGTCTCGCCGCACGTCATCGAGGGCAGCTCGCTGGAAACGATCCGCCACATGGTCGCCAGCGGCGTTGGCGTGACGGTCATGCCCGCCTCGGCAGTGGACGACATCCGCCCAAAGGATCCCCTCCTGCGCGTGCTGCCGTTCAGGGAACCCAGCCCGGCACGCCGCGTCGGACTGGTCTGGCGCACCAGCTACCCGCGCCATCAGGCCATCGAGGTCGTGCAGCGCGCGCTGCTCGACAGCAAGCTGCCCGGCACACGTGCTACCATCATAAAATAGGCATTAACTATCGGATTGGTTAATAATTACAATTTCCTTTTTGCATGGAATGGCCTTATCTTTGACCTGCCAAGGCCATCATGTACCCCGGAAACAAGAGCGGGCACTTGTCTTGTCATATTCAACCCACGTGAGGAGTCAGACCATGAAACAACTTAAGGGAAGCAAGACCGAACAACACCTGAAGGACGCCTTCGCCGGCGAATCCCAGGCCAACCGCCGCTATCTCTATTTCGCAGCCAAGGCTGATGTCGAGGGCTACAACGACGTCTCTGCCCTGTTCCGCTCCACGGCGGAAGGCGAAACCGGCCACGCCCACGGCCACTTGGAGTACCTCGAGCAGGTCGGCGACCCCGCCACCGGATTGCCGATCGGCCCCACCGCCGACAACCTGAAATCCGCCGTCGCCGGCGAAACCCACGAGTACACCGACATGTACCCGGGGATGGCGAAGGACGCGCGATCGGAAGGCTTCGACGAGATCGCCGACTGGTTCGAGACCCTGGCCAAGGCCGAGCGCTCGCACGCCAACCGTTTCCAGAAGGCGCTGACCGAACTCAACGCCTAAGCAGTACCGTCGCAGTACCGTCCGGTCGCCACAGCGGGCGACCGGACTTCCACCGAATACATTACAGGGAGAACAGCATGGCCGCGCCGATACGCGAAGGCAATCTCGAAGCCCCCACCCGGCATCCGCTCGACTGGAACAACCCGGCTTTCTATGATGAGGCCGCGCTCTTCCATGAAATGGAGCGTGTCTTCGACATCTGCCACGGCTGCCGGCGCTGCGTCAGCCTGTGCCAGTCCTTCCCGACCCTGTTCGACCTGGTGGACGAATCGCCTACCCTGGAAATGGACGGCGTCAAGAAGGAGGACTACGCCAAGGTGGTCGATCACTGTTACCTGTGCGACCTCTGCTACATGACCAAGTGCCCCTACGTGCCGCCGCACGAATGGAACCTGGATTTCCCTCACCTCATGCTGCGCGCCAAGGCGGTGCACTTCAAGAAGGGCGCCACCAAGCTGCGCGATAAGGTGCTGACCAGCACCGACACGGTCGGCCGGCTCGCCGGCATTCCCGTCATCGCCCAGACGGTGAACGCTGTCAACAAAATTGGTCCCGCGCGCAAGGTGCTGCAGGCCGTGGCCGGCATCCATGCCGATGCCTGGCTACCCGAGTTCTCCAGCCGGCCGCTGCGCAGCCGCCTGGACAAGCTGCCCGCCGACACGCCGGGCGAAGCGGCTGGCCCGACCAAGGGCAAGGTGGCGTTGTTTGCCACCTGCTACATGAACCGCAACGAGCCCGGCCCCGGCGAGGACCTCGCCGCCGTGTTCGCCCACAACGGCATTCCGGTCACGCTGGCCGAGAAGGAGCGCTGCTGCGGCATGCCCAAGCTGGAACTGGGCGATCTCGACTCCGTGCGCGCTGCCAAGGAAGCGAATATTCCCGTCCTGGCGAAGCTGGTCGACGCCGGCTGGGATCTCACCGCCCTGGTGCCCTCCTGCGTGCTGATGTTCAAGCAGGAACTGCCGCTGATGTTCCCGGACGATGCGGACGTGCAGAAGGTGAAGGACGCCTTCTACGATCCCTTCGAGTACCTCATGCTGCGCCACAAGGAAGGCAAGCTGAAGACCGATTTCAAGCAGGGCCTCGGCAAGGTGGCCTATCACGCCGCCTGCCACCAGCGCGTGCAGAACATCGGGCCGAAGACGAAGGAGGCCCTGTCGCTGGTGCCGGACACCGAGGTGGACATCATCGAGCGCTGCTCCGGCCACGACGGCACCTACGCCGTGAAGCAGGAGTTCCACGAATTCGCCGTGAAGATCGTCAAGCCGGTGGTGAATCGCGTCAACCAGGCCCAACCCGACCATTACGGCAGCGACTGCGCCATGGCGGGACACCACATCGGCCATGTCCGCGCCGACGGTACCGCACCCGAACACCCCGTCACGCTGTTGCGCCTGGCCTACGGCATCTGAAAGAAAGGAAAGGCAAGCAATGAACGCACTAACGCATGAAAAGCTCTACACCCTGGAGCACTACGCCCGCATCCGGCCGGAATTCCGCGCGCAGGTGATCGCGCACAAGAAGAACCGCCAGTTGCCCATCGGCGA
The DNA here is from genome assembly GCA_016703785.1 of Betaproteobacteria bacterium. Lineage (GTDB taxonomy): Bacteria > Pseudomonadota > Gammaproteobacteria > Burkholderiales > Rhodocyclaceae > Desulfobacillus. The sequence goes on from JADJBM010000031.1 coordinate 121,308, forward strand.
ACACGCCACGCTGTATTTCGAGGATGCCCTGACCATGCAATACCAGGTGCAGGAAATGCTGCGCCTCGAGCGCATGTTCGAACCGGAACCGATCCAGGAGGAGCTCGACGTCTACAACCCGCTTATCCCCGACGGCCACAACTGGAAGGCCACCTTCATGGTCGAGTACGGCGACGTCGACGAGCGCCGCCGCATGCTGGCGAAGCTGATCGGCATCGAGAAGAAGGTCTGGCTGCAGGTGGAAGGCTGCGACAAGGTCTACCCCATCGCCAACGAGGACCTCGACCGCGAAACCGAGGACAAGACCTCGGCCGTGCATTTCCTGCGCTTCGAACTGACGCCTCCGATGATCGCCGCCGCGAAAAAAGGCGCCGCCCTCCGCGCCGGCATCGACCACGACCAGTACCGCGAAGCCATCACTGTGCCCCCGGCGGTGCGCGATTCGCTGGTGGCCGATCTGGCCTGACTTACTGGTACACCACCTCGACGTTCTCCGCCTGCAGCCATTGCTGCAGGCCAGTGAGCAGCTCGTCGTCGAGGCGCACACGCCAGGCTTCCCCCAGCGGCATCTCGCATTCGGCCTGCGCATTGCAATAGCGCACGCGCACCGGGCAGGGGCCGTTGCGATAGGGTGCCAGCAGGGCGCGCAGCTTCTCCGTCGCCGTATTGTCGCGGCTGACTTTCCCGTTCAGCGCCACGCGCAGTACCTTGGCGTAGCGGCCGCGCGCCTCGGCCAGCGTCATCAGCTTGTCGGCCACGACGCGCAGGCCGCCGTTGAAATCGTCGCGGCTCACCTTGCCCTCGACGATCAGCGCATCGTCCTCGCGGATCTTGGCGCGCTCGGCCTCGAACACCTCGTTGAATACCGTCATCTCCACCTGCGCCGTACCGTCGTCGAGCGTGACGACGATCATCTTGCCGCGGCGGGTCATCTGCGTGCGCGTGGCCGTGACGATGCCGGCCAGCAGCACCGGCTCCTTCTGCGGTTCCAGTGACGCCAGCGGGCGCCGCACGAAGGCCGACAACTCGTCGCGCACCTCGTTGTAGGGATGACCGGAGAGGAAGAACCCCAGCGCCTGCTTCTCGTTGAGCAGCCGTTCCCGTTCGCTCCAGGGCGGCGTCTCGATCATCTGCACACGTTGATCCTCCCCACTGCCGGCATCGAACAGCCCGACCTGCAGGGCGTTGCGCTCCGCTTGCTCCGCTGCCTCGAGGGCAATGCCGACCGATGCCATCATCCGCGCACGCTGTGCCTGTCCTGAGCCTGTCGAAGGATCGATGGAATCGAAGGCGCCGGCGCGCACCAGCGCCTCGATGACGCGGCGGTTCACCACGCGCTTGTCGATGCGCCGGCAGAAGTCGAACAGGTCGGTGAAGTCGCCGCCGGCTTCGCGCGCCCGCTGCAGCGCGCCGATGGCCGATTCTCCGGTGCCCTTGATGGCACCCAGTCCGTAGCGGATGGTCTTCGCATCCACCGGCGTGAAGCGGTAGCGGCTGCGGTTGATGTCCGGCGGCAGGAAAGTCAGTCCGCAGGACACGGCGTCGGCCACGAAGAACTGCACCTTGTCGGTGTCGGCCATTTCCGAGGACAGCGTCGCCGCCATGAAGGCCGCCGCATGGTGGCACTTGAGGTACGCCGTCTGGTAGGCGACCAGGGAATACGCGGCGGCGTGCGACTTGTTGAAGCCGTAGCCGGCGAACTTCTCCATGGTGTCGAAGATCTCGTTGGCCTTGTCCGCGCCGATGCCGTTCTTTCCCGCGCCGGCGACGAAGCTCTCGCGCTGCTGAGCCATCTCCTCCAGCTTCTTCTTGCCCATGGCGCGGCGCAGCAGGTCGGCGGCGCCGAGCGAGTAGCCGGCCACCACCTGCGCCGCCTGCATCACCTGCTCCTGGTACACCATGATGCCGTAGGTGTTGCCGACCACGCTCTCCAGCAGCGGATGCGGATAGACGATGCGCTCGCGTCCGTGCTTGCGGGCGATGAAGTTCGGAATGAAGTCCATCGGCCCCGGGCGGTAGAGCGCATTGAGGGCGATGAGGTCTTCCAGCCGGTCGGGCTTCGCCTGGACCAGCGTCTCCTTCATGCCGCGCGATTCGAACTGGAACACCGCCGTCGTGTTGGCGGTCTTGAAGATGCGGTCGTAGGTCGGCTTGTCGTCGAGCGGCAGGGTATCGAGATCCACCTCGACACCCTCCACCTCTTTGACGAAGCGCACCGCCTCGGCGAGGATGGTCAGGGTGCGCAGGCCGAGGAAGTCGAACTTCACCAGGCCGGCCTTCTCGACGTCGTCCTTGTCGAACTGGCTCACCGCGGTCTCCGCCCCGCCCGCCGAATACAACGGACAGAAGTCGGTCAGCCTGCCTGGTGCGATGAGCACGCCGCCGGCGTGCATGCCGACGTTGCGGGTCAATCCCTCCAGCCTGCTGGCCAGTTCCAGCAGCTCGCGGATCTCCTCCTCGCGCTCGGCGCGCTCGTTGATGGCCGGCTCCTTCTCGCGCGCATCCTTCAGGGTGATCCCCAGCTCGCTGGGGATCAGCTTGGCGAACTGGTCGACGAAATTGAAGCCGAGGTCGAGCACGCGGCCGACATCGCGGATCACCGCCTTGGCCGCCATGGTGCCGAAGGTGGCGATCTGCGAGACGGCATGGCTGCCGTAGCTGCGCTTGACGTAGTCGATGACGCGATCGCGGCCCTCCTGGCAGAAGTCCACGTCGAAGTCCGGCATCGACACGCGCTCCGGGTTGAGGAAGCGCTCGAAGAGCAGGCCGTAGCGCAGCGGATCGAGGTCGGTGATGCCCAGCGAATACGCCACCAGCGAGCCGGCGCCAGAGCCGCGGCCGGGGCCGACCGGCACGCCGTTCTGCCTGGCCCAGTTGATGAAGTCGGCGACGATGAGGAAATAGCCCGGGAAACCCATCTGCTGGATGGTCTTGCACTCGAAGATCAGGCGGTCGGCGTATTCCGGCCGCCGGGTCTCGCGCTCGGCGGCATCCGGAAACAGCCGCGCCAGGCGCCGCTCCAAACCCAGTTCCGCCTGTTGCGTCAGGTAGTCGTCGAGGGAAATGCCTTCCGGCGTGGGAAACTGCGGCAGCCGGTTCTTGCCCAGCTCGACGGACAGGCTGCAGCGCCGCGCGATTTCGACGGCGTTCTCCAGCGCCTCGGGCAGGTCGGCGAAAAGCGCCTGCATCTCGGCCTGCGACTTGAAATACTGCTCCTCGGTGAATACGCGCGGCCGGCGCGGATCGGCCAGCGCATAGCCCTCGGCGATACACACCCGCGCTTCGTGCGCCTTGAAATCGTCGCGCTCAAGGAACTGCACGGGATGCGTCGCAACCACCGGCAAGCCCAATTTCGCCGCCAGTGCGACGCTCGCCGCGATGAGTGGCTCCGCCTGCGGCTGGCCATAGCGCTGCAGTTCGATGTAGAAGCTGTCGGGGAACAGCCGGGCCCACTCGCGCGCTGCGGTCTCGGCCTGCGCCGTGCCGCCCATCAGCAGGCTCTGGCCGACATCGCCGAGCGCCGCACCGGATAGCGCGATCAGGCCGGAATTGTCGCCGTCGGCAAAGGCCGCACGTGTAATCTCGGCGCGACCGCGCTGGCGCGGCCCCAGAAAGGCTTGCGTCAACAATTCACATAAGCGCAGATAGCCGCCGTGATGCTTCGCCAGCAGCAGCAGGCGCACGGGCCGGTCGCGTTCGCTCTCGGCGGCGGCGCCCGCGGCAGGCGCCACCCACACGTCGCAGCCGACGACGGGCTTGAGGCCCCGGCTGCGCGCGCTGCTGTAGAACTTGACCATGCCGAACAGGTTGGCCAGATCGGTCAGCGCCAGCGCCGGCATGCCGCAGGCGGCCGCCTTGGCCACGGCAGCATCGAGCCGGACCATGCCGTCGGCTATGGAGTACTCGCTGTGCAGGCGGAGATGGACAAAAACGGGGGACGGCATGGACGTATTTTAGAACCTAAGCGCATGCGCAAGGCTTCGAATTTTCAGTTGCCGCGGATAAATGACATTGCCCTCTCCCCTGTCATTCCCCATAATGCCGCCTCCTCCAAGAAAAACAAAACCATGGTGCTCCAATCGCCCGAACTCCGCCCGCTCGACGCCTGCCTGCGTTCGCTCAGGGTGCGCTGGCAGGATTACCGTACCCTGGGCAGCTTCGATCACTTCGTCGAGTTCACCCTGGCACTGGACAATCTCACCGAGCATCTGAACCGCCTCAAGCTGCCCGGGTTGCTGCGCCAGTGCGAAAGCCTGGAAAACGCCACCCTGGCCCTGTTCGGCGACGCCTCCTCGCATCCGGTCGGCGAGCGCGAAGCCGTCGCCCTGGAGCGCCAGGTCGACACCCTCCTGCATACGATCGAAAGCGCGCTGGCCCCGACCGCCGACCCCGGGGAGAACCACCGCCGCCGCGGTGCGGCAGCATCGCAGACCGATGCGGAATGGGCCAAGCCGCGTTCCATCTGGTTGATCGCGGAGGAGCAGCACCCCTGGGTGCCCGGCCTGGCCGAACAACTGGGTTTCTTCGGCTTTCGCGTCAGCCGCATCGGCTGGCGCGACCCGGCGCCTGCTGCCGCGTCGCCGCTCGTCGCCTTGTACATTCCGCCTGCCGGAGGCTATGCCGCGGAGGAACTGCGCGCGATTCAGCGCCTGCGCAGCGACCATCCGACCAGCCAGCTGTTCTGCCTGGCGGTGCCCAAGTCGCTGGAAATCACCGTGGCCCTCCTGCGCGCCGGCGCCGATGTCACGCTCCAGGCCGAGCAGGAAACCGTCACCGTGCTCGGCCGCCTGCTCGACCTGCTGCAGTCGCGTGAACAGGAACCCTACCGCGTGCTCGTGGTGGAGGATTCCTCCACGGCGATTGCCATGATCCAGCGCTCCCTGTCGCAGCACGGCATCGACAGCCACCCGATCGGCAACCCGCAACTGCTGCTCTCGGCCGTCGAGCAATACCGTCCCGACCTGGTGCTGATGGATATGTACATGCCGCACTGCACCGGCGTGGAAGCCACCCGCGTGCTGCGCCAGCTGACGGACTACCAGTCCCTGCCGGTGGTCTATCTCTCCAGCGAAACCGACATGGGCATGCAGGTCGAGGCGCTGCGCCTGGGCGGCGACCAGTTCCTCACCAAGCCCTGCAACCCGGTGCTGCTGGCTGCCGTCGTCAAGACCAAGATCGAGCGCTATCGCGAGATGCAGCGGCACAGCCAGCACGACAGCCTGACCGGCCTGCTCAACCACTCCGCGGCCAAAAGCCGCCTGAACCTGCTGGTGCAATCGCTGCAGGCCGCGCCCGAACCGCTGTGCGTGGCGATGCTCGACATCGACCACTTCAAGTCGGTCAACGACACCTACGGCCACCCCGTCGGCGACCAGGTCATCCGCAGCCTGGCCTGGCTGCTCAAGGGCCGGCTGCGCGCCTCGGACATCATCGGACGCTACGGCGGCGAGGAGTTCATCGTCGTCCTGCGCAACGCCAAACCCGCCGAAGCCGAGTCCGTGCTCGATGGCATCCGCGCCGACTTCGCCACCCTGCCGCACGCCCATGCCGGCGGCACCCTGCGCGCCACCTTCAGCGCCGGACTGGCCAGCTTCCCCGATTGGACCAGCGGCAACGATCTTACCCAGGCTGCGGACGCAGCCCTGCTCGAGGCCAAGCGGCAGGGGCGCAATCGCATCAGGCTCGCGCGGCAGGGCAATAGCGCTCAATGAATCGAGCCAGATGGGCCTTGCCCGCCCTGTTCGCCGGCGCCATCGGCATCGCTTTCGCTCCCATCTTCGTGCGCTGGTCTGAAGTCGGCCCGGTCGCCACGGCGTTCTGGCGCATGACGCTGGCGCTGCCGCTGCTCGTGCTGTGGGCTTCCATGCAGCCGCGCGGCACGAACCTGCCGGGCCAGCGCGCGGGCTTCGCCATGGCGCTCCTCGCCGGGCTGTTCTTCGCGGCGGACCTGGCCGTGTGGCACTGGTCGATCCGCCTGACCAGCGTGGCGAATGCCACCTTTCTCGCCAACCTGGCGCCCGTCGCCGTCACGCTGGGCGCCTGGTTGCTGCTGGGCGAGCGCGCGAAGCCGGTGTTTTTCGTTGGCATGGCATTGGCGCTGACCGGTGCCGCGCTGCTGGTGCGGGCCAACGTCGGCTCGGACAACGCCTTGCTCGGGGATTCATTGGGCATCCTGACGGCACTCTTCTACGCCGGCTACCAGCTCTGCGTGAAGCGCCTGCGCGACACGCAGTCCACGGCGCGCATCATGCTGATATCGGGTACGGCCTGCGCGGCCGTTCTGCTGCCGCTGGCGCTGGCGGCGGGAGAAACCGTCCTGCCGACTACGCTGACAGGCTGGCTGGTCGTGCTGGCCCTCGCCGTCGTCTGCCAGTTCGCCGGCCAAAGCCTGATCACCTACGCCGTGGCGCACCTGTCGGCCAGTTTTTCCTCGGTGAGCCTGCTGGTGCAACCGGTGGCCGCCGCGGCCCTGGCCTGGCTGCTGTTCGGCGAGGCGCTGGCCGCCCTGCAGTGGTGGGGCGGCGCGGCAGTGCTTCTGGGGATTTACCTGGCGCGGCGCGGCAGCTTCTAAGCCAGGTCGAAGAGAAGGATTTCCGCGTCCGCGGCGGCGGTGATGCGCAACTCGGATTCCTCCGCGATTTTTGCGCCGTCGCCGGCGCCGAGCTGCACGCCATTGAGGTCCACCGCGCCGCGCGCCACGTGCAGGTAGGCGTGCCGGCCCGGTGCCAGGACATGGCGCACCGATTCGCCCGGTACCAGCAGCGCCGCGTAGAGCGCGGCATCCTGGTGGATCGTCACGCTGCCGTCGCGGCCGTCCTTCGAGGCCACCCGCCGCAGCCGGCCGCGTCTTTCCTCGACGGGGAAAAACGTCTGCTCGTAACTCGGCGGCACGCCGCGCACGCTCGGTTCGATCCAGATCTGCAGCAGGTGTGTGGTGGCGTCCGGCGAGGGATTGAACTCGCTGTGCATCACGCCCTTGCCGGCGCTCATGCGCTGCACTTCGCCGGGGCGGATCACGGTGCCGTTGCCCATGCTGTCCTTGTGCTCCAGCTCGCCGTCGAGCAGGTAGGTGACGATCTCCATGTCGCGGTGGCCGTGCGTGCCGAAGCCCTTGGCCGGCTGGACGATGTCCTCATTGATGACGCGCAGGCTGCGCCAGTTCATTTCCGCCGGATCGTAATAGTCGGCGAAGGAGAACGTATGCCAGCTCTCCAGCCAGCCGTGGTCGAAATGCCCGCGCGCCTCGCTCTTGCGTATGTGGATCATGCCTGCCTCCTTCAAGACCGATTGCTCACCAGGGCTTTCCCAGCGCGTGCGGCAAGGAAGCCAGCGCGAGCAGGAAAATCGCAATATGAAACACTGCCCAGCGACCATAACTCGTTCTGCCCGCCGCCTCGCCGTCGGCGCCGCGGCGGATCAGGAAGGGCCGCCGGTCCTCCGGCAGCCTGAGCAGATGAAGCTCCTGCGCTTCGCCGAATTCACGCAGCGTCTCGCGCCGCGCCTGGCTGCGCGCCAGCTCCCATTCGCGCGCACCGACTTCGCCATTCGCATCGAGGTCGAAGCGTTCGGCCAGCGTCCCGGGCGCGTCCTTCCAGCCGGCAATGCGCGCTGCGGTCTCGCCGCGCAGGATATCGCCGAGCGGCTTGTCGCGCAGCGTGGTGAAATCGCCGAGGGCATGCACCTCCTCGTCCGCCCGCAGCAGCCATTCCGTCTTCCTGAGGTCGCCCCTGGCGAGCACCCGCCAGGAACGGGCATTGTCGGTTTGATCGTTGTACCAGGTGGAAGGTTTCAATCCCGTCATTTCCGCGCCTTGCGGCTGGATCATGCAGGCGCCGCTGGCGTCCTCGATCAGGAACGGGGTCTCGCTCTCGTCCTCTTCTTCGATGCTCCAGTCGTCGCCGTCGTAACGCTCAATGCGATAGCGATACCAGACGCAGGACTCGCCGCTGAGTGGCGCAACCAGTTGCCGGCCCGGCAGGAGGCGCGACGTTCCGGCCAGCTCGACGTAGCCCTGAGCAGCCGAGGCAATGAGGCTGGTCGGCGTGTCCGCCACAGCGCGACCGCGGCGATGGCAATCGATCCAGGCGAAGAAGGCGAGACCCGCCGCCGTCGCTGCCGAAGCAGTGGCGATGAAGATCTGCGGTGCAAAGAGGGACCAGGCGAGTATCGCGGCCTCGCCGCCGCTGGTAAGCAACTGCCGATAATCTCCGCGCAGGGAGCGCCCCATGGCCGCGCGGCTCAGGCTTCGTCAGCCGCCTCGGCCCAGTCCAGCAGCGGCTGCCACTGCTCGATGTCCTGGGCGCCACGCGCGGCAGAGAGATCGAACAGCGTCAGCCCGTGCGCCGCGGCCTGCACGTAGAGCTGGGTGTCGCGCAGGTGGGCGACCACCGGCAGGTTGAGGGATTCGAGGAAGCGTTCCAGTTCCCGCGCCGAGCGCGTGCGTGCATCCACGCGCATGCCGACGACGGCGATGAAGGCGTGGTGCTTGCGCACTTCCTTTTCCTCCAGCAGCGTGTCGAGGAAGGCGCGCGTGGCCATGATGTCGAAGATCGATGGCTGCAGCGGCACGATGACGCGGTGCACGAGTTTCAACACCTGGCCGAGTTTCTTGCCGTGCAGGCCGGCCGGCGTATCGAGCACGACATGGCTGGTGCCCTTGGGCGGATGCGCCGCCTTGCCCGGCTCGGCGGGATCGATCTCCCAGCCGCGGATCGGCGGCAGGATGTCGGGTCGCATCTTCAGCCACTCGCGGGCGGACTGCTGGCGGTCGATGTCGCCGAGCATGACGCGATGGCCCTGCCGCGCGAAGTAGCCGGCGAGGTTGGTCGCCAGCGTGGTCTTGCCGCAGCCGCCCTTGGGATTGGCGATGAGGAAGGATTTCAGCATCGTGTCAATTTAGCACACCTGCTTGTCATTCCCGCGCTGCGCGGGAATGACGTATGCTCGGTTGAACATTGTCAGGGGAGGCTGAGATGGCAGAAAAACCCGGCTGGCAGGGCCGTTTCTACGAGGATTTCGAAGTCGGCGACCTCTACCGCCACCCGCTCGGGCGCACCGTGCTGGCGGTGGACAATTCCTGGTTCACCCTGCTCACGCAGAACACCGCGCCGATCCACTTCGACCGCCACTACGCGGCGCAGACCGAGTTCGGCCAGCCGCTGGTGGACTCCACCTTCACCCTGGCGCTGATCACCGGCCAGAGCGTCACCGACATCTCGCAGAACGTCTTCGCCAACCTCGGCTGGGACGAGGTGCGCCTGCCCAACCCGGTGTTCGAGGGCGACACGCTCTACTCGCAATCCGAAGTGCTGGAGACGCGCGCATCGAAGTCGCGCCCCGACGTCGGCATCGTCAAGGTGCGCACCACCGGCTTCAACCAGGACGGCAAGACGGTGATCAGCTTCATCCGCACGGTGATGGTGTTCAGGCGCGGCAAGGCGCCGCGCCTGCCGCGGCCGATTTAAAAAGTCAGCTCCCACGACGGCGCCTCGGGAGCAGGGCGGGGGTGGGGTCCGTGCCGACAAGTCAGTCCCCGCAATACGGCGGGAAAGCTGCTCGCTCAGGGCAGCAGCACGGTCGAGCCGGTGGTCTTGCGCGCGACGAGGTCGATCTGTGCCTGCGCCGCATCCTTCAGCGCATATCGCTGGTTGACCTCGATCTTCACCTTGCCCGACAGCACCATGTCGAACAACTCGGCCGACATCTGCACGAGGTCGCTGCGCTTGGCAACATAGACGAACAGGGTCGGCCGCGTGATGAACAGGGCGCCCATCTTCGCCAGCAGGCCGAGATCGAACAGCGGCACGGGCCCGGAGGACTGGCCGAACAGCGCCAGCAAACCGAGCGGCCGCAGGCAGGCCAGCGAATCCAGGTAGGTGTCCTTGCCGATCGAGTCGTACACCACCGCCACGCCTTCGCCGCCGGTGATCTCCTTCACCCTGTCGAGGAATTTCTCGCGGGTATAGACGATCGGGTGGTCGCAGCCGTGGGCTTTCGCCAGCGCCGCTTTCTCGTCCGAGCCCACCGTGCCGATCACCGTCGCACCCAGGGCCTTGGCCCACTGGCAGACGAGCAGCCCGACGCCGCCGGCCGCGGCATGGATGAGGATGGTGTCGCCCGGCTGCACGTGGTAGGTGCGGCGCAGCAGGTATTGCGCGGTGAGGCCCTGCAGCATCATCGCCGCGCCCTGCTCGAAGGACAGCGCGTTGGGCAGCTTCACCAGGCGGTCGGCCGGCATCAGCCGCTCTTCCGCATAGGCGCCGAGCGGACCGCCGGCATAAGCCACGCTGTCGCCCTCCTTGAGGTCCGCCACCTCGGCGCCGACCGCCACCACCTCGCCCGCGCCCTCGAGGCCGATGCCCGAAGGCAGCGGCGCCGGGTAAGCACCGGTGCGGTGATAGACGTCGATGTAGTTGAGGCCGACGGCGTGTTGGCGAATGCGAACCTCCTTCGGGCCGGGATCGCCGACGGCGACCTCCTCCCATTTCAGGACGTCGGGGCCACCGGGCTGATTGAAACGAATCGCGTTGGGCATGGTCATATCCTCGTTATTGGAAATACGTCTGACGGAAACTACTCTGCCAGGGGGTGGGGGCGCCGGGGGGGGGCGGGGCGGGGGGCGTTTCTTTCTTGTCGCGCGACGGGAGGGCTCGGGGGAGGAGTATCAAGCGCGCAGATGATGCGCGTCGACCACCGCCAGCGCCGTCATGTTCACCAGCCGTCGCACCGTCGCCGTCGAGGTCAGGATGTGCACCGGCTTTGCCGCGCCTAGCAGGATCGGCCCGACGGTGATGCCGTCGCCGCCGGTGATCTTGAGCAGGTTGAAGGCGATGTTGGCGGCGTCGAGGTTGGGCATGATGAGCAGGTTGGCCTCGCCCTTCAGCACCGAGTCGGGGAAGACCTTATTGCGGATCGCCTCGGAGAGCGCGGCGTCGCCGTGCATCTCGCCATCCACTTCCAGCTGCGGGGCGCGCTTGGCGATCAGCTTGCGCGCGGCGCGCATCTTCTGTGCGGAGGCCGTCTTGCGGCTGCCGAAGTTGGAGTACGACAGCAACGCCATTTTCGGCGTGATGCCGAAGCGCCGCACTTCCTCCGCCGCCATCAGCGCCATCTCGGCAATGTCGTCTGCGCTCGGGTCCTCGTTGATGTAGGTGTCGCAGAGGAACAGGGTGTGCCGCTGCAGCATCAGCACGTTCATCGTCGCGAAGATGCGCGCGCCGGGCTTCAGGCCGATGACGTTGCGCATCCGTTCGAGATGGCGCGTCAGCTGGCCGTAGGTGCCGCAGAGCAGCGCATCCACATCGCCGCGCTGGAGCAGCAACGCGCCGATCAGGGTGTTGGAGCGCAGCACTTCCTTCTTGGCGATGCCCGGCGAGATGCCGTCGCGCGCCATCAGCTTGTAATAGTCGTGGGTCAGGTCGCGGTAGCGCTCGTCCTGCTCGACGTTGATCAGCTCGAAGTCGCGGCCGATCTCGATGCGCAGGCCGAGCTGCTTCAGGCGCGCCGCGATCACCGCCGGCCGGCCCAGCGCCAGCGGGCGGGCGATGCCCTCGTCGACGACGGCCTGGATGGCGCGCAGCACGCGCTCATCCTCGCCCTCGCAGTAGAGCACGCGCTTGGGCGCGTTCTTCGCCGCGGAGAAGACCGGCTTCATCAGCGTGCCGGAATGGAAGACGAACTGCGTCAGCTGCTGGCGGTAGGCATTGAAGTCGGCGACGGGGCGCGTCGCCACGCCGGAATCCATCGCCGCCTGCGCCACCGCCGGCGCGATCTTCACGATCAGGCGCGGATCGAAGGGCTTGGGGATGATGTACTCGGGGCCGAAGGCCATCTCCGTGTCGCCGTAGGCCGTCGCCACGATGTCGGAGGCTTCCGCCTGCGCCAGCTCGGCGATGGCGCGCACGGCGGCGAGCTTCATCTCCTCGGTGATGGTCGTCGCGCCGGCATCCAGCGCGCCGCGGAAGATGAAGGGGAAGCAGAGGACGTTGTTGACCTGGTTGGGATAGTCCGAGCGGCCGGTGGCGATGATGGCGTCGCTGCGCACCGCGCGCACTTCCTCGGGCAGGATTTCCGGCGTCGGATTGGCCAGCGCCAGGATGAGCGGCTTCGGCGCCATCTTCACCGCCATCTCCGGCTTCAGCACCCGGCCGGCGGAAAGGCCGAGGAAGACGTCGGCGCCCTCGATGACCTCGGCCAGGGTGCGCGCCTTGGTTTTCTTGGCGTAGCGCGCCTTGATCTCGTCCATCTCCTCGGGGCGGCCCTCATAGGCCACGCCATGCAGGTCGGTGACCCAGATGTTCTCGACCTTGACGCCGAGCATCACCAGCAGGTCGAGGCAGGCCAGCGCAGCGGCACCGGCGCCGCTGGTGACGAGCTTGACCTCCTCGACCTTCTTGCCGAGCAGCTTGAGGCCGTTGAATACCGCCGCACCGACGACGATGGCCGTGCCGTGCTGGTCGTCATGGAAGACCGGGATGCGCATGCGCTCGCGCAGCTTGCGCTCGATGTAAAAGCATTCCGGTGCCTTGATGTCCTCGAGGTTGATGCCGCCGAAGGTGGGCTCGAGCGCGGCAATCATGTCCACGAGCTTGTCGGGGTCGTTCTCGGCCAGCTCAATGTCGAAGACGTCGATGCCGGAAAACTTCTTGAAGAGGCAGGCCTTGCCTTCCATCACCGGCTTGGCCGCCAGCGGGCCGATGTTGCCCAGGCCGAGCACCGCCGTGCCGTTGGTGACGACGCCCACCAGGTTGCTGCGCGAAGTCATCGCCGCCGCCGCGCCGGGATCGGCGACGATGGCATTGCAGGCCGCCGCCACGCCGGGCGAATAGGCCAGCGCCAGGTCGCGCTGGTTGGTAAGCCCCTTGGTGGGCACCACCGAAATCTTGCCGGGGGTGGGGAACTGGTGGTATTCGAGCGCGGCTGCGTCTAGATCTTTTTCCATATGATTTCTCCTCCGTCTTGTGGACGGTCGATGCATTCTAGGCGCTTGATGGGCGCGCTGCCATTGCGGGAAGCCGCAATGGAAGTATCGCGGAAATGATCGACGGAATCAGTCATTGCAACGACATGTTCCCCCTCTCCCGCTGGCGGGAGAGGGTTGGGGAGAGGGTGGTCAGCCCCGCCCTCCCAGCCCCCGGGCGCCGCCCTCCCCCGCGAGCGGGGAGAGGGAATAAAGTCAGAACGTCCCCGGATAAGCCCCGCCGTCGAGCAGCAGGTTCTGCCCGGTGATGAAGCCGGCCTGCGCGCCGCAGAGAAAGGCGCAGGCCGCGCCGAATTCCTCGGGGTCGCCGATGCGGCCGGCCGGGATGGTGGCGATGCGCTCGGCCAGCGCCGCCTCGTAGTCGATGCCACGCGACTTGGCCTGGCCGCCGACGACCGCGCGGATGCGGTCGGTGTCGAAGAAGCCGGGCAGCAGGTTGTTGATGGTGACGTTGTGCTGAACGGTCTTGCGCGCCAGCCCGGCGACGAAACCGGTCAGCCCCGAACGCGCGCCGTTGGACAGGCCAAGCACGTCGATGGGCGCCTTCACCGCGCCGGAGGTGATGTTCACGATGCGGCCGAAAGCGGCGCGCGATCATGCCGTCCACCGTCGCCTTGATGAGCTCGATGGGCGTCAGCATGTTGGCGTCGAGCGCGGCGATCCAGTCCTCGCGCGACCAGTTGCGGAAGTCGCCCGGCGGCGGCCCGCCGGCGTTGTTCACCAGGATGTCCGGCTGCGGGCAGGCGGCCAGCGCCGCGGCGCGCCCTCCGGCGTGGTGATGTCGGCGGCGACGCATTGGATCGCCGTACCCTGGGGGCTGACTTTCCCCAGTTCGGCCGCCGTCGCCTCCAGCGCCTCGCGGCCGCGCGCGACGATCGTCACATGCCGACCTACGCCAGGAATTCGAGCAGCAGCCTGTTGAAGGCATCCGCCTGCTCGATGTTGGACAGATGCGAGGCGTCGGCAATGATTTCCAGCCGCGCGCCGGGAATCGCCGCGGCGATCTCCTGCGACATGGCCGGCGGCGTGCCGATGTCCTGCTCACCGACGATCACCAGCGTCGGCCGGTTCAGGCCGGGCAGACGGGCGAGCGTGTCCATGCGCGGGATGGCCTGGGCGCAGCCGACGAAGCCCGCCACCGGCGTGGCGCCGATGAGCGCGGCGATGCGCGCCATCACTTCCGGGTGCGTCGCGCGATAGGACGCGGTAAACCAGCGCGCCAGCGTCGACTCCGCCAGCGCCGCCGTGCCCTGTTCCGCGGCGATGCGGATGCGCTCGGGCCACAGTGCCTGCGCCTCCGGCGGGAAGCGGCAAACGGTATCGGCCAGCACCAGCCGGTCGATGCGCTGCGGCGCCTTCAGCGCGAGGTGCTGGCCGATCATGCCGCCCATCGACAGGCCGACGAAATGCGTGCGTTCGACCTTCAGCGCGTCGAGCAGGCCGAGCGCGTCGTCGGCCATCTGCGCCAGTGTGTACGCGCCGGGCGGCGCGTCGCTCCTGCCGTGGCCGCGCGTGTCGAAGCGCAGCACGGTGAAATGCGCCTCCAGCGCCGCCATCTGCGGATCCCACATCGACCCGTCGCAGAACAGCGAATGCGACAGCGTCACCCACGGGCCGTTGCCCGAAATCGCGTAGTGGATATCGATGCCATTGGCGTGCACTTTCATTGTTTCACCTCATGCCGCCGTCAATTTCGCCACCGACAGCGCCAGCCACTTGACGCCCTCGCGGCCGAAGTTCACCTGCACGCGGGCATCCGATCCGGCGCCCTCGGCGTTGACGATGACGCCCTGGCCGAACCTGGCGTGCGCCACGTTCTGGCCGATGCGGAAGCCGCCGGTTTCCTTGGCGATCGTCCGGCTCACCGCGACGGCAGGCGTCGGCCCGCCCCAGCCGCCACGGCGCGGCGACCCGAAAGTCAGCCCCGGCGACACGGCGACCTGTGCCCGTTGAATGCGCGGCGTCAGCCATTTCAGCAGTTCCTCGGGGATTTCATCGAAGAAGCGCGACGGCAGGTTGTAGCGCGTCTGGCCGTGCAGCATGCGCGTCTGCGCATGCGAAATGTAGAGCCGCTGTCGCGCCCGCGTCACGGCCACGTACATCAGGCGGCGCTCCTCCTCCAGGCCTTTGTCCTCTCGCACCGAATTCTCGTGTGGGAAGAGCCCTTCCTCGAGGCCGCTGATGAAGACGGCGTCGAACTCCAGGCCCTTGGCCGAATGCACGGTCATCAGCTGCAGGGCGTCGTCGCCCTCGCCGGCCTGGTGCTCGCCGGCCTCCAGCGAGGCGTGGGAGAGGAAGGCGGCGAGGTCGCCCGACAGTTCGCCTTCCGCATCGACATTGCCTTCCTCGGCGACGAAATTGGCGGCGGCGTTCACCAGTTCGTCGAGGTTGGCAAGGCGGTCCTGGCCCTCCTTCTCGTTCTGGTAATGGGCGCGCAGGCCGGAGCGTTCCAGCACCTGCTCGACCGTCTCCGGCAGCGTCAGGCCTTCGCAGGCAACCTTCAGCTTGTCGACCAGTTCGGCGAAAACGGCCGCCTTGCCGCCGCCCTTCGCCGTCTCGCAGAGACTGACTTTGGTGGCCTTCGCCGCATCCTGCAACTGCTCGATGCTGCGCGCGCCGATGCCGCGCGCCGGGAAATTCACCACGCGGGCAAACGCGCCGTCGTCGTCGGCATTGGCGATCAGGCGCAGGTAGGCCAGGGCGTGCTTCACTTCCTGCCGCTCGAAGAAGCGCAGGCCGCCATAGACGCGATAGGGCAGCCCGGCGGAAAACAGGGCGTGCTCCAGCACGCGCGACTGGGCGTTGGAGCGGTAGAGCAGCGCCATCTCGCGCCGCGCCATGCCGTCGAGCGAGAGCGATTTCACCTCCTCGACGATCCAGCGCGCCTCCTCGATGTCGTTGAAGGCCTCGTAGACGCGGATCGGCTCGCCCGTGCCGGCGTCGGTCCACAGGTTCTTGCCCAGCCGCGCGGCGTTGTTCTTGATGATGGCGTTGGCGGCGTCGAGGATGTTGCCGTGCGAGCGGTAGTTCTGCTCCAGGCGGATGACGTTGTCGACGCGGAACTCGCGCTCGAAGTCGCGCATGTTGCCGACCTCTGCGCCGCGGAAGGCGTAGATCGACTGGTCGTCGTCGCCGACGCAGAACATACCCCCCCCCCCCCCCCCCCCCCGGGGGGGGGGGGGGGGGGGGCCCCCCCCCGGGGGGGGGGCGGGGGGGCGGGGGGGGGAGGGGGGGGGGGGCGGCCCGCCCCCCCCCCCCCCGCCGTGGGGGGGCCCGGCGCCGGCCGGCCAGCAGCTTTAGCCAGCGATATTGCAGGACGTTCGTATCCTGGAACTCATCGACCAGAATGTGGCTGAAACGGCCCTGGTAGTGCTGGCGCAGCGGCTCATTGCGTTGCAGCAGCTCGTAGGAGCGCAGCAGCAGTTCGGCGAAGTCCACCACGCCCTCGCGCTGGCATTGCGCCTCGTACTCGCGATACAGCTCGACGCGCTTGCGCGTGTACTCGTCCCAGGCTTCGGCCGCGTCCGGCCTCAAGCCCGCCTCTTTCTGGCCGTTAATGAAGTTGGCCAGCTCCCGGGGCGGGAATTTCTCGTCGTCGACGTTGAGGGTCTTCAGCAGCCGCTTGACCGCCGCCAGCTGGTCGGCCGAATCGAGGATCTGGAACAGTTGCGGCAGGCCGGCATCGCGGTAATGGGCGCGCAGCAGGCGGTTGCACAGGCCGTGGAAGGTGCCGATCCACATGCCGCGCGTATTGATCGGCAGCATGGCCGTGAGGCGGGCGAGCATCTCCTTGGCCGCCTTGTTGGTGAAGGTGACGGCGAGGATGCCGTGCGGTGCGGCCTGCCCGGTCTGGATCAGCCAGGCGATGCGCGTGGTGAGCACGCGCGTCTTGCCCGAGCCGGCGCCGGCGAGGACCAGGGCGTGCTGCGGCGGCAGGGTGACGGCGGCGAGTTGCGGCGGGTTGAGGCCGCCGAGAAGATTGGACATTTGCAAAAACCGGATTGCGGAGCAAAATTATACTGCCAGCCTAGCCTGGCCAAGAACGATGGCGGATGCGCCCTGCTCAAGTGCATCCCTGGACGAGGACAAGTCTTGAAAGATTCTGGCAACCCAGCAGCCAACTCCACCGAGGAATGGCTCACCATTGCGGGTGGAAAACGTACCACAAGGCTGGCGGCCAGCATCGTCCTTGCCGGGGCACTTCTCTACTTGCTCCTGCTCCCGGGTCCGACGAAGTTCGACCACCGCATCCTTGGCGCATCCACGCTGATTCCCGTCTCCCTGGCGAGCCTTGTCCTGCTGCACCTCGGCAGGCCGGTGGGGGCCTACCTGGCTCTGCTCTGGGGCGTCCTGCTGGCCATTACGTTTTCCGCGATGGTTGTCGCCGGATTACGCTCGACGCTGGTGTTTGCCTACCCTGCCGTCATCGTCGGCGCCATGGCGCTGGGGCGGCGTGCGGTCCTTGTCATCGGCTCGACTGCCATCGCGGCCGTAATCAGCGTTGGTCTGGCGGAGCATTACGGCCTGCTGCCGCCTCCCAGGCTAACGCCCTCACCTCTCCTCGGCCTGGCCTACGTCCTGATCCTGGTGGTATTGACCGCCATCGCCGCGGCCATGGTGCGCGAGCAGGAACGCTGGCGAAAGAAGGAGCTGCGCGCCGTCCTGGCGCTGGAAGCAGGCATGAACACACTGACCGAGCGCGAACGCGACCTGCGCCAGATCATGGCCAACGTGCCAGCCGGGATTTGCGCCTTCGACGGCTGGATCTGCCGTTTTGCCAATGCGCGCCTCGCCGCCTATTGCGGATTCAGCGAGGAGGAAATCGTCGGCAAGCATCTAAGCGAAGTCCTCGGCGAAACCAACTATCTCCTTGCCAAACCCTTCGTCGAACGGGCGCTTGCCGGCAAGCCGGTCAACTATCGCGGCCCCCACCCCTCGCCCGCGCACAAAGGGCAGCACATGATGTTCAATCTGGTGTCCCAGGTCGGAGACTCCGGCGAGGTCAAGGGTTTCTACGGGCTGTTCTTCGACGTCACGAAACAGGAACAGGCGCGCATCGAGATCGAGCGGTTGAACCAGGACCTCGACCAGCGCGTGAAGGAGCGGACGGCCGACCTCTCGTCCGCCAACAAGGAGCTGGAAGCCTTCGCCTATTCCATCTCGCATGACCTGCGTGCGCCCCTGCGCGGCATCGACGGCTTCAGCCAGATGGCGCTCGAGGAATACGGCGACAAGCTGGACGTGCAGGGGCGCGGCTACCTCGAACGGGTGCGCGCGGCGGCGCAGCGCATGGGCTCGTTGATCGACGACATTCTCGAGCTGTCGCGCGTATCGCGCCTTGCCATGGGCCGGAATCAGGTTGATTTGAGCAAGCTGGCCACGGAACTGCTGGATGAGATGCGCCAGTCCGACCCGGGGCGCCGGGTCGAGACGGCGATCGCGCCCGACTGCCTGGCTGAGGGCGACCGCCAACTTCTGAGAATCCTGCTGCAGAACCTATTGGAAAACGCCTGGAAGTACACGGCCCGGCAGGCGGACGCCCGCATCGCGTTCGGCAAGGAGCGCCTCGATACGGGCGAGACCGCCTTCTTCGTGCGCGACGACGGTGTCGGCTTCGACATGCAGTATGCCGACCGCCTGTTCGCCCCCTTCCAGCGCCTGCACAAGCCGGAGGAATTCGCGGGCAGCGGCATCGGCCTGGCCACCGTTGCGCGCATCGTGCATCGTCATGGCGGCCGCGTGTGGGTGGAATCGGCCATTGAACAGGGCACGACCCTGCGCTTCGTTCTGGGTAGGGGCGTGGCGATCTGATAATGTTCGGCATGCCATCTTCATTGGTGGCCAGGTGATTCACAACCGTGGCATGGAGCTTCGCGATGCACTTCGATCCAACGGGTGACGGCTTCACTGACGGCGTAACCGACGGTGCCCGGTTGCGTGCACTGCGCGTTGCAGGCTGGTCCCTGCTCACCGGCCCGGCCCTCTACCTGGCCCTGATCTTCCTGACAGTCCCGGACCAGGCCATGCGCGGCCTCGGGCCGGCGTTCGTGCTGATCCTGGCCGCCGCGACCCTGCTGCTCCTGCGCGCGGGCAAGGCGCGGTTCGCCACCCGCTTGCTGGTCTATGGCACGTTCGCAGGCCTGATCCCGACGATCGTTTTGCATGGCGGCCTGCAGGCGCCGCAGACGATTGCCCTGCCATTGGTCATTTTGCTGGCTGGCTGGCTGCTCGGCATCCGGCATGCGGCCGCGCTGACGGCCCTCGGCCTGGCGTTCGTGCTGGCGCTGGCGGCCTACCCGGCCGACCTGCCGGCCCCGATTACGCAGCAAGCCCTGTCCGCGTTTCCCATTGCGGTCGTCCTGCTGATCACTGGCCTGCTCACTTCATACATCGTGCACAGCAACGACAGCCGGCTCGATGAGGTACGCCGGCTCGGCGAAGCCCTGGCCGCCGAGAAAAGTCAGCTTGCGCAGATCGCCGAGAATATCCCTGCCCTCATCTTCCATGGCGATCGCGATTTGCGCTGCCGTTACGCCAACCGGCGGTATGCGGAATTTTTCGGTTTTACGCCCGAAAACATCATTGGCAAGAACGTGGCGGACATCCTCGGAGAGGAATCGGCGCGCGCCATCCATTCAAAGTTGCAGTCGGTGTTGTCCGGAGAGTGGGTGCATTACAACGCCGTGCGTCGCAGCGCCGTAGACGGCAGGAATCACCATCTGGACATCTCCTTTGTGCCGGAGCATGACGAGTCGGGAAAGGTCGCCGGTTTCTATGCGCTGAAGCTGGATGTCACCGAAAGGCATCTGGCCGAAAGCGCGTTGGCCGATAGCGAGGCGCATCTGCGCCTGGTGGCCGAAAACGTGCCGGCGATGATCGCCTACAACGACCGCGACCTGGTGGTGCGCTATGCCAACCGCCGCTACCTGGAATTCTTCGGTTTCGATCGTGAGTCTGGCGTCGGCAGGCACATCCGCGACATCATCGGCGCGGCCGCTTTCGAAAAGGCGGAGCCGCTGCTCCGCCAGTCGCTTGCCGGCGAGCCCGTGCACTATCGGGCGACGCGCCGATCCGCGGCGGGTGAAGAGCGCATCATCGAGGTCGAGTCGGTGCCGGATCGTGGCGCCGACGGCACGGTGCGCGGCGCCTACGCCCTGATGCGCGACATCACCGACCAGCAGCGTGCCGAAGACGAGGTGCGCCGCTTCAATGCCGACCTGGAGCGGCGCGTCAGCGAACGTACGGCCGAGTTGCAGTCGGCCAACAAGGAGCTGGAATCCTTCGCCTACTCCATCTCGCATGACCTGAGGGCGCCGCTGCGCGGCATCGACGGATTTTCCCACCTGCTGGCCGAGGAATTCGGCGACCAGCTCGACGAGACGGGGCGCGACTATCTGGATCGCGTGCGCCGCGCCGCCCAGCGCATGGGCACCCTCATCGACGACATCCTCGAACTCTCCCGCGTCACCCGCCTGGAGATGCGCCGCATGCAGGTCGATCTGAGCCAGATCGCCACCGAGGTGCTCGATGAACGCACCCGAGCCGCACCTGGCCACCGCGTCGAATGCATCATCGCGCCCGATTGCCAGGCCTTCGGCGATCCGCAGCTGTTGCGCGTGATGCTGCAGAACCTGCTGGAGAACGCCTGGAAGTACTCGGGCAAGGAAGCCGCGCCGAAAATCGAATTCGGCCATGAGGCGTTGGGCGGCGAAAAGGTTCATTTCGTGCGAGACAACGGCGTCGGTTTCGACATGAAGTACGCCGACCGCCTGTTCACTCCCTTCCAGCGCCTGCACAAGCCGGAGGAGTTCGAGGGCACCGGCATCGGCCTGGCCACCGTCGCGCGCATCGTGCATCGTCATGGCGGGCGCGTGTGGGCAGAGTCGGCCGTAGGCGCAGGCACGACACTGCGTTTCACATTGGGACGCGCGGCATGAGCGTCGGCAGCATTGCCGCCAGGGCAGAAGCGGAGAGCGAAGCGCGCAGGGGACGCTTCGTTCGCCTGGCCTGCGTGATCATCGCCGGAAGCAGCCTGGCTTACCTCGCCGCCCTGCCTTGGCTTGCCCCGGGAGCACCGTTTCGCGCCATTGCCCCTCTGCTGTTCCTTCTCGTCTGTGCGAGCGTGTTTGCGCTGCAGGCTCGGATCGGTGCCCAGCCCGCCGGCCTGCTGTTCAGCTACGGCCTCTTCGCCGCCACCCTGTTCATCGGCTTTGGCGGCGGCGTGCACACCCCGGCCATCTACTCGCTCCCCATCCTGATCGGTCTCTCGGCCTGGCTGACGGGTCCGCGCCACGCAGTAATCATCGCCCTGCTCGCCGTGGCCGGCACCTTCGGCCTGACCGTCGCCGAAGTGAGCGGAACGCTCATTCCGCGGGCTCCTTTGCCGCCTTATGCGGCCTGGTTCGCACTGGTTGCCCTGCTAACCATCGCGGCGATTCTCGCCGTCATCGTCAAACGTGCCTTCCAGCTGCAGCTTGACCAGTTGAACAGCCTGGGCGAAGCACTGACCAGTCGAGTCGAGGAACTCGACGCGGAGAAGAGCCAGCTCCGGCTGGTCGCCGAGAGCGTGCCGGTCATGCTTTTCCATGGCGACAGCCAAGAGCGCTGCCTATATGCAAACAGCAACTATGCGGCGTTCTACGCCGCCAAACGCGAAAACCTGATCGGCCTGACCGTGCGTGAGATCCTTGGTGACGAGGCTTATGCATTGGCGGGCGGAAACATGGCCCGGGTTCTTTCGGGCGAGCGATTGACCTACCGTGCCATTCGCAAGTCATCTTCGGGCGAGGATCGGATTCTGGATGTCGATCTGGTGCCGGAATCCGACAACACCGGACTGACCCGGGGATTCTTCGCCCTGATAAAGGATGTCACCGAACAGGTTCATGCCGAGGAAGAACTGCGCCGCTCGGAGGAGAAATTCGCCGGCGTCTTTCGCGCCAGTCCGCTCGCCATCGCCATCACCCGGCTCGAGGACGGACGCTACCTGGATGTCAACGAAGCATTCGAACGCCTCTTCGGTTTGCGCCGTGAAGAAGTGATCGGCCGCACCTCGCTGGAAATCGGCGCCTGGCTGACCCCTGAAGAACGGGAACACTGGGTGAAGTCCTTGAAACAGACGGGGCGCCTCAGCAACCGGGAAGTTCCCTTTCGCGTCAGCAACGGCGACATCCGCGAAGGCCTGCTGTCGGCTGAGTTGATCAACCTTGAAGGTGAACCTTGCGCCCTGGTCCTTGCGGCGGATATCACCGAACGTAAGCGCGCCGAGGAGAAATTCGCCAAAGTCTTCCATGCCAGCCCGGTGGCCATATCCATCGCCCGCCTGAAGGACGGCTATATGCTGGATGCGAACGATGCCTTTGTCGAACAGTTCGGCTGGTCTCGCGGAGAAATAATTGGGCGCACCACGCTGGAGTTGGGGCTATGGCCTGGTGTGGAGGCACGTCAGCATTGGATTGACGAGATCGGCCGGGCGGACAGAACCCGAAACCTGGAGGTCCTCCTGAACACCAAATCGGGCGCCCAGTGCGCGGCGCTCATCTCGACCGAACGCATCGCCTTCGACGGCGAAGAGTGCCTGCTTTGTCTGATCCACGATGTCACCGATCGCAAGAAGAAGGAAGATGAAGCGCGAATCCGCACCGTCGACCTGGAAAAACGCGTAGGCGAGCGCACGGCCGAACTGACTTCGGCCAACAAGGAACTGGAATCCTTCGCCTACTCCATCTCGCACGACCTGCGGGCGCCCCTGCGCGGCATCGACGGCTTCTCCCACCTGCTCGCCGAGGAATACGGCGAGCGGCTCGATGCGCAGGGCAAGGGCTATCTGGAGCGGGTGCGCGCCGCCGCCCAGCGCATGGGCGCCCTCATCGACGACATCCTCGAGCTGTCGCGCGTCACCCGCCACAGCATGCGCCGCAGCCAGGTCGACCTGAGCCGGCTGGCGAAGGAGATCCTCGAGGAACAGGCGCACAGCGCGCCGGAGCGCGCCCTCGAGGTTGCCATTGCCCCAGACTGCACGGCCTTCGGCGACCCGCAACTGCTGCGCGTCATGCTGCAAAACCTGCTGGAGAACGCCTGGAAGTATTCGGGCAAGGAAGCCGCACCGCGGATCGAATTCGGCCGTGAGACCCTGGACGGCGAAGAAGTCTATTTCGTGCGCGACAACGGCGTCGGCTTCGACATGAAATACGCCGACCGCCTGTTTACCCCTTTCCAGCGCCTGCACAAGCCGGAGGAGTTCGAAGGTACGGGCATCGGCCTGGCCACCGTCGCGCGCATCGTGCATCGTCATGGCGGGCGCGTGTGGGCAGAGTCGGCGCCGGGCAATGGGGCAACCCTGCGCTTTACGCTGGGGTCATCCTCCGACAAGGCTCAGTAAGCTCGCCACGGCAGTGCTGCTTGACGCATGTGAGCGCCCGCTTCTGTGTTTTAGGTATTGCCGCCCAATCGTGCTGCGAAGCAATATTTTCTTGAACCAAATCAACAAATACTCCATCCAATCAGGCGTAGAATCCGATCCAGTATTTTTTTGCATCGCAACATTACAGCTTGCAAGCCGCCCATGAAGTCGCCGGCAGGCAGTCAAACACGCCACATAATGGTTGAAAAGGAGAACAGCATGAATGGCCCGATGATCCTGCCCTGGATCGCTCACAAGGCCGGCATTTCCGAAGCCCGCGCCGAGGAACTGTGGCGCGAAGCACTTTGCTATGCCACCGAGGAAGCCGGCTGGGTCGGCACATCCGATTACTGGGAATTGGCCGAGCAGCGACTGCACAAACTGATCGACCGCGAAATCCAGGCGAACTGCCTGCCCAAGCCGGAGCTGAGCGGCTGGGTGCGTCTGCAGTCGCGTATGGCCCACCTGCCGCTTCTACTTGCAGAAAGCTGGTCGGTGGCCTGGGTCCGGTTGCTTTCCCCGAAGGCGCTATAGCGCCTAGCGCGTCGGCCTGGCCTCCAGGCCGAGCTGGCTCTTCACCCTGCCCGCCAAGGCTTCAGCCTCGGTTTTGCCAGGCAGGTTGCGCAGCAGGATTTCGTAACGAATGGCCTCACCCACGATGCGAGGCCTGATCGAGGCAGCATAGCCGGCGACCGCCACCCGATCGTAAACGTCGAGTGCCGACTGCTGGTCTTCGGTCTCGGCCAGCAACAGATTCCATTTCCCGCCCTGGCGCAAGACACCCGCGCCTGCCTGGATTTCCGTTTCAGCCGCCCATTTCTTCACGGTTTCCGGGTCGGCCGCCTCGATGCCTTTCGGCGGCTGGTTGCGCGGCGCCACGTAGAAGGTGAGCGGCTCGCTCATCTCGCGCGCGTCGCCGTCCTTGTGGCTGACGGTGATCCTTCCTTCCAGCAAACAGACAAAATCCCGCTCCGGCTCGGTCTTGCCCCAGATGTCGGTGCCGCGGATGCCTGCCGTCACCGTCGCCACGCGGATGGTGACATCGCGCCGCGAAAGCTTCCTGAGCTTGTCGGTCGTGAAGCGGAAGGCCCCCTTGGCGACGTCGAGGGCGGCCGAGAAGAACTGCCTTTCGCCCGGCCCCAGCCGCTCGGCCAGCAGGACGCCGTTCTCGCCCAGTTTGACCGTGCTGCCGTCGGCGAGTTTGAGATAGACGCGCGATCCCTCGCCCGTTCTGATGCGGTCGCGGCTTTGCAACGCCATGCCCGGCGCCAGCGGTTCTGCGCGACCGTCGCGATCACGCCAGGCAGGCGACTGCACGGCATCCACGACTGCCTGCGGGGCTGCCAGCACATTGACTGCCAGACCGCACAAGGCCAGGGTCATCATGAGTTTCTTCATCTCTTTCTCCGTCGGTCGCTCAAGCGTAGGGCGTTGAGCCGAGAGTATAATCCGCTCTTTTGCAACGACCATCAGCTTCCCCTCATGCAGCAAAAATACACTCCTGCCGAGATCGAGCAGGCAGCCCAGCGGCACTGGGAGGCGACCGCCGCCTTCCGCGCGACCGAAGACGCATCGAAGCCCAAGTACTACTGCCTGTCGATGTTCCCCTATCCGTCGGGCAAGCTGCACATGGGCCACGTGCGCAACTACACCATCGGCGACGTCCTGACGCGCTACCACCGCATGCGCGGCTTCAACGTGCTGCAACCGATGGGCTGGGACGCCTTCGGCCTGCCAGCCGAGAACGCCGCCATGGCCAACAACGTCCCGCCGGCGAAGTGGACCTACGACAACATCGCCTACATGAAGAAGCAGCTGCAGTCGCTGGGCTTCGCCCTCGACTGGGAGCGCGAACTGGCGACCTGCAGGCCGGATTACTACAAGTGGAACCAGTGGCTGTTCCTGCGCATGCTGGAGAAGGGGCTGGCCTACCAGAAGACCGGCGTGGTGAACTGGGATCCGGTCGACCAGACGGTGCTCGCCAACGAGCAGGTCATCGACGGCCGCGGCTGGCGCACCGGCGCCGTGGTGGAGAAGCGCGAGATCCCCATGTACTACCTCGCCATCACGAAATACGCCGAGGAGCTGCTCGCCTCGCTCGACTCCCTGCCCGGCTGGCCCGAGCGCGTGAAGACCATGCAGGCCAACTGGATCGGCAAGAGCTTCGGCGTGCGCTTCGCCTTTCCCTACGAACTGGACGGCAAGCAGGAAAAGCTCTGGGTGTTCACCACCCGCGCGGACACCATCATGGGCGTCACCTTCTGCGCGGTGGCAGCCGAACATCCATTGGCCACCCGTGCCGCCCGCGACAATCCGCAGCTCGCCGCCTTCGTCGAGGAATGCAAGCAGGGCTCGGTGATGGAGGCGGACCTCGCCACCATGGAGAAGAAAGGCATGCCGACGGGCATCTTCGTCAGCCATCCTCTTACCGGCGAGCAGGTCGAGGTGTGGGTCGGCAACTACGTGCTGATGGGCTATGGCGAGGGCGCGGTGATGGCCGTGCCGGCACACGACGAGCGCGATTTCCATTTCGCCAAGAAATACAAGCTGCCGATCAAACAGGTCATCGAGGTGCCGGGCCAGACGTTCTCGCTGGACGCCTGGCAGGAGTGGTATGCCGACAAGGAGGCCGGCCGCTGCATCCATTCCGGAAAGTACGATGGCCTCGGCCTGGCGGCCGCGGTGGGTGCGATCGCCGCCGACCTCAAGGCAAAAGGCCTCGGCGACAAACAGGTCACCTGGCGCCTGCGCGACTGGGGCATCTCGCGCCAGCGCTACTGGGGCTGCCCGATCCCGCTCATCCATTGCGACACATGCGGCACGGTGCCGGTGCCCGACGACCAGTTGCCGGTGGTGCTGCCGGAAGACTGCGTGCCGGACGGCTCGGGCAACCCCCTCAACAAGCGCGCCGACTTCCTCGACTGCGCCTGCCCGAAGTGCGGCGCGAAGGCGCGGCGCGAGACGGACACCATGGACACCTTCGTCGACTCGTCCTGGTACTACAGCCGCTACGCCAGCGCCGGCAACGACAAGGCGATGGTGGACGAGCGGGTGAAGTACTGGCTGCCGGTCGACCAGTACATCGGCGGCATCGAGCACGCCATCCTGCATCTGCTCTATTCGCGCTTCTGGACCAAGATCATGCGCGACCTCGGCTTGGTGGGCTTCGACGAGCCCTTCGGCCGCCTGCTGACGCAGGGCATGGTGCTCAACGAGATTTACTATCGCAAACCCGAATCTGGCCGCATCAGCTACTTCAACCCGGCCGACGTCGAAACGAAGGTGGACGAACGGGGCAACCGCAGCGCGATACTGAAGGCCGATGGCCGGCCGGTGGAATCCGGCGGCATCGGCACCATGTCGAAGTCGAAGAACAACGGCGTCGACCCACAGCACCTGATCGAGCAGTACGGCGCCGACACCGCGCGCTTCTTCATGATGTTTGCCAGCCCGCCCGAGCAGACGCTGGAGTGGTCGGATTCGGGCGTCGACGGCAGCTACCGCTTCCTCAAGCGCCTGTGGGCCTTCGCCGCGGCGGCGGGCGATGCCATCAAGTCGACGCCACCGATGCCGGCGAAGCCACAAGAGTCAGCCGCCACGGTACGCCGGGAAATACACCTGAACCTCAAGCAGGCCAATTACGACCTGCAGAAGTTCCAGTTCAACACCGTGGCCTCCGCCGCCATGAAGATGCTCAACGCCCTCGAGCGCGCGCCGGATTCGGCCGAGGACGGCGCCGCCGTGGCCCGGGAAGGCCTCTCCATCCTGCTGCGGCTGCTCTCGCCCATCACGCCGCATATCTGTCATCATCTCTGGCGCGAGCTGGGCTATGGCATGAAGACATCCTGCAGGCGCCCTGGCCGGAGCCGCTCGACGAGGCGCTGGCGCAGGACGAGGTCGAACTGGTGCTGCAGGTGAACGGCAAACTGCGCGGTTCGATCAAGATACCGTCGGGGGCAGTGAAGGAACAAGTCGAGCAACTTGCGCTGGCCGCGGAAGTGGCGCAGAAGTACATGGAAGGCAGGCCGGCGAAAAAAGTGATCGTCGTGCCGGGCCGGCTGGTCAATATCGTCGTTTAAGCGGAGCAGTCTATGCGCAAGTTGATTCCCGTCCTGATGGCCGCCCTGCTCGCCGCCTGCGGCTTCCAGCTGCGCGGTGCGCAGCCTCTGCCTTTCTCCAGCCTGTATATCGCCGAGAACTGGGAGCTGGGCGCACTGCTCAGGCGCAACATCCGCGCGCTCGGCACCACGCAACTGGCCACATCGCCCAAGGAAGCGCAGGCCGTTCTCACGTCGCTTGGCGAGGCGCGAGAGAAAAACATCCTCAGCCTTTCCGCCACCGGTCGGGTAAGGGAATTCCGGCTGAGCTACCGTTTCGCCTTTCGCGTGCACGACCTGAAGGGGCGCGAATTCATCCCGCCGTCGGAAATCGTGCTGGTGCGAGACATCAGCTTCGCCGACGATCGGGTCCTGGCCAAGGAGCAGGAGGAGGTCCTGCTCTACCGCGACATGCAGAACGACATGGTGCAGCAATTGCTTCGCCGCCTCGCCGCCGCGAAGATCGAATCGAAGGCTGAGGTGGAGTAGCCTCCATGCAGCTGCGCGCCGACCAGCTGACCGCCCACCTCGCCAAGTCGCTGGCACCCCTCTACGTCCTGCACGGCGACGAACCCCTGCTGGTGATCGAGGCGGGCGATGCCATCCGCAGTGCCGCCCGTGGCAAGGGCTATGCGGAACGCGAGGTCCTGGTGACCGGCCCCGGCTTCAAGTGGGACAACCTGATGCTGGCCGCCGGCAACCTGTCGCTGTTCGGCGATCGCAAGCTGGTGGACCTGCGCATCCCCAACGGCAAGCCGGGGCGCGACGGCGGCGAAGCCTTGCAGCGCTACTGCGAACGTCTCTCCGACGGCGTAACGACGCTAATCACACTCCCCCAGCTCGACTGGGCCGCACGCAAGGCGGCCTGGTTCGCCGCCCTGTCCCAAGCCGGCGTGGCCATCGAGCTGAACGCCCCGATGCTGGCCGATCTGCCCGACTGGCTCGCCCTCCGGCTGGCGCGACAGCAACAGAAGGCTGAACGCGCCGCCCTGGAGTTCATTGCCGCCCACGTCGAAGGCAATTTGCTGGCCGCCCACCAGGAAATCCAGAAGCTCGGCCTGCTTCACCCGCCGGGCGACTTGAGCCTGGCGCAGGTCGAGGATGCGGTGCTGAATGTGGCGCGCTATGATGTCGACAAGCTCCGCGCGGCGCTGATCGAGGGCGATGCCGGCCGCTGTGCGCGGTTGCTGGAAGGCCTGCGCGGCGAGGACGTGGCGCCGCCGCTGCTGTTGTGGGCCTTCGCCAACGAGATCCGTACGCTGGCGGTGTTGCGCGCCGCCCAGGACGAAGGCCGCCCGCTCGCTGCCGCCCTGCGCGCCGAGCGGGTTTTCGACGACCGCCGTGCGGCGGCCCTGCAGCGCGCTTTGCCGCGACTGCGCCAGCCGCAGCTGCGCGCCGCCTTGCTGGCCGCGGCGCGCATCGACAGGATGATCAAGGGCCTGGTGAAGGGCGATGTGTGGGACGAATTTCTCCAGCTCGCCCTGCGGCTGGCGAGGAAACCGGCATGAAGAATGAGGCCATGAACGTCAAGGACTACATGCAAGCACTCGGCCGCCAGGCGCGCGAAGCCTCGCGCGCGATGGCGCGGGCATCGACCAACGCGAAGAATCAGGCCCTGCTGGCCATGGCGGCCGCCGTGCGCCGCGAGAAGGCAGCCCTGCTTTCCGCCAACCGCGAGGACCTCGATGCCGCACGCAGCGCCGGGCTG
This sequence comes from Betaproteobacteria bacterium, assembly GCA_016703785.1. Taxonomy (GTDB): domain Bacteria; phylum Pseudomonadota; class Gammaproteobacteria; order Burkholderiales; family Rhodocyclaceae; genus Desulfobacillus. The sequence goes on from JADJBM010000031.1 coordinate 150,494, forward strand.
GACGAAGCCATGCTCGACCGCCTGGCGCTCTCCGACAAGTCGGTGGCAACGATGGCCGAGGGACTGGAGCAGATCGCTGCCCTGGCCGATCCCATCGGCGAGATCACCGACCTCAAGTTCCGCCCCACGGGCATCCAGGTCGGCCGCATGCGCGTGCCGCTCGGCGTCATCGGCATCATCTACGAGGCGCGCCCCAACGTCACGGTGGACGCGGCCGGGCTGTGCCTCAAGTCGGGCAACGCTGCGATCCTGCGCGGCGGGTCCGAGGCCATCCGCTGCAACCGGGCGCTGGCCGCGCTCGTGCATGAAGGCCTGCGCGCCGCCGGCCTGCCGTCCGAGGCAGTGCAGGTGGTGGACACCACCGATCGCGCCGCCGTCGGCGAATTGGTGACGATGCGCGAGTTCGTCGATGTCATCGTGCCGCGCGGCGGCAAGGGGCTCATCGAGCGCATCTCCAACGAAGCGCGCATTCCCGTCATCAAGCACCTGGACGGCAACTGCCATGTGTATGTCGACGACGGCGCCGACGCGGACAAGGCGTTGCGCATCGTCGAGAACGCCAAGACGCAAAGGCTGGGCACCTGCAACACGGCCGAGTCGCTGCTGATCGCACGCGGCGTCGCGAGCGTGTTGCTGCCCAAGCTCGCCGCCATGCTGGCCGGCAAGGGTGTGGAGCTGCGTTGCTGCAACGAATCGCTGGCCCTGCTGGGAGGCGCCGGCATCGACGCCGCGATGCTCAAGGAGGCGACCGAGCAGGACTGGTACGAGGAATATCTCGCCGCCATCATCGCCGTCAAGGTGGTGGCCGGCGTGGACGAGGCCATCGCCCACATCAACAAGTACAGTTCGCAGCACACCGACGCCATCGTCACCGAGGACTACACGCGCGCCATGCGCTTCCTGCGCGAGGTGGATTCGGCCTCGGTCATGGTGAATGCGTCGACGCGCTTCGCCGACGGCTTCGAATACGGCCTCGGCGCGGAAATCGGCATTTCCACCGACAAGATCCACGCTCGCGGTCCGGTCGGCCTGGAGGGGCTGACCAGCCAGAAATGGGTCGTGCTGGGGAACGGGGAGGTTCGCACGTAGTGTAGCCAGCGCTGGAAAGTCAGCCGCCGGGATACGGCGGCCTTCAACAACAACAAGGAGGAGAAGCCATGAAACACCGCAATGTCATCGCAGCATTCGCCGCCGCCCTCGTGCTGGGCGCCTGTGCAACCGTGCCGCCGCAGAGCCAGCAGCTGGCGGCCAACTTCCAGGCAAAGCAGCCGACCTCGGGACTGTCCAAGGACATGACCATGGAGGAAGCCTCCCGCATTCGCGACGGGCTGGTCGCGGAGCTGTCCGCAAGCCAGGGCAAGGTGGTGGGCTACAAGGCCGGCCTCACCAACCCGGCCGTGCAGAAGCGCTTCGGCACCAACTCCCCGGTGCGCGGCGTGCTGCTGGAGAAGATGCTGCTCGACGACGGCGCTGAAGTGCCGGTGAAGTTCGGCGCCATTCCCTTCTTCGAAGCCGACCTGGTGGTGGTGGTCAAGGACGAGGGCATCAACCAGGCCAAGACGCCGGCCGATGTGCTCAAGCACGTGGCGAGCATCCGACCGTTCATCGAGCTGCCCGATCTGGTGACGGTGAAGGAACAGCCGCTCACCGCCGCGGTGATTACTTCCTTCAACGTCGGCGCGCGCCTGGGCGTGCTGGGCAAGCCGATCGCGCCTTCGCCCGACATGGTCGACGCGCTGGGCAAGATGATGGTGGTCATGCGCGACCAGGACGGCAAGGAACTGGCCAAGGTGCCCGGTGCGGCGATCCTCGGCCATCCGCTCAACGCCGTCGTCTGGCTGGCGGAGGATATGGCGAAATCCGGCGGCAAGCTGCGCGCCGGCGACATCCTCAGCCTGGGCTCCTTCACGCCGCCCAATTTCCCCAAGGCAGGTTCGACCATCACGGTCACCTACGAGGGCCTGCCAGGCAACCCGAGCGTATCCGCACGCTTCAAGTAAAGGAGGCAACATGAAGAACCTGCTATTGGCGGCAATGGCCGTACTCGCCGTAAACTTCGCTCATGCCATCGAACTGGAGGGCTTCAAGTTCGACGACAAGATCAAGCTCGGCAATGCCGATCTCGTCGTCAACGGCGCTGGCGTGCGCTCCAAGTTCGGCAAGCGCTATGTAATGGTGCTCTACCTGCCGGCCAAGGCCACCGACACCAAGGCCGTGCTCGCCACCCAGGGCCCGAAGCGCGTCGCCATCAGCCTGATCAAGGATGTCTCCGGCAGCACCTTCGCCGGCGCCGTCAGCGGCGGCATCAACGACAACAGCTCGGACGCGGAAAAAGCCGCGCTGAAGGACCGCATCAAGCAGTTGTCCGACACCGTGGCGGCGATCGACGAGATCAAGGCCGGTACCAGCATCGTCTTCGACTGGATTCCGGAGAAGGGCACCGTGCTGACCATCGGCGGCCAGATGAAAGGCAAGGAGATTCCCGGCGAGGATTTCTACGCCGGCCTGCTCAAGGTCTGGCTGGGCGAGGATCCGGCGCAGAACGACCTGAAGCAGGCGCTGCTGGGCAAGGCGTCCCAGTAGGCGGGGCTATAATCCACTTTCCCAACGCAAGACAAACAAGGAGACAACAATGAGAATCCCGTATCGCACGCTGCTGGCCTTCACGGCCGGAGCCTGCTTTGCCCTGAGCGCCCAGGCCCAGCAGTTCATCAACGTCCTCACCGGTGGCACCAGCGGCATCTACTATCCGCTCGGCGTCTCGCTGACGCAGATCTACGGCAAGGCCATCCCCAGCGCCAAGTCCACGGTGCAGTCGACCAAGGCTTCGGCGGAGAACCTCAATCTGCTGCAGGCTGGTCGCGGCGAGATCGCCCTCACTCTGGGCGACGCGCTGTCACTGGCCTGGAAAGGCGATGCCGATGCGGGTTTCAAGACGCCGCTGAACAAACTGCGCGGCGTTTCCGCCACTTACAGCAATTACATCCAGATCGTCGCCTCGGCCGATTCGGGCATCAAGACCATGGCCGATCTGAAGGGCAAGCGCATCTCCGTCGGCGCGCCCAAGTCGGGCACCGAGCTCAATGCCCGCGCCATCCTCAAGGCGGCCGGACTGACCTACGGCGACTTTGCCAAGGTGGAATACCTGCCCTTCGGCGAGTCGGTGGAACTGATCAAGAACCGCCAGCTCGACGTCACCCTGCAATCCGCCGGCCTGGGCGTGGCCTCGATCCGCGATCTGGCCACCTCGGTCAACATCGTCGTGGTATCGATCCCGGCCGATGTCGTCGCCAAGGTGGGCGACGCCGCCTATCAGGCTGCGGTCATTCCCGCCAACACCTACCAGGGCCAAGCCGCCGACGTGCCGACCGCCGCCATCGCCAACTTCCTCGTTACCCACGAAGGCGTGCCGGCCGACCTGATCTATCAGATGACCAAGTCCATGTACGACAACCTCGACATGATGGTTGCGGCGCATGCCGCCGCCAAGGCCATCAAGCGCGAGAACGCCCTCAAGGGCATGCCGCTACCGCTGCATCCCGGCGCGGAGAAGTATTACAAGACCGGCGCCTGCTGATCCTTGCCTGAACCGAAGTCGGGCTGAAATCCGACCTGCAGGAGGCGTTTGCGATCTTGCAGGTCGGCCCGGCCCAACGGCGCGTCTTCCAATCCGAACTCATCCGCCTCAGCCATGACCACCGGCCACACTGAAACGCCCGGCCTGGCCCGCGAATTCGGCTGGGCGGCCGGGCCCCGCGGCCGCGTACTGTTCCTCATCGCCGTCGCCTTCTCGTCCTTCCAGATCGTCACGGCCGCCTTCAGCCCGCTTTCCAGCGTGGTCGTGCGAGGCATCCACGTCGGTTTCCTGCTGCTGATGACCTTCGCCCTCTTTCCCGGCTTCAGTGCGCACCGGCGTCCGCTACCGGGCGTGGCCTGGCTCCTCGGCGGAACGGGTTTCATCCTGGCGTTCTACCATTGGATCTTCGAGGGGGATCTGATCCTGCGGGCGGGTGATCCGACGCAGCTTGACCTGGCAGTGGGCGTCGTCAGCATCGCACTGGTTTTCGAGGCGGCACGGCGCATCATGGGCCCGGCCTTGCCGCTCATCTGCGGCGCCTTCCTCGCCTACGCCCTGTTCGGCAACCTCCTGCCCGGGGGGCTGGCCCATCGCGGCTATGCCTTTAGCCAGGTGATCGATCAACTGGGCTTCGGCACGGAGGGCATCTACGGCATCCCGACCTACGTCTCGTCAACCTACATTTTTCTCTTCATTCTCTTCGGCTCGTTTCTCGAGCAGGCGGGCATGATCCGGCTGTTCACCGATTTCGCCATGGGCACGGTCGGCCACACCAAGGGCGGCCCGGCCAAGGTCTCGGTGATTTCCTCCGGCCTCATGGGCACGATCAACGGTTCCGGCGTGGCCAACGTGGTGACCACCGGGCAGTTCACCATTCCACTCATGAAGCGCTTCGGCTACCGCGCGGAGTTCGCCGGCGGCGTCGAGGCAACCTCCAGCATGGGCGGCCAGATCATGCCGCCGGTGATGGGCGCCGTGGCCTTCATCATGGCCGAGACGATCAACGTGCCCTACGTCGAGGTGGTCAAGGCGGCCACCATCCCGGCCCTGCTGTATTTCGCCTCCGCCTTCTGGATGGTGCATCTGGAAGCCGGGCGCATGAACCTGCACGGTCTGCCCAAGTCGGAATGCCCGGATGCCTGGGCCGCGGTGCGCAATGGCTGGTACCTGATCCTGCCGCTGGCCGCCCTGGTGTGGCTGCTGTTTTCCGGCTACACGCCGCTGTTCTCCGGCACGGTGGGGCTGGGGCTCACGGCCATCCTCATCCTCGGTATCGCCGTGGCGGCGCGGCTGACTTTCAGCGGCCTGCGGGTCGCCTTCTGGATCGCGCTGGGACTGGCCAGCGCGGCTTTCTTCAAGTTCGGCGTGGGGGTGTTTTTTGCCGTTGTCGGCATCCTCGTGGCGGTCTGTCTTTTCGTGCGGGGCGGACGCGACACGCTGCAACTGGCGGTCAATGCGCTGGCCGACGGTGCCCGCCACGCCCTGCCGGTCGGCGTCGCCTGCGCCCTGGTGGGCGTGATCATCGGCGTCATCACCCTGACCGGCGTGGCCACCACCTTCGCCGGCTTCATCATCAAGCTGGGCGCCGACAGCCTGTTCCTCTCCCTGCTTCTGACCATGCTGGTCTGCCTCCTGCTGGGCATGGGCATCCCCACCATCCCGAACTACATCATCACCAGCTCGCTCGCCGCGCCGGCCCTGCTCGAACTCGGCGTGCCGCTGATCGTCTCCCACATGTTCGTCTTCTACTTCGGCATCATGGCTGACCTCACGCCGCCCGTGGCGCTGGCGGCCTTCGCCGCATCGCCCATCGCCCAGGCCTCGGCCCTGAAGATCGGCGTGCAGGCGATCCGCATCGCGGCGGCCGGTTTCGTCGTGCCCTACATGGCGGTCTATGCGCCGGCGCTCATGCTGCAGGGCGGCACCTGGTTCGACACGGCGTACATCGTCTTCAAGGCGGCCCTGGCCATCGGCTTGTGGGGCGCAGCTTCAATCGGCTACCTGCGCGCAAAATTGAACTGGCCGGAGCGCATTCTCGCCACCACGGCCGCCAGCTTCCTCATCGTCGCCCTGCCGGTCACCGACGAGATCGGCTTTGGTCTGAGCGCAATCCTGATCGTCTGGCATGTCTGGCGGGTGCGCGGGGCTGCCCTGGCCGCATGAGCGGCCTCTGCATTGCCGCAGCAGCATCCCTGCTCGCCTTCCTGCCGCTGCAAGCCTTCACGCTGGCCTGGACGCACTCCATCGAGAAGGTCCGCTGGGAGGAGGACTGGCGCATCGAGGCCGGGCATCTGCATCTGGTCGAGGCACGCATCCGTGGCAGCGGCGCCGGCATGGAGCCGCCTGAGGGCGCAATATTGAAGAACGGCGTATGGCACTATGCACCGCAACTTGTCCCCCTGGAACGCCTGCGCCTCGCGAATTCCAGTTTCACGGCTGCCTATGAATTCTGCGTCGCACATCGCTGCCGTCCGCTTGCAGAACTCGCGGGCGGCGCGGAGAATGAACTCTTGGAACTCCATGCCTGCGAAGGAAGCGATCGTGCCCGATGAATTCGATGCGATCTTTGCAGCCCCCTTCGGCGCACTTGGCGTGCGCACCGAGGGCGATTTCTTCTCCGAAATTCTTTTCCTGCCCCCCGGTACAAAGCCGGTGGCGCCGAAGAATGCACTTGCAGCGCGGGCCGGCACCCAGTTGGACGCCTATCTCGTCAATCCGAAAGCACACTTCGTCCTGCCGCTGAAACCCGCCGGCACCCCCTTCCAGCGCAATGTCTGGCAAGCCATCACCACCATCTCGCCGGGAACAACCCTGAGCTACGGCGAGATCGCCCGGAATCTGCAGAGCGCCCCGCGAGCGGTGGGCCAGGCCTGCGGCCGCAATCCCTATCCGGTGGTCGTGCCGTGTCACCGGGTGATCGGCGCCGGCGGTTTGGGTGGCTTCGCCAATGCGCGTGACGGCTATCTTCTCGACACCAAGCGCTGGCTACTGGCGCACGAAGGAGCGCTTTGATCCGAGCAGCCAAGCCTGCGCGCGCCGGCACCGGCCAAGCGTTGCTCGACACCTTCACCGATACGCTGTGGCTTGAAGCCGGTCTGTCGAAGAACACCCTGTCCAGTTACCGCGCCGACCTGGGGCAATTCTCCGCCTGGCTTGGCGCGCGCAACAAGACGCTGGACAAGGTCGAGCCCGTAGACATCCACGACTATCTGCGCGACTTCAGTCGCCGCGCCAAATCCACCAGCCAGCGCCGCCTGATTTCCGCCCTTCGCCGCTTCTATCGGCACCTGCTGGCCATCGGCGAAATCCAGGCCGATCCGACGCTGAACATCGATCCGCCGCCGCGCCCCGAGCGCTTCCCCAAGACGCTTTCCGAGGCTCAGGTGGAGGCCCTGCTGGCGGTGCCGGACTGCGACACCCCTCTCGGACTGCGCGACCGCGCCATGTTCGAAGTGCTCTACGCCACCGGCTTGCGCGTGTCCGAACTGGTTTCGCTGAAGCTTTTCGAAGTCGGCATGAACGAGGGTGTGGTGCGTGTTTTCGGCAAAGGCTCGAAGGAACGGCTGGTCCCCCTCGGGCAGGAGGCGCTGGACTGGATCGGGCGCTACCTGAAGGAGGCGCGGCAGCACTTGCTCGGCGACCAAAATGGCGATGCGGTGTTTGTCACACGACGCGGCGCCGGGCTTTCGCGCCAGATGTTCTGGAACCTGGTCAAGCGCTACGCTTCACTGGCGGGCATCGATCCGGCGCGCATCTCGCCACACACGCTACGCCACGCCTTCGCCACCCACCTGATCAACCATGGCGCCGACCTGCGCGTCGTGCAACTGCTGCTCGGCCATGCGGACATTTCAACGACCCAGGTCTATACGCACGTGGCGCGGGAAAGGTTGAAACAGCTGCACGCCCAGCACCACCCGCGCGGCTGAGCCAAAAATGAGAAGCCCCGCAATCGCGGGGCTCTCGTGCGCCAACCTTGGCGCAGCGCCTTGTATGGGGCGCAGGGCGGGATCGACGATCCCGTAAGGTACTCCGGTGAAACGATACTTCCTGCTTCTTCCGGCTCGTTCTCCAAGTTATGGGAACACTTTATTTATAGCTCGCAGGCAAGCGATGTTCAAGCTGTTTTTCAATTGGCGGATGGCTGTAAAATTCACCTTATGAAACAGGAAGATCACGCCCCGGAAACCCCTGCCACCCAGTTTCTCCGGCAGCATCACATCGCTCACTCCGCTCACTTCTACGAGTACGAAGAGCACGGCGGCACGCGCACGTCTGCACGCGAACTGAACGTCGACGAGCATGCCGTCGTGAAAACGCTGGTGATGGAGGACGAGACCGGCAAACCATTGATCGTTCTGATGCACGGCGATCGCAAGGTGTCCACGAAAAACCTGGCACGGCAAATCGGCACCAAGAGCGTGTCGCCCTGCAAGCCCGAGGCCGCCCAGCGCCACACCGGCTACCTGGTGGGCGGCACTTCTCCTTTTGGCACGAAAAAGAACCTTCGGGTGTACATCGAGAAAACCATCCTCGACCTGCCACTCATCTACATAAATGGCGGCCGGCGCGGCTTTCTCGTCGGCGTGCAGCCGCACGAAATCGTTCGCGTGCTGACGCCCGTGCAGGTGGAGTGCGGCCTGGCCGATTAGCCCAGTCTGCCCCGCTCGATTGCCACGCCGACCCGCTTGACGCCTCTGGCCACGCCGGTCTTGGCGATGGAAATCTTCACCCAGGGCGCGCGGAAATCACCGGTGAGCAGCGCCACTACATACTCCCCAAGCGTCTCCAGCAGATTGAAATGGCGTTCGCCGAGTTCCTTGCGGATCCGTGCGATCACCTCCGCGTAATCGATGGTGTCGGCGATGTCGTCATGCTGGGCGGCGGCGTCGGGCACGCCGAACTCCAGGCTGATCTCGATGGTCTGCCGCGCCGCCCGCTCGCGAGGGTAGATGCCGACCCAGGCTTCGACGCGCAGTTCCTCTATGAAAATGCGATCCATGAAACAATCTCGATTAGAATGCCGCAGATTTTAGGTTATCTGACATGACTACGCTCGGTTTTGCCATCCTGGCCTACCTCATCGGCTCCATCCCTTTCGCGGTGGTGACGAGCAGGCTGTTCGGCCTAGCCGACCCGCGCAGCTATGGGTCGGGCAATCCGGGCGCCACCAACGTGCTGCGTAGCGGAAACAAGCTTGCAGCGCTGGTCACCCTGCTTGGCGATGCCGTGAAGGGCTGGCTGGCAGTGTTCCTTGTGCAGCAATTCGGCGCCCCCTACGGCGCACAGCCGCAGGACGTGGCCATCGCCGGCTTTGCCGCCTTTTTTGGCCACCTGCACCCAATCTTCCTCAACTTCAGGGGGGGCAAGGGCGTGGCCACCGCCGCCGGAGTGCTGTTCGGCTTCAGCCTGTGGTTGGGTCTCGCCGTAATGGCGATCTGGGTCGGCGTGGTGTGGTTTTTCCGCTATTCCTCGCTCGGTGCCATTGCCGCCGCCATCACCGCACCGATCCTCGCCCTAGCCTTGCTGGGGTCGGGCGACATGCTCACTGCGGTGTTCTGCATCGCGCTGCTGCTGTACTGGCGCCACAGCGAGAACCTGCAGCGCATCCGCGCCGGCACCGAGCCGAAAATCGGCGATAGGAAACAAGCTCCTACGCCCTGAATTTCGCGGCGAGGCCGTCGGCCGCCTCCGCCAACAGAACGGCATCGACACCGACGGCAACGAAATTGCATCCCGCCTTCAGCCAGCGCCGTGCCGTTTCCTCCCCGCGCGCCAGGATGCCGGCTGCCTTGTTCGCCTGCCGGATGCGCCGCACGGCATCCTCGATCGCCTGTTGCACCTCGGGATGCCGGGACTCGCCCAAGTAGCCCATGTCGGCAGATAGGTCCGCTGGCCCGATGAAAACACCGTCCACGCCGGGCGTTGCGGCGATGGCCTCCAGATTGTCCAGTCCTTGGCGCGTCTCCACCTGGACCAGCAAACACAGTTCCTCCTCGACATGCTTGTAATAGTCCCCGATGCGGCCCCATTGCGTGGCGCGCGTGCCGCCCGCCACACCCCGACGGCCTGCGGGAGGATAGCGCATGAAACTGACTGCCTGCGCCGCCTCCTCAGCCGTCTGCACATACGGGATCAGCAAGGTCTGGGCGCCGAGGTCAAGCACACGCTTCATCCAGACGATGTCGTTCCAGGGCGGGCGCACAATGGGTGTCGCGTTCGAGCCGCGCAGGGCCTGCAACTGCGCCTGCACGGCCGGCAGCTCATTCGGCGCGTGTTCCATGTCGATGAGCAGCCAGTCAAAGCCTGAAGCGCCAAGCAGTTCGATAGCAGCAGCGTCAGCCATTACCGACCACAAGCCGATCTGCGTCCTGCCTTCGCGCAGGGCATGCTTGAATTGATTTATCGGCAGTTCCATGTCACACCTCCTCCAATGGCCAGCGTGGTCTGACCCCGAAACTGCCCTTGCTGCCCTTGCCGCCCTTTCCTTCCCAGCCAGCCAAAAGCCTCTGGGCGCCGGCGAAAGCGATCATCGCGCCGTTGTCGGTGCACAACTCGATTTCCGGATAGAAAACCCTGGCGCCCGCCGCCCGCGTGCCGACATCCAGCGTGGCGCGAAGCGCCCGGTTGGCACCGACGCCGCCGGCCACCACAAGTTGCTGCTGCCCGGTCAACTTCAGCGCGGCAAGCGACTTGGCCGCCAGCACTTCGATGATCGCCGCCTGGAATTCGGCGCAGAGGTCAGCCTTGTCTTGCTCCTCAAGCGCACGATTTCGCACCTGTGTCAGCACCGCCGTTTTCAGGCCGGAAAAGCTGAAACTCAGGTCGCCGCTATGCAACATGGGGCGCGGCAGAGTGAAGCGCCCCGGCCGCCCTTTCTCAGCCATGCGCGCCAACTGCGGTCCGCCGGGATAGCCGAGGCCGAGCAGTTTGGCAGTCTTGTCGAAGGCCTCGCCGGCTGCGTCGTCCAGCGTCTCCCCCAGCAGCTCATACTGTCCGACGCCGGCGACGCGCATCAACTGGGTATGGCCACCCGATACCAACAGGGCAACAAAGGGAAACCGTGGCGGATCGGTCGAAAGGAGTGGGGACAGGAGATGGCCCTCCAAATGGTGCACCGGCAAGGCTGGCACATCGAGGGCCATGGCCAGAGCCTCGGCAAAACCGGCTCCGACGAGCAGTGCCCCGGCCAAGCCAGGCCCGGCGGTATAGGCGATGGCGTTTATTCCCTCCCGGCCGACAGCCGCTTCCTCCAGCACCTTGCGCAACAGAGGGACGATGCGCCGGATATGGTCACGGGAGGCCAGTTCGGGCACGACTCCGCCATAAGCCTCATGCAGATCCACCTGCGAATGCACGGCATGCGCCAGCAAGCCTCGGCCGCTGTCGTACAGGGCCAGGCCGGTTTCGTCGCAGGAAGATTCGATGCCGAGAACCAGCATGGGGATCAAAACGGGGTCAAAAAAAGCATTCTACCGGCCTCTTGGACTTTCCCGGAAATGCGGCTATAATTTGCGGTTTCCCAGTTAGAGCAGGGTTTATCCGCATGCCTGGTATCCGCGTCAAAGAAAATGAGCCGTTCGAAGTGGCCATCCGCCGTTTCAAGCGCGCAATCGAAAAAACCGGCCTTCTGACCGAGCTGCGTTCGCGCGAGTTCTACGAGAAGCCCACGGCCGAGCGCAAGCGCAAGCTCTCCGCAGCTGTGAAGCGCCATCATAAGCGCATCCGCAGCCAGACGCTGCCGCCGAAGATGTACTGATAATCCGTCAGGGTGCCGGAAACGCCAGCAATGGCGGCGCAGGCATCCAGTCGGTTGGGGTCGCTTCCCAGACAAAAACCAGCCTCGGACTGCCAAGTGCCGGGGCTTTTTGCTTTGTATGCCAGCAACCTGACCATGAGCCCGATATGTCACTCAAAGCCCGAGTCTCAGAAGACATGAAGGTGGCCATGAAGGCCCGCGAAACCGCACGCCTGGGCGCCATCCGCCTGTTGCTGGCCGCCATCAAGCAGCGCGAGATCGATGACCGCGTCGAACTCGATGATTCCGGCATCCTGGCCGTCATCGACAAGATGCTCAAACAGCGCCGCGACTCCATCGCCCAGTACGAGGCGGCCGGTCGCCAGGATCTGGCCGACGCCGAGAAATTCGAAGTCGGCGTACTAATCGGTTACATGCCGCAGGCACTCTCGCCAGCCGAAATCCAGGCCGCTGTGACTGAGGCGGTCGTTGCCAGCGGGGCGGCCGGCATGCAGGACATGGGCAAGGTGATGGCAGTTTTGAAGCCGAAGCTCGCCGGCCGCGCCGACATGAGCCAAGTGTCCGGCCTGGTCAAGGCCGCCTTGGCCAAATAGTCAAGAAGGCGATCGCGCAGGCAATTTCGTCGGGCTTTCCTATAATGGATTGACGGCCAGGGCGCTACCCGTTTACGCCAGCACCCTCATTTGAATTTAGTGTGATTCCAGAATCTTTCATCCAGGAACTCCTCGCGCGCATCGACATCGTCGACGTCATCGAGCGTTACCTGCCTTTGAAGAAGGCGGGCGCCAACTATGTTGCCTGCTGCCCCTTCCACAGCGAGAAGACCCCCTCCTTTTCGGTCAGCCCATCCAAACAGTTCTATCACTGCTTCGGCTGCGGAGCGCACGGCAGCGCCATCGGTTTCATCATGGAATATGCCGGCCTCGGTTTCATCGAGGCGGTGGAGGACCTTGCCGGGACTATCGGCCTGCAAGTGCCGCAGCAGCGGCCTGACGAGCGTCGGCTGAAAGTCGCCGGGGCCGCCCCGCTCACCGAGCTCATGTCTCGCGCGGCAAAGTTCTACAAGGATCAGCTCAAGGCCAGCCCGCATGCCATCGACTACCTGAAGGGCCGCGGCCTCACCGGCGAGATCGCGGCCCGCTTCGGCCTAGGCTACGCTCCGGACGGCTGGCAGGGCCTGGCTGCCGTATTCCCCGACTACTCCGACAAGGCGCTGGTCGAGTGCGGCTTGGTCATCGAGGGCGATGCCGGCAAGCGCTACGACCGCTTTCGCGACCGCATCATGTTTCCCATCCTCGACGGCCGCGGCAATGTCATCGGCTTCGGCGGCCGCGTCATCGGCCAGGGCGAACCGAAGTACCTCAACTCACCGGAAACGCCGCTGTTCGAGAAAGGTAGGGAACTGTACGGTCTGCTGCAAGCGCGCGCACCCATCCGTGACGAGGATTGCGTCATTGTCGTCGAGGGCTACATGGATGTCGTCGCCCTCGCCCAGCACGGCATCGGCAACGCCGTGGCCACCCTGGGCACCGCCACCACGCCCACCCATGTGCACAAGCTGCTGCGCCAGGCCGACCGCGTCATTTTCTGCTTCGACGGGGACAATGCCGGCCGCAAGGCGGCGGCCAGGGCGCTGGAAGCCAGTCTGGAACACGTAGTCGACAACAAGACGATCGCCTTCCTTTTCCTGCCGACCGAGGACGATCCCGACAGCTATGTCCGCGCTCACGGAGCAGAGGCTTTCCGCAAACTAGCGGAGCAGGCCATGCCGCTGACGGATTTCCTGATGCAGGAACTGAAATCCGGCAAGGACCTTGCCGCAGCCGAGGGGCGCTCACAACTGGTCCACGCCGCCAAACCGTTGCTGGGCAGACTGCAGGCCCCGTTGCTGCGCCTTCAACTCGTCAAGCAACTAGCGCAGGCGAGTGGCTTCTCCCAACCGGAGATCGAATCCCTCTGCGGCCTGCCGGCGGTGGTCCGCAGGACAGTGCCTGCGAGATCACCACGCGGTGCGCCCTCGCCGATAGCGAGAAAGCTCCTGCGCGTGGTCGTTCAGCAGCCTGTCCTGGCTGCGCGGCTCTCGACTGATCTCATTCCGGAAGGCCATGCCGAAACCGACGCCCTGAATGCGCTGATCAAGGCAGTTGCAGAGGGAAGTCTGGCAGGCGAAGGCTTCGGCATGGTGCTGGAACATTTCCGTAGCACGCCGCACGAAGGCCTGATTTCCGAGGTTCTTGGGGAACTCGTCGAGGAGGAATTCGACCAAGAGTCGATCGAAGCGGTTTTTGCCGATACCGTCGAGCGACTGAGACAGGCGGGCATCCGGGGCGAGATCGATGCGCTCAATGCCAAGAACAAAAGTGTCGGCCTAGGCACCGAAGAAGTCCGCCGCCTGCAGCAATTACTGACGCAGAAACAGGCGGTTAAACCGGCGACTTCGGTCTGATTTTTTGATATAATTTTGGGTTTTCCCCGCATACAGCGCTTACTGAGGAACAACATGGCCAAGGAAAAAGCCAAGGCGGCCGCAAAATCCGCCGGAAAACGGAGCAAGGCTGCTGCCAAACCCGCCGCCAAGCCAGCCAGGACCGCCAAGGTAACCAAGGCTGTCAAGGCCGCCCCCGCCAAGGCCAAAGCGCCGATCAAGGGGAAGGCTCCGAACAAGACCGTTCCAGCCAAATCCGTGGCTGCCAAGCCGCGCAAGGCGACCGCTCCCGAGGCTGCGGCTGCCCCGAAGGGCCCCGCCGCCAAAGCACCTCCCAAGCTCAGAATCGGGCGGGGCAAGGGCCGCACCGCGCTCGCGCCAGCTCCGCAGGCCCAGCCGCTCGACTTGGAGACGCGTCGCACCCGCCTGAAGAACCTCATCGCGCTGGGCAAAGAACGCGGATTCCTCACCTACGCCGAGGTGAACGACCACCTTCCCGACGACATGGTGGACGCCGAGCAGATCGAGGCCATCATCAGCACCTTCAACGACATGGGCATCAAGGTCTTCGACGAAGCCCCTGCTGCCGAAGACCTGCTGATGTCGGAAGGCTCATCGCCTGCTGTTGCCGACGAAGACATCGAGGAAGAGGCCGAGCAGGCCTTGTCCACGGTTGAGTCGGAATTCGGCCGCACCACCGACCCGGTACGCATGTACATGCGCGAAATGGGGTCGGTCGAACTGCTCACGCGCGAGGGCGAAATCGAGATCGCCAAGCGCATCGAGGATGGCCTGAAACATATGGTTCAAGCCATCTCCGCCTGCCCCACGACCATTGCCGAAATGCTCGATATGGCGGCGAAAGTCGCTCGCGACGAGATGCGCATCGACGAACTAGTCGACGGCCTGATCGACCCCAACGCCGCAGAGGATATCGAGGCGCTAGCCGAAAACGAGGAACTGGCGGTCGAGGAAGACGAGTCCGACGACGAGGACGAAGGTGGGGCCGTATCCGCCTCGCAACTCAAGCTAAAGGCCGAGGCGCTGGAGCGCTTCACGACCATCCACGGTCTTTTCGTCAAGATGCAGAACGTGCTGGTGAAAAAAGGGCCGCGCGAAAAAGCTTATCTCAAGGGACAGCAGCAGATTTCCAACGAGTTGATGAACATCCGCTTCACGGCACGCATCATCGAGCGGTTGTGCGACTCGGTGCGCCATATGGTGGAGGACGTGCGCAACCACGAGCGCAAGATCCTCGAACTGTGCGTGAAGAAGGGCAACATGCCGCGGCCGCACTTCATCAAAGGCTTCCCGGGCAACGAGACCAATCTCGAGTGGCTCAAGCATGAAGTTACCGGCGGCAAGCCCTACACACCCACGCTCATGCGCGCGGCCCCCGCCATCATCGAGGAACAGCAAAAGCTCATCGATCTGCAAAACCACATCGGTATCCCGCTCAAGGACCTCAAGGACATCAACAAGCAGATGTCCACGGGCGAAGCCAAGGCGCGTCGCGCCAAGCGCGAGATGACCGAGGCTAACCTGCGCCTGGTGATATCCATCGCCAAGAAGTACACCAACCGCGGCCTGCAGTTCCTCGACTTGATCCAGGAAGGCAACATCGGCCTGATGAAGGCCGTGGACAAGTTCGAATACCGACGCGGCTACAAGTTCTCCACCTATGCGACCTGGTGGATACGCCAGGCCATTACCCGCTCGATCGCCGACCAGGCACGCACCATCCGAATCCCGGTGCACATGATCGAGACCATCAACAAGATGAACCGCATCTCGAGACAGATCCTGCAGGAGACCGGTCAGGAGCCTGATCCGGCTACCTTGGCGATCAAGATGGAAATGCCCGAGGAGAAGATCCGCAAGATCCTCAAGATTTCCAAGGAGCCGATCTCCATGGAGACACCGATCGGCGATGACGACGACTCCCACCTTGGCGACTTCATCGAGGACGCCGCCACCCTGGCACCGGCAGAGGCCGCCGTCTATGCCAGTCTTCGCGATGTCACCAAGGAGATACTCGACTCGCTCACGCCGCGCGAAGCCAAGGTGCTGCGCATGCGCTTCGGCATCGAGATGAACACCGATCACACCCTGGAGGAAGTCGGCAAGCAATTCGACGTCACGCGCGAACGCATTCGTCAGATCGAAGCCAAGGCACTGCGCAAGCTGCGCCACCCCTCGCGCTCGGAGAAGCTGCGCAGTTTCCTCGATACTGAAACCTGAACATAATAATCGGCAGCCTTGGCTGCCGATTCTGTATCATCCCCGCGGGGCCGTTAGCTCAGTTGGTTAGAGCAGGGGACTCATAATCCCTTGGTCGTTGGTTCGAGTCCAACACGGCCCACCAACCCATCATGCAAGCCGAGTTCGCAAAAATGCCTGCATCAAGGGGCTATTGTGCATCAGCACTTTCTGCCGCCTGTGCTCAATGCAGGTTGATCCGCGTTATGTCCCCAGGTTGATCCAGTAGGTCCTTAACCCGGCCCTGAGCAAGAGTGTTGCGCACGAAAGTCGCCACACCTGCATCCTCTATGAAACTGGCCGACGACTCGGCAAGCAGCATCTTGCCCGGTTCCTGTGGTGTGGCGATGGCAAATCCCTGTACATAATCGACACCAATTCGCGCCAGGGATTCGATGGTGGCGCAGTCCTCCGCCCATTCGGCAATGCTCTTCATGCCCAGGTTGCGCGCAAGTTCCACGATGGCTTCGACAATGGCCAGATTGGCCGGGTGGGCATTAACGCCTCTGACGAATTCACCGTCGATCTTCAGGGCATCCGCCGGGAGTTCCTTGAGGTAGGAGAAGGATGTGTATCCCGCCCCGAAATCATCGAGCGCTATTTTCGCTCCATAACTGCGTACCCCGTCGATGAAGCGCCGGGTGTTGTCCAAGTCGTGCAGCGCCACGCTTTCGGTAATCTCGATACACAGCCGCTCCACCGTGCGTCCGTACTGCGCCAGTATCGAAAAAGCATCTTTGATGAATTTCTCGTCGTTGAGGGATCCGCCGCTCAGATTCAGGCAAACGAACCGCGTGTTCTTGAGGTGTTCATAGTGGGTGCTGACCCACTCCAGCGTATTGATGAGTACCCATTTGTCGATCACCGCGATACGCCCGTTGCTTTCCGCTGCGCTGATGATCTTCCAGGCCGGTGTAATCGAACCGTCAGCCTCCCTCATCCGGAGCAGCACCTCGAAATTGAGGGAGTCGTAAGGCGCCCGCAGGGACATAATGGGCTGCATCACTTGAAACAACCCTTCCGGAGCGGCATTGGTCCCAAAGCGCTCGATCAGATGCAACTCCTCCTCGCGCTCTCGGAACACCGGAGAATGCCTGTCATAGACCACGGGATTGCCATGATTCCCATTCTTGGCTTCGCGGCAGGCCCGGTCCGCCACTGAGATGGCATCCTTTACCCGCATGCTTTTGTCGATTTCGACCAAACCGATCGAGCCTTTCACCTGAAAAGCACGTTCGCCGATCAGATAGGGGGGTTCCATTCGGTCGACAATTCCACGGCAAATCCATGCCGCTGACTGGATTGGGGTGCCCTTGAGCACAATGACAAATTCATCGCCTCCCACCCGGCCTATGCTCTGCCCTTCGGTCAGCATGCCTCGGATGCGGTCACACACCTGCTTCAGGACTTCGTCACCGGCGACATGGCCAAACAGATCGTTGATCAACTTGAACCGGTCCAGATCCAAGTAGGCCAGAGCCATCGCGTTGCCTTCGGCAAGTTCGCCGATGGACTCTTCGAACACCTTTTCAATCCCCTTCGATTCAGGATCCCGGTAAGCGGATCATGCTCGGCTAGAAAGAGGAGCCGCCCGGTAGCCTTGACCTTGTCGGTGACGTCCTGCAGCGAACCTTCTATCTTGTCCTTGGCCATGGTTGCTTTCACCATGAACCATTTTTGATCCTTGCCACGCCGGGAAATGCTTCTGATTTCCATCTCCTGACCGGCACCGCTCAAGACCAGCTTCTGCAGTTTGTCCCATGCACCCAATTCGAAATGATCGCTCCAGTGATCCCTGGGGCTGCTATGCAGACCAAGCATCTCCCGCAAGGCTGGATTGGCCCGGGCAAACTGGCCTTGCGACGTCATCAGAACAACCCGATCGGAATGGCTTGCTAAGTGTTGCGCAATGCCGTCTGCGCACTTACGCGATCTTCTCTTTCCTGCCGCATCTGCTCGGCGATTGCAAATGCCGCCAGCAGGCTCGACGACAATGCGGCCGTAACGCTGTTGATCGTCCCGATCAAGACCTTGACTCCGAGGGCGGCAGCTATGACTTCGTACAAGCTTGCAAAAAGCGCGATGCCAAGCGAAGCGCTATACCACATCGCGACCTTGGAGCGCATGCTGAAAAGAATGCGGAATAAGAAGAACGCCAGTACGCCAATTCCAAAAGCCGTTGTCAGCCACAGATATGGGAGAAACTGCTGATAGGGGAGAACCACAGCGAAAAGCAGCAATGGCAGACATGACCACTGAGCAGCCCGCAACAAGCGTTCGTGGCCCACACGTTTGAGGTCATCTCTGAATAACCTGGTGAAAAGCGTATAAGTCAATACGTAATACGTAGCCATGGAAAGTTTCCTCATTGAAACCATCCATTCCGGGGGAACTTCCTTTCGAGCCATTGCGTGTCCCACCCCATGGAAAGCGCAGCAACACGAAGATTTGCCACCAGCCAAGCGGCAAACATCACGTACATCCATTCCCGATTGATGATCGCCGTTATCAGCACGAAAAGAGAGAGCACGATTACGCCGCCATCGAGCAATCCCGCATTGCGCTGAACCTGTTGTAACGATACCGCTAGTTGGGGAGCCGGCCATTGCGCGATTGAAATCCGCGCTGGCCCGGGAGTAGGTAGCCTGACACACAACCGCATTGTCAGTTTTCTGCGGTCCTAACTCGAGAACAAATCCAGCCTTGGCTTCCTTAATACTGCCGATCGTCTGCCCTCGACTTGCCTCACCCAATGGTTCCAGCCCTGCAGGGTTCCAGCAGGAAATGGAGGTGGCGTGCCTCGATGGGAACTCAATAACGGGAGCTTGTCCTTCACCACTGGACGGCACAACAAATGAGAACCAGAACGGATTTTCCGAAAGCCTTGTGTCGAAGTGGCGTACAGCAGATGTTTTGCTCAGTTTCTCCTGCGCTACTTCATGTGTCAGGGTGGAAACTTTCTGCTCCAGAACGCGAAACTCGATCGGGATGCCATTGCCTACCGAGTATTGGCTTTCCCATGCAAACAATGCGGTAAGGGTCAAGACGCCTATCGCAATAGGGATGCCAAAAACAGAGAACTTGAACAGTAGCGCATCAAGCGCTTTGCTCATGTCCTGCCTTTGTAGCGAAAATGATGATCGCATACTTTATGCCCGGTAATGCGAACCCCATAACCAGCAATGGTCGCGGTCAATCAGCACGGGACGCCCTGGTACTCGGCCAATCCATACAAGCAACAGAAATATTGGGCAGCATGCAGAGCCGACATGCTCCCTCTTCTGAATTATTTAGATTATTTACGGCCAATTCCCCATTACCTAAGCGATTGCATGAATTGACTGATTTGGCAGGCCAATTTCAACCTGGGTGAAAATACTCCATCACTCGATATGCTGATGTCCGGATGGTGCGTACCGCACATGAAATTGAGTAATGGGTGATTCACTGCCGCCCATCTGGCTTTGCCGAACCGATTTCGAAGGCCAGAACACGGTGGGGAATATTGCCGACATGACGCATGGGGATATATTCTCCAACGCCAAAGACATCCCGGAACAAGAGTGCTGCATATTGCCTATCCAATGGGGCCTCGCGGTAATTACCATCCATTCGATGCCGGAAGACTGGCAGAACTCAAAGTACGCCTTGAATAGCGCAGTCTTTACAATCCTTCCCATGCGTCCTTCGGCTATTCCAAGACGCGTCGCCTCCTCAAGGCTGGCGCCCTGCAGCCAGTCGGGAAGCACCACTGATTGCTCGAGAGTCGTTTTGTGTGCGTTAGTCTGTATCCGCATGGTTCCAGAGAATCCGTCCAACCTAGACTCCGCCAGTAAACCACAGTCCCCTTTTCGAAATCGTGCAAGGCTCCTTGGGTGAGCGGTGCGCCAATGCCGGCACATGTCGAGCATAGGCTTGGTGCCTTATGGATACAGCTTTTCGCGAGTTCCTCCTCATTGGTTGCCAGCCTTTACAGTGAAAGGCAACCGTTCGATCTTCATCCGGCTTCCTCCGGCGCCATCTCGAGCATGCCGACGTTCGGGTTGGCCCATCGATCGCTGCCAAGCGGTCTTGCGTTTCATTTTCATCATCCTTTCGTGAAATAATTCACGATCCAACTCATGGCCAGCCATCTCCTCTGCGGCTCGGTTCCGCGCATAAGTCTATTCCTTATCATTGGTTAGCTCCAGAAATAATTTCTGCCTGGAATTATCTGATACATGTTTTATAGTTTTATGTATTGTTATGGCTGGTGGGGCTCTTCACAGGCTACCTGTTAATCGCGCAGATTGCTCGATCAAAGCCTTCCAATCGAAGAAATTCGTACGGCTGGGCCGAGAAATGCTTGCAGGGGTGCGCTTCAGCGCGCCCTTCTTCTGGATCAGTTCGATTTTGTAGCCGTCGGGGGTCCTGGACGAAGGCGATGACCGTACTGCCGTGTTTCATCGGCCCCGCCTCGCGGGTTACGGTGCCGCCGCGGCGTCCGATCTCGTCGCAGGCGGTGTAGGCATCGTCAACCTCCAGAGCAACATGGCCGTAGCCGCTGCCCAGTTCGTGACTGATCGACGTCCCAGTTGAAAGTCAGCTCCAGCACTGCGCCGTCTCTTTCATCCTGGTAGCCGACAAAGGCCAGGGTGAACTTTTACCGTCCGGGAAATCCGTTCGCCGCAGCAGCCATGCCCAGCACCTCGGTGTAAAACTTGATGGAGCTATCGAGATCGCCGACCCGCAGCATGGTGTACAAAATTCGCATGAGGTCTCCTGTTCCTATAGCTGCGGGCAGGTCGCGGGCCGCCTCAGTTCGTCGCGCGCCGCCCTGTAGTCCCGACCAGAGCCGCTCCACGACCGCCCCAAAGCGCGCGAATGATTCCGACTCGACAAGATGTGCCATCTCGTGCGCCACGACGTAAATCCAGTGCCGCGGCGGCGCATGGATCAGGCGCCAGGAAATGCGGATGCCAGTCTTTTCGCTGCAACTGCCCCAGGCGTTTGTGCGTTGGACAGCGCCATGCGCGGCAGCGGCCGGTGCAGAAGTGCGGCGTAATGGGTGGCCCGCTCCTGAACAGATCGAGCGCGCGGTTGCGCAATGCTCGGCGGGCCAGTTGCCGCAGGTCGGCATCCGGACGCGCCAGCAGGACCAGCGTCCGGCCAGGCCAGCGCACGCGATTGGCTACCTGCTTTCGACGCGCACGGCGCAATCCTCGCCAGCACCCGGATGACCGCCGTCGCAAATCGCCAGATGGCGCGCCTGGCCATGGCCATGCCACTCGTCGAGTTTCTTCAGCACCCAGGCGGCGTTGTGGCGAAGGAAACGCTCGATGTCAGCAAGCGAGGTCCGCGTGGCGGAAGTGTTGCCGACGCAATCCCGCGCTGATCGGATGGTCATGCCCAGGGTGCGCCGGCTCGAGCGGATCAGGCGATAGTCGACGATTCGCGTGCGCGAGCTGGATATGCCGCACCTGCTCCGCAGACGGGCGGCGCGAAGGAACAGCGGCAATTCAAGCTGGAAGAGAGCGCAGCATCGTGTTCCCACACCTGCGGCGCCTCGGGCGGATGGTCCGAGTTGCGCAAGGAAGCGGCTCATCACGCTGCCGATCGCTTCCGGCGTATAGGGACCAGCCGCGCTATGAGGCGCAGGCGCCCGTCAGGATCGACGGCGCCCCAGGTGCCCGTTGCAAAAGACAGGCGCCAGACGGGCTTCATCATGCCCCAGGCGCTGGCAGGCTGCTTCCAATTGCGCTTCGATGGGCCAGCCGTGCCTGAGCCTGCAGCCAGCCCCGAACACCGTCCTTGATCTGCTTTTTCCCAGCCTCCGGCGGCAGGGGCAGATGCAGGGTGCCATCGCGAAATTCGATCCTGCTGATCCCCGCTCAGGGCACAGCACAAGCTTCCTGCCCGAGAAAGGGGGAAACGCGCGCCATCCTGCCAGCGAGCCGGCAACGACAACTGGCCGCCCTGCTTGCCAGCGAGAACGCGGCGCCCTCACGCGAACGGCCTGCTCGATCTGCGGCAAGGTCACGCCAAGCGGCGTCTCACTTGCAAGCCCTGCTCGTCCACGGACAGGATCATATTCGCGCTGCGCGAGCGGCGCAGAGCCGGAAAGGCAGGGTTTGTCGTCCAATTGAAGGGGAAAACTGCCCGCCCGAGGCCTGGCGGAAGTGCAAGGAGGCAGATCAAGCTGGGGTCGGGTTGAATCAATACCATATCGAGGCCGGCAAATGCGGCGCATTTCGCCTTCCATCGCGCTTCGGCGCGCTGCATTGGCGATCTTCCGCCTTGACAGCCCGGCCGGGTCAATGGCCGGACCGATGCTGACTGGTTGACCGTGCCGGATACTTGATGAAGGCGCGGCGGCTCCAGAACTCGCCGGAATGAGTGCCACCGGCACGACGGCGCGCCGGTTTCACGGCTAAGGCGCCCCCGATCTTGTAGCGACGATGAGTGCCGACCGGCGATGCGCGTGCCTTCCGGCGAAAAAGGATCACCCAATAGGCCCCTGGCCGAGGCGCATCCGCCCTCTCTCACCAGCTGCCGGAGCGACTCCTTGCCGCCGGCGCGATCAATCGAGATCATGGGGGTCGCCGCCAGCGCCCAGCCGAAAAAAAGGAAGCGCGTTTCCACCCTCGCTCATCCAGACAAACAGCGTCCACGGAAAGATCATCTGCAACATGATGGTTTCCCACGCCGACTGATGCTTGGCGAGGATGACAGAGGGCGGTCGGGAATGTTCTCGCCCGAGCACGCGCGATAGTCGATGCGCAGCAGATGCTGATCAGCCAGGTCGCCATGGTGACCCACGGCACGACCGATTGCCGCCGCAGGCGGTGCGGCAGCGGAAAGCAGAGCATGACGAGCAGGGCATAGGGCGGCGTGATGATCACCAGCAGCAGCATGAAGAACGCAGAGCGAAGGACAACCGACAGGCTCGGCCCTGGGAGACGGGTCGTGGTCCTGCTCATGCCGCTATGTGCCCTGCGGCGGCGGCAAGGTCGGGAAACACCAGCGTCTCGCGCGGCAGGTCGGGATGGTCATGCGTCTTCACGCCCTTGCCGGTCAGCACCAGGATGGGCTGTGCGCCCACTGCGGCAGCGGCCTGCAGGTCGCGCAGGCTGTCGCCTATCGCCGGCACCCCCTTGAGATCGGTGTTGTAACGCATCGCGACTTCACGCAGCATGCCCGGGCGCGGCTTGCGGCATTCGCAGGTCGACTCGGCCGCGTGCGGACAAAAGAAGATTGAGTCGATGCGCCCACCCGCCAGCGCCACCGCCTTGATCATCTTGTCGTGGATGGCGTTGAGGGTCCCCATGTCGAACAGGCCTCGCCCGACGCCGGACAGGTTGGTCGCCACCACGACGCGGTAGCCCACTGCGTCAGGCGGGCAATCGCCTCGAGACTGCCAGGCGGCGGCAGCCATTCCTCCGGCGACTTGATGAACTGGTCGCTGTCGCGGTTGATGACGCCGTCGCGGTCGAGGATGACGAGCTTCATGTGGAGAGTTTGGACAAGTCGGCGACCCGGTTCATGGCGGCATGCAGGATGGCGAGCAGGCCGAGGCGATTGGTCCGCAGGGTGGCATCGTCGACATTCACCATGACGTGATCGAAGAATTCGTCGACTGGTCCCTTCAGGGCCGCCAGCGCTTGCAGCGATGCTGCGTAGTCGCCCCGCTCAAAGGCGGCATCGGCCTTCGGCTTGACGCCGGCCAGCGCGGCATTCAATGCGACTTCCGCCGACTCTTTGAGCAGCGATGCATCTACCTTCGCCGTCTCGCCGGGACTGACTTTCTTCAGGATGTTGCCGACGCGCTTGTTGGCGGCGGCGAGGCTGGCCGCTTCCGGCAGGGCGGCGAAGGCGCGCACAGCGGCAAGCCGCTTCGGGATGTCGCCGAGTCGCTGCGGTGCCAAACCGAGGACGGCATCCACCTCGTGCGCCGAATAGCCCTGCTCACGCAGACTGCCGGCGAGACGCTCGTAAATGAATTCAGCTAGCTGCCCGATCACCTTGTCGTCGGCGAGATTCGCTGCCTGAACAGCACATCAGGTCGGCGACAGGTCCCGCTCGATCAGCATGCGGATGACGCCCAGCGCATGACGGCGCAGCGCGAACGGGTCCTTGTCGCCGGTGGGCACCTGTCCGATGCCGAACATGTCGGCCAATGTTTGCAGCTTGTCGGCCAGCGCAACGCATAGGCCGGCCGGCCCACGGGGCAATTCGTCGCCGGCGAAGCGCGGCTTGTAATGGTCCTCGATGGCGTCGGCGATCTCGACGGGTTCGCCGTCGTGCAGCGCGTAGTATCGGCCCATGATGCCCTGCAGCTCGGGGAACTCGCCGACCATGTCGGTCAGCAGGTCGGCCTTCGACAGCATGGCGGCGCGGTCGGCCTGGTTCGCGAGCGTCTCGCCACCCAGCTTGTGGCCGATTGCACGCGCCAGAGCGGCAACCCGTTCAACGCGCTCGCCCTGGGTGCCAAGCTTGTTATGGTAGACCACCTTGGCGAGACCGGGAATGCGGTCCATCAGCGATTTTTTGCGATCCTGGTCGAAGAAGAACTTGGCGTCTGCCAACCGCGGACGCACCACCCGCTCGTTGCCGCCGATCACCGCGCCCGGATCGTCCGGGCGGATGTTGCTGACGACAAGGAATTTGTTCGTCAGCTTGCCGTCCTTGAGCAGCGGGAAGTACTTCTGGTTGGCCTTCATGGTCAGGATCAGGCATTCCTGCGGCACCTCGAGAAATTCCTCCTCGAACTGGCAGGTCAGCACGTTGGGCCGTTCGACCAGCGCCGTCACCTCGTCGAGGAGCGCCTCATCCTCGATGGGCTTCAATCCCGCCTTCTCCGCGGCGTCTTTGAGTTGCCGTGCGATCTCGGCACGGCGCACGTCGAAGCCCGGGATCACCGCGCCCTCCGCTTCAATCTGCTGCGCATAAGAATCGGCATCGCGAATCGACACGACCGGATGGGCTGCCTCGAAGCGGTGGCCCTGCGTTTCGCGGCCGGCCTCGAGGCCCAGCACGGACACGGGGACGACGTCGGCACCGTGCAGCGCCACCAGCCGATGCGCAGGGCGGACGAATTTGGCGTTCGTCCAACCGTCGGCCAGCTGATAAGTCATTACTTTCGGAATTGGCAGCGCATCGATAGCTTCTTCGATAGCGAATTCCAAACCGACTAGTAAAGTTGCCCCCTTCGCCCAAGAGCTAAGAAAAATAGCATCTACCTTTCCATCGTTCCGAACGAATAAGCGTTCTGAGCCATCCTCAGCATCTGGCCAGCAATCCGCCAATGCCTCCCTTCCAATCTTGGCAAGGCTTTTGCGAAAAGCCTCAGTCGGCTTGCCATCTACGCCAATGGCAATGGACTTTGGCATCAACTTTCTGGTGACTTCTTCATCCGGGGCGACTTCTACGACCGCACCAATATGAACAGCTAAGCGGCGGGGGAGGCAAATGAAGTTACGTTGCTATTTTCACAAAGCAAGTTTCTGGTTTTCAACGACTCGGACAATGTCTTGGCAAAGGACTCACCAAGCCGCTTCAGCGCCTTGGGCGGTAGTTCCTCGACGAGCAGTTCGACGAGCAGGTTCTTCACGGTCATCTCACTCCGCCCTCTTTGCCAGTTCGGCCTGCACTTCGTCGGCCCAGGCTCTCGGCGCCATCGGGAAGCCAAGGCGTGCGCGGCTGTCAACGTAGCTTCTGGCGACGCTGCGCGCCAGGTTGCGGATGCGGCCGATGTAGGCGGCGCGCTCGGTGACCGAGATGGCGCCGCGCGCGTCGAGCAGGTTGAAGGTGTGCGCGGCCTTGAGCACCTGCTCGTAGGCCGGCAGCGCGAGCTGCTGCTCCATCAGGTGCTTCGCCTGCTTCTCGTGGGCGCCGAAGGCGGTGAGCAGGAAATCGACATCGCTGTGCTCGAAGTTGTAGGCGCTCTGCTCGACCTCGTTCTGGTGGAAGACGTCGCCGTACTTGAGGCCGGGCGCATAGACGAGGTCGAAGACGTTCTCGACACCCTGCAGGTACATCGCCAGCCGCTCGAGGCCGTAGGTGATCTCGCCGGTGATCGGCTTGCAGTCGATGCCGCCGACCTGCTGGAAGTAGGTGAATTGCGTCACCTCCATGCCGTTCAGCCAGACTTCCCAGCCGAGGCCCCAGGCGCCCAGGGTCGGGTTCTCCCAGTCGTCCTCGACGAAGCGCACGTCGTTCTGCTTGAGGTCGAAGCCGAGCGCCTTCAGCGATTCCAGATAAAGGTCGAGGATGTTCTCCGGCGCGGGCTTAAGCACCACCTGGTACTGGTAGTAGTGCTGCATGCGGTTGGGGTTCTCGCCGTAGCGTCCGTCCTTGGGCCGGCGCGAGGGCTGCACGTAGGCGGCCTTCCACGGCTCGGGGCCGAGCGCGCGCAGAAAGGTGGCCGTGTGGCTGGTGCCGGCACCGACTTCCATGTCGTAGGGCTGCAGCAGCGCGCAGCCCTGCTGGTCCCAGAACGCCTGCAAGCGCAGGATGATTTCTTGAAACGTGGGCATGAAACGACTGGGAGAATCGCAAAAGCGCGATTTTACAGGCTTTAACCGGTCGAGTTGCTGCCGCTTCAGGGATTTTCGACCTTGCGCTTGCCTCGCAGGATGGCATCGGGCTGCTGTTCGAGCAGTTCCGCCAGTTTTCGCAGAGCCTCGGCGGCACGCGCAGTTTCCTTCAAGGTTTGATTCACGTTCTGCACCGTCGGCGATTCCGCCTCGGCCAGGCTGCGCACCGCCTTGGCCGCGCCGGCGAGTTCATCGCTGGCCCGCGTCAGGTTGCGCACCAGGTCGGAGTCGGCGCCGGCCAGCGTGCCGACACGATCCGCCGCGGCTTCCAGGCGGGCCATGGCCGCCTGCGCCGCTACCAGCGCTTTGCGCATCTCCCTCAGGTCGGCGCGCGTCTCATTCAGGATCGGGCCGCTCTTGGCATCGAGCCGCGCCGCCAGCGACTCGAGGTGCTTCAAGGTCGCGTCGAGCCGGCGCGGCAGGTTGCGTGCCTCGGGCGTATTGAGCGTCTGGTTCAGGGCCTCGCCGATGGCCGCCACATCGTCGAGAAACTTGTCCATCTGGAAGCTTTGCAGCTTGGTCGTCAATTCCTGCACGGCGGTGCGGATGGTCGGAATCTCCCGGATGGCCGGATCGGTGGCGACAAAGCGTGCCGGCTTGTCCGGGTGGAAATCGAGGTCGACATAGAGCTGTCCGGTGAGGATGCTCTGCATCCTCAGGCGCGCCCGCAAGCCGCGCTGCACCAGTCGGTCGATCGTCTCGCGATCCCGCAAATCGATCTGTTCGCCGCCGCGCCCACGCACGACATGCGGCTCGACCTCGATGGTGACCGGGACAACGAAATTGTGGCTGGAATCATCGAGCCCAAGCTGGATATGCTTGACGGTTCCTACCTTGACGCCGAGGAAAACCACCGGCGCGCCCACCTGCAATCCGTGCGCCGCGCCTTCGAAATACAACACGTGGCGGCTTCGCTCGCGGAACCATTCGTCGCCGGCAACCAGCAGGATGGTCACGACGGCCAGCGCAATTGCGCCGAGGACAAAGGCGCCGATGAGGGCGGGATCAGCTCTTCGGCTCATGCAGTTCCCCTGGTCAAGAAATGCCGCACTTTCGGATCCCCCGACTGGAGCGCCTGACGCGGGTTGCCGGTGGCGATCATGGTATGGGTATCGGCATCGAGATAGATCGAGTCGCTGCCGATGGCAAGAATGCTGGCCAGGTCGTGGCTGATGACGACGATGGTCGCGCCCAGGCTGTCGCGCAACTCCAGGATCAGGTCGTCGAGCCGGCGCGCCGTCAGCGGGTCGAGGCCGGAGGACGGCTCGTCGATGATGAGAATTTCCGGGTCGAGCGCCATGGCGCGCGCCAGGCTGGCCCGTTTCTTCATGCCGCCGGATAGCTCGGAAGGATAGAAGTCCTCGAAGCCGGCCAGTCCCACCAGGGCCAGCTTGAAGGAGACGATTTCGGCGATGCGCAGCGGGGAGAGATCGACATACTCTGCGAGCGGCAGGGCGACGTTTTCCGCCAGGGTCAGCGAGCTCCACAGCGCGCCGCCCTGGAACATGATGCCGAGCCGGCGCTGCATGCGCTCCTTGTCTTCCTGAGCCACGTTCCAGAAGTCCTCCCCGCCATAGAGCACCGAGCCGCTGGCAGGGCGCTGCAAGCCGGTCAGGGCGCGCATCAGCGTGGTCTTGCCGCAGCCGTTGCCGCCCATGATGACAAAAATATCACCCTGGTTCACCCTGAACGCCAGATCCCGCTGCACGATGAAATCGCCATAGGCCATGCTCAGGCTGCGTACCTCGATGTGCGGAACGGCTTCCACGGTTCAGATCTCGAGCTGGTAGTAAACAATGGTCATCACCGAAGCCGCAATGGTGATGAGCAGTATCCCGGTGACCACCGCCGACGTCGCCGCCTCGCCCACCGCCTCGGCGCTGCGGCCGCATTGCATGCCGCGCAGGCACCCGGCAAAGGCGACCATGGCGCCATACACCGTCCCCTTGGAAAGGCCCACCCAGAAGTGCTTCAGCTCCAGCGCGCGCAAGGTCTCGTTGTAATACTCGAAGAGGCTGATGTCGAAGATGAAGACCGACACCAGCAGCCCGGCCAGCATGCCGACGAAGCCGGAGTATAGCGTCAGCAGCGGCACCATCAGCATCAGGGCGAGCATGCGCGGCAGCACCAGGAAATCGATGGGCGAGATGCCGAGCGTCTTGAAGGCGTCGATCTCCTCGTTGACCTGCATGGTGCCCAGCTGGGCAGCAAAGGCCGCGCCGGTGCGCCCGGCGATGATGATGCCGGTCATCAGCGCCCCCACCTCGCGCACCATGCCGATCGCCACCAGGTCGGCAATGAATATTTGCGCCCCGACCAGGCGGAGTTGATCGGCGCCCAGATAGGCCAGGATGAGCCCCACCAGAAAGCTGATCACCGAAACGATGGGCAGCGCGCGCGGCCCGACTTGCTCCACTTCCAGCCACATGTCGCTGACGCGGAAGCGGGCGCGCCCGCCGAGCAGGCGCATGAAGGACAGGGTGATTTCGCCGAGAAAGCGCAACATCGCCGGCGCGCCACGAAACACCTTCATGGTTGCCGTCCCCACGCGCGCGAGAAGATTCGCATCCCGCCCGCTGCGGCCGGTCACTTTCTGCTCGGGCACCGCGAAGGCCATCGCCAGCAGGCGCCGAATGCCCTCGGGCAGCCCATCCTGTTCGACCTCGATGCCCCGCGCAGCACTGGCCTTGAGCACCCCCGCCAGAAAGGTGAGCAGTCCGGAATCCCAGGCGCCCAGCGAAGTTGCATCGAATTTCAGGCGGCGCACGTCTTCACGCAGCGCCTGCTCGACAGCGGCGCGCGAAGGCAGAGCCCGATCGAGGCACCAGCGCCCGGACAGGACGACCAGCAGGCCGTCCCCGTCGACATGGCGCATCTCGAGCGTCTGCCCCGCTTCGCCGGCGGCGGACGATTCGAAAGCATTTGTCATTGACGAATCGTAATCTGGGAACGCCGCGGTCACAAGTCCATGGCGTCATCAATCAATTGTCGGTCCTGCGACTGTGCAGGAAGGAGGGATGGGGTAACATTCTCCCGTTCCAACACATGCGGAGCTAGCGATGGGCTGTCACGTCACGATCGTCACCACCAAAGGTGAGCGGCATGAGTTCGAGTTGCATGACGCCGATCTCATCGGCATGGATGCGCGCAAGGCACAGGAATGGCTGGGCCATGAGTTCGAGTCGGCCGGTTGCGTACCCACCAATCCCGTCGGCAAGCTGTTGCTGGCCGACAAGATCCTCTGCCTGGCGAAGACACAGAAGGATGCCGCCTATGCCAATCCCTCGCCCTGGGTAAAGAGTTTCGTTCGCGCTGCGGCCGCCGCCATCGGCCGCTCCGTCCTTACCATCGACCTCGGCAACCATTCCCTAGGGTATTGAGCCTGAAAAAAGAACGGGGGCCGAAGCCCCCGTTCCCCTCCTCCCACGTCAGGCGTTATCCGCCTGACTTGCCTGAATTCGAGGCCGAATTCTCAGGCCATCCGCTCAACAGGTCAATGTGCACTGCGGCGTAAACCCAGCAGCGGAGCCAGAAATCCAACCCCAACGAGCAGCAATACAGCCGCATTGCCCCAGCGCACATAAGGCGTTGCGCCGGTGTAGCCGCTCACCTCGCCGACCAGCGCACCTTCGCTGAAAGGCGGCAGCACACGTTCGACGCGGCCACGCGGGCTGACGATGGCGGTCATGCCGGTATTGGTGGCGCGCAACATGGGGCGACCCGTTTCCAGGGCGCGCATCTGGGCAATCTGCAGATGCTGAGGCTGCGCCAGCGAATCGCCGAACCAGGCGGTATTGGAGAGATTCACCAGCAGCGTCGCTTCGGGCAGGGCGCGGATGATCTCCTCGCCGAACACGTCCTCGTAGCAGATGTTCACCGCCACCTTCTCGCCCGCCAAAGTCAGCGGCGGCTGGACGGCGGCACCGGGCGAGAAGTTCGACATCGGTATGTTCAGCAGCGCCAGCGTCCAGGCGAAGGACGGCGGCGTGAACTCGCCGAAGGGCACAAGATGGCTTTTCCGGTAAAGCCGGACACCCTCCGGCGTAAAGCCGGCTGCGCTGTTGTAGTAGCGCCCCTGTGCGTCCTGCGCGGCGATACCAAGCAGCACGCCACCGTTTCCGTCCTGCGCGTACCGGCGCAAGTCAGACACGTAGTCGCGCGGCAGTTGGTCGAGCATGAGCGGGAGCGCGGTTTCCGGCAGCACGATCAGTTGCGCCGGATGCGCACGCGCCAGGCGAAGATAGGTGTCGAGGGACTGCTGCAGGCGCTCCGGCTTCCATTTCAGGCTTTGCTCGATGTTCCCCTGCAAGAGGCTCACCGTCACCGGCTTGCCGGCCGGCTGCGTCCATTCGATCGTCGTCAGCCCCGCCCCGATACCCAGCAGCACGACGATCGCGGCTCCGCTCGGCAGCCAGTGCTCGCGCCGGTGGAAAGTCAGCCCGCACAATACGGCGACCAGCGCGGCGGCGAAGCCCACGCCATGGACGCCAAGCAGCGGCGCATAGCCGGCAAGCGGGCTGGGCGGCGTCTGGGCATAGCCGAAGGACAGCCAGGGGAATCCCGTCAGCACCCAGCCACGCAGCCATTCCGCGAATGTCCAGGCGCTGGCAGCAAGCAGCGCATCCGTCCAGAAACGTCCGCTGCGCAGCCGCGCGAAGGCAGAGCCCGCCAGGGCCGGAAACAGCGCCAGCACGCAGCAGAATAGAAACGCCGCCACGCCGGCCAGCCACGGCGGCATGCCGCCGAAGACGTGCATGCTGACATACACCCAGGAAACCCCGGCCAGAAAGCAGCCCGCACCGAAGGCGAAGCCCTGCATCGCGGCTGCGCGCGGCGTCGCTCCCTGCCAGAGCCAGGCGAGCGCGGCCAGGGTGATGAGCGGAACGGGGAAAAGATTGAAGGGGGCGAAACCGAGTACCGAGGCTGCGCCGAGCAGGGCGGCCGCAGCGAGGCGCAGCGAGGCACGCCTCATTCGGCGGGCGTCTGCGGCTGGTCCACCAGCAAGGTGTGCACCCGACGGCTGTCTGCGCGCAAGACCTTGATGCGCAGGCCATCGATTTGCACGTTCTCGCCGCGCTTGGGCAGGCGGCCCAGGTGATGAATCACCATGCCGCCCACGGTGTCGAATTGCTCATCGCCGAAATGCGTGTCGAAGGCGGCATTGAAGGCGGCGATCTCCGTGGTGGCCTTGACGCGGTACTGTCCGGCATGGTCGAGCAGGATGTTGTCGGAAGCCTCGTCGAAATCGTATTCGTCCTCGATGTCGCCGACGATCTGCTCTAGCACGTCCTCGATGGTCACAAGGCCCGCCACGCCGCCGTATTCATCTACCACGATCGCCATGTGATTGCGCGAAGCGCGAAACTCCCGCAGCAGCACGTTGAGCCGCTTCGAGTCGGGAATGAAGATCGCGGGGCGCAGCAAGTCGCGCACGGCTACCTCTTCGCCGGCATGCATCCGCAGCAGATCCTTGGCAAGCAGGATGCCGATCACATCGTCCTTGCTCGCGCCGGTGACGGGAAAGCGCGAATGCGCCGTCTCGATCGCCGTGGCCGTCATCCCAGCCGTGGTGTCATCGATCGGCATGACGTGCATCTGGGCGCGCGGCACCATGATGTCGCGAACCTGCA
>JADJBM010000032.1 GCA_016703785.1 Betaproteobacteria bacterium
GCATGCAGGTCAAGCGACGCGGCCGTAACAAATCCACTGGGGAATCACTATGGAAGACAACAAAGGCAGCACCTCTCGGCCGCACTGGCCCAGATCGAGAAGCCCAGTTCGGCAAGGGTTCGATCCTTGCGCCTTGCCTGGGCGACGGCGAGGTGGAAAAGGGACATCGAATCCGTCTCGACCGGTTCATTGGGGCTGGACATCGCCCTCGGCATCGGCGGTCCTGCCGCGCGGCCGGGTGGTCGAGATCTTTACGGTCCGGAATCCCCTCCGGCAGACGACCCTGACCCTGCAGGTCATCGCGGAAATGTAAAAGCTCGGCGGCACGGCGGCCTTCGACGGCTGAGCATGCGCTGGGTCCCCAGTATGCGCAGAAGCTCCGGCGTGAAGGTCGGCGACCTGGTACTATTTCAGCCGGACACCGGCGAACAGGCCCTCGAGAGATCGCCGACATGCTGGTGCGCTCGGGCGGCATCGACGTGGTGGTCATCGACTCCGTCGCGGCGCTCACCCCAGGGCCGAAATCGAGGGCGAGATGGGCGATCAGCTGCCCGGCCTGCAAGCCCGTCTGATGAGCCAGGCGCTGCGCAAGCTCACCGCCAACATCAAACGCACCAACACCGCGGTGATCTTCATCAACCAGATCCGCATGAAGATCGGCGTTATGTTCGGCAATCCGAAACAACCACCGGCGGCAACGCCCCTCAAGTTCTGCCTCGGTAAGGCTGGACATCCGCCGCACCGGCAGCATCAAGAAGAACGACGAAGTCATCGGTTCGGAAACCCGCGTCAAGGTCGTCAAGATCAGGTGGCGCCGCCCTTCCGCCAGGCCGAATTCGACATCCTCTACGGCGAGGGATTTCGCGCGAGGGCAGATCGTCGAGCTCGGCGTCCTCCACAAGCTGGTCGAGAAATCCGGCGCCTGGTAGTCCTATAACGGCGAACGCATCGGCCAGGGCAAGGACAACGCGCGCGAGTACCTCCAAGGAGCACCCGGAGATGGCGCGCGAAATCAGAAAACAAGGTTCGCGCCACGGTCGGCGTCGTCGAGCAGCAGGCCGCCGTCGCGGCCGAGGCTAGAGCAACAGATTAAAAACAAAGGCGCTGGAGGATGCTCGCCCGGCGCGAGCATTCCCGCGCCGAGCTGGTACAGAAGCTCTCCGCCGACGGGACCCGGAAGACATCCAAGCCGTGCTCGACCAGCCCGAACAATCCGGCCTGCTCTCCGATGCGCGCTTTGCCGAATCGTTCGTCTCGTCGCGTGCTGCGTTTCGGCACGGCCAGGCTGCGCCACAGCCTGCGCGCCAAGGGCATCGCCGATGTCATCATCGCCGCAGCGTTGCCTGCCGACGCCGACAGCGAAATCAATCGCGCGCGCGAAGTCTGGCGGCGCAAGTTTGCCACGCCGCCGGTTGATCGCGCCGACTACGCACGACAGGCGCGCTTTTCAGCAGCGCGGCTTCACCGGGGATACCATCCGCAAGGTGCTCAAGGAAACGCAAGAATGAGTGTTTTTAAAGTCACTGGTTTGAGAAAAAAAATACAAGTCGCGCACCGTCGTCCAGGACGTCTCCTTCGAGGTGAAAAGCGGCGAGAGTGGTCGGCCTGCTCGGCCCCAACGGCGCCGGCAAGACCACCTGCTTCTACATGATCGTCGGGCCTGGTCAGCGCCGACGGCGGCGAAATCATGATCGACGGAGAAGTCCTGACGCACATGCCGATCCATCGCCGCGCACGCCTCGGCCCTCGTCCTACCTGCCCCAGGAAATCTCGGTGTTTCGCAAGCTCAGCGTGGCGGAAAACATCCGCGCCGTGCTCGAGCTGCAGCCGTTCACCGAGGAGCAGATCGAACTAGCGGCTGGAGGAACTGCTGGCCGAGCTGCCATCGGCCACCTGCGCGACAACACCGCCATCTCGCTCTCCGGCGGCGAGCGGCGCCGCGTGGAAATCTGCCGGGCGCTCGCCACCAGCCCGCACTTCATCCTGCTGGATGGGCCCTTCGCCGGCGTCGACCCGATCGCCGTGCTCGACATCCAGAAGATCATCCGCTTCCTGAAGGAGCGCGGCATCGGCGTGCTGATCACCGACCACAACGTGCGCGAGACGCTGGGCATCTGCGACCACGCCTATATCATCAACGAGGGCGAGGTGCTGGCGGCAGGCAAGCCGGAGGAAATTGTCTATAATGAAAACGTACGCAAGGTCTATTTGGGCGAGCATTTCCGCCTGTGATGAACGACCCAGGCTATTGACGGCTCACCCTGTCGGTCGATGAAACAAACCCTTCAGCTCAAGCTTTCGCAGCATCTCGCCCTGACGCCGCAACTGCAGCAGTCGATCCCGCCCGAACCGAATTTCGGCGACAGCAGCCCCGCCGACTGGCTCGGCGAAGGCGGCGGCTCGGCGTCGCGCGACGACCGCAACGACGACGAACCCTCCTACGCCGAAATCCAGGCCGCGGTGACCTCGCTGCGCGATCACCTGGGCACGCAGCTAGCCTGATGCCGCTGTCCGAGCGCGACCGCTGCCTTGTCCGGCTGCTGATCGAGGCCCTCGACGACGACGGTTACCTGCGCAGGACCTGGATGAACTGGTCGAACTGCTGCCGGCCGAGCTGGAAGTCGACATCGACGACCTGCAGATCGCACTGAAGCACCTGCAGAACTTCGATCCGCCGGGCATCGGTGCGCGCAACGCCTCGGAGTGCCTGGCGCTGCAGCTGGCCAACCTGCCCTCGTCGAAGACCTGCGACCTGGCCCTGAAAATCGTGCGCAACCATCTCGACCAGCTCGCGGCGCGTGATTTACGTGGGATTGCGCAAGGCGGTCGCCTGCAGCGAGGACGAGCTGCGCGAGGCCCAGGCCCTGATCCGCTCACTCAATCCCCGACCCGGCGCGCAGTATTCTCCCTCCGAGACGCGCTATGTCATTCCCGACGTGGTCGTGCGCAAGGTACGCGGCCAGTGGGCCGCCTCGCTCAAGCGCCGAGGCGATGCCCCGGTTGCGCATCAACCGCCTCTACGCGGACATCCTGCAGGGCCAGCGCGGCTCGGGCCTGGCCAGCCAGTTGCAGGAAGCCAAGTGGCTGATCAAGAACGTGCAGCAGCGCTTCGAGACAATCCAGCGCGTCTCGCAGGCGATCGTGGACCGGCAGCGCCAGTTCTTCGAGCACGGCGACGTGGCGATGCGGCCGCTCACCCTGCGCGAGATCGCCGACCAGCTCGGCCTGCACGAATCGACCATCTCGCGCGTAACGACGCAGAAATACATGGCCTCGCCGCGCGGCGTGTACGAACTGAAGTATTTCTTCGGCAGCCACGTCGCCACCGGAAGCCGGCGGCGCGGCCTCCTCGACCGCCATCCGCGCGCTGATCAAGCAGCTGGTGAGTGCCGAGGACGGCAAGAAGCCGCTCTCCGACGCCCAGCTGGCCGAAATCCTCGGCCAGCAGGGCATCATCGGTGGCGCGACGCACCGTCGCCAAGTACCGGGAGGCGCTGAACATCCCGCCGGTCAACCTGAGAAAGTCCATTTAAGGGCCGCCATCCACTATCCGATTTCACCCAAAGAGCCGGTACGCCTGCCGTCCCGGTTCCCACTAGCCAAGGAGCCATCATGAACCTCAACATCACCGGACATCACCTCGAAGTCACGCCGGCCATCCGCGACTACGTCACCAGCAAGCTCGATCGCGTCATCCGGCACTTCGACCACGTCACCGCGGTGCACGGATCCTGTCGGTGGAAAAGCTGCGGCAGAAGGCGGAAGTGACCGTGCATGTGAGCGGCAAGGACATCTTTGTGGAAGCCCAGGACGAAAACCTGTATGCCAGCATCGACGCTCTGGCGGACAAACTCGACCGGCAGGTGCTCAAGCACAAGGAGAAAAAGAAGGACCATGCGCACGAGGCGCTCAAGCGGCAGCCCGTCGAATAGGCCTCGCGCCCCTGGGGGCTTTCCCGGTATAATCCGCCGCCTAGCCTAGGAAAGCCCCATCGGGAAACCCCTGCACGCCGCTTCTGCACGCACGCCCTCGCACCCATCTTCCGTGGCCGCACCAACATGAATCTGATCGCCAAGCTCCTGCCCCTCTCCAACGTCCAGATCGATCTCGACGCCAGCAGCAAGAAACGCGTCTTCGAGCAATCGGGGATCATGTTCGAGAACAACCAGGGCATCGGTCGCAGCACCGTGTTCGACAGCCTTTTCGCACGCGAAAAACTCGGCTCGACGGGGCTCGGACAGGGCGTGGCCATCCCGCACGGCCGCATCAAGGGCATGAAGGAGGCGGTCGGCGCCTTTCTGCGGCTTGCGGCCCCCGTGCAGTTCGACGCGCCGGACGGCAAACCGGTGAGCCTGCTATTCGTGCTCCTGGTACCTGAACAAGCCACCGAACAGCATCTGCAGATTCTCTCGGAACTGGCACAGATGTTCTCCGACCGCGTCTTCCGCGAGCAGCTGTCGGCGGCGGCGGATGCCGCCGCCATCCATGCCCTGTTCACCGGCTGGGAACCCCATGCGGCAGGCGAGCGTCGCGCAGCTGTTTGAATACCACCGGGAACGGTTGCAGCTGCTGCGAGTCAGCGGCAACCTCGACGCGCTCATTGCCGTCAATCAGGAATATGCCTCCCCTGCGGACCTGATCGGCCACCTCAACCTGATTCACCCCGACCGCATCCAGGTCATCGGCGCGCCGGAAATCAACTGGGCGGCCAAGCAGCATGCAGTGCGCGTCTCCCGCCACATGGAAGAGATCATCGCGGCGCATCCGCCGGCCGTCATCGTGGCGGACGGCTGCGCGATTACGGCCAATGTGCGGGAGGCTTGCGAGAAATCGGATACGGCGCTTTTCTCGACGCCGCAACCGGCCGCCACCGTCATCGACCTGCTGCGCATCTGGCTGTCGCGCAACTTCGCGGAGACCGTCGAGCTGCATGCGGTCATGATGGACGTGCTCGGCATGGGCGTGCTCATCACCGGGGATTCCGGCGTCGGAAAGAGCGAGCTGGCCCTGGAGCTCATCTCGCGCGGCCACGGCATGGTCGCCGACGACATCGTCGAGATCGCCCGCATCGCACCCAACACCCTGGAAGCGCGCTGTCCGCCGATGCTGCGGGATTTCCTCGAAGTGCGCGGCCTCGGCGTGCTCAACATCCGCACCGTATTCGGGGGAGACCGCGTGCCGGCGCAAGATCAAGCTGAAGCTGGTGGTAGAACCTGCTGCGGCCGCAGAAGGGCGCTGCGGAAATCGACCGCCTGCCGCTGGGCGCCGAGACGCACGAGATCCTCGGCGTGCCGGTACGCAAGGTGAGCATCCCCGTCGCGGCCGGCCGCAACCTGGCGGTGCTGCTGGAAGCCGCCGTGCGGTCGACCATCCTGCTGCTGCGCGGCATCGACAGCACCCAGGAGTTCGTCGAGCGGCACAAACAGGCGATGGGTAGTAACGGCGACGGAGAAGGCGAAGACAGCGTCAACTAAGTCTGTTTGCATACGTTCTTCATAATGCGGCACGTCCCGCAGGAATTGCCTGGGGGCGGGGCCGCGAGCTTTCCAACCAAGGAGAACGCAAAATGAACAAAATGATCCTGGCTGCCGCCGCTACCCTTCTGGCTGCCAATCTCGCCTTCGCGCAAGCTGCTGCACCAGCCACCGCAGACAAGAAGCCCGCTACCACCGCCGAAACAAAAAAAGCGCCGTCCGAAAAGCAGGTCAAGCAACAGGAACGCATGAAATCCTGCAACAAGGACGCGGGAGACAAGAAACTCAAGGGCGACACGCGCAAGAAATTCATGAGCGAATGCCTCAAGGCTGACAAAGCGGCTGACAAGCCGGCCGAAGCGGCCAAACCCGCCATGACAGCACCCGCCGCTCCAGCCGTGGCTGCCCCCGCCGCACCCGCCAAACCGGCCGAGAAAAAGTAGCCGTCTCCGACAAAAGCCCTCGTCAAGCCGCCCGGCGCGGTTGTACGAGGGCTTGTTTTTTGCCACAATCATTCCCCTTGCATTAAATCGCCGCCGCCATGCCCGTGAAGAATGCCGTAATGCGACTCCTCGCCGTCTTCCTGGGACTGACTTTCAGCGCCGGCCAGGCCGGAGCCTTCAAGTTTTCCGAGGAGGAGGAGAAGGCCAAGGGCGAAGACCAGGCCCGCGCCCAACGCATCGGACAGCTCGTCTCGGCACCCTGCAAGCAGCAGCTGAAGAACAAGAAGATCATGCTGGTCATCGCCGAGCGCACGGCGAACGGCTATAACACCACGCAAAGCCGCTACGGCCCCCACTTCCAGGCTATCAACCACCGCCTGCGCGCGCTCGGCCTGAAGACCTACACGCAGGAGGAGATCCGCGCGCAGATCGCCCAGGCGGAACTCGAGGCGCATTTCCGCAACGACCCGGATGCCGCCATCAACGCCTCGAAGAAGCTCGGCGCGAGCTTCATCCTGCGCGGCCTCATCACCACGCAGACAGGCATCAACCCGATGCTGAAGATCAACGAGGTCGCCGTGCACATGGGTTTTACCTCGTCTCCGCTGGCGGCAAGACGATATCCAGCGTCGCCGCGAAGGACGAGTCCTATTCCGGCACCGACACGCTCGGCATGGCGCTCACCCTGGTCAACGAGCAGGGCCGACGAAGTGGTGGCCAGGCTCTATAACGACTACTGCCGCAGCGCCGGCAACAAATAAACAGGAACCAACATGAACTCTTCACTCCGCATCCTCAGCCTGGCTCTCTGCTTTATCTCCTTTTCAGCCGCCGCCCAGCCCACCTTCGAGAGTCCCTCGCCGACGCAGGGCAGCAGCACCTCGCAGAAGGCCAACGAGATGGCCGACAAGGGCATGTACAAGCCGGTCGAGTACGCCAACGCGTCCAAGCCCGGTCCCCACCTGATCGTCATACCCGGCGAGGTGAAGAGCAACAACGCCAACTTCGCGCAGAAGTTCGGCCCCAACAACATCGCCGATTTCGCCGAACTGGAATTGACCAAGGCCAATTTCAAGGTGCTGGAGCGCACCAACCTCGGCCCCCTGTTGCAGGAATTCCAGCTCGCCTACAACCTGGGCGACCCGCAGGCTGCGCGCAAGTTCCTGCAGAAGGGCAAGATGAAAACCACCAAATGGGTGATCAAGTTCGACATCCTCAAGGCCGAACAGGTGGCGCAGGCGCAGTCCGGCTTCAGCGGCCGGCCGATCG
Source organism: Betaproteobacteria bacterium (assembly GCA_016703785.1). GTDB lineage: Bacteria > Pseudomonadota > Gammaproteobacteria > Burkholderiales > Rhodocyclaceae > Desulfobacillus. The sequence continues at coordinate 7,187 of JADJBM010000032.1, forward strand.
GCGCGCTGATCGGCATCTTCGGCGGCGGCCGTGGCGGCGCGGCAGGCGACGTGGTGGTCAGCTCGGTCGAAACCGGCGAATCCACCGGCGTGTGGATCATCGGCATGCGCTGGAAGATCATCGACGCCAACACTACCGAGCAGGTCGCCACCGGCTACACCGAGGAGAAAATGGAGCTGGGCGCCAAATCCTCCTCCGTCATGGGATTCTCGAGCGGGGAAGCCGGCGGCCTGACGCTCGACGGCATGGTGCAGCGCCTGGTGCAGAAGAACGTCTGGGAAATCGACTCAAAGCACAAATAGACTACCTTCCCCCCGCCCCCCCTTCCCCAGGAAAGGGGTGACGGTTGTTCGCGGGCTATGCCCGCTCCATGTGTTGGCTGCCCCGCCTTGTCCCTCGGGGATTTCCTTCGGTCAGGGCGGCCCGGCGGCGGGACCTCACTCCGAACAACGCATCTAGTTGGAGTAGCGCGCATGACAGAACCGAAAAAACTCGGCAAATACGAGATCCGCCGCGAGCTCGGGCAGGGCGCCATGGGCATCGTCTTCGAAGGCTTCGACCCGATGATCGCCCGTCGCGTGGCGCTCAAGACCGTGCGCCGCGACCAGCTCGACCGCGTCGAGGTCGAGGAAATCCTCGCCCGCTTCAAGCGGGAAGCGCAGGCCGCAGGACGCCTCACCCATCCCCACATCGTCGGCATCTACGAGTACGGCGAGGAGCCGGCCGCCGAAGGCGAGGCCGCGGACGGCACGGCCTTCATCGCCATGGAGTTCGTCGAGGGCCGCGAGCTGAAGGACTATTTCGACGCCAACGAGCGCTTCCCGATGGTGGAAATCGTGCGCATCATGGGCCAGTTGCTCGATGCCCTCGACTACTCCCACAAGAACGGCGTCGTACACCGCGACATCAAGCCCGCCAACATCATCCTGCTGAAGGACGGCACCGTGAAGGTGGCGGATTTCGGCATCGCCCGCGTCGAATCCTCCAACCTGACGCAGGCCGGCTCCGTGCTCGGCACGCCCAGCTACATGTCGCCCGAGCAGTTCATGGGCCAGACGGTCGACGGCCGCTCCGACCTTTTTCGGCCGGCGTCATCCTCTACCAGTTCCTCACCGGCGAGAAACCCTTCACCGGCGCGCTCACCACCATCATGCACAAGGTGCTGAAGGAGGAGCCGGCGGCGCCGTCCGCGCTCAACGTGCAGGTGCCGCGCCCCTTCGACGCCCTGATCCGCAAGGCACTGGCGAAGCGCCCCGACGAGCGCTTCCAGAACGGCCGCGAGTTCGCCACCGCCCTGAAGTTGGCGGCGGCCGGCCAGGCCGTGCCGGGGGACAGCGACGCCACACTGGTGAATGATGTCGATGCCACCCTGGCGAATGCGGCGGAAAAAACCATCGCCCAGGCGCGGCCCGCAGCCCCACCGACCCCTGCCGCTGCACCCTCTCCGCCCGCCGCCCCGGCACAGAAGAAAAAGTCGTCACAGGCAATGGCCCTGGCCATCGTCGGCGGCATTGCCGTCGTCGGCCTGGGCGCCGCGGCCTATGTCTTCATGGGCAAGGGCGGCGCACCGCAACCCTCGGCAGCAATCTCACCGCAGGCTGCCGCGCCCGCGACAATGGCCCCGGCTGCAACTGCGACGGTTGCCGACAGCGGCACCATGGTCATCAGCGCCCTCGGTCTCGCCGACCCCTCCAACCCGCGCTACCAGCAGGAGAAGGGCGGCGACAAGGGCCTGCTGAACGCCGACCTGCGCGAGGACGCCAAGCGCCAGCTCATCGAAAAGGCCCTCGGACTGTACGTGGAGCAGGGCTCGATCGCGAAGAACTACAGGCTGGTGCGGGACAAGCTGCTGGTACGCAGCGGCGACTTCATTCAGGCCGTCATCGAGGAGCAGCCGCCGCAGCTCGGCAAGGATGGCCTCATGTCGCTGTCCACCCGCGCCACGGTCAAGGTGCGCGACGTGCAGAAATCGCTCAACCAGATGTCGCAGGAGGAGCGCGTCGACTTCATCCGAAACAACGGTGATCCGAAGGTTTCCGTGGCCATCACCGCCCGCAGCGCCGAGGCCGATCCCGCCGCGCCGGCGCAACGCTCGCCGCTCGCGGAAAACCTGCTCAAGGAGCGCATCCAGTCCTTCGGCTTCCGCATCTGGAACGACGAGGCGCCCGCCAAGGGCGGCGCGGACTTCGCCGTCACCGGCGAAGCGAAATTCAAGAAATTGTCGGCCAAGCTCGCCGCCTCCGGCATCACGGTGGAGAAATTCGTCCTGACCTCTGGACGGTCAAGGCCACCGACAAGAAGAGCGGCGAGGAAATCTACTACAACACGCAAATTCCGGAAAAAACCAGCTGGTCGACAGAGGACGAGGCGCTGCGCGACGTCGGCAGGCTGATCGGCGAGGAGTTCTCCAAGGGCTTCTTCCTCGCCCACTATCACTTCGTCGGCCAGAAGGTGCGCCTCAAGCTGCAGGGCCTGCCGAACAAGGACACGGCACAATCGCTCATGCATGAGCTGCAAGGCCTGCGCAGCGTGCTGGGGGCAAAACAGGTCTCCAGCAGCGCCGTCGATGCGGTCTTCGACCTCGAACTGTCCGGTGGCCTGTCCAATCCGGCGGACATGGTCCAGGCAGCCGTCCTGGGGCCGCTCAACCGCAAGTTCGGCAGGCAGTGCTTCAACGTGGGCGGCGCCACCAGCGGCGAGATCGTCGCCACCTTCGAGTCCGGCTGCAGCGACCCCGCGGTCCTCTCCCGCCTCGCCACCCTGCCGCCAGCTGCGCTCATCGATGCGCCTCAGACGCGGCGCGAAGCGGTGGTGAAGAGCCCCGAGACGCTGAAGAAAATCAGTATTTGACAACGGAGCCTGCCTTCTTTCCTCCTGTCTGCAGAAGGAAAGAAGGCAGGCTCCTCAGCTTCCAGAATGACCTAAGGCCTTGCGGGGCCTTAGGTCATTCTGGAAGCGCCCTTAACCTACCTGGAACTCGACGACTTCACACCCCGTGTCGTAGGCGTGGCCGAAGCTGATGTGGCCCTTGCTGCGCAGGATGACTTCCTCGCGCTTGAGGGCAAACTCCACCTCGCCGACGAAGGTGACGTAAGTGCCGTTGGTGCTCTGGTCGATGAGGACGAACTTGTCGCGCCGCCGCTCGATGCGCGCGTGGCTGCGCGAGGCGCGGCGATCGTTGATGATGACGTCGCTGGCCGCGTCGCGTCCGAGGAAGAAGACGCTGTGGCCGGCATCGAGCACCTGCTCTTCGCCGCCGTGCCGCACGATCATGCGCGCAGCGGCCGCGGCAGGCGCAACGCTGCCGGACTTCATGGTGAGGTCGTCCGATTCCTGCCAGAGGACTTCGCAGACGCGCACGTCCTCCGCCTTGCCCTTGATGGAGAGCGCATCGATCTCCCGCGTGGATTGCTGCAGCAGCGTTGGTAGCAGTCCGACCGTCTCGCCGGTGGTGATGATCTGCCCGGCCTTGGCCAGTCCGGCCATTCGCGCCGCCATGTTGACCGTGTCGCCAAAGACATCCTTGGCGTCCTCGATGGCCGGGCCGAAGTGGAAGCCGACGCGGATGGCCAGCTTGATGCCACTCACGGGCGGCAGGTCGTCGACGCGCTGCTGCATGGAGCAGGCCGCCTCCATGCCTTCCTCTGCGCTGTCGAAAACCGACATCACCTCGTCACCGATGGTCTTGATGACACGCCCGTGAAACTGCTCGGTGGCCCGCGTCATGCGGTTGATGCAGCGCTCGACGGCATGCAACGCTTCCTTGTCGCCTAATTTCTCGTACAAGCGCGTGCTGCCGGAAACGTCGGCGAAAATCACGCAAAAATTGCGTTCGGCCTTGGTGTTCATGCGAACTCTTTGATCCCTGACTCCCTGTGACGGCGAATCATATCAAACCCGCTCTCCGCCGCGAAGCGGAATGATGCCGGGATCATCGAATTCCTCGGCATCGAAGGCCCGATCCCCCTCCGGATCGGGCCGCCCGGTGGCTTTCAGGTTGCGGAAGTCGTAGAGCTTCGGATCGGCCAGGTGCGAGGGCGCGACATTGCCGAGCGCCGCAAAAATCTTCTCCACCCGGCCCGGAAAACGCTTGTCCCATTCGCGCAGCAGCGCCTTGGTTTCCTTGCGCTTCAATTGTTCCTGCGAGCCGCACAGGTCGCAGGGAATGATGGGAAAGCGCCGCAGCGCGGCCCAGGCTTCGAGGTCGCGCTCGCGGCAGTAGGCGAGCGGGCGGATGACGATGTGGCGGCCGTCGTCGGACACCAGCTTGGGCGGCATGGCCTTCAGCTTGCCGCCGTAGAACAGGTTGAGGAACAGCGTCTCGAGGATGTCGTCGCGATGGTGGCCGAGGGCGATCTTCGTCGCGCCCAGTTCGCCAGCGACGCGGTAGAGCACGCCGCGGCGCAGGCGCGAGCACAGCGAGCAGGTGGTCTTGCCCTCGGGGATGACGCGCTTCACCACCGAGTAGGTGTCCTGGTTCTCGATGTGGAAGGGCACGCCCAGCTGCTCCAGGTAGGCGGGCAGCACCTCGGCCGGGAAGCCCGGCTGCTTCTGGTCGAGGTTCACGGCGATGAGCTCGAAGCGCACCGGTGCGATCTCGCGCATCTGCAGCAGGATGTCGAGCAGCGCATGGCTGTCCTTGCCGCCGGACAGGCAGACCATGATGCGGTCGCCTTCCTCGATCATGTTGAAGTCGCCGATGGCCTGGCCGACGTTGCGACGCAGGCGCTTGGCCAGTTTGTTCGCTTCGTGGCGTTCCTTCTCGCCCAGGTCGGCGCCCAGCACGCTTTTCAGGTACGCGCTCACAGCACGATGCTCCTGCCGCCGTCCACGGCCAGGATCTGGCCGGTGACGTAGGGCGCGTCGGACAGCAGGTAGCGCACCGCACGGGCGATGTCTGTCGGGTCGCCGCAACGCTTGAGCGCGGTGCGCGAGACGATGTTGGCCTGGGTCGCAGCATCGATGGCGCCGCCCTCCGGCCAGAGGATCGGGCCGGGGGCAATCGCATTCACGCGCACATGCGGCCCCAGTTCGAGGGCCAGGGCGCGCGTCAGCCCGGCCAGGCCGGCCTTGGCGGCGCAGTACAGCGCGTAGTTCTTCAGCGGCCGCTCGGCGTGGATGTCGGTGATATTCACGATGGCGCCGCGGGCAAGGGCCAGGTGCGGCGCTGCCGCCTGGGCCAGGAACAGCGGCGCCTTGAGGTTGGTACCCATCAGGTCATTCCACTCGCGCTCGCCGATGCCGCCGATGGGCGTGGCGAAGAAGCTGGAGGCGTTGTTCACCAGCGCATCGAGGCGGCCGAAATGCTTCGCCACATCCTCGACCAGCCGGGGCAGGTGGTCGGTCTCGAGCAGGTCGGCCTGGAAGGCCAGCGCCGAGCCCGGCCGCGCCGAATTGAACTCGGCGACGAGGGCTTGCGCCTCGGCCGCCGCATTGCGGTAATGCAGCGCCAAAACAGCGCCCTCGGCATGCAGGAGACGCGCGATCTCGGCGCCGACGCGGCGCGCGGCACCGGTGACGAGCACCACCTTGTCCTGGAGGCCGGAAATCATCGAATCATCCTCATAAGTTTGCGAATTTTAACGGAATCGGGCACATTCGGCCCCGCCATGACGATGCCCGCTCCTGAACCCGCTGCCGCCGAAAGCAGCGCCCGCCTCGTCGCACGAATCGCGGCAGAAATCGAACAAGCCGGCGGCTGGATCCCCTTTTCGCGTTACATGGAGCTGGCGCTCTACTCGCCCGACCTCGGCTACTACAGCGGCGGGTCGCGAAAGTTCGGCGGCGCCGGCGATTTCGTCACGGCGCCCGAACTCTCCCCGCTCTTTGCCCAGGCCCTCGCCGCGCAGGCGGCGCAGCTCATGGCGGCCAGCGCGCCACGCATCCTCGAGGCGGGCGCCGGCAGCGGTGCCCTCGCGCTCGGGCTGCTGCTGGAACTGGAACGGCGCGGCGCGCTGCCCGAGCGCTACGAGATCCTCGATCTCTCCGGAGAACTGCGCTCGCGCCAACAAGACACGCTCGCGCGCGGCGCGCCGCACCTGGCGCAGCGGGTCGCCTGGCTCGATGCCCTGCCCGACACCTTCAGCGGCGTGGTCGTCGCCAACGAGCTGCTCGACGCGCTGCCGGCGAACCTCGTCGCCTGGCGCGAGGACGGCATCTTCGAGCGCGGCGTGGCGCTGCGCGACGGCGGCTTCGCCTGGGACGAGCGGCCGGCCGCAGGCGCCCTGCTCGCCGTGTCGCAGGGGCTGACTTTCATTGCGCCCCCCTATGTCTCGGAAATCAACCTCGCTGCCCGCGCCTGGACCGCCGAGTGGGGCCGCATCCTGCAGCAGGGCGCGCTGCTGCTGATCGACTACGGCTTCCCGCAGCGCGAGTATTACCACCCCCAGCGCGCGGAAGGCACGCTGATGTGCCACTACCGCCACCACGCCCACGGCGACCCGTTCTGGCTGCCCGGCCTCAACGACATCACGGCGCATGTCGACTTCACCGCCATCGCCGAAGCCGGCTTCGAAGCCGGCCTGGACGTGCTCGGCTACACCAGCCAGGCGCAGTTCCTGCTGAACTGCGGCCTGGCGCAACTGCTGGCGCAACGGCAGACAGAGGGGGCGGTGGCCTATGCCACGCTCGCATCCGGCGCGCAGAAGCTCATCAGCCCATCCGAAATGGGCGAACTGTTCAAGGTGCTGGCACTAGGAAGGGGAATCGACGAGGTCTTGCTCGGCTTCGCGAGCGGCGATCGCGCCCACGCGCTTTGATTGCAGCCGGGAAGACGCAAGGGATTGTCGCGACAGCCACAACCCTCAGCGATCAGGCTGCCGGGACTCCAGCCCGCCTGCCTGCCACAACACCTTGCGTCCTCCCTGTACTGCCTTGCTGCTTGAGTGAATTATCGGCCGGGGCGGTTCAAACATGAACCTGCTTTTTGTGTAGGTAACCGTCCTACTTGAGCAGCAGTCGTTCCAGGCAGGCGCGGATGTTCTGCGGGATGGCCGTCGGCTTGTCCTTCGCGCGATCGACGAAGACATGCACGAAATGCCCCTGCGCCGCCGGCTTGTCCTCGCCCTGGCGGAACAGGCCGATCTCGTAGCGCACCGAGGCGTTGCCGATGTGGGAGACGCGCAGGCCGGCGTCGATCGTCTCGGGGAAGGTCACCGGGCGGTGGTAGCGGCAGGTGGATTCGACGCAATAGCCGACCACCGCGCCGTCGCGGATGTCCAGCCCGCCTTCGCGGATCAGGTATTCGTTGATGACCGTGTCGAAGTAGGCGTAATAGACGACGTTGTTGACGTGGCCGTAGAGGTCGTTGTCCATCCAGCGGGTGGGGATGGACAGGAAATGGGGATAGGCGGAACGGCGTTCTGAGGATGCGGTCATGCGCGCATTGTAGCGGCTGGCGCCGCCCACCACCCTCTCCCCGGCCCTCTCCCGCCAGCGGGAGAGGGGGTGGAATGGCTACTTATTCCTGGCAGAGATAGACATTGCGCAGGAAGGCCTCGGCGTCGCGATCGGCCGCCGAGCTGTCATGCCGCGCCGGTGACCGAAGGAAATCCCTGTGGGGCACCGCTTCCTGCAGGGCCACGCCGACTTCTGGTTGCGGCAACCAGCCGGCGAAGAGCACCTCCTCGCCATATTCCTGCCGTAGTTCCACCACTTTTTTTCCCGTTTCCATATCCGTATGGATGATCATGATGACCTCCGCGCAACGCGTCTCGTGCTGCTCAGCTTCGTGCTTCGGGACGTCAACTGATCTAACGACACTGGCGGGAAAAAGTTGAATGCGAGGGAAAAATAATTCGCGCGCAGGCGCCTGCCGGCGCCAAGCCCATGCGCAGCGTATGGGATTACAGCCCCTGTTCGGCCAGCCAGTCGAGGATGCGGCCAGCCACTTTGGCCCAGTCGCGCTCCAGCATCATGCCGTGGCCCATATCGGGGAAGATCTCCGCTTCGACGCCGTAATGGCGCGCCGTCATCTCCACCTGGGAGGACGGGATCAGGGTGTCGTGCTCCGCGCCCAGCACCAGCAGGGGCGGCAGGCGCATGCGGCTTTTCAGCGGCAGGTTGAAGAGCGTCATGTCCCAGATGGCGCGGTGCGACTCCGGCTGCAGGCGCCGGTACCAGCGCGCCAGGTCCTCTGCACTGACCGGCTGGGCAAACATGGCTTCGCGCAGCGTGTCGAGGGCGACGCGCCCGCCGCCGAGCAGGCTGTTGAGGTCGTTCATCATGCCGGGTTTCTGGAAGGCCAGGCCCAGCGCGGCGGCCCACAGTCCCTGCGGCGGCACCGAGGCCATCAGCACCAGGCCGGCCGCTTCATGGCCCTCGAGGTACTTCTGCGCCACCATGCCGCCCATGGAGTGGCCGATCAACACCGGCGGTGCCGGCAGCTGCGACGCCACGGCGACCACATCCTTCACATACTGGTCGATGCCGAAGCTGTCCAGGTGCTCCCGCCCCGGCGAGCCGCCGTGGCCGGACACGCTCAGTGCATAGCTCGCATAGCCGCGCTCGGCGAATAAAGGCAGAAAATGCTCGTCCCAGCACCAGGCGGCAGCATAGGCGCCGTGGATGAAGAGGAGCGGCGCAGGCTTGGTTTTCCCCGGCGGCTGGCGGGCGGTGCCGGGCGATGAGCCCCCTCCGCGCCGCCCTAGGAGGCGAACGCACCATGAAGGCGCCCCCGCGGGGGGCCCCCGCCCCCCCCCCCCCCGGGGGGGGGGGGGGGGGGGGGGGCGCTCATTTCGGCACGGCCATGCCGCGCTGCACGGCTGGGCGGCTGGCAATGGCCTTGAACCAGCGCAGCACATTGGGGTAGCCGGCCAGCGCAATGTCGTGCCACTCGTGGCGCGCCACCCAGGGGAAGGTCGCCATGTCAGCGATGGAGTACTCGTCGGCGAGATACTCATGCCTGGCCAGGTGCGCGTCCATCACGCCGTAGAGCCGCGCCGTCTCCTTCGTGTAGCGACCGATGGCGTAATCCACCTTCTCCGGTGCATAGCGCAGGAAATGGTGCGTCTGGCCGAACATCGGCCCGACCCCGCCCATCTGGAACATCAGCCACTGCAGCGCCTCGTACTTGCCGCGCACCGATGCGGGCAGGAAGCGGCCGGTCTTGCCGGCCAGATAGACGAGGATGGCGCCGGATTCCATCATGCGCATCGGCCGTTTTTTCGTCCCCTCGTCGGGGCCGTCCGGATCGACGATGGAGGGAATTTTTCCGTTGGGGTTGATGGCAAGGTAGTCCGGCGCGAACTGCTCGCCCTGCATGATGTCGACCTTGTGCACCCGGTACGGCAGCTTGCATTCTTCCAGCATGATCGAAACCTTGCGGCCGTTCGGCGTGCCCCATGTGTACAATTCAATCATCGTCCCTCCCCGGTTATGCGCCTGCGGTCTCCCGCTTTGCCATCACTGCCCATGCTGAAGTGGCTGGTTGCCCTGCTGATCACGGTGTTCGTCGCCGGCGTTTTCCTGCCGCGGCTGGCCGCCTGGCTGCGCATCGGCCGTCTGCCGGGCGATGTCAGTGTCCGTTTTCGCGGGCGCGACTACGGTTTTCCCTTCGGTACCACCGTGCTGCTCTCCCTGCTGGCGACGCTGCTCTTCCGTCTGCTGTAGGGACGGGTCGAACTCCATCCAGCCCTGCGGCGTCCACTGGAACAGCTTGCGCGAGATCGGGCGGCCCTGGTGGCGCTCCACGGTTTCCACGGTCTCGCGCAACTGCTCGATCTTCTCCGGCTCCTGGGTGGCGGTAAACACCACCACGTCGCGCGTCGGCATGCCGAGGACGAGCAGGTCGCCCAGCTTCAGCGTCAGCTCGGCCCAGCGCCAGTGCAACAGCACGCGACTGGCGGCATAGCCGTCCTCGGCCTCGATGACGTGCAGCCAGGGCAGCTTGGCGACCTGCTTGGTGCCGATCTCGCCCGCGCGGTCCAGATTGGCCAGGGCGCGCTGGTGTAGCCGGTCCGGATCCATGCCCCAGCGCTTCATCATGCCATGCGAGACGAGCTGCGGCGCCTCCTTGAATTCGAGGGCATACATGATCTGCACGTCGGCGAAGAAGTCGCGCACCACCAGGGCGTTGTCCTCGAACCACGGGCCGAGGTCGTCCATGTTGCGACCGCTGTCGCGACTGATGCGCGCCAGCTGCACGGCCAGGCGCTGACGCGCCTGCTCCAGGTATTTCCTGCCGATGAGTACCGGCCGCAGGGCGGCCATTTCCTCCTCGGCGCTGTGCGCGGGAACGGTGATCGTCGGTTCTTCCTGCTTGGCGGGCGGCTCCACCACGGGCGCCTGCGACAGCGCCGGCGAGGCCCCACAGAGCAGCGCCAGCGGTAACGATAACGACAGTGCGACGAATCTGGTCAGCATGAAAACGCTCCTGCGTTTCAGTGAAGGCTCATGCCCGCGCAGCGGGCGTTATGCCGGAACTAAAGTCAGCTCCCGCAAGACGGTGACACGGCGCTACCTGTTTGACGGCGGCCACGCGCGCCTCGTGGATGCGCTGCGGGATTTGCGCCTTGTCGGCCGTGGCGCCGGCGATGGCGCCGGCATCCACCGCCTGCACGGCGGCCAGGGCGCGGCGCAGGATACCGGCCGCCGGCCAGGGCTTGTCTTCGCGGCCGGGCCGGCCGCGGAAGTCGCACTCGCAGGCTTCGAGAAGCTGCGCGAAGCGCTCGGGCCGGCGCAGGGCGTCGACGCGCTCGAGCAGCTTGACGAGCGTCGCCGGCCGCAGGGCGGCGGCGCCATGGATAACGCCATGCTCGCGCGCCGCCAGCACGGCCAGGTCGCGGCAATCCGCCGGCGCGCGCAGCCGTTCGGAAACGGCTTCCACCAGCGCCACGCCGCGCGCCTCGTGGCCATGGTGATGCGGCCATTCCGCCGCCGGCGTCGCGCCCTTGCCGAGATCGTGCAGCAGGGCGGCGAAGCGCACCGGCAGCGGCGCGCGGCGCGCGGCCGCCTGGTCGATGACGAGCAGCATGTGTGCGCCGGTGTCCACTTCGGGATGGTGGTCGGCCGGCTGCGGCACGCCGAACAGGCGGTCGAACTCCGGCAGCACCTTTGCCAGCGCGCCGCAGGCGCGCAGCACTTCGAGCATGCGCGACGGGCGCGCCTCCATCAGGCCACGCGACAACTCCTGCCAGACGCGCTCCGGCACCAGGTGGTCGACCTCGCCGTTGTCCGCCATGAGGCGCATCAGGGCGAGGGTTTCCCCCGCCACGCGAAAATCCGGAAAACGCGCAGCGAAGCGCGCCACGCGCAACACGCGCACCGGGTCCTCGGCGAAGGCCGGACCGACATGGCGCAGCACGCGCGCCGCCAGGTCGGCCTGTCCGCCGAAGGGGTCGGTCAGCGCACCCTGTTCGTCCTCGGCGATGGCGTTGACGGTGAGGTCGCGCCGCGCCAGGTCCTCTTCCAGCGTGACGTCCGGGGCGGCGTGGAAGACGAAGCCGGTGTAGCCCGGCGCCGTCTTGCGCTCGGTGCGCGCCAGGGCGTATTCCTCGTGGCTGTCGGGATGCAGGAAGACGGGGAAATCCCTGCCGACGGGCTTGAAGCCGCGCGCCAGCATGTCCTCCGGCGTCGCGCCGACGACGACATGGTCGCGATCCTGCACCGGCAGGCCGAGCAGCCGGTCGCGCACCGCACCGCCGACGACGTAAGTCTTCACCTCAGCGATGCGCCTTGATGCGATAGCCGTAATAACGATAGCGCGGCGCATTGGCCGCCAGATACTCCGGCGCCACCGCTTCGAGCGGCGTGGGATTCGCGCCGAAGGGCAGCGGGTCGCCCGCCGGGCAGACGCTGTCGACATCCATCGAATCGAGGTTGTCCACCGACAGCGGCGGGTTCGGTAACAGCTCGAGCAGGCCGGCCTGGATGCGCGCCAGCGCTTCGGGCAGCGCGATGATCGGCCGCGGCCTGCCGATCTGCTCGCCGACATAGCGCACCAGCTCCGCCAGCGTATAGACGCGCGGACCGCAGCAGCAGTAAGCCTGGCCGACAGCATCGCTGCGATCGAGGCTGGCGACGATCGCTTGCGCCACGTCCTCCACATACACCGGCTGGAAGCGCGCCCGCGCGTTCCCCAACGGCATGACCGGCGACCAGCGCTGCAGGGAGGCGAACAGGTTGAGGAAGGCATCGTCCGGCCCGAAGATCACCGAAGGGCGGAAGATCGTCAGGTCGAGCCCTGCCCCCTCTGCACCTTCTGCGCGCAAGGCCGCCTCGCCCTCGCCCTTGGAGCGCAGGTACTGGCTGGGGCCGGCCGGATCGGCATTCAGCGCGGACACATGCAGCAGGCGGCGCACGCCCGCGGCACGGCAGGCGGCGGCGATCCGGCGCGGCAGCGCGACATGCGCGCGGGCAAAATCAGGCCCGTAGGGCAGGCCATAGCGGCTGTGCAGGATGCCGACGAGGTTGATCACCGCATCCTGGCCAGCGACCAGTTCGGCCAGGACGGCATCGTCAGTACATCGGTCTCGACCACTTCCACCGTGGGCAGCACGATCAGGTGGCGGGCGCGCTCGCGATGCCGCGTCGGCACGGTAAGGCGATGGCCCGCCGCGGCGAGCCGCTGGGCGACATGGCCGCCGAGAAAACCCGAACCGCCAATCAACAATATGCTTTTCATGGTTTCTCCGTTCGGGTTTCGGTGGAGGCTAATGCAGGCACAGCCCCCCGCGAGGGGGCGAAGGGGGGCGGGCGTTTTTTTCATCCTGCCGTCACGGCAGGTCTTCGGTCTTCGGCTTGTCGTTGCCATTCTTCGGCTGGATGGTGCCGAGGCGGGTTTTCAGCGACTGCGGCTGCCCGTCGAACAGCGCCGAGTAGTACACGGCGTTGCTCATCACCTTCTTGACATAGTCGCGCGTCTCGTTGAAGGGGATCGTCTCGGCGTAGATGGCGCCCTCGATGGGCTTCACGTCGCGCCAGCGGCGCGCCCGGCCCGGGCCGGCGTTGTAGGCGGCGGAGGCCAGCACCGGATGACTGTCCAGTTCGTCGAGCACCAGCTTCAGATAGTTGGTGCCGAGGGTGACGTTGACGTCCGTGTCGTTCGTCCGGCCCGGGTGGAAATCCTTCAGGCCGATCTTCTTCGCCACCCAGCTCGCCGTCTTGGGCATGAGCTGCATGAGGCCCTTGGCGCCCACCACCGACTTGGCGTTGGTGATGAAGCGGCTCTCCTGGCGCATGAGGCCGTAGACCCAGCCCTCGTCGAGCTGCAGGGCCTTCGCCTTCGGCTCGACATGCTCGCGGAAGGGCGCCAGGTAGCGCATCGAATAGTCATGCAGCGCCTGGGTGCGATCCGCGGTATTGATGGCGCGGTCGTAGATGTCGAGCCGGTTGGCCAGCTCCGCCGCCGCCAGCAGATTGGCGTCGTCCATGCCGCGCACCGTCCAGTTCCATTCACGAATCCCCTCGATGCGCATGTCGAGCTCGAATAGCGCCAGCGCCCGACGGATGCCCGGCAGGGCAGCGATGGCATTCACTGCCTCGGCGGAGGGTTTCTGGGCTTTGGACGGCAGCATGATCGGCCGGCCGAGCTCATCGTCGGACAAGTTGCCGTAGAAATTCGGCTGGCCGGCAACGCGCTGGTACAGCGCCCGCGCTTCCTCCTGCCTGCCGCTCGCCGCATGGGCGCGGCCGAGCCAGTAGACCCAATCCGGCTGCGCCTGCATCGCCCTCGGCATCTGTTCGATGGCCTCCTGCACCATGGGCCAGTTCAGTGCCCGCAATGCGGCGCGCGCCTTCCACGCCACCTGCTCGTCCGACAGGGGCGCCTTGCCGGCCAGCGCATACCAGCCCAACGCTTCGGGCAGGTGCTTGAGCGCACCCATCCAGCCGAGCTGGCCGTAGAGGTAGCCACGATCCGCCGCCGAAAACTTGTCCTTGATGCCTTCCCACAAGCGTGCCGCCTGGGCGGGGTCGTTGCGGGCCGCGCGCTGCACGGCCGCCAGGGCCATTTCACGTCCCTGGCGGCTCGAGGCGAAGTTGTCCGGCAACAGCGCGATATGGCGTACCGGATTGCCGACGACCGCTTCCAGCGTCTTGGCCGACGGCGCCTGCCCGACAGGCAGATAGGCTGCTGTGTTTTTTGCAGCCCCCATCTTCTTCGCCTCCAGCAGACGGCGCAGGCGCTCCCAGATGTCGTCCGTGCTCAGGCGCTTGTCGGCAATCAGCTGCTCCATCAGGGGGGTGCACGATTCGGGCAGCTCGGCCGCGACGAACCAGAGCGGGCGCGCTTCGTCCAGCGCGCCGAGGTCGGCCAGGCGCAAGCGGTTTTGCAGGCCGTAGCAAGTGCTTTCCTGGTCCGGCTGGACGAGCGGCGGGTACTCGGCATCGAAGACATCCCACTCCTGGCGCTTGCCCAGCACCTTGAGCCATTCGCCGCGCAGCTTGTCGGCCAGATAGCTGCCGGCATGGCGCGACAGGAAATCACGCAGCTCGGTGCTGCCGGCTTCCTCCAGGCGCAGGCGCAACAGCCAGTACTCGACGTAGGGTTCCAGCGGATGGCCGCGCACCGCCTCGAGCTGCTTGGACAGCTTGGCGCGGTCGCCGCGCTGGACGGCGTCGCGCGCGGCGAGCACGCGGTCGTTCATGCTGGCTGCCTGGCTCACCGACAGCGGCAAGCCCAGCAGCAGTGCCCACAGCAGATACTTGATTCGATATAGTTGCATCACGTTCCTGTTTCGAGATTAGCACATCGCACATGACAGATTCCGCCGCCGCCAACGATCTTCGTGCCCATCGTGCCTATCGCAACGACCTGCGCACCCGACTCGTCGCCGCGCGCGAAGCGCTGCCTGCCGAAACCCATGCGCGCCTGTCGAACGAGATCGAGCGGCATTTGGCCGCCCTGCTCGACGCGCTGAAACCGGGCGTGCTCGCCTTCTGCTGGCCCTTCCGCGCCGAATTCGACGCCCGCCCGCTGGTCACGGCCCAGCTGTCGCGCGGTCTGCGCGCCTGCCTTCCGGTAGTCATGGACAAGGATTCGCCGCTGGAATTCCGCGCATGGACGCCGCACAGCGAAATGGTCGAGGACCGCTACGGCATCCACATCCCGGCGCTGGGCGACACGCTGCGGCCCGATGTCATCCTCATGCCGCTCAACGGCTTCGATGGCGCCGGCTACCGCCTCGGCTACGGCGGCGGCTACTTCGACCGCAGCCTGGCCGCACTCTCAAGTCAATCGCCGGGCCGCCCCAAGATTGACTTGGCCCCCTCGGGGGGCGGGGCGGCCCATGGGGCCGACCCGGGGGCGTCACAATTGCCCCGGCCGCGTGCCATTGGCGTCGGCTTCGAACTGGCGCGGGTGGGCACGATCCGGCCGCAGGCCCACGACCTACCGATGGAGGCCATCGTCACCGAAGCGGGGATATTCGAGGTGAAGGCGGGGCGCCTTCAGCCCCGACAGGGAAAGCAGGGCCCGGGAGCGGCGGATGCTGACAGAATCGCTTATTGACTGAAAGCCGCCGCGCCCATGATCGTGCCGATGGGCGTGCCCGTGAACATGTAGGAAAGCCCCGCCCGTGAGGCATTGGCGCCGGCGAAGAACCCGTTGATATAAGACCAGCAGCCAGTGCAGCCGCCCCCCGTGACAGCCGTCCCGCCCCCGCCGAACACCGTGCCCGTGATGGTTCCAGTAGGCCAGCTCGTCGAATAGGTATTCCCCCCGATGGGTACGCCCAGGCTGCCGGCCACATTGCCGGCGCCGAAATCCACCGCCAGGCTCCCTGTGATGGGCTGGGTGCCGAAGGTGAAGTTGACGCCATCCAGGGTAGCCGTCGGAAAGGTGTATCCAATAAGGGTGAAGTTGGCCGTGCCGCTGGTGGGCATGACGGGCGTCGGCAGGCCGACGACGTAGTGGGTGTGCTGCAGGGTGTCGAGGGGAGTGCCCCCCAATAACCTGCTGGCGTCGATCCAGCGCCCCCAGCCGATGATGCCGTCGGAGAGCATGCCGACCGGGGCGCCCTGGAAGACTTCCATGGGCCCGTCGCTGAACGCCGCAAGGCCGCCGCCGCTGAACGTCGCCGTCGTGCTCCCCGTGATGCCATCTGCAGACCATTGGCCCGCCCCCGGCGGAGAAATGCTGCTGAACACGCTGGACAGGGTGATCGAATAGCCTGCGCCGGAAGTCAGGCCTGCAGGTGGACTGGAAGGCAGCCCCGCCGGCGTGCCGTCCTGGGTGACGTTGTCGCCTGCGACATATTCGGGAAGCTGCAGTCCTCGCCCCTGCACCGGCGGCGGGGGAATCTCGGTTTTCTTGTCTGTCATCACCGGACGGGTGTTGCTGTCCGCCACAAAGGCCGTCTCGCCGCTGTTGAGGATCAGGCAGCCGGCGGCGTTGCACACCTCGTTGCTGCCTTCGCCGGTAGTGACGCTGATGCTGTTGCCGTAGGTGACCGAGAATTCGGTGCCGCGGATGCCGATCGTGGCGACGATGGTGCTCACCCGGTAGTTGTCGCGGTTTCTGCGCCCGACCACGCCGGTGATGGTGCGCATGGCGCCCTTCAGCAGGCTGAAAAAGCCCTTCTCGCTGCCGTCGGCCTGGCCGGCAAACTTGTAGTCGTCGATGCGGAACTGGGTCTGCGGCGCCAGCGACACCTGGGCACCGTCGGAGAAGCGCAGCTGGGCGCGTCCGTTGCCGGTGTCGATCATCTCGCCGCTGGCGACGTCTCCCCCTCTGGCCAGCGGTCGGCTACGGCCGTCCGCGGCCAGCGCCCTGACATCGCCGACGGCGAAATCGATGCGTCCGGCCGTGGCCATGCCATCGAGCGGGATGCCAGCTGCAAGGGCTGCCAGGAGGGCAGCGCCGGATATTCTCAACTTGATGGTGTTCGGCATGATGGTTCTTCTTTATTTTGTTGTCATGATTCTAGCAGCAGATAGCGGCGGCGCCTGGCATCCCATTGCCTGCGCTATGTAAGTAAGCTGGTTACCCTCCCAGAAACATTCTGTAGGCCGGGTTGCCGGTTTCATCCCAGTTGGCGTAGCCGAGCGCCTTGAGGAAGGCGCGGAATTCCGCCTTGCCGCCCGGCGGCACCTGCATGCCGACCAGCACGCGGCCGATGTCGCCGCCGTGGTTGCGGTAGTGGAACAGCGAGATGTTCCAGTTGGCGCTCATGCTGTCGAGGAACTTCATCAGCGCGCCGGGCCGCTCGGGAAACTCGAAGCGGTAAACCAGCTCGTTGTCCACCGGCGCATGGCCACCGACCATGTGGCGCACATGCAGCTTGGCCATCTCGTCTTCAGTGAGGTCCAGCGTCTCCAGCCCGTGGCGGCGCAGGGCGTCGACCAGCTTGAGCGATTCCGCCCGGTTGCCCACCTGCACGCCGACGAAGACATGCGCCGCACGCGGGTCGCCATAGCGGTAATTGAACTCCGTCACGTTGCGCGGGCCGAGCAGCGCGCAGAATTTCTTGAAGCTGCCCGGCGTCTCCGGAATCGTCACCGCCAGCACCGCCTCGCGCTGTTCGCCGACTTCCGCCAGCTCGGCGACAAAGCGCAGGCGGTCGAAGTTCATGTTGGCGCCGGAGGCCACCGCCACCAGCGTCTTGTCGCGGATCCTGTGGCGCTGCACGTATTCCTTGGCGCCGGCCACGGCCAGCGCGCCGGCCGGCTCGAGGATGGCGCGGGTGTCCTCGAAGACGTCCTTGATCGCCGCGCAGATGGCATCGGTGCCGACCAGCACCATCTCGTCCACGTACTCGCGGGCGAGGCGGAAGGTCTCCTCGCCGACCTGCTTCACCGCCGCGCCGTCGGCGAACAGGCCGACCTGCGCCAGGCGCACGCGCCGGCCCGCCGCCAGCGACTGCGCCATGGCGTCGGCGTCGGCCGCCTCGACGCCGATGATCTTCGTGTCCGGGCGCAGGCGCTTGATGTAGGCGGCCACGCCGCCGATGAGGCCGCCGCCGCCGACGCAGCAGAAGACGGCATGGATCGGGCGCGGATGCTGGCGCAGGATTTCCATGCCGATGGTGCCCTGGCCGGCGATCACCTCCGGGTCGTCGAAGGGGTGGACGAAGGTCAGCTTATGCTTCTTCTCCAGCACCAGCGCATGGGCATAGGCTTCGTCGAAGGATTCGCCCGCCAGCACCACCTCGCCGCCGAGCGCCTCCACCGCGCGGACCTTGATCTGCGCGGTGGTCTCCGGCATCACGATGACGGCGCGGCAGCCGACCTCCGCCGCCGCCAGCGCCACGCCCTGCGCATGGTTGCCGGCCGAGGCGCAGATGACGCCGCGCTTGCGCTTCTCCGGCGGCAGGCCGACGATCTTGTTGTAGGCGCCGCGCAGCTTGAAGGAGAACACCGCCTGCATGTCCTCGCGCTTGAGCAGCAGGGTGTTGTTCAGGCGCGCGGAGAGGTTCGGCGCCGGCTCGAGCGGCGACTCGATCGCCACGTCGTAGACCTGCGCGTTGAGGATTTTTTCGAGGTAGTCGATGGCCATAAGGGCGCAAGCGTAGCAGGCGGCCGCCTGCGCCAGCAAGCCGCGCCCTAAGTACCCTTAGTCTGCGCCGCCGAGCGTGAAACGGAAGGTGGCGCCCTTGTCCGTCTCCGCTTCCACCCAGAGGCGGCCGCCGTGCCGCTGGATGATGCGCCAGACGGTTGCCAGGCCGATGCCGGTGCCTTCGAAACGATCCTGCCGGTGCAGGCGCTGGAAAGGCTCGAAGATGCGCGCCGCCTCGTCCATGTCGAAGCCGACGCCGTTGTCGCGCACGAAATAGACGGCCTCGCCATCCACGGTCTCTGCACCGAACTCGATGCACGACGATTCGCTCTCTCGCGAGTACTTCCAGGCATTGCCGAGCAGGTTCGCCAGCACGCTCTGCATCAGGCTGGGGTCGGCCACCGCCGTCACGCCGGCCTGGATGCGCGCCTCGAAGATGCGCCGCTTGTCGCGTTCGCGCAACTCTTCGACGATCTCCGTTGCCCTCTCGGAAAGATCGACCGGCGTGCGGTGCAGCGCCGTGCGCGTGCTGCGCGCGAAGGCCAGCAGGTCCTCGACCATTTGCGACATGCGCAGGCTCGCCCGGTCGATGCGCTCAAGGCTGTCGCGTCCGCCCTCGTCCAGCCTGTCGGCATAGTCTTCCAGCAGGACGCCGGCGAAGCCGCGCATGGCGCGCAGCGGCGCCTGCAGGTCGTGCGAGGCGGAATAGCTGAAGGCCTCCAGCTCCTGGTTGGCGCGCGACAGCTCCGTCGTGCGCGCCGCCACCTGCTCCTCCAGGTGATCCCGTTCGTGCTGGAGCTGCATGCGGGCGTCGCCCAGGCTGGCGGTCATGGTGTCGAAGGCCTGCGCGATGCGGGCGACCTCGTCCCGCCCGGTGATGCCGGTACGCGCCGAAAAGTCAGCCTCGGCGACACGGCGCATCGTGGCGACGATGCGCCGCACGCGGCGCGTCAGCATGGCGTAGAGCAGCAGCCACAGCAGCAGTGCCAACCCCAGCAGGAAAGCCGAGAACTGCCAGGCGGCCTGTCGCACCCCTGCTGCCGCCGCGGCCTTGCGCTCGCCAAGATCGTATTCGAGGAACAGCAAGCCGGTGCGCTGGGCGCGCAAGGCGCCGCCGCGCAGGCCCAACTGGAGTGGAAACAGCGCCGCCACGCTGTTGCCGTCCGCAGCCAGGCGGGCAATGCCGGCCATGCGCGACTGCACCGCCGGGGCCTCCGCCAGAATCACCACGTCTCTCATCAGGCGCGGCAGCACCGCCTCTACGCTCTCGCCCAACAGCAGGCCGCGGCTGGCGGCGATGACCACGCCGCGTTCGTCGATGACGGCCGCCAGGCGATGGCCGGACTCGGCACCGAGCGCCGACAGCACGGCCTGGACGCTCTCTCCCTGCCCGAGCCGGTAGAAGGCCTCCAGCGTGCTCTCCATGCGGTTGGCACGCTGGGTGATGGCATCGACGGCGGTCGCCTCGACCGCGCGGTCGGCCTGGCGCAGGCTGTACTGCAGGACACCGCCGCTCACCAGCAGGGTAAACACCAGCAACAGGATGGGGATGCCGGTGCGCAGCGAGCGACCCGCGGCGCGGGACGACAGCGCATCGAGCAGCCGGGTCAACGTCTGTTTCATGGCGCAACCCTGGTCAGCAACTGCGCCAGTTCGACCGGCGCATCGATCAGGTGCGCTATCTGCATCTCCTCGTGGATGTGCGCGAGGACATCGAGCAGCTTGCGCGCGCCGCCGGCGAAATAGGCGGCGTTGTCGGCTTCGCCTAGCGGCCGCACGCCGGCATAGGCCGCACCGAACTGCGCCGGTGCCTGCCCGTAGCGCCGCGCCGCCCTTGCCATTGTGGCTTCGTCGGCCAGGGCGGTGCGGCTGGCGTAGAGCGCCTGCACGAGTTTGCGCAGACGCCCGGGGTGATCCTGCAGGCAGGTGTCGCGCACCACCACGGCGCGAATCAGGTCATTGTCCATCTGGCCCGTGCTGAATGCGATCTGTGCGCCAGAGGCACGCAGGCGGCCGGCATAGGGTTCGTGCGTGACAGCGGCATCGATGCGCCCCGCCTCGTATTCGCCGGCCTGCTCGTGCGGCAGCAGGGTGACGATCTCGACGTCGGCCACCGTCAGGCCGGACTGGCGCAGGGCATGGGCGAGGATGAAGGCGCCCACGCCGGTGCTCTCCACCGCCACGCGCCGCCCCCTGAGAGCCTTCACGCCGCCCAGCGGCGGCCGCGCCAGGATCTGGCCGGCGCCGACCGAGATGTCCGTCAGGGCGGCGATGCGCACGGCATGTCCTTCGGACGCCAGCAACACGGCCTCGTCCAGGGTCAGGATCGCCACGTCGAGGGCGCGGTTGCGGAAGGCCTGCAGGGTGGCCGTTTCCGAGGCGAACTCGACCAGGCGCACCTGATTGCCGAGCCGGCCATCGTCGGCGGCGAGGAAAAAGGGCGCATTGCCGGGCCACGGGCTGGCGCCGACGCGCAATTCGGTTTCGGTTTGGCTGCAGCCGGCGAACAGCAGTGCGGCCGCCAGGGCATGGATCCACGTCCACTTCAAGGGCAGTTCTCCTCCAGAATGCTCTGGTTGTTGTTCTTATAAACTGCCGCCGGGATCTGGGGCGGGATGAGACGGACAGAATGGCAGCAAGCAGGATGCCATTCCGCCGAATATCCTTTCTAGCAAACATATCGGGACACCGCAAGCAACTCCTTCACGCACCAGTCTTGTTGCGGCGCAATAAGCTAAAATCCGCGCATGACCGCCCGCCTGCGCGAGATCCCCTACAACTACACCTCCTTCTCCGACCGCGAGATCGTCATCCGCCTGCTCGGCGAAGAAGCCTGGCGCGTACTTGACACTCTGCGCGCCGAGCGCGTCACCGGGCGCTCGGCGCGCATGCTCTACGAGGTGCTGGGCGACATCTGGGTAGTGCAGCGCAACCCCTATCTCGAAGACGACCTGCTCGACAACCGCGACCGCCGCGAGGCGCTGATCGACGCGCTGCGCCACCGCCTCGCGGAGATCGAGAAGCGCCGCCAGGGCAACGAGAGCGTCGCGGAATTGCTGGCGGCAGCGCATCAGGCGGTCGACCGCTTCGCCGCCGGCTTCGATGCCACCGCCGCACTGCGCGCCAAGGTTCTGCGCGCGCTGTCGAAGCACACGCGGCGCGACAACATCTGCTTCGACGGCCTCGCGCGCGTCTCGCATGTCACCGACGCCACCGACTGGCGCGTCGAGTACCCCTTCGTCGTGCTCTGCCCGGACACGGAGGACGAGATCCCCGGCCTGGTGAAGGACTGCATCGCGCTCGGCCTGACGATCATCCCGCGCGGCGGCGGAACCGGCTACACCGGCGGCGCCGTGCCGCTGACGCCCGACTCGGTGGTCATCAACACGGAAAAGCTCGACGCGATCGGCGTGCTGCAGCGGCTGACTTTGCCCGGCACGGATCAGCCTTACGACACCGTCCATTGCGGCGCCGGCGTGGTGACGCGGCGCGTGATGGAGGCTGCCGAGGAAGCCGGCCTGGTCTTCGCCGTCGACCCGACCTCGGCAGACGCCTCCTGCATCGGCGGCAACATCGCCATGAATGCCGGCGGCAAGAAGGCCGTGCTGTGGGGCACGGCGCTCGACAACCTGGCGTCCTGGAAGATGGTCGATACGGACGGCAATTGGCTGGAGGTGGAGCGCCTCGAGCACAACCTGGGCAAGATCCACGACCAGGCCGTGGCGAAATTCCGCCTGCGCCGCACCGACTCGGCGAACGGCAAACTCCTCTCCGAGGAAACCCTGGAAGTGCCCGGCAGCCGTTTCCGCAAGCGCGGCCTGGGCAAGGACGTCACCGACAAGTTCCTCGCCGGGCTGCCCGGCGTGCAGAAGGAGGGCTGCGACGGCATCATCACCTCGGCGCGCTTCATCCTGCACCGCCTGCCGCCGGTGGCGCGGACGGTCTGCCTGGAGTTCTACGGCCAGGTGCGCGAGGCGGTGCCGGCCATCGTCGAGATCAAGGACTACCTGGAGCAGCGCCCGGGCGGCGCCATCCTCGCCGGTCTCGAGCACCTCGACGAGCGCTACGTCAAGGCGGTCGGCTACGCCACCAAGGCGAAGCGACACGGCCGGCCGAAGATGGTGCTGCTCGGCGACATCGTCGGCGAGGACGAGGCCGCGGTGATGCAGGCGGCCTCCGCCGTGGTGCGCCTGGCCAACGCGCGCGGCGGCGAGGGCTTCATCGCCACCACGGCCGACGCGCGCAAGACCTTCTGGCTCGACCGCGCCCGCACCGCCGCCATCGCCCGCCACACCAACGCCTTCAAGATCAACGAGGACGTGGTCATCCCCCTGCCGCGCATGGGCGACTACTGCGACGGCATCGATCGCTTCAACATCGAGCTGTCGATCAGCAACAAGCTGCGCCTCACCGACGCGCTGGCCGAATTCCTGCGCGGCGACCTGCCGCTGCACGCCTTCGACGCCAATCTCGAGGTGGAGGAATTGATCGGCGACCGTCGCGAGCAGGCGCTGACGGCGATCGCCGAGGTGCGCGGCCGCTGGCAGTGGCTGCTCGACAACCTCGACCTGCCGCTGGCGCAGGCAGAAGTCGAATTCGCCGCACACGGCATCGGGCTGACTCCCCCTCTCCCCCTCGGGGGAGAGGGCCGGGGTGAGGGGGTTACGATCTTCCACCGCCTGCAGGACTATTCGCTGCGCGTCTCCTGGAAACGGGAATTGAAATGCCGCCTCGAGGACATCTTCGACGGCGTGCTGTTCGGGCCGGTACTCGAGCGCATCGAAGGCATCCACCGCGAGGTGCTGCGCGGCCGCGTCTTCGTCGCCCTGCACATGCATGCCGGCGACGGCAACGTGCACACCAACATCCCGGTGAACTCCGACCACTACGCCATGCTGCAGGAGGCCAACGCCACGGTCGACCGCATCATGGCGCTGGCGAAGAGCCTCGGCGGCGTCATCTCCGGCGAGCACGGCATCGGCATCACCAAGCTGGACTACCTGTCGCCCGAGGAGATCGCCCCCTTCGTCGACTACAAGCAGCGCATCGACCCGGAAGGCCGCTTCAACAAGGGAAAACTGCTGCCCGGCGCCAACCTGGGCAACGCCTACACGCCCAGCTTCAGCCTGCTCGGCGTCGAGTCGCTCATCCTCGAGCAGTCCGAGATCGGCAACATCGCCGCCAGCATCAAGGACTGCCTGCGCTGCGGCAAGTGCAAGCCGGTCTGCTCGACCCACGTGCCGCGCGCCAACCTGCTCTACTCGCCGCGCAACAAGATCCTCGGCACCGGGCTGCTGATCGAGGCCTTCCTCTATGAAGAGCAGACGCGGCGCGGCGTCTCGCTCGCCCATTTCGACGAGTTCAACGACATCGCCGACCACTGCACCATCTGCCACCGCTGCGTGAAGCCCTGCCCGGTGGACATCGACTACGGCGACGTCTCGGTGGCCATGCGCAACTTCCTGCGCGAGCAAGGCCGCAAGAAGTTCGTGCCGGCCAAGGCGGCGGCGATGGCCTTCCTCACCCTGAAGGACCCGGCGACGATCAAGCTGATGCGCAAGGGCATGATCGAGTGGGGCTACAAGGCGCAGCGCCTCGGCTACCGGCTGGCGAAATGGTCAGGGATAGCCGGGCGCAGTACGCGACAGCCGGAAGCCACGCTGGGCCAGCCCTCGCTGCGCACGCAGGTCATCCACTTCATCAACCGGCCGATGCCGGGCAAGCTGCCCAAGCGCACCTCGCGCGCGCTGCTCGACATCGAGGACGCCGCCATCGTGCCGGTAATCCGCGACCCGCAAAAGGTGAATGAGGACTCCGATGCGGTGTTCTACTTCCCCGGCTGCGGCTCGGAGCGGCTGTTCTCGCAGGTCGGCCTGGCCACGCAGGCCATGCTCTTCGAACTCGGCGCGCAGACCGTGTTGCCGCCGGGCTATCTGTGCTGCGGCTACCCGCAGACGGCGGCTGGCGAGGCCGACCAGGGGCGCCGGATCATCACCGACAACCGCGTGCTGTTCCACCGCCTCGCCAACACGCTCAACTACCTCGACATCCGCACAGTGATCGTCTCTTGCGGCACCTGCATGGACCAGCTGCAGAAGTACGAATTCGAGAAGATCTTCCCCGGCTGCCGGCTGCTCGACATCCACGAGTACCTGATGGAGAAGGGCGTCAAGCTCAATGGCGTGAAGGGCACCCGCTACCTTTACCATCAACCTTGCCACGACCCGATGCGCGTGCACAACGGCACCAAGGTGGCGGCGCAGCTGCTCGGCAGCCGCGTCGACCTCAACGACCGCTGCTGCGGCGAAGCCGGCACGCTGGCGGTGGCGCGGCCCGACGTGTCCACCCAGGTGCGCTTCCGCAAGCAGGAGGAGATCGAGCGCGGCATCGAGCGCTTCCCCGGCGACGATCCGGTGAAGATCCTCACCTCCTGCCCGTCCTGCCTGCAGGGCCTGCACCGCTACGCCGACGACACCGGCACGGACGCCGACTACATCGTCGTCGAGCTGGCGAAACACCTGCTCGGCCCGGACTGGATGGAAAACTACGTCGCGCGCGCCAACGCCGGCGGCATCGAGCGCGTGCTATTGTAAAAATCATGATCGACGTGACCTTCCCGCAAATCGCCGGCTTCCTCCTCGCCGCCGCCCTCATCACGCTGGCGCCCGGCCCGGACAACCTGTCGGTGTTGAGCCTAGGCCTGTCGCGCGGACGGCGCGCCGGCATCGGTTTCGGCCTCGGCTGCGCGCTCGGCTGCTTCATCCACACCCTGCTCGCCACGCTCGGCGTCACCGCCCTCATCGCCGCCTCGGAGACCGCCTTCACGGCCCTCAAGCTGGCCGGCGCCGCCTATCTGTGCTGGCTCGGCTGGAAGGCGTTGCGGAGTCCGGGTGCGACGTTCACCGCAGAGGCGGAAGTCATGCACGTCGACCAGGCCATGCGGCCCTACCTGATGCGCGGCTTCGTCGCCAATGCCATCAACCCCAAGGTGGCGCTGTTCTTCCTCGCCTTCCTGCCGCAGTTCGTCGACCCGTCGCGCGGCCACGCCGCGGCGCAAACCGCCCTGCTCGGCACGCTCTTCTCCGCGCAGACGGTGCTGATCTTCGGCGCCATCGGCTACTACGCCGGCACCGTCGGCGGCTGGCTGCGCGGCCGGCCGGCGGTCGGCCGCTGGCTGGACCGCGCCACCGGCGTGCTCTTCATTGGATTGGGCATCCGCCTGGCGCTGGCAGAACGGGGCTGACATGGCGGGAGTAATGATGCTCATCCGCGCCCTTCTCCTGCTCGCCCTCACCAGCCAGCTTGCCGTGGCGCAGCCCTACAAGTGGATCGATGCCCAGGGGCGAACGCATTATGGCGACCGCCCGCCGGCCGATGCCAAGGCGCGGCCGGTCACGGCGGCCATCAATACCTATTCCGGCACGCCCGTGCTGAGTGCCGCGGGCAAACCTGTCAGCACGGCAGTGCAACGCGAATCCCTCGCACCACAGAATCAAAAGCTGGCACTAGTTATCTACACCACGCCGACCTGCGGCTATTGCGTTCAGGCGAAGGCGCACATGGGGCGGCGAGGCATTCCCTACACCGAGCGCGACGTCACCCTCTCGGAATCCTACGAACGGGAATTCCGCCAGAAGGGCGGGCGCGGCGTGCCGCTGATCGTCGCCGGCAGCCGAACGCTCAACGGTTACTCCGAGGAGAGCCTCGAGGCCTTGCTCAAGGGTGCCGGCTACTGACATCCCCGGCATGCGCCAGCTGAGCGAAACCCTGGTCGTCGTCACGCGCGGTCGCGGCTTGGTCGAGATCACCGACAAAGTCAGCCCCTTGGTGACGGCGAGCGGCATCGCCAACGGGCTGCTCACGCTGTTCGTGCGCCACACCTCCGCCAGCCTGCTCATCCAGGAAAACGCCGACCCGGCCGTGTTGCGCGACCTGGAGCGCTTCTTCGCCCGCCTGGTGCCGGACGGCGATCCGCACTTCGAGCACCGGCAGGAAGGGCCCGACGACATGCCGGCCCACGTGCGCGCGGCGCTGACGCAAACCCACCTGTCCATCCCCGTCGTCGACGGCGCGACTGCACTCGGCACCTGGCAGGGGATTTTTCTCTACGAGCACCGCACCAGCGGGTCCCCGCGCGAAGTCGTGCTTAACGTGATGGGGGAAGATCAATGACCTGCCCCCCAACCCCTGCCCCACGGCTGGCTTTGCACAGCCAGCCGGCTCAGCCAGCGCAGAGCAGTGCTCTGCGAAATCCTGGCTTCGCCCCGAGGAATGGGGTGACGGTTGATCGCTGCGCTCACATTCCGGCCGCGCCTCCTCGGGGCGGCCCAGCGGAGGCGCCATGTGCCAGCTGCTCGGCATGAACTGCAACACGCCGACGGACATCTGCTTCTCGTGAAGGCTTCCACGCGGCGGACCGACGGGCGCGACGGCTGGGGCATCGCCTTCTTCGAGGGCATCGGCTGCCGCCTCTTCCTCGACTCCAGGGCGACCATCGAATCGCCGGTGGCCGAGATGGTGCGCAATTATCCGATCCGCTCAGCGAGGTGACCACGCCCGACGACCGCGTCGCCCTTGTCGCCACCGTCCCGCTGACGGACAACGAAGTCTGGCAGACCATGGCGCCCGGCACGCTGGCGATGTTCGCGGACGGCCTGCCTGTCCGCGAGGAGGCGACGGCTATTCCGGCAGGCCGTTGAGGAAATACAGGCTCTTCAGGAGCGGCCCGGGCGTGCCGAAGACGCCAAGCCAGCGGTCGTAGATGGCATAGATTTCCTCGCTGCGGTAGAGGCGCGCCAGTTCGCGGTTGACCGCCCTCCTGAAGGCCGGGTCGTCCTTGCGCATCATCAGCGCATAGGGCTCGTAGGAGAAAAGCTCCTCGGTCAGGCGCAGGTCCTTCTGGTTGCCCGAGCCGAGCACGAGGCCGAACAGGATCACGCGGTCGGAGGCATAGGCGTCCACCCCGCCCTGCATGAGCGCCACCACCCCGTCGGCGTGGTCCTTGAGCCGCACCGTCGTCGCCTTGACCTTGTGCCGCGCCAGCGCATCGCGCAGCGCCCGCTCGGTCGTGGTGCCGGGCACGATGCCGATTTTTCTGCCGCCCAGATCGCCCAGCCCCTGCACGCTGGAGCCGCGCTTCATCATCAGGCTGCCGCCATCGGCGAAGGTCAGCAGGCTGAACTCGACCTTCTCCTGTCGCGACAGGGTATGGGTGGTCGAGCCGCATTCCAGATCGATTTCGCCGCTGATGAGCTTCTCCAAGCGGTTCTCCGGCACCACCTGCACCCACTTGATCTGCAGTTCCGCCAGGCCGAGCTGCCGCTTCACGCTCTCCGCCACGCGCTGGCACAACTCGACCGAATAGCCGGCGGGCTGCCTGTTGTCGCCGATGTAGGAAAAGGGGATCGAGGCTTCGCGGTGTCCCATGGCGATCGTCCCGGTCTTTTTGATCTTGTCCAGCGTGCCCGTCTGGGCCCAGGCGCCGGCGACGGCCAGCAGCAGGGTCAGGGCGGCCACCGCGTGCCCGGGTCGAATGATGCACTTGAGGTTCAGGGGGTGCATGGGAAGGCTCCTTGAAGGATGGAAGGTTGCAGCGATGCCATCCGATTGTAGCGGCGGGAAGGGTAGAATGCACCCGTCCTTTTTGCATAGTCCGGGGTGGCGGGTGATGTCGGTGGCGGAGTCGTGCCAGTTGTGCCGCGAAGCTGGCGGAGAAGTTCTCTGGCAGGACGAGCGCTGCCGCCTGGTGCTCGTCGCCGACGCCGACTACCCCGGCATGTGCCGTGTCGTCTGGAAACGCCATGTGAGCGAAATGACCGACCTCGACAACGCCGACCGCAGCCACCTGATGTCGGTGGTATTCGCCGCAGAGAAGGCGGTGCGTGCCACCGCCCGGCCGGACAAGGTCAACCTCGCCAGCCTGGGCAACGTGGTGCCGCACCTGCACTGGCATGTCATACCGCGCTGGCGCGACGATCGCCATTTCCCCGGCGCCGTCTGGGGGCCGCCGATGCGCGACTCCCGTGACCGCCCGGCCGTCGCCGGCGCCGTCCTGCGCGAGGCCTTCGTCCGTTCCCTGGCCGGGGAACCGGCATGACCACCGCCTTCGATCTGCCCGTTCTTGGCAACGAGCAGCCGCCGGCCTTCGACGGCGCGCGCAGCTGCCGCGACTGGCTGTCGGCGCAACCACTGGCCAATCCGACGCAGGCGCAGGCCTTGCTGCTGCGCCAGCTCAATCTGCTCAACCGCCATGCCACCGCGCCCGCCGAGCGGCTCAAGATCCTCGAACTGCTGCGCGATCCGATCGCCTTCGCCCAGGCGGAATCGGCGCGCAAGTTCGCCGGCCGGCCGCTTCCGCTGGCACCGCCCGAGCAGGCCGGCATGGATGCCAACCGCGCGCTCTGGCAGGCGGTGCAGACCGGCTACCTGCATTGCCTGGCGGCCTGCCTGGGCGGCAGCGCCGAACTTCGGCCGCACGCCGCCCTGATCGCGCAGCGCGCCATGGGCGCCCTGCGTGCGGAACTGCTCGACATCTACCGCGCGCCCACCGATCCGCCCGCCACGCTGTGGCGGACGCTGCATCGCATTTACGCGGCAGCCGAGAACCTGAAAGCGCTGGCGCACCCGGTCAGCGACTCCCTGCAGCCGGAGCACGCCGCGACCAGCGTCGTCGCCGCCTATGCGCAGACGCTGTTGCTGCACCGGGCCAGCCCCTACGAACTTTCCGGGCGCCAGCTCATGCAGGTCGAGCGCTGGCTGCATCGCTGGGGCGGCAAGGTGGTTGCCCTGAATGCGCCACCGGTCGAGCCGCGCGTGCCGCCACTCGTCGTCGACGTGGCCTCCGATGTCCCCGAGGCCGCCGGGGAGGGCGGGCAGCGGCGCTGGCTGGACCTCTCCGATTTGTCGCGCAGCGTTAAGCGCCGCATCGCCCACCTGCAGCGCGGCGAGTCGCCGGCCTCGCTCGGCCTCGGCGAAGACTGCGTGCAGCCCGGCTGCGAGAACCTGCTGAAGCACCTGTACCAGCAGTGGTTCAAGGGAGGCGCGGTGCGGCAGCATCCGCGCCGCAGCGGCAGCGGCATCTGCCGCCTGGTCACGGGCCTCGACGCCATCCATTACTACCTGTCCGGAAAAGTCTTCCAGCAGCCCGGCCAGGGCAACGCCCTGTCCAAGACGCAGGCCGACGAGATCGCCACTTTCGGCCGCATCGCCACCCGCCACGAGGACGACTACAGCCAGATGCAGGGCTTCCTGATCGAGGAGTGGCAAGTCCTCGACGAGTCCGCCACGGGCTATCGTCTGACGCGGCCGCTTGCCCGGGCCGGCGGCCGCATCGGCGGTGGCCAGATGGTGGCCATCATGCCGGAGGGCAGCCGCGGCTTTCTGCTTGCCGTGGCACGCTGGTCGCGCCTGACCGGCGGCAACGAGCTGCAGGCGGGCATCCAGATCATGCCGGGCCACCCGTCCTGCGTGGCCCTGCGCGGCACCGGCCTGACCGCCGTCAACGAGAAATACCGGCCGGGCTTCCTGCTGCCCGCCGTGCCCGCCCTGAAGTATCCCGAGTCGGTCATCGTCCCGGCCGGCTGGTTCCGCGCCGGACGCATCATCGAGCTCTACGAAAACGCCTCGCGGCAGATTCGCCTCACCCGACAACTCGACCGCGGCAGCGATTTCGAACGCTGCGCCTTCGACCGGACATGAACACCAACAACGGCTCGTCCCTAACGATCGACACCGCCGACGCGCGCGCCTGCACGAAGCTGATCGCCGGCCTGCCGCTGACCAACGCCCGCGAAGCGCACCAGACGCTCGTCATGCTGCTGACGGGGCTCGCCCATCGTCCGCCGCCCGCCGCCGCTTACCTCGACGTGCTCGAGACTGCGCGCGCGCCGCTCGCCTACCTGCAGGACGAAATCGCCCAGCGCTACGCCTCCAGGCCGCTGCCACCGACCCCGGCCGAGGGAGAAGCCTTCCGCCAGGTGCTCGCGCTGTGGCAGGCCATGGCGCGCGCCTATGCCCAGGTGGCGCAGGCGGGATCGGGCGACCCCAACATACAGGGCAGGCTGGCGCTCATCTGCCAGCGCTGCGTGCATTACGCCGGCAAGGTCATCCTGGAGTTCTGCCGCGCCCGTCGCGAACCCTCGCCGGGCACCTGGATCGACCTGCACGGCTACTACGCCACGGCAGAAGAATGGGGCATCGACAAGACGGCGGTACCGGAGCCCCTCAACGAAACCAACAAGAGCCAGAGTGCGGCCGATGCCTACATCGCCATCCTGCTCGTCGACCTGGCCAGCCCCTACAGCCGCAGCGCCCATGAATTCGCCTGGATATGCCGCTGGGCGCAGCGCTTCGCGCCGCTGACCGTCGTCCGGCCCCTCGGCGAACCGGTCGAGACGCGCGCCTTCGGCATCGACCTCATGCGCGATGCGAGCACGCGCCCGCTGGAGCTGCTGTCGCGCTCGGCTTCGGTGCGCTGGTTCGATACCCGCCAGCTCTCGCCGATGATCCAGGAAATGCTGGCGCGGCTACGGGAGCGCCAGAGCCCCGCCGCCCTCGGACTGGGCGACGACTGCCCCGCGACGGTGGCCAGCCGCCTGCTCCTGCAGCTGTACAAGCCCTGGTGCCTGAACGCCACGCCGCGCCGCTTCCAGCGCCGCGGCGCCAGCGGCATCGCCCAGGTCTGCCTGGGGTTCGAAGCGACCCACTACCATGTCGGCGGGATCGAGTTCAACCAGCCCGAACACGTCCGCATTTACTCGCGCAGCGACATGGAACGCATCTGGACCTTCCGCGACCAGCTCGATCCGACCCAGTTGAACGTGCGCTCGTCGCAGATGCAGCTCGGCTATCCGCTGGAACGCTGGGAAGTCGAGAACCAGTCCGTCTCCGGCTTCCGCCTGCAGCGCGGCGAAGCCGGCGCGCGCATCGAGCACGGCCAGCTGTTCTGCCTGCGGCCGCCCGACGGCGAGCACTTCCTCCTGGCGCAGGTCAGCTGGAACCTGATGCAGAAGGACGACCTGCTCATCGGCATCCATGTCCTGCCCGGTGTGCCGCAGGCGATCGCGGTTCGGCCGACGGGCATCAAGGTCTCGCCCTCGGAGCGCTACGAACGCGCCTTTCTGCTGCCGGCGGTGCCGGCCCTGAAGGAGGAAGCTACGCTGGTCCTGCCGCGCGGCTGGTTCCAGCCGGAGCGCGTCGTCGAGGTCTATACCGATCGGCAGACGAAGCTGAAGCTGGTCGAGTTGCTGAACCATGGACCCGACTTCGAGCGCATCACCTATACCGGCCGCCGGTAGCCCCGGCGGCGCAGTTATTCGGCTGGCCTTCTGCTGTATGATTGACGCCCCGACAACGCCTGGAGACTGACATGGGCGGACTAGACAAAGACACCCCCACCCCCACCGAAATCAAGCTGCACCAGAAATCGCATCTGCTGGAAGTCGCCTTTTCCGACGGCAGCCGCTACGAATTGCCCTACGAGCTGCTGCGCGTCTACAGCCCCTCGGCCGAGGTGCGCGGCCATGGCCCCGGCCAGGAGACGCTGCAGGTCGGCAAGAGGGAAGTCGAAATCAATCATGTCGAACCGGTCGGCATGTATGCCATCCAGCCGACGTTCTCAGACGGCCACAACACCGGCATCTATTCCTGGGACTACCTGTACTGGCTGGGCGCCGAGCGCGACCGCCTCTGGCAGGAGTACCTCGACCGCATGCAGGAAGCCGGCGCCAGCCGCGAAGCCGCCGACAATCCCGCGGTGCCCAAGCAGGGCGGTTGCGGCAGCGGCGGCTGCGGACACCACTGAAAGTCAGTCCCGGGAACACGGCGGCGGCACATGACCGACAAGACCACCCACTTCGGATACAAGGAAGTCGCCGAAGGCGAGAAGGCGCAGCGCGTCGCCGGCGTCTTCGACTCGGTCGCCGACAAGTACGACCTGATGAACGACCTCATGTCGCTCGGCCTGCACCGTCTGTGGAAGGCCTTTGCCATCGAGGTCTCCGGCATCCGCCCGGGTGATCGCGTGCTCGACGTGGCCGGCGGCACGGCCGACCTCTCGCTGGCCTTCGCCAGGAAAGTGGGCGCCAGCGGCCAGGTGTGGCTCACCGACATCAACAACGCCATGCTCGTGCGCGGCCGCGACCGCCTCATCGACCACGGCTTCATGATGCCGGCGGCGCAGTGCGACGGCGAGAAGCTGCCCTTCCCTTCCGGCCACTTCGACTGCGTCACCTGCGCCTTCGGCCTGCGCAACATGACGCACAAGGAGCAGGCCCTGGCCGAGATGGCGCGCGTGCTCAAACCCGGCGGGCGCCTGCTCATCCTCGAATTCTCCAAGGTCTGGCAGCCGCTGGCGCCGGCCTACGACTTCTACTCGTTCAAGGTGCTGCCCTGGCTGGGCAGCAAGGTCGTCAACGATCCCGGCAGCTACCAGTACCTGGCCGAATCGATCCGCATGCACCCGGACCAGGAAACGCTCAAGACAATGATGGAACAAGCCGGCCTCGGCAAGGTCGAATATTTCAACATGGCGGCCGGCGTGGTCGCCCTGCACCGCGGTTACAAACTTTAGGAGGCTCGAATGAAGCAAGCCCTGATCGCCCTTTTCGTCGCCGCATTCGGTCTCGGCCTGGTCGCCGACGCCGAGGCCAAGCGCATCGGCGGCGGACGCAGCTCCGGCATGCAACGCAACATTACGCCGCAGAAGCCGGTGGCGCCGGCGCAGGGCGCCACGGCGGCACCCACGGCGCCGGTGCCGCAGCCTTCCGGCATGAGCCGTTGGCTCGGCCCCGTCGCCGGACTGGCCGCCGGCATCGGCCTGGCCGCCATGCTGTCGCACTTCGGCCTCGGCGAAGGCTTCGCCACCATCGTCATGATGCTGCTCATCGCCCTGGCGGTGTTCGTCGTCATCCGCCTGCTGTTCGGCCGCCGAGCCCCGCAGCAAAGTCAGCCCCTGCAATACGCCGGCGGCAACAATGAGCCCGCCGCCGCACCCATCCGCTTCGATGCCCAGCCTGCAGCAGGTGGTACCGCGGCAGCGGCCGCAGCTTCGTCCGGCAGCCTGCCGGCCGGTTTCGACGTCGACGGATTCCTGCGCCAGGCCAAGCTGAATTTCCTGCGCTTGCAGGCCGCCAACGACGCCCGCAACATCGAGGACATCCGCAACTTCACCACGCCCGAGATGTTCGCCGAGATCAAGCTGGAGATCGAGGAGCGCGGCGGCGGCGCGCAACAGACCGACGTCGTCACGCTCAACGCCGACCTGCTCGACGTCAGCGAAGAGCAGGGCCAGTACATCGCCAGCGTGCGCTTCCACGGCGCCATCCGCGAAACCGAAGGCGCCGCGCCGGCGGCCTTCGACGAAGCCTGGCACCTGACCAAGCCCTCGGACGGCAGCCGCGGCTGGGTCATCGCCGGCATCCAGCAGTTCAATTGAACGGATTGGGATGAGAACGGGGCCTGCGGGCTCCCGCATCGTTTCCGCCCCATGCTCGACCTGGCCTTCCTGCTGTCATTCAACCGTCTGCTCGCGGCCGCGCCGTGGGCGCGCGAGCGGCTTGCGCCGTTTGCCGGCCAGCGTGCCCGCCTGGTGCTCGGGCCGCTGCCGGTCGAGTTCCGCATCGCGGCGGACGGCACGCTCGAATCGCTCGGGAGCGAAGCGCCCGCCGTCGAAATCGCGCTGCCCGCCGACGCGCCGCTGGTCCTGCTCCAGGGCCGGGGACGCGATGCGCTGATGCGCAATGCCCACGTCAGCGGCGCTGCCGATTTCGCCGAAGCACTCGGCTTCGTCCTGCGCAATCTGGAATGGGATGTCGAGGAAGATCTCAGCCACCTGGTCGGCGACATCGCTGCGCGCCGCCTGGTGACAACCGCAACCGGCTTCGCCGCCGCGCAGGCCGAAGTGGCCCGCCGGCTGGCGGACAATTTCGCCGAATACCTGCGCTACGAGCAACCCATCGGCGTACTGCCGCCGGATGCCGCCCGTTTCACGTCGGAGAACAGGGCCCTGGCTGACCGGACAGCCGCGCTGGAGCAGCGCATCGCCGCCCTGGAGCAGCGTCGCCCCGACTAGGGTTCAGCGCGCGTTCAACTCGAAAAGATACTCCCCGCCCGCCTCGTGACCCGCGGAAACCACCGCACCATACTGCGGCTGCTGCGGAGTGTCTTCGCTGACCCCCTTCCTTACCACTTTGTAGACGTCGAAGCCGACCGTCGTCCCGTCGAGCTGGCCGATGGAGCGCAGGAAGTGCCAGGCGAAGACGGAATGGCCGTCCTTGCCCTCGTCGGATACCGGTTCTTCACCACCCGAAGACAGCACGATCACGCTGCGCTTGCGCAGCAGTTCCTGGCGCGTCCGCGGTCCTGCCGACACGGCCTGTTCGCGGGCCAGGGAGCCGGAGAAGCAGCTGTCCGACACCAGCATCAGCTGCCGCGCCGGGATGGCGCCCAGCAGCTTCGAGATGTCCGTGTTCGAGATCCACTGCGCTGCCGTCTTCACCGAGCCATCCACGGGGATCCAGTAGCCCATGTTCGTGTCGTCCATGAGGTAGCCGTGGCCGGCATAGTAGACAAAGACGCTGTCGGCCGAGCCGACCTCGCGCGCCAGCGCGGCCACCGCCCGCACCATGTCCGCCTTGGTCGCGTTCTTGATCACGCGAACTTCGAAGCCGAGTTTCTGCCCGAGCGATGCGGCAACCTGGTCCACGTCGCGGGAAGGCGACAGCAGCGACGGGATGGGCGACTGGTAGCGGCTGTTGCCGAACAGCAAGGCGATCCGGCGTGCCGTCGGCTGCGCGGCCACCGCCGCGGGAACGCCCGTCGCCGACGCTTTCGGCAGGCACAGGGAGGTCTCGTCGTCGCCGGCACCGCATTCGCGCACATCGACGACTTGCGGGTTGCGCCGCAGTTCCTCGAGGGCCTCGCGGTAGAGCAGCGTCCGCGCCTGGTGGCGCTGCAGCTCGATGGCCTGCATCTGCGCGCGGCCGGGAATGCCGGCGGCGAAGGGCGGCGGGCGGAAACCCTGCGCCCCGGCAAGCGAAGGCAGCAGCAAGGCTGCAACGACAAACACGGCTACGGATTTCATGGCTCGCCCTCCTGCAATGGCGCGCGCCGCAACAGCTGCGTCCAGTCGCGCGCCCAGCAGCAATCATGGTCGAAATCGGCCAGCACTTCCAGCTTGCCGCCGTGCGCGCCGACAAAGCGCGCGACGATTGCCGCCGGCACGACCGCATCATCCGCCCCGGCGTAATGGACGGCCCGCCGCGTGATCGCCGCCGCCGGCTGCGCCAGGGGATCGAGCGAGCCCGCCAGCGGCGTCAGGCCCTGTGCCGCCGCCCACGCCGTCAGCGCGAGCGGGGCGGCGACCGTCACCCAATCCGCCACATCGTCGCGCCGCATTGCCAGCAACGCGGCGACCACGCCGCCGCCGGAAAAACCGATCAGCCTGACGCGCTGCGCACCTGCGCGCTGCTTGAGGCGGCCGACCGCATCGTCCATGGCGGCCAGCACTTCCGGCGAGAATCGCCGGCCGCTCCAGTAGGCGCTGTCGCAACGCGCACGTTCCGGCGCATCAAGGTACTGGCAGGGCCGTCCGAGATAGGCCACCGCCGGCGCCGGTTCGTTTCCGGCCAGGGCCAGCGCGACGGGCCGCAGCGGCGTCGGATCGCGTGGCGGCTGGAAGGCGCTCGGCCAGGGCGCGCCATCGCCTTCGATGTAGATCGGCAAGGTTTTCGTCGCGCCGCGCTGACGCAGCAGGGTGAAGAGCCTGAAATCGCCGGCGTCGATCGTCCCGGCCTGGAAGCCGCGCGGCGCGGCCCAGGCCACCACATGCTCGCGCGAACCGCCGAAGGAATCGGATGGCGTCCCCGCGCACCCGCTGGCCAGAAAGAAAAAGGCCGCGCAAAAATGCGCGGCCCGCGATCGCGTTGGCACGGTCAGGTGCGTCAGAAGCGGATATTGATGTTGGCCATCAGGCTGCGCTGGGTCTGGTTGCTGCGGCCCGTTTCCTCGCTGTAGATGACGCCGCCCGCCACGCCATCCTTCACCGAGTAGAAGTTCATGCCGAGCCCCCACACCCAGGCATCGCGGCCGACCGGATTGTTCGGCGAGCCGAACTGGGTGGTCTTGCGACGCACATCGTTCGTGTAGCCGAGCGAAGCAACGGGCATGACGCCGTTCATCCAGTAGCCGGCCTGGACGCCGAGGCGAATCTGGTCGATCGTGTTCCTGGCATCGGTGCCGGCGAACTTGGCGCCGGTCGCCGAGTTCTTGATGTCGCCGTAATCCTCGACGCCATGCAGGAAGCCGACCCTGCCGGTCAGCTGAATGTTGTCGAACCAGCGGTTGTAGTTCAGGTTGGCGGCGGCGAACCAGCGGTCGGCCCTGGAATCCGTGTTGGTGCTCGTGTCGAGCTTGCCTCGCCCCATGCCTGCGCTGACATCGAAGGACAGCGCCTTGCTCAACTGCATGCCGAAGTAGGGGGCGACCACGTAGCCGCTGCTGTCGGTCGTGTTCGTCGTGCCGCCCGGCCCGTAGTTTTTCCCCGAGCCGTCGCCGTCGTCGAAGGCGGCCGACACGCCGAGCGCCATCGTCGACGACAGGCCGTAGTCGACGCCGACCACGGTGGTCATGATGTCGGCACTGTTCTTCGACGTGAAGCCGTTCGCCGCGGTATAGCTCTGGCGGGTGTCGTTGTTGTTCAGGTTGCCCCAGGCGTTCCACTTGCCGGCGGCGCCGCCGGCGGCCATGCCCCTGGTTCCCGCGCTGGCGACGGGAACCGGCCCGTCGGCGGCCTGGCGCAGGGCGAGGGCATTGCCGATCGCGAAGGCCAGGAGGAACGAGGTGCTGTTGATGCTCATCACCGAACTGCCCGGGCTGCCGCCGAAGCACTCGGGGTGGTTGGAGACGATGGCCGCCGCATTGCTCGACATGCCCGAGGAAACATAGAACGCGTAGCTCGACAGGGCGCTGTCGCAAGGCGTCGCCCAGGCACTGCCGAAGGTCATGGTCAGGCCGGCAGCCAGGCCAGCGCGATGGAGGAATTTCATGGTCGTCTCCTTGCGGAAATCTTTAGGCTTGAAGAGCCCGGGATGGGCCGGAAAGCACGGTGCAGGTTTTTATACTCTTGAGAAGCGCGGAGGGCAATAGCGGCACATCAATGTTTCAGCCCGGGCCCTCCGGAATGGATCAGAAGCGGAAGTTGATATTGGCCGTCAGATTGTTGCTGTTCTGCTTGCTCCGCCCTTCTTCCCGGCTGTAGGCAATGCCACCCGTCACGCCCTGCGACAGGGAGAAGAAATTCACGCCGAGGCGCCATTCCCAGGCGTCGCGGCCGATGGGATTCGATGGCGCGCCGAACTGCGTCGTCTTGCGCCGCACGTCGTTGACATAGGCCAGCGCCGCATACGGCATGACGCCGTTCATCCAGTAGCCGGCCTGGACGCCGAGGCGAACCTGGTCCAGCGTGTTGCGCGCATCCGTGCCGGCAAACGACACGCCCGACACCTTGATGTCGCCGTAGTCCTCGACGCCATGCAGGTAGCTGGCGCGCCCGCTGAACTGGATGTTGCCGAGCCAGCGCTGGTAGTTGAGGTTGGCGGCGGCGAACCAGCGGTCGGCATCGACCTTGTTGGTCGTAAACGTCTTGATCTCCCCCTTGCCGAACCCGGCGCTGGCATCGAAGGAGAATGTGCGGTTGATCTGCCAGCCGAGGTAGGGCGCGAACACGTAACCCTTCGACTTGATCTTGTTGATCGAGAACGCCGGATCCGTGTTGCCGCCGCTGCCGTCGCCGCGGTCGATGCCGAGCGAGGCGCCGGCGAGCAGCGTCGGCGAGAACGCGTAGTCCAGGCCGAGGATCGTATTGAGGAGGTCCATCTCGTTCTTGGCATAGCCGCTGCTGTAGCCGTTGAAGGCGGCATAGCGCTGGCGTGAGTCGGTCTCGCCGATATTGCCCCAGACGTTGAAGCGGCCCGGCTTTCCTCCCGCCGCCGCGCCGCGGTCATTCATGGCCATCGCCGGCGCCGGGCCGTCGGCCAGCTGGCGGCTGGCGATTGCGGAAGAAACCGCCAGCGCCTGCTGGAACATCGTGCCGCCGATCTGCACCCGCGAGGTCGTCGATCCGCCGCCGAAGCACTCGGGAGAAGACGCGATGATTTCCGCAGCGTAGGCGGCGTTCGAAGTCGACACGGCCGAAGCGTAGTCGACATTGATGATCGAATCGCAGTTGGCGAAGGCCGCCCCGCCTGTCGCTGCCAGTCCCGCCGCACAGAAGACACGCCGCCAATCGATGCTCATGATCGACCCTCCTCCGCGTTGTTCAGGCGAAGCTACTTCTTCTCCGCCATGCGCGCATTGCCGATGGCCCGCTTGTACAGCGCGCCCAGCACCTTGACCTCCTGGTCGCCGGGCGATTTCTCGCCAAGCTGCTGCAGCAGTGCGTCAACCTTGTCGAACTCGCGCAACTCGAAATAGCTCGCCAGCAGGTACAGCTCCGGGTTGCGGTCGCCTGCATCGGCTTGCTTGCGCAGGTCGGCGTAGTTCTTCTCGACCGACTCCAGCGTGCCGCCGGAAGGCATCGAACGCATGCGCACCATGCCGGCCTTGACGTTGCCGTCGGGCGAGGGCGTCTTCGACAGCTGCTTGACGAGGATGGCCGGCAGTGTCTTCACCTCCGGCTGCAGGCCGCCCTTGACCACCTTGCTCGCGCCGCTGCCGACTTCCAGCTGGCCGGCGCCCTGCCAGGTTTCCTGGCGCCCGCCTTCAAAGTAGACCATCTGCAGGCGCGATGCGCCCTCCAGCGACAGGCGGTCGCCGGCGCGCAGCTTGACGAAGGACTTGAGCTCGCTGGCGGCCGCCTTGTCTTCCTGCAGCCTGACGTTGCCGGACACCGCCGTGACGAGGCCGACCTCGGCACTCCAGGCGCCCGCCGAGACGAAGGCGATCCCCACCACCCACCACGCTTTATGCATCATTGCTTTACTCCCCGATTGACTGAAAGTACCTCGAATACCCTGACCGGCGCCTCGCGGCCCTTGACCGTGACGACCTCGCTGCGGCCGCAGGTCACCGACTCGCCAGCGCCGACTATGGTCGATTCGCTGGCCAATATAGCGCAACCCAGCTGCTTGGTCATGCCCTCCAGGCGCGAGGCCAGGTTGACCGTATCGCCGATGGCGGTGAATTCCATGCGGGTCGGCGAGCCGATGTTGCCGATGATCGCCTCGCCGCTGTGCAGGCCGATGCCGACGGCGAACTTCGGCAGGTCGCGGCCGGGAAAGCGCTGTTCCATCCAGCCGGCGAATTCCCCGGCGACGGCATGCAATGCGACGGCGGCGCGCACGCCGCGGATGGCATGGTCCTCCACCGGCAGGGGCGAGCCGAACTCGACCATGACAGCGTCGCCGATGAACTTGTCGATGCTGCCGCCCTCGGCCAGCAGCACGGCGCAGGCGCGCTCGAAATAGGTGTTGAGCATTTCCACGACTTCCCTGGCATTGAGCTTTTCGCTGATGGTCGTGAAATTGCGGATGTCAGAGAACAGCACGGTCATCACCTGCGACTGGCCGCCCAGCTCCGGCCGATGCTCGGCATGGAGCAGTGCCTCGACGACCTGGTCCGACACGTAGCGGCCGAACATCTGGCGCACCCGCGCCCGCTCGCGCTCCTCGCCCGTCAGTCGCCAGCCGAGCACGCCCAGCAGGGCGAAGCCGGCGACCAGGGCATAGGCGGCGACCGGCATCAGCACCCCGCGCGGAACGCGATGAAGCTGGCCAGTGCCAGTAGCGGCACGCCCAGCAGCCAAAGCAGCCCCCCCTGCCAGGCCGGCAGTGCAACGAAGACGGCGACGGCAAGCACGGCGAGCAGCAGCAGCGTCACCAGGCGCAGTCCGTCGCCCATCGGCCGCAGGCGCTCGCCGGAGAGCAGCGACTCGACGATGTTGGCGTGCACCTCGACGCCGGTCATGAGGGCGCCGCGGCCGGAGAAGAAACGGGTCGCGTAGGGCGTGAAATGCTCGTCGTTGAGACCGGCTGCGGTTGCACCGAGGATGACGGCCTTGCCGCGCAGCGACGCCGCCACCGCCTCCGGCAACGGCCCGTCGGCCAGCAATGCCTTGAGCGAGACGCGCGGAAACGTGCCCGGCGGGCCGAGATAGGGGACCGGCGTCGCCGTCTCCCGGAGGCTGACTTTGCGGCCGCCGAGCGTCCAGCTCCCGCTGTGGGGATCGAGGCCGGCCGCGCGCACGGCCAGCAGGGAAGGGAAGCCCAGCACCGGCACGCCCGATTCCGGCAGCGTGATGCCCTTGGCGGCGACCGGCGCCACCAGATAGCTGCGGATGACGCCGTCGCCCTCGTCGAGCAGGTCGCCCAGGCCGATGTGGCCGGGAATGTCGAAATCCGGCAGCGCCAGCAGGTAGTCGGGGCTCGGCAGCAGGTAATCCGTCTCGCGCGCGCCGGAACCCGAGCGCGTCGCCACCAGCACCAGGCGACCGCTGTTGATCTCTTCGCGGAAGGGCCGGTCGTAGTCGCGCGCCGCGCTCTGCAGCTCGCCGCCGAGCTTGCCGAGCCAGCGCTCCGGGCTGATGCTGAGCAGCATGTCCAGGCCGATGGCCTGCGCGCCGGCCGCGCGCAGGCGGGACAGCGCCCGCGCCATGCGGTCCGTCCAGAACACCATCGGATCGTCGGGATAGGCTGCCAGCGTGTCCTCGTCGATGGCGACGATGACCACATGCTGCGCCTCGGCGCGCTTGCCCTGCCACTGGAACCAGGCGTCCTGCAGGCGCTGGTCGACGGGATTCAGCGCGCCGCTGCGGAACAGCGCCTCGGCGGCCAGGGCGGCGCACAGCGCAAACAGCGTGAGCCAGAAGCGCTGCTTGCGACCGCGGAAAACGCTCATGCCGTCTGCCTCTTCTCGTCAAGGTGGCGGGCCAATCGCGCCCGACCCGTCGCGTCGATGCGCAGGCCGCACTTGGTTCTCCGCCAGAGAACGTCGTCCACTTCGTGCGCCCACTCGTGGGCCGCCATGTAATCCACTTCGGCCGCGTACAGCCCGCCGCCAAAGTGCTCGCCCAGGTCCGCCTCCGTTTGTGCCGCGCCCAGCACGCGCGCGGCCCGCGTGCCATGGCGGCGCGCCAGCGCATGCAGCAAATCGGGCGGCAAGGCAGGATATTTCCCGGCCAGCTCCAGTAGCAAGCCGGGCAGGCCGCGCGGCCCCAGCCCGCCGCCGGGCAGATGCACCGCCGCGCTCCAGGGCGGGCGCAAATCCGGCAGCCAGGGCTGCAGCCGCGCGAGCACGCGCTCGGCCAGATGCCGGTAAGTGGTCAGCTTGCCGCCGTAGATCGACAGCAACGGCGCCTCCTGCGCGCTGCCGTCCACCGTCATGCGGTACTCGCGGCTGACGGCCGAGGCATTCCCCTGGCCGTCGTCATAGAGGGCGCGAATGCCGGCGAAGGACCAGGCCACCTGCGATGGATCGGGCGGTGCCTGGAAAAAACGGCCGACGACGCTGCACAGGTAATCCGTTTCGGCGGACTCGATCTGCGGCGCGGCCTCCGGCGCATCCAAAGGCACCTCGGTGGTGCCGACCAGGCTGAAGTCGTCTTCGAAGGGAATCACGAAGGCGATGCGGCCG
The DNA here is from genome assembly GCA_016703785.1 of Betaproteobacteria bacterium. Classification (GTDB taxonomy): domain Bacteria; phylum Pseudomonadota; class Gammaproteobacteria; order Burkholderiales; family Rhodocyclaceae; genus Desulfobacillus. The sequence goes on from JADJBM010000032.1 coordinate 49,245, forward strand.
TCGTCGTTCTGCAGCAGGTAGGCCTGCTCGCCCGCGTACAACCGCGGCACCACGATATGGCTTCCCTTCACCAGGCGCAGCGATTCGCCGCCTTCGCCGGCGCCGACGATCGCCTCGCGCACCGCAACGGTCCACGGGCCCGCCACGTTCGCCAGGATGCGCGCGCTGCATTCCTGCTGCGTGCCGTCCGCCGCCTGCAGCACGGCCTTCCATTCGCGGCCTTCGCGACGTGCGCCGACCAGCTGCGTGCGCGTCATTACCTTTGCGCCGAGCTGCGCCGCGGACACCACGTTGAGCAGGGTCAGCCGCGCATCGTCGGTAGCGAGGTCGGAGTAGGCGAAGCCGTGCGTGAATTCCGGCCGCAGCGGTTCGCCATAGGGCGTGCCGCGCAGGGCCAGCGCCTGCGCCCGCTTCAGGCTGGAGCCGCGCGCCAGGCCGTCGTAGAGCGCAAGGCCGAGGCGGATCATCCAGCGCGGGCGCTGCGCCGGCGTATGGGGGATGACGAAGCGCTGCTCGCGCGCCAGGTGCGGCGCGATGGCCAGCAGCGTCTCGCGCTCGGCCAGCGATTCGCGCACCAGGCCGAATGCGTAATGCTCCAGGTAGCGCAGGCCGCCGTGGATCAGCTTGGTCGACGTGGAAGAGGTCGCGCCGGCGATGTCGCCCTGGTCGACGATCAATACCCTGAGGCCGCGGCCGGCGGCATCGCGTGCGAGGCCGGCGCCGTTGATGCCGGCGCCGATGATGAGCAGGTCGTAGGCGGGTTCGGTGCTAGCAGCCTGTCGGACTTTCATCGTGAGTGCGACGGAGGTGAATTTCGTGCAGGGCAAGGCGCGGCGGCGCGGACAGTAGTTATTCTACGGCAAGCCGCCGCAACGCCGCCCTGCGCGAAATTCACCCCCGTCCCTTCGGGTTGTTTCCCAAAGCGGCGTCTGCGGCGTTGCAGCGCTTGGCAATGGAACGACCATTGCCAGCGCGCCGCGCCTTGCATCCATCCGCTTTGGGAAACAACGCATCTCACGAGGCAAGTCCGACAGGCTGCTATTGATCACCGCTGCATATTACCCGTGGCCAGCGGCAAGGTCACCGTGACGGCCACGCCCTCGCCGCCGGCCCGGTTCTCCGCGACGATCGTGCCCCCGTGGAATTCCGCGATGAGGCGCGCGATGTAGAGGCCGAGGCCGAGGTGTGGTCCATCGTTGCCCGTGCCGGCGCGGTCCGGGCGCGAGGAGATCATCGCTTCGAAGAGCCGGCCCTGCACCTCCGGCGGCAGCGGCGCGCCGGCATTCGCGACGACGAGCTGGGCATTGTTACGCTCGCGCGCCAGTTCGATGCGCACCGGCTCACCGGCCCGGCTGAAGTCGACGGCATTCGCCACCAGCTTGTCGAGCAGCTGCACCAGCAGGTCGGGCGAACCCTCGACCGTCAGCGCCTGGTCGGGCGGCAGCAGCTCGAAACTCTGCTGCGGATAGGCGTGCCGATAACCGCTCACGCATTCCGTCACCACCGCGGCGAGGTCGAAGGGCTCGCGCACCTCGCTGCGCAGGCTCTGCTCCAGGCGTGTCGCTTCGCTCATGCGCGTGAGTGTCTTCGACAACCTGGCAAGGCCTTCCTCGGCCCGCTCCAGATAGATCTGGGCCTGCGCCGGGTCCGCTTCCAGGCGCAGGTTTTCCAGCGAAGAGCGCACCACGGCGATGGGCGTGCGCAGCTCGTGCGAGAGGCGTCCGGCGAGGCTTTCCAGATAGCCGTGGTGCTGCGCCAGCTTGGCCAGCACGGCGGAAAAACTGCGCGACAGGTCGCCGATCTCGTCGCCCGCCTGCGAACCAGAGGTCAGGCGCCGCAATCGGCCGCGCGCATCGACCGCGCTCTCCGCCTCGTCGCGCAGGCGGCGGATGCGGTTCGACAGGCGCGTGGCGAAGCCGAGCAGCACGGCGGCAGCCAGGGCGAACACCGCGATGGTGGTCAGCAGCAGGCTCTCCAGTGCCTGGTTGCGCACGGAGAGGATGGAGTGCGTCGTCTCCTCCACCACCACCGCACCCGCCACCGTGTCGCCGCTCCAGATCGGATGCGCCGCAGAGACGATGACGGCGCGGCCGTCGGCGCTGTTGCGCAGCCGCGTCGCCGGCGCACCGAGCAGCGCATGGGCAACCTCGCGGCCGGTACCGAGCACATCCTCGTCGAGCGCCTCGTCGAAATCCTCCGCCGGGCGCGGCAGGATGCGCGAAAGCATATCGCGCCAGAGACCGGAAAGGATGTCGCGCCAGACGCCTTCGGCGCTTCTCGCCGCCTCGCCCCCCTCACCCGTCTGCGCCTGCACCTTCGGCTTCAGGCTGCCGGCCAGCGCCAGCAGCTTCAGTTCGCGGTTGACCACCCAGATGCGCGCCGTCGAGCGCTCCAGCCCGCGCAGGATGGCCTCGATCTCCGCCACGGACTGCCGCTCCGGCAGCGCCGACTCGCGGCCGATGACCTCGACCACGACCGGCTCGCCCGTCCTGTCCGCCAGCTCCGCTGCCTGTTTGAGGCTGTCTTCCGCCGCTTGTCGCGTCGCGCTGGCGCCGGGCTTGAGGCGCATCAGCTGCGGCCGCTCGTGCAGGGCGGTGGCGACCGCGCGCGCCGTCGCCAGCAGCGCCTGCTTCTGCGCATCGAGCATGAAGCGCTCCAGTTCCTGCACGTACTGGTAACCCACCCAGGGCAGGACCAGCAACGACAGCGCGACGAGCGCCAGCTTCAGGCGCAGCGTGACCCTGAACCAGGGATTCGGCTTCATGCCTTCCACCGATACCCCATGCCATACACCGTGTCGATGCGATCGAACGACGCGTCCACGGCCTGAAACTTGCGGCGGATGCGCTTGATGTGGGAAGTAATGGTGCCCTCGTCCACCACCAGTTTGGCGTCGTGCATGAGCTGGTCGCGGTCCTTCACGTGGCCGGGAAACTTCGCCAGCGTGTGCACCATCCAGAACTCGGTCAAAGTCAGCTCCACCGGCACGGCGTTCCAGGTTGCACTGAGGCGCTTGGCGTCGAGGCGCAGCGCGCCGCGCTCGAGCAGCTCCTCCTCGCCCGACGGCTCGCCCAGCACCTCGACGCGGCGGAACAGCGCGGCGATGCGCGCCAGCAGGTGCGGCAGGCTGATGTCCTTGGTCAGGTAGTCGTCGGCGCCCAGGCGCAGGCCGGAGACGATGTCGAAGTCGGAATCGCGCGCCGTGAGGAAGATGATCGGCAGGCGCGGCGACAGCGCGCGCAGTTCGCGGCACAGATCGAAGCCGCCCTCCGGCTCGTCGCCGAGGCCGATGTCGATCACCGCCAGGTCGGGCAATCGCGTGCGGAAGGCCGCCAGCGCTTCGGGCCGGCCGGCGTAGGCGGCGACCTCGTAACCCTGGCGCGCCAGCGCCTCCGCGTAGTTGGCGCGGATGGCGGCTTCGTCTTCGACGATGGCGATGCGTCTCGGCATGGCGCCCGACTATACCGAAAACACCGCCATGCGGCGCAGCGGAAAGGCAATTGCCATTTTTTTGCCACAATTCTTCGCCGCCCTGCCCGATTCCCTCCCCGCCGCCGCCCGACTTGCCCGCTTCAATGCGAACTGAACGGATGTCCGTTCGCAACGGGAAGGAGAAAAACAATGAACACCCTGTCGGCAGGCGGCAAAACGGCAAAGCGACTGGTCGTCGTCGATATCATCGCCTACGTCGTGCTGGCTTTCAGCATCGGCCTCGCCACCGCAGTCTCGCTGGCCGGCGTGGTCCTCCTGCTGGCCCAGCAAGCGCAGGCCGCCGAGTTCGTGCCGATGCAGCCGGGAGAGGTGCAGCAGGGCACACTGCTGCTGAAATCCGACGGCCAGACCCTGGCCGTGCCGGCGGTGGCGACCGATGCCGAGATCAAGGTCTCCGGCATCGTCGCCCGCGCCGTCGTCAAACAAACCTATCGCAATCCCTACGATGAATGGTTCGAGGGCATCTACGTCTTTCCGCTGCCGGAGAACGCCGCCGTCGACCACCTGCGCATGAAGGTCGGCGAGCGCGTCATCGAGGGCGACATCAAGGAGCGCCAGGCCGCCCGCGCCCAGTACGAGCAGGCCAAATCCACCGGTCGGCGCGCCGCGCTGGTCGAGCAGGAGCGGCCCAATATGTTCACCACCAGCGTCGCGAACATCCCGCCGCGCGGCGAGATCACGGTGGAAATCGAATACCAGCAGACGCTCCGATTCGATTCAGGCAACTTCAGCCTGCGCTTCCCCATGGTCGTCGGCCCGCGCTACATCCCGGGTACGCCGACCGAAGGCCTGCGCCGAGCAACCCGGTGCGCCTCAAGGTCGTGCTCGACGCCGGCGTGCCGCTGGCCCGCATCGACAGCGCCTACCACGCCATCACGCAGCGCGAGGCCGAAGGCGGCGGCCGCATCATCGAACTGGCCGCGGGCGAAGTGCCGGCCAACAAGGATTTCGAACTCACGTGGACGCCGGCGGCGGGCCATGCTCCCTCGGCAGCGTTGTTCACCGAGAAAAGCGGTGACAAGCATTACGCGCTGCTCATGGTCATGCCGCCGGCGAAGGAGGTCGCCGCCGCGCGCCTGCCGCGCGAAGTGATCTTCGTCATCGACACCTCCGGCTCCATGTCCGGCAGCTCCATCGCCCAGGCGAAAGAGGCGCTGGCGCTCGCCGTCTCGCGCCTCGACGAACGGGACAGCTTCAACGTCATCGAATTCAACTCCTACGCGAAAGCCCTCTACCCCGAGGCGCGCCAGGCCCATGCCGCCAACCGCGACAACGCCGTCCGCTTCGTGCGCGGGCTGCAATCGCAGGGCGGCACCGAGATGGCGCTGGCGCTCAACCTGGCGCTGAACGGCCGCGAGAACCCCGGCCGCGTGCGCCAGGTGATCTTCCTCACCGACGGCGCCGTCGGCAACGAGGACGGCCTGTTCAAGCTCATCCAGGACAAGCTCGGCGACTCGCGCCTGTTCACCGTCGGCATCGGCTCGGCGCCCAACAGCCACTTCATGACCAAGGCCGCGCAGAGCGGCCGCGGCACCTTCACCACCATCGGCAAAATCGGGGAAGTGAAGGAGAAAATGGGTGCCCTCTTCGCCAAGCTCGAATCGCCCGTGCTGAAGGGCATAGAGATCGCCTGGCCCGCCGGCACCCGCGCCGAAGCCTGGCCGAAGCGCGTGCCGGACCTGTACCTGGGCGAACCCATCGTCGTCTCCGCCGCGCTGGACAAGCTGGAAGGCGATCTGCGCATCACCGGTCTGCGCGGAGACACAGCCTGGCAGGCGACGCTGCCGCTCGGCGAAATGCGCGCCGGCAAGGGCATGGGCGTGCTGTGGGCGCGCGAGAAGATCGCCTCGCTGGTCGACAGCCTGCGCGACGGCGCGCAAGGAAGACGACGTGCGCGAGGCGGTGGTCGACGTCGCCCTCGCCCATCACCTGGTGAGCAAGTACACCAGCCTCGTCGCGGTGGACAAGACGCCGGTGCGGCCGGTCGATGCCGATCTCAAGTCCGGCGCCGTCCCCACCAACCTGCCGGAAGGCTGGGAATTCGAAAAGGTCTTCGGCGAACTGCCGCAGGGCGCCACCGATTCGCGCTGGAACCTGCTGGCCGGGTTCCTCGCCCTGCTGCTGGCGAGCGGGCTGTATCGCAGCGCGCGCCGCGCGCCGATCGCGCTTGGAGGTGTGAAATGAGCGCGACCTTGCTCCCTCTCCTGCATCGGCGGGGCGAAGGTGGGGTTTCGCGAAGCATGCTTCGCGAAGCCGGCCGGCTGTGCAAAGCCGGCAGTGGGGCGCGGAGCGGGGCTGGGGTGAGGGTGGGCAGGCCGTTCCCCCTCACCCAACCCTCTCCCCGCCGGGGAGAGGGGAAAAGGTCTGGCGAAGACTGGCCACTCGGCGTCGAATGCGCCTGGCCCTCCGCCATGCACGCCGCCCCCGCCCAGGCCGTCGTGCGCGGCCGAATTGACCCTCTGTCAAGCCGCTGGCAACTGTGGCTCGCCGCCGTCGTACTGGCCTTCGGCCTCTGGCAGCTCGGCCAGGGCAGCTACATCCAGGCCAAGGCCTGGCTGGCGCAGGTGCTCATCAAGCAGGCCTGGGCGCGCACGCTCGACGGCGAGGCGCAGGCCAAGCCCTGGCCGTGGGCCGACACCTGGCCGGTGGCGCGCATCACGGTGCCCGACCGCGGCATCGAGCGCTTCGTGCTGGCCGGCGCCAACGGCCGCGCCATCGCCTTCGGCCCCGGCCACGTCTTCGGCACGCCGCTGCCGGGCGAAGCCGGCAACAGCGTCATCGGCGGCCACCGCGACACCCACTTCGCCTTCCTGCGCGACCTGCGGCACGGCGAGGAGATCCTCGTGCAAAAGTCAGCCGCTGGAATACGGCGGTACCGTGTCGAACACAGCGAAATCGTCGATAAAGGCGACACCCGCGCGCTCGCGCAGGCCGACGACGGGGCGCGACTGACCCTGATTACCTGCTACCCCTTCGACGCCCTGCGCGCCGGCGGCCCGCTGCGCTACGTCGTGACGGCGAAGGCCATATGAACGGCCCGGGGCGCGGTGAATGCCAGAAGGGGGCGGGGGATGCGACCAGGTTCCCCCCCCCGCTTGCGCCCGGCGCGGCAAACCCTGAATAGGAGATCCACATGAAATCTGCCGCCGCCGTCTGCTTCTCCGTCGCCCTCGCCAACACCCGCGCCTTCGACGACAACTCGGGCTATCCGTGGCCGATCCTGTTGCCGCGGGTGGACAAGCTCGTCGTCGACAAGGCGCGCCGCCGCCTCACCCTGATGGGCCGTGGCCGCGTCGTGCGCAGCTACCGCATCTCGCTCGGCGGCGAAGGCAGCGCGCCGGCGGGCCGCTATGTCGTCGCCGGGCGCAACCCGAAAAGCCCCTTCCACCTCGCGCTGCGCCTCGCCCGCCAGGCGCCGTCCGCCCCCGAGCGCGCCGGCGGCAGCCTGCAGCTGCACGGCACGCCCGACTGGCTCGGCCCCCTCGGCGCCGCCCTGCACGGCAGCGACTGGACCACCGGCGGCATCGCCGTCGCCAACGACCACATCGAGGACATCTGGAACCTGGTGACGGACGGCACGCCCGTCGTGATCCGGCCTTAACGCCCCTCACCCCAACCCTCTCCCCGCTCTGGCGGGGAGAGGGGGCATAAGGCCCGTTCACCCTGTAAAATCCGGGGATGAAACGGATTTCCATTTACGACTCCACGCTGCGCGACGGCGCCCAGGCGCAGGGCATCTCGTATTCGGTGGACGACAAGATCAGGATCATCGAGCGCCTCGACGCGCTCGGCGTACAGCACATCGAGGCCGGCAACCCCGGCTCCAATCCGAAAGACCTGGAGTTCTTCGCCCGCGTGCGCGAGATGAAGCTCACCCACGCGCGGCTGATCGCCTTCGGCGCCACGCGCAAGGTCGGCGTCGCGGTCGAGGCGGACGGCAATGTGCGCTCGCTGCTCGCCGCCGGCACAGACGCCATCGCCATCTTCGGCAAGAGCTGGGACTACCAGGTCACCAAGATCCTGCGCACCGAGCTCGACGAGAACCTGCGCATGATCGGCGACACCATTCGCTACCTCAAGCAGCAGGGCAAGGAAGTGGTGTACGACGCCGAGCATTTCTTCGACGGCTACAAGGCCAACGCGGACTACGCGCTCGCCACGCTCACCGCCGCGCACGACGCCGGCGCCGACTGCCTGTGCCTGTGCGACACCAACGGCGGCACCTTCCCCAACGACATCTACGACATCACGAAGAAAGTCGTCGCGCAGTTCAGGAAGGCGACGATCGGCATCCACTGCCACAACGACTGCGAGATGGCGGTGGCCAACTCGGTCATGGCGGTGCAGGCCGGCGCGACGCAGGTGCAGGGCACCATCAACGGCATCGGCGAGCGCTGCGGCAACGCCAACCTGTGCTCGATCATCCCCGACCTGCAGTTGAAGCTCGGCATCGAGTGCATCCCGCCGCAGAACCTGGCCAACCTCACCAACGTGGCGCGCGCCGTGAGCGACATCGCCAACATGCCGCACAACGAGAAGGCGGCCTACGTCGGCGCCGACGCCTTCGCCCACAAGGGCGGCATGCACATCGACGCCGTGGTGAAGAACCCCGTCTCCTACGAGCATGTCGACCCCGAGGTCGTCGGCAACAGCCGCCGCATGCTGATGTCGGAAGTCGCCGGGCGCAGCACGCTGCTGGCGCGCATCAAGGCCGTCGACCCGGCCATCGGCAAGGACTCCCCCGAGACGAAGAAGATCGTCGATCGCCTCAAGCAGCTCGAGCACGAGGGCTACCAGTTCGAGGCGGCGGAGAGCTCCTTCGAGCTCGTCGTGCGCAAGATCCTCGGCAAGTACCGGCCCTTCTTCGAACTGATCGAGTTCAAGGTGATGGTCAACGAGCCCGCGGTCAATGGCATGAATTCCTCGGCCATGATCAAGATCCGCGTCGGCGACGAAGTGGAGATCACTGCCGCCGAAGGCGACGGCCCGGTGAATGCCCTCGACAAGGCCGTGCGCAAGGCGCTCGAGCGCTTCTACCCGGCCATCGGCGAGATCCGCCTCACCGACTACAAGGTGCGCGTGCTCGATTCCAGGCAGGCCTCGGCCGCCAAGGTGCGCGTGCTCATCGAGTCCACCGACCACCGCGAGCACTGGACCACCATCGGCGTCTCCACCGACGTCATCGACGCCTCCTGGCACGCACTGGTGGATTCCATCGAGTACAAGCTGGTGCGCGAGCAGGAACGCAAGGGATAGCGCGCCTTTCCCCCTCTCCCTCTGGCGGGAGAGGGTCGGGGTGAGGGTGGATCAGACGCCGCTTGCCCCTCACCCTAACCCTCTCCCCGTTCCCGGGGAGAGGGGACAGACAAAATCATTCAGCGTTTCTCCGGCTTCAGCAGCACCAGCTTGAGGTGCTCCTGGTCCACCGGCCGCAGCGTCACCTGCTGATACGTCACGCGTCCCAGGCGCGGATGGTTGAAGGCGCGCTGGCCGCCCTGCCGTTCCAGCACGTCGTGCTGTTTCCAGTAGCGCGAAAATTCCGGGCTGCCCTTCTTCAGGTCGTCGACCAGGCGCTCCAGCGCCGGCTCGTCGAGCCGCGTGCGGCAGTCGGCGCGAAACTCGGCAGTGAGGCGACGCGCGCGCGTCTCCCAGTCGGCGATGAACTGCCGCGCCGAAGGCTGCAGGAAAACGAAGCGCAGCAGGTTGCGCGGCTGCTCGTGCGTTTTGTCCGCCTTGGCCTTCTTGTCGAGCCAGCCGGCGAACAGCGCCGCCGCCGCCTTGTTCCACGCCAGCATGTCCCAGGTGCGGCCCATGATGTAGGCGGGGATGCCGATGTCGCCGAGCAGGCCGGTGAGCAGTTCCGAGGCGGCATCCTCCTCCGGCGCCGCGCCGAGCGGATCGTGCCGCCCGGCCAGCTCGAAGATGTAGGCGCGCTCGCCGCGCGTCAAACGCAGCGTCTGCGCCAGGCGGTTGAGCGCCTCGGCCGAGACATTCACGGCGCGCCCCTGTTCGATCCAGGTGTACCAGGTCGGACTGATGCCGGCCAGCTGCGCCACTTCCTCGCGCCGCAGGCCCTGCGCGCGGCGCCGGCTGCCGGCAGGAAAGCCGAATTCCTCCGGCGCATGGCGACTGCGCATGACCTGCAGGAATTCGCCGAGCTCCTTGCGGCGGCTATCCATGTCGACTCCTGGCTGTTAATTGCAGTACTAGTATAACTACCAGCCTTGTCAGGGTACTAAACCTTCGATACCATTTTTTTCACAACGGGCTTTTAATAGCCCTTCCATCTCACCCAACGCAGCAAGGAGCCGCCATGGCCGGCAAGACGCTTTACGACAAACTCTGGGAATCGCACGTCGTCCGCGAGGAATCCGACGGCACCTGCCTCCTCTACATCGACCGCCACCTCATGCACGAGGTGACCAGCCCGCAGGCCTTCGAGGGCCTGCGCCTGGCCGGACGCAAGGCGTGGCGTTCCTCCAGCGTGGTCGCCAACCCCGACCACAACACGCCCACCGACCACTGGGACGAAGGCATCAAGGATCCCGTCTCGCGCCTGCAGGTGGAAACCCTCGACGCCAACATCAAGGATTTCGGCGCGCTGGTGTACTTCCCCTTCAAGCACGCCAACCAGGGCATCATCCACGTCATCGGCCCGGAGAACGGCACCACCCTGCCCGGCATGACCGTGGTGTGCGGCGACAGCCACACCTCCACCCACGGCGCCTTCGGCGCGCTGGCCTACGGCATCGGCACCTCCGAAGTCGAGCACGTGCTGGCGACGCAGACGCTGGTCTCCAAGCCCTCGAAGCGCATGCTGGTGAAGGTCGACGGCAAAGTCAGCCCCGGCGTGACGGCGAAGGACATCGCGCTGGCCATCATCGGCCGGATCGGCACCGCCGGCGGCACCGGCTACGCCATCGAGTTCGGCGGCAGCGCCATCCGCGACCTTTCCGTCGAAGGCCGCATGACCCTTTGCAACATGACCATCGAGGCCGGCGCGCGCGCCGGCATCGTCGCCCCCGACGACAAGACCGCCGCCTACCTCAAGGGCCGCACCTACGCGCCGCAAGCTGCCGACTGGGACAAGGCCGTCGCCTACTGGAAAACCCTGCATTCCGACGCCGACGCCGTCTTCGACAGCGTGGTCGAACTGGATGCCGCGCAGATCGAGCCGCAAGTCACCTGGGGAACCTCGCCCGAGCAGGTGCTGCCGGTCGGCGGACGCGTGCCCGATCCCGCCAGGGAAACCGATGCGCAGAAGCGCGACGGCATCGCGCGCGCCCTGCAGTACATGGGCCTCACCGCCGACACGCCGATCCAGGACATCCAGGTCGACAAGGTCTTCATCGGCTCGTGCACCAACTCGCGCATCGAGGACCTGCGCGCCGCCGCCCAATTCACCCGGGGCAAGAAGAAGGCCGCCAACGTCAAGCTGGTGCTGGTCGTGCCCGGCTCCGGCCAGGTCAAGCGCCAGGCCGAGGCCGAGGGCCTCGACAAGATCTTCATCGAGGCCGGCTTCGAGTGGCGCGAACCGGGCTGCTCGATGTGCCTGGCCATGAACGCCGACCGCCTCGCCCCGGGCGAGCGCTGCGCCTCCACCTCCAACCGCAACTTCGAAGGGCGCCAGGGCGCCGGCGGGCGCACCCACCTCGTCAGCCCCGAGATGGCCGCCGCCGCCGCCATCGCCGGCCACTTCGTCGACATCCGCACAATCTGAGGAGCCGCCATGAAAGCCTTCAAATCCCTCAACGGCCTGGTCTGCCCGCTCGACCGCGCCAACGTCGACACCGACGCCATCATCCCCAAGCAGTTCCTCAAGTCGATCAAGCGCTCGGGCTTCGGCCCCTACCTCTTCGACGAGTGGCGCTATGAGGATTTCGGCGAGCCGGGCATGGACTGCAGCACGCGCCCGCTGAAGAAGGACTTCGTCCTCAACCAGCCGCGCTACGCCGGCGCGCAGGTGCTGCTCGCCCGCGACAACTTCGGCTGCGGCTCCAGCCGCGAGCACGCGCCCTGGGCCATCGAGGACTACGGCTTCCGCGTCGTCATCGCGCCGTCCTTCGCCGACATCTTCTTCTCCAACTGCTACAAGAACGGCGTGCTGCCGATCGTGCTGCCGGCCGACGTGGTGGACAAGCTCTTCAAGGAATGCGCGGCAAAAGAAGGCTACAAACTCGACGTCAACCTCGAGGCGCAGAAAGTCACCACCCCGTCGGGCGAATCCTTCGCCTTCGACATCACGCCGCACCGCAAGCACTGCATGCTCAACGGCCTCGACGAGATCGGCCTGACGCTGCAGCATGCCGACGAAATCAAGGCCTTCGAAGCGAAGCACAAGGCCGTGCAGCCCTGGCTGTTCGCCTGAAATAAAAAGCGGGCGGCCGAGGCCGCCCGCAAGGGTGGATGGCAAGGGGCCATCCAGGGAGGAGACGGTTCAGTTCGGCAGCACGACGCTGTCGATGACGTGGATCACGCCGTTGCTGGTGACGATGTCGGTCTTCACCACCTTGGCCTGGTCTACCGTCACGTTGCCGTAACTGGTGCCGATGGTCAGCGACTGGCCCTGCACGGTCGGCACCATGCCCGGCTTGACGTCCTTCGCCATCACCTTGCCCGACACCACATGATAGGTCAGCACCGCGCGCAGCTTTTCCTTGTCCTTGAGCAGGGCATCGAGCTGGTCCTGCGGGATCTTCGCAAAGGCCGCGTCGGTCGGCGCGAACACCGTGAACGGGCCCGGTCCCTTGAGGGTATCCACGAGGTCGGCCGCCTTGACTGCCGTGACCAGCGTGTTGAAGCTGCCGGCCGACACGGCGGTATCGACGATGTCTTTCTTTGCTTCGGCAACTGCCACCGTAGCAGCCATGGACACCGCCAGACCGGCGGCCAGATTTCTGATCGATTTTGAAACTTGCATTTACTTGTCCTCCAGTTGATGGGTAGGTTGAACGAGTCAAATGGCTCGTAATGTCCTAGACAAACAACTGGAGTGGCAGTTCATTTATATTTGAATTATTTTATTGCTTCAATCTGGTTACTCAGTGAATACGTTACATATCAATTAGTTAATCAATTATTGCCCTATTAAGCCAAGGGCTATCTGGCCAATTCAAAATGCTGATATTGGCCAGGACAAAACAGATGGTGTCCGCGTCGAAACCCGCGCAAATGCAGGCGCCGACAGAATCAGTGCAAACAAGCCCACGCGCGAGCACCCGCCATGGCGTTGCCCACGAAAGTCAGCCCCTGCAACACGGCGACATTTGTTCGTCAATCATTATCCTTGGCTCATCTGGTGAGCCGGTACCCGCATGAGAATGGGATCACCGACCTAGTCAGTGATTTATAAGTTACAATATGTCCCATTCCATCGAGCACTACCGCGATGCCGGCGGCCGAGTGCCTTTCCAGGCATGGATCGACGGCCTAAAGGACAAGGCAACGAAGGCGCGAATCGCGTTTCGCCTGGCCAAGGTGGCGGCCGGCAATTTCGGCGACTGCAAGCCGTGCCGCGACGGGGTTTGGGAACTGCGCGAGGATTTCGGACCGGGCTACCGCATCTACTACGCTCGCAGCGGCAAGACCATCGTCCTGCTGCTCTGCGGCGGCGACAAGCGGAGCCAGCAAGCCGACATCGAGCGCGCCGTCGCCTGCTGGAAGGATTACCAACGGAGAAAAGCATAATGAAACGACGCGCACCTGCCGCTTCAGTCTCGCACGAGGAATGGGTCATCGACGCCCTTCGCTCCGACCCGGAATTCGCGGTCGAATACCTCAAGCAGGCCATGGAAGGCATGAACGATCCGGAAGGCCGGGGCGCGGCACTGCTCGCGCTGCGCCAGATCGCCGAATCCTTCGGCGGCGTGGCCAAGATCGCCGCGGCGGCCGGCGTGCAGCGCGAAAGCCTCTATCGCGCGCTCTCGCCGAAGGGCAACCCTACGCTGAACACGCTGCTCGCAGTGCTGAAATCCGTCGGCATGCGGCTTTCTGTGGAACCGGATCGCAAGGCCCACGCCTGACCCAACCCGAACACCCGCGCCGAAAAGCACCAGGCCTCACCCAACCATCCGTTCGTCGCATTCCACCTGGAAGGCATGCGCTGCGTCATCCACCGCCTGCACGAGCACGGCAACCGCATCGTCGGCATACTGCTCTTCGAGAGCACGATACGGCGTGCGCTGGACCGCAAGGAAATCAACGCCCGCCAGTACACCATCCTTTCACAGCTGCTCGACAAAGGCGCCACCGGCCTCGATGAAGTGCGGCACAGCCCGTGGTATCAAAGCCTGTACCTCAAGCTCAACGACAAGACACGGCAGCGCAACCTGAACCGGCTGCGTGAAATGGAGCTGCTGTTCCTGGATGAAAGCAACCGGCTTTGGCCGGGCTTTGCACGGCCAAAGAACATCAAGCCTGTCGGCAGGAAGGGCGCCTGAGCTGCAACGGAAAGTCAGTCTCCGCAATACGGCGGTCGTCCATCTCTTGCGGCATGACCGAATACGGACTATATTCAGTCCGTCGGCAAGGAGGCCCCATGAAATACACCACCCGCATCAAGCCCATCAGCTACGTGAAGTCCAACGCGGCGGAGATCATCCGCGAGCTTGCCGAGCGGCGCGAGCCCCTGGTCATCACCCAGAACGGCGAAGCCAGGGCGGTCTTGCAGGACGTCGCCACTTACGATGAGACGCAGGAGACGATGGCGCTGCTCAAGATCCTCGCCCTGGGCACCCGGCAGGTCGAGGAAGGCAAGGTCGTGCCGGCCTCGCAGGCCGTCAAGCGCTTGCGCGGCAGGAAGGCGCGGGGCTGATGCGTTTCGAGGTCTTCCTCACCGAAGACGCCGCGCGCGACCTCGAGGAAATCCACGGCTACATCGCAACGCACGACGCCCCCGCCAAGGCCGAATACGTCCTCGACAGGATCGAGGAAGTCATCGAAAGCCTGGCGACCTTTCCCGAGCGCGGCGCCTTCCCGCGCGAATTCCACGCCCTCGGCATCCGCGAATATCGCGAAACCCGCTTCAAGCCCTACCGCGTGATCTACCGGATCATGGGGAAGCGGATCTATATCTACCTGATTGCCGACGGGCGGCGCGACATGCAAACGCTGCTGGAGCGCCGGCTGCTGGGCGCCTGAGGGAAAAGTCAGTCTCCACAACACGGCGGCAGCGGTTCATCGGCACTCACCACCAGTACGACGCGATCGACGCGCAGACGATATAGGCAAGCGAGGCATTCACATGGATATCAAACCCATCCGCAACAAACGCGACTACGAGGCGGCGCTCGGTGAAATCGGGCGCCTGATGACGGCCAAGCGCAGCACTCCGGAAGGCGATCGGCTGGACATCCTGGTCACGCTGGTCGAAGCCTACGAGGCGAAACATTTTCCGCTCGACTTTCCCGATCCAGTGGAGGCCATCAAGTTCGTCATGGAACAGCGCAATCTCGCCGTCAAGGACTTGGTGCCTTATATCGGCCAACCCAACCGGGTGTATGAGGTGCTCAACCACAAGCGCCCACTGACCATGGCCATGGCCTGGAAGCTGCACAAGGGGCTGGGCATCCCTGCCGAATCCCTGATCAAGCAGGCCGCGTGATCGAGGCGACGCTGCTGCATCCGGCGAGCGTTCGACCGCAAGGAAATCAACGCCCGCCAGTACACCATCCTTTCGCAGCTGCTCGACAAGGGGCCCACCGGCCTCGAAGAAGTGCGGCACAGCCAGTGGTATCAAAGCCTGTACCTCAAGCTCAACGACAAGACGCGGCAGCACGACCTGAACCGGCTACGTGAAATGGAGCTGCTGTTCCTGGATGAAAGTAACCAGCTTTGGCCAGGCTTTGCGCGACCTAGGAACATCAAGCCTGTCGGCAGGAAAGGCGCCAGAGCAAAAACAGAAGTCAGTCTCTGTAATGCGGCGACTATGCTTTCACGAAGAAAACGCGTTTCCGTCGAAGGGCTTGGTAAAACGGCATTTCGGAAAAGCTGAACATCCATAGAATTGAGAGCCAGCTTTTTCACCTGCCTTTACTGTTCTGAGGGAAAGTGGGCTTCCACATTTCGGGCATGTAGTACTGCTCGAATGGCGCTTTTCTAGGGAATCGAGATGCGCCCGTCTCGTCTCAAGCGATTTCAGCAAACCCTTGGGCATCATGCCCGTCTTGATGGCCTCAACATAGGTCTTGACCTCCTCATCCGAGAACAGTTCTGCCGTCCTTTTCTTGATATAGGTTGAATAGCCTTGCGTCATCACGTTATCCGGCATCGGTGTTTTGAACTCGCATTCACCGATGAAAAAGACAATGGAGAAAAGCTTGTCGTGGGGTACGTCTAAGAACTCGGAGAGTATCTTCGTATGGCGAAAATTCTGGCGCAGTGGATTCTGAAACTTGAATTTTCGACCACCTGGTAATGATTGCGTCCATTCGGCCTGATTTTCGCTGCCGAATATCCAGCCCGCCATATTCTTTGTCTCAACGACAAATATCCCGTAGCGGGAAACTATGACATGGTCGATCTGCGTTGTGCCGTTCGTCGTCGGGATAGTGACATTGTTGATGTCTAAGTAGATTTCGGCGTCAAAAAATAATTTTTTCCCCGCCGTCATGACCAACTCGCCCATGAAGCCTTTAACTAGAGATCTAAAAGTCATATTAACGGGACGGCGCCAACAAATCAGTGCAGCACTGGGATGCCCAGTTCATTGAGATATTGAAAAGTAGAGTCGTAAAACTCTGGCAAACGAGTCGGATCGCTTGGGTCACCTTCTGGAACAAATATGATCATTCCTTGACGTGCGCGCGTCAGTAACACCCGGTAAGCATTACGAAGATAACGTCGATTATCTGCGTTTGCGATACTGCACCATCTGGCGCCACGGAAATCGTGAAAGTTCCAGCCTGAACCGTTAAAACGCATATCACCGTCCCAGGTCACACATACCCAGTCAAGCTCCAAACCTTGCACTTGAAATTCGGTGGCGGCATCTTCAAGGTAGAAGCTCGAACGCGTATCTTCTCTGTCATTGAGAAACCAATGCACAGGATTCACTTCAACTCGGATATCAATAGCATGGGGTTTGAGGCGTTGCGCTTTTGATGATGCCATCAAACCAAATCGCTCTGAGCCCCTTGCGCGGCTGCGAACCCACGCCTTGGCCTGCTTCAAATCCCGGGTGATAAAGATTGGATACTTGTTAGAGAGCTGCTCAAACACTGCACGAGCGGCTTCTTTTTCGCAATCGATTAGCGCTTTAACGAAGTCTGATACGTTTTCAGACCGAAAAGATCGCATTGAGACTGCAAGATGCAAATTGTCATCGAAGTATGTATTTCGTCGCTGACGTACTACTTCCAAAGCTTTACCAGCTGCATATTCACTGTCGGTTAGTCTCGATGAGATATACACATGCCAATCCGGGAATCTTAGGTTGACAGCTTCAAGCCAAGCATCTATCCCGGCTTCACCTGTGTTGATCTCCTGACCGCCACCGACGAGACAAAGCACAATCGCCCAGTCTTTATGGCGATCCATGCATGAGATCAGAAACTCCGGTTCCGATTGTAAAAACCCGTCATGATTTTTTTGCGGCGCATAAAATTCGCCGTTTGCTTTTGCGTCCACGCACGCTGAGCTTCATCGAAGATGACAACATGATCTATCGGCGGTCCTGAATCGATCAAAGCTTCATCACGGAAGTGGTGAACATTCTGGATGAAAGCTTTGACACTTTCAGCAACCCTCCCCTTCCGGATGCGGACTCCCTGACTTCTTTGTCTTACAACCTCGTCACGCGTTAGAGCCTCGCGGAGGACCGCAACAAGGGGACCATTACCGGAAAGATAGACAGCATGTGTGGGTAGGTTCTTTTCTATACGATGAGTAGCAACGTTTAATCCGACAAGAGTTTTTCCGGCACCAGGTACTCCAGTAACGAAGCATATTGTTTTGCGCCCCTTCTCTCTCGCCTCGTCCACCAACTCCTCGATGCGATTTGAAGTAACACGCAAATTCAAAGCTCCAGCGTCATATCGCGCAATAGCTTCAACTGAATGTTGCGCATAAAGAGCACGTGCGGCTTCGACGATAGTTGGCGTTGGGTAATATGGAGCGCTTAACCAACGATAGTCATCAAGCTTTTCCCCAGTAACAGTTTGTAGGGCAAGATGGATCGCCTCACGAAACCCTGCAGAATGAACCATCACTGGTTGATATACATTGTCCTCATCAGCATGGAATTTGAAATGCGCTGATTTTTTTGTTCCAGTTGCCACCAGAATTGGCACGATCGACGCCGTGTGGCTTGCCTCGTGAAAATTCTTCAAATCCAAGGCGTAATCCCATACTTGGTCGATGGCCCCTCGGTCGAATGACTTTTCTCCCACCTTAAACTCGACCACGAATACTATCGGCCCAATTAGGAGTACCACATCAATTCGTCGTCCCATGCGGGGGATGTTGAACTCAAAGAAGATAGAACCGCTCAAACCAGCAAGCTGTGCTTGCAAAAGGCCGATCTGAACCAACCAAGCATCTTTTTGTGAAGGAAGGTCTGCAAAAGTGCTATTGGTTACCAAACGCCCAATAACGGCATCTGGCTGAGTGTCTATAAACTCGGCGATCGACGCCCCATACCATGCTCGTGATAGCTGGGGTGCTATCTGCGTTGGATTTAACGCCGGCATTTGTGGTGGTTTAAAAGAAACCTCGCTATGACGTACGATTCTAGCAGCGGAAGGTCCAGAAACAAAAAGGCAGCCGAAGCTGCCTTTTCTTTTTTGCTTTTGCCCCTGCTCAGTGCCGCTTGCGCAGTTTCTGGATCGCGGCGAGCTGGGCGATGGCTTCGGCCAGTTCGGCCTGGGCCTTGGCGTACTCGAGTTGCGAGGTTTTGTTCTGCAGGGCTTCCTCGGCCTTCTTCTTGGCGTCGAGGGCCTTGGCCTCGTCGAGGTCCTTGCCGCGGATGGCGGTATCGGCCAGCACGGTGACGAGGTTGGGCTGCACTTCGAGCATGCCGCCGGCGACGAAGACGAGCTCTTCGGTGCCTTCCTGCGTCTTGACGCGCACGACGCCCGGCTTGATGCGGGTGAGCAGCGGCGTGTGGCCGGGCATGATGCCCAGCTCGCCGGCTTCGCCCGGGAGAACGACGAACTCCGCCAGTCCGGAGAAGATGGATTCTTCTGCGCTGACGATGTCGACGTGAACTGTCATTGCCATGGTTACCTTTCCCTATTTCCCTCTTTCCCTCTCCCCTGCCCTCTCCCGCTTGCGGGAGAGGGGGAAGAGCAGGTCCTTATTGCAGCGTCTTGGCTTTCTCGAAGGCTTCGTCGATGGTGCCGACCATGTAGAAGGCCTGCTCGGGCAGGGCGTCGCACTCGCCGTCGACGATCATCTTGAAGCCGCGGATGGTTTCCTTGAGCGAGACGTACTTGCCGGGGGAACCGGTGAACACTTCGGCAACGAAGAAGGGCTGCGAGAGGAAGCGCTGGATCTTGCGGGCGCGGCCGACGACGAGCTTGTCTTCCGGCGCCAGTTCGTCCATGCCGAGAATGGCGATGATGTCGCGCAGTTCCTTGTAGCGCTGCAGCACCTGCTGCACGGCGCGGGCCGTGGCGTAGTGCTCCTCGCCGACGACGTTCGGGTCGACCTGGCGGCTGGTGGAATCGAGCGGATCCACCGCGGGGTAGATGCCCAGCGAGGCGATGTCGCGCGAGAGCACGACGGTGGCGTCGAGGTGGCCGAAAGTGGTGGCCGGCGACGGGTCGGTCAAGTCGTCGGCAGGCACATACACGGCCTGGATCGAGGTGATGGAGCCGGTCTTGGTGGAGGTGATGCGCTCCTGCAGGCGGCCCATTTCCTCGGCCAGCGTCGGCTGGTAGCCCACGGCGGAGGGCATGCGGCCGAGCAGCGCGGACACTTCGGTGCCAGCCAGGGTGAAGCGGTAGATGTTGTCCACGAAGAACAGCACGTCGCGGCCTTCGTCGCGGAAGTGCTCGGCCATGGTGAGGCCGGTCAGCGCCACGCGCAGGCGGTTGCCGGGGGGCTCGTTCATCTGGCCGTACACCAGGGCGACCTTGTCGAGCACGCTGGAGTCCTTCATCTCGTGGTAGAAGTCGTTGCCCTCGCGGGTGCGCTCGCCGACGCCGGCGAACACGGAGTAGCCGGAGTGTTCGATGGCGATGTTGCGGATGAGCTCCATCATGTTGACCGTCTTGCCGACGCCGGCGCCGCCGAACAGGCCGACCTTGCCGCCCTTGGCGAACGGGCAGACGAGGTCAATCACCTTGATGCCGGTCTCGAGCAGTTCCTGGCTGGGGGCCAGTTCGTCGAAGGCCGGGGCTTTCTGGTGGATGGAGCGGCGGTCTTCCGTGCCAATGGCGCCGGCCTCGTCGATCGGGCGGCCGAGCACGTCCATGATGCGGCCGAGGGTGGCCTTGCCGACGGGCACCGAGATCGGCTTGCCGGTGTTGCTCACCTGCATGCCGCGGCGCAGGCCCTCGGAGGAGCCGAGCGCGATGGTGCGCACGACGCCGTCGCCCAGCTGCTGCTGCACTTCCAGGGTCAGCTCGGAGCCTTCCATGGTGAGTGCGTCATAGACCTTCGGCATCTCTTCGCGCTTGAACTGGACGTCCACCACGGCGCCGATGCATTGTACGATCGTTCCTTGACTCATCGTATTTCCCCAAACAATAAATGCGTTAGACCGCTGCCGCGCCGGCAACGATCTCGGATATTTCCTTGGTGATCGCGGCCTGGCGGGTCTTGTTGTAGACCAGCTGCAGTTCGTTGATCACCGTGCCGGCGTTGTCGGAGGCGGCCTTCATGGCCACCATGCGCGCGCTCTGCTCGGAAGCCATGTTCTCGGCCACCGACTGGTACACCAGTGCCTCGACGTAGCGCACCAGCAGGTCGTCGATGACGGCGCGGGCGTCCGGTTCGTAGATGTAGTCCCAGCCGTGCTCGGTCGGGCGCAACTGCTCGCCGGAGAGCGGCAGCAGCTGTTCGAGCACCGGCTCCTGCTTCATGGTGTTGATGAAGCGGGTGTAGGCGACATAGACGGCGTCGAGCTCGCCGGCGTGGAAGGCGTCGAGCATGACCTTCACCGGGCCGATCATCTTGTCGAGGTGCGGCGTGTCGCCGAGGTGCGTGACGTTGGACACGACCTTGGCACCGAGGCGCTGCATGAAGCCGAGGCCCTTCGAGCCGATGGCGGTGACACGGATGTCGCCGACGCCATTGCCTTCCCACTCCTTGAACTGGTTCAGGCAGATGCGCAGCACGTTTGTGTTGAGGCCGCCGCACAGACCCTTGTCGGTGGTGATGACGACCAGCCCGACGCGCTTGATCTCTTCCGCCTTCTTGAGGAAGGGATGCTTGTACTCGGAGTTGGCGTGCGACAGGTTGGCGGCCAGCCGACGGATCTTCTCGCCATAGGGACGGGCGGCCTTCATGCGCTCCTGTGCCTTGCGCATCTTCGAGGCCGCGACCATCTCCATGGCCTTGGTGATCTTGCGCGTGTTTTGCACGCTCTTGATCTTGGTGCGTATTTCCTTGCCGCTTGCCATGATGGTTTCCTAGCTGTTAAGCCCAGGACTTCTTGAACTCGAGGACGGCTGCGTCGAGGACCTTTTCCGCATCGGCGTCGAGGTCCTTGGTGCTGTCGATCTTGCCCATGAGGTCGACGTGCTTCTGCCGCATGAACTGGTGCAGCGCGGATTCGAATTGCAGCGCGCTTCACCTCGACGTCGTCGAAGTAGCCCTTGTTGATGGTGGAACAGCGTCACGGCCATTTCCGCCACCTGCATCGGCGAGTACTGGGCCTGCTTCATCAGTTCGGTCACCAGGCGGCCGCGCTCGAGCTGCTTGCGGGTGGCTTCGTCCAGGTCGGAGGCGAACTGGGCGAAGGCCGCGAGTTCGCGGTACTGCGCCAGGGCCAGACGCACGCCGCCGCCGAGCTTCTTGATGACCTTGGTCTGGGCGGCGCCGCCGACGCGGGACACCGAGATGCCGGCGTTGATGGCGGGACGGATGCCGGCGTTGAAGAGGTCGGTCTCGAGGAAGATCTGGCCGTCGGTAATGGAAATCACGTTGGTCGGCACGAAGGCGGTGACGTCGCCGGCCTGCGTCTCGATGACGGGCAGCGCGGTGAGCGAGCCGGTCTTGCCTTTCACTTCGCCATTGGTGAACTTCTCGACGTAGTCCTCGCTGACGCGGGCGGCACGCTCGAGCAGGCGCGAGTGCAGATAGAACACGTCGCCGGGGTAGGCTTCACGGCCGGGCGGGCGGCGCAGCAGCAGCGAGATCTGGCGATAGGCCCAGGCCTGCTTGGTCAAGTCGTCGTAAATGATCAGGGCGTCCTGGCCGCGGTCGCGGAAGTACTCGCCCATGGTGCAGCCGGAGTACGGCGCGATGTACTGCATCGCGGCGGATTCGGAGGCGGTGGCGGCGACGACGACGGTGTATTCCATCGCGCCGGTCTCTTCCAGCTTGCGGATCACGTTCTTCACCGTGGAGGCCTTCTGGCCGATGGCGACGTAGACGCAGAAGAGGTCCTTGCCCTTCTGGTTGATGATGGCGTCGATGGCCACCGCGGTCTTGCCGGTCTGGCGATCGCCGATGATCAGCTCGCGCTGGCCGCGGCCGACGGGCACCATGGCGTCGATGGACTTGAGGCCGGTCTGCACCGGCTGCGACACCGACTTGCGCCAGATCACGCCCGGGGCGATCTTTTCGATCGGCTCGGAAAGCTTGGCGGCGATGGGGCCCTTGCCGTCGATGGGCTGGCCCAGGGCGTTCACACGCGGCCGAGCATTTCGGGGCCGACGGGCACTTCGAGAATGCGGCCCGTGCATTTCACGGTATCGCCTTCGGAGATGTGCTCGTAGGCGCCGAGAATCACCGCGCCGACGGAATCGCGTTCAAGGTTCAACGCCAGGCCGAAGGTGTTGCCGGGGAATTCCAGCATTTCACCCTGCATGGCGTCGGCCAGGCCGTGCACGCGGCAGATGCCGTCGGTCACGGAAACGACCGTGCCTTCGGTGCGCGCGGTGGCGGCGAGCTGCAGATTCTGAATCTTGCTCTTGATCAGGTCGCTGATTTCAGAGGGGTTGAGTTGCATGTTTAATGCTCCTAATTCTTAAGCGCCGTAGCCATGGCTGCGAGCTTGCCGCGTACCGAAGCGTCGATAACCTGATCGCCGACGGCGATCCGAACCCCGCCAATAAGCTCGGGGGCCATTCTGACTGTCGCCTGGATCCTGCACTTGAAGCGCGCTTCCAGTTCGGCGACGAGATTCCTCAGCGTGGCATCGTCGAGCGGGAAGGCGGAGGCGATGTCGGCCTCCTGTACGCCCTCCTGCCCGTTCTTCAGATCGACGTAGAGCTCGCGGATCTCGGGAAGAACCTGCAGACGTTCGTTGTCGACGAGCAGACGGGCGAAGTTCTGCTGTTCGGCAGAAAGCGACGGCCCGGCAACATCGAGGAACAACGTTGTGACCTGCGACGGCTGCAGGCGCGGATTGGCAATGCAATCCAGCATCTGCGCGTCGGCGGCAACGGCCGCCATGCGGTCAAGCGCCTGCTGCCATGGCCCCAGCGCGTTGCTCTCCCGCGCCAGCTGGAATGCGGCTTCGGCGTAGGGACGTGCGAGGGTGACGTTCTCGGCCATGGCTTACTTGAGTTCCTGTTTCAGGTTGGCGAGCAGGTCGGCGTGGACTTGGGCGTTGATTTCCTTGCGCAGGATGCGCTCGGCACCGGCGACGGCCAGAACGGCGACCTGCTCGCGCAGGGCCTCCTTGGCACGCTGGGCGGCGACGCCGGCTTCGGCCTCGGCGGCCTGGCGGGCTTGCGCAATGATGCGGGCCGATTCCTGGCGGGCTTCCTCGACCAGTGCGACGCCCTGCTTCTCGGCACCGGCACGCAGCTCGGTGGCCGACTCGCGGGCCTTCTTCAGCTCGTCGACGACCTTTTTCTCGGTCAGCGCCAGTTCGGATTTCGCCTTGTCCGCGGCCGATAGCCCGTCGGCAATCTTTTTTGCGCGCTCGTCGAGTGCCTTCATGATGGGCGGCCACACGAATTTCATCGTGAACCACGCCAGAATGAGGAACACAACCAGCTGGGCAAACAGCGTTGCGTTCAGATTCACGGTAATCGCTCCTTAATCAGCAGGGCCGATTACTTGATGAACGGGTTGGCGGTGGTGTACCAGAGGGCGATGCCGGTGCCGATGATGAACGCGGCGTCGATCAGGCCGACCAGCAGGAACATCTTGGTCTGCAGGGTGTTCATCAGCTCGGGCTGGCGGGCCGACGACTCGAGGAAGCGGCCACCCATGATGCCGATGCCGATACAGGCGCCGGCGGCGCCCAGACCGATGATCAGGCCGGCAGCAAGAGCAACGAAGCCAACAACTTGTTCCATGACAACTCCTTTATTTCGAGGTTTAAGACAAAAACGGGTTTAGTGACTCTCGTGCGCCTGACCAACATACACCAGGGTCAACATCATGAAGATGAAGGCCTGCAGGGTAATGATCAGGATGTGGAAAATGGCCCAGATCGTGCCGGCGATGACGCCGCCGACCCAAAGAAGACCGGAGCCGAAGGTGCCGGCCCAGGCCGCGCCCATGAGGGCGATCAGCATGAAAATCAGTTCGCCGGCGTACATGTTGCCGAAGAGTCGCATGCCGTGAGAGACGGTCTTGGCGACGTACTCGATCATCTGCATGGCGAAGTTGATGGGGTAGAGCAGCGGATGGTTGCCGAAGGGTGCGGTGAACAGCTCGTGCATCCAGCCGCCGAAGCCCTTGATCTTGACGCTGTAGTAAAGGCACAGCAGCAGCACGCCGAGCGACATGCCGAGCGTGGCGTTGATGTCGGCGGTCGGCACGACGCGCATATAAGGTATGCCGGCGGCCTCGCCGGCACGCGGCAGCAGGTCGACCGGCAGCAGGTCCATGGCGTTCATCAGGAAGATCCAGACGAACACGGTGAGGGCCAGCGGCGCGACGAACTCGCGCGATTTCGGCGAATGCACGATGCCCTTGGCCTGGTCGGAGACCATCTCGATGACGATCTCGACGGCGGCCTGCATGCGGCCGGGCACGCCGGACGTGGCGCGGGCAGCGAGGCGGGCCATGAAGAACACCGCGAGCAGGCCAAGGCCGATGGAGTAGAACAGCGTATCGAGGTGAAGTACCGACCAGTCGACCAGGCCAACCTGCTTCTGGTTGGTGAGGAAGGTCAGATGGTGGACGATGTATTCGGAAGCGGTGGGGGCGTGTTCGGTAGCCATATTCAGAACTTTTTGCTTAAAAGTGCCAATAGATTCGCTTTAAGGACCACCACCAGACCTGCGATCAATGCGAGCCAGTGCATGTCGCGGTACAGGCTTGCGGCCGCCGCCAACAACGCAATGGTTGCGGCGACTTTCATGAATTCCCCGACAAAGAACGAGGCGGCTGAGGCTCCACCCGGCTTTCGGCTCTCGGCAAACAGGCGCAAGGCGAAAAGCGAATTGGGCAGAACGATGGCGAGCCCTCCGAGCATCGCCGAAACTGCGCCGTGCCATCCGGCCAGCAGCCCCGCGATGGCCGCAACGACAAAGGTTGCGGCAATTTGCAGAAGGACCGCCCGGAACATCAACATGACGGTTTCACCACGCCCCGGCGACACATTTAATTAATTGCGCGCTGCAAAACTTCTGGCTGCGCAAGGCGTGCCGCCCCTTACAAAAGACGGCGATTTTATAGTCGTATAAAAGAAATGTCAAACCCGGGAACCGCGCCAATACAGGCATGCGGGCCGACTAAAGCTTCAGTTATCAACCACATCCAGCAGAGTGCAGGATTGTTGCTTTGCAACAAAAAAAGCCCTTGACAGGATATAACCAAATAATTAATTTCTTGGTTATGAATCCTGACTACTCGCACGCCATTCCTACCGCCTGGAGGCACATGTCCAGGGTGTTTACCGCGCTCGGGGACGAACACCGCCAACGCATCCTGCTCACCTTCGAGCCTGGCGAACGGCTCAATGTCGGCCAGATCGCCAACGTCTCCACGCTTTCCCGTTCCGCCGTCTCACACCACCTGAAGATTCTGCGCGAGGCCGGAGTGCTGCAAAGCCACAAGGAAGGCAAGGAGGTTTTCTTCTGGGTTAACAAGACTTTCCTGCAGGAAACCCTACGCAACGTGCTGGACTACGTCGAATCGAACTCATGAACCGACGCCGCTTCCTGATCGCCGCCGGCACAGCCGGCATGGGGCTCGCCGGCGCTGCCGTCTGGCGATTCTGGCCGGAACAAGGACTGCTGAACCCCTGCCTGGCGGCGCTGCCTCGCGCTCTCGCAGAGCATGAACTGGTGCACTCCGCCTGGTCAGGCCTCGATCCGGCTCAAGTGTGGGACTGCCATGCCCACCTCGTCGGCACCGGGGATTCGGGCAACGGCATCTGGCTCAACCCGGCGCTGGAATCCATGCTCCACCCATTGCAATACGCCCAGCGTCTGTTCTTCCTCAACGCCGGCTGCGCCCACGAAGCGCCGGGACGGGTTGACCAGAGCTACGTCGAACGCATGCACAACCTGCTGGAGGGCTTGCGGCCGGGCGTGAAGCTGATGCTCTTCGCCTTCGACTACCTCCACCGCGAGGACGGCACGGCCGACCGGGACAACAGCTCGTTTTACGTACCGAACGAATACGCGCGGAACATCGCACGCAAGCATCCGAAGTTTTTCGAGTGGGTGGCTTCGATCCACCCTTACCGCAAGGATTGCGTCGAGGCGCTCGAGCGCGCCGCCGCCGAGGGCGCCCGCGCCATCAAGTGGCTGCCCGCCGCACAGGGCATGAACCCGACCTCGCCCCTGTGCGATCCCTTTTTCACCGCACTGGCGAAGCTCGATCTCCCGCTCATCAGCCACGCCGGCGAGGAGCGCGCGGTGCACGGCGGCAACACCCAGCACTTCGGCAACCCGCTGCTGCTGCGCCGGGCGCTGGATCACGGCGTGCGCGTAGTGGTGGCGCATTGCGGTTCGATGGGCCAGGACCGCGATATCGACCAAGGCGAGAACGGCCCCCATGTCGACAGCTTCGACCTCTTCGCCCGCCTGATGGACGACGCGAAGTACGGCCCGAAACTCCACGGCGACATCTCCGCCATGACGCAACTGAACCGCGCCGGCCCGGCGCTGGAAACCGTGCTGCGGCGCGAAGACTGGCATCCGCGCCTGCTGAACGGTTCGGATTACCCGCTGCCGGGGGTGATGCCGCTGTTTTCCGTTACCTATATGGTGCAACTCGGCCTGATTCCCGACAGCGCCGCACAGGTACTCACCGAGATCCGCAAACACAATCCGCTGCTGTTCGATTTCGTGCTGAAACGCCAGTTGGCATTCAGGGGCAAGCGCTTCGCAAAGTCAGTCTTCGAGACACGGCGGTTCTTCGAAAAGAAAAAAGTATGAGCAATCAGTTCGGCCTATTGAAGGAAAGGCGTTTCGCGCCCTTCTTCGGCGTGCAGTTCCTCGGCGCGCTCAACGACAACGTCTTCAAGCAGGCGCTGGTAATCCTGCTCACCTACTCGACCGCCAGCTACACGACGATGTCGACGGACATCCTGCAGAACCTGGCACAGGCGCTGTTCGTGCTGCCCTTCTTCCTGTTTTCGGCGACCGCCGGCCAGCTGGCGGACAAGTTCGAGAAGTCGCGGCTCATCAGCATCACGGTGTTCATCGAGCTGTGCTGCATGGCGCTGGGCGCGGCG
The DNA here is from genome assembly GCA_016703785.1 of Betaproteobacteria bacterium. GTDB lineage: Bacteria > Pseudomonadota > Gammaproteobacteria > Burkholderiales > Rhodocyclaceae > Desulfobacillus. The sequence goes on from JADJBM010000032.1 coordinate 76,492, forward strand.
GGCTTCTTCCTGCACAGCCTGCCCCTGCTCTTCGCCGCCCTCTTCCTCGGCGGCGTCCAGTCGGCACTGTTCGGCCCGGTAAAGTACGCCATCCTGCCGCAGCACCTGAAGGAATCCGAACTGGTCGGCGGCAACGGCATGGTGGAGATGGGCACCTCCGTGGCCATCCTCGTCGGCATGATGCTGGGCGGCTGGCTGGTGGCGCAGGAAGGCTGGGGCGTCGCCGCCGCAGCGGTCGTCACCATGGCCATCTCCGCAACGGGCTTCCTGCTCTCGCGTCTGATCCCGCTGGCGCCGGCGGCCGATCCGCAATTGCAGATCAACTGGAACCCGTTCACGGAGACCTGGCGCAATTTCAAGTTCATGCGCGGCAACCGCACGGTGTTCCTCTCGGTGCTGGGCATCTCCTGGTTCTGGTTCTACGGCTCGATCTTCCTCACGCAGTTCCCGAACTTGTCGAAGGACATCCTCTCCGGTCAGGAGTCGGTGGTGACGCTGCTGCTGATCGTCTTCTCGATCGGCATCGGCGTCGGCTCGCTCCTGTGCGAGCGCCTCTCCGGCCACAAGGTGGAGATCGGCCTGGTGCCCTTCGGCTCGATCGGCATGACGCTGTTCGGCGTCGACCTCTATTTCGCGCTGTCCGCGCACATCCAGCACGCGCCGATGGCGCTGGCCGCCTTCCTGCAGGATGCCGGCCACTGGCGCATCCTCGCCGACCTGTTCCTCATCGGCCTCTTCGGCGGCTTCTACATCGTGCCGCTGTATGCGCTGATCCAGATCCGCTCGGAGCCGTCGCACCGCTCGCGCATCATCGCCGGCAACAACATCCTCAATGCGCTGTTCATGGTCGCCGCGGCAGGCATCGCCATCGGCCTCTTCTCGGCGGGCTTCACCATCCCGCAGCTGCTGCTGGCCACGGCGTTGATGAACGCCGTCGTCGCGCTCTACATCTACCGGCTGGTGCCGGAGTTCCTCATGCGCTTCATCGTGTGGCTGCTGATCCACTCGGTGTACCGCCTGAAGAAGGAGGGGCTGCAGCACATCCCCGAGGAAGGCCCGGCGCTGATCGTCTGCAACCACGTCAGCTTCGTCGATGCGCTGGTGGTGATGGCAGCCTGCCCACGGCCGATCCGTTTCGTCATGGACCACCAGATCTTCAGGATCCCCGTTTTGAACTTCGTCTTTCGCGAAGGGCGTGCCATCCCCATCGCCCCGGCGAAGGAGGATCCGGCCCTGCTGGAGAAGGCCTACGACGAGGTGGCAAAGGCGCTCGAGGCCGGCGATCTCGTCGGCATCTTCCCCGAGGGCCGCATCACCGACACGGGCGAGCTGTATCCGTTCAAGAAGGGCATCACGCGCATCGTCGAGCGCACGCCGGTGCCGGTGGTGCCGATGGCACTGAAAGGCTTGTGGGGCAGCTTCTTCTCGCGCAAGGACGGACCGGCGATGACCAAGCGGCCCTTCCGCCGCGGCCTGTCGTCGAGGATCAGCCTCGCGGTGGCGCCGGCCGTGGCGCCGGCGGCGGCCACGCCGGAAGCCTTGCAAGAGATCGTCGCCGGCCTGCGCGGCGACAATCGATAGGAAGAGCCATGGAAACCCTGTTCGGTTTATTCGTTGCGCTGATCATTTTCTACATCCTGCTGGAATGGCGGTTGGGCAGGACACGACACGAATCCGAGAGGCGCTACGCCGACCTCGAAGCGAAGACGCGTTGGCTCTACGAGCGCCTGCAGGAATTGCAGGCACGCCCGGCGACCCCGGCACCGTCTGCCGGGGCGGCGCAAACCGATACGCAGGCAAGCGAATCGCCCGTCGAGAAAGACCCCGCCGTCCCGCAGAGACTGACTTTCCCGGAGAAGACAGTCGCCGAATCGACAACAGTCGAAGCGCCCACCGCCAAGGAGCCGGGCTGGCTTTCGAAACTGATTTTCGGCGGCAACATCCTGGCGAAAGTCGGCATCGTGCTGCTGATCTTCGGCGTCGGCTCGGCGCTCAAGCTCGCCGCTGAATTCGGTGTGCTGCCCGCCGAAGCGCGCCTCGGCATCGCCGCGCTGTTCGGCGTGGCGCTGGGCGTGGTCGGCTGGCGCAAGCGCACCGGACACGAGATGTTCGGCTTCGCCCTGCAGGGCGGCGGTGTGGCCGTGCTCTACCTCGTCGTCTATTTCGCCCTGACGCGCTATGCGCTCATCGGCACCGGCGCGGCATTCGCATCATTCATCGTTCTCGGCGTCGGCTGCATGCTGCTCGCCGCCCGCCAGGACGGCCGCTCCCTGGCGGTGCTCGGCCTGATCGGCGCCTTCCTCGCGCCGGTGCTGGCCTCCAGCGACACCGGCAGCCATGTCGTGCTGTTCTCCTATTTCACATTGCTCAACCTGTTCATCTTCGGCGTGAGCTGGTTCAAGTCGTGGCGCTCGCTCAATGTGGCAGGTTTCCTGCTCACCTTTGCCATCGGCGTGAATTGGGGACTGAAGTTCTACCGGCCGGAACACTTCGCCACAACCGAGCCTTTCCTCGTCGCACTATTCCTCATCTACAGCCTGATCCCGCTGGTGTTCGCCCTGCGCGCCGCACCGGGCACTGCGGCGGTGGACCGCGTCGACGCCCTGCTCGTATTCGGCACGCCGGTAGTCTGCGGCTTCCTGCAGGTGCCGCTGGTCGAAGCCTTCGAATACGGTCTGGCCTGGTCGGCGGTCCTCTCCGGTGCCTATTACCTCGCGCTCGCTTTCATCGTCGCCGGCCGCAAGCGGGGCGAACTCGCGGCGCTGACGGAAAGCCTGCGTTGGGTCGGCGCCGCGCTGCTCACGCTGGCCGTGCCCTTCGCCTTCGGCGCCCGCGCCACGGTGGCCTTGTGGGCGCTGGAGGGCGCAGCAGCAGCGTGGATGGGCGCTCGCCACGAACGCACACGCATCGCGCTGGCCGGCCTGCTGCTACAGCTCGTCGCCGGCGGCTATTTCCTGCTGCACATCGATGAACTGCGACACGCGACAGCGCTGGCCAACGACGTTTTCGTCGGCGGCATGCTCATCGCCCTCGCCGGCCTGATCGGCGGTCATGCGGCCAACCGGCTGGAGGAAAGAGCGGCACCGCAATTTCTCTCGACGCTGATGCTGTGTTGGGCTGCGCTATGGCTGTACGGCACGGGCCTGCACGAGATCGACACTTTCGTCGAGCGCCCCTGGCGCTTTGCCGCCTCGCTGGCCTTCGCCGCGCTGCCGCTGGCTGCGGCCGAATTCGCCGGGCGCCGGCTCGACTGGACTATCCTGCGGCGCGCGGCCCTGTTGCTGCCGGTGATGCTGGCGTTCGGCGCCGTGGCGGTGCTGGATCTGAAACGCCATCCCTTCGCCGATGCCGCCTGGGCGAGCTGGCTGCTGGCCTATGCCGGCCATTTCATTGTGCTCAAACGCCACGAGCAGGATGGCGAACGCTTCTGGCTGAAGGCGCGGCATGCGCTGGGTTTCTGCGTGCTCGCCGCCCTCGCCGGCTGGGAAGCCAGCTGGCAGATGAAGGAATGGCTGCCGGACGTCCGCCTGGCGCGCATGCTCGGCTGGGGCGTCGTGCCGGCTGCGTTGCTGGCTGCCGCGTTCCATGCCACGCGGCGCGGCATCTGGCCGCCCGCCGACAACCGCAGCGCCTATCTCAGCCTCGGCGCGAGTCCGGTGGTGCTGGCGCTGGCGGCGTGGACACTGGTGCTCAACGTCGATTATTCCGGCAGCGCCGGCGGTTGGCCGTATATTCCCCTGCTCAATCCACTCGATCTGGGCCAGATGTTCGTATTGGCGACGCTGGCCTTCTGGGTGCTGGAACAGACGCGCGCAAAAGGCCTGCTCTTCACCGTACTGGGGGGACTGACTTTTGCTTGGGCAAGCGCCGGCGCGGCGCGTGCCGTGCACCATTGGCTGGGCGTGCCCTTCCACTGGGACAGGCTGTTCGATTCAGTGGCGCTGCAGGCAAGCTGGTCGATCCTGTGGGCTCTGCTCGCCCTTGGCATGATGATCCACGCCACGCGCAGCGGCCTGCGCACGCTATGGTTCGCCGGCTTCGGCCTGCTCGGCGTGGTGGGCCTGAAGCTGATGCTGGTGGACACCGCCCACGTCAACACACTGGGGCGTACGGTGTCGCTGCTCGGGGTAGCGCTGCTGGTGATCGCCGCGAGCTACTTCTCGCCGACGCCACCGAAAAAATCCTAGCGCAGTTTTTCGAGAATGCCGTCGAGCTGGTCGAGGCTGGCGAAGCCGATGGCGACCTGGCCGGCGCCCTTGGCACCGACCTTGATCTTCACCTGCGCGCCGAGGATGTCGGCAAGTTCCTCCTCGAGGCGCGCCACGTCGCGGTCTTCCGTCTTGGCCGCGGCTTTCTTCTTCGGCGGATTGAGTTCGTGCTGCACCATGCGCTCGGCCTCGCGCACCGAATAGCCTTTGGCGGCAATGCGATGGGCGAGCTGCAGCTGGCTGGCCTTGGCCAGCGGCAGCAAGGCGCGGGCGTGGCCCATGTCGATGTCGCCGGCCATGAGCAGGTCCTGCACCGGTTTCGCCAGATGCAGCAGGCGCAGCAGGTTGCTGGCGGCGGGCCGCGAACGGCCGACGGCATCGGCCGCCAACTGGTGGGTCATGCCGAATTCGTCGATGAGGCGCTGGATGCCCATCGCCTCTTCAAGCGGATTGAGGTCCTCGCGCTGGATGTTCTCGATGAGCGACATGGCCAGCGCGGAATCGTCGGGAATGTCGCGCACCAGCACCGGCACTTCATGCAGGCCAGCGAGCTGCGAGGCGCGCCAGCGCCGCTCGCCGGCGATGATCTCGTAGCGGCCGCCATCGACCGGACGCACCAGAATCGGCTGCATGACACCCTGCGCCTTGATGGAGGCAGCCAGCTCGTTGAGCGACTCCTGGTCCATGTGCGTGCGCGGCTGGTACTTGCCGGGCTGGAGGTAGTCGACGCGCAGGGTGTCCTGTCGCTGCGGTTCGCTGCTGTTGCCGGCGAGCAGGGCATCGAGCCCGCGGCCGAGGCCTTTGTGTTTGGCTGCCATATTGTTTCTCCCTAGAACGTCCTGGCGCGCTCGATCATCTCGGCGGCGAAGGCCAGGTAGGCCTGCGCGCCTTTCGCGGCACGGTCGAAGATCACGCCGGGCAGGCCGTAGCTCGGCGCTTCGGCCAGGCGCACGTTGCGCGGCACGATGGATTTGAACACCTTGTCGCCGAAGTGCTGCTCGAGCTGGGCGCTGACCTGGTTGGACAGCGTGCTGCGCGGGTCGAACATGACGCGCAGCAGGCCGATGATCTTGAGGTCGGGGTTGAGGTTGGCGTGCACCTTCTTGATGGTGTTCACCAGGTCGGATAGGCCTTCCAGCGCGTAGTACTCACACTGCATCGGAATGATGACGCCGTTGGCGGCGCACAGGCCGTTCAGCGTCAGCAGGCTGAGCGAAGGCGGGCAGTCGATGAGGACGAAATCGTAGTCCGCATCGTGCAGCGCGAGAGCCTGCTTGAGGCGCGTCTCGCGGTTGTCGAGGTCGACCATCTCCACTTCGGCGCCAGCGAGGTCGCGGTTGGCCGGCAGCGTGTCGAACTTGCCCGCCTCGGAGGCCTGGCGCGCTTCGGCGAGCGAGGCCAAGCCAAGCAGGACTTGATAGACCGATTTTTTCAGTGCGCGCTTGTCCACTCCGCTGCCCATGGTGGCGTTGCCCTGCGGATCGAGGTCCACCAGCAGCACGCGCTGGCCCTGGGCGGCGAGCGCCGCCGCGAGATTCACGGTGGTAGTGGTCTTGCCGACCCCTCCCTTCTGGTTGGCAACTGCAAATATATGAGCCATTCTTTTTATCCTGTTATTCGCGTACCACGCGCACCAGGTGGCGCGCGCCCTCCACTCCCGGCACCTGCAGCGGAATGACCTCCGCCACGCGCCAGCCGGCCGGCAACTGGGCGATTTCCTCGTAGGGGTGCACCCCCTTCATGGCAAGCAGCACACCGCCCTCTCCAAGCAGATGCCCCGATAACTTGACGAACTCGGCCAGATCGGAAAACGCGCGGGAAACCACCACATCGTATTTCTCTTCAGGCATCCAGGCCTCGGCACGCTCGCTATGCACCGTCACGTTGCCAAGGCCGAGCTCGATCTTTGCCTGCTGCTCAAAGGCCGACTTCTTCTGGTTGCTCTCCACCAGCGCCACCAGCAGTTCCGGCCGCGCGATGGCCAGCGGAATGCCCGGCAAGCCGCCCCCGCTGCCGATGTCGGCCAGCCGACGTACCGTGCCGAGGTGCGGCAGCACGGCCAGCGAATCCAGCAGGTGGTGGCTGATCACTTGCGCCTCGTCGCGTAACGCAGTGAGGTTGTAGACCTTGTTCCACTTGCCGAGCAGCGCTGCATAAGCCAGAAGCTGCTTTTGCGGCGGCGGCGGCAAATCCACACCCAGCGCGGCCAATCCGCGCGACAGTTGTTCCTCCGGCGTCATGCGCGCTTGCGGGATTCCCGCCCCAATGATCCGCGCCGCTTCAGGTGCACCAGCAACAGGGAGATGGCGGCCGGCGTAATGCCCTGGATGCGCGAGGCCTGGCCGAGGGTTTCCGGCTTGTGCTGGTTGAGCTTTTGCTGCACCTCGATCGACAAGCCGCGTACCGAGCCGTAATCGAGGTCCAGTGGCAGTGTCGTGTCTTCCTGATCGCGGCTCTTGGCGATCTCATCGGCCTGGCGGTCAATGTAGCCTTGATACTTCGACTGGATTTCCAGTTGTTCGATGGCCTGCAAATCGCCGATCGGTGCGCCCGCACCTGGCAGCGTCATCAGACTGGCGTAACTCACATCGGGCCGGCGCAGCAATTCAGCGAGACTGTATTCATGCTCGAGCGGCTTGCCGAGCACGCGCTCTGCGTTGGCGGCATCCACGATCTTCGGATTCACCCAAGTGGATTTCAGGCGCTCCTGCTCGCGCACAATAGCCTCGCGCTTTCGGCTGAAGGCTTCCCAGCGGACGTCGTCAACAATGCCCAGTCGGCGTCCGGCTTCGGTGAGGCGCAGATCGGCGTTGTCCTCGCGCAGACTGAGACGGTATTCGGCACGGCTGGTAAACATGCGGTAGGGCTCGGAAACGCCGCGCGTGATGAGGTCGTCAGCCAGCACACCGAGATAGGCCTCGTCGCGACGCGGGCACCAGGGCGTCTCGCCCTTGGCGAGCAGCGCGGCGTTCAGACCGGCGAGCAAACCCTGCGCGGCGGCTTCTTCGTAGCCCGTCGTGCCGTTGATCTGTCCGGCGAAAAACAGGCCGCGGATCGCTTTAGTTTGCAGCGAGGAAGTCAGGCCACGTGGATCGAAGTAGTCGTATTCGATGGCGTAGCCAGGCCGCAGGATGTGGGCGTTTTCCAGCCCCGGGATGGATTGCACCAGGGCTAGCTGCACATCGAAAGGCAGGCTGGTCGAAATGCCGTTGGGGTAGATCTCGTGCGTCGTCAGGCCTTCCGGCTCGAGGAAGATCTGGTGGCTGGACTTGTCGGCAAAGCGGTGGATCTTGTCCTCGATGGAGGGGCAATAGCGAGGGCCCACTCCCTCGATTACGCCCGTAAACATTGGGGAACGGTCCAGCCCGCCGCGGATGATGTCGTGCGTGCGCTGGGTGGTATGGGTGATCCAGCAGGGCAGCTGCCGTGGGTGCTGGGCGGCGTCGCCGAGGTAAGAGAATACCGGCGCCGGGTCATCGCCCGGCTGCTCGATCATCACCGAGAAATCGATGCTGCGGCCGTCGAGGCGCGGCGGCGTGCCGGTCTTCAGGCGCCCGGCCGGCAGCTTCAGCTCACGCAGTCGCGCGGCGAGACTGATCGCCGGGGGATCACCCATGCGGCCGGCCTGGTAATGGTCGAGGCCGACATGAATGAGGCCGGCGAGAAAGGTGCCGGCAGTCAGCACCACCGCCTCCGCCTCGAAGCGCAGACCAAGCTGGGTGACGACGCCGGTAACGCGATCGCCGGACACGGTAAGGTCATCGACAGCCTGCTGGAACAACGTGAGGTTGGGCTGGTTCTCCAGCCGGCGGCGGATCGCCGCCTTGTACAGCACGCGATCGGCTTGGGCGCGCGTAGCGCGTACCGCGGGGCCCTTGCTCGAATTGAGGATGCGGAACTGGATGCCGGCTTCGTCGGTGGCTGCCGCCATAGCGCCACCGAGCGCATCGACTTCCTTGACCAAGTGCCCCTTGCCAATGCCCCCGATGGAGGGATTGCAAGACATCGCCCCCAGCGTTTCAAGGTTATGCGTCAACAGCAGCGAGCGACTGCCCGCCCGGGCCGCGGCGAGCGCTGCCTCGGTGCCGGCATGACCGCCGCCAATGACGATGACATCGTAACGCGTGGGGAACAGCATGGCTCTGTAATGACTGCGGAGAGGCGCCATGATACGCGAGGACAGCATAAAAAAACAGGTAAATGTTTCACGTGAAACATTTCCCTGTTTAATTATTAAATTACAGTAGCTTACTTCTTCTTCCCACCCAATCCGAGATAGGTTTCAACAACGCGCGGATCGTCTGCCAGCGCCCGGCTTTCGCCTTCCAGGGCGACGCTGCCGGTCTCCAGCACGTAGCCGGTGTCGGCGATCTGCAGGGCGGCGCGTGCATTCTGCTCGACGAGGAGGATGGCCACACCGGTCTTCTTCAGGTCGGCGATGATGTGGAAGATCTCGCGCACGATGAGCGGGGCCAGACCCAGGCTCGGCTCGTCGAGCATGAGCAGCTTCGGCTTGGCCATCAGAGCGCGGCCCACCGCCAGCATCTGCCGCTCGCCGCCGGAGAGTGTGCCGGCCAGCTGGGTGCGACGCTCCTTCAGGCGCGGGAAGGTAGCGAAGACCTGGTCCATGGTCTTGCCCTCGTCGCGCTCGCCGTGGCGGTAACGCTGGAAGGCGCCGAGCAGGAGGTTGTCCTCCACGCTCATCTCGCCGAAGAGCTCGCGCTTCTCCGGCACCAGCGTCATGCCCATGGCAACAAGGTGCTCGACCTCGATGTCGTTCTGCACTTCGCCTTGGAACACGATATCCCCCTTCGAAGGCAGCAGGCCCATGATGGCGCCCAACAAGGTGGTCTTGCCGGCGCCGTTGGGACCGATCACCGTGACGATCTGTCCCGCCTCGACCTTGAGATTGATGTGGTGCAGCGCCTCGACCTTGCCGTAGGAGACGCAAAGTTCGTTGATTTCCAGAATGGGGGTCGTCATTACTCCACCCCTCCCAGGTAGGCTTCCAGCACCACCGGGTCCTGCTGCACTTCCTCGGGCAGGCCCTCGGCGATCTTCTCGCCGAACTCCATCACCACGACGCGGTCGGCCAGGCCCATGACGAAATCCATGTCGTGCTCGACCAGCAGGATACCCATGCCCTGGGCGCGCAGGCGGCGCAGCAACTCGGCCAGCGCCTGCTTCTCCAGATAACGCAAGCCGGCCGCAGGCTCGTCGAGCAGCAGCAGGCAGGGGTCGGCGGCCAGCGCGCGCGCGATCTCCAGCACGCGTTGCTGCCCCAGGGGCAGGCTGCCGGCCTCGTCGAACAGATGCTCGCCCAGGCCGACGCGATCGAGCTGGCGCTTCGCCTCCGCCAGCAGGCGTGCCTCTTCGACGCGCTCCAGATGCAGGGCCGCCGATAGCACGCCCTTAGATCCGCGCAAATGAGCGCCGATGGCGACATTCTCCAGCACGCTCATGGTCGGCAGCAGGCGCACGTGCTGAAAGGTGCGGCCCATGCCGCGCCGCGCGTTCTCGCGTGCGGCCAGCCTGTCGGTGCGCTCGCCCAGAAAGCGGATCTCGCCCGAGGTCACCGGATCGACGCCGGAGATGCAGTTGAACATGGTGCTCTTGCCGGCGCCGTTGGGGCCGATCAGGGCCATCACTTCACCAGCCTTGACGGTCAGGTTCATGTCGTTGTTGGCAACCAGGCCACCGAATGTCTTGCGGGCGTCCTTCACTTCCAGCAGCACCGTGCCGACCGCCGGAAGTGGTCGGCACGGCAGCGGCTCTGCCTCGGCGAGGGTGCGCTGACCGATCTTCACCGGCACCAGGCGGACCAGCCACGGCCAGATGCCCTCGCGGGCGCGCTGCAGCACGATGACCAGCAGGACCCCGAAGAAGATCACCTCGAAATTGCCGCTCTGGCCAAAGATCTTCGGTAGCAGGTCCTGCAGCCACTGCTTGAGCACCGTGATGAGGCCGGCACCGACCAGTGCACCCCAGACGTGGGCCGCGCCGCCCACCACCGCCATGAAGAGATACTCGATGCCGATGTGCAGTCCGAACGGCGTCGGGTTCACGAAACGCTGCAGGTGCGCGTAGAGCCAGCCCGAGAGGCACGCGTACAGTGCGGCGATGAGGAAGATGACGGTCTTGGTGCGGGCGGTATCGACGCCCATGCTCTCGGCCATCAGGCCGCCGCCCTTGAGTGCACGGATGGCGCGCCCTTCGCGCGAATCGAGCAGGTTCTGCGTCGCCAACACGGCACCGAGCAGGACGACCCAGATGAGGTAGTAGAACGCGCGGCCGCTGTCCAGCGCCAGGCCGAACAGCTCGACGACGGGAATCCCGGTCAGCCCGGTGTGTCCGCCGAGGAAGGCCAGGTTGCCAAACAGAAAATACAGGCTGATGCCCCAGGCGATCGTCCCCAGCGGGAGATAGTGGCCGGACAGGCGTAGCGTGAGGAGGCCGAGCACCAGGGCCACGGTGGCCGTGACGGCGAGCCCCGCCAGCAAAGTCAGCCACGGCGACACGGCGTGCGCGGTGGTCAGATAGGCCGTCGTGTAGGCGCCAAGACCGACAAAGGCTGCCTGGCCGAATGAGGTGAGCCCGCCCACACCCGTGAGCAACACCAGGCCCAGCGCGACGATCGAATACAGTCCGATGTAGTTGAGCAGCGTGACGTGAAACTCGGGCAGCAGCGGTGGAGCGAGTGCCAGCAAGGCCAGAAATGCAATGAGCGGCAGGCGCGCCCTCATTCTTCTTCCTCCACATGGTGGGAGGTAAGCGAGCGCCAGATGAGCACCGGAATAATGAGGGTGAACACGATGACTTCCTTGAAGGCGCTGGCCCAGAAGGAGGAGAAGGCTTCGAGCAGACCGACCAGAATGGCGCCCGCGGCGGCCAAGGGATAGCTGACCAGGCCGGCGATGATCGCGGCAACGAAGCCCTTCAGGCCGACCAGAAAGCCGGTGTCATAGTAGACGGTGGTGATCGGCGCGACCAGGATGCCGGAGAGCGCACCGATCATTGCAGCCAGCGTGAAGGTCAGCTTGCCCGCCATCGTGGTGGAAATGCCCATCAGGCGCGCACCGACCCGGTTGATGGCGGTGGCGCGCAGTGCCTTGCCGTAGAGGGAGCGGCCGAAGAACAGGTAGAGCGCAACGATCAGCGCAGCACTGGCACCCAGCACCCACAGCGTCTGGCCGTTTATTGTCAGCATACCCAGATTGAACTGCGCATCGCTAAAGGGCGTGGTGCGTGAGCCCTCGGCACCGAAGAACAGCAGCCCCAGGCCGACCAGTGCCCAATGCACGGCCACCGACACGATGAGCAGCACCAGCACCGAGGCGCCCGCCAGCGGTTGATAGGCCAGTCGATAGATCATCGGGCCAAGCGGCACGACAATGGCCAGGGCCAATACAACCTGCGCTGCCAGCGGCAGCCGCCCCGGCTCCAGCCAAAGCACCAGGCCAGCCACCGCGCCCGGCAGGACCAGGTCCCACAGCACAATACGCTTCAGCCGCACCAGACTGCCAGAGCGCACCGCCTTGAAGGTATCAATGAGCGCCACCAGCACGCCCGCGCCCAACATCAGCCAGAGAGTGCCAGGCGTCTTGCCGGCCTGGAAGGCCGCCAGCGTCAGCGCACCGTATGCTACAAACTCGCCCTGGGGAATGAAAATGACCCGGGTAACCGTGAACACCAGTACCAAAGCCAGCGCCAGCAACGCATAGATCGCACCATTGACAATGCCGTCCTGGCCAAGCAACAAGGCAATTTGTAAGTCCATTTATTATTTGTTTTAGTCTTGTTTCATGAAAAAAAGGTGCCGCGCAAGAGGGTGATTGTACGTCACCGTCTCGCGCGGCACCCTCTCCCGATTAATGCAATGACCGGCAGCCTCTTCTGCCGGTTGCCACCCATTATAGGGTGACAAACTAACCTGCCGTTCTTACTTTTGCACCACCCACTTGCCACCCTCGATCTTCACCATCACGCGTGAGCGCTGATCAAGGCCGAGGTGGTCTGTCGCCGTCATGCTGTAGACGCCATGTGCGGCGTACAGATTGTTGGTGGCTTCCAGCGCATCACGCAGACCAAGGCGAAACTCCTTGCTGCCCGGCTTGCCTTTCTTAAGTGCTACAGGGATGGCGTTCGCCAGGAGCAGACCAGCATCCCAGGCGTGTGCGCCGAAAGTGGATACGCTGCCCGGGCCATGCGCCTTCTCGTACTTGGCGATGTAATTCAGCGCTGTCTTCTTGACTGGATTGGTATCCGGCAGTTGAGCCGCCACCAGCACCGGGCCGGCGGGCAGGAAAGTGCCTTCGCAATCCCTGCCGCAGACGCGCAGGAAGTCGTTGTTGGCGACACCATGCGTCTGGTAGATCCTGCCCTTATAGCCCTTCTCCTTCAGTGCCTTCTGCGGCAGTGCTGCCGGGGTACCGGAACCGGCAATGAGAATCGCATCCGGATTGGTCGACATGAGCTTGAGCACCTGCCCGGTCACCGACGTGTCGGCGCGATTAAAGCGCTCGCTGGCCACCATCTTCAATTTGCGCACTTCGGCGATCTTGCTGAATTCCTGCCACCAGCCTTCGCCATAGGCATCGGCAAAACCGATGAAAGCCACCGTCTTCACACCGCTGTTGCTCATGTGCTCGGTAATGGCGGTAGACATCTGCACATCGTTCTGCGGCGTCTTGAAGACCCAGCGACGCTTGGCGTCAACAGGCTCGACGATGCGTGCCGAAGCGGCCATCGAGATCATCGGCGTCTCCGCCTCTGCAACTATGTCGACCATCGCCAGGGAGTTCGGCGTGATGGTCGAGCCGATGATGACGTCCACCTTGTCTTCGGTGAGCAGCTTGCGGGTGTTCTTGACGGCCGTCGTGGTGTCAGAAGCATCGTCGAGAACGATGTACTTGACCTTCTCGCCGGCGATGGTCGTCGGCATCAGGGCAAAGGTATTCTTTTCGGGAATGCCCAGCGAAGCGGCCGGGCCGGTCGCGGACACCAGCACGCCTACATTGATATCGGCAAAAGCAAGAGTGGCCACACCGGCCGACAACAGTGCTGCAACAATTGTCTTGATCTTCATTGATTCCTCCTTTTATGTCAGGTTTCAGCGCCTAAACACCACAAGCCGGTAATATCCTTTATTGTTCAAGCTATTGGCACGATATTGCCATGATACAAGACTTTATTTGATTCTGGCTATAGATGAATCATTTATTTATGGTCACGGAATAAATGTATCCCAACCAAACTTAAGGATTAATAAGCTCGCCACTCCCAGAAAAACGCGCCTCACGAATCCCGCCCCATGCCGGATCGCCAGTTGCGATCCAATCAAGGATCCACCAATGTTGAAAACCGCCATGGCTAAGCCGGTGATAAGCAAAACATGAGTGTTCGCTCCGAAAAACGTCAATGCCGCTAAATTGGTGGCGGCATTGACGATCTTGGCCGAGGCGGAAGCCCGCAGGAAGTCCAGGCCGAAAAAACGAACAAACATGAATATCAGAAAACTTCCCGTGCCCGGGCCAAAGAAACCATCATAAAACCCGATCGCACCCCCTAAAAAAGCCGCCCACAGCATGTCTTTCCTGCCGAATACACGATATTGATCCATGGTTCCCAAGTTTTTTCTTGCATACGTGTAGGCAGTGACAACGATCAACAGCACGAGGACTAGAGGGCGCAACCACTCCTTGGGCATTAGCGCTACCGTCATGGCGCCAAAATAGGACAGGATGAAAGCTGATAGGGCCGCCGGCAAGGCCGCTCGCCAGGGGACATCGATGCGCCGGGCATAACGCAAGGCAGCACTGGCAGTACCAAAAATACTGGCCAGTTTGTTGGTGCCGAACAGGGTGGCCGGTTGTGCCTGCGGCAACACGCTGAACAAGGCTGGAATCTGGATCAACCCACCCCCACCCACCACCGCATCAATCAGGCCGGCGGCAAATGCGACGACGCACAATAGAATTAGGTTGGTCGGTTCCACGTGGAACAATCCGCTTGCATAGGCCTTATTTACCGATGCAGAAACTGGAAAAAATCTTCCCGAGCAAGTCGTCGGGAGTAAATTCGCCGGTGATGGTTCCCAGCGACTCTTGAGTCAAACGCAACTCCTCCGCAAGCAGCTCAAGCGCATTTTGCTGGGCCTGGGCCGTCCGCAGATGCGCCAAGGCTTTTTCCAGTGCCATGAGATGGCGTTCCCTGGCAAGAAAAACATCCTCCGCGGCCGTTTGCCAGCCGGCAACGCGCATCAATTCACGCTCAAGCGCGTCCATGCCCTCCCCGGTCTTGGCAGAAATCCAGAGGGTGACACGGCCATTGCGTTCCTCGCGGCGCCCTGCCTGGCTGGTCAAATCGCTTTTGTTGAATACTGCAATTTGCTCCACCCCTGCGGGCAAGCGGTCTGAAATATCGTCGTCTGCCTGGGTCGCCCCGGTTCGCGCATCCAAAAGATGCAGAATCACGTCGGCTCGTTGGATTTCCTTCCAGCTGCGTGCTACGCCAAGTCGCTCGACTTCATCCTCGGATTCGCGCAGTCCAGCCGTATCCACGATATGCAAAGGAATGCCGCCAACCTGAATGGTTTCGCGCAAGGCATCCCGCGTCGTGCCTGGAACGGCGGTAACAATCGCTCGCTCTTCACCAGCTAGCCTATTGAGCAGGCTTGACTTGCCGACATTGGGTTGACCCGCCAGGACGATATGTAGGCCATTTCGTAGCAGACTGCCCTGTCGTGCCCGGTGCTGTAGCAGGCCGATATCGTTGATAAGCGCGCTTACCTGACCAGAAACATCCGCCTGGCGCAGGAAGTCGACCTCCTCCTCCGGAAAATCCAGCGTTGACTCGAGAAGCATGCGCAATGCAATCAGCCTCTCGACCAAGTCATTCACCCTACGGGAAAACTCACCCGATAAGGACTTCACGGCGGAGCGGGCAGCAGCAGCGGTGGTCGCCTCAATCAGATCGGCCACCGCCTCGGCCTGAGCCAAGTCGATCTTGCCGTTGAGGTAAGCGCGATGGGTGAACTCACCCGGCTCAGCCAGCCGGGCACCCAGCTCTAGGCAACGCTGTAAAACCAGCTGAAGCACCACGGGGCCACCATGACCCTGAAGCTCAAGCACATCCTCCCCGGTATAGGAGCGGGGCGCGGCGAAATAGAGAACGATGCCTTCGTCGATCTCGACTCCGGTCTCATCAAGAAACCGTGCTCGGGTAGCAGTGCGGGGTTGCGGGAGATTGCCGGTCAGTCTTAATGCAATCGAACCGAGATCCGGTCCGGACAGGCGCACGACACCGATGCCACCGAGACCCTGCGCGGTGGCAATGGCAACAATCTGATCAACTGGCCTTTTTCCTGCCACCCTCGATCATGCGTGTAATCTGCCACTGCTGGGCTACCGACAGGACATTGTTGACCGTCCAGTAAAGCACCAGACCAGAGGGAAACCAGAGGAACATGAAGGTGAAAACGATCGGCATCGCCATCATGACCTTAGCCTGTATCGGGTCGGGCGGCGTCGGATTCAGCTTCATCTGGATCAGCATTGTCGCGCCCATGATGATCGGCAGCACAAAATACGGATCCTTTACCGAGAGATCGTGGATCCACAGTATCCAGGGTGCATTGCGCATCTCGACACTGCCCAGCAACACCCAATAGAGGGCAATAAAGACGGGTATCTGAACCAGGATGGGCAAGCATCCACCAAGGGGATTGATCTTTTCCTTGCGATAGAGCTCCATCATTTCCTGATTCATGCGGTTCCGATCCGCAGAGAACTGCTCTTTGATCTTCATCATCTTCGGCGTTACGAGCTTCATCTTGGCCATCGACTTGTAACTGGCGGCGGACAACGGATAAAAGGCGCCCTTGATCAAGACGGTCAGGAATATGATCGCCCAGCCCCAATTGCCGACGAAACGATGGATCAACTCCAGTAGCCAATAGATCGGTGCCGCTATCACCGTCAGCCAGCCATAATCCACCACCAAGTCGAAGCCGGGGGCAATTTTTTCAAGCTTCGCCTGCTCCTGAGGACCGGCGTATAGCGGCACGCCGATATGGGCCGTCTGGCCCGGCGGGACTGCGGCGACCGGCAAGATGATGCCAGCGGAGAAAAGATTGTCCGCGACCTTGCGCATGAAAAACTCCCGCTCGTCATGGCCCTTGGGCGTCCAGCCGGCGACAAAATAATGCTGCACCATGGCCAGCCAGCCGTCTTTGGCCATCTGCACGTACTTGGCCTTGCCACTGTCTATATCGGTAAAATTCACTTTCTGGAACTTGCCGGCGTCCGTGTAGATCGCTGGTCCGGTGAATGTTGCGATGTTGGTCATGCTGGCTTCCGGCACCTTGCCATCTCGGGTCAACTGAAAATACGCATGCGTGGCAAAAGGCGCTTGCCGTTGATTGACGATTTCATATCCGACGTCGATCTGGTAACTGCCGCGATGAAAGGTGTAAATCTTGGTCACTTCCAGCCCATTCACTCCGGGTGCGATCAGCCTGAGCTCAAGCGTGTCGGAACCCGGTTTCAGTTCGCGGATGCCCGGCTCCAAACCAAATTCGGTCTTGTGGTTGGGCAAACCTTCACCGATCAAGCCGGTCTGCGCCACATAGGTCAAATCCCTTGAAACCTCCATCAGGACAAAATTCTTGGCTTTGTCCTCCGTTGACATGTGCCGAGTAAGTTCGAGTCGAACCAAGTCGCCGCCCACCGAAGAAATCTCGGCCTGATAAAGATCTGTTTTTACCGTGGCCTTGACACCCAGCGCAGAAACTAGGCTCTGGGAATGCGTCGGGACAGACGACGCGGATGCTTGGGACGCCGACGACAATGTGGTAGTCGGCGTCGGGGAGGCGCCCGAAACCGAAGGTGTTGCCTGCTGTGACGGTTGATTCTTAGCGACGGCCGATACGGGCTGGTTATGCCGCTGCCAGCCATCCCACAGCATGAATATGGAAAAAAAGAACACCAGCAGCAGGATAAGGCGTTGATTGTCCATCTATTGGATCTCTAATTCAGGGAGTTCAGGGAACGGGGTCGTACCCGCCCGGATGCCAAGGATGGCAACGCGTAATGCGTTTAGCGGCAATCCAGGAACCTTTGAAGCCGCCATGTTTTTCAAGCGCTTCAATAGTATATTCGGAACAGGTCGGATGAAACCGGCAATTCCTGCCCGTCAGAGGGCTGATCGCCAGCTGGTAGGTGCGCACGAGCAGAACAAGCAGCTTATTCATAGGGCTAAACGGTCAAACAACGCGTCAATTTCTCCACGCAAGGCGCATTTGTCCGGTGAAGCCATATGCGTCGTGACGCGCACCACCAGGTCGCGATGGGGCAAATTCGTGCGGAGCAGGCGAAAGGATTCACGCACAATGCGCTTAATCAAATTGCGGCCCACAGCCGAGCGAACAAGTTTTTTTGCGATGACCACACCGAGTCTGGCCGTCCCTGACGAATTGGGTCGGTAGAGCACATCGAAATACTTGCCGCGGAGGGTCCTACGAAAAGCAAAAACGGATGAAAACTCATCCGTTTTACATAATCGGTGCTCGTCGCGGAAGCTTAGATCGACGACCGGAGGAGGTCCCTTTGGGACATCCACCGTCACATTAAACGCCGAGACGCGCCCGCCCTCTTGCGCGTCGCGCGCGAATGACAGCACGTCCGCCACGCGTACGCATGCGAACAAGGAATCCATGGGTGCGTTTGCGCCGGATTACGGAAGGTTGGTAAGTGCGTTTCATGGCTACCGTTTGTGCAAGAAGAGAAACGCGTGATTACATCTCTTCATCATTGATTTGTCAAGCCCATTTTTTTTACCAGCCTGTGGATAACTCCCGCGGAATGGCGCTAGAATTCGCAATGGAAGCACATGGCCAGCCCTGTTTGGGATTGCGTCATTATATGATAATTATAATAATATTCAATAGGTTATATTAATATCACGTTTATCGGGTTCACCAGGCATTTAGCGTGGTGGCGGATCTTTAAGAATGAATGCATTTTGGTCATCCTGTCTCCGGCAACTCGAGCAGGAACTCCCACCCCAACAATTCAATACCTGGATTAAGGCCCTGCGCCTTGAGGATGGTAGTGACTCCAACCCAAGCCTGAAACTCATAGCCCCCAATCGGTTTGTCCTGCAATGGGTGCGCGAACGCTATTTGCGCCGCTTCGAGGATCTTGCCAAACAATTCTTTGCGGAACCCGTACAGGTATCCATCAACCTATCCGAAAATTCGGAAATAGCGCATTTAGATGTCATGTCACCGGTAGCAACGAGCACGCAAGCCACACTGGATGCAACACCCGCTCCCATTGCCGCCCAAACCAGACCCAGTCTCGATGCAGCCTACGACAAAACCCGCCTCAACCCGACGTTTACCTTCGATACCCTAGTCACCGGCCGTGCCAACGACCTGGCTCGAGCGGCCGCCTATCAAGTTGCACTGAATCCAGGCATTTCCTACAACCCGCTTTTTGTTTATGGCGGTGTTGGCCTCGGAAAAACCCACCTGATCCACGCGCTGGGGAATGAAGTCTATCGACAGAATCCAGACAAGGTCATCCGCTATGTTCATGCCGAAGATTACTATGCCGACGTCGTACGCGCCTATCAGCAGAAATCCTTTGACGTATTCAAGCGCTATTACCGCTCGCTGGATTTGTTGCTGATAGACGACATTCAGTTCTTCAACAACAAGAATCGCACCCAGGAGGAATTTTTCTACGCCTTCAATGCACTGATAGAGGCCAAAAAACAAATTGTCATCACTTGCGACACATATCCGAAGGACATCACTGGGCTTGAGGACCGTTTGATTTCGAGATTCGATTGGGGATTGACTGTCGCCATCGAGCCGCCTGAACTGGAAATGCGCGTAGCCATCCTTAAAAAGAAGGCAGAAGCTGAACGTATCGAGGTTAATGAAGACGTCGCATTCCTGATTGCCAAAAATTTACGTTCCAATGTTCGGGAACTGGAAGGTGCACTCAAGAAAGTTCTCGCGTTCGCCCGCTTCCATGGCCGAGAAATCAATCTAGAAGTTGCCAAAGAAGCCCTCAAGGACCTGCTGGGTGCTCACAACCGCCAAATTACCTTCGAATCGATTCAGAAAACCGTAGCCGAATACTACAAAATCAAGGTTTCCGACATGTATTCAAAGAAGCGAACACGCATCGTGGCCCGTCCTCGCCAAGTTGCCATGTGGCTCGCTAAGGAGCTGACGCCGGCAAGTCTGCCCGCGATCGGCGAAGCTTTCGGCGGTCGCGACCACACTACGGTTCTGCATGCCTGTCGTACCATTTCCGACCTTCGCTTGAAGGACACATTGATTAATCATGACTTGTTAGTACTCACACAGGTTCTAAAAGGCTGATTGAATAACCCGATGATGATTTGTGGATAACTGAAAAAAACAGACAGTGGGCTTTTTTTCTCAACAATTCACCCACATGCAATTAATCACTTTATCCATACCCTTATCAACTAATCAAAGTATTGTTTCAATTATTACTTTTAATGTTATCCACTGAAATTGACTGTGTACTAATTACTAGTTGGAGATTTATATATGCTCCTTATTAGAACTCATCGTGACAACATTCTGACGCCACTTCAATCTGTTTGTGGCATTGTCGAAAAGCGTCACACCTTGCCTATCCTTTCGAATGTCCTGATTGAAAAGAGCGGTGATCAGCTGACAATGCTGGCGACCGATATTGAAATTCAGATACGGACACAGACTGGAGAAAAAGAGGGTACGGAAAAAACTGCGGTGACCGTGGGGGCGAGAAAACTCCAAGATATCCTGCGTTCTCTTCCGGAAAGCGCCGAAGTCAGCCTGGAACTGATGGACAAGCGGATGCAAGTACGAGCAGGAAAAAGCCGATTCAATCTGCAAACGCTACCATGCGAAGATTACCCACGCATGGCCCAGATTGATGGTGAGCAAGCACGACTGCAACTAACTCAAAAGCAGTTCAAACGATTGATTGGGCTGGTGCAATACGCTATGGCCCAACAGGATATTCGGTATTACCTAAACGGACTTCTTTTAGTCGTGGTTGGAAATGAAATTCGCGTGGTGGCAACGGATGGTCATCGATTGGCTTATGCCAGCGAAAAATTGCAGGATTCCCATCCTCGTACGGAGGTAATTCTACCGCGCAAGGCCATCCAAGAGCTTTCCAGGCTACTGTCGGATAATGATGACGTCCTGAATATCAGCCTTTCGACCAACCAGGCACTATTTCGCTTTGGCGCGATTGAGTTGGTGTCGAAATTAATTGATGGCAAGTTCCCGGATTATGAACGCGTTATTCCACAGAGTCATGGCAAAGTCATCACGATTTCGAGAACCACTTTCCTGCAGTCTCTACATCGCGCAGCCATATTGACCAACGAAAAATTTCGCGGTGTCAGAATCGTTTTAGCATCAGGAAGCTTAAAAATAATCAGCAACAATGCCGACCAGGAAGAAGCTCAAGAAGAACTTGAAATAACCTATGAAGCAGAAGCGCTGGACATCGGCTTCAATGTCACTTACTTGCTTGACGTCCTTAATAACGTTTCCAACGAAGAGGTGGAAATCCGTTTGGCGGATGCCAACTCAAGCGCACTTATTACACTACCCGGCAATGACAGTTTCAAGTATGTCGTAATGCCGATGCGAATCTGATTTCCCTTTGGAGTACGTAATTGATGGCAGAGATTAGCCAGGACAGCAACGGCAGCTACGATTCATCCAGCATCAAGATCCTTAAAGGCTTGGAAGCCGTCAGAAAACGGCCTGGCATGTACATCGGCGATACATCCGATGGAACCGGCCTGCACCACATGGTATTCGAAGTATTAGATAACGCCATCGATGAAGCACTAGCAGGCTATTGTGATGATATCGTGGTAATCATCCATCCTGACAACTCCATTTCTGTTTCCGATAATGGACGCGGCATTCCAACCGACCTAAAGGAAGATGACGAGGAAAACCGTTCCGCTGCAGAAATTGTCATGACGGAACTACATGCTGGTGGCAAGTTTGATTCGAACTCCTACAAAGTCTCTGGAGGCCTGCATGGCGTCGGTGTGTCGGTAGTCAATGCTTTGTCGGAATGGTTGAGACTGACAATCCGCCGGGATGGAATGAAGCATATGTTGGAGTTTCGCGATGGCGTTGCAGTCGAACCGATCAAGATTGTAGGTAGTACGGAGAAGCGCGGCACAGAAGTACATTTTCTGGCCTCGGTCGTGACGTTTGGCAACATCGATTACCACTACGATATTCTGGCAAAGCGACTGCGCGAACTTTCCTTTCTCAACAATGGCGTGAAGATCCGCCTGATTGACCAGCGGAGCGGAAAAGAGGAGAACTTTGCCTACTCCGGCGGCGTGAAGGGCTTTGTTGAATATATCAACCGCAGCAAATCTGTTTTGCACGGCAGTATTTTCAGTGCCGTTGGTCAGAAGGACGGCATTACGGTGGAGGTTTCCATGCAATGGAACGACTCCTACCAGGAACAGGTGTTCTGCTTTACCAATAATATTCCACAGAAGGATGGTGGTACCCATCTGACCGGTCTCCGCGCGGCGATGACACGCGTTATCAATAAGTACATCGAAGACAACGAACTGGCGAAAAAGGCCAAGGTGGAGACTACCGGCGACGACATGCGAGAAGGACTCGCCTGCGTGCTTTCGATCAAGGTGCCGGAGCCGAAATTTTCATCCCAAACAAAGGAAAAACTAGTTTCCTCCGAGGTGCGTCCTGTGGTCGAGGAGGTTGTCGGCCAAAAGCTATCCGAGTACCTGCTGGAAAAACCGGCCGACGCAAAAATTATCACGGGCAAGATTATCGATGCTGCTCGCGCTAGAGAAGCGGCGCGCAAGGCGCGCGAGATGACCCGCCGCAAGGGCATACTCGACGGTATCGGACTGCCAGGTAAGCTGGCGGACTGCCAGGAGAAGGATCCCACCCTGTGTGAGCTGTACCTGGTTGAAGGAGATTCTGCCGGCGGCTCCGCCAAGCAGGGACGCGATCGGAAATTCCAAGCCATCCTGCCGCTCAAGGGCAAGATCCTCAACGTCGAGAAGGCGCGATTCGACAAACTGCTCTCCTCGCAAGAAATCGCCACGCTGATCACCGCGCTCGGTACCGGCATCGGCAAGGGCGAAGACTACAAGCCGGAAAAGCTCCGCTACCACCGCATCATCATCATGACAGACGCAGATGTGGACGGCGCCCACATTCGAACCTTGTTGCTAACCTTTTTCTACAGGCAGATGCCAGAGCTGGTCGAGCGTGGCCACATATACATTGCACAGCCCCCACTCTACAAGATCAAGCACGGCAAGAGCGAACGCTACATCAAGGACGAATTTGAACTGAATCAGCACCTGCTCAAGCTGGCGCTGGAGAACGCGGAATTGATTCCGGGGGAAGGTGTGGAAACCCTGGGAGGAGAAACGCTGGCTGAATTGGCGCGATCCTATTTGCTATCGGAAGCGGTCATTCTTCGACTTGGAAGCTTTATCGACGGCGAGGTCTTGCATGCCCTGCTTGCCCACAATATTCCCATCGACATTATCGACGAAAACGCTGCACAGGCATCCGCTACTCGCCTGTCTGCCCACCTGTCGCCCGACATCAAGGTAGGTGCTAATTTCAACGACAAGCTGGAGCGCTGGCAATTGAGCGTGGAGAAAATACTTCATGGCAACCTCAGGACCGGCATGATCGATGAGGAATTCCTTCTTTCCGGCGACTACCAGCAGATCCGGACTACCGCACAGCTGATTAACGGCCTTATCGGCAAGGATGCCGTCATTCGACGCGGAGAAAAGTCCCTTGCGGTGAAAAGCTTCTCAGAGGCCATGGAATGGTTGTTGGCCGAAGTCGAGCGAGGTCTGTCAAAACAGCGCTACAAGGGCTTGGGAGAGATGAACCCGGAGCAACTTTGGGAAACGACCATGGATCCGGCCGTACGGCGCTTGCTCAAGGTGCAGATCGATGATGCTATCGTCGCCGACGAGATTTTTACTACGCTCATGGGCGACAATGTCGAGCCTCGGCGGGCGTTTATCGAAGGCAATGCACTCTACGCGCGTAACATCGACGTCTGATGCAGTTTCGCGTTATTCCCGTCACGCCCTTTCAGCAGAATTGTTCGCTGCTGTGGTGTGAGCTGACCATGAAGGCAGCCGTGGTCGATCCAGGCGGTGACTTGGATGCCATACTGGCAGCAACAGATCGCTTCGGCGTCGAGGTGGAGAAGATTCTTCTTACCCACGGCCATATCGATCATGCTGGAGGCACGGCGGAGCTCAAGAGTAGACTTGATGTGCCCGTGGAGGGTCCGCAACGCGAGGAGGCGTTCTGGATCGACCAGTTACCGCAACAAGGGCAGATGTTCGGCTTTGCGCGCGCCGACGCCTTTGTTCCCGACCGCT
The DNA here is from genome assembly GCA_016703785.1 of Betaproteobacteria bacterium. GTDB lineage: Bacteria > Pseudomonadota > Gammaproteobacteria > Burkholderiales > Rhodocyclaceae > Desulfobacillus. Next base: position 100,164 of record JADJBM010000032.1, read on the forward strand.
GGCTTGAGGATGGCGATATAGTGACTTTCGGGAAGGTCAGGCTGGAAGTCATTCATACCCCAGGACACACGCCGGGCCATGTCGTTTTTTTCGAACGCGCATCTAAGATAGCCATCGTGGGTGATGTGCTGTTTCAGGGCTCGATCGGTCGTACGGATTTTCCGCGTGGGGACTACGATACGCTGATCCGTTCCATTCGCGAGAAACTTTGGCCTTTGGGCAATGACGTGATTTTCATTCCCGGTCATGGGCCATTGTCGACTTTTGGCGAAGAGCGGGAGAGCAACCCCTTCGTCGGCGACTTCGTCTAGGATTAACTGGCGGTTTTCTTTTTCTTTGCCGCCGATTTCACAGCCGGCTTGGCTTTCGCGGCCTTTTCCGGCGTCTTGGCAGACTTGCCGACTGCCTCGACAGCTTCCTTCTTGGCCCCCGCTTTAGGCGCGCGCGGCTCGAACTCAAAACCGACCTTGCCGTCGCTGCCCCTCACCAGATAGGCGGAGAACTTGCGCTTGGTGCGCGCGGAAATGAAGCCTCGCAGTAGTTCGGTGCGCCCATCAGCGAGCAGCTTTGACATCTGGGCGCGCTCAACAGGCTGCTGCAAGATAATCTTGCCGGAGCGAAAATCGCATGTTTTGGCCGTACCGATCGCCTTTTCGCATATATAGGCCATGCCGTGTTCGAAGACGGAAGCTCCACACTTGGGGCACGTGCCGAGAGTCTCCTGATTGCTGAAATCCACGGTTTCTCCATCTCCTTCGCCAGAACCGCCCTGGCCGAAATCAAACTCTGGAAAATTATCAGCATTGAGACGGATCATGGCTGCAAAGGGGCGACCCATCTTGCTGCGAAATCCCTGTAGCGGTCCAACGACGCGCTTGCTGAGTAATTCTTCGACTTCCTCCGGTTCGTACTGGCGGCCGGCGACAACTTTCCATAGCGCATAGTCGCATTTCTTGCACTGGAATTTCTTGTAGTTTTCCTGGATGACGCCACCACACTTTGGACATGGGCTGGAAAGAGTGCTGAACACCTCCTCGGGGATCTCGCCGTGCTTGATGCGATCGACCATCTCGCGGGTCTGCTCGACGATATGATCCATGAATACGTCACGCCCGAGTTCCCCCTGCTCCATTTGTCTTAGTTTGTATTCCCAGTTGCCGGTCAGCTCGGGTGAATGCAGTTCATCGATGCCAAGAGTGGAGAGGGCAACCATCAGTGAAAAGGCCTTGGCAGTGGGCTGCAGCTCGCGGCCGTTGCGGTGCACGTACTCTTCTAGGATGAGCCCCTCGATGGTGGCGGCGCGGGTAGCCGGCGTGCCGAGGCCGCGTGCTGACATGGCTTCGCGCAGTTCCTCTTCCTCGATCAGCTTGCCGGCGCCTTCCATGGCTGTCAGTAGTGTCGCTTCGGTGAAGCGTGCTGGAGGCTTGGTCTGGTTTGCTTTGACCTCGACGTCGTTGGCCCAGACGCGCTCCTTGGGTTGAACGGGCGATAGTTGCGGTGTTTCGTCATCACCCTGGGCTTCCTTTCCGTATACTGCGAGCCAGCCGGCTGATACCAGCACCTTGCCTTCCGTCTTGAACGCCTCCCCTTCGACCCGGGTGATCCGTGTTGTTACGTTGTATTCCGCCGCAGGAAAGAAAATGGCGAGAAATCGCTTGGTAACAAGGTCGTACAGTTTCTGTTCGGCATCTGAAAGACTCGATGGCGTCGTACCGGTCGGAATGATGGCGAAGTGGTCCGAAACCTTGGCGTTGTTGAAGATACGCTTATTCGGGTGCGCCCAGCCGCCCTTGAGAATCTGGCTCGCAAAAGTCGCATACGGCGTGCTGGAAAAGCTCTTCAGCGTTCCCTTAACCGTTGCGACGTAGTCTTCAGGCAGGTAGCGGGAATCGGTACGCGGATAGGTCAGGGCCTTGTGCTTTTCATAAAGCGCCTGGGCGAGTGACAACGTGGTCTTGGCGGAAAAGCCGAAGCGGCCGTTGGCTTCGCGCTGCAGCGAGGTAAGATCGAATAGCAGAGGAGACAATTGCGTTGTTGGCTTGCTCTCCTCTTCCACAGTGCCGTGCTTGCCAAGGCACTTCTTCCGGATGGCCTCTGCGCGTTTGAGGTCCCAAAGACGCTCAGGCTTGGCATGCTCATCTTCCGATTTGCCAAACTTTTCGTTGAACCAGCGCCCCCGATAGGTTCCGGCGACAACAGCGAATTCCGCTTCAACCTCCCAGTAATCGCGCGGCCTGAAGGCGCGGATGCGCTCCTCGCGCTCGACCAGAATGGCCAATGTCGGCGTCTGTACGCGGCCGACGGGCGTTTTGTGGAAGCCACCCTCTTGGGAGTTGAAGGCGGTCATGGCGCGCGTGCCGTTGATGCCGATCAGCCAGTCGGCCTCGGATCGGCAACGCGCGGCATCCGCCAACGGCAGCATTTCCTTGTCCGTGCGCAACTGGGCAAAGCCTTCGCGAATGGCGCCCTGCGTCATTGATTGCAGCCACAAGCGGCGCACCGGCTTGTCGGTCTTTGCATGCTGTACAAGGTAGCGGAAAATGAGTTCGCCCTCCCGGCCCGCGTCGCAGGCGTTGATGAGTCCGCCGACATCCTTGCGTTTCATTAGCCGCGTCAGCACCTTGAGACGATCCGAGGTACGCTCTATCGGGTTGAGCGAGAAGTGCGGCGGAATCACCGGCAAGTGGGCAAACGACCACTTGCCGCGCTTGACTTCGTATTCATCGGGCACGGCGAGTTCAAGCAGATGGCCAATGGCCGACGACAGCACGTAGTCGTCGCTCTCGAAATACTCGCCCTGCTTGCTGAAGCCGCCCAGCGCCTTGGCGATGTCTTGGGCGACGGAGGGCTTCTCTGCAATGATCAGTTGTTTGTTCATGCGATCGGGCGACGCGTCTGCGCGCTGCCGTCAGTGCCGGGAAAGGGCGGGATGATAAGGACTGCGCAGCGGACTGGCAAGCCGAGATGATGGGCGCTCAATGCAGATAGGGCGCATCGTTGCCCGCCAGCAGCTCTTCAAGGATCAGCGTATCCATAGTCTGATGCTGGTTCCACAGCACCATCAGAACGATGATTTTCAGTCTGGATAGCGATACCGCATGGTCCGACAGTGCCATGGCGCGCTCGAGAATCAGTTCGCGCGTCAGCGGAGTCAGCACACGAGCGCTTTCCAGGAAGGCCAGAAAGCCACGGCACTCCGTGTCCAACTTGGCGATTTCCTCCGTACTGAAACAGCGGATGGAGCGATTGTCGGCAGCGATTACTGGCGGGCTGTCAGTGCCCGCCTCCTGCAGTCCGTCGAGCCATTGCAGGGCCTCGCTGATTTCCTCGTCCTCGAAGCCTGCGGCGGAAAGCTTCAGGGCGAGTTGCTCGGGTTCGGGATAGGCGTCGGCGTGGAAAAAGTTTTCGAAGAGATAGACAAGTATGTCGAACATGGCGGCGTCGTGTCGTCTGTTCATGGGCCGATGCGTTGGAACCGTCCTCCCGGCAGACTGGCGATCCTGCCATCCAGTTCCAGTTGCAACAGGATGGCGTATAGCTTCTCGGCCGTCAAGCCGGATCGCGACGCAAGCGTATCGACATCGCATGGATCGAAGCCGATGCACTCGAGCAGCTGGGTTGTTTCGGCATCCGGGTTGGGTGCCGCAGCTGCGGCACCGGCCGCGGCGGGCAGGCCCAGTTCGTCAAGAATGTCGCACGCATCGTCCACCAGCTTTGCCCCCTGCTTGATCAGCTTGTGGCACCCTTTTGATAGGGGCGAGTGGATTGAGCCGGGAATGGCGAAAACGTCGCGCCCCTGTTCGCCAGCCAGCCTGGCCGTGATGAGTGAACCGCTGCGCTCCGCTGCCTCCACTACCAGGCATCCTTGCGCCAGGCCGGAGATGATGCGGTTGCGGCGCGGAAAATTCTCCTTCAGCGCCGGCGTCCCGAGCGGAAATTCGCTGACGATCGCACCGTGCAACGCAATCTCGCGCGCCAGTGCCTGGTTGCGCCCCGGATAGACGCGGTCGATACCGGTGCCGATCACGGCGACGGTCGAACCCCTTCCTTGCAGGCCGCCGCGATGTGCGCCTGCATCGATGCCGAGGGCAAGGCCGCTGACGATGGTCAGTCCGGCATCGGACAAGGCCGCAGCGAAAGCTTCTGCGTTGGCTTCCCCTTGGGGGGTAGCATTGCGCGAGCCGACGATGGCAAGTGCCGGGGCATTGAGCAACTCGATGCGACCCTTTACATACAGCACGGTGGGCGGATCCGGTGCATCGAGAAGGCGCTGAGGATATTCTGCATCGGCCAGCGTTAGGAGGAAATTGCCCCCCTCGGCGGCCCAGGTCAGCGCTGCGGCGATTTCGTTTTCGGAGTCTTGCGAGAGCAGAAGTTCAGCTTGCTTGAGCGGGATCGTGCGTGCCAGTGTGGCTGTGCTGGCTGCAAAGATCTGCTCGGGCAGACCGAACTCGGAGAGCAGCTTGCGCTGCGTGTCGCCGCCGATGCCCGGCGCAAGGGTCAGGCGCAGCCAGTAGGCGAGATCGCTGGCATCCAGCACGAATTACGGCGTACGAACGAAATCGGTAACCACCACCGGGCGTGATACGTCCATCACCAGCGCATAAGAAATGCGGTTGAAGACGCGAAATACGAACACCAGACCGTAGCGCTCGGGTGGCTTCTTGACCGTAATGATCTCGCCACTTTCCCGATTCTGGCCGAACTCCCCCTCGCGAACGATGCTTTCACCGCTGTTGCGGTACAGGGCGAGCACGTGCCCGACCTCGACCCCGTCCCGGCTACCCCGATTGAGCGTCACGATGGAATGGCGGCCGGTTTCACGGACTCCGCCGTAGATGGCAGCGATCTGGCCCTGGATCTTGTTGCTTGGTACGTGAGGGGCATAGCTGATGATGTCGGCCCGTGTCGTCGGTACCAGCCGGTCATGCACCCCGATTTCCTGGACGGCAGTCGTGATGTCCAGCGAAGCCGGATCGCCTTCGGCAACCAAGGTGGCCGTACCGAGATAGAACGCTTCGTATCCGATTGGTTGATTGGTTTCGGGGTCGATAACGGGCTTGGTTTGTCGGAAGACCTGCCAAAGCTTGGCATTATCTTTCAACCCACTGGCATAAATTCGGCCGCCTGGGCCGAGGTAGACACGATCTTCCTGTGTGGCGACGATTCTCGGTGCGTCCTTCAGCCCGTCTTCTTCTAGCACCATGGGCTTGGCCAGAAAGGGTTCGATGTGGCTCGGCGGAATGCTCGGAATTGCCAGTGAAATGGGGGCGGAATACACCTTGGGGTCAACCTTGACGGTCTCCAGCCGCAACTGCGGGTCAGCGCCGCTCCTGTCCAAGACCAGAACCTGGCCCGGGTAGATGCGGTGGGGGTTTTTCACCTGTTCCTTGTTCATGCGCCAGAGTTCCGGCCAGCGATAAGGCTCCTTGAGGAACTTGCCGGAAATGCCCCACAGCGTGTCGCCTGGCACGACGATATGGCGGTCGGGCGCCGTATCGGAAAGCTGCAATGGCGGCTTGGTGTCCTGCGCAAGTGCGCAGGCAGTTGAGAAACTCAGAAGCAGCGCAGATATAATGCGAATCATCGTCTTGGCCTCGCGCAAGGTTCCCGAGCCCGGGACACGGTTTCTCGTCGAAGTCTAGCATGCTAGCCTCGACTTTTACAGGGTTGCATTAATTGTTGCACCTAATTACCTAAATCCGCAAGCTTTTTATGGCTCTCCTGCCCATTCTTCGTTACCCCGATCCCCGTCTGCACAAGAAGGCGACCTCGGTCAGCCAGGTTGATGACAGCGTTCGCAAGCTGATTGCGGATATGGCGGAGACCATGTACGAGGCGCCCGGCATCGGATTGGCTGCGACCCAGGTGGATGTGCACAAACGGGTCATCGTCATCGACGTGTCCGAAGACAAATCGACTTTGCTTGCCTTCATCAACCCAGAAATTCTCGAGCGCTCGGGCGAGCAAGCCTGCGAAGAGGGTTGCCTCTCGGTGCCGGGCATTTACGAGAAAGTCATCCGGAGCGAGCGTGTCAAGGTGCGCGCACTCGACCTGCAGGGCAAGCCGTTCACGTTGCAGGCCGAGGGTTTGCTGGCGGTGTGCGTCCAACACGAAATTGATCACCTCGAAGGCAAGGTCTTCGTAGAGCATCTGTCGCAGCTCAAGCAGGGCCGCATCAAGGCCAAGCTGGCCAAGCAGGCCCGAATTACCGCCTGATGCGCATCGTTTTTGCCGGCACGCCTGAATTTTCCGCCAGGGCGCTCGAAGCCATTCTAGCTGCGGGACACTCTGTTCCGTTAGTGCTTACTCAGCCGGACCGGCCTGCTGGACGTGGCATGTCAATGCAGGCTAGCCCGGTCAAACAGCTTGCCCGAAAGCAGGGATTGTCAGTTAGCCAGCCAGCTTCGCTGAAAAGCCCTGACGCACGCCAGCCCATCATCGAAGCGGAACCGGACATCATGGTGGTGGCAGCCTACGGCCTCATCCTGCCTCAAGCGGCGCTCGACATCCCGCGTTTGGGCTGCGTCAATATCCATGCATCCCTTTTGCCGCACTGGCGTGGCGCGGCGCCCATACAGCGCGCCATCCTAGCCGGCGATGCAGAGACCGGCGTCACGATCATGCGCATGGAGGCCGGACTCGACACCGGCCCCATGCTGATGAAGGAAAGCCTGCCCATCGTGGATGCCGATACGGCGGCGACTTTGCACGACAAGCTGGCTGCGCTGGGTGCGCGGCTGATCGTTAATGCCCTGCCCCGGCTGGAACGCGGGGAGTTGCCTGGCGAAAAGCAACCGTCCGACGGAGTGAGCTACGCCCCGAAACTGGATAAATCCGAAGCCACCCTCGACTGGCGGCGGTCTGCCGCGGAGCTGGCGCGCGCTGTGCGTGCCTTCAATCCTTTTCCTGGCGCGCTGGGACAGATCAACGGACAGCCCATCAAGGTCTGGAGAGCCGAGTTGGTCGCGGGTGGGGGTGCGCCCGGCACCGTTCTGGCAGTCGGCACCGGTGGCATCGTCGTGGCCTGCGGCGAAGGCGCCTTGCGACTGACCGAGCTGCAAAAATCCGGCGGCAAGCGCCTGTCGGCGGCGGATTTTCTTCACGGATTCTGCCTCAAGCCTGGCCAGCGCCTGACGGTCCAGGCGGATTGAATTTCTTTCGACATCCCCAATCTAAGGGGTGCTTACATTACATGGAAACGACACTATGTTCGGCAACTGGCTGAAAACCGCAATCCTCATGGCTGGCATCCTGGCGCTATTCGCCGCCGTCGGGGGCGCGCTGGGCGGCGGTCAGGGCATGTTGATCGCGCTGCTCATCGGCGGCGCCATGAATTTCTTTGCCTACTGGTTCTCAGACAAGATGGTGCTGCGCATGTACAACGCGCAGGAAGTCGACGAGACTTCGGCGCCGATGCTGTACAACATGGTGCGCGAGCTGGCGCAGCGCGCCGAACTGCCCATGCCGCGCGTCTACCTCATCGACGAGGCGCAGCCCAACGCCTTCGCCACGGGTCGCAACCCGGAACATGCTGCGGTGGCGGCCACCACCGGCATCCTGCAGTTGCTGTCGACGCGCGAACTGCGTGGTGTCATGGCTCATGAACTGGCCCACGTCAGGCACCGCGACATCCTCATCTCGACGATCTCCGCCACCGTCGCGGCGGCGATTTCCAGCCTCGCCAATTTCTTCATGTTCTTCGGCGGCTCGCGCGACGAGCGGCCCAATCCCATCGTCGGCATCCTGGTGATGATCCTCGCCCCGCTGGCCGCCATGCTGATCCAGATGGCCATTTCGCGCGCCCGCGAATTCGAGGCCGACCGCGGCGGCGCTGAAATCTCAGGCGACGCCAGCGCACTGGCCGATGCGCTGACGAAGATCGATGCCTACGCCCGCGGCATCCCCATGCACACGGCCGAGACGCATCCGGAGACGGCGCAGATGATGATCATGAATCCCCTCTCGGGCGGCGGCCTGCGCGGCCTCTTCAGCACTCATCCGGCAACGGAAGAGCGCGTCGGGCGCCTGCGCGCGATGGCCTGATCGAAAGAGCACATTGAGGGCGGCCGTCCTTTCTATTTGGTCTTCGCCTGCAGGTAGGCCAGCACGTCGCCCAGGGTCACCAGTTTGGCGTAATCGGTCTCTGGAATGTCCACCTTCAGCTTCTCGTGCAGGCCGATCAGGAAGTTGAGCCAATCCATCGAGTCGAGGTCGACCTGATTGCGTAGTGGTTTGTCGGTGTGAAGGTCGCCCTCTTCTACTTCCGGCGCAATCGTTTTCAAAGTCGCAATCACGGTCGCACGCAGTTCTTCTTCTTTCATCACAGCTTCTCCGGTTGTTGCAACAGTTCGCGCAATTCGGCGAGGAGCAGCGCGCCACGATGGCCGTCCGAGACGCGATGGTCAGCGGCCAGGCTTGCCGTCACCGCCGGCATGACCGACAGGGCGCCCTTGTCCGCCCAGGCCTGTTCGACGATGCGGCCGAAACCCACCAGCGCCACCTGCGGCGGATAGATCACGCCGTACACCGCCGCCACGCCCTGCTCGCCGAGGTTGGTCACTGTGAGGGTCGGATCGGACATTTCGGAGCTGCGCAAGCTGCCCGCGCGTGCCCTCCTCACCAGATCGGTCAGTTCGCGCATGAGCTGTTCCAGCGGCTTGTCGCCCACATCATGGATCGCCGGTGCAATGAGACCACCCTGCCTGAGCGAGATCGCCACGCCAAGATGCGCAGCGGCGGCCGGCTGAAAGGCGTTGTCGCGGAAGAAACCGTTCATTTCTGGGAATTTCTTCAGGGCCAGCGCCACGGCCTTCAACTGCACGACCGCCATGAGCAGCCGCTCGGTGACGGGCTTGCCCGCATTGACGGCGGCAAGCCAGTCGAGCGCCGCCTTCATCGGTACCATTTCCGCCAGATAATAGTGCGGAATCTCGCGTTTGGAGCGGCTCATGGCGGCGGCGATGGCGCGGCGCATTTCCCCCAGGCGGTCCTTTACCGGTGCAGGTGGCGCCACGGCGCGCTCAACATCTTCCAGCAGGACGGCGCCACCGGGGCCGCTGGCCGCCACCGTTTCAATGTCTACGTTCAACTCGCACGCCCGCTTGCGTGCCGCCGGAGTGACCGGTCGGCGCGGCCCATCCGCTGTCGCGAGGGCGGTCGATGTAGGACTCGCGGCTTTGGCCGCGCGCTCGACATCCTCGACCGTCACACCGCCGTCCGGCCCGCTACCGGTGATATGCTCGATATCCACGCCGCGCTCTTCGGCATGCTTGCGCGCCGCCGGGGAAATCCGGTGCGCTGCTGTGACGCCTTTCGCGGCAGGGGGCGCCGTCTTCCTGGTGGCCGGTTCAGGAGTCGATGGCGCCTCTCCGATGCCGTCGAGCGTCGCCAGCACAGCGCCCGTCGGTACGGTCTCGCCGGGATGGACGAGCAGTTCGCGCACCACGCCGTCGACCCAGATCTCGACATCCACCGCAGCTTTTGAAGTGTCCACGACGGCGACTACCTGGCCCTTCTTCACCGTATCGCCGGGACTGACTTTCCATTCCAGCAGCGTGCCCTGGTCCATGTCGGCGCCGAGCGAGGGGAGCTTGAATTCGATCATTTGCCAAGCAGCTCCCGGACGGCGGCGACGATCTTCGGCACCTGTGGCAGCGCGGCCTCCTCCATATGCTTGGCGTAGGGGATCGGCACTTCCGCGCTGCACACTCGCTTCAACGGAGCGTCCAGTTCGAAGAAGGACTCCTCGGCGATGCGCGCCATGACCTCCGCCGCGAGGCTGCCGCTTTTCCAGCCCTCGTCGATGACCACGGCGCGTCGCGTCTTCTTCACCGAGACGAAAAGGGTGGCTGTGTCAAGCGGGCGCAACACGCGCAAGTCGACGACTTCCGCATCGATGCCGCTGCCGGCCAGTTCCTCGGCCGCCGCCAGTGTCTTCGGCAACGAGCCGCCGTAGGTGATCAGCGTGACCGCCTTGCCCTCGCGTCGTACCGCCGCCGAGGCAATGTCGCACTGGAAGTCCCCGGGCAGTTCGTCTTCCAGGTTGTAGAGCTGGGCATGCTCGAAGATCACCACCGGGTCGGGGTCGGCCAGCGCCGGGGCGAGCATGCCGCGCGCGTCGGCGATCGTCGCTGGCGCCAGCACCTTGATGCCGGGAATGTGCGCGTACCAGTTCTCCAGGCTGTGCGAGTGCTGCGCGGCGAGCTGGCGGCCGGCGCCGGTGGCCATGCGCACCACCAGCGGCACGGAGAACTGGCCGCCCGACATGTGGCGCAGCGCCGCCGCGGTGTTCACGATCTGGTCGAGCGCCAGCAGGCTGAAGTTCACCGTCATCACTTCGACGATGGGCCGCAGGCCGCCCAGCGCGGCGCCGATGCCGGCGCCGACGAAGCCCAGCTCGGAGAGCGGCGTGTCGCGGATGCGCTCCGGGCCGAATTCATCGAGAAGGCCCTTCGAGCAAGCGTAGGTGCCGCCGTACTTGCCGACGTCCTCGCCCATCAGGAAAACGCGTGGATCGGCGGCGAGCGCCCCGCGAAGCGCCTGGCGAATGGCCTCGCGGTAGCTCATCTTCATGATGTCGCTCCCGGCGTGTGTACGTCTTTCAGCAGGTCTTCGATGGGCTCCCAGGGAGAGGCCTCGGCGAAGGCCACCGCCGCCTGTACTTCGGTATTCGCCTTGGCGTCGAGGGCGAGGAATGTCTCCTCAGTCAGCTTGCCCTCCGCCTTCAGCCGCGCCGAAAAAGTGTGCAGCGGGCCGCGCTGCTTCCATTGCTCCACCTCGGTCTTGTCGCGGTAGAGCTCGGGGTCGAACATCGAGTGCGCGCGGAAACGGTAGGTCCGGCATTCCAGAAAGAAGGGGCCGAGCCCGTCCCGCACGTGCCGCACGGCGAGCTTCGTCGCCTCATGCACAGCCACCACGTCCATGCCGTCCGCAGCCATGGACGGCATGCCGTAGGCCGCCGCCTTGGCGCACAGGTCGGTCTGCGCCTCGGATCGCGCCAGCGCGGTACCCATCGCATACAGATTGTTCTCGCAGCAGAACAGCACCGGCAATTGCCAGAGTGCGGCGAGGTTCATCGCCTCGTGGAAGGCGCCTTCGGCCATGGCGCCCTCGCCGAAGAAACAGGCGGTGACGTGCTGCATGTTTTGCAACTTGTCCGCGAGGGCGAAGCCCGCCGCCAGCGGCAGGCCGCCGCCGACGATGGCGTTGCCGCCGTAGAAGCGCGTGGCGGCGTCGAAGAGGTGCATCGAGCCGCCGCGCCCGCGCGAGCAGCCGTCGCGCTTGCCGAACATCTCCGCCATGATGGCGTTCATGGATACGCCGCGCACCAGTGCGTGTCCGTGCTCGCGGTAGGTGGCGACGATGTTGTCGTCCGGCTCAAGGGCATGCAGCGCGCCGACCGCGCAGGCCTCCTCGCCGATGTAAAGATGCAGGAAGCCGCGGATCTTCTGCTCGCCGTAGAGTTCGGCGCACTTTTCCTCCATGCGGCGGATGCGCAGCATGTCGAAGAGCAGCTGTCGGGCGAAGTCCTGCTCCCAGGGCACCGGACCGGAGGGCGGCGGGGCAATCATGACGACTCCAGTGTAGACGTATCGCCTTCCGGCAACCCCAGCTCGCGTGCCTTGAGCAGGCGGCGCATGATCTTGCCGCTGCGTGTGCGCGGCAGCGAGGGCAGGAAGTCGATTTCCTTAGGAGCCACCGCCGCGCCAAGTTTCTTGCGCGCATGGCCGAGCAGTTCCATCCGCAGGCTGTCCGAGGCTTCGAACCCTTTCTTCAGCGAGACGAAGGCCTTCACCACCTCGCCCACCGTCTCGTCGGGCTTGCCGATGACGCCGGCTTCCGCCACCGCCGGGTGCTCCATCAGCGCGCTCTCCACCTCGAAGGGACCGATCAGGTGGCCGGCCGACTTGATGACGTCGTCGGCGCGGCCGACGAACCAGAAGTAGCCGTCGGCATCGCGCTTCGCCAGGTCGCCGGACAGATACCACTCTCCGGCGAAGCACTTGCGGTAGCGCTCCTCGTTGTTGAGGTAGCCGCGCAGCATCGACGGCCAGCCCGCCTTCAGCGCCAGTTCGCCCTCCGTGTCCGCCGTGTCCACGGGACTGACTTTCCCCGCCGCGTCCTTTTTCACGATGGCCGCCTCGATGCCGGGCAGCGGCCGGCCCATCGAGCCCGGCTTGATGTCGAAGGCCGGCGTGTTGGCGATCATGATGCCGCCCGTCTCGGTCTGCCACCAGTTGTCGTGGATGGGCAGGCCCAGCACCTCCTTGCCCCACCACACCGCCTCGGGGTTGAGCGGCTCGCCGACGCTGGCGATGAAGCGCAGGTGCGGAAAGGCGCGCTTGCGCGCGATCTCCGCGCCGGCCTTCATCAGCATGCGGATGGCCGTCGGCGCCGTGTACCAGACGCTGACTTTCTGCTCGGCGAGGATGCGGTACCAGCGCTCGGCGTCGAACTCCGCCTCGTCGATGATCGAGGTCACGCCGTGCAGCAGCGGCGCGATGATGCCGTAGGAGGTGCCGGTCACCCAGCCGGGGTCGGCGGTGCACCAGTAGATGTCGTCCGGGTGCAGGTCGAGCGCGTACTTGCCGGTGGCCCAGTGTGTCGCCACCGCGCCGTGCACGTGCATGGCGCCCTTCGGCGTGCCCGTCGTGCCGCTGGTGAAATGCAGCAGCGACATGTCTTCCGCCTGCGTCGGCGCGATGTCGAAGTGATCCGAGGTCTGGGCCATCAGCGTGGTGAGGTCAAGCGTGCCGGGCACATTGGTCGGCCGGCCGTCCTCGCTCGCCAGCAGCACGTGGCGCAAGGTCGGCAGTTCGCCGCGGATTTTCTCCACCTTGCGCCGGTAGAGCATCTCGGTGGTGACCAGCACGGCGCCCTTACCGAGATTCAGGCGTGTGGCGATCGGCTCGGGACCGAAGGCGGAGAAGAGTGGCGAGACCACCGTGCCGTTCTTGAAGCTGCCCAGCACGGCGATGTAGAGCTCGGGAATGCGGCCGGAGAGTACGAAGAGTCGCTCGCCCTTGCCCACGCCGAGCGAACGGAGGACGTTGGCGAAACGGTTGGTCAGGCCGGAAAGTTCGCCGTAGGAGATATCTTGCGGGGCCTTCTCGCCGAGAAAGCGGAAGGCGACATGATCGCGGCGGACGCCTTGCGCATGACGCTCGACGGCTTCATGGGCGATGTTCAGCCCGCCGCCCGGCAGGCCGGCCAGTTCGGCACGCACAGCATCCCAACTGAAGGCTTCACGCGTTGCTGCGTAGTCCGCCAGGTTCGGCGGCACACGCAGGTCAGCTGCAGTCTTGCGAATGATCGCCGGACGGTCCATCGCGCCCTCCCTCGCGAATGATGAGGGAATTTTGCGGCGCGGCGCAGCGATTGGACGTTGACCTAGAACAAGGAATCAGGCGACGCGGAAATTCAGGAACTGCCAGGGGTCGTCGTGATCGAGATCCTCCTCGAACAGCCGACTGCGGTCGGCCAGAGGCGTCCAGTCGGTGTAGGCGCCGACCACCTCGCCGAGATAGGGGCGAATGAAGTCGAGGATCGGTTCGTGATCAATCTCCTCGGGCTCGATGACGCCGCGATCCGGATTCTTCAGCGCCCAGATCACCCCGGCCACCACCGGGGCGGTCACCTGCAGGCTGGTGGCGCTGTTGTGCGGGCAGAGCGTGCGCGCCTGCTGGATCGACAGACGCGAGCCGTACCAGTACGTCCCCTTGGGGTGACCCATCAGCAGCACGCCCAGCTCATCCACGCCAGAGACGATTTCGTCCTTCACAAGGCGGTGTTGTGCCTGCATTTTCCAGTTGCGGCCAGCCAGCTCGTGCACCGACTGCACGGTGTCGTCCGAGGGGTGGTAGGCATAGTGCACGGTCGGCCGATAGTGTGGGCCGCCGTTGTCGTCGAGGGTTAGATAGTCGGCCAGGGAGATCGATTCGCTGTGCGTGATGAGGAAACCGTGGATCGGACCGGCCAGCGGCGTCCACGTCCGCACCCGTGTGGCGGCGCCCGGGCGGTTGAGCCAGATCGCCGCCTTGCAGCCGGCCGCATGGCGGCGGCCGTCCGCCGGAAAATGCCGCTCATGGCTGCCCCAGCCCAGTTCGGCAGGCTGGCAGCCCTCGCCGACGAAACCCTCGACCGACCAGGTATTGACGAATTCCCCAGGCACCTTGCGCGGTTCGGCCACCTGGGTGTCGCGTTCGGCTATATGGATGGTGCGGATGTTCAGGTCGCGCGCCAGTTGCGCCCAGCCGGCACGGTCCTTCGGCGTCCCGGCGGGCTGTCCGGTGTCCCGGGCGATGTTGAGCAGGGCGGCCTTCACCAGGTGCGAGACCATGCCAGGGTTGGCGCCATGGGTGAGAATGGCTGTTGGCGTGTCGGGCCGCTTGAGCGCCATCGCCGCCTCGCGCAAGGCGTAGTTCGTGCGTGCGTCGGGCTTGACCGAGGCGTCGGTGTAGCCGCCGGCCCAGGGTTCGATGCAGGTATCGATGTAGAGGGCGCCCAGTTCCTGGCACAGCGCCACGAGGGCGACGCTGGATACGTCGTTGGAGCAATTCACCAGGAAGTCGCCGCGCGACAGGCACGGTTGCAGCAGGCTGCGGTAGTTGGCAGGCGTCAGGGGGGTGGCATGGAATTCGACGCCGTATTCCGCGGCCACCTGGCGTCCGTTTTCATCCCCGGTGACGATGACGATCTGGTCAGGCCGGATATCGATGTGCCGCAGTAACAGGGGCAGGGTGCCTTGACCGATCGAGCCGAAGCCAACCATGACGATGCGGCCGGCGAAGGCCAGTTCTTTGCGAAACACTCCCAATCCCCTCCCCTAAAAACCTTTCCGTGGCCCTCTGGGCGACATGGCTATTTATTACGTAAGGCCACGCAGAATAAGGGAATTTTCCATAAAACGCAATGTTGCCGGACAAATCTGCGACCGATTGGCGCGGTTGCGTCTTCGGGTCGGGCGGAGCGTAAAATTCCCCTGCCATGCGAAAAACACGGGAAAAGGTCGACTACAGCGCCGATATGAAGCGGCACGATTCGCCGGCCGTGCGCCTGCTTTTCGCCGGCTTGGGCACGCTATTCGTGCTACTCGGCATCGCCGGCGCCCTCCTGCCCGTGTTGCCGACAACGCCATTTGTGCTGCTTGCCGCCGGGTGCTATGCACGCGCTTCAAGCCGTTTCTACAACTGGCTGCTCAACAACAGGACATTCGGCCCGACCATCCTGGAGTGGCGGCGTTACCGCAGCATTCCCTGGCGGACCAAGCTGACGGCCATCGCCCTGATGTCCGTGACGCTGGGCATGTCCATCGTCTTCTTCGTACCCTGGCCCGAGTTGCAAATGGCCCTGGCCTTCTTCGGCCTGCTGCTTGCCACCTACCTTTACCGCATACCCTCGCGCGACCGGCCTGCAAGATAGGAACCCCACATGCAGCCGCCGTTCGGCTTGCTGTTGTTTGGTGGGCAACAGGCTTCGGGCGGTCTGACCAATATGCAGGACAAGGGCCCGGTAACATCCGATTAGTGTATTTTCCCACCTGACATGACGGGCTCCCTCAAAACGGATTCGCTGGCCAGCGCCCTGCATCTTGCGGCCGCGGCGGTTGCCGAGGTGATTGCAGGACGCAGCCTGAACGAGGCGCTGTCGCAGTGCTGGCGTGGAAAGGGCGCATTGACCGCGGGTCAGCGCGGCGCGGTCCAGGACCTCGCCTACGGCGCACTGCGCCGGTACGGCCGCGATGATTTCTATTTGTCGAAACTGATGGACAAGACGCCGACGCCCGCGGTTCGTGCCCTGCTGCTTGTGGCGCTCGCGCGGCTTGAAGTGCGGCCGGATGAGGCGCACACCATCGTCGATCAGGCAGTGGAAGCGGTGCGCGACGTGGCGCGCGGCCAGTACAAGGCGCTGGTAAACGGCGTGCTGCGCAATTTCCTGCGCCGGCGCGCCGAGCTCGAGGCCGCCGCCCTGCAGGACGACGTCGCTCGCTGGCAGCATCCACGCTGGTGGATCGCACGCTTGCGCCGGGCCCACCCCGAGGCGTGGCAGGCCATCCTGGAGGCCGGCAACGGCCGGCCGCCGATGACCCTGCGCGTCAATCGGCGCCGTATCACAGCGACTGACTTTCAATCGCGTCTTGCCGGGGCGGACATCGCGGCGCGCCTGCTGGACTGCGGCGCGCTCCAGCTCGAGCGTCCGTTGTCGGTGGATCGCCTGCCTGGATTCGCCGAAGGACTGTGTTCGGTGCAGGATGCCGGCGCGCAGCGTGCAGCGCAGTTGTTGGACATCCATGACGGCATGCAGGTGCTGGACGCCTGCGCCGCGCCGGGCGGCAAGGCCGCGCACATTCTCGAGACCGCTCGGGTCGACTTGCTGGCGCTGGATACGGATTCGATCGCATCCTTGCCGACGTGCCCTGTTCTGCGACCGGTGTCGTCCGTCGCCATCCGGACGCCAAGTGGCTGCGGCGCGAATCGGATATCGTGCAGTTCGCACGTGTACAGGGCGAAATTCTCGACGCACTGTGGCGGGTGCTAGTACCCGGTGGTAAATTGCTGTATGCGACGTGCTCGCTCTTTCCCGAGGAGAACAGTCGCCAGGTCGCGGCCTTCGCCGCGAGACAAGAAGACTGCATGAGATTGTCCATTGCCGGGCTGCCCGAATTGACGCTGCTGCCTTCCGAGGAACATGACGGTTTCTACTATGCGCTGCTGGAAAAGCAGGCCTAGCCTGGCGGGGTGGTTCCTCGGCCTGGCGCTGGCGGCGCTGCTGTCGATCGCTTCGCTGGCCGGCGCAGCAGAGATCAAGGTGAAGCACGCCGAGATCTCGCCCGGAGAGGAATCCTGGCTGCTGGATGCGGAGTTTGCCGTCGATCTTGGCCAACGTCTGGAGGAAGTCGTCGCGCATGGCGTGCCGCTCTATTTCGTCGCCGAATTCACATTGACCAAGACGCGCTGGTACTGGATTGACGAGCATGTCGCCGGGAAAAAGCAGACTTGGCGGCTTGCCTATCACGCCCTGACCCGGCAGTACCGCCTGTCTTCCGGTGCGTTGCACCAGAATTTCGCCACGCTGGAGGAGGCGCTGGGTGTGCTGGCGCGCTTGCGCAACTGGCCAGTGGCGGACAGGGGCGCGCTGAAGGCGGGCGAACCCCACAATGCGGCGCTGCGCCTGATGCTGGACCTCACCCAGCTGCCCAAGCCCCTGCAGGTCGGCGCCATCGGCAACAAGGACTGGAACCTGCCGGCCGAGGTGAAGCGCTGGAGCTTCACGCCACCGGCCGGCCCGGCAGAAAAATGAGAGCCCTTCTCATCGTCGCCGCGGCCTTCGCCGCCATCATGCTCTTCCTGCTGACGTCGGCGTCCGCCAACACGGCGCTCTTCGCCGGACAGTACCGTCTGCTGCTGGGATTTACAGCTGCCGCTGCCGCCACGCTGTTCGGCCTGGTGCTGTGGCAATTGCGTCAGCTCTGGCGCGAACATCGCGCGCAGACCTTCGGTTCGCGGCTCAAGCTGCGCCTGATGCTGATGTTCGCGCTGATGGCGGTCGGCCCCGGCGTGCTGGTATATGCCGTATCGCTGCAGTTTGCCGTGAAGAGCATCGAGTCCTGGTTCGACGTGCGGGTGGACAAGGCCCTCGAGGGTGGCCTCAATCTCGGGCGCAATGCGCTGGACTACCTGCTGGCCAACTTGTCGGAGAAGGGGCGTACCATGGCGCTCGATCTCGGTGATGCATCGGATACCACGCGCCCGGCCCAACTGAACCGTCTGCGAGAACAGGCCGGCGTGCAGACCGCCACCCTGCTCTCGGCGAGCGGCCAGGTGATCGCCAGCAGTTCTTCGGCCGAGCGCACCGCATTGCTGCCCGACCTGCCCACGCCAGCGCAACTGCGCCAGGCGCGCCCGGGCCGCGGCCTCTCATCCGTGGAAGGCGATGCCACGACCGGGTTGACGCTGCGTGTGCTGGTGCCGGTGGCCTCGCGTTCTTTTTCAGGCGATACGCAGATACTGCAGCTGTCACAACCGGTGCCGACCTCGATCGCCGCCAGCGCCGAGAGCGTGCAGGCGGTTTATAGAGACTATCAGGAGCTGATCCTGTCGCGAAGCAGCCTGAAATGGATGTACTTCCTGACGCTGACGCTGGCGCTGCTGCTCTCGCTGTTGGCTGCCATCGCCCTGGCGTTCCTGCTGGCACGCAGGCTGAGCGCGCCGTTGTCCATCCTCGCCCGCGGCACCGAGGCGGTGGCGGCGGGAGACTATTCGCCGCGCGAGACGGTGTCTACGCGCGACGAGCTGGGTGTGCTGACGCAGTCGTTCAGCCAGATGACGCGTCAGCTGGGCGAGGCGCGCGCGCAGGCGGAAAGCAGCCGGGCCGAGACGGAAACCGCACGCGCCTATCTGGAGAGCGTGCTGGGCAATCTGTCGGCGGGTGTGCTGGCCTTCGACGCGGATAGCCGGCTGCGGGCGGCCAACGAAGGTGCCCGCGCCATCCTGCGCGATGACTTGGCCGTTGCATTGGGGCAGCCCCTGGCCGGCTGGATGCGCCATCTCGAGTTGCGCGACGCCATCGCTGCTGGTTGTACCCAGCAGTCGGGCGAGTGGCAGCGTGAAATCGAGATGCAGAATGGCGCTGGCGTGCCGCAGGCGCTTCTGCTGCGCGGCTCGCGTCTGCCCGAGGCTTCTGGGGGCGGTTGCGTGGTGGTGTTCGATGACATTACCCAGCTTATCGCCGCGCAGCGCTCGGCTGCCTGGGGTGAGGTGGCGCGCCGCCTGGCGCACGAGATCAAGAATCCGCTCACGCCGATCCAGCTCTCGGCCGAGCGCCTTGCGCACAAGCTGTCTGACAAGTTGTCAGGCGCCGAGCGCGAAATGCTGGAGCGTGCTACGCAGACCATCGTGAACCAGGTCGAAGCCATGAAACACATGGTGAACGACTTCCGCGACTACGCAAGGATGCCGCCGCCGCAGCTCGGCGCGCTCGATCTCAACGACCTCGTCGGCGAGGTACTGGGCCTTTACGAGACTTCGCGCGCGCGCCTGGCGGTGGAGCTTGCCGACGGGTTGCCGCGCGTGGCCGGGGACGCGGCGCAGTTGCGCCAGGTGATTCACAACCTGGTGGCCAACGCCGAGGATGCTCTGGCGGAGGTGGTCGCACCGGAGATCCGCATCAGCACGCGCGTCGAGGGGCGCGGCGCCGTGCTGGCGGTCAGCGACAACGGAAGCGGGTTCCCGAAGGAAATTCTCGCCCGCGCGTTCGAGCCCTACGTGACGACCAAGACGAAAGGCACCGGGTTGGGTCTGGCCATCGTGAAGAAGATTGTGGACGAACACCATGGCCAGATCGAGATCGTCAATGCCGCGCCTCACGGCGCGCAGATCAGGATACGGCTGCCGCTGGTGGCCTGAGCGCCGCTTGCCGGGCCGCCTCAAGGGGCGGCGCAGCCAATGGCATGGAGCCGCATTGCGGCGAACGACCGGCACCCCATTCCGCGGGAAGGGGGGCGGGAGGATGGTAAAAAGATATGGCAAGCATTCTGGTAGTCGATGACGAAGCGGGCATCCGCGAGCTGCTCTCGGAAATTCTTCGAGACGAGGGCTACGACGTGCAGCTGGCTGAGCATGCCGCTGCAGCGCGGGCGGCGCGCAACGCGGCGCGCCCCGATCTGGTGCTGCTCGATATCTGGATGCCGGACACCGACGGCATCACGCTGCTCAAGGAATGGTCGGCCGCCGGCCAGCTCAACATGCCGGTGGTGATGATGTCCGGCCACGGCACCATCGATACGGCGGTGGAAGCCACGCGCATCGGTGCGCAGGATTTCCTGGAAAAGCCGATCGCGCTGCAAAAGCTGCTCTCGGCCGTCAAACGCGCCTTGCAGAAGGCCGCTTTGCCCGCCGTCCGTGCCGAGCTGTCGCTGGCAGCGTTTACGCGCGCTGCGCCGCTGCGCGACTTGAAGAAGCGCCTCGATCAGGTTGCCGCGAAGAGCCGCGTGCTGATGCTGAAGAGCGGCATGGGTAGCCTGGCCGAATTGTGCGCGCGCAGCCTGCAGGTGCCGGGCAAGGCCTGGCTCGACCTGACCCATCACGGCCAGCCCCTGGCGCTCGAAGCGCTGGAGCAGGCGGCGGGCGGCATGCTGTTCGCCGCCGAACTGGCGACGCTTCCCCGCTTGCAGCAGAAGAATCTGGCCTTTGCGCTCGACCGCCTGGATAAATACGACTTGCGTCTGGTTGCGGCCAGCACGCAGAGTACGGCCGAGCTGGCATCAGCCGGATTCGACGAGGTGCTGCTGCGACGTTTGGCGGAAGTCAGTCTCGGCGCGCCGGGGCTGGCCGAACTGAAGGACGAGGTGCCGGAAATCGCCGCGCAGATCCTCACCCATCTAGTCGAGGCTGGCGAGGTGCCGCTGCGGCGCTTGTCCACGGCGGCGCTGAATGCGCTGCGCAACCAGAAGTGGGCGGGCGGCTACGCGGAGCTAAGGAATGCCGTGCGATCGCTGGCGCTGGGCGCGCTGGAGGAGGAAATCGCCGCCGAGGATGTGACGGGTCTTCTGGCGCCGCAGCCTTCGGCCGCCGCGCAGGCACTGCCGCTCGACTTGCCGCTGCGCGAGGCGCGCGAGGCGTTCGAGCGCGTCTATTTCGAGCACCACCTGCAGAGCGAGGGCGGCAACATGACGCGCCTGGCGGAGAAGACCGGGCTGGAGCGCACCCACCTCTACCGCAAACTGAAAGCCCTCGGCATCGCGACAGGGCGCAAGGGAGAAGAGCAATGACCCACCCCCCTGCCCCCGCCCCGAGGGCGGGCGTGACTAGTCACCTCCCCTGCGTGGCGGGGGAGGATGGGAGGGGGTGCCCACACTTATCCCGCGTTAGCGCGGTCGGTCCTGCGGAGGCAATATGAAAATCATCATTCTGGGCGCCGGACAGGTGGGCACCTCCGTGGCGGAAAACCTGGTGTCCGAGGCCAACGACATCACGGTGGTCGATACGGACGCTGCGCGCCTCGCCTCGCTGCAGGATCGGCTCGATTTGCGCACGGTGACGGGAAATGCCTCGAGCCCGTCGGTGCTGCGCCAGGCGGGCGCAGAGGATGCGGACTTGCTGATAGCCGTGACGCAAAGCGACCAGACCAATTTGTGCGCCTGCAAGACCGCACATGCCCTGTTCAACCTGCCGACGCGCATCGCCCGCGTACGCTCCTCGGATTTCGTTGATTACGCCGAGCTGTTCACGCCGGAGAATTTCGCCGTCGATTTTTCCCTCTGTCCGGAACAGATCGTCACCGACTACATCGTCAAGATGATCGAGTTTCCCGAGGCGCTTCAAGTGCTCGAGTTCGCCGACGGACTGGTCAGCCTGGTGGCGGTACGCGCCTTCGGAGGCGGGCCGCTGGTCGGCCATCCGCTGAAGGACATCCGTAAGCACATTCCGCAGGTCGATGCGCGCGTTGCCGCCATCTTCCGGCTCGATACGCCGATCATTCCGGAAGGCGACACGGTGATCGAGGCTGGCGACGAAGTGTTCTGCCTGGC
The DNA here is from genome assembly GCA_016703785.1 of Betaproteobacteria bacterium. Taxonomy (GTDB): domain Bacteria; phylum Pseudomonadota; class Gammaproteobacteria; order Burkholderiales; family Rhodocyclaceae; genus Desulfobacillus. The sequence continues at coordinate 121,693 of JADJBM010000032.1, forward strand.
GGCGACGAAGAACATCCGCCAGGTCATGCGCGAATTGCGCCGTATGGACAAGCCGGTCAAGCGGATCATGATCGTCGGCGGCGGCAACATCGGTTACCGGTTGACGCGTGCCATCGAGAACGATTACCAGGTGAAGGTGATCGATCACAACAAGCGCCACGCCGAATGGCTGGCCGAGAATGTCAGCAACGCCCTGGTCCTGCAGGGCGATGCAACCGACGAGAAGCTGCTCGAGGACGAGAACGTCGACCAGATGGACATGTTCATCGCGCTGACCAATGACGACGAGAACAACATCATGGCGGCGCTGCTCGCCAAGCGCATGGGCGCCAAGCGCGTCGTGGCACTGATCAACCGGCGCGCCTATGCCGAGTTGGTGCAAGGCAGCCAGATCGACATCGCCATCTCGCCGGCGCAGACGTCCATCGGCACCCTGCTGGCCCACGTGCGGCGCGGCGATGTGGCGGCGGTGCACAGCCTTCGCCGAGGCGCCGCCGAGGCGCTCGAGCTGGTGGTGCACGGCGACGAGAAATCCTCGCAGGTGGTCGGTCGCCGCATCGAAGACCTGCCGATCATCAAAGGCGCCACCATCGGCGCCATCGTGCGCCGGCTGCCACAGAAGGAAGCCGTGGTGCTGCGCGACGACCTGGCCGAGGAGCGGCAGTACAAGGTGATCATGGCGCACCACGATACGGTGATCCAGGCCGGCGACCATGTCATCGTCTTCGTCGTCTCCAAGCGGCTCGTGCCGAAGGTGGAGAAGCTCTTCCAGGTCGGCTTCGCCTTCGTGTGATCCGCGGCGCACGAAGGAAAGGGAGCGGTCGATGAGCAACCCGCTGGCGGTATTGCGCGTTTTCGCGCTTGTGCTGCTGGTGTTTGCGCTAGCCATGCTCGTACCGGGCGCCGTCGCCTATCTGGAGAGGGATGCCGCCGCAGGCGCTTTCGGATCCGCGTGCGCGACGACATTTGTTGCGGCGGCGCTGCTGTGGTTGCTGACGCGACGGCACACCGACGAGCTGCGTGTGCGCGACGGATTCCTCCTGGTGTCCCTGGTATGGGTGCTGGTGCCGGTCTTCGCCGCTATTCCCTTCATGATGTTCTTCCCGGCGATGAGCTTCACCGATGCCTATTTCGAAGCCGTATCGGGACTGACCACGACCGGCGCCACCGTGATCGAGGGGCTGGATGTGCTGCCCTACTCCGTCAACCTCTGGCGTGCCGAGCTGGTCTTCCTCGGCGGCATGGGGTTGATCGTGCTGGCAGTGGCCATCCTGCCGCTGCTCGGCGTCGGCGGGCGGCAGCTGTTCTCGGCGGAATCGCCCGGCCCCATCAAGGAAACCAAGCTGACGCCGCGCATGGCACAGACGGCAAAGGGGCTCTGGCTGGTCTACCTTGCCCTGGCCATCGCCTGCACGGTGGGCTATGCCTGGGCCGGCATGGGCTGGGGCGATGCCTTCATCCATATGTTCACCACGCTCGGGCTGGGCGGCTTCTCCAGCCATGATGCCTCGTACGCCTACTTCAACTCGCCCCATGTCGAGGCGGTGGCCATCGTCTTCATGACGCTGGCCGGCATGAATTTCGCCACGCATTTCATGGTTGTGCGCAGGCGTTCGCTCTCTTTCTACTGGCTCGACCCGGAGATTCGCTGGTACATCGGCGTCATGTATGCCAGCGTGCTGGGCATCGCCGCCTATCTCTGGCTGGTCGGCACCTATCCCGATTTCGTCACGGCGCTGCGCTTCGCCGCCTTCAACGTGGTGTCCATCGCCACCACCACCGGCTATGCCAACACCGACTACGCGCAGTGGCCCTTCTTTGCTCCGCTGTGGATGCTGTTCCTGTGCAGCTTCGTCACCTGCGCCGGCTCGACCGGCGGCGGCATCAAGATGATGCGCGCCATCATCGTCTTCAGGCAGGTGATGCGCGAGATCGTCAGGACGGTGCACCCGAACGCGGTGCGCGCGGTCAAGCTGTCGGGCGCGCCGCTGCCCAACAAGATCATCTTTGCCGTGCTGGCTTTCTGCTTCGCCTACATGGTGATCATCGTCTCGCTGACCCTGCTGATGGTCTTCTCCGGGCTGGATGTTCTCACGGGCTTCACCGCCGTGGTGGCGAGCTTCAACAACACCGGTCCCGGCCTGGGCGAAGTCGGCCCGGCCACCACCTTCAAGTCGCTGACGGACTTCCAGACTTGGGTGTGTTCCATCGCCATGCTGCTCGGCAGACTGGAAATATTCACGCTGCTGGTGGTGTTTTCGCCGACGTTCTGGAGAAAGTAATTGGATCGCCTGCTCGCTGTCCTCCACACTTTTTCACGCATCGCACTAGTGTTCGGGCTGACACTGTTGCTGCCGATCGGTGTTTCCCTGTGGATCGGCGACGGCGCGTACGTCGCTTTTGACGAGGCCTTACTCGGGACGCTGGCGGTCGGCGGCATCGCAATGATGGCGACGCAGCGCTTCCGGCGCGAACTGCGCGCCAACGACGGCGTGCTGCTGGTGGTGATGTGCTGGCTGCTGCTGCCGGCCATCGCATGCGTGCCCCTGCTGCTGGGCGTCCCCGGACTGCATGTCTCGGATGCCTACTTCGAGGCGGTCTCTGGGCTGACGGCTACCGGTGCGACGGCGCTTTCCGGACTGGATCGCTTGCCGCCCTCGATCAACCTCTGGCGCACCGAACTGCACTGGATCGGCGGCCTCGGCATCATCGTGCTGGCCGTTGCCATTTTGCCGATGCTCGGCGTCGGCGGCAGGCAATTGATGAAAGCCGAGGTGCCCGGGCCGGTCAAGGAAGCCGGCATCACGCCGCGGGTGACGGAAACCGCCAAGGGGTTCTGGATCATCTATATTGTGCTGACCGCGCTCTGCACGCTGGCCTATGGATTGTTCGGCATGAGCTGGCTGGATGCGCTGACCCACGCTTTCAGCACAGTGGCGCTGGGTGGTTTCTCCAGCCACGATGCCAGCCTGGGCTTCTTCAATTCGCCGGCCCTGGAAGCCATCACCATCGTCTTTGCCCTGATCTCAGGCATGAGCTACGTGACCCATTTCGCCGCCCTCTCCGGCCGCAGCTTTCTCCCCTACTGGCGTGACGGAGAGGTGCCTTTCTATCTGGGGGTGCTCGGCGCAAGCGTGCTGCTGATCGCGGGTTATCTCTGGCACGAAAATTACTACACCGAGTTCCCAACCGCCCTGCGCCATGCCGCCTTCAATACGGTGTCGGTGGCGACCACGCTGGGTTATGCTTCCACCGACTATTCGAAATGGCCCTTCTTCGCCCCGCTGTGGATGCTGTTTCTGTGCAGCTTCGTCACCTGCTCCGGTTCGACCGGTGGTGGCATCAAGATGATGCGCGCCATCGTGCTGTACAAGCAGGTCTTCCGCGAAATCACCCATGCCATGCACCCGAACGCGACGACCTACGTCAAGTTCGGCGGCACGATCGTCTCGAACAAGATCATCCTCGCCGTGCTTGGCTTCGGTTTTCTCTACATGGCCAGCACCATCCTGTTTACGCTGGTGCTGGCGGCAAGCGGGCTGGACATCGTGAGCTCCTTCTCCGCGGCGGTAGCCTGCTTCAACAACACCGGCCCCGGCCTTGGCCTGGTTGGGCCGGACAGCAATTACGGCGTCTTCAACGATTTCCAGGTCTGGGTGTGCAGCTTTGCCATGCTGCTCGGGAGGCTGGAAATATTCACCCTTTTGGTCGTCCTGACACCGGCTTTCTGGCGCAAGTAGTAAACTTGCGCGATGAACAAGCCCAAAAACGACACCTTCCTGCGCGCCCTGCTGCGCCAGCCGACCGAACATACGCCCATATGGCTGATGCGCCAGGCCGGCCGCTACCTGCCCGAATATTGCGAGACGCGCCGCCGCGCCGGCAGCTTCATGGACCTGTGCCGCAACCCGCAGCTGGCCACGGAGGTCACGCTACAACCGCTGGCACGCTACGACCTTGACGCGGCAATCCTGTTTTCCGACATCCTCACCGTGCCCGATGCAATGGGACTCGGGCTGTATTTCGTCGAGGGCGAGGGGCCGAAGTTCGAGCGCCCGCTGCGCGAGGAGTGGGAAATCCGCAACCTGACCGCGCCCGATCCCGGGGTGGAACTCCGTTATGTCATGGATGCGGTAGCGGAGATTCGCCGGGCCTTGGGCAATTCCGTGCCACTGATCGGTTTTTCCGGCAGCCCGTTTACCCTGGCCTGCTACATGATCGAGGGCGGCGCGTCGGAGGACTTCCGCACCATCAAGGCCATGCTCTACGATCGCCCGGATCTACTGCACCATGTATTGGAAGTGAATGCAGGCGCAGTGACCGCTTACCTCAATGCCCAGATCGAGTCCGGCGCGCAGGCCGTGATGATTTTCGATACCTGGGGCGGCGCGCTCTCGAATCGTGCCTACCGTGAGTTCTCGCTTGCCTATATGGAGCGTATCGTGGATGGCCTGATACGCGAACACGGCGGCGCACGCGTCCCGTGCATCGTGTTTACCAAGGGCGGCGGGCAATGGCTGGAGGAGATCGCCTCTATCGGTTGTGATGCGGTCGGCCTGGACTGGACCACTGATATCGGCGCGGCGCGCAAGCGTGTCGGCGACAAGGTGGCGCTACAGGGCAATCTCGACCCTGTCGCGCTGTTCGCGCAGCCGGAAAAGATCGCCCTGGAAGCGCGCGCCATCCTCGACGCCTACGGTCCCGGTAGCGGTCACGTCTTCAATCTCGGCCATGGCATATCCCAATTCACGCCGCCGGAGCATGTCACCGCGTTGGTGAATGCGGTGCACGAACACAGCCGAAAGCAGCGCCAAATCTAGGCCGTCGCAACCCCTTCGCCAGAACCCAGGCGGGGTGCGGCCTAGCGGGATATATTTCTTGGAGACCGCATGAAAATAGGCGTTGCGAGAGGGCTTGGGGGGTTGACTTATGCACAACAGCCTGATCCAGCCTTGATAAGGGCCCCTTTTTTATCGCATTCACTTCGTTTTTTCATCGCATTGTTTTTTAAGAGTATTTTCACGATTAAAATTTGAGCAAAATAAGAAAATGCCTTGTATGGAGAGAGGTTAAGGTAAGGGCGGAGGGTTTTCCCACAAAGTTATCCACAGATTTTGTGGACAAGAATATTGCGCTTTTATTGCAGTACCTTAGCGGTCATTTCAATACTTCGCGCGAAGATGTGAAACCAAGCCGAGTGCCACACGAATTTTTCTGGAAATGACTTCGTCAATTGTTGTTCGGGTTGCACTCGATGTGCCATTGCCGCGCAGCTTTGATTATCTTGCGCATGATGCAAATGTCGAAGATGTCGGCAGGCGTGTCTGCGTTCCATTCGGTCGCGGCGAGAAGATCGGCATCATTCTGGAAGTGTCGGCGGCAAGCGAACTGCCACCTGAGAAGCTAAAATCGGTGCGTGCCATCCTGCGCGATATGCCGTCTTTCCCGCCGGACTGGCTGGCGTTGGCCGAATTCTGCAGCCGCTACTATCAGCATCCCATTGGTGAAGTCATGGCTTTGGCATTGCCGCCGACCTTGCGCCGACGCGATGCACTGCCGCACATGCCGGATCGGGAAACGTTCCACATTACGGGAACAGGGCGCGCTGCGCTGCCGCAACTGAAGCCACGCAGCATTGCGGCGCGCCTGCTCGCTGCGCTGGAACTCAATGGAGCGATGTCGCGCCGAGAGATGCGTGCCGTTTCCGCATCGGCCATGAGGGCGTTGCCGGAAATCCTGCAGAACGACTGGATAGTCGCGACCGTCGCTCCGCCAAATCTGAAGGCCGCGGCTGGCCACGAATTGCTGGAGGAACAGCGCCAAGCGGTGGATGGCGTGAAACAGGCATTCGGCCGCTTTGAGCCGTTCTTGTTGCATGGTGTCACCGGAAGCGGCAAGACCGAGGTGTATTTGCGCTTGATCGAGCAGGTGCTCGAAAGCGACGGGCAGGCATTGCTGCTGGTGCCGGAGATTGCCTTGACACCACAGCTCGAAGCGAGGGTGAGCAATCGCTTTCCCGGCGCGCGCCTGGTCAGCTTGCACAGCAGTCTGGCTGACGGTGTGCGGGCGGCAGGATTTCTCCAGGCGATGTGCGGCGAGGCGGACATCGTGCTGGGTACGCGATTGTCGGTTTTCACGCCGTTGCCGCGCCTGGCCCTGATCGTGGTGGACGAGGAGCACGATTCCTCTTTCAAGCAGCAGGAAGGCATGCGCTATTCGGCACGAGACGTGGCGGTGTGGCGGGCCAAGCAGCGCGGCGTTCCCATCATCCTCGGATCAGCTACGCCTTCGCTGGAGAGTTGGGCCGCGGCTCAATCCGGCCGCTATCGCCTGCTGACCTTGTCGGGCAGAGCGGTGGCTGAGGCCCTGCCCGAAGTGCGCTGTGTTGACGTGCGGCGCGAAAAACTGCAGGACGGCATGAGCGAGCACTCGCTCCGGGCGATTGCCGCTAGGCTGGAGCGTGGCGAGCAGAGCCTGATATTCCTCAACCGGCGCGGCTACGCGCCGGTGCTGGCTTGCCCTGCCTGCGGCTGGGTCAGTCGCTGCCCGGGATGCGCGGCGAACATGGTGGTGCATCTCGCGGATCGCCGCTTGCGATGTCACCATTGCGGGCGCGAGGAACGCATCACCGCCGCCTGTCCGGCTTGCGGTAATCAGGACATACATCCCTTCGGCCGCGGTACGCAGCGCCTGGAAGAGGCGCTGGCGGCGCGCTTCCCGCAGGCACGCATCGTGCGCGTCGACCGCGACAGCGCCAAGAGTCAGCCGCGGTGGCACGCCATGCTCGACGCCATCCACAAGGGCGAGGCCGACATTCTCGTCGGCACGCAGATGCTGGCCAAGGGACATGACTTCCCCCAGTTGACACTGGTGTGTGCGCTGAATGCCGATGCGGCGTTGTTCGCCGCCGATTTCCGCGCCCCGGAGCGCCTGTTCTCGCAACTGATGCAAGTGGGTGGCCGCAGCGGGCGCGCCGCCCTGCCCGGCGAAGTGCTGATCCAGACGCAGTACCCGGACCATCCCCTCTACCGGGCGCTGGCGGCGCATGATTATGCGGTCTTCGCCGCCGCGCAACTGGCGGAGCGCGAGCGGGCCGGCTTTCCGCCCAGCACGCATCAGGCGATGCTGCGCGCCGAAGCACCCGAACTTGCGCAGGCATTGGCCTTTCTCAAGGCGGCGGGCGAGGTGGGCGACACGCTGCGGACTGCGGAAATCATGCTCTACGATACTGTGCCGATGCGTTTGCACCGACTCGCGCATCTCGAGCGTGCCCAGCTGCTGGCGGAATCACGCAGCCGACCCGCGCTACAGGCATTTATCGCGCAGTGGGTGGCGGCGGTCCGCGGCCTGAAAGCGCCGAAGGCCCTGCGCTGGCATATTGACGTCGACCCGCTGGAATTCTAATTCAGGCAGCTTCCCGCCGGCCTTCAAGGACGAACCAGGCGTAGGCCGCCGTCTGCATGAGGAACATCACACCGAAGGCCGTGCGATAGGCGGTGGCTGTTTCGAGGCCTACTGCAAGCAGGGCGCCTACGGCCAGGCCTATACCCCATTGCAGGCCGAAGGCGCCGACGAAGGCGAGCAGGTTGAGCGCCGTGGTGACGCGTCCCGAGAGCGCCGGTGGAAACAGTGTGGCCAGCAGCGCGTAGGCCAGCGTGCCGGTGCTGACGAAGAGGGCGAAACCGGCCCACAGCGGCAGCGTAGGCCCGAGGCCGAGGATGATGGCGCCTTCGCAGAAAAGCGCCAGACCGGTGCCGCCCGAGAGCAGCATGATCGGCTGAATACCGGCGCGAGACAGGCGTGTCGCCAATGTGGCAACGCCAAGGTTGCAGACGAGCATGGCCAGCCCCATGGCCAGCAGGTGTCCTGCGGCGATGGCGCGTGAAGTGCCGGACACATTCATCAGCCACGGCACGGCCCACAGGCCCTGCAGCGCCATGAAGGCGCCGGGAAAAAGCGCCATCTGCGGCGCAAAGCGCCAGAAGCGGCGATCACGAAAGATTTCCACCACACTCGACAATTGCTCTTTCAGGCTGCCGGCCTGGGCGGCAGCACTCTGCACCGGCAGGGAGAAGAAAATGAAGGCGGCGGCGGCGAGGGCGGCCATGGCCAGCACGATGAAAGCACCGCGCCAGCCCAGGATCGGCAGCGCAAGTTCGAGCGGCACGCTGGCAGTCAATGCGCCAAGTCCCCCCGCCGCCATGATGGCGCCCGTGAGCGAAGCCTGTTTTTCCAGCGGAAACCATTGCAGAAAGCCCTTGAAGGATGCCATCAGGCAGGCCGACACGCCCAGACCGATCAGGCCGCGGGCCAGGGCCAGTTCGGTCAGGTCGCGGCCCAGGGCGAACAGCATGGCGCCGGCCGCAGCGATCAGCAGCAGTCCTGCCTCGACCCTGCGTGGCCCGTACCGGTCGAGCAGGATGCCGAGCGGAATCTGGAAGGCGCCGAACACCAGCAGGTAGGTGCTGGTGAGCAGGCCGAGGTCGGCCGGCGAGAGCGACAGCTCGCTTGAAAGCACCGGCGCGATGACGGCATTGGCGTTGCGCAGGAAATACGACAGGTAGTAGCCGACCGCGAAAGGCAGGAAGACGCGCAGCCAGAGGTTCACGGGCCTTTCCTCCGAAAAAGGGCATTCATCCGTTCTGCCTCAGCCATTCGAGTCGTCCGCGCAGCTTGTCGGCCCAGCTCTCCGACAGGCCGGGCGTCCAGGCGAGACGCGAGAGCTCGTCCACTTCCGGTCGGTGGCTCCGCGTTACCTGCCACAAGCGGCGCAGCGTGACCGGGTCCGGATTGCGCTCGAGCAGTTCGAACGGATCGCCGGCGGCGATGGTGCCGCCATCGATGACGCGGCAGTACCAGCCGGTGATGCCGCGCTCGGCGACGAGCTGCAGCGCATCCTCCAGGCCGTAGCGGGCGTTGATCTTCCAGCAGGGGCTGCGCGGCTGGGTCACCTGCACGCGCGCAGATCCGATCCTGAAAACATCGCCGACGCATACCGCATCCTCCGTCCACCCGGTGGTCGACACGTTCTCGCCGATGCTGCCTGGTATGAAGTGCGCCGCGTTCGCCGGAAAGACCGCGCGCAGCACTGCATAGTGCTCGGCCGGGTAATGGTGCAGGGCCTTGTCCGGTCCGCCATGCACGCGGCGGTCGGCTTGCGCATCGCCCACCAGGCCTTGCGGGCCGAGCAGGACGGGGCCGCTCACGGCCTGCTTGACGATGCCCGAGGGATGTCCTTCCGGCGGCAGCGGCCGAACGCTGCCGATGAAGACGGCGTCGATCATGCCGCAGCGAGATTGGCCAGTGCGCCCGTATGGGCGGCGGTCACCGCATCGGTCGCCCCGATTGATATGCCGAGATCACGCAGGCGTCCGTCGGACAAGCCGTAGATCCAGCCATGCACCGCGACGGTCTGATTGCGCAGCCATGCGTCGCGCAGGATGGTGGTGCGAGCGACATTGACGACCTGCTCGATGACATTGAGTTCGCACAGGCGGTCGAGTGCCGCTTCGCCGCCCAGCGGCGCCAGCAGGCCGGCGTGCTTGTCACGCACGTCCTGGATATGGCGCAGCCAGTTGTCGATCAGACCGAGGCGCATGCCGGTGAGCGCCGCACGCACGCCGCCGCAGCCGTAGTGGCCGCAGACGATGATGTGCTTCACCTTCAGCACGTCCACGGCAAACTGCATGACGGAGAGACAGTTGAGGTCGGTATGCACCACCACGTTGGCGACGTTGCGGTGAACGAAGACTTCCCCCGGCGCCAGCCCGGTGATCTGATTGGCCGGCACGCGGCTGTCGGAGCAGCCGATCCACAAGTACTCGGGCGTCTGCAGCCTGGACAGCTTGTCGAAGAAGGCGGGGTCCTCCGCCGAAATCCGATCAGCCCAGTTGCGGTTGGCCTCGAAGAGGTGCTGCAGGGATGGCATGGCGTCGGGTCCTTTGAGTTCGGCAATTATACGGGGCTGTTAGAATTGCCGGCATGCTGATCATATTCAAATCGAAGGCTGCCGGCGACGTCATGATGTTCGGCGACGTCGCCTACGCCATGATGGAAATCATGGGCAAGTCCCCTGCGGAAAAGGGCATCGTCACGGCCGAGCAGTTGGCGGATGCCATCGCCCGCCTGAAGGCGGCCGTAGCGCAGGACAAAGCCGAACGGCCGGTCGTCGACCACGATGAGCGCCAATTTGAAAAGACGCCGGAAGGCGGCAAGCGTGAGGCCGTCAGTCTGGCGCGTCGTGCCGTACCGCTCATCGAGCTGCTGGAATACTCCCTGAAGGAAAACGAACCGGTGGTCTGGGGCGTCTAGGGCGTGTTCTCAATCATTCTGTCGGTGCGAACGGATCTTTCCGGGTGCAGGGCAAGGCGCGGCGGCGAAGACAGTGGTTATTCCACGGCGAGCCGCCGCAACGCCGCCATGCGCCCGGAAAGACCCGTTCCCTCCGGGTTGCGGCCAGAAGCGCCGGCTGCGTCGTTGCGCTCCTTGTCAAGGGAATGACCATTGACTGCGTCGCGCGCCTAGCAGTCGACGCTTCTGGCCACAACGCATCCGACAGAATGATTGAGAACACGCCCTAGAGCACCGGCGCCAGCCAGCGTTCGGCTTCGGCCAGCGTCATGCCCTTGCGCCTGGCGTAATCCTCGAGCTGGTCGCGGCCGATCTTCGTCACGGCGAAGTAGCGTGCTTCCGGATGGGCGAGGTAGTAGCCGGACACCGAGGCGGCCGGGTGCATGGCGAAGGATTCGGTGAGCACCATACCGGTATGTTTTTCCGCATCGAGCAGAGCGAACAGCGGCCCCTTCTCGGTGTGGTCGGGGCAGGCCGGATAGCCGGCGGCCGGGCGGATGCCGCGGTATTTTTCCTCGATCAGGTCCTTGTTGGAGAGCGCCTCGTCGGCGGCATAGTCCCAGAACTCGCGGCGCACGCGCTGGTGCAGGTGCTCGGCGAAGGCCTCCGCCAGTCGGTCGGCCAGCGCCTTGAGCAGGATGGCGTTGTAGTCGTCGTGCTGCGCCGCGAACTCGGCGAGCTTCTTCTCGATGCCGATGCCGGTGGTGACGGCGAAGGCACCGATGTAATCCGCCACGCCCGAATCCTTCGGTGCGATGAAGTCAGTCAAACAGTAATTCGGCTTGCCTTCAGGACGCACCTGCTGCTGGCGCAGGTTGTGCCAGGTCAGGCGTAGCGCCTTGCGTGATTCGTCCGAATAAATCTCCACATCGTCGTCCACCGCGTTGGCAGGGAAGAGGCCAAACACGCCGTTGGCGGTGAGCCATTTCTCTTCGACGATGCGCTTGAGCATGGCCTGGCCGTCGGCGAGGACCTGCCGTGCTGTTTCGCCCACTTTCGGGTCGTCGAGGATCGCCGGATAGGAACCCGCCAGATCCCAGGTCTGGAAGAAGGGCGCCCAGTCGAGGAAGGGCACGAGTGCGGCGAGGTCGTAATCGGCCAGCGCCTGCACGCCGAGCCGCTTCGGCTTCGTCGGCGCGTGATTCGTGAAGTGGAAGCGATTTGCACGTGCCGTCTCCAGCGAAACGAGCTGCACGCCCTGCTTGCGGCTGTGCTGATCGCGCACTTTTGCGTAGTCTGCGGCGACCTCGGCGCGATAGGCGTCGCTTTGTCCTGCTGACAGCAGTTGCGAGACGACGCCGACGGCGCGCGAGGCGTCGGGCACATACACCGTCGTGCCGGCATAGTGCGGCGCGATCTTGATCGCCGTGTGGGCGCGGCTGGTGGTGGCGCCGCCGATCAGGAGCGGTTGCGTGAAGCCCTGCCGCTGCATTTCCGCCGCGACGTGGGCCATCTCTTCGAGCGAGGGCGTGATGAGGCCGGACAGGCCGATCACGTCGGCCTGGTGCTCACGCGCCGCGGCGAGGATCTTGTCCGTCGCGACCATGACGCCGAGGTCGACCACTTCGTAGTTGTTGCAGGCGAGTACCACGCCGACGATGTTCTTGCCGATGTCGTGCACATCGCCCTTCACCGTGGCGATGACGATCTTGCCTTTCGAAGAGGCGGCGCCCTGCGCCTTGTCCGCCTCGATGAAGGGCAGCAGGTGGGCCACCGCCTGCTTCATGACACGCGCCGACTTCACCACTTGCGGCAGGAACATCTTGCCGGCGCCGAAGAGGTCGCCGACGACGTTCATGCCGTCCATCAGCGGACCCTCGATGACGTCGAGCGGACGCGTCGAGGCGAGGCGCGCCTCCTCGGTGTCGGCGACGATGAAGTCGGTGATGCCCTTCACCATGGCGTGGGCGAGGCGCTCGCGCACGGGTTTGTCGCGCCAGGCGAGGTCCTGGGTGATTTCCTTTGCGCCGCCCTTCACGCTGGCGGCGACCTCCACCAGGCGCTCGCCGGCGTCGGGGCGACGGTTGAGCACGACATCCTCGACGCGCTCACGCAACTCGGCGGGGATGGCCTCATACACGCCGAGCTGACCGGCGTTGACGATGCCCATGCTCAAGCCGGCCTGGATGGCGTGGTAGAGGAAGACGGTGTGGATGGCTTCGCGCACCGGGTCGTTGCCGCGGAAGCTGAAGCTGACGTTGGAGATGCCGCCGGACACCTTGGCGCCGGGCAGGTTTTGCCTGATCCAGCGCGTTGCCTCGATGAAATCGACGGCGTAGTTGTTGTGTTCCTCGATGCCGGTGGCGATGGCGAAGACGTTGGGATCGAAGATGATGTCCTCGGCGGGGAAACCGATGCCGGTGAGCAGGTCGTAGCAGCGCCGGCAGATGGCCGTCTTGCGCGCATAGGTGTCGGCCTGGCCCTGCTCGTCGAAGGCCATGACGATCACCGCCGCGCCGTAGCGCCTGACTTTGCGTGCCTGTTCGAGAAATTTTTCCTCGCCTTCCTTCATCGAGATGGAGTTGACGATGCCTTTGCCCTGCAGGCATTTCAGGCCCGCCTCCAGCACCTCCCACTTGGAAGAGTCGACCATCACCGGCACGCGGGCGATGTCCGGCTCGACGGCGATCAGGTTGAGGAACTTCACCATCGCCGCCTGCGAATCGAGCATGGCCTCGTCCATGTTGACGTCGATGACCTGGGCGCCGGCTTCGACTTGGGCGCGCGCCACGCTTACCGCCTCGGCGTACTGGCCGTTGAGGATGAGGCGGGCGAAGGCCTTGGAGCCGGTGACGTTGGTACGCTCGCCGACGTTTACGAAGAGTGAATCGGCGCCGACATTGAAGGGCTCCAGCCCGCTCAGACGTAACCGCGGCCGCAGCGCAAAGTCAGTCGCTGCAGGACGGCGAGGGGGAATCGTAGCGAGCGCTTGCGCGATGGCGTGGATGTGCTCCGGCGTCGTGCCGCAGCAGCCGCCGGCGATGTTGATGAGACCGTGTCGTGCCCAGTCGGCGATCTCGGCGGCGAGCGCTTCCGGCGTTTCGTCGTAGCCGGTCGGCGAGAGCGGATTGGGCAGGCCCGCGTTGGGGTGTGCCGACACGTGGCAGTCGGCGACGCGCGACAGTTCCTCGACATACTGGCGCAATTCCTTCGCGCCGAGCGCGCAGTTGAGGCCGAAGGACAGCGGCTGCGCATGGCGCAGCGAATTCCAGAAGGCTTCCGTTGTTTGGCCGGAGAGCGTCCGGCCGGAGGCATCGGTGATAGTGCCGGAGATCATGAGCGGCAGGCGTCGGCCGATCGCGTCGAAATGCTGTTCGACGGCGTAGAGCGCCGCCTTGGCATTCAGTGTGTCGAAGATGGTCTCGACGAGGATCAGGTCGGCGCCGCCGTCGCACAGGCCGCGCACGGCTTCCGTGTAGGCAGTGACCAGCTCATCGAAGGTGACGTTGCGGAAGCCCGGGTCGTTCACGTCGGGCGAGATCGAGGCGGTGCGCGAGGTGGGGCCGAGCACGCCGGCGACGAAGCGCGGCTTGTCCGGTGTCGAATATTCCTCGGCGGCTTCGCGCGCCAGCTTCGCGCCGGCGACGTTCAGCTCGTAGGCGAGCGCCTCCAGGCCGTAGTCCGCCTGCGACAGCGAGGTGGCGTTGAAGGTGTTGGTCTCAACGATGTCGGCGCCGGCGTCGAGGTAGTCGGCATGGATGGCGCGGATGATCTCCGGCCGGGTCAGCAGTAGCAGGTCGTTGTTGCCCTTGAGTTCTTTCGGGTGGCCGGCGAAGCGCGCGCCGCGATAGTCAGCCTCCGCGAGACGGTGGCGCTGGATCATGGTGCCCATGGCGCCGTCGAGGATGAGGATGCGCTGGTCGAGCAGGGCGCGGAGCAGTTCGCTGCGATCGGGCTGCATGTCAATATCGAGTCAAAAAATACAAGACGCGGCGCAGCCGCTTCTTGCGTTGCAGGCTAACCTGACTGCGCAGGTTAAGCCGCGAAGCGGCGGCCGAAAACAAAAAACCCGTTCGACTGTGGGGCGAACGGGTTTGCGCTCGCTTTAGCGGTATTTAGTGCGCGCCCCGCAAGCTGATCTCAAATCGGCGCGGTGCGAACCTTAACCCCGCCGGGAAAGGCTGTCAAATTCGCTCCGGCTGAAACTGGGGCCGCTCGCCTTGTAGAACACGCTGCGATCGGTGCGCAGCACGCGGCCGCCGGCGCCGAAATAGGCGTTGAAGTGCACGGTTTTCTCCGAGCTATCCTCGATGCGCCACGACCAGACCTCCTCTTCCGGTTTCAGCGCGAAGCGCAGCTTCTCCTCGGGTGCGCCGAGCAGGCGGCGCGTCTCGTCCTGCGTCAGGCCTGCCACGACGCGGCGGAGGTTCTCCTCGCTGAAGGCGTGGCGGATCTCGCGCACCCTGCCATCGGGGCCGACGGTGATCATGTAGCAGAAGGTGCCGCTCGGCTGGCCGGAGAACTCGAGCAGGCGGCTGCCGTCGGATTCCGCCCACACCATGCCGGGCGCGCCCAGCCTTGCTCTCAGCTCCGCTTCGGTGCTGCTGCCCGGTGCAACGCCGCCGATGCCGAGATGGGTACAGCCGGCAAGCAGGAGAAACGCCGTAAATAAAGTGCCAATTGAAGCGCGCACAATTCGTTTCCTCTTGATCCGATGCTGCCAGTCTAATCCGGCTTCCTGACGGCATCAAATCCGCCGTGATGCCGCTGCTGCTATACTCAAAACGCACTCAGGAGACCGCCATGAAACACCTCGAACCCAAAGCCGCCAACCAGTTCCTGCACGACAATCCGACCGCTCTGTTTATCGACTGCCGCAGCGAGATGGAGTTCCTCTTCGTCGGCCATCCGGTCGGCGCCATGATGATTCCCTGGAACGACGGGCCGGACTGGGACATCAACCCGCATTTCGTCGCCCATGTGAAGAAGGCGGCCAGCGTCGACCGCCCCATCGTGCTCATCTGCCGCAGCGGCAACCGCTCGGTGTCCGCCGGCCAGGCGCTGGAACAGGCCGGCTTCAGCCAGGTGTACAACGTGCTGCACGGCTTCGAGGGCGAGCTGGACGACCACCACCGGCGCGGCACCAAGGCCGGCTGGCGTTTCGAGGGATTGCCCTGGGAACAGTGTTGAGCGCAATGGAGCCGGCGCCGCTGTCGCGGCGGCGTTTCGGCTTGCCTTGGGAAATCTGGTTCTTTCTGCTCGCCTTTGTCGCCATCCAGTTCTGGCAGTCGCGCGAAATGCAGGGCGGGACGATGCCGCCGCTGGCCGGGCAGCTGGCTGACGGCCGCCAGACCAGCCTCGAAGTCGTGTTGCGTGAAGCCGACGGCAAACCGCTGCTGTTGTATGTCTGGTCCAGTTCCTGTCCGATCTGCAGTATTTCAGAGGGCACCATCGCCGGCATTGCCGAGGACTGGCCGGTGCTGACCCTGGCCATGCAGTCCGGCAACGTCGACACGGTGGCGAAGTTCATGAATGAGCGCGGCCTGGCCTATCCGGCGCTGGTGGATGCACGCGGCGAGATCGCCTGGTCGCTTGGCGTGCGCGCCACGCCGGCGTGGTTCGTCGTCGACCGTCGCGGCGCCGTCCACTTTTCCGGCATGGGCTACACCACCGGCTGGGGCCTGCGCGCGCGCCTGTGGTGGGCGCAGGTGATTTCGATATGAGTGAATCGCGTTTTCCGCCTGCCAGGTTGGCCTGGTTCGTCTGGGGCCTGGGCGCCCTGCTCTATCTCATCGGCTTCTACCAGCGCGTCGCGCCGGCCGTCATCACCGACCGGCTGATGACGGACTTCGCCATCGGCGCGGCGGCGCTGGGCAATCTCTCGGCGTTCTATTTCTATTCCTACGTGGCGATGCAGATCCCGACGGGCGTCATCGCCGACCGCTGGGGTCCGCGCCGGCTGCTGACCCTCGGCGCCGGCATCGCGGCGCTGGGCACGCTGCTCTTCGCCCTCGCGCCGAATCTCTGGTGGGCCAGCGCCGGCCGCCTGCTCATCGGCGGCTCGGTGGCGGTGGCCTTCGTCTCCATGCTCAAGCTGGCCAGCCACTGGTTCACGCCGCGGCAATTCACGCTGGCCTCCGGCATGGCGCTGTTCGTTGGCATCGTCGGTGGCGTCTTCGCCGGCGTGCCGCTGCGCCTGCTCGTCGAGGCCTTCGGCTGGCGCCCGGTGATGGGCGTCACCGCGGCGCTGACGGCCCTGCTCTGCGGTGCCATCTGGCTGCGCGTGCGCGACGACCCGGCCGAGGCCGGCTATGCCAGCCACTACAGCGGCACGCACGGCGAGGCCGCGCACGGATCGATCTGGCGCGGCCTGCAGGAAGTGATGTCGTACCGCAACATCTGGATGCTGATGATCACGCCGGGCGGCGTAGCTGGCGCGGTCATGACCTTCGCCGGGCTGTGGGGCGTGCCCTGGCTGATGCAGGTGTATGGACTCAATGCGCGTGAGGCGGCAGCCGTTGCCTCGGCGCAACTCGTAGCGTGGGCCTTGGGCGGGCCGCTGCTCGGCACCTGGTCGGAGCGCCTCGGCCGGCGCAAGCCGCTGTATGTCGCCACCAGCGCCATTGCCCTGCTCGGTTGGGCCGTAGTCATTTTTGTCCCGGCGTTGCCGCTACCGTTGCTGATCGGGCTGCTGATGCTGCTCGGCTTTGTCTCGGGCAGCATCATCATCGGCTTCGCCTATGCCAAGGAGTCGGTGCCCCTGCGTCTGACCGGCACGGCTTCGGGCATCACCAACATGGGCACCATGATGGGCGTCATGATCCTGCAGCCGGCGGTGGGCTGGATGCTCGACCGCAACTGGAGCGGCGCGGCGGCCAACGGCGTGCGCACCTACGATGCCGCCGCCTGGCAGGCCGGCTTTACGCTGGTGTTCGCCTGGGTGGTGGCCTCACTGATTTGCATCGCGCTGACGCGCGAGACCTACTGCAAACAGACCACGAATTAAAAGTCAGCCCCCGCGATACGGCGGTAATGGACCGCCTCGGCGATATGCGCGCTGCCCACGCGCTCTGCACCGGCCAGGTCGGCGATCGTGCGCGCCACCTTGAGCACGCGGTGGTAGGCGCGCGCCGACAGGTTCAGTCGCGCGATGGCCTGCTTGAGGAGCTGGGCGCCGGACTCGTCGGGGGCGCACAGTTTGTCGATCTCCTTGGTGGCGAGGCGGCTGTTGGGCTTGCCCTGGCGTGTGCGCTGCACGGTGCGCGCCTGTGCCACCCGCGCCCGCATCGTCGCCGAGGACTCGCCGTCAGCCTTTCCCTGCAATTCCCCTTCCGCCAGCGCCGGCACTTCGATGCTCATGTCGATGCGGTCGAGCAGCGGCCCCGACAGTTTGCCGCGGTAGCGCGCCACCTGGTCCGGCGTGCAGCGGCAGCGCGCCGCGCCGAGGTGTCCGCAGGGACAGGGGTTCATGGCGGCGACGAGCTGGAATTGCGCCGGGTAGTCGACGCGGTGCGCGGCGCGGGCGACGCGGATGTGGCCCGACTCGAGCGGTTCGCGTAGCGCCTCCAGCACGCGGCGCTCGAATTCGGGCAGTTCGTCGAGGAACAGCACGCCGTGGTGGGCCAGCGAGATTTCGCCCGGGCGCGGATTGGAGCCGCCGCCGACCAGCGCGGCGCTGGAGGCCGTATGGTGCGGCGCCTGGTAGGGCCGGCGCTTCCAGTGCTCGATGCGGAAGCCGCCGTTGAGCGAGTGGAGGGCGGCGGCCTCGAGGGCTTCATCCTCGTCCATCGGCGGCAGCAGGCCGGGGAAGCGCGCGGCGAGCATCGACTTGCCGGTGCCCGGCGGGCCGATCATGAGCAGGCTGTGGCCGCCGGCTGCGGCGACTTCGAGCGCGCGCTTGGCCTGAGCCTGACCTTTTACTTCCGACAGGTCGGGGTAGTCCATCGCCCGCACCGCTGGCACGCCGGCGTAGGGCGCGAGCATCTGTTGGCCATTCAGGTGGGCGCACACTTCCAGCAGCGAGTTGGCCGGCAGGATGGTCACTGCGCCGACCAGCGCGGCTTCAGCCGCGCTTTCGGTGGGCAGCACGAAGCTGCGCGCATCGCCGCGTGCGGCCAGGCACATTGCCAGGGCGCCGCGAATGGGGCGCAACTCGCCGGTCAGCGACAGCTCGCCGGCAAATTCATGTTCGGCGAGATGCTTGCCGCTGACCTGTCCCGAGGCGGCGAGGATGCCCAGTGCGATGGGCAGGTCGAAGCGGCCGGACTCCTTCGGCAGGTCGGCCGGCGCGAGATTGACGGTGATGCGGCTGGCGGGGAATTCGAAGCGCGCGTTCTGGATGGCGGCGCGCACGCGCTCGCGCGCTTCCTTCACCTCGGTGTCGGCCAGTCCGACGATGGTGAAGGACGGCAGGCCGCGGCCGAGATGCACTTCGACCGTGACTTCCGGCGCTTCCATGCCGGCGAGGGCGCGGCTCTTGAGGACGGCGAGCGACATGATGGCGGCAAGTTTAACCGAGCAGGATGGCTCGCCAGGTGAGCCAGGCAGGCGGAAACAGCGGCGCAGGCGCGGAAGGCTCAGGCAGACCTGGAAATGGCGCAGGCCATTTCCGGGACAGGATGTGGTGTTTCAGCCAGGCTTCCAGAAAATCGAGCAGCGCGACGGAAGGGGCCGAGTCCGGCGTGATGGCCTCGATAGAGCCGGACAGTTCCTCGAGGAGTGCGGTGTGATGCGCCGCGTGGTGCTTGGCCTTCGGGTAGTCGTGATGCGCCATCAGGCGCTCTTCCATGGCGAAGTGCAACTGCGCATGTTCGATGAATTCATCGAACACCGCCATGATGAACGCCATGCCCCTGTGGTTCGTCACCCCGTCGGCCAGCCGATTGATGATCTTCATCAGCTGGCGGTGGTCTTCATCCAGTTCGGCGAGGCCAGTCTCGAGCGAGTCGTCCCAGACGATCCATTCCATTGCTTTTCTCCGGTGTTCGCCACTATTTGCTCAGGCGAAGTCCAAGGCTGCAACGGCATGGTCAGGGCCGATCAATAAACTACTTCAGCAGGATGCCATGGGACACCCTGCCATACATTGACAAGGGTCAATTCAAATAGTGCACTCAGTCGGCGCGGATCGCCTCGATCTGTATCGCCACCTTGACGTCGTCGCCATGAAGCGGCAGGCCGTACTTCATGCCGAAGTCGGAGCGCTTGAAGCCCCCCGAGGCGTCGGCGCCGCAGACTTCGCGCTTCAGCATCGGGTGCTGGATGCACTTGAAGGAGTTGATCGTCAGGGTGAGCGGCTTGGTCACATCGAGCATGGTCATCTCTCCTTCAACGGCGGCGGGTGCCTCGCCGTTCCACTTCGATACCTTTCCTTTGTAGGTAATCTTCGGGAAGAACTCGACATTGAAAAAATCGCCTTTGCGGGCATGCTCCTCCATCTTGGCATGGCCGAAATCGATCGAGGAGGCGTCGATCGTGATGTCCACCGTGCCGTTCTTGCCGGCGCGGTCGAGCGTGACCTTGCCGGAGGTCCTGGTGAACTTGCCGCGCCACACCGAGATGCCGAGATGGCCGGCCTCGAAGCTCGGGTAGGTGTGGTTCGGCTCGACGTTGTAGGTCTGGGCGAAGGCCGGGGAAAAAGTCAGTGCCGTCAGGACGGGGTGAGGGCTTTCAGTTTCATGCTGTTGGTCTCCTTTGGGGTTGGGAGTGCTGGGCCGCGGCTATTTCTTCGCCGTGACGATTCGAAACCTGATCTGCACTTCGTCGGCGACGGTGGCGGTGTCCTTCCATTCGCCTTCACCGATGTTGAACGCCAGCCGCTTGATCGGCAGCGTGCCTTCGAAGACCTGCTGGCCGCCCTCGGCCCTGAAGCTGACCGGGGCGATGACGTCGCGCGTGATGCCCTTGATGGTGAGTTTGCCGGCAGCTTCGAACTTGCCGGCAGCAGCGGGCTTGATGGCGGACGTGACGAAAGTGGCCTTGGGGAATTTCGCCGCGTCGAACCATTCCTTTTTTGCGGTTTCCGGTTGAAGTCCGCGTCGCCGAGGTCGAAGCTGGCGATGTCGATCTCGAGGTTTGCCTTGCCTTCGGCCGGCTTGGCCGGGTCGAAGCTGAGCTGCGCGCTGAAGCGCTTGAACACCCCCTCGACGGGCACGCCCATCTGCTTCGAGATGGCGACGACGCTGCTCTTCGCGGTATCGAGTTGAGCCAAAGCCGGGGCGATGAAGGGAGAAAGCAGGGCGGCGCCGAGCGCCAGGGCGGTTGCGGTTCTCTTCATCTCACTTCTTTCTGTCGAGGAAGGGGATCATGCGGCCGAGGACCTCGTCACGATCCGCGAAATAGTGCTTGAGCGCCGCACCCAGGTGCGTGGCGACCAGCGCCGCCAGCGTGAAATTGAGGACCTGGTGCACGATCAGCAGCGCATCGCCGACGGCCTTGTCCTTGGTTAACAGGTCAGGCAACGGAATGATTCCCAGGTACACGGTCTGGAAACCCTTGGCCGAGCTCATCAGCCAGCCGGAGACCGGCACGAGGATGAGCAGCGCATAGAGCAGGTGGTGGGTGGCGGTGGCGGCGATGCGCTGCCAGGCCGGCATGCCGGCGGGCGGCAGTGGCGCGACATGCGTCAGCCGCCAGATCAGGCGGGCGATGGCCAGCATGAAGACCGTGACACCCAACCACTTGTGATACGAGTAAAGCTTGAGCCGGCCCGGCGAGAAAGGCAGGTCGCTCATGTAGAGGCCGAGCGGAAAGAGGCTGAAGATGAGCAGGGCGATGAGCCAATGCAGGGCAATGGCCGTGCGGGTGTACTCCGTCATGGTCGTGGGCAGCCTGCTGACGTTCATCATTTGGCACCTGCCTTGCGACCGTCAATTGCAGCGAAGGTTTCGCGCAGGCCGCGCAGGGCGGCCTCGATCTGCGCGAGGCGTTTTGCATCGAGACCGCCCAGGGCCAGGCGCAGGTGGACAAGGTGGGCGTCAAAGGCGCGCCGGAAAAGGCGTTCTCCTGTCGGCGTCAGGCTGACGATCATGCTGCGGCCGTCCTCGGGCGCGGCGCTGCGGCGGACCAGCTTCTGCGCCTCCAGGCGGTCGACGACGCCGGTCAGCGTGCCCTTGGTGATGAGGGTCTTCTCGCCCAGCTCCCTGAAGCTCATACCCGGCGTGTTGCCGAGCGTGGCGACGATGTCGAACTGTGAGGGAGTGAGGCCCAGGCTGCGGATATGCGCCGAGGAGTAGGCCTCGAAGGCCTGGTAGCAGCGTGCCAGTTCGCGCAGCATGGGCAGGAAGGGTTCGCGCGACAAATGCGAGCTCCATATAGTCCTAATACGAACAATAATAGTACGTGTTAGGACTATACGTCAAGCGACTTGTGCCGCAACCAACGTGCTTGCTACTTGGGGGGCGGACGGAGGGCCTGCGCTTCGAGGGCGGCGGCGCGCGCTTCCAGGGTGGCAAGCTTCGCGCGCGCGCGCGCGAGCAGTTCGCGCTGCACCTCGAATTCCTCCCGGGTGACGAAGTCGAGCCGGGCGAACAGCCCGTTGAGTAGGGCGCGTGCGTTCTTCTCGAGGTCGCGGGCCGGACCGGTGGTAGCGAGTTCGGCCAGCCGGGCGGAGAAGTCGTCGAAGATTTTTGGGTTCAGCATGGCGTTGGGTTGTGCGCGGTACCAAGCCAGTCTACCGCAGGTCCTCGGCCCTGCACCAGCTTAGTGCGGCCCGGTGGAATCACGCGACGACTTGGTGCGCAGGGTGATTCATCAGGACTTGGCAATGCCTCAACCTATTGTTTATTGATGAAAATTTGTTCTGGCACGGTTGATGCAATACAGGGTTGCAAGTTTTCCTTTTTCAACTTTGTTCTGGAGTCTGCCATGCGTAAAACCTTGCTTGCCGCGGCCATCGCGATCCCCTTTTCCCTGCCCATGACGGCGCATGCGCAAACTGCGCCCGCCGCCGCCCCCGCCAGCCCGCATACGCTGACGGCCAACCTCGGTCTCTTCAGTAGCTATCGCTTTCGCGGCATCGACCAGACCTTCGGCAAGCCGGCCTTGCAGGGCGGCATCGATTACTCGCATGCCAGCGGCTTCTACCTGGGCAACTGGAACTCCAATGTGAACGCCGGCGCCGGCTATCCCTCGGGCAACCTCGAGATGGATTTCTACGGCGGCTGGAAGGGCGCCTGGGGCGACTGGGGCCTGGACGCCGGCGCCATCTATTACTACTACCCCGGCACCAATGCCAGCATTACGCAGGGCACGGCGCTCGCCAACGCCAAGACGACCAGCGTGCATACGGGCAATGTGGACAACACGGAGATTTACATCGGTGGCAGCTGGAAGTTCGTCTCGCTGAAGTACTTCCACTCGGTCAACGACTATTTCTCGGTGCCGCACACCAGCGGCTCGGGCTACCTCGACCTGTCGGCGAACTACGACCTGGGCGATGGCTGGGGCGTGAATGGCCACATTGGCCACCTGCGTTTCAAGAATTACAGCAATGGACGCTCGAACGGCGACTACACCGACTGGAAGCTCGGCGTGACCAAGGACATCTCCGGCTGGGTGATCGGCGCTGCCTACGTCGGCACCAATGCCAAGGGCAGCTGCACGCCGAACGGCGCCGGCCTGACCCAGCCCTACTGCTTCGGCAACGATGCGCCGGGCGCGACCAGCACGAAGAACGCCGGCCGCGACACCCTGATCCTCTCGGTCAGCCGCACCTTCTGAAAGGGACCGCCATGAAACTTGTCACTGCAATCATCAAGCCGTTCAAGCTCGACGAGGTGCGCGAAGCGCTCTCGGCCGTGGGCGTGGCCGGCATCACCGTCACCGAGGTGAAGGGCTTCGGCCGCCAGAAGGGCCACACCGAGCTGTATCGCGGCGCCGAATACGTCGTGGACTTCCTGCCCAAGGTGAAGGTCGAGGCCGCCGTCAAGGACGACCTGCTCGAACAAGTCATCGAAGCCATCGAGAAGGCTGCCAGTACCGGCAAGATCGGCGACGGCAAGATCTTCGTCTTCGACCTCGAACAAGCCATCCGCATCCGCACCGGCGAAACCGGCGCGGACGCGCTCTAGGAGAGTGCCATCATGAAACGATTCATTGCAATCCTGCTGACGGCCTACAGCCTGGGCCTGGGCGGCAGCGCGCTGGCTGAAGAGAAGGCTGCGGCCCCGGTGGCGGCGACCACCGCGCCGGCCGCGGCTCCGTCCGCCATGTCGGCGTCGCCCGCCGAAGTGGCGCCCGCCGTCGCGCCACTGCCCAGCAAGGGCGATACGGCGTGGATGACGGTGGCCACCGTGCTGGTCATCCTGATGACCATCCCCGGCCTGGCAATGTTCTACGGCGGACTCGTCCGCGCCAAGAACATGCTCTCGGTGCTGATGCAGGTGTTCGTCATCTTCTCGCTGATCAGCGTGCTGTGGGCGATCTACGGCTACACCCTGGCTTTTGGCGGAGGCGGCTCGTTCTACGGCGGCTTCGACAAATTGTTCCTGAAGGGCATCACGGTGGACTCGGTGGCGGCCACCTTCAGCAAGGGCGTGGTCATCTCCGAGCTGACCTTCATTGCCTTCCAGGCCACCTTCGCCGCCATCACCTGCGCGCTGATCGTCGGCGCCTTCGCCGAGCGCATGAAGTTCTCCGCGGTGCTGCTGTTCTCGGTGATCTGGTTCACCTTCGCCTACCTGCCGATGGCGCACATGGTGTGGTACTGGGACGGCCCCGACGCCATCACCGACGCCGCCTCGCTCGAGGCCGTCACGGCTTCGGCCGGCTGGCTGTGGGCCAAGGGCGCGCTGGACTTCGCCGGCGGCACGGTGGTGCACATCAACGCCGGCGTGGCCGGCCTGGTCGGTGCCTACCTGATCGGCAAGCGCGTCGGCTACGGCAAGGAATCGATGGCGCCGCACTCGCTGACCACGACCATGATCGGCGCTTCGCTGCTGTGGGTGGGCTGGTTCGGCTTCAATGCCGGCTCCAACCTCGAAGCCACCGGCACCGCGGCGCTGGCCTTCCTCAACACCCTGGTGGCGACCGGCGCGGCGACGCTGTCCTGGACGCTGGCGGAGTGGATGCTGAAGGGCAAGCCCTCGATGCTCGGTTCGGCTTCCGGCGCGGTGGCCGGCCTGGTGGCGATCACCCCGGCCTGCGGCTTCGTCGGCCCGATGGGCGCCATCGTCATCGGCCTGGTGGCGGGCGTGCTCTGCCTGTGGGGCGTGAATGGCCTCAAGCGCCTGCTCGGCGCAGACGACGCCCTCGACGTCTTCGGCGTGCACGGCGTGGGCGGCATCGTCGGTGCGATCCTTACTGGCGTCTTCGTCTCGCCGGATCTGGGTGGCACCGGCGTATACGACTACGCCGCCAACAAGGTCGGCGAGTTCAGCATGGGCACACAGATCGTCAGCCAGCTCTGGGCCGTGGGCACCGCCGTCGTCTGGTCCGGCGTGGTCTCCTTCGTCGCCTTCAAGATTGTCGATGTCGTGATCGGGCTGCGCGTGCCGGAAGAAGAAGAGCGCGAGGGCCTGGACATCACCTCGCACGGCGAGACGGCCTACCACCACTAGTACCCGCCTTTGGGTCCAGGGTACTGACCCTCGCCCTCCCTCGGAGGTCGGTGACGGGCGCCCCGGTTCAGCCGGGGCGCCCGTTTTCTTTCATGGCGACATGTCGTTGCCTCACGACACTGGCGGGGCGCGGGACCAAATGCTAATGTAATCGCTGGACACGGGCTGCGCATGGCTCACCAGCCCTCCTCTTGTTTGGATTGCAGACGGTTTGCCGTATGGGGTTGCCCGGCAGCCGTTTCCTTCTGGGCAACCCCGTTCTGGAGGAGGTAGCCATGAAATCAGCATCCGTATTTTTTGCCGCCTGCATTTTCCTGTCGATGAACGTCGTTTTGCTGACCGATGCCGCAGCGGCGGAGCAGGGCGCGCCGGCAAAGACGCCCGAAGCGGCTTACGACTGCAAGCTCGACAAGGCGAAAGCGACCGTCTGCAAGCGGACGGTCAGCCAGGACGCCAGAAGACAGTGCAGGTGGAAATGCTCGACTTCCTGTAAGGGTGGGCAGTGCATAGAAATTTGCCGGGGCAGCGGGCAGGAATGCAACGGCAAATCCCCCCCGGGCTGGTGATGCCCGTCTCCCTGCAGGCGTGAATGGTTTGCCACGCGTTGCGGCCCTGATGACGGACCGCAACGCCATCCTGTTCAGCGGAACACCACCGTGCGGTTGCCGTTGAGCAGGACGCGCGCCAGTCCGGTTATGCTGCCAGTGGCGCAACCTCCTTCTCGACTTTCCTGGCCAGGGTTTTCTCGGCCGTCCTGATTTCGTAGGCCACTTGCAGGTTCATCCAGCTCTGCACGTCGCCGCCGAAGTAACGCACCAGGCGCATGGCGGTGTCCACGGTGATGCCGCGGCGCTCGAGGACGATGTCGTTGATGCGCGAGGCCGGCACGCGCAGCGCCTTCGACAGCGCGTTGGCGCTCATGCCGAGCGGCTTCAGGAAATCCTCGCGCAGGATCTCGCCGGGGTGCACCGGCCGCATGCCGTTCTTCGGAGCTGGAATATTCATGGTGTCCTGCCTTCAGTGGTAATCGACGATCTCGACGTCCCTTACGCCGTCCTCGGCCCAGACGAAGCAGACGCGGAACTGGTCGTTGATGCGAATGCTGTGTTGGCCCTTGCGGTTCCCCGACAGTGCTTCCAGCCGGTTGCCCGGCGGCGCCCGCAGGGCAATCAACGTGACCGCGCTGTCAAGCTGCTGCAATTTGCGCTCGGCCACGGCGGAAATATTGGCGAAGCGCTTCACCCGCTTGCCGGCGAACAAGTCCGCTGTGTCCTTGTCGGCGAAGGAGACGATCACGAAGAAAGGATATACCGGTTACCGGTAAATGGCAAATTCGTCCGCCGTTGATTAGCGGAACACCACCGTGCGGTTGCCGTTGAGCAGCACGCGGTCCTCGACGTGGTAGCGCAGGCCGCGCGCCAGCACCGCCTTTTCGATGTCCTTGCCGTAGCGCACGAGATCCTCGACCGTGTCGCCGTGGTCGATGCGCACGGTATCCTGCTCGATGATGGGGCCGGCGTCGAGCTCGGCGGTGACGAAATGGCAGGTGGCGCCGATCAGCTTGACGCCGCGCTGGTGGGCCTGGTGGTAGGGCTTGGCGCCGACGAAGGACGGCAGGAAGGAGTGGTGGATGTTGAGGATGCGCCCCGGGTATCTCTCGCACAGTTCGGCCGGGATGATCTGCATGTAGCGCGCCAGCACCATGATGTCCCCACGCGCTTCCTCGAACAGACGCGCGATTTCGGCGTTGGCCGCCGTCTTGTGTTCCGCCGTCACCGGCACGTGGTGGAAGGGGATGCCATGCCACTCGACGAAGCCGCGGAAGGTCTCGTGGTTGGAGATGACGCAGGGAATGTCGACATCCAGCTCCTTCGACTGCCAGCGTGCCAGCAGGTCGTAGAGGCAGTGCTCCTGTTTGGAGACGAGGACGACGAGGCGCTTCCTCACCGCGGAGTCGGCGATGCGCCAGTCCATCTGGAACTCGGCGGCGATGGGCTGGAAGCGGCGGCGGAATTCGGCGAGGTCGAAGGGCAGCGAGTCGGCCTTGATCTCGATGCGCATGAAGTAGCGCTGCGTGTCCTCGTCGGCGTGGTGGCTGGTCTCGAGGATCCAGCCCTGGTTCTCGGCGATGAAGGTGGCGACGTGGGCGACGATGCCTACACGGTCGGGGCAGGAGGCGGTCAGGGTGTAGCGGCGTTGCGCGTGCATGATGGGCGGATTCTAGCGGAGTTTCACGCCCTGCTGACCCTCCAGTTCCTCGTGCAGCACCAGCCATTTCTCCTCCGCCTCACCTAGCAGGCGGACCAGGTCGGCCTGGCGCGCGGTGTTTTTTTTCAGGGCGGCCTTGTCGGGCGACTGGTAGGTCGCCGGATCGGCGAGCTGCGCGTCGAGGCGCTGCTTCTCATCCGTGAGCTGCGCCATGCGGCGCTCCACCTGCTCGATCTCGCGTGACAGGTTGCGGTCGCTGGTCCGTTTCGGCGCGGCCGTCTTCGCCGTCTCCTGGGGACTGACTCCAGTGCCAGCAGTTGCTTTCATGGCATTCTCCGTCGGTTGGTCGAGCCATTTGCGGTAATCGTCGAGGTCGCCGTCGAAGGGCTTGAGGCCGCCACCGGAGACCAGCGCCAGGCCGTCGCAGGTGGTGCGCAGCAGGTGGCGATCGTGCGAGACGAGCACCATGGCGCCCTCGTACTCGGACAGCGCCAGCGTCAGGGCGTGGCGCATCTCCAGGTCGAGGTGGTTGGTCGGCTCGTCGAGCAGCAGCAGGTTGGGCCGCTGCCAGATCAGCATGGCCAGTGCCAGGCGCGATTTCTCGCCGCCGGAGAAGGGGCCGACCTTGGCGGTGGCCATCTCGCCGTGGAAGTTGAAGCCGCCGAGGTAGTTGCGGAAATCCTGGTCGCGCGTGCGCGAATCGAGGTGGTTCATGTGCCACAGGGGGCTCTCGTCCGGACGCAATTGCTCGAGCTGGTGCTGGGCGAAGTAGCCGATCTTCAGGCCCTTGCCTTCGCGCCGGATGCCGGCGAGCGGCAGCGCCTCGCCGGCGAGCAGACGGATCAGGGTGGACTTGCCGGCGCCGTTGCGGCCGAGCAGGCCCAGGCGCTCGCCCGGCCGCAGGGTCAAAGTCAGTCCCTGCAGTACGGCGGTGTCGCCGTAGCCCGCCGCCGCATCTTCCAGCATGAGCAGCGGATCGGGGCTGCCGACCGGCTCGAAGAAGCGGAACTCGAAGGGCGTGTCGACGTGGGCCGCCGTGACTTCCTCCATGCGCGCCAGGGCCTTGATGCGGCTTTGCGCCTGGCGCGCCTTGGTGGCCTTGGCGCGGAAGCGGTCGATGTAGCTCTTCAGGTGCGCGACCTCGCGCTGCTGCTTGACGAACATGGCCTGCTGCAGCGCCAGCTGCTCGGCGCGGGCGCGCTCGAAGAAGCTGTAGTTGCCGGTGTACAGCTTCAGGCGGCGGCCCTCGATGTGGGCGATGTGGCCGACCACCGCGTCGAGGAAGTCGCGGTCGTGCGAGATCATCAGCAGGGTGCCGCGATAGGCGCGCAGCCAGCCTTCCAGCCAGATCACCGCGTCGAGGTCGAGGTGGTTGGTCGGCTCGTCGAGCAGCAGCAGGTCGGAGCGGCACATCAGCGCCTGGGCAAGGTTCAGGCGCACGCGCCAGCCGCCGGAGAATTCCGCCACCGGTCGCTCGAAGTCCGCATCGGCGAAGCCGAGGCCGTGCAGCAGCGCCGCGGCGCGGGCGCGGGCGCTGTAGCCGTCGATGTGGCCGTAGTCCATGTGCAGGTGGGCGATGGCCTCGCCGTCGTGCTTGTCCTCCGCCTCGCGCAGGTCGGCCTCGATCTTGCGCAGCTCGGTGTCGCCGTCGAGCGTGAAGTCGAGCGCACCGGTGGCCAGCGCCGGCGTCTCCTGGCCGACATGGGCGATGACCCAGGAGGGCGGCAGCTCGAGGTCGCCCGCCTCCTGGTGCAGGTCGCCGGTGAACAGGGCGAACAGGCTGGACTTGCCGCAGCCGTTGGCCCCGGTGAGACCGACTTTCTGGTTGGCGTGCAGACTGAGATTGACGCCCTCGAGCAGCGGCCGGCCGGCGCGGGCGAGGGTCAGGTTGCGCAGGAGAATCACGACGAATGCTGGCCGGAGCGTTCAACCGGCGACGGGGGAAAAGCGTTATTGTACTTGTACGCAACCTTCCAGCCCCAAGATCGACCAAGACCGAAGAAGACCGACATGAAGCGCCTGCTGATCCCTTTGTTCTGCCTGTTCGCCCACCCTGCATGGGCAGAGACTCCCGTGCCTGCACCCCCACCCACGCCCGCCACCATTACGCCGGAAGAGCGGCAGCAGCTGCTCGGCCGGGCGGAAGCGCTCAAGACCGAGTCGTCGAAGATGCTGGATGCGGCGGAGAAGAAGCAGAAGGAAGCGGAGCCCGCCTGCTGGAAGAAAACGCTGGTCTCGGCTTGCCTGAACGACGCCAGGAAGGAATATATCGACAGCAGGGCCGCCGCGCGCAAGCTGAGTGTCGAAGCCAAGCGGATCGAGCGCGAGGTGCGCGAGCGCGACCGGGCCACCAAACAAGCCAGGCAAGCCGAGGAAGCGCCGATAAAGCAGGCCGAGACCGAGAAGCGAATCGCCCGGGAAAAGGAAAAGGCGGCCGAACAGCAGACGAAGCGCGAGGAAGAAGCTGCCGCACGGAAAGATAAGGCCGAAGCGGGCAGCGCCCGATCCAGGGAGGAGGCGCGGAAGCGGCAGGAAAAACTCGAGGCGCGCAGAAAGAAGGAAGAGAAGGCCGAACAGAAAGCGCTGGAACGGGAAAAGAAGGACAAGAAGCGCGCCGAGGAGCGGGCCCGGCAACTGGAGCATGCACAGCAGCAGGAACGCTAGGGCCTGTTCTCACTTGGCACATGGGCGGTTTACCTGAAACGGATATCGCCTTCCTTCTCGGGTTTTTTCCCCCGCTTGGCCGAGTAGTAGGCGCGAATTTCCGCCAGATCCTCGGTTTCATTTCCGGACAGAGACAGCCAGGTGTCGATGCCGACCTCGCGTTGCGAATAATCGATGAAGGCCAGGCCGAGCGGCACGTTTGTCGCCAGCGCAAGACGGTAGAAGCCGGATTTCCAGTGGTCGCTTTTCGCGCGCGTGCCCTCCGGCGCGATGGCCAGGTAAAGGCTGTCGCTCCTGTCGAAGGCCGCGACGAGGCCATCAACGAATCCGCTGCTCTGGCGCCTGTTCACCGGGATGCCGCCGAGACGGCGGAACAGGGCGCCGAAAGGCGAGCGGAAAAGGGTGTCCTTGCCGACGAAGCCGATTGGCGTTGCGACGGCGAAGCGCGCCAGGATGCCGACGATGAAGTCCCAGTTGGATGTGTGCGGGTAGACGATCACCACCGCCTTCGGCACGGTTGGCGGGACGAATGTCACGCGCCACCCGGACAGCTTGAGCAGGAAGGCGCAGAAGCGGCCGAAGATGCCGGGCTGCATGTTAAGATTTGCTGTCAAGACATCGTCCCTTTTCCGGTTCGCGGCACAATCCTGCGCCGCATTCAATTCTACTGAAGAGTCCATGAGCGAAGGCGAATCGCGCGACATCACCCGTCACGGCCAGGTGTTCACGCCGCCGACCATCGTCGAGGCCATGCTGGCCCTGCGCCGCAACCGCGGGCGCGTGCTGGAGCCGGCCTGCGGCGACGGCGCTTTCTCTTCGCGACTGCCCGGCAGCGTCGCCATCGAACTGGATACGCTGCATTGCCCGGGGGATGCCCTCAACATGGATTTCTTCGCCTACCCGGAAAAGGAACGGTTCGACACCATCATCGGCAATCCGCCCTACGTCAAGGCGCGCGACATCCAGCCCGGTACGCGCCGCCATCTCGCTTCGCATTTGCTCAACGGCCATGCCAACCTCTACCTCTTTTTCATCGAGAAGTGCGTGCGCCATCTCAAGCCGGGCGGCGAGCTGATCTTCATCACGCCGCGCGATTTCCTCAAGGCGACCGGAAGCGCGCGCCTGAACACCTGGCTCCACGACCAGGGGACGCTGACGGACTTCCAGGAACTCGGTGACGCGCGCATATTCGACGGCGTGGTGCCCAACTGCGCCATCTGGCGCTTCGAGAAGGGCAACATGACGCGGCGGATGCGCGATGGGCGGCGCATGGTGCTGGCCGGCGGGCAGCTCCTGCTCACCCGCGGCATCTACAGCGCGCCGCTGTCCAGCGTGTTTGCGGTGAAGGTCGGCGCGGTGTCCGGCGCCGACGAGATTTTCGCCAACATCGAGCTGGGCAATGCCGATTTCGTCTGCTCGAAGACGGCACAGACCGGCGAGCTGCGCCGCATGATCTATCTCGACCGCGAGGGACCGATTGCCTATCTGGAGCCGTTCAGGGAACGCCTGCTGGCGCGGCGTGTGACGAAGTTCGACGAGACGAACTGGTGGAAGTGGGGGCGGCGCCACCACGTGTCCGATGCGCCGCGAATCTACGTCAACCAGAAAACACGCAACCCCCGCCCCTTTTTCCTGCACGACTGCAGGAACTACGATGGCGCCGTGTTGGCGCTGTTTCCCCACCGCCGCGACGCCGACCTCGCGCGCCTGCGCGATCTGCTCAACGACGTCGACTGGGCCGAGCTGGGCTTCGTCTGCGACGGCCGCTTCCTCTTCGCCCAGCGCAGCCTGGCGCAGGCGCTGCTGCCAGAGGATTTTGCGCAATTTGCCTCACGCCAACTGGTATAACATCCCCCCATGGTCCCACGACTGACGACCGCCCTCACCGGCCCGCTGCTCGAACTCGAGCGAACCTTCCTCGACCGCGCCACCGAGATCGAGCAATGGTTCCGCGCCCAGTGGCAGGAGCACACGCCGCCGTTCTACTGTTCGGTCGATCTGCGCAATGCCGGCTTCAAGCTGGCGCCGGTGGATACCAACCTGTTTCCGGGCGGATTCAACAACCTTAACCCGGCCTTCCTGCCGCTGTGCGTGCAGGCGGCGATGACGGCCATCGAGAAAATCTGTCCCGACGCGAAGAACCTGCTGCTCATCCCGGAAAACCATACGCGCAACCAGTTCTACCTGATGAACGTCGCGACCCTGGCGACGATCCTCAACCGTACTGGCCTCAACGTGCGCATCGGCACGCTCATTGCGGACATCCAGGCGCCGACGCCGCTGGCGCTGCCGGACGGGCAGACGCTGCTGCTCGAACCCCTCAAGCGGCTCAACGGCCGCCTCGGCCTGGAGGATTTCGATCCCTGCGCCATCCTGCTCAACAACGACCTCTCCGCCGGCGTGCCGGCCATCCTCAAGGACCTGCACGAACAAACGGTCATCCCGCCGCTACATGCCGGCTGGCATATTCGCCGCAAGTCCCGCCACTTCGCCGCCTATGACCGCGTGGTGGGCGACTTCGCCCAGGCGATGGGCATCGATCCCTGGCTCATCAATCCCTATTTCGCGGTGTGCGGCAGGGTCAATTTCCAGGAGCGCCAGGGCGAGGAATGCCTGGCCACCAACGTCGATGCGGTGCTGACCCGGGTCAAGGCGAAATATGCGCAGTACGGCGTGAAGGAGCAGCCCTTCGTCATCGTCAAAGCCGACGCCGGCACCTACGGCATGGGCATCATGACGGTGCGCGACGCCTCGGAAGTGCGCGGCCTCAACCGCAAGCAGCGCAACAAGATGGCGGTGGGCAAGGAGGGCCTGCAGGTGACCGAGGTCATCATCCAGGAGGGCGTGCATACCCACGAGACCATCGACAACCATACCGCCGAGCCGGTGGTGTACATGATCGACCGCTACGTCGTGGGCGGCTTCTACCGCGTCAATACAGAGCGCGGCCGCGACGAGAACCTCAATGCGCCCGGCATGCGCTTCCAGCCGCTGGCCTTTGACTACGGCTGCAGCCTGCCCGATCCCGAGGGCGCGCCCGACGATGCGCCCAACCGCTTTTTCGCCTACGGGGTGGTGGCGCGCCTGGCCCTGTGGGCCGCCGCCGTCGAGCTGGAACTCACCGCCCCGCCGCTGGAAGTGGCTTAGGCGCTGTATATCCTTGCG
Source organism: Betaproteobacteria bacterium (assembly GCA_016703785.1). Classification (GTDB taxonomy): domain Bacteria; phylum Pseudomonadota; class Gammaproteobacteria; order Burkholderiales; family Rhodocyclaceae; genus Desulfobacillus. The sequence continues at coordinate 154,578 of JADJBM010000032.1, forward strand.
GCCCGGACCACCATGGTCTAGGGTCAAATTCCATCGCCCTGATAGGAAGACCCCATGCGCGCCACCCTTGCTCCCCTTGTTCTTGCCGCCCTGCTCGCCGGGCCGACGCTCGCCTCTCCGCCCGGCGAGCAGGGTGGTAACACCGCTCTGCTACCGGCGGTGCAGATGCCCCCCGGCTCGCCGGACGTGAGCGGCGATACCGAATTGCTGCCGGCGGTTCAACCGCCCGATCCGAGAAGCGCGGTGGGCGAGAACAAGCTGCTGCCTGCCGTGCAGAAACAAGGACAAGGCATGGGGCAACCGCCCGAGCCGAATTTAGGTGGTAGCAGCCTGCCTGCCGTTCAGTCGCCGGGCATCGGCTCGGTAGGCGGACTTCCGGGCGCATCGGGTGGCGTGGGCGGGGTGGGTGGCATCGGTGGTGTGGGTGGTGTGGGTGGTGTGGGTGGTGTGGGTGGTGTGGGGGCGGCATAGGTGGCGTGGGTAGCGTGGGTGGCAGGGGTGGTCTTGGTGGCAATGGTGGCGCGGGTGGTATGGGTGGTGCGGGCGGCATAGGTGGGGTGGGTGGCACGGGTGGCGTGGGTGGAGTGGGTGGCGTAGGTGGTACGGGTGGTCTTGGTGGCAATGGTGGTGCGGGTGGCGTAATGAGGCATTGAAGTTCCCGGTCCGGGCTGCCCACACGGGGCCGGTGCTTTTCCGCGATAATGGCGCGGTGAAGCTCGCTTTCGTCCTCGATCCGCTCGAGCACATCAAGGCCTACAAGGATTCCAGCGTCGCCATGATGCGCGCGGCGCAGGCGCGCGGCCATGAGGTCTTTGCCATCATGCGCCCGGCCCTGGCCTGGCGCGAAGGCGCCGTGCATGCGGCCGCTTCGCGCCTCACCGTGCGCACGGATCATCAGGACTGGTTCGAGGCGCAGGCGCCGCAGGACACGTCGCTGACCGGCTTCGATGCCGTGCTGATGCGGCAGGACCCACCCTTCGACATCGAGTACATCGCCGCCACCTGGCTGCTGGAGCGGGCGCAGGCAGCCGGCGCGCACGTCTTCAACGATCCGCGCGCCGTGCGCGACCATTCGGAAAAGCTGGCCATCCTGGAGTTTCCGCAGCTCATTCCCGATACCGTCGTCGCCCGCGAGGCCGAAATCCTGCAGGCCTTCATCGAAGCGAGCGGGGACACCATTCTCAAGCCCCTCGACGGCATGGGCGGTAGCCAGATCTTCCGCGTGCGGCGCGACGACCCCAACCGCAATGTCATCGTCGAGACGCTCACCGAACACGGCTCGCGCAGCATCATGGCGCAGCGCTTCCTGCCGGCCATCGCGCAGGGCGACAAGCGCATCCTGCTGATCGGCGGCGAAGTCGTGCCCTTCGCGCTGGCGCGCATCCCCAAGTCGGGCGAGACCCGCGGCAACCTGGCCGCCGGCGGCACCGGCGTGGCACAGCCGCTCAGCGCCAGCGACCGCGCGATTGCCGACCAACTGGCCCCCCTCCTCCATGCGCGCGGCATCCTGCTGGCGGGCATCGACGTCATCGGCAATCGCCTGACGGAAATCAACGTCACCAGCCCGACCTGTTTCGTCGAGATCACGCAGCAGACCGGCTTCAGCGTGGCCGGCATGTTCCTCGACGCGATGGAACGGGCATGCGCCGCCTGAGGGCCGCGCTGGCCCTGGCCGCCTCCCTGGTCGTTCTACTCCTGCTGGCCGGCTGTTCAAAAGCACCGCAGCTGCATCAGCGCGAAGCCTACGTCTTCGGCACCCGCGTCGAGCTGTCGGTCTGGGGGGAATCCGCCGATACGGCAAAGCAGGCCTTGGCTGCCGTGCTCGCCGAATTCGACCGCCTGCACCATGCGCTGCACGCCTGGCAGCCTTCCGAACTGACGGCGCTGAATGCCGCCATCGCCCGCGGCGAGAAAGAGATCGCCGTATCGCAGGAGCTGACTTTCATCCTGACCGACGCCGCCGCCATCGCGGCGCGTTCCGACCAACTCTTCAATCCCGCCATCGGCACCCTGGTGGGCTTGTGGGGTTTCCACTCCGATGAGTTCAAGCCAGTGCTGCCGGATACGGCAGCACTGGCGGCCGCGGTGAAAGCGCAGCCCCGGATGTCCGATCTCGTCATCGACGACGCGTGCTCGCCGCCGGGCCGCCCTGACCGAAGGAAATCCCTGTGGGACAAGGCGGGCACAGTCAACGACACGGAGCGCCCAGCGGCGAACAATCGTCACCCCCTTCCGCGGGAAGGGGGTCGGGGGTTAGGTGCTTGGTGACAAGCCGCAACCGCGCCGTGCAACTGGATCTCGGCGGCTACGCCAAGGGCTATGCCCTCGACCGCGCCGCCGCCATCCTGCGCGGGCAGGGCGTCGGGAACGCGCTGATCAACATCGGCGGCAACGTCATGGCGCTGGGCAGCAAGGGCGGCCAGCCCTGGCGCATCGGCATCCAGCATCCGCGTGCTGCCGCGCCGCTGGCTTCGCTCGAATTGCGCGACGGCGAGGCCGTCGGCACGTCCGGTGACTACCAGCGCTATTTCGATCTGGAGGGCCGGCGCTATTGCCACCTGCTCGATCCGCGCAGCGGCCGTCCGGCCGAGGGCGTGCAGGCGGCCACTGTCCTGGTCACGCCACGCGAGGGCGCACCCCAAGGGTACTTCCTTCGGGGCGCCGGCGCCCTGTCGGACGCTGCCAGCAAGCCCCTCTTCATTGCGGCCGGCAAGGAATGGCGCGGCCTGGCGCAACGCCTCGGCGTGGCGCATGCGCTGCGCATCGACGGCGAAGGCGTGATGCACGTCACGGCGGCGTTTCAAGCGCGCCTTACAATGCTGGCATCGGACGTGAAGATCGTGAGCCAACCGTGAGTGAAGATTACGCCGACCGCATGGTGCGCCGACGCGTCGGCCTGGATGCGTTGCGTCGCCTGCGGCGCCTGGTCGACGCCGAGCGGGCGAAGGAAGCAGGCAACGCCCACCTAGCGTTGCACCTGACCCTCCTGCTCGCCGTGCTGGCGGGGCTGACTTTCGTCTTCCTCTTCTGACATTTCCCGGCGCGCCGCTTCGGTTACAATCGAAGCGGATATCGGCGCACACACATGATCGGAATTTTTCTCATCACCCACGGCAGTCTGGGCGAATCGCTCGTCCAGTGTGCTTGCCACGTACTGAACAAGCGCCCGCAGCAGATCGTGCAGCTGGGCGTCTCCGGCCAGGACGACCCGCTGGACGCCTTTCCCCTCGCGCAGGCCATGATGAAGCTGGTCGACACGGGGGAAGGCGTGCTGCTGCTCACTGACATATTCGGCGCCACGCCGAGCAACATCGCGCTGAAGCTGCTGCAGCCGGGCCGTGTCGAGGGCGTGGCCGGCGTGAACCTGCCGATGCTGCTGCGCGCGCTGACCTATCGCGAGAAGGACATGGAGACGCTGGTGACCAAGACCGTTTCGGGCGGCCGCGATGGCGTGATGCTCATGAAGGGCGCACGCGATGCCCAGGGCTGAAGTCGAAATCGTCAACAAGCTCGGATTGCACGCGCGCGCCTCGGCGAAACTCACCCAGGCGGCGACGGCCTACTCCAGCGAGGTCTGGCTCGAACGCAACGGCCGCCGCGTCAACGCCAAGAGCATCATGGGCGTCATGATGCTGGCCGCGGGCAAGGGCGCGAAGGTGATCGTCGACACGGAAGGGGTGGATGCGGATGCCGCCCTGCAGGCCATACTCAAGCTCATCGCGGACAAGTTCGGGGAAGGGGAGTGAGCTTCACCCTCCACGGCCTCGCAGTTTCCAACGGCATTGCCATCGGCCATGCCCACCTGGTGTCGCACGCGACGCTCGAAGTCGAGCACTACGTCCTGCCGGGCCGATTCGTGGACGAGGAGATCGTTCGCTTCGACCAGGCCGTGACCGAAGTGCAGACCGAGCTGGATACGCTGATGGCAGGCACCGATCCCGGCGCACCGTCCGAACTGACGGCCTTCATCGATCTCCACCACATGCTGCTGGCCGATCCCATGTTGATCGATGCGACGCGCCAGCTCATCCGCGAGCGGCGCTGCAATGCCGAGTGGGCACTGGTGCAGCAGTTGGACCAGGTCGTCGAGCAGTTCGAGAAGATCGAGGACGAGTACCTGCGCGAACGCAAGGCCGACATCGTGCAGGTGGTCGAGCGCCTGCTGAAGGTGCTCTTGGGCCATCCCGGGCATCCGCCCAAGCATGCGCGGGGCGAGCAGATCATCGTCGTGGCCCACGACCTGTCGCCGGCCGACACCCTGCAGTTCAAGCAGCTGAAGATCGGCGGCTTCGTCACCGATCTCGGCGGTGCCACCTCGCACACGTCCATCGTCGCGCGCAGCCTGGCGATACCGGCGGTCGTCGGATTGCATCACGCGCGCGACCTCATCCGCGAGGATGACATGCTCATCGTCGACGGCACGCGCGGCGTGCTGATCGTCGATCCCGATGCGCGCGTGCTGGAGGAATACCGCCTTCGCCGCAGCGCGCTGGAGCTGGAGCGCGCCAAACTCAAGCGCCTGAAGAAGTCGCGCGCGGCCACCCTCGATGGCGTGGACATCGAGCTGGCCGCCAACATCGAACTGCCGGGCGATATCGGTCAGGTCAAGGCGGTCGACGCGGCCGGCATCGGGCTGTTTCGCACGGAATTCCTTTTCCTCAACCGTGACGGCGTGCCCGGCGAGGAGGAACAGTTCGAAGCCTATCGCAGCGTGGCCGAGGCGATGGCCGGCCGGCCCGTCGTCATCCGCACCCTGGACCTGGGCGCGGACAAGAATCTGCGCGGCGTCGAGCGCACCGAGGCCAATCCGGCGCTCGGACAGCGCGCCATCCGTTTCTGCCTGGCCGAACCGCAGTTGTTTCTCACGCAGCTGCGCGCCCTCCTGCGCGCCTCGCATTACGGACGGGTCAAGGTGCTTGTGCCGATGCTGGCGCATGCGCACGAGATCGTGCAGACGCTGGCGCTGATCGCCCAGGCCAAGGAACAGCTGCGCTGCAGCGGGCAACCCTTCGACGAGGGCATCGAGGTCGGCGGCATGATCGAAATCCCCGCCGCTGCACTGGCGCTCGGCGTGTTCCTGGAGAAGCTGGACTTCCTGTCGATCGGCACCAACGACCTCATCCAGTACACCCTGGCCATCGATCGCACGGACGAGGCGGTGGCCCATCTATACGATCCGCTGCATCCGGCGGTGCTGCGCCTGATCGCCCATACCATCCAGGCGGGCGCCCGCGCCGACCTGCCGGTGGCGGTATGCGGCGAAATGGCCGGCGACCCGGTCCTGACGCGACTGCTGCTCGGCATGGGCCTGCGCCAGTTCTCCATGCACCCGGCGCAGATACTCGAGGTCAAGCAGGAAGTCCTGCGGAGCGATCTGGCCGACCTGCGTCGCAAGGTCGCCCGCCTGCTCGGCACGGATGATCCGCTCAAGTTGCGCCAGCAACTTGAGCGGCTGAATGCAACGACAGCAAGGGCTGGCGCCAGCGCCACGCAACTCGGGGCGGCGGCGACACCGAAATAGCAGCCGGCCCGGTGCGAATTGACATTCGCAGCCTGCCGGGGTAACTTTGCCTCACAGCGCCGATTTGACGGTCATCAGCTTGCGGGCGCTTTAAAAATACGGCTAAAGCGAGGGCGATCACCCAGTCCCGCTTTGCACCTTAGAGCCGACTGGGTTTTTTATTGCATGGACGAGACAACGAACAGCGTAGGTTTGGCACTGCCCCGGCGCGCCCATTTCGACACCTCGCTTCCTCTGGAGGGGGGCGCGGTTCTGCCCTCGTTCGACCTGGTCTACGAGACATACGGGGAGTTGAACGCAGCCCGCTCGAACGCGGTCCTGGTGTGCCATGCCCTGTCGGGCAATCACCATGTCGCCGGATGGCATGCGGACAATCCGAAGAACATCGGCTGGTGGGACAACCTGGTCGGTCCCGGCAAGCCGCTCGACACGCGCAAGTTCTTCGTCGTCGGCGTGAACAACCTCGGCGGCTGTTACGGCTCGACCGGCCCGGTGACGATCAATCCGGCCACCGGCAAGCCCTGGGGTGCCGATTTCCCAGTGATTGTCGTTGAGGACTGCGTAGCGTCTCAGGCACACCTGGCCGATAGGCTTGGCATCGAAAGCTGGGCCGCGGTAATCGGCGGCAGCCTCGGCGGCATGCAGGCCCTGGAATGGACGCTGGCATATCCGGAGCGCATCCGCCACGCCCTGGTCATTGCCGCCGCGCCCAAGCTGACGGCGCAGAACATCGCCTTCAACGAAGTGGCGCGCCAGGCCATCCTGACCGATCCGGATTTCCATGGCGGTCATTACTACGAGCACGGCGTAGTGCCGGCGCGCGGCCTGCGGCTGGCGCGCATGCTGGGCCACATCACCTATCTGTCGGACGACCAGATGGCCGAAAAATTCGGCCGCAAGCTGCGGCGCGAAGCGCTGCAGTACAGCTATGAAGTGGACTTCGAGATCGAGTCCTATCTGCGCTATCAGGGCGACAAGTTCGCCGGCTTCTTCGACGCCAACACCTATCTCATCACCACCAAGGCGCTCGACTACTTCGACCCCGCAGGGCGCTACGGCGGCGATCTGCCCGCGGCGCTGGCCCGCGCCCGAGCGAAATTCCTCGTCGTCTCCTTCTCGACCGACTGGCGCTTCGCGCCTGAGCGTTCGCGCGAGATCGTCTATGGCCTGGTGCACAACGGCCTGGATGCGAGTTATGCCGAGATCGAGAGCAGCGCCGGCCATGATTCCTTCCTGCTCGACGACCCGCGCTACCATGCCGTGCTGCGGACTTATTTCGAGGGTATCCGCACATGACGAACGTTCAGGGACGCTTCGACTTCAATGTCATCGCCGACTGGATCCGGCCGGGCGAGAAGGTGCTCGACCTGGGTTGCGGCGATGGCAGCCTCCTGCGCTACCTGAAGGACGAAAAGGGCGTGCGCGGCTACGGTGTGGACAACGACCCGGACAACGTCCTCGCCTGCATCGGGAATGGCGTCAACGTCGTCCAGATCGACCTGGAGGCGGGACTTTCCGGCTTCGAGGACGGCTTCTTCGACCACGTCGTGATGTCCCTCTCCCTGCAGACGGTGCGCCATACCGAGCAGATGCTGGCCGAGATGCTGCGCGTGGGACGCGAAGCGGTCGTGAGCTTCCCCAACTTCGGGCACAGCAGCCATCGCGAGGCGATTGCCGCCGGCCACATGCCGGTGTCGAAAAGCCTGCCCTATCAGTGGTACAACACGCCCAACGTGCGCTTCTTCACCATGGCCGATTTCGAGGAACTGTGCGCGGTGCTCGGCATCGCCATCCGCGAGCGGGTGGCCTTCGAGGGCGAGCGCCTCGTCACGGCGGATCCGAACCTGAACGCCAGCATCGCCGCCTACCGCCTTGGGCGGGGAGGTTGACTTGCCCGCACGCCGCCCCCTCCTGAAGTCGAAGTTCTTCTGGGTCGCGGTGCTGTATTTCGCCGAGGGTTTTCCGCTCGGCGTGTTCTACGAGATCTTTCCGGTCTACTTCCGCCAGCAGGGCGTCGACCTGCGCAGCATCGGTGCCCTTTCCCTGCTTGGCCTGGCATGGACGCTGAAGTTCCTCTGGGCCCCCGCGGTGGATCATTTCCGCCATCACCGGCGCTGGATGGCCGCCGCCGACCTGGCCATGGGTGCCGTGATGATCGCCTTTGCCGCCTCCGCCGGTCTGCCGTACTGGGTCTGGGCGGCCATCGGGGTCTTTGCCGTGCTCTCGGCCACCAACGACATCGCCATCGATGCCTATACGATCGAACTGCTGCGGCGCGACGAGATGGGGCGCGGCAATGGCCTGCGCATCGGTTTCTACCGCGCCGGCATGATCACCTCGGGCGTGGTGCTGATGGCCTCCGACCTGCTCGGCTGGCCGGGCGCCTTTCTTTGTGCCGCGGGCATCTTCGCCGCCTGTGCGGCGGCCAGCCTGCTGGCACCGCGCGAACAGGTCCGCGAACGGCCGGCATCGATCGGGTTCGCTCGGGAATTCAGGGGGTTCGTGGCGCAACCGCACGGCGCGGCGGTGCTCGTCACGATCTTGCTGGGCACGCTCTGGCTGGCGGATGGGGCCCTGCACCTGTCCGGCCGTTGGCCCTGGCTATGGCCGGCCATGGCGGTGATCGCGGCGGCGCTCTATGGCGTGCTGCGCCTGCCGGGAAAGCGGCGCGAACCGGTACCGGCCGGGGAAGCCCCGGCCGGCGCCCTTTTCGGCGCCCTCGCCGACATGATGCAGCGGCCGGGCATCCTGCCGGTGCTTGGCTTCATCCTGATCTTCAAGCTGGCCGATGCCTCGATGGGTTTCATGGTGAAGCCGTTCTGGGTGGACGCCGGCTTTTCGGCCACGGAGATCGGCTTGGTATCGGTGAATATCGGCCTGGCGCTGTCGATTGCGGGCGGTTTGGCCGGCGGCTGGTACGCAGACCGCGTCGGCATCTTCAAGGCCCTGTGGGTGCTCGGGTTGGCGCAGGCCGTTTCAAATCTCGGCTATGCCCTGGCGGCCTGGATTATCCCGCTGGCCGGTGTGCCGCTGACGGAGCACCGGGCGCTGATCTACTCTGCCAGTGCCCTGGAATCCTTCACCGGCGGGCTCGGCACGGCGGCTTTTCTGGCGTTTCTCATGGCCATCGTCCGTCGCGAGCATAGCGCTGCCGAGTACGCCCTGCTTTCCTCGGTGTTTGCCGCCTCGCGCTCGGTGGCGGGCTGGGCTGGTGGCCTCGGTGCACAGGCCATGGGCTATGCGCCCTATTTCCTCCTGACCTTCTTCCTGGCCTTCCCGGCCTACCTGTTGTTGCCTTGGGTGAAACGGATGCTGGACGCGCAGGATCGGCGCGAGGCCGCAGATAACAAAACCTAGTGGCTGCGCTGACCGCGCCGGCGATCCAGCCACCAGGCCAGCAGCGGTAGGATCAGCATGGAGCCGGGCAGGGCCAGCGTGAAGAGATAGGGCGAGAGATTAGACAGCGCGCGCATGGTCCCGATCAATTCGCGGCGCTCGGCGGCCGTCCAGTTGAGACCGTTGCGTTGCTTCATCAGCAGCGGCATGAGCCCCCGCACCTTCAGTACTTCCTGCAGCACGAAGTGGCGTTCGCGCTGTTGCGCTTCGAGGACGCTGCGCACCAGGGCGAGGCGGGGTTGCCGGGAGGAGGCGATGCGTTGCCTTTCTTCCTGGCGTGGGTCCTGGCTCATTGCTTCACTGGGGCGCCAGGAGCGAATCGACGGCGCCGCGCAAGCGGCGCACACCCTCCCACAGGAAGAAACCCCGCTTGGCCCAGCGGAACAAAACGCGCGGACGCGCCACCAGCAGGACGACCCCCGTAGCGACGAGCACTTCCGGGTTGGCTTTCGCCCAACCTACCGCTGCACGCGCCTTGTCGGCGACACCAAACGCAGGCGAGGCGGACGCTATCGCATGCAGGATGCGCACGCGCTGGGCAGCCGCCTGCAGCTGAAGCCGCTGCTTCTTCAGTGCGAGTTCAACGATCTTGGAGCTCATTGTCCGGCCGGATCATGTCTCGATCCTGCTCCAGCTCGGAAATGCTGGCGGCGAACAGGCGCGAACCCTGGCGGCTGACGCGCGCGGCGATCAGGGCTGCGATGATGCCGATGGCCAGGAAGAGCGTCGTGAATATGCCCAGCGCCAGAAGACGGTGGCTATCCCACAGCAGCACGGTGAAGAGCAGCGCCAGCAGAACGGTGCCGAAGCCCAGGAAAAAGAAGGCGGCGGCGGCATAGCCGAGAAACGTGCCTAGGCGCAGCTTTTCCTCCGCGACCTCGGTCGCGAGAAGCTCCAGGCGCGTTTGCAGGATGCCGATCGCGTCGGCGGCGTAGCTGCGCAGGCGCGCGCCCACGCCGCTGCCCGTTCTGCCAGGGGCGTGTTGCATGCTCAGACGGGGATCAGCGGCGGCCGATGAGCAGACCGATGACCAGGCCGACGCCGGCGGCAATGCCGATCGAGCGCCACGGATTGTCGTGCACGTAGTCGTCGGTGGCACGTGCGACAAGGCGTGTTTTTTCCGCAACGGCGGCCTGTGCTTCGGCCAGGCTGTGGCGGGCGCGGTGCAGATTGTCCTGCAGCTTGGCGCGCAGGTCGGCCATTTTTTCGCCGGCCTGGCCGGCGGTGGCTTTGAGCAGTTCCTCGGCGTCGGCAACGACGACCTTGAAATCGGCGACGAGTTTTTCCTTGTTTACTTCGGTCATTTCAGTCATGGCATCACTCCGGATGAAGGGGGAATATTCAGTTTGAAGGCTACCGGCTTTCACGATCGATGGCAAATACGCCATTCAACCGGATTCATAATCATAGTCGATAGTCAGCGGGGCGTGGTCGGAGAACCACTTCTCCTTGTAGACCGACGCATGGCGTGCGGCAGCGGCTAGATCAGGCGTGGCGATCTGATAGTCGATGCGCCAGCCGACGTTTTTTGCCCGGGCCTGGCCGCGATTCGACCACCAGGTGTAGGCGTCGCCTTCGGTGTCCGGGTGGAGGCGTCGATATACATCGACGAAGCCGGCCTGATCGAAAACCTCGCCGATCCAGGCGCGCTCCTCGGGCAGAAACCCCGAATTCTTCTGATTGCCCTTCCAGTTCTTCAGGTCGATCTCCCGGTGGGCGATGTTCCAGTCGCCGCACAGCAGGACCTCGCGGCCGGCGCGCCGGAGTTGCTCCAGGTGGGGCCGGAAATGTTCGAGGAAGCGGAACTTTGCCGCCTGGCGCTCGGGCGAGGAAGAGCCGGAAGGCAGGTAGACCGAAACGACGGACAGCTTGCCGAATACGGCCTCGATGTAGCGTCCCTCGGCATCGAATTCGTCGACGCCGAATCCTTCGATGACCTGTTCCGGCTGGCGCCGGCTGTACAGGCCGACCCCGCTGTAGCCCTTTTTCTCTGCATAGTGGAAATAGCCGAAGAATCCCCCTGGATTGAGAAAATCACGCGTCATGTCGCCAACCTGGGCCTTGAGCTCCTGCAGGCAGACGACGTCGGCGTTCTGCATCTGCAGCCAATCGAAGAAGCCCTTGCGGCCGGCCGAGCGGATACCATTCAGGTTCAGGGTTATGATACGCAGCATTGCATTACGGGATGCCATGGCGGGAAAGATGGATTGTAGCGGCGAGTTCATAGCATTTGCGGTCGAAACCGGCGTTTTGCGCTTCGGCGAGTTCAAGACCAAGGCCGGCCGGCAGAGCCCGTATTTCTTCAATGCCGGGCTGTTCAACGATGGGGACTCGCTCAACCGGCTGAGTGCGTTCTACGCACGCGCCATCATCGATTCGAAGCTACCGTGCGACATGCTGTTCGGGCCGGCCTACAAGGGCATCCCGCTGGTGGCCGGAGCGGCCATCGCCCTGGCCCAAAAAGGGCGCAATCTGCCCTATTGCTTCAACCGCAAGGAAGCCAAGGATCATGGCGAAGGCGGCATGCTGATCGGCGCTCCACCCGCCGGAAGGGTGCTGATCGTTGACGACGTGATCTCGGCCGGCACTTCCGTACGGGAGTCGGTGGAGTTGATTCGCGCCGCCGGCGCCACCCCCTGCGGCGTCGTCATAGCGCTTGACCGCATGGAGCGCGGCCAGGGCGAATTGTCCGCCGTGCAGGAAGTGCAAAGGGCGTACGACATGCCGGTTGTGGCGGTGGCCACCGTGGACGACTTGATGGCTTACCTTGGCGGACGGGCGGAACTGGCGCAGAATTTGCGTGCGATCGACCTGTACCGACAACAATACGGGATAAAAAAATGATGCTGAGACTCGGCTCGGTCTTGTTGCTTTCCACTGCTGCGATGCTGCCGATGCCTGCGACGGCGCAGGGGCGCATGACCTACTGCTGCAACGACAGCAGCGGCAAGCAGGTTTGTTCCGACGTATTGCCGAAGGAATGCTATGGCCGGGCCTATCGCGAGATCAATCGCCAAGGCGTGACGGTCAAGCGCGTCGACGCACCGATGACCGCCGAGCAGCGTACCGCCAAGGAAGCCGAAGACAAGAAAGCCAAGGAAGAGGAAGTCAAGCGGCTGGAGCAGGACCGCAGGAATCGCGCCCTGCTCGCCACCTACGCCAGCGAGAAGGATATCGACTACGTGCGCGATCGCGCTGTGGCCGACCTGCAGCGAAGCATTAAGGCGGTTCAGGACAAGCAGGCCGAATTGGCCAAGCTGAAGGAGACGCTTGACGCCGAGGCGCAGTTCTACAGGAAAAAGTCCATGCCGCCGAAGTTGCAGACGCAAATTCGAGACAACGATGCCGAAATGAAGGCGCAGCAGGCGACCATCGAGAGCAAGCAGAAGGAAATCGAAGCGCTCAGGACACGGTACGAGGACGAGAAGGTGCGCTACCGGGAACTGACCAAGACGAAGGCGGCGGGGCGTAGCGAGGCCCCGAATCCGACGCCGACTGGCGCAGACACTCGTCCGCGCTGAAGGCCGGGCTGATGCCGATCGGCCTGCCGATGGTTCTCGGCGTGAGCGCCGTACTGATCGCCTTCCTGGCGATCAGGGCCCACTATCTCGAAACGCCGCGACAGGTCTACGTCTTCAAGCCGCTCGCCACGCTGCTCATCCTGGCGCTGGCGCTCACGCTTCCGCCGGCCCGCCCCGCGTATCAATGGGCGGTCGCCGCCGGACTGGTGTTTTCAACGGCCGGCGACATCTTCCTCATGCTGCCGCGCGACCGCTTCGTCGCCGGCCTGGCGAGCTTTCTGGTGGCCCATCTCTGCTACGTGTGGGCCTTCAGCCTCGGCGTACCGATTGCGGCCAATATGTTGTTCTGGCTACCCTACTTTGCAGCAGGCGGGGTTGTGGCGGCACTGATCTGGCCAGGGCTGAAGCCGGCCCTGCGCGGGCCGGTACTCGTCTATGTCGTGGTGATCGCCATCATGGCGAGCCAGGCGACGGAGCGCTGGTATGCGCTGGGTTCTGGTACGGCGCTGGCAGCGGCGGTGGGCGCCGGCCTCTTCGTTGTGTCGGACGGCGTGCTGGCGATCGACCGCTTCCGCCAGCCCTTCCGCGCCGCGCGCGCGCTGACGCTGGCAACCTACTGGGCGGCGCAGCTGCTGATTGCGCTGTCCGTCTCAGCCGAGTTTCCTGCGCAGTAGTTCGTTGACCTGCTGTGGGTTGCCCTTCCCCTTGGTGGCCTTCATGGCCTGGCCGACGAGGGCGTTGAAGGCTTTCTCCTTGCCGGCGCGGAATTCCTCCACCGACCTCGGATTGGCGGCGAGCACCTCCTCGATGATCTTCTCCAGGGCGCCGGTGTCGGAGATCTGCTTGAGGCCCTTTGTTTCGATGAGCGCGTCGGGATCCAGCCCTTCGCCGTTCCACATGGAAGAAAACACATCCTTTGCTGCCTTGTTGTTGATCGTTTGATCGAGAATTCGAATCAACAGGCGCGCAAGCTGTGCAGGGGAAACAGGTGATTGCTCAATAAACATCTCACGATCTTTGAGGACTGCCGACATTTCGCCCATTAGCCAGTTGGAAACCAACTTCGCTACGCCACTTAATACCGGCTCCTGGCCACCCATTCCAAGAACGGTTTTTGCCATTGCCATCGTAGAGCGAGTGGCATCTTCAAAATAATCTGCCATCCCCTTGCTTGATGTAAGTACCAGCGAGTCATATTCCGGAAGTCTGTAGTCCTTGATGAATCGTAGACGCATGTCTTCCGGTAGCTCAGGCATGCCCGCCTTCACTTCATCGATCCAGGCCGGGGAAATCACCAGCGGCAGCAGATCCGGGTCGGGGAAATAGCGATAGTCGTGCGCCTCTTCCTTCGAGCGCATGGCGCGCGTTTCGCCGGTCGCTGGATCGAACAACACCGTGGACTGGATGATGCGGCCGCCGTCCTCCAGCGTCTCGATCTGCCAGCGCGCCTCGTATTCGATGGCCTGCTGCAGGAAGCGGAAGGAGTTGAGGTTCTTGATTTCGCGCCGCGTGCCGAGTTTGTCAGAGCCCTTCGGGCGCACCGAAACGTTGGCGTCGCAGCGGAAGGAGCCCTCCTGCATGTTGCCGTCGCAGATGTCGATCCAGCGCACCAGGGCGTGCAGCGCCTTGGCGTAGGCCACCGCCTCCTCGGCGCTGCGCATGTCCGGCTCGGATACGATTTCCAGCAGTGGCGTGCCGGCGCGGTTGAGGTCGATGCCGGACTTGCCGTGGCCGAGCACCACGTGCGAGCCATTCAACTCGTGCAGCGACTTGCCGGCATCCTCCTCGAGGTGGGCGCGCGTGAGGCGAACATGCTTCTCCGTCGCCGTGCCGTCGGGACTGACTCTTATGGTCAGGCTGCCGCCTGAGACCACCGGCAGTTCGTACTGACTGATCTGGTAGCCCTTGGGAAGATCGGGATAAAAGTAGTTCTTGCGCGCGAACACCGAGCGCGGGGCGATGGTGCCGCCGACGGCCAGACCGAAACGGATGGCGCGTTCGACCGCGCCGCGGTTGAGCACCGGCAGCACGCCGGGGAGCGCGATGTCCACCGCGCAAGCCTGCGTGTTGGGCGCCGCGCCGAAGGCGGTCGAGGCACCGGAGAAAATCTTCGAGGCCGTGTTGAGCTGGGCGTGGGTCTCCAGCCCGATGACGATTTCCCAGTTGGCGATACCCATAAGGTTTCCGTGTCAGGTCAGGCGCAAGTGCCGTCGCGCCGGTCGTAGATGAGCGGCAGGAGCTGTTCGTAGGCGCTGCCGGTGCACATCTTCTCGCATTGCTGGAAGGCGACCGTCACGCGCGTACCCTGTTCCCACATGCGCACGATGCAGCTTCCGTTCGGCTGGATGAGCTCGATGGTGGGCATTTCCCTGGTCTGGCGGAATTCCTTCAGATCGAAGCTGCAGGTGCCATGCCGCGGGAAGTTAACCCGGGCCTCGAGCGCGCGTACCCGCGCTGCGGCCACGTCCAGCCTGAGTGTGACGCTGCCGCCGGTCTCGTCGCGATAGCTGCAGTCGGCCCTGGCCTCGAGCGGGCGCACCGGAATGGGCGGCGGCCGTTCGATGATGGCGCAGGCGCCGAGCATGGCCGTGAGCAGCAGGAGCAGGAATTTGCGCATCATGTTTACTCCCGCTTAAGCGCAGGATCCGTCCCGCCGGTCGTTGAGGATGGGCCAGAGGTAGGGGTAAGAGCTGCCCGAGCACATTTTCTCGCATTGCTGGAAGGCCACCGTGACGCGTTCGCCCTGCTCCCACACGCGCACGATGCAATTCCCCCTGGTCTGGCTCAACTCGACGGTGGGCAGGTCGCGCGTCTGGCGAAAGTCTTTCAAGTCGAAGCGGCAGGCGCCGCGTTTCGGAATATTCACCTTCGCCTCGAAGGCATGCACCTGCGCACCGGCCACGTCGAGCCTGAGCGCGCCGTTGTAGCCGGTCTCGTCGCGGAACTTGCACTCGGTTTTCACGTTGAGCGGACGAACCGGGATGGGGCCGGGCCGGGAAGGCTTGGCCACGGCAGGCGGCGGCACCTTGGCAGCCGGGGGAGGCGCGGGGACTTCCACGGCGGGCGGGGGTGCCTTCTCGGGCATGGCGCAGGCGCCGAGGAGCAGGACGGGCAGCAGCAGGGCGAGCTTGCGAGTCATGCCGAATCCTTATCGTGTAGGCGCACGGCGATGCCAGTCGGTGGCGAGCTGGTATTGGTGCGCTGCGTTGAGCATGCGCGCCTCGCCGAAATAGTTGCCGATGATCTGCAGGCCGACAGGACGGCCCTGGTTGCCGAAGCCGCAGGGGATCGACATGCCGGGCAAGCCTGCGAGATTGACGGCGATGGTGTAGATGTCCGAGAGGTACATCTGCACCGGGTCGCCGGCCTTGTCGCCCAGGGCGAAGGCCACCGTCGGGCTGGTCGGCCCCATGATGAGGTCGCACTGCCTGAAGGCCTCGACGAAGTCCCGCGCGATGAGGCGGCGGATGCGCTGCGCCTGCAGGTAGTAGGCGTCGTAATAGCCGTGCGACAGCACGTAGGTGCCAATCAGGATGCGCCGCTTCACCTCGGCGCCGAAGCCCTGGGCGCGGCTCTTGCAGTACATGTCGGCAAGGTCGCCGTACTGCGGCGCGCGCCAACCGTAGCGCACGCCGTCGAAGCGCGACAGGTTGCTCGAGGCCTCGGCTGGCGCGATGACGTAGTAGGCTGGCACCGACAGATTCATGTTGGGCAGCGAGACATCCACTGTGACGGCACCGAGCCTGCGGTACTCGGCGATGGCCGCCTCGACCGCTTGCGCCACGTCGGCCGACAGGCCTTCGGCGAAGAACTCCTTCGGCAGGCCGACCCGCAAGCCGGCGAGCGGCTGGCCGAGATCCCGCGTGTAGTCCTCGGCTTCCCGCTCCAGGCTGGTGGAGTCGCGCGCGTCGAAGCCGGCCATGGCATTCAGCATCAGGGCACAGTCCTCGGCGCTTTTCGCCATCGGCCCGGCCTGGTCGAGCGAGGAGGCGAAGGCGATCATGCCATAGCGCGACACCACGCCGTAGGTGGGTTTTAGGCCGGTCAGACCGCACAGGGCGGCCGGCTGTCGGATCGAGCCGCCCGTGTCGGTGCCGGTGGCGGCGGGAGTCAGTCTCGCGGAGACGGCGGCGGCCGAGCCGCCCGAAGAACCGCCCGGCACGACGGCCGGATCCCAGGGGTTCTTCACCGGGCCGTAGAAGGAGGTCTCGTTGGACGAACCCATGGCGAACTCGTCCATGTTGGTCTTGCCCAGCGTGACGGTGCCGGCGGCCTTGAAGCGCTCGATCACCGTCGCGTCGTAGGGGCTGACGAAGTTCGACAGCATCTTCGAGCCGCAGGTCGTGAGCCAGCCTTCGGCGCAGAAGATGTCCTTGTGGGCGATCGGGATGCCGGTAAGCGGCCCGCCTTCGCCCCGCGCAATGCGAGCATCGGCTTCGCGCGCCATCGCCAGGCTTTTCTCCCCATCCACCGTGATGAAGGCGTTCAAGGCCGGGTTGAACTGGGCGATGCGCTCAAGGAATAGGGTCGCCAGCTCCAAGCTGGAGACTTGCTTGGCGGCCAGAGCGGCGGCGAGTTCTTTCAGGCTGGCGTTGATCATTTCATTGATGGAGTACGTGCCGAGGAAAGGGTGTTCCCCTTACTCGATGACCTTCGGCACCAGGTACAGGCCCGCCTCGACCTCGGGCGCCCCTTTCTGGAATGCCTGGTGACGATCCGTTTCAACGGCACGGTCCTCGCGTAGCCGCTGCGCGACGTCCTGGGCATGTGCCATCGGTTCGACGCCGGCGGTGTCGACCGCCTGCATTTCCTCGATGAGCACGAAAATGCCATTGAGCTGGTCGCGCGTCTGTTCGGCCTCGCCGGGGGCGAGTTCGATGCGGGCGAGTTCGGCGATGCGCTGAACCTGGTCGAGGCTGAGGGACATGGCGCGGGGGACTAAAAATGCGAAGCGCAATAGAGTATCATAGGCCCTTGATTTTCCGCACCCCGTAGGTACCCATTGTGATGTTTGGCTTTCTCCGCTCCTATTTTTCGAATGATCTGGCGATCGACCTCGGCACGGCCAACACGCTGATCTACGTGCGCGGCAAGGGCATCGTTCTGAATGAACCCTCGGTGGTGGCAATCCGCACCGAAGGCGGCCCGAACGCCAAGAAGACGATCATGGCAGTCGGCCAATCCGCCAAGCAGATGCTGGGCAAAACGCCCGGCAGCATCACGGCCATCCGGCCGATGAAGGACGGCGTCATTGCCGACTTCACCGTCACCGAGCAGATGCTCAAGCAGTTCATCAAGAAGGTACATGACTCCCGGCTGTTCTCGCCCAGTCCGCGCATCATCATCTGCGTGCCCTGCGGCTCCACCCAGGTCGAGCGTCGCGCCATCCGCGAATCCGCCCTGGGTGCCGGAGCGAGCCAGGTTTACTTGATCGAGGAACCCATGGCCGCCGCCATTGGCGCCGGCATGCCGGTGTCAGACGCGACCGGCTCGATGGTGGTGGACGTGGGCGGCGGCACCACCGAAGTGGGCGTCATCTCGCTCGGCGGCATGGTGTACGCCGGCTCCATACGCGTCGGCGGCGACAAGTTCGACGAAGCGATCATCAATTACATCCGGCGCAACTACGGCATGCTGATCGGCGAGACCACTGCCGAGGCAGTCAAGAAGCAAATCGGCTCGGCCTTTCCCGGCTCGGAAGTGAAGGAGATGGAGGTCAAGGGACGCAATCTTGCCGAAGGCATCCCGCGCAGTTTCACCATATCCAGCAACGAGATCCTCGAGGCGCTCACCGAGCCGCTCAACGCCATCGTCGGTGCAGTGAAATCCGGCTTGGAGCAAACGCCACCCGAACTCGGCGCAGACATCGCCGAAAAGGGCATGGTGCTCACCGGCGGCGGCGCGCTGCTGCGCGACATCGATCGCCTGCTCATGGAAGAAACCGGCCTGCCGGTCATCGTCGCCGAAGACCCGCTCACCTGCGTCGTGCGCGGTTCCGGCATCGCGCTGGAGAAGGTGGATACGCTCGGGAGCATCTTCGCGAATGAGTAAGGACGTGCGGCACAGGTTCTCGTTCCTGTCGCCGCATCGTTTCTAGCCACCGATGCCGGTCGTTGGCCACCAGCCGCCCCCCTTCTTCAAGAGAGGCCCCGCGCCGCTAACGCGGCTTGCCTTCTTCGTCATCCTCTCGCTCGTCCTGCTGGTGCTCGATCTGAAATATCGCACCCTTGAACTGGCCCGTCAGGGTGTGGCGACGGTGCTCTATCCCCTGCAGCGCGCGGCCTATACGCCGGTCGATCTCTACGAGCAGCTCGGCGGCTATTTCTCCAGCCTGACAGCGGTGGAGCGCGAGAACGTCCTCCTCAAGCAGAAGGAATTGGAGTCGGCCAAGTGGCTGCTGCGCCAGCAGCACCTGGAACTGGAAAACCAGCGGCTGCGCCAGTTGCTCGACATGAAGGCCAAGCAACCGGTGACCAGCACCTTGGCAGACATCATCCACGCTGCGCGAGACCCCTTTTCCCGCCGCGTCATCGTCGACAAGGGCAGCCAGCACGGCATCGTCGCCGGCCAGGCCGTGGTCGACGAGGCGGGTGTCCTCGGCCAGGTGACGCGCGTTTATCCCCTGCAAAGCGAGGTGACCCTGGTTACCGACAAGAATCAGGCGGTGCCCGTGCAGATCGTGCGCAACGGGTTGCGCACGGCCCTCTTCGGCGCCTCGGGCGGCCAGCTCGAACTGCGCTTCCTGGCCGCCAATGCCGACGTCCAGCCAGGCGACCAGCTCGTCACTTCCGGCCTGGACGGCGTCTATTTGCCCGGACTGCCGGTGGCGAAGGTGTTGCGGGTCGACCGCGATGCCGCCTATTCCTTTGCCCGCATCGTTTGCGAGCCGGCGGCCGGCGTGGAGAAGCATGGCCAGGTGCTGCTGCTCGGCCTGCGCGAGGCGCTGCAGCAGCAGGTGGAGGAAACCGGGACGCGGGACAGGCCGGGGAAGACGAAGCGGGGGCGCAAGCGGGACGAATGAACATACAACCTACCCACAGTTCGCGGCGAATCCTGCTGCCCGTGCGGCAGTGGTTCATCCTGTTTTCGCTTGCCGTGGCGTTCTTCCTCAACCTCGTCCCGGTCGGCGGTACTGTCGGCCTGCCGGATTGGGTGGCGCTGGTGCTGGCTTTCTGGAGCGTGCGCGAGCCCCTGCGCTTGGGCATGGGCACCGCTTTCGTGATTGGTCTGATGATGGATGTCGCTGTCGGCAGCGTGTTGGGGCAGCATCCGCTCGCCTACCTGCTACTCACCTATGCCGCCGGCGGCCTGTCGCGCCGCATCCTCTGGTTTCCGCTCGCCCAGCAGGCGCTGCACATCCTGCCGTTGCTGCTGGCGACTCAGCTCGTCATGGTCGTGACGCGAATGCTCGGCGGTGCCGACTTCCCAGGCTGGGGCTATTTCCTCGGCAGCTTCAGCGGCGCCCTGCTCTGGTTTCCGCTGACTTTCGTCCTTCTGCTGCCGCAGTACCAGCCGGTCGAGAAGGACGAGAACCGCCCGATCTGATGATGAGGCCGGCCGAGTTCAGAAACCCCGAACAGGAACTCGATCGCTTCCAGCGGCGCCTGGCGGTGGCGGGCGGCTTTGTGCTGTTCGCCTTCTTCCTGCTCTTCGCGCGCTTCTTCTGGCTACAGGTTGTCCAGCACGAGCATTTCCAGACGCGCGCTGAGGATAATCGCATCTCCCTCGTGCCCACCGTGCCCAATCGCGGCGTCATTGCGGATCGCAATGGAATTGTGCTGGCGCGCAACTATTCCGCCTATACGCTGGAAATCACGCCGGGCAAGGTAGCCGACCTGGAGGCCGTCATCGGCGAACTGGGCGGCATCATCGACATCCAGCCGAAGGACCACAAGCGTTTCCGCAAGCTGCTCGATGAAAGCAAGAATTTCGAATCGCTGCCCATCCGCACGCGCCTGACGGACGAGGAGGTGGCGCGCTTCATCGCCCAGCGCTTCCGCTTCCCCGGCGTGGAAATCAAGGCGCGCCTGTTCCGCCAGTATCCGCTGGGCGAGCTGGCTTCGCATGCTCTGGGCCACATCGGCCGGGTGAACGACCGCGATCTCGCCCTGATCGAACGAAACGGAGCCGAGGACAACTATCGCGGCACGGTACATTTCGGCAAGACCGGACTGGAACAGAAGTACGAGTTCGAACTGCACGGCCAAGCCGGTTTCGAGCAGGTCGAGGTCGATGCCGGCGGACGCGCCGTGCGCGTATTGGCCCGCACGGCCCCGGTGTCGGGCAACAATCTGATCCTGACGCTCGACACGAAACTGCAGCAGGTGGTGGAGAAAGCCTTCGGCAAGCGCCGCGGTGCGCTGGTGGCCATCGAGCCGTCGACGGGCGGCATCCTTGCGCTGGTGTCCATGCCCGGCTACGACCCGAATCTGTTCGTCGACGGCATTTCGCCGCCCGACTGGGAGACGCTCAACACCTCCGAGGACAAGCCGATGGTGAACCGCGCGCTCAACGGCGCCTATCCGCCCGGCTCCACCTTCAAGCCGTTCATGGCGCTGGCGGCGCTTGAACTGGGCAAGCGCACGCCGCAGCAGGCCATCTCGGATCCGGGCTTCTTTACCTTCGGTGGCCACACCTTCCGCGACGACAAGAAGGGTGGCCACGGCATGGTCGACATGTACAAGTCCATCGTGCAATCCTGCGACACCTACTATTACGTGCTCGCCAACGACATGGGCATCGACGCCATCTCCGGCTTCATGCGCAAGCTGGGCTTCGGCAGCCGCACCGGCATCGACATCGAGGGCGAGTCGGAGGGCGTGCTGCCCTCGCAGGAATGGAAGAAGAAACGCTTCCGCAAGCCGGAGCAGCAGAAGTGGTATGCCGGCGAGACCGTTTCCATCGGCATCGGCCAGGGCTACAACGCTTATACGCCGATCCAGTTGGCCCAGGCCACGGCGATCATCGCCAACGGCGGCGTCATTTACCGGCCCCACCTGGTGAAACACATCGAGAACATCGGCACGGGAGAGCGCACGCTGGTCGAGCCGCTGCCCCTGCAGACGCTCTCCTTCAAGCCTGCAAGCATCGCCACCATCCGCCAGGCGATGGTCGGGGTGAACAAGGAGGGCACCGGCGCCCGCGCCTTCGCCGGCGCGGAGTATGTCTCGGCGGGCAAGACCGGCACGGCGCAGGTGTACAGCCTGAAAGGCGCGAAGTACGAGGCGGGCAAGGTGCAGGAGCGGCTGCGCGACCACGCCCTCTTCATTGCCTACGCGCCGGCCGAGCAGCCGACCATCGCCCTCGCCGTGCTGGTGGAGAACGGCGGCTTCGGCGCGCAGTCCGCCGCGCCGATTGCGCGACAGGTGCTCGACTATTATTTGCTCGGCAAGCTGCCCAAGTCGGCGGCGCCGGAAGACGCGGAGGCGGTCGAGGATGAATGAATTTTCCTTCCGTCCGCGCGAGTGGCTGCAGCGCCTGGCGGCCCCCATCGACGCCGTGCTGCTCGGCTTTCTCGCCCTGCTGCTGGGTTATGCCCTGCTGCTGATGACGAGCGCGTCGCCGGAGCGGCTGAACAACCAGCTCATCAACATCGCCGTTGCACTGGTGGCGATGCGGGTCGCAGCGCAGGTTCCGCCGCAGCGGTTGATGCATCTTGCACTGCCGCTGTATGTGGGCGGCGTGCTGCTGCTCGTCGCGGTGGCGCTGTTCGGCGACGTTTCCAAGGGCGCGCGGCGCTGGCTGAACCTCGGCTTCATGCGCATCCAGCCCTCCGAGATCATGAAGATCGCCATGCCGCTGATGCTGGCCTGGTATTTCCAGAAGCACGAGTCCATGCTGCGTCTGCGCGACTGGCTGGTTGCCATGGTGATCCTGCTGCTGCCAGTGGCGCTCATCGTCCGACAGCCCGACCTGGGCACCGCCATTCTCGTTCTGGCTGCGGGGTTCTTTGTCATCTTTCTCGCTGGGCTGTCCTGGAAAGTGCTGATCGCGCTGTGCGTCGGCGGCCTGGCCAGCCTGCCCTTTGCTTGGACGATGCTGCACGACTACCAGCGCCAGCGCGTACTGACGCTGCTCGATCCCGAGGTCGACCCACTCGGCAGGGGCTTTCACATCATCCAGTCGACCATTGCGGTGGGCTCGGGCGGTATCCTCGGCAAGGGTTGGGGCAACGGCACGCAGACCCATCTCGAATTCCTCCCCGAACGGCACACGGATTTCATTTTCGCCGTGCTCTCGGAGGAGTTCGGCCTGCTCGGCAACAGCTTCCTGCTGGTGCTCTACGCCCTCATCATCGGCCGCGGCCTGATGATCGCCGCCAACGCGCCGACGTTGTTTTCGCGCCTGCTGGCCGGCAGCATCACCCTGATCTTCTTCACCTATGCCTTCGTGAACATGGGCATGGTGAGCGGCATCCTGCCGGTGGTGGGGGTGCCGCTGCCCTTCGTCAGCTACGGTGGCACGGCGCTGGTGACGCTGTTCCTCGGCGTGGGCATCCTGATGAGCATCCACAAGCATCGGATGCTGGTGCAGAAGTGAACACCCCCCATCCCCCGACCCCTGCCCCGGGGCAGGGGAGGCCACTTGCTCGCTGCGCTCGGATACTACGGGTCGCGACAAATAGGCGTGATCGCGTATGTTCGCTCCGCGAACGTGCCGTCTCGCCTTGTCCCACAGGGATTTCCTTCGGTCAGGGCGGCCCGGCGGCGAGACTACGCTTACACGGACTAGTGGTCATGTTAGCGGCCACATCGATTCTGCTCTCAGGTTGTGGTTCTGCCCCGCAGCGCCCGCCGCCCGAGCGTGCCGCCGTGCCGCCGGGGCTGACTTTGCCGAAGCCGGCGCCGTCCGCGAAAGGCGGCGGCTATTACAAGGACGATGGTCCGGGGGATGGCGTGCCGGACAACCTCGATGCCATCCCCGATGCCCAGCCGCGCGCGGAGCCGCTGCACCGCTTCGCCAACCGGCCTTATTCCGTGCTGGGTCAGGACTTCGTACCCTATCAGGAACTGAAGCCCTACAAGGCGCGCGGCATCGGCAGTTGGTACGGGCGCAAATTCCACGGCCAGAAAACCTCCATCGGCGAGGTCTACGACATGTTCGCCATGACGGCGGCGCATCCGACGCTGCCATTGCCCAGCTACGCGCGGGTGACGAACCTTGCCAACGGCAGGACGGTGGTGGTGCGGGTGAACGACCGCGGCCCCTTTCTGCACGGCCGCTTGATCGATCTCTCCTATGCCGCAGCCTGGAAGCTCGGCTACATCGGCAGCGGCAGTGCGCAGGTCGAAGTCGAAAGCGTGATGCCGGGCGATGCGCCGGAAAGCACGCAACTCGCGTCGGTGCCGGCAGCCACTCCCGCCCTGGAAAAAGGAAGAGCGGGGGCGATTTCGCCCGATCCCATCGCCGTCATCGCCACGGCCTCCGCCACTCCGGTTCCCGCGCCCGCAGAGGCGACGGCGCTGCCGGAAGTTCAGGAGCCGCGTGGCATCTTCCTTCAGCTTGGCGCCTTCGGCAGCCTGGATAACGCCGAGAGCTTCCGCGCACGCCTGCTCAGGCAGCTCGACTGGGTGCGCGAGACAATCACCATTCGCGCCGGGGATGGCATGTACCGGCTGCATCTCGGGCCCTACGCCGATGCGCAGGAGGCTGGCCGCGTCGCGGAGCGCATCCGCGACACGCTGGCCTTCAAGCCGTTCGTGGTGCAGCGCTAGCGCCCGCCCTTGGGTTTGAGGGACTGACGGTATAATTAAGCGCTTTCCTCCCGTTGTGAATCCGATGCGACTCCCTGTATTTCTGCTCGTCTTTTTCTGCGCTGCTCTGAGCCACGCGCAAATCCTGCCGCAGGCGCCGACCGTGGCGGCGAAATCCTGGCTGCTGCTCGACTATTCGACCGGTCAGGCGCTGGCTTCCTACAATCCCGACGAACGCGTCGAGCCGGCCTCGCTGACCAAGCTGATGACGGCCTACGTGGTGCTGGCCGCCCTCAAGGAAGGCAAGCTCAAGCCGGACCAGCAGGTGCCGGTGTCGGAGCGGGCCTGGAAGACGCAGGGTTCGCGCATGTTCATCGAGCCCAATCGCCCCGTGACGGTCGACGAGTTGCTGCGTGGCATGATCGTGCAGTCCGGCAACGACGCCTGCGTTGCGTTGGCCGAAGCCGTGGCGGGCTCCGAGGAGGCCTTTGCCCAGCTGATGAACCGGGAGGCGCAGCGGCTCGGCCTGAAGGCCACGCGCTTCGCCAACGCCACCGGCCTGTCCGATCCGCAGCACTATTCGACGGCGCGCGAGCTCGGCGCGCTGGCGGCGGCGCTGATCCGCGACTACCCTGAGCATTACCCGCTCTACGCCCAGCGGGAGTACACCTACAACCGCATTACCCAGGCCAACCGAAATCGCCTGCTCTGGCTGGATCCCACCGTCGACGGCATCAAGACCGGGCACACCGAGAGCGCCGGTTATTGCTTGATCGCCTCCGCCAAGCGCGGGCCGCGCCGGCTGCTGTCGGTGGTGATGGGGACGGCGTCGGACGGCATGCGCACGCAGGAATCGCAGAAGCTGCTCAATTTCGGCTTCCAGTTCTTCGATGCGGTCACGCTCTACGCCAAGGAGCAAGCGGTGTCCCAGCTCAGGGTGTGGAAGGGCGCGCAGAACATCGTCAAGGCGGGTTTCCTCGATGATTTCACCCTCTCACTGCCCAAGGGCACGGCGGAGAAGCTGAAAGCCAACCTGGTCAGCCAGCAGCCGCTCATGGCGCCGGTGCACAAGGGCCAGCGCATCGCCACGCTGAAGCTGACCCTCGACGACAAGCCCTATGGCGAGTATCCCGTCGTGGCGCTGGAGACCGTGCCGGTAGCCGGCATGATCGGCCGTGCCTGGGACACGATTCGCCTCTGGTTCGAGTAAGCTGGACACGACATGCAGACCGCCTATCTGAATGGCACCTTGCTACCTCTGGCCGAAGCCAGGGTTCCGGCGATGGATCGCGGCTTCCTTTTCGGCGACGGCGCCTATGAGGTGATTCCGGTGTATTCACGCCGGCCGTTCCGTTTAAGCGAGCACCTGCGCCGTCTTCGGCACACGCTGGCGGGCATCCGGCTGGAGAATCCGCACGACGATGCGGAGTGGACGCGACTGATCGACGAGATCATCGCGCGCAACGAGGGGGAGGACCAGTCGGTCTACCTGCAGATCACGCGCGGTGCCGATACCAAGCGCAACCACGCCTTCCCGGCCGTGGTGACGCCGACGGTGTTCATCATGTCGGAGCCGCTCGTCACACCGCCGCCGGCGCAGCGCGACACCGGCATCGCCGCCGTGTCGGCGCCGGACGTGCGCTGGCTGCGATGCGACCTGAAGACGACCTCGCTGCTGGCCAATTGCCTGCTGCGCCAGCTGGCGGCCGATGCCGGCTGCGTCGAGACGATCCTCTTCCGCGACGGCTTCCTGACCGAGGGCGCCGCCTCCAACATCTTCGTCGTGAAGAACGGCGCGCTGCTGGCGCCGCCGAAGAACCACCTCATGCTGCCCGGCATCACCTACGACGTCGTGCTGGAACTGGCTGCCAGTCATGGCTTGAAATGCGAGGTGCGCGACGTGCTCGAGGAAGAGGTGCGTGCAGCCGACGAACTCTGGATGACCTCCTCGACCAAGGAGGTGCTGCCGATCACGGTGCTGGATGGCCAGGCCATCGGTGCGGGCAAGCCCGGACCGGTTTTCCGCGACATGTACGCCTGGTACCAGAACTTCAAGCAGAAGGTGATGCGCGGTGGCGGCTGAGCCGTCGCTGCTGGAATTCCCCTGCGATTTCCCGATCAAGATCATGGGAAAGCGCGAAGACGGCTTTGCCCAGGCGGTGCTCGAGTCGGTGCTGCGGCATGCGCCCGATTTCGATGCTGCGGCCATCGAGATGCGGCCGAGCGCGAAAGGCAACTACCTCAGCCTCACCTGCACCATCCGCGCCGTTTCGCGCGAGCAACTCGATGCGCTCTACCGCGAGCTCTCCGCCCACCCGCTGGTCAAGATCGTGCTGTGAGCCAGATAGTGATTCAGCGACTCGGCCGGACTGACTTTGAGCCGACCTGGCGCGCCATGCAGCGCTTTACCGCCGGGCGGGACACCGCCACTCCCGATGAACTGTGGCTCACCGAGCATCCGCCGGTGTTCACCCAGGGCCAGGCCGGCCGCCCCGAGCACCTGCTGCGCGACACCGGCATTCCCGTCGTCAAAATCGATCGCGGCGGCCAGATCACCTATCACGGGCCCGGCCAGGTCGTGGTTTACCTTCTGCTCGACCTGACGCGGCGCGGCCTCAAGGTACGCGAACTGGTCACGCGCATCGAACAGGCGGTGATCGATCTGCTCGCCGGGCATGGCCTGTTCGGCGAGCGGCTGCCCGGCGCGCCGGGTGTCTATGTCGGCGGCGCCAAGGTTGCCGCGCTCGGCCTGCGCGTCAAGGGCGGCTGCTGCTACCATGGCGTGGCGCTCAACGTGGACATGGAACTCGAACCGTATTCGGCGATCAATCCCTGCGGCTACCCCGGAATGAAAGTGACGCAGCTGCGCGATCTGGGGGTGGAGACCGACTGGGCACGCGTCGGCGAGGCACTGCTGGAACAATTGGAAAGGCAACTCGAGCAATGAGTCTGGACAAACCGCACAAGCAGAAAGGCGAAGCAAAGACCGCGCGCATCCCCATCAAGGTGGTGCCGGCTGCCGTGCCGCTGAAAAAACCCGCGTGGATCCGCGTCAAGGCCGGCAACAGCCACGCGCGCTTCGGCGAGGTGAAGCGCATCCTGCGCGATGCCGCCCTGCACACGGTGTGCGAGGAAGCCTCCTGTCCGAACATCGGCGAGTGCTTCGGCAAGGGCACCGCCACCTTCATGATCCTCGGCGATTTGTGCACGCGGCGCTGCCCCTTCTGCGACGTCGGTCATGGCAAGCCGCTGCCGCCCGATGCGCAGGAGCCGGCGCACCTGGCGCAGACGGTGGCAGCCATGAAACTCAACTACGTCGTCATCACCAGCGTCGACCGCGATGACCTGCGCGACGGCGGCGCGCAGCATTTCGCCGACTGCATCCGCGCCGTGCGCGAAGCGTCGCCTTCGACGCGCATCGAGATCCTCGTGCCGGATTTCCGCGGCCGCCTCGAGATCGCTGTCGACCTCCTCACCGCCACGCCGCCGGACGTCTTCAACCACAACCTGGAAACCGTGCCGCGGCTGTACAAGCAGGCGCGGCCCGGCGCCGACTATGCGCATTCGCTTGCGCTACTGAAGGCCTTCAAGGCGCGCAACCCGGATATTCCGACCAAATCCGGCCTGATGGTCGGTATCGGCGAGACCGACGAAGAAATTCTCGGCGTCATGCGCGACCTGCGCTCACACGAGGTGAACATGCTGACCATCGGCCAGTACCTGGCGCCCTCCGGCCACCATCTGCCGGTGCTGCGCTATGCACATCCCGATGTATTCACGATGTTCGAACACGAGGCGCAGGCCATGGGCTTCTCGCATGCCGCTTGCGGGCCGATGGTGCGCTCGAGCTATCATGCCGACCAGCAGGCCCACCTGGCCGGCGTGTCCTGATGAACGGAGCTGTCATGCTGAAGAAGATCCTCCTCGTAGCTTTCCTGTGCCTTTCCGCCGCCGTACAGGCGCAGGTCAAGGTCGGCGAGGCAGTGCCGTCATTCGACACCCAATTGCTGGATGGCAAGACGCTGACTGCGCAGGCGCTGAAGGGCAAGGCCGTGCTGGTGGTGTACTGGGCAACCTGGTGTCCGCCCTGCCAGCGGGAACTGCCGGAACTGCAGGCCCTGTACGAGAAGCATCGCGACAAGGGCTTCGAGATCCTCGCCCTGTCCATCGACGCCGACAAGTTCACCGTCGAGGAATTCTGGAAGGACCACGACTACCGCTTCCCCGTCGCCATGATCGCGCCGGCGCACACCCAGGCCCTGGGCAAGGTCAAGGCCACGCCGACGCTGACCTCATCGACCGGCAGGGTAAGTTGAATCTGGTGCGCCTCGGCCCGATGGGGCAGGACAAGCTGGAGGCGCGGCTGCCGCTGCTGCGGAACTGATTTACTTCATGTTTTGGGTTATTCCTTGTGCTGTGTCACTTATTTTCTTTAACAGATTGCTGAGGGTCGACATCATTTTCGACAATCGATCCATCGCCATCTGCAATCTCAAGCTTTCCATTTCACCCATTTCGGACATCTCGTCCACCTCCTTCTTCAGCAGTTCGGTCAATGCACCGACGTCTGCCTGGATGGGAGAGACCGGGAGCTGATAGCCGGGATTCGCGCCGCGTAGCCTGGCGGCGTGCGCCAGCTCCTTCGCTGCGGCGCCGCAGTCGGCAATAAGGCAAGGCGCGACGCCCTTTGCCGTAGATTCGTCGGTCGCCGCGATGAGCACATCGCGCTGACGACGCAGCCGTGCCTTGGCGGCATTGGCCTCCTGCATTTCTTTCATGATCTGCTTGAGGTCCTCGTTTGCCGACTTCGCCGCTTCCCTCATGACCCAAAAGGCTATCGCCTCGATGTCGCCGCCGCTCATACTGCCCAGGTTCGCGAAAACCCCGCCACCGCTCTTGCGCACATACGCAGGCATGTCGTCGGCATCGGGAATTTCTCCGAATCGGGCGAGACCGGCGCCTCGCATACGTACCCACGCAGCGATTTGAGGGGGGAAGCTGTCGAGATCAGGTAATGCAGGCAAGTCTTTCAGCAGGTCATCGTACGCAGCGGGCAGGGCGGGTGCCGGTACGTGGGCCGCGGGAGAAATCTGCAGCGTAGCGGGTGCGACGGGTGGCGGCCCCGGCGGCGGAGCCATGATGCCCTGCGCAGCGCACGGCGTGACGCTCAAGGCAAGAACAGCAAGCATGATGACTCGAAGCATCACAACGCCCTCCCTGCGAACAAGGCGCGCAGCCAGTCAGCCAGCGCAGCGCCTGCTTGATCCACTACCCCCTGCGATTCTGGGCCAGGGCCGAATCGACAGCGCGCTTGTAGTAAATATAGTCCATCTCCGGTGCCGGCGCCCCCAGGCGGGTGGCGGCGGCAGAGACCTGGCCGCGGTGGTGCACCATGTGGCCCATCATGTGGGTGAGCACGTCGCGCACCCAGTTGCGCCGCTCCTTGCCGTCCGTGCCGCGGTAGGCGATCTCCGCTTCGAAGAAGGCGTCGGGCTTGCTCTCCAGCCAGTGCTGCAGTTCGCGCATTTCCTGGCGCAGGGCGTTCTTCAGTTCGCGCCAGTCGGGATGATGGAGTGCACGGAAATCGACGATCGGGCTTTCGCCCTGCAGGCGCAGCCGCCATAACTCCTCGACCACCAGGATGTGGTCGACGGTGTGGTGGATGGTGGAAAAGAACAGCCCCTGCGGTTCGGACAACGCCCTGGGGTCGAGCCGGTCGAGGCAGGCGAACAGCGCTTCGTTGGCCCAGTGCTGGTAATCCGCCTGGTAGATGAAATACTGCTTCCAGCTGAGTGCGCCCATCATCCTTCTCCTTCGTGCGAAAATGCCGCCATAACAACCGGAGTTCCGCCATGACTCATTCCTTGCGCATTTTCATCGCTTTGTTTCTGCTTGTCACCCTGTCTCCCACGCGGGCGGCTGGGCTGGATGCCATCAGCGCGGACGAAAGCAGCGGTGCGCTGCGCCAGGCGCTGAGCCAGGGCGCGTCGGCGGCGGTGGCCAGCCTCGGCAAGCAGGACGGCTTCCTCGGCAACCCGAAGGTGAAAATCCCCCTGCCGGAAAACCTGCAGAAAGCGGAGAAGCTGATGCGCAAGCTGGGCATGGGCAAGTACGCCGACGAACTCATCACCACCATGAACCGCGCCGCCGAGGCGGCCGTGCCGGAAGCCAAGGAACTGCTGCTCAACGCCGTCAAGCAGATGACCCTGCAGGACGCCAAGGCCATCCTCACCGGCGGTGACGATTCGGTGACGCAATACTTCCAGCGAACCACGTCCACGCCGCTGACCGAAAAATTCCTGCCCATCGTCAAGCAGGCGACGGAGCGGGTGGACCTGGCGAAAAAATACAACCGCTACGCCAAGCAGGGCGCCAAGCTCGGCCTCCTCGACAAGGAAGACGCCAGCCTCGAGCATTACGTTACGCAGAAGGCCCTCGACGGCCTCTTTCTCATGATCGCCGAAGAGGAGCGGGCGATCCGCAAGAACCCCCTCGGCCAGGCCAGCAGCCTGCTTCAGAAGGTCTTCGGCGCCCTGAAATAACCCCACCGCCACGACTGCCGCCGCTCCGGCTTTCGGCCGGCGCGCCGTCCCGTGGCGACTAGTGCCAGCCCTTGGTTCTGTGGTACTGACTTTGAAATTGAATACGCTCAATCCCCCGCAGCGCGAAGCGGTGAAATACCTCGACGGCCCGCTGCTGGTGCTGGCCGGCGCCGGTTCCGGCAAGACGCGCGTCATCACGCAGAAAATCGCCCATCTCGTCGAACAGCGCGGCTTCAAGCCCGAGCACATCGCCGCCATCACCTTCACCAACAAGGCGGCGAAGGAAATGCGCGAACGGGTGCGGCAACTGCTGCCCGGGCAACCGCTCGAATCGCTCAACGTCTCCACCTTCCATGCGCTGGGCGCGCGCATCCTGCGCCAGGAAGCGAAGGCGTTGCAGCTCAAGCCGCGCTTTTCCATCTTCGATGCCGCCGACAGCGGTTCGGTGATCGCCGAGCTGGCGAAGGAGGCCGACAAGGCGCGCCTGAAGCGCCTGCAATGGCGCATCTCCGGCTGGAAGAACGCGCTGGTCGAGCCGAACGCGGCGCTGTCGCTGGCCGAGGACGAACTGGAACTGGCGGCGGCGCGGCTCTATGGCGATTACGAGCAGGCCCTGCGCGCCTATCAGGCGGTGGATTTCGACGACCTCATCCGCCTGCCGGTGCGGCTGTTCGAGGGCGAGGCGGACGTCCTGCTGCGCTGGCAGGGGAAACTGCAATACCTGCTGGTCGACGAATACCAGGATACCAACCGCAGCCAGTACCGGATGATGCGCCTGCTGGCCGGCGATCGCGCTGCCTTCACCGCCGTGGGCGACGACGACCAGGCCATCTATGCCTGGCGCGGCGCCGACGTGGAGAACCTGCGTGTCCTGCAGGCTGACTTTCCGCAGCTGAAGGTCATCAAGCTGGAGCAGAACTACCGCTCCATGCAGCGCATCCTGAAGGCCGCCAACACCCTCATCGGCAACAACGACAAGCTCTACGAGAAACGGCTGTGGTCGGAGCACGGCCACGGCGACGCCGTTCAGGTGAACGTCGCGCGCGACAACGAGCAGGAGGCGGAGCAGGTGGTCATGAAGCTGATGGCGCATCGCTTCGAGCACCGCGGCAAGTGGGACGACTACGCCATCCTCTACCGCGGCAACCACCAGGCACGCGCCTTCGAGCAGCAATTGCGCAACCAGAAGATCGCCTACGCCATCTCCGGAGGGCAGTCATTCTTCGACAAGGCGGAGATCAAGGACCTCACTGCCTGGCTGCGCCTGATCGCCAACAGCGACGACGATCCCGCCTTCATCCGCGCCGTCACCACGCCGCGGCGTGGCGTCGGCAGCACCACGCTGGAAGCGCTCGGACGGCTCGCCGGTGTGCGCCATGCCCCGCTCTTCGCCGCTGCCTTCGATCCGGCCGCAGAGGGCTACGTCAATCCCAAGCAGCTCGAAGCGGTGCTGGAATTCGGCCACCTCATCAACAAGTTCGAATGGCGCGCCCAGCGCGAGCCGGCGCAGCAGTTGCTGGAAGATCTGCTACGCGCCATCGGCTATGAGGCGTGGCTGTTCGACTCCTGCGATCCGCGCGAGGCGGAAACCAAGTGGGCCAACGTGCGCGACTTCGTTGACTGGCTGGCGCGCAAGGGCGAGGAAGAGAACAAGACCCTGCTGGAACTGACGCAGACCGTGGCGCTGATCTCGATGCTGGACAAATCGGACGAGGGCGGCGACCAGGTGCAGCTCGCCACCCTGCACGCCGCCAAGGGCCTGGAGTTCAAGCATGTATTCCTCGTCGGTGTCGAGGAAGGCATCCTGCCGCACCGCGAATCGATCGAGGCCGGCACGCTCGAGGAAGAGCGCCGCCTGATGTATGTCGGCATCACGCGTGCCGAACGCAGCCTGGCCATCTCGTATTGCGAGCGGCGCAAGCTGGGCAAGGAGTGGCGCGAATGCGAGCCTTCGCGCTTTATCGCCGAGATGGGCGACGACCTGAAGATGATGGGCGGCAAGGCCGCCGAGCCGGCCGATCGCGCTTCAGGTGCCGCGCGGCTGGCGCAGATGAAGGCGCTGCTGGCCGGCACGAAATAAAACGGGGCGGTCGAGCCGCCCCGCGCATCCTGCAAAGATCAGTCGCTTACTTCACCGACGCTGTCATGTATTCCACCGCCGCCTTGATGTCGGCGTCCTTTATCGAGGCATTGCCGCCCTTCGGCGGCATGGCGCCCTTGCCCTTGATGACGCTGGTGGTCAGGCCGTCGATGCCGGCTGCCAGACGTGGCGCCCAGGCGGCCTTGTCGCCGAGCTTCGGTGCGCCGGCTACACCGGCGGCATGGCAGGCCACGCAGGCCGAGTCGTACACTTTCTTGCCGTTACCGGCGCTGGCGGCGGGGGCCGCTGCCGAGGTCGAGGCGGGTGCAGCTGCCGCCGGAGCGGCTGCAGCCTTGACCGCCGCCGGCTCCTTGAAGCTGGCGCCCGATTTGTTCGCCATCCAGGCGACGACGCGGGTGAAGTCCGCATCGGAGAGGTCCGCGCCGCCCTTCGGTGGCATGGCGCCCTTGCCCTTGATACCCGAGGCCGCCAGCTTCTCCAGGCCACTGCCGATGCGGGCGGCCCAAGCGCCCTTGTCGCCCAGTTTGGGGGCATTGGCCACGCCGCTGTCATGGCAGGCTGCGCAGGTCGTCTTGTAGAGGGCTTCGCTGCCCTGGGCTGCTTTTTCTCCGCCCGCTGCCGCAGCCAGCGCAACCTGCGCCATCGGCTGGATGCGCCTCGCCACCGCCTCCTCGGAGAGGTCGCCGCCGGAACGGCCGCTGGTTACCAGTTGCGAGAAGAATACCGCGATCGCCACGGGCAGAAACAATGCGATGACGACCACGACGATCAACTGCTTCGGCGTCTTGATCAGTCCGCTGCTTTCCTCTGGATGCTCAGCCATTTCCGGATTCCTTGCCTGGAATGAAAGGCACAATTATAGCCTTGCCGCTCACTGGACCAGAGGGGCGAATAGACGGTATGGGGGAAAACGGCTATGCTTCGCGTCCTAGCGCCCGTAGCTCAGCTGGATAGAGTACTGCCCTCCGAAGGCAGGGGTCGGACGTTCGAATCGTCTCGGGCGCGCCAGTTTCTCGCATCTCAATCCAACTTTTTCAGTAGGCACAGCCGCATATTGGTCAGGATGTGGTCCCGTGTCGGATCAGCACCCTCGGCCGCTGCCTCGCTTTGCAGCCTGAGTAGATCGGCCTCTAACCGGGCCATATCCTGTTGCTGGGCCGAGGCGAGAATGATCAGTGTGACGGCCTTCTCGATCGACCGGAACAGGTCTGCCAGAGAATGCCGCAGATAGGGGGACTCCCGCAATCTCGCCTCGAATTCCTCCTGCTCCATCGCCTCCTCCTTTCAGGGCGATTGTAGCGAAAAGTGGACAGGATTACGATATGCTTTATTGCAGCTGCGAGGTGCAGTGCGCGCAACGCGTCGCCTTGAGCGGGATGGTCGACAGGCAGTGCGGGCATTCGCGCGTCGCCGGGGCGGCTGCTGCGGGAGCGCCGGTCTCGGCGCGTTTGAGACGGTTCATGACCTTGATGGCCATGAAGATGGCGAAGGCGATGATGACGAAATCGACCACGCTGTTGATGAAGGCGCCGTACTTGACGATGGGCGCGCCGGCCTTCTCCGCGGCGTCCAGCGTCTCGAATGTCTTGTCGCCGAGATTCAGGTAGAGGTGCTTGAAGTCGACGCCGCCGAGCAGGCGACCGAGCATGGGCATCACCACATCCTTGACGAAGGAATCGACGATCTTGCCGAAGGCGCCGCCGATGATGACGCCGACCGCCAGGTCGACGACATTGCCCTTCATGGCAAATTCCTTGAATTCGCTGACGATGCTCATGTGCAATCCTTTCCTGTCGGGACTGTGAAAGATGTCAGTGTTACGGGATTTTACGGGCAGTGCAATATGCGTGATCAGCCGCCCAGGTGTTGTCTCCGATATTCTCTGCTAACCTGAATCTGTTCAAATGTTTCTCGATGGAGGTGGACTCATGAGAGCCGTCAAAATCACGGCCTTTGTCCTGGGCGGTTTGGCCGCCCTATTGGCCGCCGTTGCGGCGTTCATTCTGGCAACCTTTGATGCCAACAAGTGGAAGGGCGAGATAACGCAACTGGTACAGGAGCAGAAGAACCGAAGCCTGAAAATCGAGGGAGATCTGTCGCTCTCCCTCTTTCCGGCCATTGCAGTTCAGTTGGGCAAGTCGACGCTGTCGGAGCACAAGAGCGAACAGGTCTTCGCTACGATCGGCAACGCCCGCATCTCGCTGCGGCTGATGCCGCTGCTGTCGAAGCAGGTGGTGGTGGATACCATCGAGCTCGACGGCCTCAAGGCGCGGCTGGTGCGCTTCAAGGACGGACGCCTGAACATCGACGACCTGTTGTCCATGGATGAAAAAGAGACGCCGGCCCGCTTCGATATCGCCGGCGTGAAGTTCGCCAACGGCGAACTCGTCTGGCGCGACGAGAAAGTCGGCCAGGAACTGGTGATTTCCTCGCTGAACATGGAGACGGGGCGGCTGGCGAATGCGGCGACGGACAAATTCGACTTGTCGGCGACGCTGGTGGGCAGTAAGCCGCACATGGCGGCGGCGCTGAAAGCCTCCGGCCAGTACCGCTACGACCTGGACAAGAAAAGCTACGGCGGCGCAAAACTGGCCGTGCGCCTGACGGGCGACCTGGCCGACCTGAAATCCCTGGATATGACGCTGGCAGCCGCCGCACTTCAATTGACCGGGGTGAACGA
This sequence comes from Betaproteobacteria bacterium, assembly GCA_016703785.1. Lineage (GTDB taxonomy): Bacteria > Pseudomonadota > Gammaproteobacteria > Burkholderiales > Rhodocyclaceae > Desulfobacillus. The sequence goes on from JADJBM010000032.1 coordinate 190,032, forward strand.
GGTTATCGTGGAGCAATTGTTGGTGACGGCGAAGGGCAAGGAATCGGGGGATGCCTTCGAAGCGAAGCTGGAGGCGCCGACGCTGGCACTGGCCGTGGACAAGGCAAGCGGGGCCGCGGTTAACGCAGCGATCAAGCTGACCGGGGCACAGCGCGCCATCGATGCCCGGATCGCCCTGTCGGGGGTGGAGGGCAAAAGTCAGTCCCTGCAGGTCGGCAAGCTGTCGCTCGATATCGATGCGCGGCAGGGCGCGACGACGGTGAAAGGCAATCTGTCCTCCGCGCTGTCCGCCAACCTGGAGAAGCAAACTGTGGAACTGACGGCCTTCAGCGGTGAACTGAACGTGGCCGATCCGCAGATGCCCATGAAGAGCGTCAGGCTGCCCCTCGCCGGCAGTGCGCGTGCCGACATCGACGCGCAGACTGCCGCCCTCAATGCCAGCACCCAGTTCGACGAGAGCAAGATCGCCGCCAAGGTGGATGTCTCGCGCTTCAGTCCGCTGGCGCTGGGCTTCGATCTCGACATCGACAGGCTCAACGTGGACAAGTACCTGCCACCCAAGCCCGCCGCAGCGGCGGCGCCGGCGGGCGGGAAGGCGCCCGAAAAACCGTTCGATTTCTCCGGCCTCAAGGGGCTGAACGCCAGCGGCGTCGTCAAGATCGGCCAGCTGCAGGTGTCGAACGTCAAGGCCAGCAATGTGCGCCTTGAGATCAGGGCCGCCGAGGGAAAGCTCGAGGTCTCGCCTCACACCGCCAACCTGTACGATGGCAGGCTCACGGGCGCCATGTCGGTCAATGCCAACAACAACCAGGTCGCGCTGAAGCAGAACCTCGTCAACGTCAATATCAACCCCCTCATGAAGGACGCCCTCGACAAGGACGTGCTCGAAGGGCGAGGCAACGTGGCGCTGGATGTCACGAGCGGCGGTGCGACGGTTGCGGCAATGAAGAAGGGCCTCAACGGCACGGCGAACGTGAACCTGAAGGATGGCGCCATCAAGGGCATCAACCTGGCGAAGACCTTCCGCGAATCCAAGGCGCTGTTCTCAGGGCGCAAGGATGCCGTGCAAGAGGCGAGGCAGAACGAAAAAACCGATTTTTCCGAACTGTCGGCCTCCTTCCGCATCGCCGGCGGCGTGGCGCGCAATGACGATCTCACCATGAAGTCGCCCTTCATCCGGCTGGGTGGGGCGGGCGACATCGACATCGGCGAAGATCGCATGGACTACCTTGCCAGGGCCAGCGTGGTGAACACCTCGGGCGGCCAGGGTGGCCGCGAGCTCGATCATCTCAAGGGCCTCACCGTACCCGTGCGGGTGAGCGGCCCCTTCGACAAGCTGTCCTACAACATCGAGTTCGGCGGCCTGGTGGCGGAAGCGGCCAAGGCCAAGGTCGAGGAAAAGGTCAAGTCACAAGTGCAGGACAAGGTCGAGGGCGGACTGAAGGGACTGTTCAAGCGCTAGCTGCATTCAAATGGTCGAGTAGCTGGGGCAGCACGAGGCCCGATGCCCCGCGCAGCGAAAAGTGGGCATGGCGCGTCAGGGATGTGCGTTCCGGATTGATTTCGATCACCGTGGCGCCGGCTGACAGGGCGCGCAATGGCAGCTCGGCGGCTGGGTAGACCTGTGCCGATGTGCCGATGCTGAGAAAGATTTCACAATGCTCGGCGGCCTCCTCCGCCCGCGCCAGAGCATCCGCCGGCAGCATTTCGCCAAACCACACGACATCCGGGCGCAGATAGGCGCCGCAGGGGCAGCGTGGCGGCGATTCGTCCTGCGCGAATTGGCTGACGAGGATTTCCTCGCGAGAACACTTCACTCGCGTGATGTTGCCGTGCAGTTCCACCACCTCGTGTGAGCCGGCGCGCTGGTGCAGGCTGTCGATGTTCTGCGTCACAAGCGTGAATTGCTCGAAGCGCCGCTCGAGTGCAGCCAGCGCGGCGTGGCCGGGATTGGGCCGCACATCGGCGATGCGGGCGCGCCGTGCGGCATACCATTCCCACACCAGCCTGGGGTCGCGCGCAAAGCCTTCCGGCGTGGCCAGCGTCTGCGGATCGTAGTTGGCCCACAGCCCGGTCAGCGCGTCGCGGAAGGTCGGGATGCCCGATTCAGCCGAGATGCCGGCGCCGGTGAGCACCGCCACGCGGCGGGCCTGCGCGAGCTTGTCGATGAGTTCCTGCGGTATGTCGATGGCCATGTCCGTCTTGGGGTGACGCAACGGGCTCATGCTAACATCGCCGCCCTATGGACTGGACCCTGCTGCTGCACGCCTTCATCCTCGGCATCGTCGAAGGCCTCACCGAATTCCTGCCGATTTCATCGACCGGCCACCTTATTCTGGCGGCCGACCTTCTCGACTTCAACGATGAGCGTGGCAAGCTGTTCCAGATCGCCATCCAGACGGGGGCGATACTCGCCGTGTGCTGGGAGTACCGCGAACGGCTCGGCCGGGTCGTCCGCGGACTGTCGCACGACCGCGATGCGCAGCGCTTCGTGGCAAACCTGGCCATCGCCTTCATACCCTTGGCGGTGCTCGGTCTGGCCTTCGGCAAGGTCATCAAGGCGCAGCTTTTCCAGCCGATTCCCGTGGCGACGGCTTTCATCGTCGGCGGCCTGGTCATCCTGTGGGCTGAGCGGCGCGAGCACACGATCCGGGTTCTGACCGTTGACGACATGAGCTGGCGCGATGCGCTCCTGCTCGGCATCGCCCAGGCTTTCGCCCTGATTCCCGGCACCTCGCGCTCCGGCGCCACCATCATTGGCGGGCTGCTCTTCGGCCTGTCGCGCAAGGCGGCCACCGAGTTCTCCTTTTTCCTGGCGGTGCCGACCCTGTTTGCCGCCGCCGCCTACCAGATGGTGAAGGAGCGGCACCTGCTCAATGCCGACGACATTGGGATGTGGGCGGTCGGTTTTGCCGCTTCCTTCGTCTCTGCCTTTCTCTGCGTGCGCTGGCTGCTGCGCTACATCAGCACGCACGATTTCTCGATTTTCGCCTGGTACCGCATCGTCTTCGGCTTCGTCGTCATCGGCACGGCCTATACGGGCGTGGTGAACTGGACCGCACCATGAACGACCTGCACGACCTGACGCTGATCCTGCAATCGCGCTTCCCCCTGGTCGTGGTCGAGACGCACGAGGAACCGCGCGTGGTCGCGCTGCTGGAGCAAGCGGCCAACCTGGAAGGCCTTGCGTTGTTCATATGGAGCGTGGCCGACGGATTGCGCCGCAGCAACAACAGCCAGCCGATCACGCAGACCTACGAGTTCCTGGATGCGCTGCGCCATGTCGACAAGACCCAGCAGAACGGCGTCTATGTCATGCTCGATGCGCATCCCTACCTCTCCGATCCGGTGAATGCCCGCCTGGTTCGCGAGATCGCCAATGAATACAACAAGACAGCCCGCACGCTGGTGTTCGTCAGCCCTCGCCTCGAGTTGAATGCCGAGCTGGCCCGCATGAGCGCGCGCTTCGCGTTGTCGGTGCCGGGCCTGGAGACGATCCAGGGACTCCTGCGTGAGGAAATGCAGCTATGGGCAAGGCAGGGAAACGGGGAGCCGGTGCGCGGCGAGAAGGAGGCGCTGAATCTGCTGGCGCGTCACCTGACCGGCATGGCGCTAGACGATGCGCGCAGGCTGGCGCGGCAGGCGATCCGCAACGACGGGTTGATCACCCACAAGGACATCGACCACGTGCTGCGTTTCAAGTACGACGCCCTCGGCGCGGGCAGCGTGCTGAGCCTGGAACTCGACACGGCCAGCTTCGCCCAGGTCGGCGGCGTGAAGAAACTCAAGCGCTGGCTCGAATTGCGCCGCGACGTCTTCGTCGGCGATGCCGGCGCCGGACTGCAGCCGCCCAGAGGCATCATGCTGCTCGGCGTGCAGGGTAGCGGCAAGAGCCTGGCCGCCAAGGCGGTGGCCGGCGCCTGGGGCGTGCCCCTGCTGCGGCTGGATTTCGCCACGCTCTACAACAAGTTTTTCGGCGAGACCGAACGCAACCTGCGCGAGGCGCTGGCCTCGGCGGAGGCCATGGCGCCCTGCGTGCTGTGGATCGACGAGATCGAGAAGGGGCTTGCCAGCGACAGTTCCGGCGGCACCGACGGCGGCGTCTCGCGCCGCATCCTCGGCACCCTGCTGACCTGGCTGTCCGAGCGCAAGGGGCGCGTTTTCATCGTCGCGACCGCCAACGACATCGAGCAGCTGCCGCCCGAGTTGATCCGCAAGGGCCGACTCGACGAGATCTTCTTCGTCGACCTGCCGGACGGGCCGACGCGCGCCGAGATCTTCGCCATCCACCTGGCGCGGCGTGAATTGCAGCTCGAAGGATTCGATCTCGATGGCCTGGCCGGTGCAGCGGAGGGGTTTTCCGGCGCCGAGATCGAGCAGGCGGTGGTCTCCGCGCTGTACGAGGCGCATGCGCTGAAGCAGCCGCTCGACGCGTCGTTGCTGCTGGCGGAAATCGGCAGAACCAGGCCGTTGTCCACGGTTATGGCCGAGCGGGTGGCCGCCCTGCGCGCCTGGGCGGCCGAGCGCACCGTGCCGGCGAACTGAGGATGATTATTTATCTCCACGGCTTCCGCTCCTCGCCGCAATCGAACAAGGCGCAACGCCTGAATGCGCACATGGCCGCGCGCGGCTTGGGCCAGCTGTTCTGGTGCGAACCGCTGCCGGTCTCGCCGCGCGCGGCCATTGCGCTTGCGGAAAGCGCCATTGCGGCGGCAAGGGCCCCGGTGACGGTGGTGGGCAGTTCGCTCGGCGGCTATTACGCTACGCACCTGGCCGAGAAGCACAAATTGCGCGCGGTGCTGATCAATCCGGCGGTGGTGGCCCACCTATCGCTTGCCGAGCTCGTCGGGCCGCAGACCAACCTGTACACCGGCGAGACCTTCGACTTCCGCCCCGAGCACATCGACGAACTGCGCGCGATCGAAGTGCCGCGGCTGTCGCGGCCGGAGGATGTTCTGCTGCTGGTCGAGGAAGGCGACGAGACGCTTGATTACCGCCAGGCCGTGGCGAAGTACGCCGGCTGCCGGCAGGTGGTGCTGCCGGGCGGCGACCACAGCTTCACGCGCTTTGCCGACTACATGGACACCCTCCTCGATTTCGCCGGGCTGACGAAGTGAGCGCCCCCCCGGCGCCCGCCGGGGGGGGCGCGCCCCCCGCGACGGGGCCGCGCCCCCCGGGGGGGCCCCCCCCGGGGGGGGGGCGCCCCCCCCCGGGGGGGGGGGGGGAGGCCCCCCCCCCCCCCCCCCCCGGGGAGGGGGGAGGGGGGGGGTGGTCCCGTGAGCTTCGATTCCGCCCGCCACAAGCGCGAGGAGCGCGCCGGCTACAACCTGATTGCCGCGCGCTACGCCGAAGGCGCTGCGCTGCGCGCCAGCCTGAATGCCGCGCTGCTCGCGGCGGCCGATCTGCGGACGGGCCAGCGCGTGCTGGATCTGGCGAGCGGGCCGGGCGTGCTGGCCGGCCTGGCGGCAGAAGCCGTACATGGCGGACTGGTGGTGGCGAGCGACATTGCCGAAGGCGCGCTGCAGGAAGGGCGCCGCCGGGCTGCTGCGGACAACCTGGCTTACGCCGCCGCCGATGCGGAGCGGCTGACTTTCGCGGATGCCGTCTTCGACCGACTGCTGTGCGGCCTCGGTCTGATGTTCTTTCCCGCAGCGGAGAAGTCGCTGGCGGAAATGCGCCGCGTGCTCAGGCCGGGCGGTCTCGCCGTGTTTTCGGTGTGGGGCGAGGAAGCACGCGCGCCGCTGGTGTCCTGCGCCCTGCAATGCATCCGCCGCCTTCTGCCGCCGCCCAAGGCCGAGCGCTTGTCGCCCTTCCGCTTCGGCAACCGGGCTTTCCTGAAGCAGACCCTGGAGGACGCAGGTTTCGATGAAATCGAGTTGATCCCCCATACCCTCAGCTGTACCTTTTCGTCGCCGCAGGAATACTGGCAGGCCTTCCGCGACATGGCTGGCGGCGCGGCGGCGGGCTTGTCCCGCCTGCCCGAAGAAACCCTGGCCCGCCTCAGCCACGAAGTGGCGCGGGAACTCGCGCCCTGGCGCCGCGATTCGGGCTATGTCCCGGAGAGCGAAGTGCTGATCGCGGTAGCCCGTCGGGTATAATTCCGCCCCATCCCCCCGGCTTCCAAGCACTTCCCGATGAATGTCCTGTTTGAAGAGGACGGCGCCTTCAAGGCTGGCGCCGTGCTCGCCGACAACGTAACCTCGCTGCAGGTCGAGACGGTGAGCGGCAAGCGCGTCAAGGTGAAATCCGCCAACGTGCTGCTGCGCTTCGCCCAGCCGACGCCGGGCGAACTGCTCGAGCGTGCCGAGGCAGAATCAGGCGGCATCGAACCGGAATTCCTCTGGGAAGTGTGTTCCGAGGCCGAGTTCGGCTTCGAGGACCTGGCGCGCGAGTATTTCGGCCGCGCGCCGCAGCCGGTCGAGGCGGCTGCCATCCTGCTGCGCCTGCATGCCGCGCCGATTCATTTCCATCGCAAGGGCAAGGGTCGCTTCCGCAAGGCGCCGCCGGACATCCTCAAGGCGGCGCTGGCCGGATTGGAAAAAAAACGCCAGCAGGCGCTGGCCATCGTGCGCATGGCCGGCGAGCTCAAGTCCGGCACCCTGCCCGTCGAGTTCTCGCCGATCCTGGACCAACTGCTCTACAAGCCCGACCGCAACCGCCTGGAAACCAAGGCGCTGGAGCTGGCCTGCGCGGAGAGCGGCCTGACCGCCGCGTACCTGCTGGCGCGCTGCGATGCCCTGCCCTCCAGCCACGACTACCATCTCGGCCGCTTCCTTTTCGAGCTTTTCCCGCAGGGCACGGGCTTCGGTGAATACGAGGCACCGCATCTGACGGGTGATTTGCCGCTTGCGGCCGTCCAGGCGTTTTCCGTCGACGATGCCGCCACCACCGAGATCGACGATGCTTTTTCCGTGACGCCGCTGGACGGTGGGGGCTGGCGCATCGGCATCCACATTGCCGCGCCGGGGCTGGGCATCCGTCCCGAATCCGCGCTGGGTGCGATCGCCCGCAGCCGCCTGTCCACCGTCTACATGCCCGGGCGGAAGATCACCATGCTGCCGGAGGACGTGGTGGAACACTTCACCCTGTCGGCCGGGCGCGACTGCCCGGCGCTCTCGCTTTATCTCGAGGTGGGGCCGGATTACGTTGTCCGCGGCGCGTCCTCGCGTGTCGAGCGCGTGCCGGTGGCAGCCAACCTGCGCCACCATGACATCGATCCGGTCTTCAACGAGCAGACGCTGGCCGAGGGCGGACCGGACTTCGCCTACAAGCGCGAGCTGACCCTGCTGTGGGAATTCGCCACCGTGCTGGAAGCCGGCCGGGGCAAGCCCTCGGCCAACCAGGACAAGACCGAATACAGCTTCTACGTGGACTGGCGCGAGGCTGACGGACGCGTCGACATCGTCCCGCGCCGCCGCGGCTCCCCGCTCGACAAGCTGGTGGCCGAGCTGATGATTGTCGCCAACGCCACCTGGGGCAAGCTGCTGGCCGAGGCGCAGGTGGCCGCCATCTACCGCGTGCAGGCCGCCGGCAAGGTGCGCATGACCACGGCGGCGCTGTCGCACGAGGGACTCGGCGTCGACTGCTACGCCTGGTCGAGCTCGCCGCTGCGGCGCTACGTCGACCTGGTCAACCAGTGGCAGCTGCTGGCGCACCTGTCCGGTGAGGCGCCCTCCTTCACGGTGCGCGACGAGGCGCTACTCTCTGCGATGCGCGATTTCGAGGTCACCTATGCCGCCTATGCCGAATTCCAGCGCGGCATGGAACGCTACTGGTGTCTGCGCTGGTTGCAGCAGGAGGGTGTCACGGAGACCGAGGCACGCGTGGTGCGCGAGAGCCTGTTGCGCCTCGAGCGCATCCCGCTCTTCCTGCGCTGCCCCTCTTTGCCGGCCTGCGAACCGCGCACGCGGGTCAGGGTGGCGATTACGGGCATCGACCTGCTGGCGGTCGAGGCGCAGTGTCGTTATCTCACGACGATGGGTGAGCCGGTAGAAGCCGAAAGCGTCGATGATGCGGAAATACCGGAGTAGAATTCGGCTTCATGCCCGCTAGCAGCATGGCCTCTTCCCGCAGTACCGGCGCCTTCTCCGTGGCTTGGCCCGGCTGGCTTTCCCGCATGGATCCGCCCCGCCGCAGCTTTGCGCTGGCGCTGATCGCCTCCCTGGCCCTGCACGCCGTCCTGCTCTCCATCCATTTCAAGCTGCCCGATGCGATCAAGCGTGCGACCAGTGCCACGCTGGAAGTCGTGCTGGTCAACGCCAAGAGCGCGCGCAAGCCGGTCAAGGCACAGGCGCGCGCCCAGGCCAACCTCGATGGTGGCGGCAACACCGACGAGAACCGGCGCGCCAAGACGCCCCTGCCGGCCGCGCAGCAGACACAGCCCGGGGACAGTCTGATCGAGGCGCAGCGCCGGGTGCAGGAACTGGAAGCCCAGCAGCAGAAACTGCTGACGCAGGCGAAGAGCAAGAAGTCCGTGCAGGTCGAGACCAGCCGCAGCGAGAAGCAGCCCGACCAGGCCAGTGTGCGCGGCACCGATCTGGCGCAGAGTGCCCTCGCCATTGCCCGCATGGAGGCGCAGATCGCGCGTCAGGTCGAGGAATACAACAAGCGCCCGCGCAAGAAGTTCATCGGCGCCCGCACCGAGGAGTTTGCCGCCGCCCAGTATCTGGAGGACTGGCGCCTGAAGGTCGAGCGCATCGGCAACCTGAACTATCCCGAGGCGGCCAAGGGCAAGCTCTACGGCAACCTGCTTCTGTATGTCGAGATCAAGGCCGACGGCAGTCTCGAACGCGTCGAGGTGCAGCGTTCTTCTGGCCACAGGATCCTCGACGAGGCCGCCCTGCGCATCGTGCGCATGGCGGCTCCCTACGGCAATTTTTCCGCCGATTTGAAACGTCAGACCGACATCGTCGCCTTCGCCCGCACCTGGGTGTTCACCAAGGCAGATCAGCTGCAGTCCGAATGACAGACCGCTACGCCGTCATCGGCAATCCCGTTGCCCACTCGAAGTCGCCGCAGATCCACGCCGTCTTCGCCGGGCTGACTTTGCAGGACATGCGCTACGAGGCCATCCTGGCGCCGCTCGACGGCTTTGCGGACGCGGTGCGCATCTTCATCGCGGCCGGCGGCCGCGGCATGAACGTCACCGTGCCTTTCAAGCTGGAAGCCTACGCATTGGCGGCCACCTGCTCGCCGCGCGCCCGGGCAGCGAAAGCCGTGAATACCCTGATCTTCTCCCCGGCGGGCATTCATGGCGACAACACCGACGGCCTCGGCCTGGTGGCCGACCTGACGCGCAATCTGGGTTTTCGTCTTGCGGGCCGGAGCATCCTCCTGCTTGGCGCCGGCGGAGCCGCCCGCGGCGTTCTCCTGCCAGTGCTGGAGGAAAAACCGGCCGCGCTGACCCTGGCCAACCGCACGGCGGCGAAGGCGCTGGCGCTGGGGGAGGAATTTGCGCCGCTGGCAGGCAGCTGCGCGTTTGCGGCAAGCGGCTTCGCCGAGCTGGCGGGGCGTCAGTTCGACCTGGTCATCAACGCCACCGCCGCCAGCCTGGCGGACGAGGCGCTGGCGCTGCCGACGGGGCTCTATGCGCCGGACAGCCTGGCCTACGACATGGTCTATGGCCGCGAGACGCCCTTCCTGGCGGCAGCCCGGGCGCAGGGTGCGGCCAGGATGGCCGACGGCCTAGGCATGCTGGTCGAGCAGGCAGCGGAATCTTTTTTTCTGTGGCGCGGCGTGCGGCCGGAAACGGCTACAGTACTCGCACAACTGCGCAAGGCATGAGCGCCATCCGCCGGGAATTCGGCGTAGCGTCCGCGCCTGCGAAGCTGCGCAGTGAAGCCGAATTGTTGCCGCGCTCCGCTGCGCACGTTCCGAGGCGCGACGCTCTCGCGCGGCCCCCAAGGACGGCGCAGCCAACACATGGAGCCGCGAAGCGGCGAACAACCGTCACCCCCTTCCGCGGGGCGAGGGAGGGGTTTCGCGGAGCATTGCTCCGCGCCGCCCGAGCCGGCAGGCTGTGCAAAGCCTGCCGTGGGGCAGGGGACGGGGGGATGGTTCGGTGATCTGGCACGCGCTCCAGCGCGGTCTGGCCATCCTCGTCGTTCTCCTCCTGGCCTGGCAGGGCTGGTATCTCGGCTGGGTGGTGTGGTGGAAGTTCGCCAACCCGGGCACGACCAGCTTCATGTCCCTGCGGCTCGACGACCTGCGCGAAAAAGAGCCGAAGGCCGTATTGAAGAAGCAATGGGTCCCCTATGAGCGCATCGCGAATCCGCTCAAGCGCGCCGTCATCGCTGCCGAGGACGCCAAGTTCTCCGGTCACGAGGGCTTCGATTGGGAGGGCATCCAGAAGGCGCTGGAGAAGAATCAGAAGAAAGGCCGCATCGTCGCCGGCGGCTCCACCATTACCCAGCAGCTGGCCAAGAACCTGTTCCTCTCCGGCGACAAGACACCCTGGCGCAAGGCGCAGGAGGCCGTCATCACGCTCATGCTGGAAGTCGTGCTGGACAAGCGCCGCATCCTGGAGATCTACCTCAACGTGGTCGAATGGGGGCCGGGCGTTTTCGGCGCGGAGGCGGCGGCATGGCACTACTATGGCATCTCCGCCGCGCAGGTCTCCGCCGAGCAGGCGGCACGGCTGGCCGTGCTGCTGCCCAACCCGCGCCGCTTCGGCCGTCTGCCCGACTCGCCTTATCTGGCCGCCCGCAGCCAGATCATCCTCGGCCGCATGGGCGCCGTCGATCTTCCCTGATTAATTGATCGCTTCGGGCGGTCAAATTCCTTAGAATTCCCCATTCCGCGCGGTTTGCGCGGCGAGGCCATTTTTCAACCAGATCATGTCCGACATCGAGGAACTGCGCCAGAGCGAGGACGTCCAGCAGGAACTGCGCGAAGTGCAGGAACTGCTGGCGCGCCATCGCGTGGTGGAGGGCCTGGTGCATCGACAGGAAATGCCACGCCACGAGTTTGTGGAGAACCTGGTGCACAAGCAGCACATCGCCGAGCTGCGCCACAAGCTCGACGAACTGCACCCGGCCGACATCGCCTACATCCTCGAGGCGCTGCCGCTCGACGAGCGGCTTTTCCTCTGGGACCTGGTCAAGGCCGGCCGCGACGGCGAGATCCTCCTGGAAGTCTCCGATGCGGTGCGCGAAACCCTCATCGAGGCGATGGACTCGCACGAGCTGGTGGCGGCGGCCGAGCAGCTCGATGCCGACGAGATCGCCGACCTGGCGCCCGACCTGCCCAACGAGGTCATGCAGGACGTCTTCCGCGCCCTGCCCATCGACGAGCGTGAACAGCTGCGCTCGGCGATGTCCTACGACGAGGACGCCGTCGGCGCGCTCATGGACTTCGATGTCATCACGGTGCGCGAGGATGTCACGCTCGAGGTGGTGCTGCGCTACCTGCGCCGCTTCGACGAGCTGCCCGACCACACCGACCAGCTCTTCATCGTGGATCGCGAGGAATGCCTCAAGGGCACGCTGCCGTTCAACCGCATGCTCATCACCGACCCCGATGAGATGGTCGCCAACATCATGCAGGTCGAACCGCTCACGCTGGAACCTTCGGACAAGGCCGAGGCGGCGGCGCAGGCCTTCGAGCGCTACGACCTCGTGTCGGCCCCCGTTGTCGATTCGCAGAACCGGCTGATCGGCCGCGTCACGGTGAATGCGGTGGTGGACTACATCCGCGAGGAATCCGAGACCGAGCACCTCTCCCGAGCCGGCCTGCGCGAGGGCGAGGACCTTTTCGCCTCGGTCTGGGATTCGGTGAAGAACCGCTGGTCCTGGTTGGCCGTCAATCTCGTTACGGCATTTGTCGCCTCTCGGGTAATCGGTGCCTTCGAGGGTTCCATCGAGAAGCTGGTGGCCCTGGCGGCGCTGATGCCCATCGTCGCCGGCATCGGCGGCAACTCCGGTAACCAGACCATCACGATGATCGTGCGTGCCATGGCGCTGGGCCAGGTTCAGCCCGAGAGCGCCCGCGTTCTGCTGCGCAAGGAGATCGGCGTGGCGATGGTGAATGGACTGCTCTGGGGCAGCCTGCTCGGCTTCGTCGCATGGTGGCTCTATCGCAGCGTGCCGTTGGGGCTGGTGATGACTGCGGCGATGATGCTGAATCTCATCGTCGCCGCCTCGGTCGGCGTCGCCGTGCCGCTGTTGCGCCAGCGACTGGGCTACGACCCCGCCATCGGTTCCAGCGTGATGATCACCGCCGTGACCGACTCAGGCGGCTTCTTCATCTTTCTGGGGTTGGCCACGCTCTTTCTGCTGTAGCGGGTGCGAGAGCGTGTCGGCCGCCTCTGCCATGGCGTCGGCGATGGCGCGGGCGGCAAGGAATTGCGACTTCAGCGCCAGGTCGAACAGACCGACGCGATCATCGAGGAACTCCTCCGTGTAGCTCGCCGGATCGCCTGGCGGCACATGCAGGTGGGCCTCCACTTCAGCGGCATCCAGCACGATCTCCATGCCAGCCTTGCGCGCGATGTGCATCATCGCCTTGTTTTCCTTCAGGCAGTGCACGAACAGCGTGGTGATGCGATGGTTGCGGGAGTATTCATAGGCGCGCCGATAGAGCGCAGTGCCGATGCCTTCCCCGCGGTGACCGGGCGCCACGCTGACGCCGAATTCGGCGATGTCGCCGCGCAGGCCGAGATGCGCCACACCGGCCAGGCCGAGGCCGGCATCGAAAACGCCGAACACCGCATCGCGCTCGAAATCGATCGAGTCGACGTACTTCAGCAGGGCCGCTTCGGAAATGACGTGCTCGAAGCGCAACCTCAAATCCTCATTGCTGAGGGTCAGGAAATGGCGGCGCAGGGCCGCGCGGTTGCTGGCGGCGAGTTGCAGGACAGGAACGGTCTTCACGGCAGCGATTCTCATGTACTCCGGGTGTAAGCGCCTTGGCGCACGTCAAGCCTACACCCGGCGGTTTCGGTACATCAACCTAAAAGCCCGAGAAGACTTCCCCGGCCGCCGCGCAGGTGGCGGCGAGGTCGGCATCCGAATGGGCCGCCGAAACGAAACCGGCCTCGAAGGCGGAGGGTGCAAAATACACTCCTTTGTCCAGCATGGCGTGGAAGAAGCGGTTGAAGGCTTCCCTGTCGCATTCCATTACCTCGGCGTAGCTGGCCGGCGGTGCGGCGCGGAAATACAGGCCGAACATGCCGCCGACCGCCTGGGCGCTGAACGCCACGCCGCGCTTTTCCGCCTCGTCCTGCAGCCCGTCCGTCAGCCGCTTCGTCTTGGCCGCAAGCTGATCGTAGAAGTTCGGCTGGGAGACCAGCCGGAGCGTGGCCAGGCCGGCTGCCACCGCCACCGGGCTGCCGGAGAGGGTGCCGGCTTGATACACGGGCCCGAGCGGGGCGATCTGCTCCATGATGTCGCGGCGGCCGCCAAAGGCGCCGACCGGCATGCCGCCGCCGATCACCTTGCCCAGGGTGGTGAGGTCGGGTCGGATGCCGTAGCGTCCCTGCGCGCCGGTCAGGCCGACGCGGAAGCCGGTCATTACTTCGTCGAATATGAGTACCGCGCCGTATTGCGTGCACAGTCGGCGCATGGCCTGGAGGAATTCCATTTTCGGCGCGATGAGGTTCATATTGCCGACGACCGGCTCGACGATGACGGCGGCGATGCTGTCGCCGGCCTTGCTGAAGGCGTCTTCCAGCTGCTGCGCGTCGTTGTAGTCCAGTACCAGGGTGTGTTTGGCGCAATCCGCCGGCACGCCGCCCGAGGAGGGGTTGCCGAAGGTGAGCGCGCCGGAGCCGGCCTTCACCAGCAGGCTGTCGGCATGGCCGTGGTAGCAGCCCTCGAACTTGACGATGGCGTCGCGCCCGGTGAAGCCGCGGGCGAGCCGGAGGGCGCTCATCGTCGCCTCTGTGCCGGAGGAGACCAGGCGCACCATCTCCAGGCCGGGCAGCAAATCCGTCAGCAGTTCGGCCATCTCGATCTCGCCTTCCGTCGGTGCGCCGAAAGTCAGTCCCCGCGACACGGCGTCGTGCACGGCCTGGAGTACTGCCGGGTGGGCATGGCCGAGGACCAGCGGCCCCCACGAGCCGACGTAATCGATGAACTGCCTGCCGTCGGCGTCCCATACGCGGGCGCCTTCCCCTCGCGTGAAGAATCGCGGTGTGCCGCCGACCGAGCGGAAGGCGCGCACGGGAGAGTTGACGCCACCGGGAATGGTTTTCTGGGCGCGTGCGAAGAGTTGTTCGTTCTTGCTCATGTCGTGACTCGCTGTGGAAACAATCGGGTATAGGCGGCGGCCCGGGCCTGGATGTCGGGCGCCTCGAACAGGTCGCTGATCACCGCCAGCAGGTCAGCACCGGCGGCGATCAGCTGCGGGGCATTCTGCAGGGTGATGCCGCCAATGGCGCACACCGGCAGGCCGCATTCGGCCTTCGCCTGCGCCAGCAAAGTCAGCGGCGCCGGCACGGCGCCCGGCTTGGTCGTCGAAGTGAAGACGCTACCGAAGGCGATGTAGTCCGCGCCTACGCGCCGGGCCTCCCGCGCCCGCGCCATGTCGTCGTAGCAGGAGACGCCAAGGATTTTCCCCGGCCCGAGCGTGGCGCGGGCTGCCGCCAAATCGCCATCCTCGCGGCCGAGATGCACGCCGTCCGCGCCCGCTTCCAGCGCCAGTGCCAGATCGTCGTTTACGACGAACAGCCCGCCCATGCGATGGCACAGCGCCGCGAGGGCGGCCGCCTGCTTCCGGCGCAGTGCCGCGCCGGCCAGCTTGGCGCGGTACTGGACCAGGCGTGTTCCGCCGAGCAGGGCCCGCTCGATGCGTCGCAGCAGTTCCGCAGTGTCGGACAGGTCGGGCGTGACGGCGTACAGCCCTTTAAGCGGGAGTGCGGGCATCTCCGGGTTCGGGCTCGCGCGCCCAGAAAAAGCGGTCTGGAAGGTACTGTCCCATGCCAGGCCGGAATCCATTGGCGAGTGCCTGCCAGGTGTAGTCCTGTGCATCGCGCACCGCTTCGGCCATGTCCAGACCGTTGGCCAGATTGGCGGCAATGGCCGAGGCCAGAGTGCAGCCCGAGCCGTGGTAGCTGCCGGGCAGGCGCTCCCAGGCGTCGGCCCGGATCAGCCCGTTCTCCCCGTAGAGGGAATTGACGACCTGGGTGCTGTTCTCGTGGGTGCCCGTGATCAAAACGAATTCGGCGCCGGCGCCCACCAGTCGTCGCGCGCACTCGGCCAGATCGGGGTCGTCGTCGTCGTTGGCCTCGTCGAGGACAAGCCGGCGCGCCTCAAGGCTGTTAGGCGTCAGCAGCGTGGTCTGCGGCAACAGCAATTCGCGCATGGCGGCGATCATGTCCTCGCTGGCCAGCTCCTCGCCGCGACCGGAGGCCAGCACCGGATCGAGCACGAGAGGGATATCCGGATAATCCGAAATGATTTCGGCAATGGCAGCGATGTTCTCGACACTGCCCAGCATGCCGATCTTGAAAGCCGATACGGACATGTCCTCGAGCAGCGCCCGCGCCTGGTCCGCGACCCAGTCGGCGTCGATCGCCAGCGCATCCTCCACGCCGGCGGAGTCCTGTACGGTCAAGGCGGTGAGCACGGAGAGTGGGTGGCAACCCATGCTGGAGAGCGTCATGATGTCGGCCTGGAGGCCGGCGCCGCCCGACGGATCGGAGGCGGCGAAGACCATCACGATGGGAGGCAGCAGGTCTTGGGACATGGGTGGGGTATCGGTGGGGTTGCGGCTGGCGTGGCCGGAAGAGAATGGGGTAGACTGCCCCGATTCTAACCCAACCCGGAATGTTCGAATGGCGCGCCCTGCCACCTATCGCACCTGGATGTGCCTGATCTGCGGCTTCATCTATGACGAGGCGGCCGGACTGCCCGACGAAGGCATCCCGCCGGGTACGCGCTGGGAAGACGTGCCGCCCAATTGGGCTTGTCCTGAGTGCGGGGCGCGCAAGGAGGATTTCGAACTGGTCGAAATCTGACCCAGTGTGTCAAAGTTGGCATGGAAATGGCTGTTTTTTAGGGTATAGTCACACCAACGCGTGACCGCGAAGTCATATATCCGAAGCAGTATTCAGCGGTCTTGCTAGAGGAGGCGGAGGAGCGTGGGGGAAGCAGTAAATCTCAACGGCGCCAAGGTGATGGTGATTGACGATAGCAATACCATCCGCCGCAGCGCTGAAATTTTCCTGGTGCAGGCCGGCTGCCAAGTCGTGTTGGCGGAAGACGGTTTCGACGCGCTGGCGAAGATTGCCGACCATCACCCCGATATCATCTTCTGCGACATCATGATGCCGCGGCTCGACGGCTATCAGACCTGCGCCCTCATCAAGAAGAACCCGCGCTTCGGCGTGACGCCGGTCATCATGCTGTCGTCGAAGGACGGCCTGTTCGACCGGGCCCGCGGCCGCATGGTCGGCTCCGACGAGTACCTGACCAAGCCCTTCACGAAGGACAGCCTGCTCAAGGCCGTCGCTGAACATGTGCCGCAGCGTGTTTCCTAGATTGCATCAGTAACGAGTTAGAGGTAAGGATATGCCCATCAAGAAAGTCCTCATTGTCGACGATTCCCCGACCGAGCGTCATGCGCTGAGCGAACTGCTCGCCAAGAACGGTTACAACGTGGTGACCGCCGAGAGCGGCGAGGAGGCCATCGCCAAGTCGAAGGCGGAGATGCCGGATCTGATCCTCATGGACGTCGTCATGCCCGGCATGAACGGTTACCAGGCCACGCGCACCATTACGCGCGAGGAGACGACCAAGCATATTCCCGTGGTCATGTGCACCAGCAAGGGGCAGGAGACGGACAAGATCTGGGGCATGCGCCAGGGCGCCAACGATTACCTGGTCAAGCCGATCGACCCTAAGGTGCTGCTGGAGAAGATCGCGGCGCTGGGCTGAAGCGAACAGAGCGGATGGCACGAAAAAAAATCAGCCTGCGCGAATTCCAGGAAAGCCTGGTCCAGCGCCTGACCAGCGCCCGGGCCGGCCAGACCTCGCGGGCCCTGCTGGGCGTGCAGGCGGGACGGGACCACTGGTTGCTCGACTTGTCCGATTCGGGTGAGATCGTGCCCCTGCCGCCGCTGACCAGCGTGCCACTCACCAAGTCCTGGTTTTGCGGCGTGGCCAACATTCGCGGTACGTTGTACAGCGTGGTGGATTTTTCCGCCTTCCAGGGGGGGGAGGTCACGCCACAGAACGCCGACAGCCGGCTGCTCATCGTCGGCGGCCGCTTCGGCATCAACAGCGCGCTGCTGGTCAATCGCACTCTGGGTTTGCGCAACATCGAACAAATGGCGCCGCGTGCGGCCGAAGCCGATCCGCGCCCCTGGGTGGGTGAGCGCTACGCCGATCCTCAGGGCAATGTGTGGAAACGGCTGAATTTGAAAAATCTCCTCAGTCAGCCGGATTTCCTCGAAATCGGGCTGTCGTGAGCCGGGTAGTGACCAGTAGAAACAGACGCTGAATAACGGAGACATCGGCATGGCATTCAAGTTCAAGCTTCCCACCATGAAGTCGCCGGACGCTACGGAGACTTCCGCGGACAACGCGCAGAGCACGATCATGGACGAACTGCAGCAGGCGGCAGTGCGTGGCGGCCGCTTCAAGCTGCCCGGGATCGGCGACAAGCCGGTCGGCACGCAACTTCAGCTGCTGGGCGGCTTCTTCGTCTTCTTCCTGTTCATCGTGGCCGTGGCTGCCTGGCTCGACAATCGAACCGCTACGCATGGCACGGCCTATACCTCTGCGGCAGGACAGATGCGCATGCTATCTCAGGCCATCGCCAAATCCGCCCAGTTGGCCCTGCAGGGCAATGCGGCTGCGTTCGCCGAGTTGAAGGATGGCCGCAGCAACTTTGCCATTCTGATCGAACGCGTCACCCAGGGGGGCACGATCGACGAGATCGCGGTGCCGCCCAGTCCTGATACGGCGCAGCCTGCCCTGCAGGCGCTGACGGCCGAATGGGGGAAGACCGAGAAGAATGCCGCCGTGGTGCTGGAGCAGGAGAAGAACCTGCAACAGCTCGGCAAGTCGGTGTCGACGATCAATGCGAAGAATCCGCAACTGCTGGAACTCGCCGAGCAGGTGGCAGCCCTCAAACTGCAGATCGGCGCCTCGGCGCGCGAAATTGCCGCGGCCAACCAGCTGGTCATGTTGACGCAGCGCCTGGCGAAAAACGCCAACGCCCTGCTGGTGGCCGACGCCATCGACCCGGAGGTGGCCTTCCTGCTGGGCAAGGATACCAACACCTTCCGCGACGTGCTGGGTGCACTGACCAAGGGCTCCGAGGGGATGCGCATCAGCGCCGCCAGCGACCCCGAGACAAAGGAAAAACTGGCTGACCTGGATGCCGCCTTCAAGGAATACCAGGAGGCCGTGGCCGGCATCCTCGGCAACATGCAGCGCCTGGTGCAGGCGAAGCAGGCCGGTAGCAGCATCTTCCGCGACAGCGTTCCGCTGCTGAAGGCGACGACCGACCTGTCCAACGCCTACGCGGCCGAGATTGCCGCCCGCGCCACGAATACCTGGGTCATCTCGATCTTCGCCCTGCTTGCCGTCGCCATGTTGGCCATGATGGCCAAGGTCTTCAACGACGACTCGGCTACACGCCGAGAGCAGGCCGAGCGCGAGCGGCACGAGGCGGAAACATCCAAGAACGCCAGCCAGGAGGCCATTCTCCGCCTGATGAACGAGATGGGCGACCTGGCCGATGGCGACCTGACGGTGCGTGCCACGGTGACCGAGGACATCACTGGCGCCATCGCCGACTCGGTGAATTACACGATTGAGGAACTCGGCGTCCTGGTGCGGCGAATCAACGATGCGGCCGGGCGCGTGGCAGCCGCGTCGGCAGCCGCGCAGAAGACCTCGAACGAACTCCTGGTCGCGACCGAGCGTCAGTCGCAGGAAATTCAGCAGGCAGGCAACAACGTTCTCGACATGGCGAAATCGATGAACCAGGTGTCGAGCGAGGCCATGGAGTCCGCTCAGGTGGCGCGCCACTCCCTGGATGCCGCACAGAAGGGCGCCGAAGCGGTTGAAAACTCCATCAAGGGCATGAACGAGATTCGCGACCAGATCCAGGAGACCTCCAAGCGGATCAAGCGCCTGGGTGAATCCTCGCAGGAGATCGGCGAGATCGTGGAACTGATCTCTGATATTACCGAACAGACGAACGTGCTGGCGCTGAACGCCGCCATCCAGGCGGCCTCCGCCGGCGAAGCGGGCCGTGGCTTTACCGTGGTTGCTGAAGAAGTGCAGCGGCTGGCCGAACGCTCTGGTGAAGCGACGAAGCAGATTGCTGCGATCGTGAAGACAATTCAGACCGACACCCAGGATGCCGTGTCCGCCATGGAAAGTTCGACGCGGGGCGTGGTGGAAGGCGCCAAGCTGTCCGATGCCGCTGGCCAGGCGCTGCAGGAAATCTCCTCGGTGTCGACCAACCTTGCCTCCCTGATCGAGTCGATCTCTTCCGCCACCCAGCAGCAGGCGGAGAGCGCCACCCGCGTGGCGCAGAACATGCAGGGCATCCTGCGCGTGACCGAGCAGACGACTGTCGGCACCAAGCAAACCGCGGTATCGATCGGCCAGCTCGCCGAACTGGCGGTCGAACTGAAAGGTTCGGTGTCGGGCTTCAAGGTCTAAGGCAAACGCGGCGCGGGCGATACGATGGCTGCCACTACTGATCTCGATCTCGGTCCGCTGTCCTGGGTCAAGGGCGAGATCGATCTCGCCCTTGGGCGCGCCCACGAGGCACTCGGCAAGTTTGTCGATAATCCCGGTGATTCCGCTCAGCTCAAGTTCGCCCGCACCCACCTCCATCAGGCGCACGGTGCCCTCTCCATCGTCGGCCTGGACGGCGTAACGCAACTCTCCGAGGCGATCGAGCAGCTTTTGTCGGATGTCGAAGTCGGACAGGTCGCCGCCACGTCGGCAGCGGGCGAACTGGCGCAAAGAGCGATTACCGCCATCCGCCATTATCTCGACGAGGTGGCGAGCGGCATGCCGAACCAGCCGCTGAAGTTCCTGGCGATTTATCGTGACCTGTTGGCTGCGCGCGGCGTGGAGCGCGTCGCGTCGAGCGACCTGTTCTTTCCCGACCTCACCCTGCGCCCGCCCAAGCGGACGGAAGAGCCGTCGCAACTGCCTGCAGGTGAAACGGCCCGCCGCCTGAAAGCCGAGCGCGCCCGATTCGAGCGCGGCTTCCTGCGCTGGCTGCGCAACGCCGAGGATGTCTCTGGGGTCGTCGAAATGCGAGAGGCCGTCGCGGCCATCGAGGCCACCCAGGCACTGCCGGCCGCGCGCGCCTTTTGGTGGATCACGATCGCCCTGCTTGATGCCCTTGCGGCACAGCAGGTGTCCGGCGACTTCCAGGTCAAGAAACTCTGTGCCCGCATCGACCTGCAGATGCGCCGATTGCTGGAAGGGTCCAAGACAGTATCCGAGCGACTGGTGCGCGATGCGCTGTATTTTGTCGCTGTCGCCAAGGGCGGAGGCGGGCTGGTTCAACAGGTCAAGGACGTCTACCGGCTCGACGCACTGGTGCCGACACCCGTGGCGGACATCGAACCGCTCAAGCCGGTGCTACGCGCCATGCGTGACTCTCTGGTGGCGGCCAAGGAGGCCTGGAATAAATTCTGTGCCGGAGCGGCGGCGGCATTGCCGCAGTTCCACGACAATGCCGTCACGCTGGCCAGCAAGGGTGGTGGACTGATCAACGACCACCTGGCGCATCTGGTGGCGGGCGTGGCAGAAGCCGCCCAGTGGCTGCGCAAGGACCCGCTCAAGCAGAACGATACGATGGCCATGGAAGTCGCCACCGCCCTGCTGCTGGCCGAAAACGCCCTGGAGAACTACGAGCAGCTGGGCGAGGATTTTCCGCAGCAGGTGGCAATCGTCATCGACAGGCTTGGCACCTTGATGCGGGGCGAACCGCTCGCCGGCATGTCGGCGCCGCTTCTCGACGAGATGTCACGTCACGCTCAGGAACGCCTGATGCTCAGCCAGGTAGCGCGAGAGATCCTCACCAATCTGGCACAGATCGAGCAGACCCTCGATGCCTTCTTCCGGGACACGAGTCGCCGCGATGAATTGTCCGCATTGGCCGGCCCGTTGAAGCAGATCGAAGGTGCGCTGGTCATTCTGGGCCAGGACAAGGCGGTCACCCTCCTGCGCGAATGCGAAGCACGCATCAAGGACTTCGCCAGCCCCGAGACTCTGCCGCAACAGCTTGAATTCGAGGAAGTGGCGCATAACCTTTCAGGCCTGGGTTTCTTCGTTGAAGCTCTGCAGCACGGCCCGGCCGATCTTGATGTAATTCTCAAGCCGGTACAGCCCAAGGTGCAACCGCCCGAAGAGGAAGTCGCTGAAACGGCGGCCCCCTCGGTCGAAGATGAGGTGGAGCGGCAGAGACACGAAACCCAGGCGCTGATCGTGGCATTGCGCGAGAGGCCGCAGGACGAAGGGGTGCGCGCGGATCTCAAGGAACATCTGGAAACCATACGCCAGGATGCCAGCCTGATGGCTGACGCCAAGCTCGAGGATGAAGCCAGGGCAGCGTTGGCGGCGCTGGCCAGCACGGCGGAAAATGCTGCGGGCCATGTCGAGGAGGCCGTTGCGCGCGTTGCACCCGTGGCGCCGATGAGCATGGCGGCGCCCTCTGCCGAGACCCTGCGACTGGCTGAGGCGCCGAGCGAAGAAATGGACGCCGAGTTGCTCGCCATCTTCCTCGAGGAAGCGCACGAAGTGCTGGGCACCATCGGCGAGCATCTGGCGCTATCGCGCGGGCAACCGCACAACCATGAGTACCTCACGACCATTCGACGCGGCTTCCATACCCTCAAGGGCAGCGGCCGCATGGTCGGGCTGGCCGAACTGGGTGAAACCGCCTGGGCGATCGAACAGGTCATGAACAGGTGGCTCCAGTCAGAAAAGGATGCGACGCCTTCCCTGTACCACTTGATCGAGGAGGCTCACACCCTGTTCAGCGCCTGGGTAGCCCAGTTGGAGGCCGGCGGCGGTACGCACAAGGACGCCGCAGCCTTGGTGGCTCTGGCCGAGCGGGTCAAGACCGGCGAGGAGGTCCAAGCCGCCGAGGCCATGCAGCAGTCAAGCGTCCCCCAGCCCGAACCCGAAACGCTCGAACAGGAGGCGACGAAGGAAGAGGCCGTCGAGGCGGTAGAGGAAATCACGCTCAGCCTCCCGGAGGAAGAAGTCGAAGCACCGCCATTATCCGATGAAGCCGCCCTTCAAGAGGACCTGGCGGAAGACACCGGGATGCCGCCGGCCGACGACAGTGTTGTACTGGGCGATCTGATCGTATCGCGTGCGCTCTATGACATGTACGTCGGCGAGGCGCGCGGCCATCTTGCCATGCTGCGCCTCGATCTGAATGCGCTCAAGCTGACGCCTCAGGTGCCGCCGGAGGAAATGGTACGTGCTGCGCACACCCTGGCAGGCATATCCGGGACGGTCGGTATCGATCCGGTCAATCGCCTGGCGCTGTCGCTCGAACACGCGCTGCTTCGCCTGGCTCGCGGTAGCCAGACTTGCAACAGCGGGCAGATCGGCCTTCTCGGCACAGCCATTTCCACTTTGGATGCCATGATTGCCTCGGTTGCCGAACAGTGTGTGCCGCATGGGGCGGATGGACTTGCGGCCGAGCTCGACGAGGTGGCAAGACAAACGCAGCCGGCCGCCCTCGAGCTGAGCGTGGTGCCGACGGTCGAGCCGGTTTTCCGCCGGGAGACAGCAGAGAACGGCAGCGAGGCGCCTGATGAAGCCGCGACCGGAGGCGTCCTGCCGGATACGTCCGAGGCGTCGATCCCGTCGGCGGAAACGCCTCCGGAGGTGCCCGCCCTCGAAGCAGATGAAATGCCGGCGCCCGAACTGGCGTCCCCTCCCGCTTCCTTGTCGGCGGAGACCGCCGAGGCAGGGGAAGAGCGACGCAAGCTGCGCCTGCATGACGATCTCGACGAGCAGTTACTGCCGATATTCCTGGAGGAAGCGGTCGACCTCATCAACGAGATCGGCGTCGAATTGAGGAACTGGCATGCCAGTCCGCAGAATATGGAAACGGCCGGTGCGCTGGCGCGACTCCTGCATACCTTGAAGGGCAGCGCCCGCATGGCCGGCGCCATGGGCATGGGCGAATTGGTCCACAGCATGGAGACGCGTCTCGAGAATGCCCTGGCGGCCGAGGCTGTGACGCCGCTTTTTCTGGATGAACTCGATACCTCCTTTGATCGTGCCAACTTTCTCCTTGGCGGTTTGCAAAAGCGGGCTGCCGGCGTCTTCGAGGAAGAGGCCGGAACGCAGGGCGTCGCCATGCCGGGCGGGATCCAGGCAGAACGTGTCCCAGCCGAGGAAATCGAGACAGAAGCCATGGCGGCGCGCGCCATGCTGCGCGTGCGGGCGGATCAGGTCGATCGGCTGGTCAACGAAGCGGGCGAGCTGTCCATCGCACGTTCGCGAATCGAGGGAGAGATGCGCGCCTTGCGCGGATCCCTGCTGGACTTGACGGAGAACGTCATCCGCCTGCGCAACCAGTTGCGCGAAATCGAGATCCAGGCCGAATCCCAGATGCAGTCGCGCCTGGCCCAGACCCACGAGGTTCACGGCGAATTCGATCCCCTCGAGTTCGATCGGTTTACGCGTTTCCAGGAAATCACCCGCATGATGGCGGAGAGCGTAAACGACGTTACTACCGTACAGCACGCACTGTTGCGCAACCTCGATCATGCCGATGCCGCCATTGTCAGCCAGGCGCGGCAAAACAAGGAGCTGTCGCAGTCGCTGATGAGTGTGCGCATGCTCCCTTTCAATGCTGTTGCCGACCGCCTTTATCGTGTCGTGCGGCTGACGGCGAAGGAGCTGGGCAAGAAGGCCAATCTCGATATCCGCGGCGGCCAGGTCGAACTCGACCGCTCCGTGCTGGAGAAGATGACCGGTCCGATCGAGCACTTGCTGCGCAACGCCATCACCCATGGCCTCGAAGACGGGGCCCAGCGGCAGGCAGCCGGCAAGACGGACATTGGGGAAATCAGCCTGACCCTCTCCCAGGAAGGCAATGAGGTCGTCATCGACATGACCGATGACGGCGCCGGCCTGAACTTCGAGCGCATCCGCAGCAAGGCCGTCGAGCAGGGGTTGCTCGCCCCGGATCAGCATCCGGATGAAGCTGCCCTGATGGACTTCATCTTCCATGCCGGTTTTTCGACTGCCAGGGAGTTGACAGAGGTCGCCGGCCGCGGCGTTGGGATGGATGTGGTGAAATCGGAAACGGCCCAGCTCGGCGGCCGCATCGAAGTCAGCTCCACGCCCGGAAAGGGTGCGCGTTTCCGCATATACCTGCCGCTTACGCTTGCGGTGACGCAGGCCCTGCTGGTGCGAGTGGGGGGGCGCAAGTACGCCATTCCCTCGGTGATGGTCGAGCAGGTCATGGAACTCAAGGAGGGGGCGGTCGAAAAGATTCGGGCCGATGGTGCGGCAGACTGGCTGGGCAACCGTTTTCCGTACCATTTTCTGCCGCGCCTGCTGGGAGACGCGCAAGCCATGCCGGAGCAGCAGCGGCGCTATTCCCTGCTCCTGCTGCGGGGGGGTACCCAGCGCGTATCGGTGCAGGTTGACGAATTACGCGGCAACCAGGAAATGGTCATCAAGAACATCGGGCCGCAACTGGCGCGGGTCGTCGGCATTGCCGGCGCCACTGTGCTGGGCGACGGGGAGGTGGTGCTGATCCTCAATCCCGTCGCGCTCGCCAGCCGTGACATCAAGTCGCTCGCCCAGGAAGCGCCGATATCTGACGCTACCAGGGGGGAGACTCCAACCGCACCGCGCCTGCCGACGGTGATGATCGTGGACGACTCGCTGACGGTACGCAAGATCGCCGGCAGGCTTCTCTCGCGCGAGGGGTATCATGTCGTCACCGCGAAGGACGGCGTTGATGCCTTGGAACAGCTGCTCGACGTCGTGCCGGATGTCATGCTGGTTGACATCGAAATGCCGCGCATGGATGGCTTCGACCTGACACGCAACGTGCGTGCCGACGCGCGTCTCAAGAATGTGCCGATCATCATGATCACTTCCCGCACGGCGGAAAAGCATCGCAGCTACGCCAGGGAAATCGGCGTCAACCACTATCTCGGCAAGCCCTATCAGGAAGATGAATTGCTCGGGCTGATTGCAGGCTATACGCGCCAGGACGCTACTGCCCCAGCCTGACCCGCGTCCGGCTTGGACGCCGGCGATTGCGGGGATTACAATGCCTGCGTGGCCCAGCAAGACGTCAACCTCACCCACCATTTCCTGATCGCCATGCCTGCCATGGTCGATCCGAATTTCTCGCGCACACTGACCTATATCTGCGAACACAACGAGCAGGGGGCGCTCGGCATCGTCATCAACCGCCCGCTCGACATGACAGTGGAAACGCTGTTCGAGCGAATCGACATTCCGCTAGAGACCAAGCAGTTCGCCGCCCTGCCTGTGATGTTCGGCGGCCCCGTCCAGACCGACCGCGGCTTCGTGCTGCACCGGCCCGTCGGCAAATGGCAGGCCACGCTGCCGGTCAAGGACGAACTGGGCCTGACCAGCTCGCGCGATATCCTCCAGTCGGTCGGCAGTGCCGGCGAACCGGAGGAATTCATCGTATCGCTCGGATACGCCGGCTGGGCCGCCGGCCAGTTGGAGTACGAGCTCGCGCAGAATGCGTGGCTTACCGTGGCGGCCGACGCCCAGATCCTCTTCGGCCTGCCGCCCGAGGAGCGCCTGCCGGCGGCGATGCAGTTGCTTGGATTCGATCTGGCCAACCTCTCCGACGTGGCGGGACATGCCTGAACATGCCAGGCACGAAGCATTCAGGAGTAGAATGCCTTCTTTGATGGTTTCACCTCGCCCCTCTTCCTCACGGCCTGCCGAAGACGGCACCGTCCTGGCATTCGATTTCGGCTTGAAACGCATCGGCGTCGCCATGGGCGAAACACGACTCGGGCGGGCCAATGCCCTTGCCACCCTCGAAGCGGAGACCAACGATGCGCGTTTCGCGGAGATAGCCCGGCTCATACAGGAATGGCAGCCGACCCGCCTGGTAATCGGCTTGCCGCTTTCGCTCGACGGTTCGGAACATGAGATAACTGCGCGCTGCCGGCGTTTCGCCAACCAGTTGCACGGCCGCTTTGGCCTTCCCGTGACGCTCGTCGACGAGCGGTTTACCTCTGCGGAGGCCGACTCGGCGTTGCGCGAGGGCGGCCTCGACTGGAAGGCGCGCAAGGGAAAGACCGACGCGCTTGCCGCGCAATACATCCTGCAGGACTATTTCGATGCCGTTGCCTGACGCCGAACGGCTGTGCACCGTCCTGGCGGACAGCATGCGCCCGGGTTTGCACCCGGACACGACCCTGGTCGGTATCCATACCGGCGGTGTCTGGGTAGCCGAGCGCCTGCATGCCGCGCTTGGCCTGAAAACACCGCTTGGTTGCCTCGATGTTTCGTTCTACCGGGACGACTTCAGCCGCAGCGGGCTGCATGCCCAGATCAAATCGTCGGACATGCCCTTCGAAGTGGAAGATCGTCCAATCGTCATCGTCGACGACGTGCTCTATACCGGACGCACCATACGGGCCGCCATGAATGAGATATTCGACTATGGCCGCCCGGCCCGTATTGACCTTTCTGTACTGATCGACCGGGGCGGGCGCGAACTGCCAGTCTGTCCGCGCTGGACGGCGCAAGCGATGGAGCTCGGATCGGACAAGAACCTCCAGCTCGAGCGCAGCGAGGCGGGCGGCCTGACCCTGAGGCTAGTCGATGCATAACCCGCAACTGAACAGGAACGGAGCGCTGCAGCATCTGCTCACCATCGACGGCCTGCCGCGCGAAATACTTAGCGATATTCTGGACACCGCGGCGCCTTTCACGGAAGTGGCTGAGCGCGAGGTGAAAAAGCTGCCGTTGCTGCGCGGCAAGAGTGTATTCAATCTGTTCTTCGAGAACTCGACGCGGACGCGCACCACCTTCGAGATCGCAGCGAAACGCCTCTCTGCCGATGTCATCAACCTGAACATCGGCACGTCCTCGGCTTCAAAAGGGGAGTCCCTCCTCGACACGGTGGACAATCTCTGTGCCATGCAGGCGGACATGTTCGTGGTTCGACATGCCGTCAGCGGCGCACCCTTCCTCATTGCCCAGCATCTTGCTGCCAACGGCCGTGACCACATTCATGTCATCAATGCCGGCGACGGGCGCCATGCCCACCCGACGCAGGGCCTGCTCGACATGTATACCATCCGACACTACAAGAAGGACTTCACTCGACTGATCGTTGCCATCGTCGGCGATGTACTGCACTCGCGGGTAGCGCGCTCGCAGATCGGCGCGCTGACCACGCTGGGCGTCCCCGAGATCCGCGTGATCGGGCCGAAGACGCTGATCCCGGCCGATGTTGACAGACTCGGCGTACGCGTCTTCCATGACATGCGTGCCGGCCTCAAGGACGTCGATGTGGTGATGATGCTGCGCCTGCAGAGCGAACGGATGCAAGGCGCGCTGCTGCCCAGCCCCCAGGAGTTCTTCAAGTACTATGGATTGACGGCTGACAAGCTCTGTTGCGCCCGCCCGGACGCAATCGTCATGCATCCCGGGCCGATGAACCGCGGTGTGGAAATTGATTCGGCCGTGGCCGACGGCCAGCATGCGGTGATCCTGCCGCAGGTGACCTTCGGCATCGCCGTGCGCATGGCGGTGATGAGCATGTTGGCAGGAACATGACGAAATGAAGATCCACATCAAAAACGGTCGCCTGATCGATCCGGCCAACGGCACCGACGCGCAGCGGGAGGTGTTCATCGCCGCCGGCAGGATTGTCGGCGTCGGCGCGGCCCCGCAGGGCTTTGCCGCAAACCGCGTCATCGATGCGACGGGTCTGGTCGTCTGTCCGGGGCTCATCGATCTTTCGGCACGCCTGCGCGAGCCGGGCTATGAGTACAAGGCGACTTTGGAGTCGGAAATGGCGGCTGCGGTGGCGGGGGGCGTCACCAGCCTCGTCTGTCCGCCGGATACCGATCCCGTCCTGGACGAGCCGGGCCTGGTGGAAATGCTCAAGCATCGCGCCCGCAACCTGGCTTCGGCCCATGTCTACCCGCTCGGCGCGCTGACGGTTGGGTTGGCGGGAGAGCGTCTGACGGAGATGGCGGAATTGTACGAGGCGGGCTGCATTGCCTTCAGCCAGGCCAATGCACAGGTGACCGATACCCGCGTCCTGTTACGCGCACTTCAGTATGCAGCGACATTCGGCTTCAAGGTCTGGCTGCAGCCCGAGGATCCGTATCTCGCACGCGACGGCGTGGCCCACGAAGGCGAAGTGGCGACGCGGCTGGGTCTGCCCGGCATTCCGGTCTGCGCGGAAACGATCGCGTTGTCGAGGCTGCTGGTACTGGTTCGGGAAACCGGGGTTGCCTTGCACGTCAGGCGCATTTCGAGCGCTGCCGGGCTGGAGGGGATCGCCCGCGCCAAGGACGCAGGGTTGCCGGTGACCTGCGATATCTCCATCAACCACCTGCACCTGTGCGAGCAGGACATCGGTTACTTCAATCCCCAGGCGCGGCTGATACCACCCCTGCGTACATCCGCCGACCGCGAGGCCCTGCGCCGGGGACTGGCCGATGGTACGGTCGATGCACTTTGCTCCGACCACACGCCGGTGGACGACGACGCCAAACAACTGCCGTTCGGCGAGGCGGAGCCTGGCGCTACCGGCCTGGAACTGCTGCTGCCCCTGACGCTGAAATGGGCTGACGAAACACAACTGCCGCTTGGCAGGACACTTGCACGCGTCACTTCCGACGCGGCGCGGGTGCTGGGTATCCAGGCCGGCCATCTGGCGGTCGGTGCTACCGCCGACGTCTGCATCTTCGATCCGCGCGGCAGCTTCAAAGTCTCTCCCGCTGTGCTCAGGAGCCAGGGTAAGAACACGCCTTTCCTCGGCGCTGAACTGCCCGGCCGCGTACGCTACACGCTGATTGACGGGCACATCGCCTTCGAGAACGGTCGCTAGCCGGCCAGCTTTTCGATCGGATCCGCCGTTACGCCTCGCACCCGGACGCGCTTGTAGCGTGAAGTCGCGCCGCTCAGCAATTCGACTTGAGCACGCGGTACCCCCAGCGCTTCGGCAATGATTCCGATCAGGCAATCGTTGGCCTTGCCGTCCACCGGCGGTGCGGCCAGACGGATCTTCAGCGCGTCGCCATGCAGGCCGGCGATTTCCGTTCGCTTTGCGCCCGGCTGTATGTGCAGGCTGAGGATGAAGTGTCCGGAAGCCTCCTGCCTTACCCAGGGGGCCGTCATGCGATCAGCTGGACAAGCAGGACACGCAGCCAAGCCAGCATCATCAACGCGACCTGCAGCAGCAGAAGCAGCACGAGGGGCGAGAGATCCACGTTGGCAATGGGGGGGATCAAGCGCTGGAAGGGCCGCAGGAAGGGACGGGACAGGCTATTGAACAGCGGGGCCAGCGGGGCATGGGGGTTTACCCAGGAAAGCACTGCGGAGACCAGAACGATGCCGATGAGCAGATATACGGAGAAGCGCATCAGTTCGAGCACGGCGATGGCGAGGACGACGGGAACGGCGATCCCGGCATGTGCGCCGAAGGAGAAGCGTTTCAGCCAGAAGGCAATGGCCAGGTAGCCGCTGTGCAGGGCAAGGGCTCCCATGAGGCTCGGCATGTCGAGGCCGGACAGGCTGGGAATGATCCGCCGTGCCGGGCGCACCAGCCAGTCCGTGACAGTGACGACGAACTGGCCGAGCTGATTGCGGAAGGAGACCCGAAGCCATTGCATGTAGAAACGGACCAGCAGGAGAAAGACGAAGAAACCCGTTACGGCTTCGAGAATCAGCAGCAGAAGATTGGTCAGCACCGCTCAGTCCTTTCCCAATAGTTCGCCCAGCTCCCTGCCACGTGCGTTGGCTGCCTCGATTGCCCGAATGATCGCGGCCTTGACCTGGTCGGCTTCGAGCGATTTCAGCGCCGCTTCAGTAGTGCCGCCCTTGGAGGTGACGCGCTGCCTGAGGAGAGCCACGTCTTCCTCGCTGTTCGCGGCCAGGGCGGCGGCGCCGATGACGGTCTCGATTGCCAGTAATCGCGCTTGATCTGCGGATAATCCGAGGACACGCGCCGAATCGCGCAGTGATTCGATGAAATAGAACACGTAGGCCGGCCCGCTGCCCGAGACGGCGGTTACGGCATCCATCAAGCCTTCTTCGGCAATCCACAGCGTCCTGCCGACAGCGCCCAGCACCTGTTCGGCCTGGCGCCGACCTCCGTCGTCGACGCACGGATCGGCGTACAGCCCTGTGATGCCGGCACCGATCAGGGCTGGTGTATTCGGCATGGTTCGCACCAGCTTCCGGTATCCGCCCAACCAGCGCGACAAGTCGGCCAGCCGCGCCCCCGCGGCGATGCTGATGACCAGCTGGCCATGCAGCTTGCCGGACAGGGGCTTCAGTGCATCGTGCATTTGTTGCGGCTTGACCGACAGTACCAGCGTGTCGCATTCCAGCGCGGCGAGATCCGCCCCCGGTCGGCAGTCGATCCCGAAGGCGGCGGTCAGCCGCGCGCGATTCTCCTCGAGCGGCTCGACGACCTTGAGGGCGGCACGGGGGAAGCCCTGCTTGAGCAGGCCGCCGATAAGCGCGTTGGCCATATTGCCGCCGCCGATGAAGGTGATTCTCATGTTCATGCTCTTTCGCCAAAGATTGCCGTGCCAACCCGCACGATGGTCGCCCCCTCGAGGATGGCCGCCTCCAGGTCCAGCGACATGCCCATGGACAGCGTATCCAGTGCCAATCCCTCCTTGTTGAGGGCATCGCGCAATTCTCGCAGCATGGCAAAGCGGCGCCGCGCCAAGGCCATGTCTTCGGTCGGCTCAGGAATTGCCATGAGGCCGCGCAACTGCAGATTCGGCAGCGTCGCGACAGCGCGTGCAAGTTCCGCCGTGCTGTCGGGGCTGACCCCGCTCTTGCTGGCTTCGCCACTGACGTTCACCTGGATGCAGACTTGCAACGGAGGTTGCGTCGTGCCGCGCGCTTCGGACAGGCGTTGGGCGATTTTCAAGCGCTCGATGCCATGCACCCAGGTGAAGTGCTCGGCCACCGGGCGTGTCTTGTTGCTCTGCAAGGGGCCGATGAAATGCCATTCCAGACCAAGCCCTTCCAGCGCGGCGATTTTCGCCAGTCCTTCCTGAACGTAGTTTTCCCCGAATGCGGACTGTCCGGCCTCGGCGGCCTCGCGTACCCGCTCCGTCGCGAAGGTCTTGCTGACGGCCAGCAGGCCGATGTCGTCCGGAATCCTTCCCGCCATTTTTGCCGCTGCGGCAATGCGCGCTCTTACAGCTTGCAAGTTGGTGGAAATTGTTGTCATAATGCCCTGAAAAATCGGGGCAAGTATAGCATCGCGCCACTGCCTCTTTTCCAATTTTGGCGCCACGGAAACGTACAATGGACATTACCGAACTGCTCGCTTTCTCCGTCAAGAACAAGGCGTCCGACTTGCATCTGTCGGCCGGGTTGCCGCCCATGATCCGTGTGCATGGCGACGTGCGACGCATCAACTTGCCGCCGATGGAGCACAAGGACGTACACAGCATGGTGTACGACATCATGAACGACGGCCAGCGCAAGCACTACGAGGAGAATCTCGAGTGCGACTTTTCTTTCGCCATTCCCAATCTTGCGCGCTTTCGCGTCAACGCCTTCGTCCAGCATCGCGGCGCCGGCGCCGTGTTCCGCACCATTCCCTCGAAGGTGCTGTCGCTGGAGGAACTCAACTGCCCGAAGATTTTCAAGGAGATCTCCGAGTATCCGCGCGGCGTCGTGCTGGTGACCGGGCCGACCGGCTCGGGCAAGTCGACCACCCTGGCGGCGATGGTCAACTACATCAACGAGAACGAGCACGGGCATATCCTTACCGTAGAGGATCCGATCGAATTCGTCCATGAATCGAAGAAATGCCTGATCAACCAGCGCGAGGTGGGCCCGCATACGTTGTCCTTCAACAACGCCCTGCGCAGCGCCCTGCGTGAAGATCCGGACGTCATTCTCGTGGGTGAGATGCGCGACCTGGAGACCATCCGTCTGGCGCTGACCGCGGCGGAAACCGGCCACTTGGTGTTCGGTACCCTGCACACCAGTTCCGCGGCCAAGACCATCGACCGCGTCATTGACGTCTTCCCCGCGGCGGAAAAGGAAATGGTGCGCGCCATGCTGTCCGAATCACTGCGCGCCGTCATTTCGCAGACGCTGCTGAAGACCAAGGACGGTCAGGGCCGCGTGGCGGCGCATGAAATCATGATCGGCACGCCGGCCATCCGCAACCTGATCCGCGAAGCCAAGATCGCCCAGATGTACTCGGCCATCCAGACTGGCCAGGCGCTGGGCATGCAGACCTTGGACCAGAACCTGGCCGATCTCGTCCGTCGCAATATCGTTTCGGCAGCGGAAGCCCGCACCAAGGCGGCGAACAAGGATAACTTTGCAGGTTAAACCGGCCAGCTGACAGGTCGGCTTTCAGGCCGACCGCGGCAAACGCGTCGGGCTGAAGCCTGACCCTAGACAGAGGTGCGAGATGGAAAGAGACCAGGCACTCAAATTCATGTACGACCTGCTGCGCCTCATGGCGCAGAAGAAGGGATCCGACCTGTTCATTACTGCCAACTTTCCGCCCGCCATCAAGGTGGACGGCAAGATCACGCCTCAGTCCAACCAGAGCCTGACGCCTCAGCACACAGCCGAACTGGCGCGCGCCATCATGAACGACAGGCAGGCGGCTGAGTTCGAGGCCACCAAGGAGTGCAATTTCGCCATCAGCCCCGCCGGCATCGGCCGGTTTCGCGTGAATGCCTTCGTGCAGCAGGCGCGCATCGGGGTGGTACTGCGCACCATCGCAACGACGATACCGACTTTCGAGAGTCTGCAGCTGCCGACGGTCCTCAAGGATATTTCCATGACCAAGCGCGGTCTGGTGATCTTGGTCGGCGGCACCGGCACGGGCAAGTCGACCTCGCTGGCCGCGATGGTGGACTACCGTAACGAGAACAGCTACGGCCACATCATTACTGTCGAGGATCCGATCGAGTACGTGCACGAGCACAAGAAGTGCATCATTACGCAGCGCGAGGTCGGCATCGACACCGACACCTGGGAGGCGGCGCTGAAGAACACCCTGCGTCAGGCGCCGGACGTCATCCTGATGGGCGAGATCCGCGACCGCGAGACGATGGACCACGCCATCGCCTTCGCCGAGACAGGCCACCTGTGCATGGCCACCCTGCATGCCAACAGTACCAACCAGGCACTCGACCGCATCATCAACTTCTTCCCGGAAGAACGCCGCCAGCAGCTGCTGATGGATCTCTCGCTCAACGTGCGCGCCTTCGTCTCGCAGCGACTAATCCCGATGAAGGACGGCAAGGGGCGCGCGGCGGCGTTCGAGGTCATGCTCAACTCGCCGCTGATCTCCGACCTCATCTTCAAGGGCGAAGTGCATGAGATCAAGGAAATCATGAAGAAGTCGCGCGAGCTCGGTATGCAGACCTTCGACCAGTCTCTCTTCGACCTCTACGAGGCCGGCAAGGTCAGCTACGAGGATGCGCTGCGCAATGCCGACTCGGTAAACGACCTGCGCCTGACCATCAAACTGCATGGCAAGGAGTCGAAAGACCGCGACTTGGCTGCCGGCATCCAGCATCTGGATATTGTTTGACCCATCCCCCCGCTCCTTCCCTTGTCCCCGAGGCGAGGCTTCGCGCGGAACGGCTGTTCAGCACTTGCCGCGCATCTGACCGCTGACCATCCTGTATTCCAGCAGGCGGCACTCCAGCGCGCCGTTGAAAAGCGGGGTGCGCCTTGAGGCCTTCAGCCCGATCAGCCTGGGCAGCTGCGGATCGGCGGAGATGAAGTAGCAGCGCCAGCCGGCGAAGCGCCGCTTCAGGGCATCGCCCAGCTTCGGATAGAACGCCGCAAGCTGCTCCGTTTCCTCCAGCCGCACGCCATAGGGCGGGTTGGTGACCAGAATCCCTTCCGGCGCAGGCGGGCTGCGCAAGAGCAGATCGGCACGCTCCAGCTTCACGCTGTCATGCATGCCTGCCGCCGCCAGGTTTTGCCGCGCCCGCTCG
Source organism: Betaproteobacteria bacterium (assembly GCA_016703785.1). Classification (GTDB taxonomy): domain Bacteria; phylum Pseudomonadota; class Gammaproteobacteria; order Burkholderiales; family Rhodocyclaceae; genus Desulfobacillus. The sequence continues at coordinate 224,173 of JADJBM010000032.1, forward strand.
AGCTGGTCCTGGCTGATGTCGCTGCCGAAGATGGGCTGCGCCGTTGCAGCCAGCTTGCGCGCTTCCGCTTCGGTCAGGATCTTTTGCCAGAGCGCCGCATCGAAGTTGGCCAGGCGAAAAAATCCGAACTTGCGCGCCAGCCCCGGTGCGATGTCGTGCGCCATCAAGGCTGCTTCGAGCAGAAAGGTGCCCGAGCCGCACATGGGGTCGAGCAGCGGCGTGCCGGGTTGCCAGCCAGCCAGGCGCAAAATGCCGGCGGCGAGGTTTTCCTTCAGGGGCGCCTCGACCGAGGCGTACTTGAAGCCGCGCTTGTAGAGCGGCTCGCCCGAGGTGTCGAGATAGAGCGTGGCCTCGCGGTCGTTGAGAAAGGCGTGGATGCGCACGTTCGGTTCCGCAGTGTCCACGCTGGGCCGTTCCCCCGTTTCCGCGCGGAAGCGGTCGCATACCGCATCCTTGATGCGCAGGGTGATGAAGTCCAGGCTCTTCAGCGGGCAGCGGATGGCCGTCATGTAGACGCGCAGCGTGCGGCGCACGGAGAAGCGGTCGTGCCAGGGCACGTCATGGGCCAGGCGGTAGATGTCCTCTTCGCGACGATACGGCCCCTGCGCGACGCGCCACAGAATGCGCGTGGCGAGGCGGCTCCACAGATTGGCGCGATAGCAGGTTTCCCAGTCGCCGCTGAAAGCGACCCCGCCGGCGACGGTTTCGGTTTGCCGTGCGCCAACAGCAGTCAGTTCGTCGACTAGCTGGACTTCCAGTCCGCGCGGACAAGTGGCGAAGTAGTGCTGCATCAAAACGGCTTGAACAGCGCCAGCCACACGGCAGCAAAGAGGATCAGCACCGGGAACTCATTGAACCAGCGGAACCAGACATGGGATTTCGTGTTGCGGTCCTGCGCAAAATCCTTGAGCAGCTTGCCGCACCACAAGTGATAGATGCCCAGAACGCAAACCAGCAGCAGCTTCGCGTGAACCCAGTAGCCCCAGGGCCCGAAGCCCAGCCAGAGCCAGATGCCGAAGAGCACGGTGAAAACCGCGCCCGGGGCCATGATGCCGTAATAGAGCTTGCGCTCCATGATCTTGAAGCGTTCCCGGCTGGCCGCGTCTTCGCTCATGGCGTGATAGACGAACAGCCGCGGCAGATAGAACAGGCCGGCGAACCAGGTCACCATGAAGACGATGTGCAGCCATTTCACCCACAGCATGTCAGTACCGCCCGGCCGTCCGAAGGTACTGACGCGCCCCCTCGGGGGGCAGCGAACGCAGTGAGCGTGGGGGTTGTTTCATCATGCAGCCTCCTTTTGCATGGCAGCGAGTGTCGCGGCAACATCGGGGTGAGTCAAGCGCACGGCCAGCTCGCGCTTGATGCGGCGGTTGGTCAGGCGCCGCGACTCCCCCATGAAGGACAGCATGGCGGGAGAAAGGGCTTGTTCGACCTCGGCGCGCGGCAGGCGGGGCGCCCGCGGCAGGCCGAGCCGGTCGGCCAGTAGATCGAAGTATTCGCCCATTTTCAGCGCCGACTCATCCGAAGCATTGTAGATCCTGCCAGGACGACCGCGCGCTAGCGCGGTCCGTGCAATGAGGGCCAGGTCGTCGGCATGGATGTGGTTGGTGTGGATGTCCTCTTCCCTGCGCAGCAGCGGCAGGCCGCGCTCGAGCCGGGTCAGCGGCAGGCGGTTGCCGGCATAGATGCCGGGCGCCCGCAGGATAGAGACGGCGACGCGACGGCTGCGCCCGAAACGGCGCAATCGCGCTTCCGCGTCGGCCCGCCGCCGCGCCCGCGCCGTCTGCGGGCGGACCGGATGCTCTTCCGAAACCCATGCGCCATCGCAATTCCCATAGACGCCGCTGGTACTGATATAGACGAGGCGGCGTGGTAGAATTTTTCCACCCGAGAGCGCTGCGATCAACGCGCGCGTGCGCTTGTCCTGCAGTCCGGTTTCCTGCGGCGGTGCAAAATGCAGAACCACATTGCCGATGCCGGCCAGGCGTTTCAGTGTATGCGGCTTGTCCAGGTCGGCGCGCAGCGGCGTGACGCCCATCGCGCGCAGCTCGCCAAGGTTCGCAGAGGAGCGCACCGCGGCATAGACGCGATAATGCCCGACCAGCCAGGGGAGCGCACGCCGGGCGATGTCGCCGCAGCCTATGATGAGCAATCGTTGCACCCGCGCATTTTAACAGCCAGCCTACGGATTCCATGCACCCTAAACCCAGAGGCGGGCACTCGCCCCATCGCATCACGATCGAGTCCAGCGGGCACCAGTTCGACGTCGAACCCGGCAACACGATTTTGCGCGCCGCATTGGATGCGAATATCAACCTGCCCTACGGCTGCCGCAACGGCGCCTGCGGAGCCTGCAAGGGGCGGATCGTATCCGGCCAGGTCGACCGCGGCGACTACGCGGCAGGCGCGCTGAGCGACGCGGAAGTCGCCAGGGGCTACGCCCTGTTCTGCTGCGCGCGGCCGTTGTCCGATCTCACCATTGCGTGCCGCGAGGTGGACACGGTGCGCGACATCCAGGTCAGGACGTTGCCCTGCCGGGTGCAGAAAATGGCCCTTCTCGCGCCCGACGTGATGCAACTGCAGCTCAAGCTGCCCGCCAGCGAGCGCCTGCAGTTCCTTGCCGGACAGTACATCGACATCCTGCTGCGGGACGGCCGCCGCCGCAGCTTTTCCATCGCCAATGCGCCGCAGGACGACGAATGCCTCGAACTGCATGTCCGCCGGGTGCCGGACGGGCATTTCACGCGACACGTCTTCGAAACCATGCAGGAACGCGACATCCTGCGCATCGACGGGCCGCATGGCAGTTTCTTCCTGCGCGAGGACAGCGCCAAGCCGGTCATCCTGCTGGCCGGCGGCACCGGCTTTGCCCCGATCAAGTCACTGGTCGAGCATGCCTGCCATCAGGGTACGACGCGGCCGATGGTCCTCTACTGGGGCGCGCGCGATCGCGCCGGACTCTACATGCACGCCCTGGCGGAAAGCTGGGCCGCCGGGCACACCGCCTTCCGCTATGTGCCCGTACTGTCCGAGGCGCAGCCCGCCGATGACTGGCGGGGTCGCAGCGGCTGGGTACACCAGGCAGTCATCGATGATTTCCCGGACCTTTCAGGCCATCAGGCCTATGCGTGCGGAGCGCCGGCCATGATCGACGCGGCACGGCACGACTTCGTGACGCGTAGCGGCCTCAAGGAAGAGGACTTTTTTGCCGATGCATTCACTTTCGCAGTGGAATCCGTGAAGACCTAGACCCCTAAGCCCATGAGCCAGCCCATCCTCATCAGCCGCGAGCCGGTGCTCAATCGCAGCCGTGCGATCACCGCCACCCGCCTTGCCATCCGGGCTCCGGCCGGACCGGCAGCCTGTGCGCAATTCGCAGCCGAATTGAACCGGCTGGCGGAAGCGTGGCCGCAGGCGCGCACCGTGTTTGTCGGCCTGGGCGGCGTGGCGCCGGATAAGGGCCTGCTCGACTGGCAGGTGCCGCAGAATGCCATGATCGAAATCCCCGCCGCTGCCTTGAACAACCCGGCAACCCTCGAAATGGTGCAACAGTTGCAGGCGGCTGGCGTGTCGATGTGCCTGGATGGCTATAGTGCCGGCATGGCGCTGCCGGCCGACGCAGATTTCCGCTTCTTGTTGGCCAATGCCACGGCGAATACGGCTGGTGCGCCGGGACTGCTGATTGCCAAGGGCCTGGTGGACAACGCCCAGTTCGATGCCTGCATCCAGAAGGGTTTCGGCGGCGCGGCCGGCTGGTACTTCCTGAAGGGCGTGACGCCCGCGAAGAAGCTCAATCCCGGCCAGGCACAGACCATCCGCCTGCTCAACCTGGTGCGCGCCAACGCCGACGTCAAGGAGATCGAGGCGGCGCTGAAGCAGGACGTGGCGCTGTCGGTCAAGCTGCTGCGTTACATCAATTCCGCCGGCTTCGGCCTGGCCGTGGAGATCCAGTCCTTCCGCCACGCCGTGACCATGCTCGGCTATGAAAAGCTGAACAAGTGGCTTTCCCTGCTGCTGGTGACTTCGAGCAAGGATGCCGCGGCACCGGCCCTGATGCAGGCGGCCATCGCCCGCGGCCGCTTCATGGAACTGACGGCCAAGGATTACGTGGACAAGAACGAGTTGGACAACCTGTTCATCACCGGCGCCTTCTCGCTGCTCGACATCCTCCTTGGCGTGCTCATGGAAACTGCGCTGGCCGACATGCACCTGCCTGACACCATCAACGATGCACTGGTTTCCGGCAGCGGGCCGTATGCGCCTTTTCTGGCCCTGGCCCGGGCGGGCGAGCAGAATGACTACGACCGTTTTTCCGCCCAGGCTGCCGAATTGCAGCTGGATGCGGCAACGATCAACCACGCCCAACTCGAGGCGCTATCCTTCGCCGACAGCCTGCAGGCGGGCTAGCACCCCAGAAACAGAAGCGGGCACTAGCTTTTCAGCTTGCCGCGGATCACGGCGGCAATCGTATTCAGGATGAAGGCCAGCAGTGCCAGTGCGTTGAGTGCACCGCCGGCGCTGCGCCAGTCGTACAACGCGGCGGCGTCGCCGGCGAGGCGGATGATCAGTGAAAAATGCAGCAGCGCCAGCGGCGCGTAGAACAGCGGATGGTAGGGCACCGCCACGCGCAGCACGGCGGGGAAAATGATGGGCGCGTGGCCGAAGACCATGGAGAAAACGAAGCCCAGCATCAGCGCGTGCAGGGCGGCGTCGTAAGCAAGGCTACCCGGCAGTAGTCCTGCTGCGAGCATGATTCCGCCAGACAGCGCCAGCCAGGCATAGCCCGAGAGCAGGCAGACGGCGATGAAGCGCGTCAGCCCCTTGTCCTTGACCGTGCGCCGCGCGATGTCCTGACGCAGCAGCCATAGCGCCAGGGCCAGCAGAGCCGCGCCGAAAACCTGCGCGTGAAATGCCATGCCGAAAGTCAGCCCCGCCAGCACGGCGATGAAGACGCGCTGCGCCATCGGCGAGGGTGGCAGGAAGCGCGACAGCTCCAGGCGTTCGCCAGCGATGGTGAGTACGAGGAAGCCGGCCCACCATGGCACCACGGCGAACACCGACGCACCGCCCAGCCAGAGCAGATTGCCGACCAGCCAGCTGAACGCTCCTGCGGCCAGCGTGAATGTGAACAGTGCGCGCTGGCGCTGAAACACCGTGAGCGAGGCGAGGGTCAGTATGGCGCTGCCCGCCGCGAGCAATGCCTGGCCGGCCATCGCGGGTGCGCCGAGGATCAGCAGGAATCCGCCCGCGCCGGACGCGAGCGGCCCGAGGTAGGCCCAGCGACGTGCCAGCGCCACGGCACGCTCGAGGCTGATCACCGTGCCGAAGAAGCCGCTGACCATGAGCGGGCCATGGAGGGCGGCCAGTTCCGTTTCCGGTAGCGGCACCGCCCAACCCAGCCGCAACAGGCCGGCGCCCACGCCGATGAAGAGGCTGGCGAAACCCAGCACCAGCAGCGGAATGCGGAAGGGAGGGCGGACGTCTGCCACGCGACGGTCTCAGGAGGTCTTGGTGATGCGGACTTTCCAGACTTCCGGTCCGGATTCCAGGTAGTCCCACGTGAAGACGGGTCCAAGTTCGGCCTGGAACTGATAGTAGAGCGGCTTCGGGTCGTGGTCGTTCACCAGCAGGAAGGCTTCGTCAGGCGGGAGTTTGTTGAAAGCGTCGAAGATCAGCGGATGGCGTTCGCGCGGAATGATGGTGCGCACGTCGATGGTGGTTTCTGCGGTTTGCGTGGTCATGGTGGTTTCTCCAGTCAGGGTTGAGGTGGCTTGGCGGCTGTTCAGGACCAGCCGAAGCGTTGCTTGGCGTGCTCTGACATCAGGGCCGGGCTCCAGGGCGGATCCCACACCAGTTGCACGTCGACTTCGGCGGCTTCCGGCGCGATGTCGCGAATCGCCTCGCGTGCATCCTCGGTAATCATGGCGCCCATGGGGCAGGCCGGTGTGGTCATGGTCATGGAAACGCGCACCTGTTTGGGTGCGATCTCGATGCCATACACCAGGCCCAGGTCGACCACGTTCATGCCCACTTCCGGGTCGATGACGCCGCGCAGGGCGGTGCGCACCATTTCCTCGGTGGGCATGACGGCTGACGGATCTGTTTTCATGGCTTCCTTATAAGCAGTACCGAAAATACATCTTCAATATATCACCGGTTTCAGGGATAATCAATATCTTCGATACATCTTTTAATTGCAAGGCCTTGATACCCCATGCGGCTGACCACTTTTTCCGACTACACCCTGCGCGTGCTGATGTACCTGGGCATCAGACGCGGCGAACTCGTCACCATTGCCGAGATCGCTTCGGCCTATGGTATCTCGGAAAATCACCTCATGAAGGTGGTCCATTTCCTCGGCCGCCAGGGTTATGTCGAAACGGTGCGTGGCAAGGGCGGCGGCCTGCGCCTGCTCCTGAATCCGGAAAAAATCGGCGTCGGCGAGGTGGTGCGCGGCACCGAGGAGAATCTGGCCCTGGTGGAGTGCTTCGACGAGGAAGCGAATCAGTGCAACATCGCACCGGCCTGCCTGCTCAAGGGCGTGTTCAAGAAGGCGGCCAATGCATTTTTCGCGGAACTGGACCGCTACACGCTAGCCGATCTGCTGCGGCCGGCGCCCAAACTGGTACGCATCCTGCGGCCCACGAAATAAGCCAGCGCAAACTACTCGCCCAGATAGGCTTCGCGTACTTTCGGGTTGGCGAGCAGTGCCGGCGCGTCGTCGGTTAGCGTGATGCCGCCGCTCTCCATGACGTAGCCGCGCGCAGCGATGGACAGCGCCAGGCGGGCGTTTTGCTCCACGAGCAGGATCGTGACGCCCTGCTCGGCGACGGACTGGATCACCTCGAACACTTTCTGCACCATCATCGGCGCCAGGCCCATCGACGGCTCGTCGAGCAGCAGCAGGCGGGGCCGGCTCATCAGCGCGCGGCCGATGGCCAGCATCTGCTGTTCGCCGCCCGAGAGAGTGCCGGCCACCTGCCTCGCCCGCTCCTTGAGACGCGGCAACAGAGCGAAGACGCGATCCCGGTCGGCGGCGATTTCCGCCTTGTCATTGCGGCAGTAGGCGCCCATATCGAGGTTCTCGGCAACAGTCAGCCGCGCGAAGACGCCGCGCCCCTCGGGCACCAGGGTCATGCCGGCGCCGATCAGCTCATGTGGCGGACGGTGCAGTAGGCTATGTCCGTCATAGTGCATGGTTCCGCGCGCGGGCAGCAGGCGCGACAGGGCCTTCAGGGTGGTGGTCTTGCCGGCGCCATTGGCGCCGATCAGGCAGACCGTCTCACCAGTCCCCACTTCAAAGCTGATGCCCTTGACGGCGGCAATGCCGCCATACGCGACGTGCAGGTCGCGCACTTCGAGGATCGGACTGGCAGCGTTCATGCGACGCTCATGCCACCGTACCGCCCAGGTAGGCCTCGACCACTTTCGCGTCGCGCTGTACCTCGGCCGGCGGCCCCTCCGCGATCTTCTCGCCGTAGTCGAGCACAGCGACGCGGTCGCACAGTCCCATCACGAGTTTCACGTCGTGCTCGATGAGAAGGATGGTGTTGCCGTCCGCGCGCAAGGCATCGATCAGACCTTTCAGGGATTCTGTTTCCGTCGCATTCATGCCGGCAGCAGGCTCGTCCAGCGCCAGGAGCTTCGGTTCGGTGGCGAGCGCCCGCGCGATCTCCAGTCGACGCTGGTCACCGTAGGCGAGGTTGCGTGCGAGGATGTTGCTGTGCCGATGGATGCCGACATACGTGAGCAGCTCATGGGCGCGCTGCGCGATGGCGTCTTCTTCCTCCCGTGTGGCGCGGTCGCGGAGGATGGCGCCGACGATGCCGGCGCCGGTGCGAAGATGTCGGCCGACCATGACGTTCTCCAGTGCCGTCATGCTGCCGAACAGTCGGATGTTCTGGAAAGTGCGCGAGATGCCGGCCTTGGCGACTTCATGCGGCGCGCTGATCTTCAGCGGTACGCCATCGAAGACGAAGCGGCCCTGGTCTGCCGCATACAAGCCGGTGAGGACATTGAAAAAAGTGGTCTTGCCGGCGCCGTTGGGGCCGATCAGGCCGTAGATCTCGCCGCGACGAATGGAGAGCGAGACCTCGCTCAGCGCACGTACGCCGCCGAAGCGCTTCGAGATGGCCTGTGCCTCGAGCAGAACCTCGCTCATGAGCGGTGCTCTCCCGAGAACTCCTGCCGGTGACGGCTTTCCGGCCAGAGGCCGGCGGGCCGGAAACGCATGGTGAGCACGAGGGCGGCGCCGAAGATCAGCATGCGCAGGACCTCGGGGTCGATCAGCATCCTGCCGAAGAGCGCCTGCTGCGCCGGCTCCACGGTGTAGCGCAGCAGTTCCGGCACGAACGACAGCAGCAGGGCGCCGGCGATCACGCCCCAGACATTGCCCATGCCGCCGAGCACCACCATCGACAGCACCATGATGGACTCATGCAGGATGAAGCTCTCCGGGCTGACGAAACCCTGTATGGCGGAGAACATGCCGCCCGCGATGCCGCCGAAGGAGGCGCCCATGGCAAAAGCGAGGAGCTTGACGTTGCGGGTGTTGATGCCGCAGGACTTGGCGGCGATCTCGTCCTCGCGGATGGCAACCCAGGCGCGGCCGATCCGCGATTGCTGCAGGCGAAGGTTGATGACGATAACGGCCATCAGGATGAGCAGCAGGATGTAGTAGTACTTGGCGGGCCCGGTAAACAGGATGCCCATCCATGTGTCGCTGTTGTAGAACTCCAGCTCACCGATGCGGAAGGGGTCGATGCGGGTGATGCCCTTGGGGCCATTTGTGATGTTGAACGGGGAAGACAGGTTGTTGACGAGGATGCGCACAATCTCGCCGAACCCCAGGGTGACGATGGCCAGGTAGTCTCCTCGCAAGCGCAGCGTCGGCGCGCCGAGCAGGGCGCCGGCGACGCAGGCGAAGAAGGCGCCGATCGGCAGGATGATCCAGAAAGGCAGATGCAGGCCGAAATGCGGCGAGGCGAGCAGGGCGTAAACGTAGGCGCCGACGGCGTAGAAGGCGATGTAGCCCAGGTCGAGCAGGCCGGCGAAGCCAACGACGATGTTCAGGCCCAGCGCCAAGAAGATAAAGAGGATCGCCAGGTTGGTGATGCGCACCCAGGCCGTGCCGACCAGCGTGAGCACCAGCGGCAGCGCAATGAGGGCGATGGCCACCAGCGCCACGCCGCACCAGTAGAGGGCCGGTTGCTTGTCGCGAAGATTCATCTCAGTGCCCGCCCGGCCGCCCGAAGGGCACTGACCGCCCCCTCGGGGGGGCAGCGAACGTAGTGAGCGTGGGGACCGTTCCTCACGCCCGCTCCGACACGCGTTCGCCTAGCAGGCCGGAGGGTCTGAACACCAGCACCGCGATCAGCACCAGGAAGGCAAACACATCCTGGTAGTTGCTGCCCATCAGCACGAGATGGCCGTCGGCGGCGCAGCGTTCCGCGACGACTTCCTTCATGAGCGGCCATTTGCACATATCGGTCAGCTCGCCGATATAGCCCGCGCCGAGGGCTTCGACCAGGCCGAGCAGGATGCCGCCGAGCATGGCGCCGGCGAGGTTGCCGATGCCGCCCAGCACCGCTGCCGAGAAGGCCTTCAGGCCGAGCATGAAACCCATCGTGTAATGCGTGATGCCGTAGTAGGTGCCGACCATGACGCCCGCGACTGCCGCGAGGGCGGCGGCGATGATAAAGGTTGCGGCGATGACGCGATTGGCGTCCACCCCCATCAGGCTGGCGACATGCACGTTTTCCGCTGTGGCCCGGATGGCGATGCCGAAGCGTGTCCGATAGACGAACCAGGTCAGCAAGGCCATCAGCACCACGGAGAGCAGGATGATCGCAATCTGCACGCCTGTGATGGCTGCGCCGCCGATGGAGAACACGGGGTTGTCGACAATCTGCGGAAAGGCGAGCGGATTGCGGCTCCACACCAGCAGCGCCAGGTGCTGCAGGATGATGGACATGCCGATGGCCGTGATCAGGGGTGCGAGGCGCGGGGCGTGGCGCAGGGGGCGGTAGGCGACGCGCTCAAGCAGGTAGCCGATCGCCATGCAGGCGGGAATTGCCGCGGCGACTCCGGCGAGGAGAATCACCGCCGGCGGCAGCGGCGAGGCCGTCCCGGCGAGCGCGGTGATCACCGAGAAGGCGACCATGGCGCCGATCATCACGACTTCGCCGTGGGCGAAATTGATCAGCTGGATGACGCCGTACACCATCGTGTAGCCGAGCGCGACCAGGGCATACACGCTGCCGGTGGTGAGCCCGTTGATGACTTGCTGGATGAAGATATCCACGGCCCGCTCCTATGGAGAAACGGCACCCTGGGGGTGCCGTTCCGATTGCTTCAGGATGATGATACAGGCTCAGGCTATTTCTTTTCCGCCGGGGCGCCGGCCATGCCACCCATGCCGGACATCGCGGCGGGCGCTGCCGCCGGTTGTGCAGCGGCACCGGCGCTCGCGTACTCGTCGACCGTCATCGATTTGCCGCTCTTGATGATGGCGATGGGCGCGATCTTGCCGCCCTTCATGGCGAAGATCGTCATCTCTGCATCCTTGCGGTCGCCCTTGTCGTCGAACTGGATGTTGCCGCTGGCACCGTCGTGGCTGATGGTGGCCAGCACCGGCAGGTACTTGGCGGGATCGGACGAATCGGCCTTCTTCATGGCTGCGATCAGCAGATGCGTGGCATCGTAGGTGAAGGGCGCGTAGAGGATCGGGTCGATCTTGAAGGCTGCCTTGTAGCCGTCGAGGAACTTCCTGCCCGCCGCCTGAACCGGAATGCCGGCCTGCGAGCAGACCATGCCTTCCGCCGCCGCGCCGGCGAGTTCGGCCATCTTGTCGGTGCAGCCGCCGTCGCCGAAGGAGAAGGTCGCGGCGATCTTCAGTTCGCGCGCCTGCTTCAGCAACGGTCCGCCGGTGGCGTCCATGCCACCGTAGAACACCACATCCGGCTTCTTGCCCTTGATCTTGGTGAGCACGGCTTTCCAGTCGATGGTCTTGTCGGTCCCTTTCTCCCGCGGGAGCACCTTGACGCCGGCTTCCTTGAGCTTCTTCTCGACTTCGTTGGCGAGGCCTTCACCGTAGGGCGTGGCGTCGTCGATGACCGCCGCGGTCTTCGGCTTGAACTGGCCGATGAGATAGTCGGCGACGGCGGGGCCTTGCTGGTCGTCTCGCCCGACGACGCGGAAGACGTTCTTGAAGCCCTGTTGCGTCAGCGCCGGATTGGTGGCGGAGCCGGAGATCATCGGCAGGCCGGCCTGGTTGTAGATGGACGAGGCGGGAATGGTCGTGCCCGAGTTGAGGTGGCCGACCACGCCGACGACCTTGGCGTCGACCAGCTTCTGCGCGACGGTGTTGCCGATCTTCGGGTCGGCCTGGTCGTCTTCGCGCACGAGTTCGAAAGTGACTTTCTTGCCGTCGAGGCTGATGCCGGCCGCATTGGCTTCGTCGATGGCGAGCAGCGCGCCGTTCTCGTTGTCCTTGCCCAAATGGGCGATGCCGCCGGTGAGGGGTCCGACGTGGCCGATCTTGACCACCATGAGCGGAGGCGGCGCTGCCGGCGTCTGGGGGGCTGCGGCCTGCTGTTTCGGTGCTTCCTTGCCGCAACCGAACACTAGAAGGGCGGAAACGACGGCAAGGCTGATGGTCTTGACGGGAAATCGCATGGTGATCGTCTCCAGAAGTAATCGGTTTGTTATTGGCGAAGGCGTGCGCGGGGATTGTGCTGCCCACATCCGATGGTGTCAATAAAAAAGCCAGCCCGCAGGCTGGCTTTTCGAGCGAACAGGATTCGCTTATTTGGTCGCGAGAACCCAGGCGACCAGCTTCTTGATGTCGGCGTCGGAAACGGCCGGGTTCGGCGGCATCGGCACCGTGCCCCATGTGCCCGAACCACCCTTCTTCACTTTCGCCTCCAGGGTCGCGGCGGCGCCGGCATTGCCGGCGTATTTCTTGGCAACATCCTTGTAGGACGGGCCGACGACTTTCTTGTCGACGGCGTGGCAGCTCATGCAGTTCTTGGCTTTCGCCAGGGCTTCATCGGCGGAGGCCTGACCGGCGATCAGCAGGCCGGCACCAGCGAGCAGCAGGGTCTTGATCAGTTTCATTCTTGAATTCCTCTTTGGCGTGATTGAAAAATGCGCCGCTACTCTAAATCAATTCCGGGGTCTTGCAAACCCGTTCCAGGCAAGAGTAGTCATCGATCGGCTCAAGACATTTAACGCCCGAGCAGACCCATGCGTTGACGTGATCTTTCAACGGCTTGTCGAGCAAGACGGGCAGCTTGCCCGGCGCGTCCTCCGGCAAGGCGAGGGTCAAGGCCCAGGGCCAATCATGCGCTGCGGTTTTTCTTTTCCAGTCAGCGAGTTGAACGCGAGGGCCGCGCAAAACCACGATGGCAGGCGGGGTTATGGCCTCCTCCAGCGCCGTGAGCAGGCTGGCAAAACCGCCGGGCTGGCGCGCCATGTCCGGGAAATACAGCCGCAGGGTGCACTCCGCCGCCTCGGTGTAGCGCAGATCACCCGTCACATGCCCCAGTCGCTGAAGTGCGTAGGCTGCGACACCGTTGCCCGAGGGGGTGGCATTGTCGTGGCCGGTCTTGACGCGGTGGATCAGCGCTTCGTGGTCGTGGCTGGTGAAGTAGAAACCGCCTGCCGGATCCTGGAAATGCGTAAGCAGGGCAGCGCCGAGCGCGTCGGCAAAAGCGAGCAACTCACCATCGAAATCCGCCTGCAGCAATTCCAGCACGGCCTTGAGCAGAAAGGCGTAATCGTCGAGATAGGCATTCAGGTGGGCGTGCCCATCCTTGCTGGTCGCCAGCAGGCGTCCGTCCTTCCACAGATCCTTCCTGACAAAATCCAGTGCGCGGTGCGCCGAGGCCAGCCAGTCGTCGCGTCCGAAAACGCGGCCGGCGTGGGCCATGCCTTCGATCATGAGGGCATTCCAGCTGGTGAGGATCTTGTCGTCGCGTCCCGGGCGGATGCGCGCCTCGCGCGCGGCGAAAAGCTTTTCGTTCGCCGATTTCAGCAAACCCTCGCATTCCTCGATCGACCGGCGAAGCGAGGCGGCGACGTCGGCGAGCGGCAGCGCCACCAGCAGATGCCAGTGGCGACCCTCGAAATTGGCCGGCTGCTCCAGTCCGTAGTGCGCGGCAATGACGGCATATTCCTCCGCCGTGGTGTAGCGGCTGACTTCTGCCGGCGTCCACACATAGAACTTGCCTTCCTCATGCTCGGAATCGGCATCCAGCGAGGAATAGTAGCCGCCCGTCGGCGATTGCATTTCGCGCATGACCCAGCCGGCGGTTTCCTCGGTTACCCGCTTGAAGAGTGGGTCAACGGATACTCGCCAGGCATCGGTATAGAGGCGCAGCAGCGGCCCGTTGTCGTAGAGCATCTTCTCGAAGTGCGGGATCGCCCAGCGTTCATCGACGCTGTATCGGCTGAAGCCGCCGCCGAGCTGATCATAGATTCCGCCTTCCGCCATGCACCTGAGCGTGTGCAGGGCCATCTTCCCGCAACGGGCTTCCCCGGTTGCGGCGTGGCGCCGCAGCAGCAGCTCCAGTTCGGCTGGATGGGGGAATTTGGGAGCGCCGCCGAAGCCGCCGAACTCGGCATCGTAGGATTGCGCGGCGCGTTCGACGGCCAGCTTGAGGGGCGCGGCCGAGAGTTCGCCGCTCAGCGGACGTGCGGCAGCGCCCGCCGCGAGCGCCTTGAGCAGTTCGCTGTTCTGCTGCTCGATATCGCCACGGCGATCGCGCCAGGCTTCCGCCACGCGCTGGCACAGGTCGGGGAAACCGGCCAGGCCGTAGCGCGGCGCCTTGGGGAAATACGTGCCGCCGAAGAAGGGCGCGCCCTCCGGCGTGAGGAACATCGTCAATGGCCAGCCGCCGGCGCGGCCGGTCAGCATCTGGTGGGCGGTCTGGTAGATCTGGTCGAGGTCCGGGCGCTCCTCGCGATCCACCTTGATGTTCACGAACAGGTGGTTCATCACCGCCGCCACCTCCGCATCCTCGAAGGATTCGTGGGCCATGACATGGCACCAGTGGCAGGCGGAATAGCCGATGGAGAGCAGGATCGGCCGGCCTTCCCGCTTTGCAAGGGTGAGCGCTTCCTCTCCCCAGGGATGCCAATCCACGGGGTTTTTGGCGTGCTGCTGCAGATAGGGCGAAGTTTCGCCGGCGAGCTGGTTGGGCATGCGGCCAGTGTAGACGCAGGCCGGCTATAAGTCGACAAAAATAGTCAACTATCCTGCAACCCCGGGGGCGCTATCGCCTGCGCTGATCTTCCCCACCGAACTGGCAGGCGCGAACGCTGGAAGCCGCGGTGGCACGCAGTCGCTCGCATCCGGCATAGGCCTCGCGTGTGGCGCAGGCGTATTGCCCGGCCAAGCCGGGAACGGGAGAGCAGCCGGGCACGCCGGTTACGGGTGCGGCCCTGGCGGCGTCGGTCGGGGACGGCGCAACGGCTGGCGCCATTGTGGGCAAAGACGGCTGACCTCGAGGAGCGGGCGGGGCAGGAACGGGCGGGCCGGCCGCGGGTGCGCCCAACACGGGCGGTGGCGCCATGATGTTCGCGTTCCCGGCGGGCATGGCACCCGATTTGCCAGCCTGCCCGCTTTTCCCGCCGCCCCCGCCGCCTTCACTTGGCGGCGGGGATAAGGGCGGCAAGGGCTGGTTAGTATCGACCTTGGGATCCTTCGGCTGATCGGACATCTTGATGACCGGGGGCTGAACCAACTCGATCATGGCGGTGCCGCTGCAAATTTCTCCGGACCAGTCGATTTCCGTGCAGGCCTTCAAGGTCCAAGCCAGCTTCTTCTTGTGCGCGCCGAAGTCGACCGGAACGGCGATTTCGCCCCAGGCATTTCCCATCCAGTCGATGTCGACTTTTGCCTCCCCCCATTTCTGATTGCCGGTGGAACCGAAGACAACTCGGCCTGGCGGTTGCGTTTCGCTCTCGGGCAAGCTTCCAGCCCCTTCTGGAGTCCAGGACAGGCGAAACTTCTTGGTGGTCGATCGGATCAGAATGTCCTTGGCGGCGCGCAACCTCAATTCCTGGCCGCTTGGCTTGATGGCGACAGCGCCAGGGGTTTTGGCGCTGACATACGATGGGGGAAGGAAAAAGAGGGTGATGAGCTTTTCGGCATTCTTCTTGAGGGGATCCACTCCCTCGAAATTAACCACGTCTGTGCAAGCATCCAGCTTTTGCTTCGAGCCCGGAGGCTTCCATGAATAACAGGCTTGCACGCCCCAATGCGTGCTGGTGGTGAACTTGAGCGGCAAGGAGGCCACCCCGGTGGCGTTCAAGGTCAATGCGGTCGGCCACGGTACAATTGATTCCTGCCATCCTCCTATGCTCCAGAGGGAGTACTTTAAGGTAACGCTCTTCGATTGCTTGTAGAAGTCGGGCGTGGCCTTGACCACCAACTGGCTTCCGGTGGGTGCTTTGACCTCCCAGATCTGACCCAGCTGAGTGGCCTGTGAGAACGAAATGGATACCGGGTGGGCCGCCAAGGCCGCAGGCATCCCAGCCTGTGCTGCACTGGCGATGGCAACGAGCCGCAGCCATTGCCGCGTCGTTCCGTTTTCGCCGCCAATTCCTGCCATGCATCTGCTCAAGATAAGACTCGTCATCATGGCCAACTCCTCGAGTGAGTTAACTGCCGGGCCGACTTATGGGCGCATGCGCCCGCCAGTTGACTGGCATTGCCGTATACCCGCCGCACCGGAGGCGCGCAGTCTTTCGCATCCGGCATAGGCCTCGCGTGTGGCGCAGGCGTATTGCCCGGCTTGGCCGGCGAGAGGCGAGCAGCCCGGAACCTGGGGTCCGACCATAGGCGCGATCTGCGCGGGCGCTTGCGCAGGTACCAGGGTGGGCGGCGGGACCAGGGCCGGAGGAGGAGCCAGGGCCGGAGGGGCCGCCATGGGCTGGGCCGGGCCGGCGGGCGCGTTCTGCATGGGGGGCGGCGGCAGGCCGGCGGGCGGCGAGACGAGCACAGGGGGCGGCGCGAGCACTTCCGGGCTGCTGCCCTTGAGCGGACCTTGAAATACCCCCTTGATCTTCTGTGCATCGGGCGGCAAAGAGGCCTTGAGCATCTCCAGCAAGCAGGGCGCATCGGCGCCGTCCTTGTTCGGGTCGGGGGTGCATTGCGGCAGGCTGACTTGATATGTCGCAAGCACATCCAGTTTTCCGCAAGTGATCGACAGCGGATCCCAGATGGTTTTGCAATTGCTTGATGTCCCCGGCTTCCAGGTGCCGGCCTGTCCCTGCGTCGTGCCTGGCGCGGCTTTCGAGCCGACGCCGCCATTCAGCTTGAACACGATGTCGGCCGCTTGTTTTGACTGCACGGCAAACAGCGCCAATCCGGTCGGGTCGCCCTTGCACCACACCGCGGTGCCGGGGGCACTGGCCAGCTTGTCGAGCAGCGTCTTGCATTGATCGATCTTCCACGGCCGGCTACAGACGATGTTCTTCTCCGGCTGCTGGCAGGATCCCATGGTGACACCCATGGTGACATCCTTCTTGAGGCAGGGCACTGTCTTGATTTCATCCTCGATCTTGCAGCGTTTCGTCCCGAGCTGTTTCAGGATCTGCTCGGCCAGCGCGGTGTCGGCCTTGTTCTTGACCAGCGAGCAGGGCAGCTTGCCGCCGTAGGCGTTCTTGCAGGCGTCGAATCCTTCGTACGTCGAACAGGCGAGCTTGGGTTCGGCGCTCACCGTCTTCTGCTCTTTCTTGCAACCCAGCGCCTCGAGTTTCTTGACCGAGTCCTCCACAGCCTGCTTCGCCGCTGCGTATTCCGTGGCGAACTTGTCGGCAGGGCCCTGGCAGACATACGCCCAGGCGGTGGGCGACGGGACTTGCTTGGCAGCGTCAGACTGGCATTTTGCAATCTGCTGATCGAGCATGCCTTTGTATGCCGGGTTCTTGTAAATCGGCGATTTCTTGATGAGTTCGCACCTGCCCGGAACGGGGGCGGGAAACGGGAATTTGAACTTCATGGTCTTCTCGCATTGCGCGAAAAATTCCTTTTTCTTCCAGGCGACGGACATGCCCTTGCCCCAGTCGCTTACCGCCCAGATATTTGCCGTTGATACTGCCCCCTGCTTATAGACATCGCTGGCTGCTTCCATGGCGGTCTTGAAGGACTTCACTTCCTTGTCGAATTTGTTGCGCATGTCACCGCAGGTTTTTTCCGCCGTGCTCTTGTATTGGTTGTGCGAATCGAAGTAACTGACGCAGGGGCCGCCGATCGAGGCATTCAGATTGCCCAGTCCCTCGCAGTTCTTGCCGAGGCAGAGCGAGGTGCCGTAGTGGTACCAGGGCTGCCAGTAAAGCCCGTAGTACTTTTCGTAGGGCATGTGGCTGTCGTCGCCGAACAGCAGATTCTCGACAGCATCGGCGCCTTTGACTACGGCGCCAGCCACCTCATCGGCAATTTTCTTGGCGCCGGCGAAGATCTCGCCGATGACGCTGCAGCCGATATCCTTCAATACGCTCGTGCCCGCCGGCAGGGCGCTGTCAGGGATCAGTTCGCAGGCGATGCTCGGGTCGAACTCGGCGACGAGCAACTTGACGAGTCCGATCACGTCATTGCTTTTCAGTTTGGCCAATACTTGCCCGACCAGGTTGGCCTTGTGCTCGATGACGTAGCCGATCACCGGGCAGCCGAAGCTCTTCACGCCCGGCGGCACGAAGACGGCACAGACGATTGCGCGGGCAACGTAAGGCCCGACCTTGGCGATGACGACGTCCCACTTGCCGTCCTTCGCGGCATTCACGATAGCCAGCACGAGTTTCACTTCCTGACTGTTTGGGTCGAACGGCAGGGCCTTCTTGGCTTCATCCTTCGCCTCACCCTTTGCCTGGTCGAGATATCCTCCCCCGAACGACTTCGTGCAGGCTTCGACGTCGCCATTTTTCTCGATCAGGCAAACAATGAACGGCTTGGCCGGTGCCAGCTCCGGGCTCAATTCCTGGATGACGATGTCGAGGATGCTATCGACTGTCTTGTCGATGGCTGACGCTTGAAAAGAGCCAAACCCCAGCACTAACGCCAGGAGAAGCGAATGTAAGCGAAGCGATCTCATCGGATAGTGACCGACCGTGTCAGCGTCGCCGGCGGGCGGTTGGCGCCCGGATTGGCATCGACGTAGCGGAAAGTCAGTGTCGCCGGTACGGCGGTGTTGTTGATTTCCACCGTGCCGCTGCTGCGGAAGGGCGGGATGGCATCTTGGCACAAGGGTAGTCCGACCCGCCGGAAGCGTCCGGGAGAGATCGCCGTCAGAACGACACCCTCGCGGTCGCCCTGGCTGGTGATGGCCTCGATGGTCACGCTCTGCAATCCGGCAAGATCGGGGTCAATCAGCTCAATGCTCAAGGGATAAGTTCCAGCACAGATGGGAACGCTTGCCAGGGGGATCGCGCCGGGCATGACATTCAGCGTTGCCAGCACGCCCGATTCGCTGGAAAACGGGTTGTCGCCGGACACCGCCGCCATGCGCCAGCCGTCCTTGGCGCGGTGCATGAGAAAGGTGCTGCGCCCGGTAAACAATCCTGGCGTGAAATCGGTGACGCCGAAGAAGCGCTTCTCCCACGCCGCTTGGATCATGGCGACATCGGGTCCGGCCGTCACCTGGGCTTCGAAGAGGTGCAGGCGGATTTGCTTGAGGCCCGTCGCGTCACGACGCATGCCGTCGATGAAGCGCTGATAGCCGATCATGGCGGGATCGAGGCGAGATTGGATCAGGCCGATGTCGCCGGTTTCGTAGGCGCGGATGATTTCGTCGAGCGCCGCCCGTGCCGCCTTCATGTCGTCGAAGCCGGCGACGGCCGGTTTTTTCTCTTCGGCCGGGCTGGTCTGCGCGCAGGCCGATGCTGTCGGCAGGAAGGCGATCAGAAGCACGGCAATGGCGCGAATGGCTTTCATGGCTGCCCCGGAAAGCATGTCTTGTGGTTTATGCCGCAAGCGCCAAAGCGGCTGACGGTGGCTTCAGAACGCATAACTCAATTGCACGCCGGCGGTCTTGTCGCGGTAGGCGATGGCCGAGCGTTCCTGGAAGCTGCTCATCCCGCGCACATACAGGCGGATGCCGCCGCGCTGACCCAGGGCGCGCCCCGCATCGAGTTGGTACCAGTGCTGCCGCAAGTCACCGCCGGTGGCATCGTGTCCGCGGCTGCCGCCCAGGATGGCGCTCATGCGGCCCCAGCTGTTCTTCTCGCCGCTGAGCACCAGGTTGAGCGTGTTCAGCATCGCAGTGGCGCCGCTCTCGAGGTTCTGGCGCTGGACGCTGCCTGCCACGGTCGCATTGAGCATCCAGGAAGCCTGCATGATTTCGGTCGCATCGCTCCAGTTGCGGCCGTAGGCAGCCGTCCAGGTATCCGTGCGGCTGTCCGAGCTGGCGGCGATGCTGTTGGACTGCTTGCTGTTCTGGTAGCCGAGTGAAGCATTCCAGACTGGCTTCGTGTAGGTCAAATTCGCCCCCTGGTTCTGGCTTCGATTGACCCCGCTGCCGCCCGCCGTCCCGCTGCCGCTTTTCCCCCGCGATTCTCCGACCGAGAGGCCGAGCCCCAGGCCGGGCACATCGGCGAACGTGAATTGGGCGCGCAGGT
Source organism: Betaproteobacteria bacterium (assembly GCA_016703785.1). Taxonomy (GTDB): domain Bacteria; phylum Pseudomonadota; class Gammaproteobacteria; order Burkholderiales; family Rhodocyclaceae; genus Desulfobacillus. The sequence continues at coordinate 243,796 of JADJBM010000032.1, forward strand.
TGGCGGCTTCGGTGGTGCCCACGAAAGGCGTGTAGGGCGTGACCGGGGTGGGCGGGATGGTGGGCGCTGGCGGAGGCACCGGTGGCGCTGCCATTTTGTTTTCCGACCGACGCACATCTCCCGTCAGGCTCATCCAGGAAGTGGCCAGCCAGTTGGCGTTGGCGTAGGTCTCCTTGATGCCAGCGCCGGCCAGGCCGGAGAGGCTGGCGTAATAGCGTCCCAGATCATGGTGGCCTAGGCGCAGCCCGAGCTTATCGCCCTGCCAGCCGCCGTCGGCGATGAGGGCGCGGTCGCGATGACCTTCCAGTCCTTCTTCTCCGAAGCGGCTCAGGCCCGCCTCGGCCTGGAGGAAATAGCGATCCTCGCGCCAGTTCACGCCGGCGGTGGCGCTGTTCCCGGTGGTGGGCACCAGCGCCAGCACATTGGAACTTACCGAGTCGCCGTCCTCGCGGAAGCCCTGCACCGTGGCATAGGCTTGCAAGTTCTGGCCGAAGGGCCGCTCGGCCTTCAGGGCGTAGGCATTCTTCAGGAACATGCGGCGCTGGCCCTGATCGGCAAGCGCCTCCCAACTCTCGGCGATGACGCCGGCGGAGGCCGACAGCAGCGTCTGCCCGAAATAGCGCTGCGCCATCGCGCCGCGCAACGGCGTGTTCGCGCTCAGGGTCGAGTGATTCACTGCCACATCGCCGACGGAGTAGCGATAGCCCTTGCCGGCGCGCCCGGCGTTCAGGGTGTTGATCTGGGAATTGCCCAGGTAGAGGACGGAAGGGTCGTCCGACTGGGTCAGGGCGAACTGCGTCCAGGATACGTCGCCATCGGGTGAGGTGCCACGCAGGTCGCTCTGGATGCCGATGCGGTGGAAGTGGCCGCCCGAATAGGGCGTCAGAACCGATCCGCCGCTGGCGCTGCGCGAGTAGTAATCGACTGTCGCGCCGCCATGCCACTCGATCTTCGTTGCGCCGTCGTCGGCTTCGACGAGTTGCGGCGCCGGGCCGCCCGAGGCCTGGGCGAACTGGGCGAGCACGGTGTTGTTGTCGGCGAGATGGGTGGTGGCAGACGCTTGCGTGGCGGACAGGCCGAGAACAAGCCCGGGCAGGGCGGCATGGCACAACCCATGACGAACCCCCTTCTTGCCCTGTCGTGAACCCTGGATCACGAACCCTCCTCGGCCTGCAGGTGTACTGCGGCGAGCCCGATCGATACCGGGATGGCTGCGCGTGCGTTGCGCCCAGCTTCTTAGCACCCTAGAACCAAAGGCGGGCACTAGCCTGATGCCATCATGCTAGACCCGGAAACCGTCAGAGGCAAGGACAGACTGGGGTCAGCGGGTAAAGAGGGCCTGCCACCAGCGGCGGCGGCCCTCCGGCAGGGGCCCGGCGCGCTGCTGCTCGATCGGCGGCACGCGGCTCATGACCCAGCCGGGGGGCGGGGGGTTCTTGCTGAAGCCGCAGGAGACGCCGAGGTTGTTGGGGTCGTAGATTTTCACCATGCACGGCTTCTCGATGTCGTCGGCGTAGACGATGCCGCAGTAGTCGTGATGGTGCTCCTTGTGCAGCAGCGCATCGGTTTCCGCGATGAAGCGCTCGATCTCGGCCGCCGTGGCCGGCGCCGTGGGCGGCGGCTCGCCGACGGCGTAGAGATACCAGCCGGCGTTGCGATCGATGCGCGCCCAGAAGTCGCTGAGCTGCTGCCAGGAGAGCAGGCTCCACAGGCGGCCGGAATAGAGTTGCTCGAACGTGTTCACAAGCCGCAGGCGGACAGATCGAGGCGGCCCGCCTTGAGGGGTGGGCACCAGTAGTAGCCGCCGCTGACGGGCCGCGAGAAGGTGAACAGCGCATCGCTGATGCCGTCCTCGAGGCCGGCCATGCGCCGCAGCACGCGCTCGTAGCGGTCGAGGTCGGCGCCGAAGGCGACGAACACCAGGCCGCGCTCCCGCGCGCCGGCCCAGGGCATGGAACGGCGCAGCATGAAGGCTTCCGGTTCGAAGCTCTCCTGGGCGGCACGCTTGACGTGCGCGGATTCCGGCGCCTCGTCGAACTCCTCGTTGTCTTCGCGGCGTCGGCCGATGATGTCGTCCTGCTCCGCAGGCGAGTGGGCGCGGAAGTGCTCGAGATCGTGCGCCCAGCGCTGCACGGCGACGTAGCTGGAGCCGGCCATGCCGGTGCCGGATGCGACGAGCGCTGCGGCGACGGCCTCGTCGTCCTGAGGATTCTCCGTGCCGTCCTCGTAGCCGGTGAGATCACGGCCGCCGGCATAGACGAACACGTCGGTGCCCTCCTCCAGAACGAAGGCATCGCCGAGCAGGGCTTTGACGCTTTCGCAGCGGTCGAATACTTCGCCGCGCGCCTCGCCGCGCAGGAATATCCACAGTGCGGCCTGCGTGGAGGGCACGCTGCACCCCGGGCCGGAGAGGGCGGGGAAGGGCCGCAGTCCGGGCAATGCGGCGCCGATCGTCTTGATCAGCGGATCACCCAGACCGACTATGCCCCAGGCTGGATCGAAGCTCTCGCGCAGGCGGACGAGCGCCGGTCGTGGATCGGATTCCAGCGCCATGCGAAAGACCAGCGACAGGCCGCAGGGCGGCACCGGGGCCAGGATGTCGGGCTGCACCGGAAGTTTGGTCGTCATGACCCCACCCATCAATCGCGCTTGAGTTGCGTCACGTCGCGCACCGCGCCGTTGGCGGCGGACGTCGTCAGTGCGGCGTAGGCTAGCAGGGCGACGGACACAGTGCGCTGGCGATTGGTCGGCTTCCAGGCCTGCTTGCCTTTCGCTTCCATTTTCTTTCGCCGTGCCGTGAGGACTGACTCTTGCACGGCGAGGTGGATGCGCCGGTTGGGGATGTCGATCTCGATGGTGTCGCCTTCTTCGACCAAACCAATGGCGCCGCCTTGCGCCGCCTCGGGCGAGGCATGGCCGATGGACAGGCCCGAGGTGCCGCCGGAGAAGCGGCCGTCGGTGAGCAGCGCGCAGACCTTGCCGAGGTCCTTGGACTTGATGTACGAGGTCGGGTAGAGCATCTCCTGCATGCCGGGGCCGCCCTTCGGCCCTTCGTAGATCACGACGACGACATCGCCGGCGACGATCTGGTCGGCGAGAATTTTCTCCACCGCTTCCTCCTGGCTCTCGCAGACGCGGGCGCGGCCGGTGAATTTGAGGATGCTGTCGTCGACGCCGGCGGTCTTGACGATACAACCCTCGAGGGCGATGTTGCCGTAGAGCACGGCCAGCCCGCCGTCCCTGCTGTAGGCGTTGTCGACCGAGCGGATGCAGCCGTCCTTGCGGTCGGTGTCCGCCTTCGGGTAGCGGCGCTCCTGCGAGAAAGCGGTCTGCGAGGGCACGCCGCCGGGGGCGGCGCGGAAGAATTCGCTGACTTTCGGATCGGTCGTCGTCACCAGGTCCCAATGGCCGAGCGCATCGGCCAGGGTCTTGCTGTGCACCGTCGGCACGCCGCTGTTGATCAGGCCGCCGCGATCCAGTTCGGCGAGGATGCCCATCACGCCGCCGGCGCGGTGCACGTCCTCCATGTGGTACTGCTGCGTCGCCGGCGCCACCTTGCAGATGCAGGGCGTGCCGCGCGAGATGCGGTCGATGTCCTGCATGGTGAAGTCGACGCCGCCCTCGCGCGCGATGGCGAGCAGGTGCAGCACGGTGTTGGTCGAGCCGCCCATGGCCACGTCCAGGCGCATGGCGTTCTCGAAGGCGGCGAAGGAGGCGATCGAACGCGGCAGCGCGGAGGCGTCGTCGCGCTCGTACCAGGCGCGCGCCTGGGCGACGATGAGCCGGCCCGCCTCGAGGAACAGGCGCTTGCGGTCGGCGTGGGTGGCGAGCACCGAGCCGTTGCCGGGCAGGGCCAGGCCGAGCGCCTCGGCCAGGCAGTTCATCGAGTTGGCGGTGAACATGCCCGAGCACGAACCGCAGGTCGGGCAGGCGGAGCGCTCCATGTCGGTGACTTCGGCATCCGTGTTCTTGCTGTCGCCGGCCTCGATCATGGCGTCGATGAGGTCCACCATGCGGTACTCGCCGTGCCACTTCACCTTGCCGGCCTCCATCGGCCCGCCGGAGACGAACACCGCGGGGATGTTGAGGCGCATCGCCGCCATCAGCATGCCGGGGGTGATCTTGTCGCAATTGGAGATGCACACCATGGCGTCGGCGGTGTGCGCGTTGCACATGTACTCGACCGAGTCGGCAATCAACTCGCGCGAGGGCAGCGAATACAGCATGCCGCCGTGGCCCATGGCGATGCCGTCGTCGACGGCGATGGTGTTGAATTCCTTGGCGACGCCGCCGGCCGCCTCGATCTCGCGCGCCACCAGCTGGCCGAGGTCCTTGAGGTGCACGTGGCCGGGCACGAACTGGGTGAAGGAATTCACCACGGCGATGATCGGCTTGCCGAAGTCGCCGTCCTTCATGCCGGTGGCGCGCCACAGGGCGCGCGCGCCGGCCATGTTGCGGCCGTGGGTGGAGGTGCGGGAACGGTATGCGGGCATGGCGGAACTCCGGGATCGACGTATGGCTAAGGCTGCTATTGTAGCGCCCCGGCCCGGGCGCACCGTGGCATGGCCCCGGAGATGGCAGGGGTATTGCAACACCCCATCCCGCCCACTTCATCTCTCTCTTGAAGGGAGAGCGGACCACTTCTCCCCTCCCCCCTCGCGGGGGAGGGGCAGGGGGAGAGGGGGAACTGCGTCTATGCAACCAACAGGAAGTCCGGATGAATCACAGTTTGCGGGTTTTCGGTCTGGCCGCACGGCGGCCTTCGGCTTTTGCCAGGATGTAGCTGAAAACCTCGTCGGCGTCATAAACCAGGCCGTACCGGGACACTTCCTGTTCGGCTTTCAGGGCCGAGTCGACAAAGGCTTTCCGTTTTTCCGGTGGTTTGAGGCTGTTCGTGCTGGCCATGGCGGCTCCGGGCGGGTGACAATGCAAAAGTACCGCCGCGGCCGCACTACGTCAATTTCCCCTTATCATCCCCATCATGCTGACCTACCCCCACATCGATCCCATCGCCTTTTCCCTCGGCCCGCTCTCGGTGCGCTGGTACGGGCTGATGTACCTGGCCGGCTTCGTCGCCTTCGTGGTACTCGGCCGCCGGCGCATCTCACAGCGGCCCGACCTCAACTGGACGGCGAAGGACATCGACGACCTGCTCTTCTACGGCGTGATCGGCGTGGTGATCGGCGGGCGGCTGGGTCAGGTGCTGTTCTACGAGCCGGGCCACTATCTGGCGCATCCGCTGGAGATCTTTGCCGTCTGGAAGGGCGGCATGGCCTTTCACGGCGGTTTCCTCGGCGTGCTGGCGGCCATGATGCTGTACGCGCGCAAGCGCGGCCTGACCTGGCTGGCGGTGATGGACTTCATCGCGCCGCTGGTGCCGCCGGGGCTGGGCTTTGGCCGCATCGGCAATTTCATCAACGGCGAGCTGTGGGGGCGCGCCGCCGATCCGTCGCTGCCCTGGGCGATGGTGTTCCCTCATGTCGACAGCGTGGCGCGCCATCCCTCGCAGTTGTATCAGGCGTTTCTGGAAGGGATCGTGCTGTTCGGCGTGCTGTGGTGGTTCTCGGCGAAGCCGCGCGCGACCGGCGCGGTGTCAGGGCTGTTCCTCATCGGCTACGGCGTGGTGCGCTTCGTCGCCGAATTTTTCCGCGAGCCGGACGCCGGCATCTTCGGGCTGAGTTACACGGTGAGCATGGGCCAGTGGCTCAGCCTGCCGATGATCGCCGCCGGCGTGGCGATGATGCTCTGGGCGAATCGCGCCAGACAAACGCGCTAGATAGTCTTCACCTCGAAGGTTTCGCCTTCCTCGTCGGTCAGGTGCACCGCGCAGGCGATGCACGGGTCGAAGCTGTGGATGGTGCGCAGCACTTCGATCGGCTGCTGCGGGTCGTGCAGCGCGTGGCCCTTCAGCGCCGCCTCGTAGGCGCCGGCCTGGCCGTCCGGATCGCGCGGGCCGGCATTCCAGGTGCTCGGTACGACGCACTGGTAGTTGGCGATTTTCTCGTCCTCGATGACCACCCAGTGGGCGAGGCCGCCGCGCGGCGCTTCCATGAAGCCGACGCCTCGGCTGGACTTCGGCCAAGTGGAGGGCTCCCATTTCTCCTCGTTGAAGGTGCGCACGTCGCCGGCCTTGATGTTGGCGACGAGCTGGTCGTACCAGCCCTGCATGGCGTCGGCCAGCAGCTTGGTTTCCAGCGTGCGCGCCGCGGTGCGCCCGAGCGTGGAGAACAGCGCCTGCACCGGCACGTCGAGCTTCTTCAGCACCATGCCGACGAGTTCCTGCGTCGGCTTGTGGCCTGTTGCGTACAGCATCAGCACGCGCGCCAGCGGGCCGACTTCCATGGCCTTGCCCTTCCATCGCGGCGATTTCAGCCAGGAGTAGGCCTGCTCCACCGGCAGGTGCTCGAAGGGCGGCTTGGGGCCGCTGTAGTTCAGCTTCGTCTCGCCTTCGTAGGGGTGCAGCCCCTTCGCCTTGCCGCCGGCGTAGTCGTACCAGGAGTGGGCGATGAACTCCTGCACCTGGTCGTCGGCATTCAGGTCGACCTCGTGCACCTTCGACAGGTCGCGGTCGAGGATGGCGCCGCGCGGGAAGAAGAAGCCGGAGGGGTCGTTGATGCCGCTCGACGGCAGGTCGCCGAAGGTCATGAAGTTTCCCAGCCCCTCGCCCTGCTTGAACCAGTCCTTGTAGAAGCCGGCGATGGCCAGCGTGTCGGGCACGTAGACCTGGTCCGTGAAGGCCTGCATCGAGGTGATCACTTCCTGGATGCGCTGCAGGCCGGTGACGTCGAGCGCCGTGCCGCCCTGGCCGCCGCGGTAGTGTGGCCCCTTGCCGCGGCCGGGATGGTCCGGCCAGATACTGATGGCGATGGGCGTGCCGCCGACGACGAAATTCGGATGCGGGTTCTTGCCGCCGAGAATGGTGTGCAGCGCCACCACGTCGCGCTGCCAGGCCAGCGCATCGAGGTAGTGCGCCACGGCCATGAGGTTGGCTTCCGGCGGCAGCTTGTAGGCGGGATGCCCCCAGTAGCCGTTGCGGAAGAGGCCGAGCTGGCCGCTGTCCACCTGCTTCTTCAGCTTGGCCTGCACGTCGGCGAAATAGCCCGGCGAGGATCTGGCGTACTTCGACAGCGATTGCGCCAGCGCCGAGGTCGCCTTCGGGTCGGCCTTCAGCGCGGAGACGACATCCACCCAGTCCAGCGCATGCAGGTGGTAGAAGTGCATGACGTGGTCGTGGATGTACTGCGCGCCGATCATCAGGTTGCGGATCAGCTCGGCGTTGGGCGGGACGCGGATCTTCAGCGCGTCCTCGACGGCGCGGATCGAGGCGATGGCATGCACCAGGTGCACACGCCGCAGATGCGCTGGGCGAAGGCCCAGGCGTCGCGCGGGTCGCGTCCGCGCAGGATGACCTCGATGCCGCGCACCATGGTGCCGGAAGAGTAGGCCTGCTCGATGGCGCCATCCTTCATCTGCGCCTCGATGCGCAGGTGGCCTTCGATGCGGGTGATGGGATCGATGACGACGCGCTGGTTCATGGGGTCACTGCTCCTCGTCCAGGTGCTCGGCGACCAGTTCGGTCAGGCCCAGAATCTCGACATTCATGTGATAGTGCTCGAGCGCCTCTTCCATGACGACGCGGCAGTTGGCGCAGGCCGTCACCATCGTCTTGACGCCGAGCTCCTCGATCTGCGCCTTCTTGCGCTTGAAGACGGTCATGCGCAGCGGCTCGGCGCGCTCGTTGGCGGAGACGCCGCCGCCGCCGCCGCAGCACCAGTTCATGACGCCGCTGTCGGCCATCTCCTTGAACTGCGGCGCCAGCTGGTTGAGCAGCGTGCGCGGTTGTTCATAGACGCCGCCGCGGCGCGAGATCTGGCAGGGGTCGTGGTAGGTGAGCGGTTTGTCCAGCGTGCCCTTCAACTTCAGCCTGCCGGCGCGGCGCAGGTCGTCGAGCACCTCGAGGATGTGCTTCACCTCGAAGCCGAAGGGGCGGCCCATCAGGTTCGGCCCTTCCCAGCGGATGGCGGTGTAGGCGTGGCCGCATTCCGGGCTGATGACGCACTTCACCTTGAGCCGTTCGGCGGCGCCGACGATGCGGCCGACCAGTTCGCGGGCGAGGTCGGAGGCGCCGATCTGGATGCCGCTGTTGGTGGCCTCGTAGGCGTCCTGTGCCAGCGTCCAGGTGGCGCCGGCCTGGTTGAGGATGCGGCCGACGGCGCCGAGGTATTCCGGATAGTTGAGGATTTCCCAGGACGACATCAGCACGAGGTAGTCGGCATTCTCCTGATTGACCGGAATTTCGATGCCGAACTCGGCCTGCATGCGCTTGATCTGCGCCTGCACCGTCACCCATTTCACCCCGGCCGGGCTGCCACTCTGGATGGCGCGCGTGGTGGCCGTCACCAGGCCTTCGGGGGCGTGGCCGGCCGCCGACATGCCTTCGCGCATCTTGCGCACCATGTAGGCGATGTCGTTGCCGACCGGGCAGACCATCGAGCAGCGGCCGCACAGGGTGCAGCTGTCGTAGACCAGCGGACCCCACTCGGCGAGCTCTTCGTCAGTGACGGCCTTGGCCAGGCCGGTCAGCTTCGCCAGCTTGCCGAGCAGGGTGTATTCCTGCTGCCAGGCGCGGCGCAGCGGCTCCAGTTTGTGGATGGGCGTGTATTTCGGATCGCCCGTTTCCGTGTAGAACAGGCAGGCCTCGGCGCACAGGCCGCAATGCACGCAACTGGAGAAGAAGCTGGCGATGGGCGCATCCAGCACTTCCTTGAAGGCGTTGATGCCACGATCGAACGTCGCACTCATGACGCCACCCCCTTCCTGCCGAAGATATCCCCGTTGTACCAGCGCGAGACGAACACGCTGACGGTGTGGAACAGCTTGGTGAAGGGCAGCGCCACCAGCAGCAGTTCGACCGAGAGGACATGCAGCGCCAGCATCAGCGTGTAGTCTGCAACGACGTGGTGGAAGGCCAGGTAGCCGGTCAGCAGCGGCAGCAGCGTGAGCAGCCAGGCGAGGTAGTCCTGGAAGCCGGAGAGAAAGCGCTTCACCGGGTTCATCAGCCGGCTCGCCAGCACCGCGAACAGCGCGAGGATGGCGGCCACGGCGGAGATGTCCACCACCTGCATCGGCAGGCCGGGCCAGCTCAGTCCGGTTAGCCCGCGCACCAGCTCGATGTGCGGCACGAAGAAGAACAGGGTGATGGCGAAGCCGATGTGGAAGACGTAGCCGCCGATGTAGGTGACCGGGGAGCGCTTGAACAGTCCCGGTGGCGGCAGCGAACGGCTGACGATCGTGCGCCAGCCGCTGCCTGGGCTGGCGTCGCGCGGCGGGGACAGGTCCGCCTTGCGCCCGAGGGAGAAGATCTCGAACAGGCGCAGCAGGATGCCGAAAGCGCAGATGGCTAGGGCCAGGGACAGACCGGTGCCGCGCGCCCAGGTGAGGAGCTCCAATGCGGTCATTTGCTTTTCTCCAGATCGTCGATGGTGACCTTCTGGTGTGCCGCTTGCGCCGACTTCTTCGCCGAGCGGTTGCGCAAAGCCACCGCTGCGCCGGCGGCGAGTCCGGCCACCGCAGCCGCGCCAATCGCGGCCTTGGCCGGCCCGATGGGCATGGACAGCGCCTTGTAGAAAGGGCCGGCGTCCCAGAAGCCCGGTTCCGAGCAACCGATGCAGCCGTGGCCGGACTGGATGGGGAAGCTCACACCCTGGTTCCACTTGGTGGTGGCGCAGGCGTTGTAGGTGACCGGGCCCTTGCAGCCGAGCTTGAACAGGCACCAGCCCTTGCGCGCGCCCTCGTCGTCGAAGGTCTCGGCGAACTTGCCCTGGTCGTAGAAGGGCCGGCGATAGCAGCGGTCGTGGATGCTCTCGCCGTAGAAGGCTTTCGGGCGGCCCAGGGCATCGAGTTCCGGCAGGCTGCCGAAGGTGAGGAAGTGCGCCAGCACGCCGGTGATCACCACCGGGATCGGCGGGCAGCCTGGCACGTTCAGCACCGGCTTGTCCTTGATGATGGCGCTTACCGGCACGGCGCCGGTCGGGTTCGGCTGCGCCGCCGGGATGCCGCCATAGGCCGCGCAGGTGCCGACGGCGATCACTGCCGCCGCGCCGGCGGCGGTTTCCTTGAGCATGTCGAGGTTGCTGATGCCGGCGATGGTCGAAAAGCCGGCATTGCCCAGCGGGATCGAGCCGTCCACCACCAGCAGGTACTTGCCGGCGTTCTCGCGCATGGCCGCTTCGCGCGCCGCCTCGGCGGCAGTGCCGGAGGCGGCCTGCAGGGTGTGGTGGTAGTCGAGTGAAATCTGCTCGAGGATCAGGCCCTCGATGGAGGGGGAATGCGAGCGCGTCAGCGACTCGGTGCAGCCGGTGCATTCCTGGAAGGAGAGCCAGATGACCGAGGGCCGCCGGGCGTGTTGGAGCGCCGCGGCGATGGCCGGCACCATCGAGGGCGGCAGCGCCATGAGCGAAGCAGTGGTGGCGCAGAACTTGAGGAAGCCGCGGCGGCTGATGCCTTGCTGTCGCAGCACCTCGGCGATGGTCGGACCGTCAATTGCCATGTCGCCTCCCTGAGAACGCATCGAGGCCTTGTCCACGATGGCCTCAATGATTATTTCCGAATATTCTGCTCCTCTCTAAGCTGTTCTGACAAGGCCTTGGCTGAATCGGCCACATCTTCGCGTTGGCTCATGAGCAATTCAGGTACGAAGGCGACTTCGATGAAGCGCGCCTGGGTTTCGCCCGTCTCGTTGCGATGCGTCACCAGCCAGACGCCGTGGAAGGCCGTTTCGCGCACGCTGCTCGGCCCGCCGGCGTTGATCGTGGCGTCCACCTCGCCCGTGCCGAGCGCCGCGAGCAGTTCCGCCTCGTCCTGCGGACCCATGGGCAGGGCGCCGAGGTCGATGACGGTCGTCTCGCCCGAGGCCAGCAGCCGGTCGAGGGCGTGGCGGATTTCGTTCAGCAGCGGCAGCGCGTTGCCGCGCCAGGCCTCATCGTCGGCAGGTGTTGATGGCATCGCGGGTCTCCTGTGCGGTTCGGCGCGCGGCGCTGGCGAAGTCCTCGCCCGCATTTTTGTCCGTTGCGGCGTAAAGGATGGCGCGCGAGGAATTGATCATCATGCCGGTGCCGGCCGCCGTCCTGCCGGCACTGACTATTGCCGCGATGTCACCGCCCTGCGCGCCGATGCCCGGCACCAGCAGCGGCATGTCGCCGGCGATGCGCCGTACCTCGGCCAGTTCGGCCGGGAAGGTGGCGCCGACCACCAGGGCGCACTGGCCGCCAGTGTTCCATTTCGTCGCCACCAGTTCGGCGACGTGCTGGTAGAGCTTGCGTCCCCCTGACTCAAGGAACTGCAGGTCGGAGCCGCCGGCGTTCGAGGTGCGGCAGAGGATGATGACGCCGCGATCCTTGTGGGCGAGGTAGGGCTCGATCGAATCGAAGCCCATGTAGGGATTCACCGTCAGCGCGTCGGCGTCGTAGCGCTCGAAGGCTTCACGCGCATATTGCTCGGCGGTTGAGCCGATGTCGCCGCGCTTGGCGTCGAGGATGACCGGGATGCCCGGATGCCTGTCGTGGATGTGGCGGATCAGCGCTTCGAGCTGGTCCTCGGCGCGCTCTGCTGCAAAGTAGGCGATCTGCGGCTTGAAGGCGCAGACCAGGTCGGCCGTGGCGTCGACGATGGCGCGGCAGAATTCGAAGATGGCATCGTCGCGGCCCTTGAGGGCGGCCGGGAATTTCGCCGGGTCGGGGTCGAGGCCGACGCAGAGCAGGGAGTCGTTTTTTGTCCAGGCAGACTGGAGGGAGGCGGTGAAGTTCATGCCGCCATTGTAGCTTGGGCAGCTTTCGCGGGCGCCGGGGCCAAGTAGAATGACCCCTTTCACGGAGGCACGATGAACATGCGACCCTTCAGGATTCTCGGCATTCAGCAGATCGCCATCGGCGGCCCGTCCAAGGAGCGGCTCAAAACCCTGTGGGTCAACAAGCTCGGCCTGGCGGTGACGGGCAACTACGTCAGCGAGCGCGAAAACGTCGACGAGGACATCTGCGCCATGGGCAGCGGCCCCTTCAAGGTGGAGGTCGACCTGATGCAGCCGCTCGACCCCGAGAAGAAGCCGGCGGTGCACGCCACGCCGCTCAACCACGTCGGCCTGTGGGTGGACGACCTTCCCACGGCCATGGAATGGCTGACGGGGCAGGGCGTGCGCTTCGCGCCGGGCGGCATCCGCAAGGGCGCGGCGGGCTTCGACATCTGTTTCCTGCACCCGAAGGCCAGCGAGGAATTTCCCATCGCCGGCGAGGGCGTGCTCATCGAACTGGTGCAGGCGCCGCCGGAGGTGATCGAGGCTTTTGCGAAACTCGGATAATGACAAGGAGGAGGAGCAAATGAGAAGAAGACTGTTCATGGCCGGCCTTGCCGTATTGCCGGGGCTGACTTTCACCGGCTGTACTACGACATCCAGCGCGCAAACCGACCGCGGCAAAGGCGTCATCGTCAGCTACGCCGCGCCCTTCGACAAGATCTGGGCAGCGCTGCCGGAGATCCTGAAGGACCTCGGCCTGCGCGTCGGCAGTGCCAACGAGAAGGACGGCGTCATCCTCGTCGAGCAGGGCGCTTCTGCCTGGAGCTGGGGCGAGCGCGTCGCCATTTTCGTCGAGCGCATCGGCACACAGGGCAACAGCCGCGTCGAGGTAGTCTCAAAGGGCGCGCTCGGGACGAACCTCACGGCAACCGACTGGGCGCCACAGATCCACGCCAGGCTGGCGAGCCGCTTCAAGCGTTATTAATCCAGCTCGATCAATCCGGCGGGCGTCCTGAGCCGCCAGCCCGGGCGCTTCGTCCCGCTCGCAGGGGAAGACGGCCAGCGCGTGTTCCAGCCCGAGGACGGCGAGTGCGCGGCGCGCCCTTTCTGCATCTGAGTGGAAACCTTCCAGCTTCATTAGGTCGCAGCACGCATCGGGCAGGTTCGCGGCAGGATGCTCGTCCATTTTCCATTCGATCAGCGCCGGCAGCAGGCCGCCCAGTGGCGGCAAGCCGTCGGCCGGCACGGTGATGCGCCAGCGCAGGTGGTCGCGAGAAAGCTCGAGGATGTCGCCCAACGCTTCTGGACAGGCGGCGAGCGCCGCGTCGAGGTCGGGCACGCGCGCCACCCAATGCAGCAGGCGCGGGCGTTCGGCGAGGCGGGCGCGGGTCGCGGCATCGTCCAGGCCGAACCAGCGCGGCCGCTTGGGGGTCGGCGCCGCTGGATCAATGGCGATGAGTTCGAGGTACAGCGACGGCCCGAGCTTGAGCAGGCGGTTGTGCGTGCCCATTGCCGCATGTTTCCCGCCCGCAACCGGCGCCACGCCGGTCCGTTCTTCCAGCCAGGACGCGCCGCTTTCGAGGTCAGCGGCGGCGATGACAAGATGATCGATTGCGGCGGCTTGGCCCAACTTTGCCAAATCAGGCGATCCGCTCGAGCGCCGCTTCGAGAAGCTGGACGGTGCGATCGATGTTCTGCAGCTTGTCCAGGCCGAACAGGCCGATGCGGAAGCTGCGGAAATCGGCCGGCTCGTCGCAGACCAGCGGCACGCCCGCCGCCGTCTGCAGGCCCAGCTCGATGAATTTCTTGCCGGACTGGATATCCGGGTCGTCGGTGTAGCTGACCACCGCGGGGGCCCGCCTGCCGGGGACGCGGGAACCTGGGCGGGCAACCCGCCTGCGGGGGCACGCTCAAGCCCCAATCTTGCGTCGCGGGGGGTGGGCAGGGTGGCGTGGTAGGCGTGGCCGCCCTGCTCGTAGGTTTCCATGATCTGCAGCCATTTGCGCAGGTCGGCGGCGAAGCTGCTGCTGGTGGTGGCGTCGATGCGCGCGCGGGCGCGCTCGTTGAGCATCACGAATGCGCCGCAGGGCTGCGCGCTCCAGCCTTTCTGCGGGGCGCTGATGAGGATGTCTATCCCTCGGGCGGCCATGTCCACCCAGATCGCCCCCGAGGCGATGCAATCGAGGACGAAGAGCCGCCGCGCACGGCTTCGGCCACCGCGCCCAGGTAATCGTCGGGCAGGATCATGCGGCGCGGTTTCCTGCGGGGCGAACACCAGTGGGCTTTTGTGCGGATGGCCTGCACGACCTCCCCGATCGGCGGCGGCGCGAAGGCCGCCTGCCTTTCCGTGCCGAGCGGCCGTGCCTTGAGCACGATGGTCTCCGAGGGAATGCGCCCCATCTCGAAGATCTGGCTCCAGCGGTAGCTGAACCAGCCGTTGCGGATGACCAGGCATTTTCGGTTGCTGGCGAATTGCCGCGCCACTGCCTCCATGCCGAAGGTGCCGCTGCCGGGCACGACGACGGCGGAGTGCGCCGCATAGGCCTCTTTCAGAATCGCCGAGACATCGCGCATGACGCCCTGGAAGACAGGCGACATGTGGTTGAGCGCGCGGTCCGTATAGACGACCGAGTACTCGAGCAGCGCCCGGGGGAGGGCTTCCGGCGGCAAGCTGGACACGGCGAACTCCTGCAAAGTGTGATCGGCGCCGGCGGCCAGCCCTCAGGCACACCCCAGGAGTGTTTATTCGGGCTGGGTTTCCCAGCCCTCAGGCAAAGCGCACGATGGGCTGGTCTACGGCGAGGCTGTCGCCCTTCTTCGCCATCACCTCGGCGACGACGCAGTCCTGGTCGGCCTTGAGGATGTTCTCCATCTTCATGGCTTCGATCGCCGCCAGCTTTTCGCCCGCCTTCACTTCCTGCCCCGGCTTGAGCGGCATGTCGGTGAGCAGGCCGGGCATGGGCGAGAGCAGGAACTTCGACAGGTCCGGCTTGGGCTTGTCCGGCATCAGCGAGAGCAGGTGCGCGGCATGGGCCGTCATGATCATCATGTCGGCCTGTGTGCCCCAATGCGTGACGCGATAACGCAGACCGAGGCGCTCCACCTGCAGGCAGACCGGCGTGCCGTTCCAGGTGCCGCGGAAAAGCAGGTCGCCCAGCCGCCAGTTGGAGCGAAGCTCGCAGGTCTGTCCGTCGTGCGTGACGGCGTAGCCGCCGCCGATCGGGTTGAGGGTGAGCGAATACTTGACGTCGCCCATCAGCACCGTCCACTCGTTGCCGACCTTGCGTTCGTGGCCGCGCAGCTGGCCGCTGGTGCGGATGGCGCGGTCGATGTAGCGCAGGCGGGCGAAAGCCGCCACGGCCGCCAGCAGCAGCGGGTCCTCGTGCACCAGGCTCTCTGCGCTGAAGCCCTTGGGGAACTCCTCGGCGATGAAGCCGGTATTGAACTTGCCGGACTGGAAGCGCGGGTGCTGCATGAGCGCCGACTGGAAGGCGATGTTCGACGACACGCCGCGGATGACGAAGGCGTTGAGCGCGTCGCGCATCTTGGCGATGGCCTGGCTGCGGCTGGCGCCATGCACGATCAGCTTGGCGATCATCGAATCGTAGTACATCGAGATTTCGCCGCCTTCGTATACCCCGGTGTCCACGCGCACGCCGTCGGATTCCGTCGGAGGCGAATAGCGCGTCAGGCGTCCGGTCGACGGCAGGAAATTGCGGAACGGGTCCTCGGCGTTGATGCGGCATTCCATGGCCCAGCCGTTGAGCTTGACGTCCTTCTGCGCGAAGGGCAGCTTCTCGCCGGCGGCGACGCGGATCATCAGCTCGACCAGGTCCAGCCCGGTGATGCACTCGGTGACCGGGTGCTCGACCTGCAGGCGCGTGTTCATCTCGAGGAAGTAGAAGCTCTTGTCCTTGCCGACGACGAACTCCACCGTGCCGGCCGACTGGTACTTCACCGCCTTGGCCAGCGCCACCGCCTGCTCGCCCATGGCCTTGCGCGTCTTCTCGTCGAGGAAGGGGCTGGGCGCCTCCTCGATGACCTTCTGGTGGCGGCGCTGGATGGAGCACTCGCGCTCGTTCAGGTAGATGCAGTTGCCGTGGGCGTCGCCGATCAGCTGGATCTCGATGTGGCGCGGCTCCTCGACGTACTTCTCGATGAAGACGCGGTCGTCGCCGAAGGCGTTCTTCGCCTCGGTGCGACAGGAGGAGAAGCCCTCGTGCGCCTCCTTGTCGTTGTTTGCGACGCGCAACCCCTTGCCGCCGCCGCCGGCGGAGGCCTTGATCATCACCGGGTAGCCGATCTTCTTCGCGATCTCGACCGCCTGCTCGGGTGTGTCGATGGCCTCGTTGAAGCCGGGGATGGTGTTGACCTTGGCTTCCAGCGCCAGCTTCTTCGAGGCGATCTTGTCGCCCATGGCGGCGATCGAATAGTGCTTCGGGCCGATGAAGACGATGCCCTCCTCCTCCAGGCGCTTGGCGAAGGCCTCGTTCTCGGAGAGGAAGCCGTAGCCCGGATGCACCGCCTGGGCGCCGGTTTCCTTGCAGGCGGCGATGATCTTGTCGGCGACGAGGTAGGATTCCTTCGAGGGCGGCGGGCCGATGCAGACGGCCTCGTCCGCCAGCTCGACATGGCGCGAATCCACGTCGGCCTCGGAATAGACGGCAACGGTCTGGATGCCCATCTTGCGGGCGGTCTTGATGACGCGGCAGGCGATCTCGCCGCGGTTGGCAATCAGAATTTTCTTGAACATGCTTTTCTCCCCGGCGCTCAGAGCGGAATGTTGCCGTGCTTGCGCCACGGGTTTTCCAGCTTCTTTTCCTTCAGCATCGCCAGCGAGCGGCAGATGCGCTTGCGCGTCTCGTGCGGCAGGATGACGTCGTCGATGAAGCCGCGTGCGCCGGCGACGAAGGGGTTGGCGAACTTGGCCTTGTATTCCTCGGTGCGCGCGGCGATCTTCGCCGGATCGCTCTTCTCCTCGCGGAAGATGATCTCCACCGCGCCCTTCGGGCCCATCACGGCGATCTCTGCCGAGGGCCAGGCGAAGTTCACGTCGCCGCGCAGGTGCTTCGAGCTCATCACGTCGTAGGCGCCGCCGTAGGCCTTGCGCGTGATCACCGTCACCTTCGGCACGGTGCACTCGGCGTAGGCGTAGAGGAGTTTCGCCCCATGCTTGATGATGCCGCCGTATTCCTGCGAGGTGCCGGGCATGAAGCCGGGCACGTCCACGAAGGTCACCACCGGGATGTTGAAGGCGTCGCAGAAACGCACGAAGCGCGCGCCCTTGATCGAGCTCTTGATGTCGAGGCAGCCGGCCAGCACCAGCGGCTGGTTGGCGACGATGCCCACCGTCTGCCCGGCCATGCGGCCGAAACCGATGACGATGTTCTTGGCGTACTCCGGCTGCAGCTCGAAGAAGTCGCCCTCGTCCACCGTCTTGACGATGAGTTCCTTGATGTCGTAGGGCTTGTTCGGATTGTCCGGCACCAGGGTGTCGAGCGACATCTCGATGCGCTCGGAAGGGTCTTCGGTGGGCACCACCGGCGGCTTCTCGCGGTTGTTCGAGGGCAGGAAGGAGACCAGCCGGCGCAACATCATCAGCGCCTCGACATCGTTCTCGAAGGCGAGGTCGGCGACGCCCGACTTGGTGTTGTGCGTGACCGCACCGCCCAGCTCCTCGGCGGTGACCTCCTCGTGCGTCACCGTCTTCACCACTTCCGGGCCGGTGACGAACATGTAGGAGGAATCCTTCACCATGAAGATGAAATCGGTCATGGCCGGCGAGTACACCGCGCCGCCGGCGCAGGGGCCCATGATCATCGAGATTTGCGGCACCACGCCGGAGGCCAGCACGTTGCGCTGGAACACATCGGCGTAGCCGCCGAGCGAGGCGACGCCCTCCTGGATGCGCGCGCCGCCGGAGTCGTTGAGCCCGATCACTGGCGCGCCGGCCTTCATGGCGTGGTCCATCACCTTGCAGATCTTCTCGGCGTGCGCCTCCGAGAGTGCGCCGCCGAACACCGTGAAGTCCTGGCTGAAGAGGAACACCAGGCGGCCGTTGATGGTGCCGTAGCCGGTCACCACGCCGTCGCCCGGCACGGTCTGCTTCTCCATGCCGAAGTCGGTGCAGCGGTGTTCCTTGAACATGTCCCATTCCTCGAAGGAATCGGGATCGAGCAGCAGCTCGATGCGCTCGCGCGCAGTGAGCTTGCCCTTGGCGTGTTGCGCGTCGATGCGTTTCTGCCCGCCGCCGAGGCGGGCCGCCGCACGTTTCTCGTCCAGCTGTCGAATGATGTCGTGCATAGAGCCTCCGGTGAAAACTAATGCTTGTCCTGCAGATGGTTGAGCAATCGGTGTGCCGCGGCGGCCGGGGTCATGCTTCCCGCCGTGACGGCGCGGCTGACTTTGTCCAGGTCGCGCTTCACACCTTCGTGGTGCCTGAAGCGGTTGCGCAGTTCGCCGTCGATCAGGGTCCACATCCAGTCGATGGCCTGGCGCCGGCGCTTGGCCGCCAGTTCGCCGCTTGCCTCCATTGCCAGGCGATGGCGCTCGATCTCGCGCCAGAACGCCTCGATGCCCTGGCCGGTTTGCGCGCTGATCGTCAGCACCGTCGGCCGCCAGGCGGCTGTCGTGGCGCGCAGCAGGGAGAGCGCGCCCTCGAAGTGGTGCTTGGCGAACGCGGCTGCCTTGGGGTCGATGTCGGCCTTGTTGATGACGACGAGGTCGGCCAGCTCGACGATGCCCTTCTTGATCGCCTGCAGGTCGTCGCCGGCGTTCGGCAGTTGCAGCAGGACGAAGGCGTCCACCATGCCGGCAACAGTCGTCTCACTCTGGCCGACGCCCACTGTCTCGACGATGATGACGTCGAAGCCGGCCGCCTCGCACACCAGCATCGCCTCGCGCGTTTTTTCCGCCACGCCGCCCAGACTGCCGCCCGAGGGCGACGGGCGGATGAAGGCATGCGCATGGGTCGACAGCTTCTCCATGCGCGTCTTGTCGCCGAGGATGGAGCCGCCGGAAATCGTGCTCGAGGGGTCGACCGCCAGCACCGCCACGCGATGGCCGCGCCCGATCAGATGCAGGCCCAGAACCTCGATGAAGGTGGACTTGCCCGCGCCCGGCGCGCCGGATATGCCAACGCGAATGGCTGCGCCGGTGTGCGGCAGCAGCGCCGCCAGCACGGCTTCCGCCCGCGCCTGATGGTCGCGCCGCGAAGACTCGACCAGCGTGATGGCCTTTCCCAGCGCGCGCGGCTGGCGCGCCAGCACGCCTTCGACCAGTTGCTGGTCGAAGGCGGCAAGCAGCACCTGGCCGGCGGCGGTGTCGTTCATGCGTGGAGTTCGATGCAGTTAATTGGCGATTCCGGCAACTGCTTTTGCCAACGCCTCTTCCGGAATGCCCTGTGCCTTCAGGTTCTCGATCAGTCGGGCGATGGGCGCGGAATCCAGCTTTTCCAGATCGATTCGCAGGCCTTGGCCGATGTAGGCGCGCATCAGGGGTTGATAGCCGGAAAAACCGAGCATCGGTGCGATGCGCTTCAGGTCTTCAATGACATCTTCCGGCATGCGCAGCGTGACCGCTGCCATGGGGCGCTCGCGCTTCAGCCGTTTTTTCAGATCAGCCGTTTTCATACAGATTCCTTTCCTCTCGGGTCGCCTTGCGGGCCGAAATCAGGCGGATGCGGTCATCCTCCTGCTGGATATGGACAACGAACAGCAGCCGCGACGAGGCATCCATGCCGATGACGGCATCCCGCGCCTCCTCATTCCGGTCGGCATCGACTACACGCAGGAAGGGATCGAAGAACGCCTGCGCCGCCTGCTCTAACGTTACGCCCTGATGCTTCGCGGGATTTCGCCGTGCCTTTTCCTGGTTGGCGACGAAACGGATGCCCTGAAGCTCGAACTCAAAGTCCATTTCCAGCTTAGATCAGCGTATGTACGTTGTCAATACGTTACGGATCAGGCCGAAGCATGGGTTTTTCTGATCGCCGCCAGCACCTGCTTGGCGCAGGCCGGGATCGGCGTGCCGGGGCCGAAAATGCCCGCCGCGCCGGCCTTGTGCAGGAAGTCGTAGTCCTGCGCCGGGATGACGCCGCCGACGAAGACGATGATGTCGTCCGCGCCCTGGTCCTTCAGTGCTTTCACCAGCGCCGGCACCAGCGTCTTGTGGCCGGCGGCGAGGGTCGACACGCCGACGGCGTGGCAGTCGTTCTCGATGGCCTGGCGCGCGGCTTCCTCCGGCGTCTGGAAGAGCGGGCCGATGTCGATGTCGAAGCCGAGGTCGGCCAGCGCCGTGGCGACGACCTTGGCGCCGCGGTCGTGGCCGTCCTGGCCGAGCTTGGCGATCATGACGCGCGGGCGGCGCCCCTCGGCGGCGTCGAAGGCCTCGATGTCCTGCTTGATTTCCTGCCATTCCCAGTCGTGCTCGAAGGCGGCGCCGTACACGCCGGAGATGGCCTGGTTGGTGGCGCGGAAGCGCCCCCACTCTTTTTCCAGCGCGTCGGAAATCTCGCCGACGGTGGCGCGCAGGCGCACCGCCTTGACGGCGAGGTCGAGCACGTTGCCCTTGCCGGTCTTCGCAGCTTGCGTTAGCGCGTCGAGCGCCTGCTGCACGGCCGTGCCGTCGCGACTGGCGCGAATCTTCTTCAGCCGGGCGATCTGCGCCTCGCGCACGGCACTGTTGTCGATCTCGCGGATGTCGACCGGGTCTTCCTTGTCGAGGCGGTACTTGTTCACGCCGACGATGACATCCTTGCCGGCGTCGATGCGCGCCTGCTTCTCGGCGGCGCAGGATTCGATCTTCAGCTTGGCCCAGCCGGACTCGACGGCCTTGGTCATCCCGCCCATGGCTTCCACCTCCTCGATGATGGCCCAGGCGGTGTCGGCCATGTCCTGCGTCAGCTTCTCCATCATGTAGCTGCCCGCCCAGGGGTCGACCACATTGGTGATGTGCGTCTCCTCCTGGATGATGAGCTGGGTGTTGCGGGCGATGCGCGCCGAGAAATCGGTGGGCAGGGCGATGGCTTCGTCGAGCGAGTTGGTGTGCAGCGACTGCGTGCCGCCGAACACCGCCGCCATGGCCTCGATGGCGGTGCGCACGACGTTGTTGTAGGGATCCTGCTCGGTGAGCGACCAGCCGGAAGTCTGGCAGTGGGTGCGCAGCATCAGCGACTTCGGGTTCTTCGGCGCGAACTTCTTCATGATGCGCCACCACAGCAGGCGCGCCGCGCGCAGCTTGGCCACTTCGAGGTAGAAGTTCATGCCGATGGCGAAGAAGAAGGACAGCCGTCCGGCGAAGGCGTCCACGTCCATGCCCTTGGCGAGGGCCGTCTTCACGTATTCCTTGCCGTCGGCCAGCGTGAGGGCCAGCTCCAGCGCTTGCGTCGCGCCGGCTTCCTGCATGTGGTAGCCGGAGATGGAGATCGAGTTGAACTTCGGCATGTGCGTCGCCGTGTACTCGATGATGTCGGCGATGATGCGCATCGACGGCGCCGGCGGGTAGATGTAGGTGTTGCGCACCATGAACTCTTTGAGGATGTCGTTCTGGATGGTGCCGGAGAGCTTCTCCTGCGCCACGCCCTGCTCCTCGGCGGCGACGATGTAGCCGGCCAGCACCGGCAGCACGGCACCGTTCATGGTCATCGAGACGCTGATCTTGTCGAGCGGGATGCTGTCGAAGAGGATCTTCATGTCCTCGACGGAATCGATCGCCACGCCGGCCTTGCCGACGTCGCCGGTGACGCGCGGGTGGTCGGAGTCGTAGCCGCGGTGGGTGGCGAGGTCGAAGGCGACCGAGATGCCCTGGCCGCCGCCGGCCAGCGCGCGGCGGTAGAAGGCGTTGGATTCCTCGGCGGTGGAGAAGCCGGCGTACTGGCGAATGGTCCACGGCCGCACGGCATACATGGTGGCCTGCGGGCCGCGCAGGTAGGGCTCGAAACCAGGCAGGGTGTCGGCGTGCGACAGCCCCTCTGTGTCGCGCTTCGTATACAGCGGCTTGACGGTGATGCCTTCCGGCGTCACCCAGTTGAGGGCGGAAACGTCGCCGTCCGGCGCCGACTTGGCGGCGGCCTTTTCCCAGGCGGCGAGGTTGGATGAGTCGGGCAGCTTCGCGTCCATGGCTTGACCTTTCTTGTGTCTTGAGCCGGCGTTTTCGGCAGGATAGCCTCGTCCCGGGCAGGAATACAGCACGGGCTTGACATCCATTGGTTCGCATAATACATTATCCATAATTATGAATGCAAGAGATCCAATCACAATCGCCCTGGCGACAATTCAATGAGTCCAAGCAGTATTGCCCAGCCCGCCCTCTACCAGGAGGTCGCCGAGCGCCTGCGCCAGCGCATCTTCTCGCATGAATTGGCGCCGGGCGCCTGGGTCGACGAGCAGGCCCTGGCCGAGCAGTACGGCATCAGCCGCACACCGCTTCGCGAGGCGCTCAAGGTGCTGGCCTCCGAAGGCCTGGTGACGCTGAAGCCGCGCCGCGGCTGCTATGTCACCCAGTTGGCGGAACATGACCTCGACGACATCTTTCCGCTGATGGCCCTGCTCGAGGGGCGCTGCGCCTTCGAGGCGACGCAGAAGGCGACGCCGGCCGACCTGAAACGCCTGGAAGCATTGCACGAGAAGCTCGAGCGCCAGGCGGCGAAGGGCGACATCAACGGCTTCTTCGAGGCCAACCACGCCTTCCACGAAGCCGTGCAGGAACTGTCCGGCAACCGCTGGGTGAAGCAGGTCATCGACGACCTGCGCAAGGTGCTGAAGCTGACGCGCCGCGATTCGCTGCGTCTGGACGGGCGCCTGAAGCAGTCGCTGGAGGAGCACCGACACATCCTTGCTGCAATCCGCGAACGCGATGCGGCCTCGGCCGAAGCGCTGATGCATGCGCACCTGCTGTCGGGACGCGCTGCGCTGGCGAAAATGCAGGCGGCCGCCCTCTCCCCCAGCCCCTCTCCCGCGAGCGGGAGAGGGGAGCATATCGGCCATGGCTGAAGAAATTCTCCTTTCCCGCGACGGGGCCATCGCCACCGTCACGCTGAACAACCCGGCCAAGCTGAATGCCGTCAATGCTGCCATGTGGCGGCGCCTGCGCGAGGTGATGACCGCGCTTTCCGGCGACGACACCTTGCGCTGCGTGGTGCTGCGCGGTGCCGGCGACAAGGCCTTCGCCGCCGGCGGCGACATCGAGGAATTCCTTACCCAGCGCGACACGCTGGAGAAGGCGCTGACCTACCATGAGGAATGGGTCGCCGGCGCGCTCAATGCCGTGCGCGACTGCCGGCACCCGACGGTGGCACTCATCCAGGGGGCCTGCATCGGCGGCGGGCTGGAGATCGCCGGCCAGTGCGACCTGCGCATCTGCGGCCGCTCGGCGCGCTTTGGCGCGCCGATTAACAAGCTCGGTTTCTCCATGGCGCCGGGCGAACTGTCCGGCCTGCTGGCGTTGGCCGGGCCGGCGGTGGCGCTGGAGCTGCTGCTCGAAGGGCGCATCCTCGGCGCGGACGAAGCGTACGGGAAAGGCCTGGTGACGCGCGTCGTCGCCGACGAAGCAGTCGAGACGGAAGCCTACGCCACGGCGCATCGCATTGCCGCCGGGGCGCCACTTGCCGCGCGAGCGCACAAGCAGCTGGTGCGCAGGCTCACCGCCGTGCCGCAGGGACTGACTTTCGAGGAGACCAAGGCCAGTTTCGCCTTCCTCGACAGCGAGGATTACCGCGAAGGCCTGGCGGCCTTCCTCGAGAAGCGTTCCCCGAGATTCACCGGCAAATAGCCGCTTGCTGCGGCGCAGCTTGACGAAGCCCGTCAAACCTCCTAGCTTGTATACAAAATAACGCATACAAGTATGGTAGACGTTTAACTTCAATGATTAACAAGTCATCTCTGTGCCAGCAAGCTGTGGATCTCCTGAAAAAACGGATCATCAGCCACGCCCTCGCTCCGGGGCAGAGACTGGATGAGGCAGCCCTCGCCATGGATCTGGGCATCAGCCGCACACCGTTGCGCGAAGCCCTGAAAATTCTCTCTGCGGAAGGGTTCGTGCATATCAAGCCGCGACGAGGCTGCTTCGTGGCCGAACTGACGCCAGGTGACCTGGAAGAAATTTTCCCCATCATGGCCATGCTGGAAGGCCGGGTTGCCCATGAGGTGGCCATCAAGGCAACCGCGGACGACTTGAAGCGGCTCGCCGCCCTGCACGAGAAACTCGAAAAGCACGCTGCCGGCCATGATGTCGATCGCTATTACGAGGTGAATTACGTTTTTCACGACGCGTTGCAGGAACTGGCGGGCAACCGCTGGCTGCAGCACATGATCGGCGACCTGCGTCGACTGCTGCGGCTGTCGCGGCATCGTTCGCTCAAGCTGGAAGGTCGGCAGCAGGAATCCCTCGCGGAGCATCGCGCGCTGATGGACGCCCTGCGTCGCCGCGATGCCGCTGCAGCCGAAGAAATCATGAAGAACCACCTGCTGGCGCAACTGGTCGCGCTGCGCAGCATGGCCGCCCGGCAGGAGGCGGCCTGAGATGAAACAGCCCCCACGCTCGCGTTGCTCGCTGCCCCCCAAGGGGGCGCGTCAGTGGCTTCGGCCGGCCGGGCGCCACTGACATGGCGGAAGGCATTCTCGATCGCATGAAGAGCATGGTCGGCGGCAGGCGCGAGCGAGCGCCGCTGAACGGCAAGCAGCTTGCTCTCCTGCGCCAGCAACTGCGCGAGTGCGCCGACGGCACGGGCGGCGAAGTCTCGGCTCGCATCCGCGCCGCCAGGCTGGGCGAAACCTATCTCGGTCTGAGCGACGCCG
This sequence comes from Betaproteobacteria bacterium, assembly GCA_016703785.1. Lineage (GTDB taxonomy): Bacteria > Pseudomonadota > Gammaproteobacteria > Burkholderiales > Rhodocyclaceae > Desulfobacillus. The sequence goes on from JADJBM010000032.1 coordinate 268,378, forward strand.
GCCGGCATGAATTCCTGCGCCGCATCGCCCTGGATTTCGGCCCGGATCCCGCAGCGGTGGACGCTGCGCACCGGACCTATCAGGCCGCCGTGGGAACGCCCGGCCAATGGGATGCGGAAGCCGATCTGCGCGGCGCCATGCGTTCCTCGCGCATCCGCATCCTGACGCAGTTCAATGCCCTGCCGCAGGGGGTGAAGTTCCTGGTGGACATGCGCGCCGACCTGTTGCGCCACCTGAAAAACGACCCGGAGCTGGCCGTGCTCGACCGCGAACTCGAGTCGCGCCTGAATGCATGGTTCGACGTTGGCTTCCTGGAACTGTCCCGCATCACCTGGAATGCGCCGGCGGCGCTGCTGGAAAAGCTGATCGACTATGAAGCGGTGCATGAGATCCGCTCCTGGACCGACCTGAAGAACCGCCTCGATTCTGATCGGCGCTGCTATGCCTTCTTCCATCCGCGCATGCCGATGGAGCCGCTCATCTTCGTCGAGGTGGCGCTGACCGACCGGCTGGCCGACAACATCCAGGCGCTGCTGGACGAATCCGCGCCGGTGTTCGACGCGCAGCGCGCCGATACGGCGATCTTCTACTCGATCTCGAATACGCAACGCGGCTTGCGCGGCGTGTCGTTCGGCAATTTCCTGCTCAAGCGCGTGATCGACGACCTGAAACGCGACCATCCGCGCCTGAAGACCTTCGCCACCCTGTCGCCGGTCCCGCAGCTGGCGGAGTGGGTGGCGCACAATCCAGCAGCCGTGGCGGCGAGCCGCCTGTCCATCGATGCCGCGGCCCTGCTTGCGGGCGACTGGCGCGGCGATGCGACCCTGGCGAGAAAACTGCGAGATCCCGTTTTCCGCCTTGCCGCCCACTATCTGCTGGAAGCCAAGCAGGACGGTCTGCCGCTCGACCCGGTGGCCCGCTTTCACTTGGGCAACGGCGCGCGCATCGAGCGGCTCAACTGGCTTGCCGACACCAGCGGCAAGGGCATGAAGCAGTCCTGCGGACTGATGGTGAATTATCTTTACGATCCGGATGCCATCGAGGAAAACGTCGAAGCGTTCGTCTCGGCAGGAAAGGTTGCCGCCGTGTCGGCGGTGCGCAACTGGTTAAAACGATAGGCCGGCAATTTCCATAACGACCCTCTGGAGGAGAACCATGCGACGCACCGTCATAAAGACCCTCGCCCTGGCTGCGGCCCTGATCGCCCTGCCGGCCCTGGCACAGCAGGCCAGGACGCTGAAGATTTCCCATCAATTCCCGGGCGGCACCATCGACGAAGGCGATTTCCGCGACCGCATGGTGCGCAAGTTCGCCCAGGAGGTGGAGAAGCGCACCAACGGCCAGCTCAAGTTCGAGATCTACCCCGGCGGCTCCCTCGTCAAGCCGGTGGAGCAGTGGGGCGCGATGGCGAACGGATCTCTGGACATGTCCCTCTATCCTCTGGCCTATGCCGGCGGGCGGGTGCCGGAACTCAACATCGGCCTGATGCCCGCGCTGGTGACGAGTTACGAGCAGGGCCTGCGCTGGAAGGATGCGCCGATCGGCGCCGAGCTCACGCGCATCGTCGAAGAGAAGGGCGTCAAGATCATCACCTGGGTGTGGCAGGCCGGCGGCATCGCCTCGCGCGGCAAGCCCATCATCAACCCGGAGGACGTGAAAGGGCTGAAGTTCCGCGGCGGCAGCAAGGAAATGGACATGTTGCTCAAGGCCGCCGGCGCTTCGCCGACGAACGTGCCCTCGAGCGAGATCTACAGCGCAATGCAGTCGGGCGTGCTGGATGCGGCCCTCACGTCGAGCACCTCGCTCATTTCCTTCCGGCTGCATGAGCATGCCAAGCACGTCACCACCGCGCGCGACAAGACCTTCTGGTTCATGTTCGAGCCGATCATGATGTCGAAGGCGAGCTTCGACAAGCTCACGCCCGAGCAGCAGAAGATCGTGCTGGAAGTGGGCGCGAGCCTGGAGAAATTCGGCATGGAGTCCGCCCGCGCGGACGACCAGAGGCTGGCCACCGTCTATTCCCAGGCCGGCGATGTCGTGCACGACATGAACGAAGCGGCCTTCGCCAAATGGCGCGAAATCGCGCGGGCCTCGGCGTGGAAGGACTTCGAGGAAAGGATCCCGAACGGCAAGAAACTGCTCGACATGGCCGTCTCAGTGAAGTGAGTGTGACGGCGCGATTCCTGTGGCGGGCGTTCTCCGGCGCGCTCGCCCGCCTCAACCTGTGGATGGGCTATGCATCCGGCCTGCTGGTGGTCGGATCGGCCATCGTGCTCACCGGGGAAGTGCTGGCCCGCTACTTCCTCGGTTCGCCGAGCGATTGGGCGCTGGAACTGTGCATTCTCATGCTGATCGCCTCGACCTTCCTGGCGGCGGCCTATACCCTGGCGGCACGGGCTCACGTCAATATCGACATCATCGATGCCGTGCTGCCGGCCGGCCTGAACCGTTGGCGTCTGCTGTTCGCCGACCTGGGGGCCGCTGGCCTGTGCGGCTTCGTCGCCGTCAATGCCTGGCGATTCGCCGCGCTGGCCTGGAGCGAGGGGTGGGTGAGCAATTCCACCTGGGGGCCGAAATTGTGGATCCCCTTCGGTTTCATCGCGCTGGGCATGACGCTGCTGACCCTGCAATACCTGGTGCAGATCGTGGATGCGCGGCTGGCGTCGCTCCTGACGGGAGGACGCCATGGGCGTGCTTGAAATCGGCCTGATGTATCTGGGTGCGGCGCTGCTGCTGCTCTTCTCCGGCATGCCCATCGCGTTTGCGCTGGGCGGCGTGGCCCTGGCCTTCATGTTCGCCCTCATGCCGGCCAACAATCTGGAGAACATTACCGAGACGCTGTACAGCGAACTGAACAACTTCACCCTGCTCACCATCCCCCTGTTCATCTTCATGGGAGCGGCCATTGGCAAGACCCGTGCGGCGGCGGACCTCTACGAAGCAGCCCACCGCTGGCTCTACAAGATGCCGGGCAGCCTGGGCGTGGCCAACATCTTCGGCTGCTCGGTGTTCGCCGCCATGTGCGGTTCCAGTCCGGCCACTTGCGCCGCCATGGGCGGCATGGGCATCCCGGAAATGCGCAAGCGCGGCTATTCGGAAGAACTGGCCGCCGGCCTCATCGCGGCGGGCGGCACGCTCGGCATTCTCATCCCGCCTTCGCTGACCCTCATCATCTACGGCATCATCACCGAGCAGTCGATCGGCAAGCTGTTCATCGCCGGCGTCGTTCCCGGCATCCTGCTCGCGCTGGTGTTCGCCCTGTGGGTGATGTTCTCGGCCGTGCGCGAGAAAGCGGCGGCGCAGGCCGGGCGGGCGGGGAGCGAACTGCTGCGCGCCGAGTTCTTCACCTGGCGGCAGCGGCTGGAGACCTTGCCGCGGCTGCTGCCTTTCGCCCTGCTCATCGCCCTGGTGATGGTGGCGCTCTACGACGGCTGGGGCACGCCCTCCGAGGTGGCCGGGGTGGGCGCCGCCGGCGCCCTCGCCCTGGTGGTGGTCATCTACGGCGTGTGGCGCTGGCGCGACCTCAAGGAGATCCTGCTCGGCACGGCGCGGGAGTCCTGCATGATCATGATGATCATCGCCATGGCCTTCCTGTTCACTTACGTGATGAGCTACCTGCACATCACCCAGAGCATGGCGCAGTGGCTGGTCGGACTCGGCATGTCGAAATGGGCCTATCTCTTCTGGGTGAACGTGCTGCTGCTGGTGCTGGGCTGCTTCCTGCCGCCGGTGGCCATCATCCTCATGGTGACGCCGGTGATCATGCCGGGCATCCTGGCGGCCGGCTTCGATCCGATCTGGTTCGGCATCGTGCTCACCATCAATATGGAAATGGGCCTGATCACGCCGCCGGTCGGCCTCAACCTCTTCGTCATCAACGGCATCGCGCCCGACATCACCTTCCGCCAGATCGTGCGCGGCGTGATGCCCTTCATCGTCATCATGGGACTCTATATCGTGCTGCTGGCGCTTTTTCCCGAGATCGTCATGTGGCTGCCCGACCAGTCGAAGTGAAGCCATGAACGAGAACCTGTATGCCCTGTTGGCCCGGGCTTTCCCGACCGACCCCGATGCGCCCTGCCTGATCCTGCCCGACGGTCGGCGGGTGAGCTATGGCGAACTGGAAAGTCAGTCCGCCCGGTACGCCGGCCTGCTCGTCGCGGCGGGCATCAAGCCGGGCGACCGCGTCGCCGCGCAGGTGGAGAAGTCGCCCGAGGCGCTCTACCTGTACCTCGGCTGCCTGCGCGCTGGCGGCGTCTTCCTGCCGCTCAATCCCGCCTACCAGCGCGGCGAGGTCGAGTACTTCCTCGGCGACGCCAGGCCGGGCCTCTTCGTCTGCCGGCCGGAAAAGCTGGAGGAGGCGCAGGAACTGGCCTGGGCGGCGCGTGTGCCGCTGGTGCATGACCTCGGCGAGCGGGGCGAGGGCAGCCTGGCGGCGAAGGCGGCGGAGATGCCCGAGATCTTTGCCACGGCGGAATCCGCCGGGAGCGACCTGGCCGCCATCCTGTATACCTCCGGCACGACCGGTCGCTCGAAGGGGGCGATGCTGACCCACCGCAACCTCGCCGCCAACGCGCTGGTGTTGCACCAGTACTGGGGCTTTCGCCCCGGCGACGTGCTGCTGCACATGCTGCCCATCTTCCACGTGCACGGACTTTTCGTCGCCACCCACTGTGCGCTGCTCAACGGCAGTCCCATGCTGTTCGAGCCGAAATTCGATCCCCAGCGCGCGCTGCAGCTGATGCGGGACGCCACGGTCTTCATGGGCGTGCCGACCTACTACGCGCGCCTGCTGCAGGAGAAGGGCCTGACGCGTGAGGCGGTCGCGCACATGCGGCTGTTCATTTCCGGTTCGGCGCCGCTGCTGCCGGAGACTTTCGATGAGTTCCGTGCGCGCACCGGCCAAGTCCTCCTGGAGCGCTACGGCATGACCGAGGGCGGCATGTTCACTTCCAACCCCCCGGAAGCCGAGCGGCGCGTTGGCACGGTCGGCTTTCCCCTGCCGGGGACCGAAGTGCGCGTGGTGGGCGAAGGCGATGCCCCGCTGCCGGCCGGCGAGATCGGCCACATCCAGGTGCGCGGCGACAACGTCTTCGTCGGCTACTGGCAGATGCCGGAGAAGACGCGGGAGGAATTCACGCCGGATGGCTTCTTCCGCACCGGCGACATGGGCCGCTTCGACGCCGACGGCTACCTCGCCATCATCGGCCGCGACAAGGACCTCATCATCACCGGCGGGCTCAACGTGTATCCCAAGGAAATCGAAGAGGCCATCGACGCCCTGCCCGGTGTGGCGGAATCCGCCGTCATCGGCCTGCCGCACCTGGACTTCGGCGAGGCGGTGACTGCCGTGGTGGTTCGCGGCAGGGAAGGCGCCGGCCTCTCCGCCGAAGGCATCATCGCTGCGCTGAAGGGCCAGATCGCCGGCTTCAAGGTGCCGAAGGCCGTGCATTTCGCGGACGATCTGCCGCGCAATGCCATGGGCAAGGTGCAGAAGAATCTGCTGCGTCAACGTTTTGCCCGCTGACTCGTTTTATTCGAACATTGAATAATTCGTTGATCCAGGAGTTTGGCATGGCGTATGGTTGCTGGACCGGCGCCGCAGAGCGTCAGAAGCCCGTCCGGCTGAGGAGACAGAAGATGCGTCAAGGAGAACCAAGCAAGACCATTGCGCCCTGGAAGCACAAGGCCAAGGTGTTGGCCGCCTTCCTCGCGCTATGTCTGGTGACCGCGTATTCCGGCATCGGCTTCGCTGCTGCCTAGCCGGGCCCTGGTCAGATTTTCAGGTAAGTCCAGCCTTGGCGCACGCGGTCGACCACGTGTTCGACAGCGGTACCTGCCACCCGCGCCTCCGGCACCAGCGTGACATCCAGGCCGGCATTGCGATAACGCGAGATGGCATTGCCGCAGGCGACGAAGGCCAGCATTTCATGGCGTGAAGCAAGCGAGGTGATGCGCGCCGCATGCGGCGTGGACTTCTCCCGCAGCAGATCGAGGCCTGAATTGTTCACCACGATTTCCACCCGGGCGTTGCTGGCCTTGGCCAGATAGGCTTCGGCCAGGTCGAGCGCCTCCTCCATGCGCTCCGGCAGCGAGCTGTCGAGATGGAGCAGAACGCGCGTGGGTGCGGGCCGTGAAAAGAGGCCGCCTGCCCAAGCCAGCACCGACCCGGGGGGCGAGGTGACGGCCACTTGATGCCCTTGCCAGCCGATCAGCACACCCACGACCAGTGCCACGCCCGCAGCCATCGCGCCACGCCACATGGGGAAGCGGCCAATACGCATGCGGCGGGCCGGCGGCAGATGGCCATAGGCATGGCGCACCAGTTCCTTGGTGGAACGCAGCGCGCACAGGCGCTGACCGAGTTCGGCATTCTCGGCTATCGCCGCGAGCAGCTCGTCGCTTTCCTGTGCGCCGAGCTCGTTGTCGATGAACGCATTCAGGCGTTCGTCGGAAAAATCTCGTGTCTCGTTCATTTCACGCTCCTCAGGCGCTTCTGCGCCGTGGCCGGTTCGAGCAGGCTACGCAGCGCAGTGCGCGCGCGGCAGAGACGGCTCATGACCGTGCCGATCGGGATCGCCAGTGCGTCGGCGACCTCCGCGTAAGTGCATCCTTCCAGGTCGACCAGGGTAACCACCTGGCACTGTCCCACCGGCAGTGCCGCCACCGCGGCCCGCACGCGGCTTACCGTTTCCTGCATCTCGGCGTGACTGTCCGGCCCCGGCAGGGGTGAGGGCAGTTCGGCCAGCATTTCGTCGTCGAGGTCGTCACGCCGGCCGCGCAGGTGGTCGATCCAGCAGCGGTTGAGGATGGCGAACAGCCAGCTCATCAATTTTTCGGATTCGCGCAACTGCTCCATGCGGGTAAGGCCGTGTGCCAGGGTTTCCTGCGCGAGATCGTCGGCCAGGACTGCGTCGTGACACCAGGCAAACGCCATGCGGTAGAGTCGGCCGCGGCTTGCCTCGATCTTGTCCACCAGCTCGCGCTGCGCCCTCGATTGCAACAACCTCATCTGGCTTCCCTCCTGTTTCAGTAGGACGCATTGCCCAAACGATTTATTCCATCGGCGCAATCGGTACCCATGAGAGAGACAGGGTTTATTGCGTTGCTGCCGATTCTGCAGCCGGGAATAAACAGGCGCCCGGGACCGTCATATTAATACGCTGCCAGATATCAAATACAACCACAGCGGCTTGGCGCAAGCCGTTCATTCCCACCGTGAGAGGAGACAACATCATGATTCGCAGGGCATTCATGCAACTTGTAATTGCCAGCACTATCCTGTCTGCAGGCGCTCCCATGGCGCTGGCCGGACCGGCCAAGCAGGGCGTCGTCATCCAGGTGAGCGACGGCGACCCCAAGACCTGGAACCAGGCGCTGAATGTCGTCAAGAACGTCCAGGCCGAATACGGCAAGGATAACGTTGACGTCGAGCTGGTCGTTTTCGGCTACGCCTCGGGCCTGCTCAAGTTCGACTCGCCCCTGGCGAATCGCATCGACGACACGCTGGCGAGCGGCGCGCAGGTGATTATGTGCCAGAACACGATGAAGGGCCAGAAACTCACCAACGCCGACATGCACCCGAAGATCGGCTATGTGCAGGCCGGCGTCATCGAGATCATCGAAAAGAGTAGGCAGGGCTGGACCGTAGTCCGGCCATGAGCGGCAAGCACCATTGCGAAAGGAAAGCGAAATGACCCATACCAGTCTGGCACAGCGGCTTCTGCTGGCCCTGTTTGCGATGTTTTCGGCTGTTGCTTGCGCCACCGGACAAGGGGACATGGCCGGAAAGGCAAAGGAGCCCAACAAGGTCATTTACCATATCAACGAAGGCCTGGAACAGGCCAGCAACGGCCTGCGCAACATCCGCAATCACCTGAGTGCCGACCCGACGGCGAAAATCGTCGTCGTCACCCACTTCAAGGGCATCGATTTCCTGCTCGAAGGCGCCAAGGACAAGAACGGGAACCCCTACGATGCCGCCGTGGACGATTTGTCCATGAAGGGCGTCGAATTCCGCGTCTGCAACTTCACCCTGGTAGGGCGCAAGATCGACAAGAGCAAGGTGCATCCGGAGGCGAAGATCGTGCCTTCCGGCGTTGCGGAAGTTGGCCGCCTGCAGTCGAAGGAAGGGTTTGCCTATCTTAAGCCCTGAGGGCGATCTTGACCGGCGGGTGGCGGCTCGCCGGTCACCCTGTTAGCAGACCGTGCAGCATCTTCGTCCCCAGCAAGGCGAGGAAGCCGCCGAAGGCCCGCTTGAGCTGCTTGACGGGCAGCCGGTGCGCTGTTTTTGCGCCTAGCGGCGCCACCAGCATCGACACCGCCACCACGCCGACCAGCCCCGGCAGATAGACGTAGCCGAACGAGTAGGCCGGCAGGCCGGCGCTGTTCCAGCCGGCCAGGACATAGCCGATGGTGCCCGCCACGGCAATGGGGAAACCGAGCGCTGCCGAGGTGCCCACCGCCTGGTGGATCACCACGTTGCAGAACACCATGAACGGGATCGACATGAAGCCGCCGCCGGCCGAGACCAGGCTGGAGAGTACGCCGATCACCCCGCCCGCGGCGAGCATGCCGGCGATGCCCGGCATCGCCCGGTGCGGCTTGGGCTTGAAGTCGAGCATCATCTGCGCCGAGGCGTAGTAGACGATGCAGACGAAGATGACTGCCAGCGGCCGCGTTGGGATCTGGCTGGCCAGTGTCGCCCCGGCGAGCGTGCCTATGACCAGGCCCGGCGTGAGTCCGCGTACGATTTCCCAGCGCACCGCGCCATGCGCGTGGTGGGCGCGCATGCTTGAGATCGAGGTGAACACGATGGTCGCCATAGAGGTGCCCAGCGCCAGGTGCATGGTGTGTTCCAGCGGGAAACCTTGCGCCGTGTAGAGCATGAATAGCACTGGCACCAAAGTCAGTCCGCCGCCGACGCCGAAAAGACCGGCGATGAAGCCGGCGAAGGCGCCCAGCAGCGGGTAGCTCAGCCACCAGGGATCGAAATTCATTTTGCGGCCTCCTTCATCAGCCGCGTCGTGATGAACTTCCACTCTGCCGGGTCGACAGGTGTGATGGACAGCCGGTTGCCCTTGGCCAGCGTGCGCATGTTGGCGAGCGGTTTGTGGCTGCGCAGCTCGAGCAGGCTGACCAGGCGCGTCTTCTTCACCAGTTTCATGTCAACATTCAGCCAGCGCGGATTCTCGGGGGTGGATTTCGGGTCGAAGTACTTGTGCTTGCAGTCGAACTGGGTGGCGTCCGGGTAGGCCGGAGCGCACACTTCGACGATGCCGACGATGCCCGGCTCGGCGCAATTCGAGTGGTAGAAGAAGCCCAGGTCGCCGACCTTCATCTGGTCGCGCATGAAGTTGCGCGCCTGGTAGTTGCGCACACCCCACCAGGCAGTGACGCCGTCGCGCGCAAGGTCGTCGATGCCGTAGGCCTCGGGCTCGGACTTCATCAGCCAATAACGCATGTTTACTCTGCAAAAAACAAAGCGCGGAAGATTCCGCGCTTGCTTGTTACCTGTGGGGTCCCCCGCCTGTGCCGCTAGGCCGGCATCCTGAACCTGAGGTCCAGAGTGGCCGCTTTCCGGTCACCGCAGGTGCGTCCGCGCAGTTGCGTACAACTGGGGACGCTCACAAAAGTGACGCTTTGGTCCGCAGCCAATGCCAAGTCATTGGTTCAAGGAATGTAAAGCCTTGGCGAACACTGCAGGGGAATTCTTGACGCCGGATCTGGAGTGGCTAGAACAGCTGTTCCTGGCTGGCCAGCGCTTCATCGAGCCGCGTCTGCATGGCCCCGATTCTACGCCGGAACTCCTGCATGTCAAAGCCGCCGGGCAGCTTGATGGAGAGCAGTTCATGCGCGAGGTTGAGTGCTGTCATGACGGCCAGGCGCTCGCCGGTGGATTTGGTCTTTTCGCCCAGTTCGCGCATCTTCTCGTCCACGAAGACGACCGCGCTTTGCAGCGCTTCGCGCTCTTCCGGCGCGCAGGCGACGCGGTATTCGCGCCCCATGAGGACGATGTCCAGGGTGTTGCCGTCTTTCTTGTTCATGATTCGGGGATCTGCTCCGCGAGGGATTCGAGGCGGGTGCAGGCAATCTCGATTTTTTCATTGAGGCGGTTGCGCTCGACCTCGAGACCGGCCACGCGCGTGCGCAGTTCCTGATTTTCGATGCGCAGGGTTTGGCACAGCGAAATGAATTGCTCAATGCGCTCTTCGAGTGCGAATAGATCCCGATCCATCGCGACAAACTATCTAAAAAGCAGTTTCTCGTCAAGCAATAACGTGGATTTTTGAATGTTGTTTGTGACCCCGCCGCGCGCTCTTGTGCCTTTGCGGCAGGGCGATCGCCGTCTTTGTCGCTATAATCCGGTTCGCCGTGTGGCCTTTTTGCCATGCGGCTCCTGTTCCAGGTGCTCCGTCGGCTTTCCGCCGGCGGGTTAAACGGGAATGAGGTGCGCCGATATATTTCGGCTATTCCTCAGCTGCCCCCGCAACGGTAAGCGAGTGCGGGTCCGCCACATACAGCCACTGAGTAAAAACTCGGGAAGGCGGCGGATCAAGACTTGCGAGCCCGGATACCGGCCTCGGACAAACCAGTTCGGAATCGCCGCGGGGGTGCGGCCACCGGCTCCGGGTACGTGCCCGATCCGATCCAGCCCCCTCGTCGTTTCCGTTTTATCGACATTGTCCGGCAGCGGGGACGCAGGCCGGCGAAGAGGGAGCCATTCATGCATCCAGCCATCCGGCGCGCAGTCTGCGCGCTAGTCGTTTCAAGCGTTTTTTCCGCATACGCGCAAAGCCACGACGAAGCGGAAGTCGTCGTTACCGCCAGCCGCATCGGCACGCCTGTGCTCGAGCAGCCCATTGCCATCCAGGTCATCAGCGCCGAACAGATCCGCGAGAGTACCGCCGTCAACGTCTCTGAGGTGCTGTCCAAGCTGGGCGGCGTGCATACGCGCATCAACTTTCTTGGCGTGCCCGATTCGCCTCTCGATCTGAGGGGTTTCGGCGTGACCGGTGACCAGAACACCCTGGTGCTGGTCAACGGCCAGCGTCTGTCGGAGAACGAGCTGGCGGCGGCGCGCATCTCGGCGATTCCGCTCGACAGCATCGAGCGCATCGAGATCCTCCGCGGCGCCGGCGCCGTGCTCTACGGCGGCGGCGCCACCGGCGGCACCATCAACATCATCACACGCTCGCCGCTGGCAATGGCGCCGGGCGGTAACGCGTCTGTCACGCTGGGCAGCCACGACATGGCTGACCTGCGCGGCCGCGTCAGCTTCGGCAGCGGCGCCTGGGGCGTGAATCTGAATGTCCAGCGCCGGCAGAGCGACAACTACCGCGACAACAACCGTGCCGAACAGGACACTGTTTCCGGCGAATGGCGCTATGCCGGCCGCGACGGCATCCTCGCGCTGCGCTTCGGCTCAGACAATCAGCGCGCCCGCCTGCCGGGCCCGCGTACCGAGGCGCAGCTGAAGACCGATCCGCGTGGTACGGCCACGCCGAACGATTACGCCAACTCGCGCAGCCGGAATGTCGGCCTCTACGGCGAGCAGCGCCTGGGCGAGGTGACGCTGGCGGCGGACGTCAGCCAGCGCCGCCGCGACGCGCGCTATTTCTACGACTATGGCTTCGGCTTCACCAGCCGCCAGGATGCCAATGTGGATGTGACGATGGTCTCGCCGCGCCTGCATTGGAGCGCGACACTGGCGGGCATGCCGAACCGCCTCACGGCTGGTGTCGACTGGAGCGAATGGTCCTACGGCAACGACACCGTAAGCGGCTTCGGCAACCGCGACGAAACGGGTCGCCAGCACAACCGCGCCCTCTATGTTCGCGACGAAATCGGCCTGACACCGACGACGCGCCTGACCGTTGGTGCGCGCCGCGAACGCGTCGAGCAGTCGCAGAAGGAGAGCCTGACGCCCCTGCCGAAGCAGGATGCGGGCGATACGCTGTCGGCGAGCGAACTGTCGCTGCAGCAGCAACTGGGCGGCGGCTGGTCGGCCTACGGCCGGCTCGGCACGAGTTTCCGCGTCGCCAACATCGACGAGAACCGCTGCTTCTTCCCGCCCTGCGCGGCGTTTCTCAAGCCGCAGACCTCGAAGGATCGCGAGCTCGGCGTGCAGTGGCGCGCCGGGCGCACCGCCTTCCGTGCCAGCCTGTTCGACATCCTGCTGGACAACGAACTGCACTACAACGCCATCACCTTCAGCAACACGAACCTGGAGCCGACGCGGCGCCGCGGTCTCGAGCTGGAGGGCTCGGTGCCGCTCGGTACGCGCGTCGAGCTGAACGGGCGCTATGCCCGCACGGAAGCCACATTCCGCTCGGGCAGCTACGGCGGGTTCGACGTCAGCGGCAACGCGGTGCCACTGGTGCCGCGCGACCGCGCCGGACTGACGCTGGCCTGGAAGCTCGCCGTGTCCACGCGACTGACTTTCGCGCTCAGCCATGTCGGCCGCCAGCGCTACGACAACGACCAGCGCAACCTCTTCCGCCGCATGCCGTCCTACAACATCGCCGACATCAAGCTGGCGCACGAGATGGGCGATTGGCGTTTGGCCGCCGGCATCAACAACCTCTTCGACAAGGCGCACTATAGCTACGGCATCGTCAATGGCACGTTCACCAGCTTCAACGCCTATCCGGAAGACCGCCGCAACGCCTACGTCAGCGCTGAGTTAAAGTTTTAGTCGACGACCATGCCCACTCGCCGCCGTGCCCTGCTGGTGATTCTGCTTCTGGCCCTGCTCGGGCTGGCGAGCCTGGTCATTGCGTTGGCGGCGGGCAGCCTGCCGGTTTCCGCTGTCGACATCGGCCGCGCCCTCCTGGGCGACACGACGGACGTGGCGGCGGAGGTGGTGCGCAGCCTTCGCCTGCCGCGCGCCCTGGCGGCCTTCGCCTGCGGCGCGCTGCTGGCGCTGGCCGGCGCACTCATGCAGGTGCTGCTGCGCAACCCGCTGGCCGACCCCTACGTGCTCGGCATCTCGGGCGGCGCCTCGGTTGGTGCGCTCGGCGCCATGCTGCTCGGCCTGCCGGCGCTGCTGGTGCATGGCGGCGCTTTTTCCGGCGCGCTGGCCGCCACCCTGCTGGTGTTCGGCCTGGCGCGTGGCGAGGGCTCGTGGACGCAGACGCGCCTGCTGCTCACCGGCGTCATCGTTGCCGCCGGCTGCGGCGCGGTGGTGGCGCTCATCCTTTCCATCGCCCCCGAGAACAAGCTGCGCGGCATGCTCTTCTGGCTTATGGGCGACCTGTCGCACGCCGCCTCGCCTGCGCCGGCGCTGCTCATGCTGGCGCTCGGCCTGCTTGCTGCGCTGCCGTTCTCGCGCGACCTCAACCTGCTGGCGCGCGGCGACCTCACGGCGCGCGCCCTCGGTGTGCCGGTGGCGCGCCTGCGCGGCGGCGTCTACGTGCTGGCCGCGATGGCCACGGCGGTGGCGGTGACGACCACCGGCGCGGTCGGCTTCGTCGGCCTCGTCGTGCCGCACCTGGTGCGCCTGGCCATCGGCAACGACCAGCGCGTGCTGCTGCCGGCGGCGGCGCTGGCCGGCGGCGTGCTGCTCACTTTGGCCGACACCTTGGCGCGCACCATCGTCGCGCCGCAGCAGCTGCCGGTCGGGGTGCTGACGGCGCTGATCGGCGTGCCGGTGTTCCTCTATCTTCTGACGCGCAGTCCCCGTGGAGGCGCGTCATGACCGCCTTGCTTTCCGTTTGCGACCTGGAGGTCAATATCGGCACGGTGTGCGTCGCCGCCGGACTCGGCTTCGACCTGCAGGCAGGGCAGCGCCTCGCCATCCTCGGCCGCAACGGCACGGGCAAGACCACGTTGTTGTCGACGCTGGCCGGCCTGCGCGAGCCCGAGGCTGGCACGATCTCACTGTGCGGCGGGGAATACGCCGCGCTCGGCGCGCGCCGCGCCGCCCAGTTGCGCGGTCTGCTGCCACAGGGCCACCTCGATGCCTTCCAGTCGACGGTGCTGGAGACGGCGCTGATCGGCCGCCATCCGCATCTTGGGCGTTGGGCCTGGGAGGGCCGCGAGGACGCGCGCCTGGCACGCGAGGCGCTGGCGGCGGTGGATCTTGCGGGATTCAGTGCGCGCGAGGTGCACACGCTCTCCGGCGGCGAGCGCCAGCGCCTCGCCATCGCCGCGCTGCTGGCGCAGCAGCCCAGGCTGTATCTCCTCGACGAGCCGCTCGCCCACCTCGACCTCAACCACCAGATCGCCGTGCTCGAGCTGTTCTCGCGGCGCGCGCGCGAGGACGGCGTCGGCATCGTCATGGTGCTGCACGACATCAACCTGGCCCTGCGCCATGCCGACCGCGCGCTGCTGCTGTTCGGCGAGGGGCGCACGCTGGAGGGGCCGGCGGAGGCGGTGCTGACGGTGGAGACGCTGTCGCGCCTGTACGGCCATCCGCTGCGCGAGATGCGCGACGGCGAGCGTCGCTATTTTGTTCCGGACTGAGATGACGACCTATCCCCCCGCCCCTTTCCCCCGGAAAGGGGTGATGGCGATACAGCCGCTGCGCGACTTCCGGTGGCTGGCTTCAGCCCTCCTTGGGACGGCCCGGCGGAGGGCTGGTGCGGCGCGAACGGGCCGTTTCGAGATGAACGCAAAGCCGCTCGATGCCGTCGAGGATGCGCGGCGTGTGGCGCTGCAGATGATCGGGCGGCACGAAGAACAGGTTGTTGCGGGCGACGGCCGTGAGCGCCGGCCAGCGGCGCCAGTCGTCCAGCCATTCGGGGCGCGCCTCGTCCATGCCGCTGGCGACGATGGCTTCCGGATTGGCGGCGAGCACGGCTTCCACCGTCACCGCCGCCGCCATCTGCCTGAGGCTGCCGAAAACATTTTCGCCACCGCACAGATGGATCGCATCGGAAATGATCTGGCCGCCGCCGACGGTCATCAGCGGCTGGTTCCACACTTGGTAGAAGGTGGGCACCCTGGGACGCGCCGAATAGCGGGTGGTCATCGCGGCGAGGCGGCTGCGGAACTGCGCAGCGACCGCCCGGGCGTCGTCGCGGGCGCCGGCCAGTTCGCCCAGGCGCTCCAGGTCGGCCGGCACGTCCTCGATGCGCTTGGTGTCGGTGAGCAGCACCGGCAGGCCGATGGCCTTCAGCTTGGCGACATGCGAGGCGATGTTGCCGCTCTCCCAGGCGATGACGAGGTCGGGCCGCAGCGCCGCCACGGCCTCGAGGTCGACCTTCTCGTAGCCGCCGACGCGCGGAATGGCTTTTGCCGCTTCGGGATGGTTGCTGAAATCCACCGTGCCGACGACGCGTTCGCCGGCGCCGATGGCGAAGAGGTTCTCGGTGATGTGCGGCGAGAGGCTGACGATGCGCTGTGCCGGCCGAGCCAGGCGCACGGACTGGCCGGTGTCGTCGCGCACGACGATCTCGGCCAGCGCCGGCGCGGCGGTGAGCAGGGCGATCAGGCAGAATGTGCGCATGGCAGAATTGTACGATGACCCACGGAAATTTCCCGCGATGAAGGAACTGGTGCTCGGCGGCGCGCGCTCCGGCAAGAGCGCCTATGCGCAGCGACGCGCAACGGCATCCGGCCTGTCGGTGACGGTCGTCGTCACGGGGTCGGCGGGCGATGACGAAATGGCCGAGCGCATCGCACATCATCGCGCGGCGCGGCCGGCCGAGTGGCGCGTGGTCGAGGCGCCACGCGCACTGGCGGCGGCACTGCGCGAAGCGGCAGCGCCGGGGCGTTGCCTGATCGTCGACTGCCTGACGTTGTGGCTGGTGAACGTCATCGACGGCGATTTCGCCGTCGAACGCGAGGCCCTGCTCGACCTGCTGCCGACGCTGCCCGGAGAAGTGATCTTCGTCGCCAATGAAATCGGCCTCGGCATCGTGCCGCTGGGCGCCGAGACGCGCCGCTTCCGTGACGAGGCTGGCCGCCTCAACCAGGACTTCGCCGCCACCTGCCAGCGCGTGACCTTCGTCGCCGCCGGGCTGCCGCTGGCGCTCAAGACACCGCAGAAAACCTGAAAGGAACAGCATGAAATTCGACATCGCCCCGCCCGACGACGCCCTCCGCTCCGCGCTGCAGCAGAAGATTGACGGCAAGACCAAGCCGCACGGTGCGCTCGGCCGGCTGGAGGCGCTGGCGCTGCAGATCGGCCTGATCCAGCAGACGCTCACGCCCGAACTGCGGCAGCCGCACATCCTCGTCTGCGCTGGCGACCACGGCGCGCTCGCCGACCCCAGCGGGGCCGGCCTCTCCGCCTATCCGCAGGACGTCACCTGGCAGATGGTGGAGAACTTTCTTGCCGGCGGCGCCGCCATCAACGTCTTCGCCCGCGCCAACGGTATCGAACTGGTCGTGGTCGATGCCGGCGTGGCGCATGACTTCGGCCCGCGTGAAAACCTCGTCGATGCGAAAGTCAGTCTCCACGGCACGGCGAGCTATCTCGAAGGCCCGGCCATGACTGCCGCACAGTGCGAAACGGCGATGGCGCGCGGCGCGCAGATCGTCGCCGACATTCACGCATGCGGCTGCAACGTCATCGGCTTCGGCGAGATGGGCATCGGCAACACCGCTTCGGCTTCCCTCATCACGCACTTTCTCGCCGGCATTCCGCTTGACGACTGCGTCGGCCGCGGCACCGGCCTCGACGATGCCGGCGTGTCGCGCAAGCTGACTTTGCTGCGGCAGGCGGCAGAACGGTATCGTGGCGACCCCGCGCCACGCTCCGTCCTGGCGCATTTCGGTGGTTTTGAAATCGCCATGCTGGCCGGCGGCATGCTCGCCGCCGCCGAGCGGAAAATGCTGCTGCTCATCGACGGTTTCATCGTCACTTCCGCGCTGCTGGTTGCGGCGACGCTGCATCCGGCGACGCTGCAGTACGGCGTCTTCTCGCACCGCTCGCAGGAACGCGGCCACCGTTTGCAGCTCGAACACCTCGGCGCGCGGCCGCTGCTCGACATGGACCTGCGTCTGGGCGAAGGCACCGGCGCGGCGCTGGCCTGGCCGCTGGTTCGCGCGGCGGCGGCCTTCCTCAACGAGATGGCGAGCTTCGCGTCGGCCGGCGTGAGCGAACAGGTCCCCTCTCCCCCGGTTCCGGGGGAGAGGGCAGGGGTGAGGGGGTAGTTGACACATGTTCAGGCAGGAAGCTGAAGCCTTCTTCGGCGCGCTGCGCTTCTTCACGCGCCTGCCGGTGCCGGCGTGGGTGGGGCACTCGCAAGAGGCGCTCGACCGCGCGGCGCGCTACTTCCCGCTCGTCGGCATCCTCGTCGGCGTACTGGGGGGGCTGACTTTCAGTCTGACGGCTTACGTCCTGCCGGTCTCCATCGCCCTCCTCTTCAGCATGGCGGCGACGCTGCTCGTCACCGGCGCTTTCCACGAGGACGGTCTCGCTGACGCCGTTGACGGCTTCGGCGGCGGCTGGACCAGGCCGCAGGTGCTGGCGATCATGAAGGACTCGCGCATCGGCAGCTACGGCGCCCTCGCCGTCGCGCTGATGCTGCTGGCGAAATTCAACGCTCTGCTCGAACTGCCCGACGAATGGATTGCGGCGTCCATCGTTGCCGCCCATGCCGCCTCGCGCTTCTGTTCGACGACGCTGATCTACGCGCTTGATTACGTCAGGGACGACGACTCGTCGCGCGCCAAGCCGCTTGCCACGCGCATGGGCGCCGGCAGCCTGGCTGCGGCAGCATTTTTCGGCTTGCTCCCGCTGGCCTTGCTGCCCTGGGAAGCCGCGCTCGCCGGCCTGCTGTTGGCGGCGCTGACGACTTTCCTCGCCGCGCGCTACTTCGTCCGGCGCATCGGCGGTTACACCGGCGACTGCCTCGGCGCCGTACAACAGGGTGCGGAGCTGGCGACCTACGTTGGTATTCTTGCCGTCGCATGGAACTTTTCCTGATCCGCCATCCCGAGCCGGACGTGCCCGAGGGCACCTGCTACGGCCGCAGCGACATCGGCCTCGCCGGGGACGCCGGCGTGTCCGCCGCACGGCTGCGGACGCACCTGCCGGCGAATATTCCCGTCTTCTCCAGCCCTCTCCAGCGCTGCCGCAGCGTCGCCGAGCACCTCTCGCCGGCGCCGACACTCGACGAACGCCTGGTCGAGATGCATTTCGGCGAATGGGAGATGCGCCCCTGGGAGGACATCGACAAGGCGGTTTTCGATGCCTGGGTGGCCGACATCCTCAACTTCACCCCGCCCGGCGGCGAATCGGCGGCGCAGATGCTGGCGCGCACCCTGTCCTTTTTCGACGAGTTGCGCGCGGTCGAGGCGCCGGCCGCCGCCGTCGTCACCCACGGCGGTGTGCTGCGCGTGCTCTTCGCCCACTGGCTGGAAGTGCCGCCGAAGCGCTGGCCGCGCTTCACTTTCGAGTTTGGCGCCGTCAGTAAGGTGGTCCTGGACGGAAGGATTTGCGGGTGGAATATCTCAACCGCGGGTTAAAATGCGGCCCATGAACGTCATCCAGACAGAAATCCACGATGCGCTGATCCTCGAGCCGAAGGTCTTCGGCGACGCGCGCGGCTTCTTCCTCGAGAGCTACAACCAGCGCGTGCTGGCCGAGGCGGCCGGCATCCGCGCCGGTTTCGTGCAGGACAACCATTCCCGCTCCGTGCGCGGCGTGCTGCGCGGCCTGCATTACCAATTGGTGCAGCCGCAGGGCAAGCTGGTGCGCGTGGCCAGCGGCGCGGTGTTCGACGTCGCCGTGGACATCCGCCGCAGCTCACCCACCTTCGGCAAGGTGGCCTGCGTCGAGCTGTCGGACGAAAACCAGCGCATGTTCTGGCTCCCGCCGGGCCTCGCCCACGGCTTCCTCGTGATATCCGATTCGGCCGACTTCCTCTACAAGACCACCGACTACTACGCGCCCGAGCATGAGCGCTGCATCGCCTGGAACGATGCCGAGCTGGCGATCCCCTGGCCGACCGAGGGCGCGCCGACGCTCTCGGCCAAGGACGGGAAGGGCGTGCCGTTCGCCGTGGCGGAGCTGTATCCATGAGCGCCCGTCACCCCCTGCCTCGGGAAGGGGGATGGGGGGAAGGCGCCCCAGTCATCCTGCTCACGGGCAAGAACGGCCAGGTCGGCTGGGAACTGCAGCGGGCGCTGCTGCCGCTCGGCCGCATCCATGCTTTCGGCCATGCCGAACTGGATCTCGCCGACGCCGGGGCCGTACGGCGCAAGCTGGACGAGATGCGGCCCGACGTCATCGTCAATGCCGCCGCCTACACCGCGGTCGACAAGGCCGAGAGCGAGCCGGAGCAGGCGCAAGCCATCAATGCCGCCGCCCCCACCCTGCTGGCGGACGAGGCGGCGCGGCACGGCACTCTGCTCATCCATTATTCGACCGACTACGTGTACGACGGCCGCAAGGCCGCGCCCTATGTCGAGAGCGATCCAACAAACCCGCTGGGCGCCTATGGCCGCAGCAAGCTGGCGGGCGAGGCGGGCATCGAGCTATCCGGCGCCGATCACCTGATCTTTCGCGCCTGCTGGATTTATGCTGCGCGCGGCGCCAACTTCCTGCGCACCATCCTGCGCCTCGCCGCGGAGCGCGAGGAGCTGCGCGTCGTCGCCGACCAGGTCGGCGCCCCCACCTGGGCGCGGCTCATCGCCGAGGCGACCGCCCATGCGCTGAAGCAGGCCATGCGGGAGCGGCGCGAAGGCTGCTTCGAAAGCGGGGTGTACCACCTCGCCGCCGCCGGCGAGACGAGCTGGCACGGCTTCGCCTCGGCCATCGTTGAAGGCCGCAGCGGCCTGCGCGCCAAGACCGTGACGCCGATCGCCACGGTCGACTACCCGCTGCCCGCCGCGCGCCCGGCCAACTCGCGCCTGAACACCGACAACTTCCAACATCGCTTCGGCCTCGTGTTGCCCGACTGGCGCGACGGCCTGCGACTCTGCCTCGAGGACATCCCGCAATGATTCTCGTCACCGGCGGCGCCGGCTTCATTGGTTCCAACTACGTCATCGACTGGCTGCGCGAGGTGGGCGAGCCGGTTGTCAACCTCGACAAGCTCACCTACGCCGGCAATGCGGAGAACCTCGCCGGCCTCGCCGGCGATGCGCGCCACCATTTCGTGCAGGGCGACATCAACGACGCCGAACTGATGGGCGAACTGCTCAGGCGCCATCAGCCGCGCGCCATCGTGCACTTCGCCGCCGAGAGCCATGTCGACCGCTCCATCCACGGCCCGGCCGAGTTCATCCGCACCAACATCAACGGCACCTTCACCCTCCTCGAGGCGGCGCGCGCGCACTGGTCCGCGCTGGAGGGCGAAGCGAAGGCTGCCTTCCGCTTCCTGCACGTGTCCACCGACGAGGTGTACGGCTCGCTCGGCCTGGACGATCCGGCTTTCGCCGAGACGCATCCCTACCAGCCGAACAGCCCCTACTCGGCCTCGAAGGCGGCCTCCGACCACCTGGTGCGCGCCTATCACCACACCTACGGCCTGCCGACGCTGACGACGAATTGCTCCAACAACTACGGTCCCTACCAGTTTCCCGAGAAGCTGATCCCGCTGATCCTCCTCAACGCCATTGCCGGCAAGCCGCTGCCCATCTACGGCGACGGCCTCAACGTGCGCGACTGGCTCTACGTCGGCGACCACTGTTCCGCCATCCGCGCCGTGCTGGCGCGCGGCCGCCTGGGCGAGACCTACAACATCGGCGGGCGCGCCGAGATGACCAACCTCGCCGTGGTGAAGACGCTGTGCGGCCTGCTCGACCGGCTGCATCCCGCCTCGCCGGTGGTGCCGCACGAGAAACTCATCACCTACGTCAAGGACCGCCCCGGCCACGACCGCCGCTACGCCATGAACGCCGACAAGCTCGAGCGCGAGCTCGGCTGGCGGCCGGCGGAGAGTTTCGAATCCGGCATCGAGAAGACCGTGCGCTGGTACCTCGAGCACCAGGAATGGACCAGCCGCGTCGCCAGCGGCGCCTATCGCGACTGGGTCGCGCAACACTATTCAGATTAGGGACGTCATGACTGCGAAGAGAAAGGCATCATCCTCGCCGGCGGCTCGGGCACCCGGCTCTATCCGGTGACGCTGGCGGTGTCGAAGCAGATGCTGCCGATCTACGACAAGCCGATGATCTACTACCCGCTGGCGACGCTCATGCTGGCGGGCATCCGCGACATCCTGGTCATCTCGACGCCGCAGGATTTGCCGCGCTTCGCGCAACTGCTCGGCGACGGCGCGGGCTGGGGCCTCTCACTCAGCTATGCCGAGCAGCCGAAGCCGGAAGGCCTCGCCCAGGCCTTCCTCATCGGCCGCGACTTCATCGGCGGCGACCCCAGCGCGCTGGTGCTCGGCGACAACATCTTCCACGGCCACGACTTGCAGAACGACCTGCGCGGCGCAGTGGCGCGCACGCAGGGCGCATCCGTCTTCGCCTATCCCGTGCAGGACCCGCATCGCTACGGCGTCGTCGAGTTCGGCGCCGACGGGCGCGCTGTCAGCATCGAGGAAAAGCCGGCCAACCCGCGCTCGCGCTACGCCGTGACGGGCCTCTATTTCTACGACGAGAAGGTTTGCGACATCGCCGCCAGCCTGAAGCCCTCGCCGCGCGGCGAGCTGGAGATCACCGACGTCAACCGCCGCTATCTGGAGCAGGGCGAGCTCAATGTCGTCATGATGGGCCGCGGCCACGCATGGCTCGACACCGGCACGCACGAATCCCTCATCGAGGCCTCGCACTTCGTGCAGACCATCGAGAAGCGCCAGGGCCTGAAGATCGCCGCCCCCGAGGAGATCGCCTTCCGCATGGGCTACATCGATGCCGCCCAGCTGCGCCGCCTCGCCGAGCCGCTGCACAACAGCGGCTATGGCAAGTATTTGCTGAGCGTGCTGGAAGAGGGCTGAGCAGTACTGTCATAATCCGTTTAGCATCATGCCCGTGAGCTTCGGGCTGTACTGCGATCTGCCTTGAAGCTTTTGGTTCACGAAGAGAGGGGAATCCTTCGCCCGTGAAAAGCAACAGCGCGATTTCTTCCCAAGGTAACACCGACACCCTGGTAGGCGCCGGCATGCGCGTGGAAGGCGATATTGCTTTCTCAGGCTTTCTACGTGTCCAGGGGGATGTCCTCGGTGACGTTGTCTGCCGCGATGACGCGGCCGGTGCGGTTGTGGTGGATGGCACAGGCAGCATTTCCGGCACGATCGACGTTCCGCGCATCGTCGTCAGGGGCCGCGTCCTCGGACCGCTGCATGCGTCGCAGTCCATTGATATCCAGCAGGGCGCCAGTGTTGTCGGGGATGCCTTCTACAAGGAAATGGACATCCATGCTGGCGCAGTCGTTGATGGCTTGCTGACGCCCATGCTGCCGATGGCGGGGGACCGGACCGGGCTGGCACCGCATGCCGATGCGCCGAAACTGCCGCCGATCCGGGAATACGCCACCCACGAAAGCAGGCTTGCGGCACGCCTTGGGGGCGGGCGCAGGCTCGTCGTGGCCGCACTGCTGGTTGTTGCCGCGGGCGTGACCGCGTGGATGAGCCGGGATCAGGCAACGGTTGCGCCGGATGTCGTCAGTGTCGCGGCTGAGGCCGATACTTCCGCGAGAGGAACGCTAGCGGCCCCAAACGCGCAGGCGGCAAGCGACAGGCAGCAGGATGCCCGGGGGGCCGCCGAACGCACCAGCCCCTTTGCGGGCGAAGCAAACGCGCCCGTTGGCAGCGTTGTCAGGGTGCCTGCAACGGAGCGCCCTGCGGGGGAGGCGGAAGAGGTGGTGACGGTGCATGGGGTGAACCCGGCCAAGCCGGCAGGTTTTTTCTTGCTCATCAGCAAGGAGCCCGCCGTCCTCTTCAAGAAAAAAAACCAGGAGGATGGCGAGGACAAGCGCATCGATGTGTCCCGGGGTAAGACCGTCAGCATTGCGATTGGAAAGAATGAACTGTTTCGCGTCGCCGAAGGGCAGGCTATCGAAATCTTTTACCAGGGCCGCAAGGTGGCGTTGAAAACGATCGAAAGCGGCGCCTGGATGCGTTTCATCTCCCAGTCGTCCCGCGGGGAAAGTGAAGACAGGTAGGTGCGGTATCGAAGGTGCCTGCACCTGTGTTTCTGTGTGAGGAAAGCTGGTCCGCCCTACGGCGGGGACTGCTACAGATCTTCCGGCGTAAGACCCGTGTGTTTGGCGATCCTGGCAAGCATGCGCGGCCCGATTTCTTCGCTGTCATGAAATGCAAAGACGAAGTCGGTCCAGCCTTCGCGGGCCAAGGTGCGGTGGGATCCGGATTGGCGCTTGAGTTTCCACCCGATGCCTTGCAACGCGGCAAGCACGCGCCTGGCCTTGGTGGAAGGCCATTGGCTCATGCAGCCAGTGGCAGGGATATGCGTATATCGATGGCTTTCGACTCGCCGTGCTCGAGCTGCTCGGCGATGGCGCGAAGGGTGAGCGCCTCGGCCTTGGCCATCGCCTCCTCGGCAGTCAGGCCATAGCACAAGACACCCGGAAGCTGTGGCACCTCCGCAAGCCACCGGCCATCCATCTCCTGCTCACACTCGATGCTGAAATTCATGGGCGATCTCCCATTCGGAAAGTCATTGTAGCTCAGCACGGATCATGGTGGATAAGTCAAAGCACGTTCAGCAGGCCGTCAGAGTCTTCGCCAGGACAACTGCAGCAACATATGCGCGACCCCGTTCATTATGGATACAGCCGGCGCTTACAGCCATCGCCCCGTGACGGCCATGCCACCAAAAAAGAACAGGCCGAGCAGCCAGGAAATGTTAATGGCCTGCAGCCAGTGAACGCCCTTGTTTCCCCGATATGCCCAGAACGAGTAAGCAATGAGAGCGGCAGCGGTCAGGCACAGGATGAAGAACGGTTTCCCGTTCTGGTCTCCATGCAGCTGTGCTGCTGCGATAAAGACTGCAGTGAGATGCAGTAGCGCGATACAGAGGCCGTGCGCGGAGGTCGCGACTCGCTGTGGCAGTGATGTGGAGGCAGGCGAGGCGCGGAAATATACGACGCTCGTCAATAGCGGCAAGATGACCAGTGCGGCCCAGAAAACCACCGAGCTCTGAAATGTCCACATGACGTTCCGGCTTCACAGTTGATTACAGTAAGTACGGCCAGCCGGCAAGAGTTCAGAAGACGCCCATAACCCCTGTTTTGGACACCGCAACTACGGTGTCCTTGGCGAGATTGTGCCTCAGGAATCTCTGGGAGACAATCCACATGTCATTCTGGACTGGCTGCCCCGTGGCGCAGGCTAGGCGTTCAGATGTTGGCGAAACCGGCGCGAACCTCTGAGCTTCGCCGTACTCCAGGGACTGACTTTCCCCGGACGCTTTCAGGCGTCAGTGCGCCTCGTCTCGCATCTGGCCCATCGCTTCAATGGGCCTCATCCCAGTTGGCACCCACTCCGACTTCAGCCAGCAGTGGCACGGAGAGCTGCGCCACGTCGGCCATCAGCTTCGGCAGTTCCTGCCGCACTGATTCCAGCTCGTCTTCCGGCACTTCCAGCACCAGTTCGTCGTGCACCTGCATGATCAATTGCGACTTCATGTGCGCCTCGCCCCCCGAGGAGCCTTCCTTCGGAGCATCCAGCCAGCGCTGCACGGCGATCATCGCCAGCTTGATCAGGTCGGCGGCGGTGCCCTGCATGGGCGCGTTGATGGCGGCGCGCTCGGCGGCCTGGCGGCGGCCGACGTTCGCACTCCTGATCTCGGATAGCCACAGCCGGCGGCCGAACACCGTTTCGACGTAGCCCTTGTCGCGGGCGAGCTGGCGTGTCGCTTCCATGTAATTCGCCACGCCGGGATAGCGGGCGAAGTAGCGGTCGATGTAGGCCGCCGCCGCGCTGCGCTCGAGGCCGAGCTCGCGCGCCAGGCCGAAGGCCGACATGCCGTAGATGAGGCCGAAGTTGATCACCTTGGCGTAGCGGCGCTGCTCGCTCGTCACTTCCGCGGGCGTGGTGCCGAACACCTCGGCGGCGGTGGCGCGGTGGATGTCCTCGCCCTGCGCGAAGGCGTCGAGCAGGCCCGCGTCGCCGGAGAGGTGGGCCATGATGCGCAGCTCGATCTGCGAGTAGTCGGCGGAGACGATCTTCGACCCCGGCGGCGCGACGAAGGCCTGGCGGATGCGGCGCCCCTCCTCGCTGCGGATGGGGATGTTCTGCAGGTTGGGATCGGAGCTGGCGAGCCGCCCGGTCACCGCCACGGCCTGGGCGTAGTTGGTGTGCACGCGGCCGGTGGCCGGATCGAGGGCGCGCGGCAGCTTGTCGGCATAGGTGCTCTTGAGCTTGGCCAGGCCGCGGTAGTCGAGGATCAGCTTCGGCAGCGGGTAGTCGAGGGCGAGTTGCGCCAGCACTTCCTCGTCGGTAGAGGGCGCGCCGGAGGGCGTCTTCTTCAGCACCGGCAGCTTCTCGCGCTCGAAGAGGATCTCCTGGATCTGCTTGGGCGAATTCAGGTTGAAGGGCTGCTTCGCCACTTCATGCGCCTGTTTCTCGATCTCCATCATGCGCAGGCCGAGCTGCTGGCCCTGCCGCTCCAGCAGCGGCGCGTCGACCAGCACGCCGTTGCGCTCCATGCGGA
Source organism: Betaproteobacteria bacterium (assembly GCA_016703785.1). Taxonomy (GTDB): domain Bacteria; phylum Pseudomonadota; class Gammaproteobacteria; order Burkholderiales; family Rhodocyclaceae; genus Desulfobacillus. Next base: position 293,896 of record JADJBM010000032.1, read on the forward strand.
AGAGGATCTGCATCACCGGCATTTCGATGTCGCGGTAGAGCGCCTCCAGGCGCGGCGCTTCCGCGAGCTGCGGGTGCAGCGCCTGATGCAGGCGCAGGGTGATGTCGGCGTCCTCGGCGGCGTACTCGGCGGCGCGTGCGATGTCGACCTGGTCGAAGCCGATGCGCCCGGCGCCTTTGCCGGTGACCTCATCGTACTTGATGGTCGTGATGCCGAGGTGGCGCGCCGAGAGCGAGTCCATGTCGTGGCCCTTGTCGGACTCGACGACGTAGGATTCGAGCAGCGTGTCGTGTGCCACGCCGGCCAGCCGGATGCCGTGGTTGGCCAGCACGTGCATGTCGTACTTGAGGTTCTGCCCGACCTTGGCGTGGCGCGGCGATTCCAGCCAGGGTTTCAGCTTCGCCAGCGTCGTGTCGAAAGTCAGCTGCTGCGGCACGCCGGCGTAGCGGTGCGCCAGCGGCAGGTAGGCCGCCGTGCCGGGAGCGACGGCGAAGGAGAGGCCGACCAGGCGCGCCTGCATGGGATCGAGGCTGGTGGTCTCGGTGTCGAAGGCGGCGAGCGGCGCGGAGTCGAGGATGCCTAGCCAGGCATCGAGATGATCCTCGGTCAGGAGGGTTTCGTAGCCGGCGCGGTGCGCACCGGGCGGTTGCGGATCGGGCGCTTGCCCCCTCACCGCAACCCCCTCTCCCGCGGGGGGAGAAGGCGTGTCGCCTTGCACTTCCCTCAGCCAGGTCTTGAACTCCAGGCGCGCGAACAACTCGGCAAGTTGCGCCTTGTCGGGCGGCTGCGGCGCGAGATCGGCGACATGCACCGGCAATTCGAGGTCGCAGGCGACTGTGACGAGTTTTTTTCCGAGCGGCAGGAAATCCAGGTGCTTGCGCAGGTTCTCGCCCACCTTGCCGCCGATCTCGTCGGCACGGGCGATGATGTCGTCGAGGCTGCCGTACTCCTGCAGCCACTTCGCCGCCGTCTTCGGCCCGACCTTCTCCACGCCCGGCACGTTGTCCACGCTGTCGCCGACCAGGGCGAAGTAGTCGACGATCTGCGCGGGGGCGACGCCGAACTTGGCCAGCACGCCGGCCTCATCGAGCACCTCGTTGCTCATGGTGTTGACCAGCCTGACGTGGGCATTGACCAGTTGCGCCAGGTCCTTGTCGCCGGTGGACACCACGCACGCGATGCCCTGGCGGCTGGCTTCCTGCGTCAGCGTGCCGATGACGTCGTCGGCCTCGACGCCCTCGATGGCGAGCAGCGGCCAGCCCAGCGCGCGGATGCAGTCGTGCAGCGGTTCGATCTGGCGCACGAGGTCGTCGGGCATGGGCGGCCGCTGCGCCTTGTAATCCGGGTACCAGTCGTCGCGGAAGGTCTTGCCCTTGGCGTCGAAGACGCAGGCGAGGTAGTCTGCCTTGAAGTCGCTACCCAGGCGGCGTAGCATGTTGATGACCCCGTACACCGCGCCCGTCGGCTCGCCCGCCTTGTTGCGCAGGTCGGGCATGGCGTGGAAGGCGCGGTAGAGGTACGAGGAACCGTCGACCAGCAGCAATGTGGGCATAATGAACTTGGACTTGTCACCGGGCGCCGCCTCGCAGCGCGTATGCCGGCAACGGAAACTTGAACAATGAGCGCTCAGGACAAACTTCGCCATCTCGCCGACACGCAAGCCGATACGGCCTCATCCACTGCGCGCGAGTCGTGGCGCATGCTCGGCATTATGGCAGAGTTCGTCGAGGCCACCGAGCGCCTCGCGCCGATCCGCCCCGCCGTTTCCATCTTCGGCAGCGCCCGGCTTGCGCCAGACCATCCCTACTACGTTCAGGCGGAAAAGGTGGCGCGCCTGCTCTCCGATGCCGGCTTCTCGGTGATCTCCGGCGGCGGGCCGGGCATCATGGAGGCGGCGAGCAAGGGCGCCTTCCACGGCAAGAGCCCCAGCGTCGGCCTCAACATCCGCCTGCCGCAGGAGCAGCAGAGCAACGCCTTCCAGGACATCTCGCTTACCTTCCGCCATTTCTTCGCGCGCAAGGTGATGTTCGTCAGGTTCACCGCCGCCTACGTGGTGCTGCCGGGCGGCTTCGGCACGCTCGACGAACTGATGGAGGCGCTTACCCTGATCCAGACCGGCAAGAGCCGGCGCATCCCCCTCATCCTGATGAATGCCGCCTACTGGCAGGGGCTGCTCGACTGGTTCCGCGAGCGCCTCGTGGCGGAGGGCATGATCGCGGCCGAGGACCTCGACCTGCTGCAGGTGATCGACGCGCCCGAGCAGGTCGTCGACGCCATCTTCAAGCACTATGAGAGACGCGGCTTCGAGCCCCTGCCGCACGAGCACGAACTGCTCCTGAACCTCTGATACAATCCCCACGGATTTCCCTAGGATATAGTCATGCGCCGCCTCCTTCTCGCTTGCCTGCTTGCCCTTGCCCTGCCCGTTGCGGCGCAGGACCGTCCCGCCAACCTGCAGCCGGTGCCCGAGCCGCCCCCGCCCCCGCCGGGCTACCAGCCCGATCCGGCCCTGGAACCACAGGTGACCATCATCAAGCGCGGCGACGACAAGGTCGAGGAGTACCGCATCAACGGACGGCTCTACATGGTCAAGGTGACGCCGCCGCACGGCGTGCCCTACTACCTGGTCGACGACAAGGGCGACGGCCGCATGACGCGCCAGGAGCCGATGGATTCCGGATTGCGCGTGCCGATGTGGGTGATCGGCACCTTCTGACAAGACGCAGCAAGCTGAAAGCAACAACAAAGGGGAGGCAGCCATGAGCGAAGAGAATCCGTTTCTCGTTTCGGGTGGAAGTTCGGACCAGGGCGGAAGCAGCTTCGATCCGGCCGGCCGCAACGTCGATGCCGGCCGCAGCATCGAATGGCTCAAGCAGGGCTGGCAGCTGTTCGTCAAGAATCCCGGCGTGTGGATCGCCATCGCCGTCATCCTGATGGTGATCGCCGTCGTGCTCAGCTTCATCCCCGTCGTCGGTTCGCTGCTGTTGAACTTCCTCATGCCGGTGTTCGCCGGCGGCATCCTGCTCGGCTGCAAGTCGCTCACTGATGGCGGCGACATCGCCATCGACAGCCTGTTCGCCGGCTTCAAGCAGAATACCGGCAACCTCATCATGGTCGGCGTGTTCTACCTCGTCGGCGTGGCCATCATCATGGCGCTGGTCTTCGTGATCGGCGGCGGAGCCGCACTGACCGGCGGGATGGTCGGCCACGGCCCTGGCATGGGCATGGCCGTGGGAGGCTTCTTCCTCGCCATGCTGGTCATGCTGGCGCTGCTCGTGCCCCTGGCGATGGCCGTCTGGTTCGCCCCGGCGCTGGTGGTGTTCCACAACGTCGCGCCGCTGGAGGCCATGAAGGCCAGCTTCTTCGCCTGCCTGAAGAACTTCGTGCCCTTCCTCGTTTATGGCGTGATCCTGCTGGTGCTCTGCGTCATCGCGATGATTCCCTTCGGCCTCGGCATGCTGGTGATGGTGCCGGTGATGATGGGATCGGTCTATGCGTCGTATGTGGAGATATACGAGTAATTGTTCCCGAGCGGCCGCGACCTTGCGTCGCGCCGCCGCATTCTGAATGCAAGCCCGACAACTCCCCGCCATCCGCGGCTGGAACTGGATCATCGAGGGCTTCCGCCTGTTCCGGACCAATCCCGCGTTGCTGACCTTCCTGGTTTTCGGCTACTGGCTGACGCTGGTGTTCCTCAATCTCGTGCCGCTCATCGGCGTGGTGATCGCTCCCCTGTGCGTGCCGGCGCTCTCGGTCGGCGTCATGAACGGCTGCCGGGCGCTCGAGCGCGGAGTCGACAACGGATTCGGATTGCTGTTCTCCGGCTTCCAGAAGAACGGCAGGGTCCTGCTCACCCTCGGCGCGGTCTACCTCGCCGGCACGCTCGCCGTGTTTGCGGGGAGTGCCCTGGTCGACGGCGGGACATTGCTGGCCATCATGATGGCCGGACAACAGCCGCCCGACGATCTCATCGAGAGCGACCAGCTGATGCTGGCCCTGCAGGTCGCCCTGATCCTGATGGTGCCCCTGCTCATGGCCTTCTGGTTCGCCCCGTTGCTGGCGGCCTGGGAAGACATGCCGGCCGTGAAGGCGCTGTTCTTCAGCTTCATCGCCTGCGCGCGCAACTGGCGCCCCTTCGTGCTGTATGGCCTGGGCGTGGCCTTCATCAGCGCCATCCTGCCCGGCATCGTGCTCGGCATTGTCGGCGCGCTATCCGCACCGCTGCTGCGCATGGTCGCGGTGGCGATTTCCCTGCCTCTTTTGTTCGTCTTCGTGCCGACGCTGTTCGCCAGCTTCTACGTGAGCTATCGCGACGTCTTCGTCCATACGGCCGAAGCGGCCGATGTGGTCGACGAGGTCGCCTGAGATGGGCGATCCCCGCGCATGCCGCGGTCGCGGCACCCCGGGGGCGCGCTGAGATGCGCCCGCTCGGACTGCTCGGCGGCACTTTCGATCCGATACATTACGGCCACCTGCGCCTCGCCGAGGAGGCGCGCGAGGCGCTCGACCTGGCCGAAGTGCGCTGGATTCCCGCCGGCCAGCCGCCGCACCGGCTGGTCCCGCGCGTCGATGCAGCCCATCGCCTGGCAATGGTGCGGCAGGCCGTGGCCGGCAATCCCGCCTTCGCCGTTGACGATGCCGAAACGCTGTCGACCGCGCCGAGCTACACCGTGACGACGCTCGAGCGCCTGCGTGCCGCAGCCGGTGATCGCCCGCTGGTGCTGCTGATGGGTGCGGACGCCTTTCTCGGACTCGCCGCCTGGCACCGCTGGCGCGACCTCTTTGCGCTGGCGCACCTCGGCGTGGCATCGCGCCCGGGTTTTGCGCTTTCTTCAGACGAATTGCCGGCGGAGCTGGCAGACGTCTGCGCCGACCGGCTGGGCCGCAATCCTGACGCGTTGCGGGCAGCCCCTGCCGGGCGGGTCGTCGAGTTCGACATGACACCGCTGGCCATATCCGCCTCCCTGCTGCGCGCGCGGCTGGCGACGGGACAGAGCGTGCGCTATTTGCTTCCCGATCCCGTGCGGGAGTATATTGATCAACATCACTTGTACTGAATGCCTGATGGACGTTAAAAAACTGCAGAAGATTGCCGTCGGCGCGCTGGAGGATATCAAGGCGCGCGACATCGAAGTCATCAACACCACCAAGATCTCCTCCCTGTTCGATCGCATCATCATCGCCAGCGCGGATTCGGCGCGACAGACCAAGTCTCTCGCACGCAGCGTGCAGAACAAGGTGCTCGAAGCCGGCGGACGCGTGATCGGCATGGAAGGGGAGGAGACCGGCGACTGGATCGTCGTCGATCTCGGCGACATCGTCGTGCACATCATGCAGCCGGCGGTGCGCAGCTACTACAACCTGGAAGAACTCTGGTCCGCCAAGCCCGCCGCGCGCAGGAAAGCCGCTGCTGAGGGCGGATGAAGCTTGCCATCGTCGCCGTCGGCACGCGCATGCCGGGCTGGGCCGACGAGGCCTTCGCGGAATTCGCCCGACGCATGCCGCGCGAGCTGCCGCTCGAACTCAAGGAGATCAAGGCCGAGCCGCGCAGCAGCGGCAAGCCGCCCGAAGCCCTGTTGGCCGCCGAGGCGGGCCGCATCGGTGCGGCACTGCCGGCGCGCAGCCGGCGGGTGGCGCTGGACGAGCGCGGCGCGGACCTCACCACGCAGCAACTGGCCGCCCGGCTGCGCCAGTGGATGGAAACGGGCGACGATGTCGCCTTCGTCATCGGCGGGCCCGATGGCCTGGCGCCGGATCTCAAGTCCGCCGCGGACGAAACGCTGCGCCTGTCCAGCCTGACGCTGCCGCATGCGCTGGCGCGCGTGGTGCTGGCCGAGGCGCTGTACCGCGCCGCCAGCCTGCTGAAGAATCACCCCTACCATCGCGAATGATCTTGGACCGCAAAGAAAACCGGAGGACACAGGGAGCGGGGGCGCATCCCCTCCTCGGGAAAGGGGGCAATGAGGTTCAAGCATGATTCTCTGGACCCCGCATCTATCTTGCCTCCCGCAGTCCGCGCCGGCGCGAACTGCTGACGCAGATCGGCGTGCGCTTCGAGCTGCTGATGTTCCGCGGCATTCCGCGCGAGGACCCGGATGTCGATGAAGCCGTGCTGCCGCAGGAAAGCCCGGAGGATTACGTCGTGCGCGTGACGCTGGCCAAGGCGCAGGCCGGCATGCGTCGCATCCGCGAGCGGCACCTGATCCCGCATCCCGTCCTGGCCGCCGACACCACGGTGGAAACCGACGGCCACGTCATCGGCAAGCCGGAACACGAGGCCGATGCCGTGGCGATCCTGCAGCACCTGTCGGGCCGCACCCATCGTGTGCTGACCGCCGTGGCGCTCAGCGAAAACGGGCGGACGGAATCCCTGCTCAACGTCAGCGAAGTGCGCTTCCGCGCGCTGGAGCACGAGGAGATCCGCCGCTATGTCGCCAGCGGCGAGCCGCTCGACAAGGCCGGCGCCTACGGCATCCAGGGACGCGCCGCTATATTCATCGAGGAGATCAAAGGTTCCTATACCGGCATCATGGGATTGCCTCTTTACGAAACCGCCCTTCTTCTGCGACGCTTCGGCTATCCAATATAAGAAGGAGACAACATGAGCGCGCTCAACTGGTTCAAGCGCATCCTGGGACAGGGCAACGAGGCAGCGGCCCAGCCGCCCGCGGACGCCTCGACGGAGGTGGTCGCCGGCCTCAACTTCATGACGGCCATCGAGGCGCACATCAAATGGAAGGGTCGCCTCGAGAGCTATATCGACGGCACCAGCAGCGAGGATCTCAAGGCCGAGGTGATCTGCCGCGACGACCAGTGTCCGCTGGGCAAGTGGATCTACGGCCCCGGCGGCGAGCGCTTCGGCACGATCGAGACTTTCGGCGAGATGAAGGGACAGCATGCCCTCTTTCACCAGTGCGCCGGGCGCATCGTCGAGACGGCCCAGGCCGGCAAGAAGGAGGAGGCGAGGCGCCTGCTGCAATATGGCGACTACGTGCGCGCCTCGGAGCAGGTCAAGCGCCTGCTCGCCAAGCTCTACGTGCGGCTGAACGCCGCTTCCTGAGCCGCGCGCGCTGGGCTGAGCCGCGACCTGCTACACTTTACTCGCCATGAGTGAGGATTTCCTCGTCAACTTCACCCCGCAGGAAACCCGCGTCGCCCTCATGCAGGGCGGCGTCGTGCAGGAGCTGCACATCGAGCGCACCGCCTCGCGCGGCCTGGTCGGCAACGTCTATCTCGGCCGCGTCGTGCGGGTGCTGCCGGGCATGCAGTCGGCCTTCATCGACATCGGCCTGGAGCGCACGGCCTTCCTGCACGTGGCCGACATCTGGGAGCAGCGCCAGAATGGCCATGGTGGCAATGGCAGCAATGGCGGAGACAGGGCTAACGGCGACGGCCCCAAGCCCATCGAGAAGATCCTGTCCGAGGGGCAGAACCTCATCGTGCAGGTGCTGAAGGACCCCATCGGCACCAAGGGCGCGCGGCTGTCCACCCAGATCAGCATCGCCGGCCGGCTGCTCGTCTACCTGCCGCAGGAGAAGCACATCGGCATCTCGCAGCGCATCGAGAGCGAGGCCGAGCGCGTGCAGCTGCGCGAGAAGCTGCAGCAGCTCGTGCCGGACAACGAGCCGGGCGGCTTTATCGTGCGCACCATGGCCGAGAAGGCCAGCGACGAGGAGCTGGCCAACGACATCGCCTACCTGCGCAAGATGTGGGCCGAGGCGAAGAACGCGGCAGTCACGGCTCGCCCGCCCGCGCTGCTCTACCAGGATCTGACGCTGGGCCAGCGCCTGCTGCGCGACCTCGTGACGCCGGAGACCGCGCGAATCCACATCGACTCGCGCGAAAATTTCCAGAAACTCTCCGCCTTCGCACAGGAATACATGCCGCAGCTGGTCGGGCTGCTGGAGCACTACACCGGCGAGCGGCCGCTGTTCGACCTGCATGGCGTTGAGGACGAAATCGAAAAGGCACTGGCGCGCCGCGTCGACCTCAAGTCCGGCGGCTACCTGATCATCGACCAGACCGAGGCGATGACCACCATCGACGTCAACACCGGCGGCTTCGTCGGCCTGCGCAACTTCGACGACACCATCTTCAAGACCAACCTGGAGGCGGCGCAGACCATCGCGCGCCAGCTCCGGCTGCGCAACCTCGGCGGCATCATCATCCTCGACTTCATCGACATGGAGAGCGAGGAGCACAAGGCCGCCGTGCTGGGGGAACTGAACAAGGCGCTGGGGCGCGACCACACGCGCATGTCGGTGAATGGCTTCACCGCGCTCGGCCTGGTGGAGATGACTCGCAAAAGAACGCGCGAATCGCTCGCCCACGTCCTGTGCGAACCCTGCCCGACTTGCGGCGGGCGCGGCGAGGTGAGGACGGCGCGCACCATGTGCTATGAGGTCCTGCGCGAGCTCCTGCGCGAGGCGCGCCAGTTCGACGCGCGCGAGTACCGCGTGCTGGCCTCTCCGGCCGTCACCGACCTGTTCCTCGACGAGGAGTCGCAGGCGCTGGCCATGCTGTCGGATTTCATCGGCAAGCCGATATCCCTGCAGGCTGAAACGGGCTACACTCAGGAGCAGTTCGACATCGTCCTGATGTAGCCCTCTCCCCCGGCCCCTCTCCCGCAAGCGGGCGAGGGGAGCGCCACTCCCTCTCCCCGCCGGGGAGAGGGTTGGGGAGAGGGGGTAATGGAGGAGGCATGAGCGCCAGCGTCAGTGTCCCGCTGTGGCTGTTCGTCATCCTGGCGCTGCTTGCCGCCTGGGCCGCCGGCGTCCTACTGCTGGCGCCGGGCATGCGCTGGTTCTTCCGCCGCCGCATCAACACCGTCATCGATGAGCTCAACACCCGATTGCGCATCGAGCTGCCGTCGTTCAAGCTGACGCGGCGCGAGGTGCTCATCGACCGCCTCTTCCACGACCCGCGCATCCAGGCCGCCGCCGAGGCGCACGCGCGCGAGACCGGCGAGCCGCTCGTCGACGTGCGCCGCCGCATCGACCGCTATGCGCGCGAGATCGTCCCTTCCTTCAACGCCTACCTCTACTTCCGCATCGGCTACTGGCTGGCGAAGAGCGTGGCGCGCCTGCTCTACCGCGTGCGCCTCGGCTATGCCGACGAGGCCGGCCTGGCGCAGGTCGATCCGAAATCCACCGTGGTGTTCGTCATGAACCACCGCAGCAACATGGACTACGTGCTGGTGGCCTTCCTCGCCGCAGAGCAGACGGCGCTGTCCTATGCGGTGGGCGAGTGGGCGCGGGTGTGGCCGCTGCAGGCGCTGGTCCGTTCCATGGGCGCCTTCTTCGTGCGGCGCAATTCCGGCGATCCGCTCTACCGCACCGTGCTGGCGCGCTACGTAGCCATGGCCACCGAGGCCGGCGTGCCGCAGGCGCTGTTTCCCGAGGGCGGGCTGACCGTCGATGGCGCCCTGCGCAAGCCGCGCTTCGGCCTGCTCGACTACATGGTGAAATCCTTTCGTGCCGACGCCGAGCGCGACCTGGTGTTCATTCCGGTCGGCCTCAACTACGACCGCGTGCTGGAGGACCGCAGCCAGCTGCTCAAGCTGGAGGAACACCGGCGGCGCCGCGGCACGCTCTCCGCCGTGTCGGTGACGCTGACTTTCGGTGCGCGCAACCTGTGGCAGATGCTCACCGGCAGCTGGTACCGCTTCGGCTATGCCTGCGTGAATTTCGGCAGCCCGGTATCGATGCGGCAGTACGTTGCGGCGCACGCCGTGGATTTCCCCGCGCTCGACGAAGACAGCCGCCACCGTGAGGTGGAGGAACTGGGCCGCCACCTGATGCAGGCCATTGGCGCCGTCATTCCGGTCGTGCCGGTGGCGCTGGTGGCGCAGGTGTTCCGTGCCGACCCGGACAAGGCGCGCACGGAACTCGAGATCAAGTCGGCAGCCCTAATCCTGCTGCGCGACTGGGAGCGCCGCGGCGCGCACATCTACATCCCGCGCCAGGACCAGGACTACGCCATCGGCGTCGGCCTGCGCATGCTGACGCTGCGCCATGTCGTCGAGGAAAGCGAGGGCCTTTTCCAGGCCGTGCCGGAGAACCTGCCGGTGCTGGCCTACTACGCCAATTCCATTGCCCACTTCGCCGGCGGGGTCGCGCATGCGGTGCCGGTGGCGGAGGTCGTCGCCGCGCCGGCCGTTACCTGAGTTATAAGTCGCGTGCGCTGCGGAAACCGACGAAGATGTCGTCGCGTTGCGGCTCGTAGAAATTGCGGAAGACCGGATCGAGCAAGCGCGACGGCGTGGCGAAAGAGCCGCCGCGCACGGCGCGATGGGTGTGGAACCAGGGCTGCGAGTAGTCCGCGTAGGGATCCGGCGTGAATCCCGCGTAGGGCGCGAAGGGGCTGGCCGTCCATTGCCAGACATGGCCCCACGGCGAGAAGGCCTCGCCGAATGCTTTCGACGCGCATTCCCACTCGTCTTCCGTCGGCAGGCGCCGCCCGGCCCAGCGGCACCAGGCCTCGGCCTCGAAGGCGCTGACATGAAAGACGGGTTCGGCGGAAACAAGCGGCATCCACGCATCGAAGACACGACGTTCCCACCCCTGTGCGCCGCGCCGCCAATATCGCGGCGCATTGCGGCCGGTGCTGACCAGCCACTGCCGGCCTGCCGCGCTCCACCACTCTTGTTGCGCATAGCCGCCGTCTTCGACGAAGGCCAGGTACTCCGCGTTGTTCACCGGTCGCCGGTCGATGGCAAAGGGCGCCAGCTTTACCGTGTGCGCCCACTTCTCGTTGTCGAAGACGAAGCCGGCGTCCTGTTGCGCGCCGATCATCGCCTCGCCGCCGGGACAGTGCAGTTCTCCGCCTTCGCCCAACGGCGACGGACCCCGCCCGATGCGCGCATCCGCAGGCAGCGGCACGCCCAGCGTCTGCAGCGTGTAGTGAAGTGCCTCGCGGTGCATGTCCTCGTGGTAAAGCGAAAGCTGGAAGAAATACGCATCGACCACGCCGGCGTCGAGTGCGGCGTGGGTGGCCTCGAGCACCCCGGCAAGATAGGCGCGGGTCGCCGCCAGATCGGGCAGGTCCAGCGTCCAGCGCGTCGTATGCTCGACGCGGCCGGAGTCGTACCAGCGGTCGCCGTCGGCGAGCAGGCGCGATGCCGCCAGACCATCCCCTTGCTGGCGCAGGCACCAGCGCTCGGCGAACCAGGCGACGTGGCCGATCTCCCAGCGCGGTGGATTGATGATCTTCTCGTAGGGCACCGCCTGCCAGAGATCCGGCGGCAGTTCCGCGTAGATCGCCAGCAGGCGCGCGCGGCTGTCGTCCAGCGCGGCATGCAGTTCGGCGTGGGAGAACCTGCGCATCACACCAGCTCGGCGAGGAAGAGCGCGAAGCCGCCGTCGGCGTCCTGCCACTGCTTCAACTTTGCGAAGCCCGCCTCATTGAGCAGCGCCGCGAATCCCGCCGCCGTCCACTTGTAGGAATCCTCCGTGTGGATGCGCGCGCCGGCGGCGAACTGTCGTGTCAGTTTGTCCAGGCGCACCGTCACCTCGCGCCGCGCCTCCAGATGCATTTCGATGCGGCTTGCCGCAGCGTCGAAGAAGGCCACGTGGCGCCAGTCGGCCACGTCGAAATCCGCAGGCAGCAGGCGGTTCACCACGTTCAGCACATTCAGGTTGAAGGCGGCGGTGACGCCCAGTGCGTCGTCGTAGGCCGCATCGAGCACGGCCTTGTCCTTGACGAGGTCGACGCCGATCAGCAGGGCGCCGCCGGGCGCATCGATGCAGGCCCTGGCGATGCGTGCGAGGAATTCGCGAGCTGCGTCGGGAGCGAAGTTGCCGATGGACGAACCCGGATAGAACCACAGCCGCGGCGCGCCGGCTGGCGTCAGCAGGGACTCGGGCAGGTCCAGCGAGCGCGTGAAGTCGATGGCCACGCCCGCCATCGGCAGGGCGGGGAAGCGCCGCCTCAGGCGCTCCAGTGCATCGCGCAGGAAGTCGGCGGAGATGTCGAGCGCCACGTAGCCGGCCGGGTCGAGCAGCGGGAACAGGCCGGCCGCCTTGCCGCAGTCGCCCGCGCCGAGGTCGACCATCAGCCGGCCCGTCCCCGTTGCGCGGGCGATGTCGCTGCCGTGCTCGGCAAAGAGGCGCGCCTCACTGCGCGTCAGCGCGTATTCCGGAAGGCAGCAGATCGCCGCGAAGAGCCGCGAGCCGAGGTCGTCGTAGAAGTATTTCGGCGGAATCATGGCGCGTTCCGCCAGTAGCCCGGCGAGCAATTCGTCCCGCCCGTCGCTTTCCTGGCGCAGGTCGGCGAAGCGGAAGGGGGCGAGGCTCACCGCGACACCTATTTCTTCGGCATCCGCCCGAGCAGGTAGAACTCGTCGTTCGGGCGCATGCTGGTCATGTTGGCCATGCGGTTGGAGAGGCCGAAGAAGGCCGAGATGGCGCCGATGTCCCAGATGTCCTCGTCGTCGAAGCCGTGGCCGCGCAGCGTTTCGAAGTCGGCGTCGTTGATGGCGTAGGCCTCGAAGGCCACCTTCATGGCGAAGTCCAGCATGGCCTTCTGCTTCGGCGTGATGTCGGCCTTGCGGTAGTTCACCGCCACCTGGTCGGCGACGAGCGGGTTCTTGGCGCGGATGCGCAGGATCGCCCCGTGCGCCACCACGCAGTACTGGCACTGGTTGGCATTCGACGTGGCGACCACGATCATCTCACGCTCGGCCTTGGTCAGACCGCCTTCCTTTTCCATGATGGCATCGTGGTAGGCGAAGAAAGCGCGGAACTCGTCCGGGCGATGGGCAAGGGCGAGGAAGACGTTCGGCACGAAGCCGGACTTCTCCTGCACGGCGAGGATGCGCGTGCGGATGTCCTCGGGGATGTCCTTCAGTTCGGGCACGGGGTAACGGCTGATGGGCGGGGTGCTCATGATTGTTCCTTTATACTTGAAGAATGTAACGCGTCATGCATTTTAACGTTTCTCTGCACCCCACCCCGACAGAAGACAAGGAGAGCTCATGAGCAGCAAGGAAATGGCCGCCGACTTCGACAGCCTGATGCCCGAACTTCCCTTCACGCGCCGTGGCTTCATCGTCACCGCGCTGGGCGCGGGCTTCGCCCTCGCCGTGCAGCCGGTGAAGGCGCAAACGGCGATCAGCACCGGCACCCAGGGCCTCACCGCCGGTGAGGTCAAGGTCAAGGTGAGCGACGGCAAGATGGTCGCCTACCGCGCCCAGCCTGCTTCGGGCTCGAACTTTCCAGTGATCCTGGTCGTCTCGGAAATTTTCGGCGTGCACGAGTACATCGCCGACGTTTGCCGGCGCCTGGCCAAGCTGGGCTACCTGGCCATTGCGCCGGAGTTGTTCGCCCGCCACGGCGACCCGCGCAAGCTGACCAACATCCAGGACATCCTCACCACTATCGTCGGCAAGGTGCCCGACGCGCAAGCGATGAGCGATCTCGATGCCTGCGTCGCCTGGGCGAAAGTCAGCGGCGGCGACACGGCGAGGCTCGGCATCACCGGCTTCTGCTGGGGCGGCCGCATCACCTGGCTGTACGCCGCGCACAACCCGCAGCTGAAGGCCGGCGTCGCCTGGTACGGCCGCCTGGTCGGCCAGGCCAGCGACCTTACGCCGAAGCAGCCGACGGAACTCGCCGCCGCACTGAAAGCGCCGGTGCTCGGCCTCTACGGCGGCGCCGACCAGGGCATTCCGCTCGATACGATATGGGCCATGGAAGACAAGCTGAAGGCGGCCGGCGGCAAGTCCGAGATCCACGTCTACGACGACGCCCCGCACGCCTTCCACGCCGACTACCGGCCGAGCTACCGCAAGGAGCCGGCCGAAGACGGCTGGAAGCGCATGCAGGCGTGGTTCAAGAAGAACGGCCTTTGATAATCAGGCCGGCCCAGCTACTTTATTACGGCAGTGCCGCCGGCGCATCGCCCAGCGTGCGCAGGTAGGCGATCAAATTGGCGCGGGTGGCGTCGTCGGTGATGCCGACCAGGTTCATCTCCCGCTCGGGCACGGCGCGCGCCGTCTCCTCGAGGAAATAGTTCAGGGTGGCGTAGGTCCATTTCTTCTTCACCGCCTTCATGGCCGGCGAGAACTCGAAGCCTTCGCGCGTGGCGGCCATGCGCCCCATGACGTTCCACAGGTGCGGTCCCTTGAAGTTGCTGCCGCTCTTGTGGCCGTCGTGGCACTGCGCGCACTTGCGGTCGAAGTAGCGCGCGCCGGCGTCGAGGTCGGCGCTGGCGATCAGCTTGGCGAAGGCCGGGTCGAGCGGCGGGTCGTAGCTCGCCAGCGGCCCCGGCTCGGCGAGCGCCGATGTGCCCAGAGCACTCAGCATGCACAGCGCGGTGGCGGCGTGGATGCGGGTCTTGCGTGGCATGTCTGGAACTCCTTTCCGAGGATTCATTGCACCGGAATCCGTCCGACCACCTTCACCTTGCCGCCCTCCATGCGCACCACGATGAGTTCGGCGGTCGAGGGCGAAATGCCGGTCAGCGCCTTGATGTTGAAGTTGTGCGTCACCAGCGCCAGGTTCTGCGGCGGGCGCACCGTCTTGATGAGCTCGGTGACGGCGTGCGTGCGCTCGTCCGCGCGGTCGGGGTCGAGGTGCAGCGAATTGAGCATCTCCCACGGGATCGGCGGGAAGCCGAAGGCGAGTTCGGCCGTGTCCTTCGTGCGGCACCATTGCGAGGATCGCACTTCGCTCACCTTGATGGCGCGCCACTTCAGCATGCGCCCGATGCGGCGCGCCTCCTCGCGTCCCGTCTCGGAGAGGTTGCGCTGCGTCTTGCAGTCGCCGATGAAGAAGTTCGGCGGATCGCCTCGACCGGGTTCGGTGGCGGCGTGGCGCAGCAGCAGCACGTGGCCGCCTTCCTTCAGCTTGGCAAACAGCGCCTCGTCGGCGAAGGCCGCGAACGGCAGGAGCAGTCCAAGCAGCAGGGCAAGCAGTTTCTTCATTCGATCATTCCCAGTTTTCCGTTGTGCGATCCCATGTACCAGTAGCGGCCCTGCGCGTCGACGATGGCCTTGCGGATGCCGGTGTTCTTCGACGGCAGGGTGATGACGCGGAAGGCCTCCGTCTTCGGCTCGAACAGCGCCACCGTGTCGGTGTCGATCTCGTTGGCCCAGACGCGGCCGGCGGCGTCCACCGTCACCGCGTAGGGGCCGCCGCCGCGGCCGGCCGGCATGGCGTATTCCTTGACGATACGTCGCGCCTGCGGATCGACCTTGATCAGCTTGCCGTTGCCGTAGAGCGTCACCCACAACATGCCGTCGGGCGCCGTGGCGATGCGGCGCGGGCGCGAGCCGCTGCCCGTCTCAAGATGGGTGATCTGGCCGGTGGCCGGATCGAGGCCGCCCGAGGCTTTCCTCGCCGAGGCGGCAGAACCACACGGCGCCACCCTTTGTCGATGGCCAGGCCGTAGGGATTGCCCGAGGTTTTGTATTCGGTGATCTGTCCGCTGGCGCGGTCGAGCCGGCCGATGCGCTGGCCGTTCTGCACGGTGAACCAGATGATGCCCTTTTCGTCTATTACAAGCGTGTGCGGATCGCCGCCGGAGGGCGCGCGATGCTCCGTCACCTTGCCCGTCTTCGGATCGAGGCGGCCGATCGTGCCATTGCCGTTGCCGGTGTACCAGACGATGCCCTCCGCATCGACGAGCAGGCCGTGCGGTCGCGCGCCGGCGGGCAGATCCCACTCGTTGAAGGTTTTCGTCTTCGTGTCGAAGCGCGCGATGCGGTTGCCGGCCATGACGGCGATGTAGATGTTGCCGTCGGGGGCGGGCGCCGGGTCGCGCGCGAACTTCGGCGTCGGCACCGGCCATTCCGTCACCTTGCCCTGCACCTGCGGCAGGGCGCCGGGAACGGTGTTGTAATTCGAGCCGCCGGCAAAGGTTGGATCGGTAAGCGCGGGGCCGGCGAGGGTGACCAGAGCTACCAGAATCAGATGGGTTTTTTTCATTGTCATGCTCCGTCGGGGTCGCTCCATACTAAGGCGGGGTGCGGGGGCGCGCAACACGGCTTGCGCTTGGGCCCGCACCCCGCCATAATCCACCAAGCAACTGCTTGGTTGGCATGCCTTCGAATCCCAATATAAGGAAGACCATGCAATACCGCTCCGTGTTCCGCGCCGGACTCTTTGCCGGCCAGGTTATCGTCGTCACCGGCGGCGGCAGTGGCATCGGCCGCTGCACCGCCCACGAACTGGCCGCCCTCGGCGCACAGGTCGCGCTGGTCGGCCGCAAGCCGGAAAAGCTCGACAAGGTCCGCCAGGAGATCACCGAGGCCGGCGGCAGTGCCACCACCCACGCCTGCGACATCCGTGAGGAGGAGCAAGTCTGCGCCACGGTGGATGCCGTGCTGGCGGCGCACGGCCGCATCGACGGCCTGGTCAACAACGCCGGCGGGCAGTTTCCCGCGCCGCTGCGCGACATCTCGCTGAAGGGCTGGGAGGCGGTGGTGCGCACCAACCTCACTGGCGGCTTCCTCGTCGCGCGCGAATGCTACCGGCGCTGGATGGAGCAGCACGGCGGCGCGGTGGTGAACATGATCGCCGACATGTGGGGCGGCATGCCCGGCATGGCGCACTCGGGCGCGGCGCGCGCCGGCATGCTCAACTTCACCGAGTCGGCCGCCTGCGAATGGGCGGCCTCCGGCGTGCGCGTGAATGCCGTGGCGCCGGGCTGGATCGCCTCCAGCGGCTTCGAAACCTATCCGCCGGAAGTGCAGGAGTGGGCGAAGACGCTCAAGGCCAAGATTCCCCAGCAGCGCTTCGGCACCGAGGCGGAAGTGTCGGCCGCCATCGTCTTCCTGCTCTCCGAGGCGGCGTCCTTCATCACCGGCACGACCATCCGCATCGACGGCGGCGTGCTCAACGCGCGGCCGACCTGGCCGCTCGTGCCGCACAAGCGCGCGAAGGCCTACAACGGCTTCCCGCTCTATGCGCCGCCGAAGTTCATGGTGGACGAGTGAGAACGCGCCGTCCTGGTTTTCCCCCTCTCCCGCTGGCGGGAGAGGGCAGGGGTGAGGGTGGTCGGCCGATTGCCCCTCACCCTAGCCCTCTCCCCGCAAACGGGGAGAGGGGATAACGAGCGCACTGCCATGCCCATCCTCGAATCGACCCTCGACACCTCGTCTGCCGCCTTCGCCGCCAACCGCGCCGCCTGGCTGCTATTGATCGCGGACTTCCGTGCCCTCGAGCAGCGCGTGCGCGACGCTTCGGCCAAGGCCAAGCCGGTCTTCGACAAGCGCAAGCAGCTGCTGCCGCGCGAACGCGTCGAGCGTGCGCTCGATGCCGGCTCGCCCTTCCTCGAGCTTGCCACCGTCGCCGGCTGGTGCCTCGACAATCCCGACCCGGCCAAGACCATTCCCGGCGGCGGCCTCGTCGCCGGCATCGGCACTGTCTCCGGCGTGCGCTGCATGATCGCCGCCTCGGATTCCGGCATCGACGCCGGCGCCATCCAGCCGATGGGGCTGGAGAAGATCCTGCGCGTGGTGGCCATCGCCCGCGAGAACAAGCTGCCCTTCCTGCACCTGGTCGAATCGGCCGGCGCCAACCTGCTCAAGTACCGCGTCGAGGATTTCATCCACGGCGGTGGCCTCTTCTGCGGCCTGACGCGTCTCTCCGCCGCGGGCATCCCGGTGGTGACGGTGGTGCATGGTTCCTCCACCGCCGGCGGCGCCTACATGCCGGGCATGTCGGACTACGTGGTGATGGTGCGCGGCCGCGCGAAGGCCTTCCTCGCCGGCCAGGCGCTGCTCAAGGCCGCCACCGGCGAGGACGCCAGCGAGGAAGAACTCGGCGGTGCCGAGATGCACGCAACCGTTTCCGGCTTGTGCGAATACCTCGCCGAAGACGACGCCGACGGCATCCGCCTCGCGCGCGAGGTGCTGGCGAAACTCGACTGGAACCGCGACATCCGTCCAGAACAAAAGTCAGCTCCTGCACCACGGCGCGACATCGACGAACTGCTCGGCCTGGTGCCGCTCGACACGAAAAAACCCTACGACGTGCGCGAGGTCATCGCCCGCATCGTCGACGCTTCGGATTTCCTCGACTTCAAGGCGGGCTACGGCGTGTCGACGGTGTGCGGCCACGCCGCCCTCGACGGCCACGCCGTGGGAATCATCGGCAACAACGGCCCCATCGACCCGGCCGGCGCCACCAAGGCCTCGCACTTCATCCAGGCCTGCTGCCAGTCCGGCACGCCGATCATCTACCTGCAGAACACCACCGGCTACATCGTCGGCAAGGCGAGCGAGCAGGCCGGCATGATCAAGCACGGCGCCAAGATGATCCAGGCGGTGGCCAACGCCACCGTGCCGCAGATCACCCTGCACATCGGCGCCTCCTTCGGCGCCGGCAACTACGGCATGTGCGGCCGCGCCTACGGCCCGCGCTTCGCCTTCTCCTGGCCCAACGCGAAGACCTCGGTGATGGGCGGCGAGCAGGCGGCGATGACCATGCGCCTCGTCATGGAGGCAAAAATGAAGCGCAGCGGCGCTGAGGCTGACAAGGCGCAACTGGAAGCGCTGGAAAAGCAGATCGTCGACACCTTCGAGCGCCAGTCCTCCGCCTTCTACACCAGCGGCCGCCTGCTCGACGACGGCATCATCGACCCGCGCGACACGCGCAAGGTATTGGCCTACGTGCTCTCCATCTGCCGCGAGGCCGATGCGCGTACGCTGCGCCCGGTGCAGTTCGCGGTAGCGAGGCATTGAAATGAGGCAAAACCTGCAACGCACCCGGAAAGCGGATCCGGGGGGCTGGGTCCCCGCTTTCGCGAGGACGACGATAGGAGAAACCATGCTCTACACCCAGGAACACCTCGAACTGCAGCGCTCGGTGAAGAAGTTCATCGAGAGCGAGATCAACCCCCACGTCGACGCCTGGGAAGAGGCGGAGATCTTTCCCGCCCACGAACTCTTCAAGAAGCTGGGCGATGCCGGTTTCCTCGGCATCAACAAGCCGCAGGAATACGGCGGCATGGGCCTCGACTACTCCTATCAGCTCGCCTTCGTCGAGGCGCTCGGCGACGTGCGCTGCGGCGGCGTGCCGATGGCCATCGGCGTGCAGACCGACATGGCGACGCCGGCCCTGGCGCGCTTCGGCTCCGACGAGTTGCGCCGCGAGTTCCTCGCGCCGAGCATCGCCGGCGATCTGGTGTGCAGCATCGGCGTCTCCGAGCCGGGCGCCGGCTCCGACGTCGCCTCGATCAAGACCTTCGCCAAAAAAGATGGCGACGATTACGTCATCACCGGCACCAAGATGTGGATCACCAGCGGCACCCAGTCCGACTGGATCTGCCTGCTCGCCAACACCTCCGAGGGCGCCGCGC
The DNA here is from genome assembly GCA_016703785.1 of Betaproteobacteria bacterium. GTDB lineage: Bacteria > Pseudomonadota > Gammaproteobacteria > Burkholderiales > Rhodocyclaceae > Desulfobacillus. Next base: position 313,198 of record JADJBM010000032.1, read on the forward strand.
ACAAGAACAAGTCGCTCATCTGCGTGCCGATGAAAACCAGGGGCGTCTCGGTGGCGAAGAAGCTGAAGAAGCACGGCATGTGGTCCTCCGACACGGCGCAGCTCTATTTCGACGAGGTGCGCGTGCCGCAGCGCTACCGCATCGGCGAGGAAGGCATGGGCTTCACCTACCAGATGCAGCAGTTCCAGGAAGAGCGCCTCTTCGCCGCCGCGCAATGGACGGTGCTCGACCGTATCCTGCGCGAGACCATCGCCTACACGCGCGAGCGCCAGGCCTTCGGCCAGTCCATCCTCGACAACCAGTACGTGCATTTCCGCCTCGCCGAAATGCGCACAGAGGTCGAGGCGCTGCGCGCGCTGGTGCATGACGCCGCCGCGCGCCTCGTTGCCGGCGAGGACGTCACCCTGCTGGCCTCGATGGCCAAGCTGAAGGCGGGACGCCTCGGCCGCGAGGTCGCCGACGGCTGCCTGCAGTTCTGGGGCGGCATGGGCTACATGTGGGAGAGCAACGTCTCGCGCGCCCTGCGCGACATCCGCCTCTCCTCCATCGGCGGCGGCGCCGACGAGGTGATGCTCGGCATCATCAGCAAGTACATGGGCATGCTGCCGAGGAAGGCGTAAATGAACCGCGAAATTTTCCCCCTCTCCCGCTGGCGGGAGAGGGTTGGGGTGAGGGTGGGCCGACCGCTGCCCCTCACCCTGGCCCTCTCCCCGCACGCGGGGCGAGGGGAGGAACCGTGATGTTCACTAAAATCCTCATCGCCAACCGCGGCGAGATCGCCTGCCGCATCATCCGCAGCTGCCGCGCGCGCGGCATCCGCACGGTGGCGGTGGTGTCCGCCGCCGACCGCCACGCACTGCATGCGCGCCTCGCCGACGAGGCCTATGAAATTGGCGCCGCGCCGCCGCGCGACTCCTACCTGAACATCGAACGCCTCATCGCCGCCGCCAAGGCCACCGGCGCTGAGGCCGTGCATCCCGGCTACGGCTTCCTCTCCGAGAACGCCGACTTCGCCGAGGCCTGTGCGAAAGCCGGCCTCGTCTTCATCGGCCCGCCGCCCGAAGCGATCCGTCTGATGGGCAACAAGGCCGCGGCCAAGCGGCGCATGCGCGAAGCCGGCGTGCCCTGCATCCCGGGCTACGACGGCACCGACCAGTCCGACGCCACGCTGATGCGGGAAGCGGAGAAGGTCGGCCTGCCGCTGATGATCAAGGCGGCGGCGGGCGGCGGCGGGCGCGGCATGCGCCGCGTCACGGATTTTGCCGAACTGCCGGCGGCGCTCACCTCGGCGCGTTCCGAGGCGCAGTCGGCCTTCGGCTCCGGCGAGCTGATCCTCGAGTTCGCGCTGACGGCGCCGCGCCACGTCGAGGTCCAGGTCTTCGCCGACACGCAGGGGAACGTCATCCACCTCGGCGAGCGCGACTGCTCCATCCAGCGCCGCCACCAGAAAGTCATCGAGGAAGCGCCGTCTCCCGCAGTCAATCCTGAACTCCGCGCCCGCATGGGCGAGGCGGCGGTGCGGGCGGCCAGGGCGATCGGCTACGTCGGCGCCGGCACCATCGAATTCCTGCTGGGCAGCGAAGGCGATTTCGTCTTCATGGAGATGAACACGCGCCTGCAGGTCGAGCATCCGGTGACGGAGCTGATTACCGGCCTCGATCTCGTCGACTTGCAGTTGCGCGTCGCCGCCGGCGAGCCGCTGCCGCTCACGCAAGCCGACGTGCGTCTCGACGGTCACGCCATCGAGGCGCGGCTGTATGCCGAGAATCCCGATGCCGGCTTCCTGCCGCAGACCGGCACGCTGCTGCGCTGGCGCGAACCGGCGAGCGTGCGCGTCGACGCCGGTGTCGACAGCGGCACTGAGATCACGTCCCACTATGACCCGCTGCTGGCGAAGATCGTCGCCCACGGCGCCACGCGCGACGAGGCGCGGCAGAAACTCATCGCCGCCCTGCGCGAGACGACGGCATTGGGCCTTTTGACTAACAAGGCTTTCCTCGTCGGCTGCCTCGAACACCCCGAATTCTTCGCCGGCCGCGCCACGACGGATTTCATCGCCGCCCACTTCACGCCGCAGGCGGATGTGCTGATCCGCGCACGGAGCTTCTCGCCGCTGCCGCGCTGATCTTCGCGCAACACAGCGCCGCGCGCCTGCCGCAGCCTGAACTGGCCTTCTGGCGTTCCAGCGGCGCGGCTACAACGCATTTCACGCTTGGCATCGGTAACCGCGCCGTATCGCAGCGGCTGACTTTCCTTCCCCTCACCCCCGGGGGGCCCTCTCCCCAGCGGGGAGAGGGCCGGGGTGAGGGGCCGCTTCCAAGCCACCGTCGGCGAGACAAGCATCGAAGTTGAACTGATCGAAACCGAAGGTGACACCTGCCGCATCGCCTTCGCCGGCCTGATCCACGATGTGCGCCATGCTTTCGACACCGACGGCCGCCTGCACCTGGACGTCGATGGCGCGCAGGCCGTCATTACCAACCTCACCATGCAGCCGGCGCAATCACGCGAAACTGCTGCCGGCAGCGGCCGCCTCACCCCGCCCATGAATGGCCGCATCGTCGCCGTGCTGGCCGCGGCCGGCGCCAGAGTTACGCGCGGGCAGGGCCTGATCGTGCTCGAATCGATGAAGATGGAACACACCTGACCGCGCCCTGCGACGGCGTGCTGGCGGAACTGACTTGCGGCGTCGGCGAGCAGGTGGCGCCGGGAAGATTGCTGGCGCGAGTGGAGGCGCGCATTCCCGCGGGGGAACCCAACCCAGCCTCTGGGGGACGGGCCCATGCTCACGCACCCCAACCCCCGCCACTACACCCCCGACCACGAAGCCTTTCGCGCCACCGTGCGGCGCTTCGTCGAACGCGAAATCATTCCGCACGCCGCAGAATGGGACGAGGCCGGCGGCTTTCCGCGCGAGCTGTATGCGAAAGCCGCCGAAGCGGGCCTGCTCGGCGTCGGCTATCCGGAGGAATACGGCGGCACGCCGGCCGACCATTTCTACCGCATGATCCTCGCCGAGGAGATGGGCCGTTCCGGCAGCGGCGGCACCTGCGCCAGCCTGATGAGCCACACCATCGGCCTGCCGCCGCTGGTGGCGGGCGCATCCAATGAACTCAAGGCGCGCGTGCTGCCCGGCGTGCTCGCTGGCGAAAAGATCAGCGCGCTGGCGGTGACCGAGCCGGGCGCCGGCTCCGACGTGGCGCAGCTGGCCACCACCGCAAAGCGCGAGGGTGACCACTACGTCGTCAACGGCAGCAAGATGTTCATCACCTCCGGCATGCGCGCCGACTGGTATACCGTCGCCGTGCGCACCGGCGGGCCGGGCGCGGCGGGCGTCTCGCTGCTCGCCATCGAACGCGACACCCCGGGTTTCACCCGCACGGAACTCAAGAAGATGGGCTGGTGGGCCTCCGACACCGCCGAGCTGCATTTCGACGACTGCCGCGTGCCGGCGGCCAACCTCATCGGCGCCGAAGGCCAGGCGTTTCCGCTTATCATGCGAAACTTCAACGGCGAGCGTCTGACGCTGGCGGCCTCGGCCTGCGGTGCAGCACAAGCCTGCCTCGAAGACGCCGTGGCCTGGGCGCGCGACCGCAAGACCTTCGGCCAGCCGCTCATCGGCCACCAGGTGATCCGCCACAAGCTGGTCGACATGGTCGAGCGCATCGAAGCCACGCGCGCGCTGCTCGACGACCTGGCGGCGAGATTGGATGACACCCCCTCTCCCCAGCCCTCTCCCCGCCGGGGCGAGGGAGCTGTTCCCCTCTCCCGCGCGCGGGAGAGGGGCAGGGGGAGAGGGTGGCAGTCTGATTGCGCAGACCGCCATGGCCAAGAACACCGCCGCGCGCACCATGCAGTTCTGCGCCGACGCCGCCGTGCAGATCCTCGGCGGCTCCGGCTACATGCGCGGTGTGCGCGTCGAGCGCATCTACCGCGAAGTGAAAGTGATGATGATCGGTGGTGGCGCCGAAGAAATCCTCAAGGACCTCGCCGCCAGACAACTCGGCTTTTAAGGAAAAGAAATGTCCCAATACCCGCACCTCCTCGCCCCCCTCGACCTCGGCTTCACCACGCTGAAGAACCGCACGCTCATGGGCTCCATGCACACCGGCCTGGAGGAAGAATCCAACGGCTTCCAGCGCATGGCGGCCTTCTTCGCCGAGCGCGCCAAGGGCGGGGCCGGCCTCATCGTCACCGGCGGCTTCGCGCCCAACCTCGCCGGGCGCGGCGCGCCGAAGGCCTCGCAGTTGTCCTTTCCCTGGCAGGTGGGCAAGCACCGCATCGTCACCGACGCCGTGCACAAGGCCGGCGGCAAGATCTGTCTGCAGATCCTGCACACCGGGCGCTACGCCTACCATCCGCTGGCAGTGTCGGCCTCGCGGCTGAAGTCGCCGATCAGCCCCTTCGCGCCGCGCGCGCTGACCGGCTGGGGCGTGAAGAAGACCATCGCCGACTACGCACGCTGCGCGCGCCTCGCGCAGAAGGCCGGCTACGACGGCGTCGAGATCATGGGCTCCGAGGGCTACCTCATCAACCAGTTCATCGCGCCGAAGACCAACCACCGCAGCGACGAATGGGGCGGCCCCTTCGAGAACCGCATCCGCTTCGCCGTGGAGATCGTGCGCCGCACGCGCGAGAAGGTCGGCCCCAACTTCATCATCATCTTCCGCCTGTCGATGCTCGACCTCGTCGAGGACGGCAGCAGCTGGGAGGAAGTCGTGCAGCTCGCCAAGGCCATCGAGGCGGCGGGCGCCACCATCATCAACACCGGCATCGGCTGGCACGAGGCGCGCATCCCGACCATCGCCACCATGGTGCCGCGCGCGGCCTTCACCTGGGTGACGCGGCGCATGAAGGGCGAGGTGAAGATCCCGCTCATCACCACCAACCGCATCAACACGCCTGAGGTCGCCGAGGATGTCCTGGCGCGCGGCGACGCCGACATGGTGTCGATGGCGCGGCCCTTCCTCGCCGACGCCGAGTTCGTGAACAAGGCCGCCGCCGGCCGCGCCGACGAGATCAACACCTGCATCGCCTGCAACCAGGCCTGCCTCGACCACATCTTCCAGCGCAAGACCTGCTCCTGCCTGGTCAATCCGCGCGCCTGCCACGAGACCGAGCTGGTGATTGCCAACGCCGCCGCCTCGAAGAGAATCGCCGTCGTCGGCGCCGGCCCGGCCGGCCTCGCCTTCGCCACCACCGCCGCCGAGCGCGGCCACGATGTCACGCTGTTCGAGGCCTCCGACGTCATCGGCGGCCAGTTCAACCTGGCGAAGCGCATTCCCGGCAAGGAGGAATTCGCCGAGACGCTGCGCTACTTCCGCCGCCGCCTCGACGTCACCGGCGTCAAGGTGAAAGTCAGCCACCGCGCCACGGCGGCCGAACTCGCCGCGGGCGGCTACGACCACGTCGCCCTCGCCACCGGCGTCACGCCGCGCGCGCCCGACATGCCCGGCAGCGATCATCCCAAGGTGGCGCGCTACATCGATGTGATTGAAGGCCGCCGCGAAGTCGGCCGCAAGGTCGCCATCGTCGGCGCCGGCGGTATCGGTTTCGATGTCGCCGAACTGCTCAGCCACGGCGGCGGCGAGACGAACGATGACCAACTGAAATCCCAGTGGGACATCGACCACTTCCGCAACGAATGGGGCATCGACGCCACCTACGCCGAGCGCGGCGGACTGAAGAAAGCCTCGGACGAACCGCCGCCGCGCCAGGTCTGGCTCTTGCAGCGCAAGACCAGCAAGGTCGGCGACGGCCTCGCCAAGACCACCGGCTGGATCCGCCGCACGCTCCTCAAGCGGCGCAACGTCAAGATGCTGGCGGGCGTGAGCTACGAGAAGATCGACGACGCCGGCCTGCACATCCGCCTGGGCGACGAAACGAAAGTGCTCGACGTCGACACCATCGTCATGTGCGCCGGCCAGGAACCGCGCCGCGACCTGCTCGAAGATCTGCAGAAGGCCGGCGTGGCGGTGAGCCTCATCGGTGGCGCAGATGTCGCCGCCGAACTCGACGCCAAGCGCGCCATCGACCAGGGCACCCGATCCGCCGCCGCGCTCTGACTTTCTCCCCTCGCCCGCTCGCGGGAGAGGAGGGGGAGAGGGCCGGGGTGAGGGGCAATCGCCATGAAAAACGACAAGTTCAACAAACTGATCCGCAAAATCAACCTCTACCCGCCCTATCTCGGCATGGGCATCAAGGTCCGATCGTTCAGCGAGGACCACACCCGCTTCGAGGTCGAGCTGCGCGCCAAGTGGTACAACCGCAACCTCTTCGGCACGCATTTCGGCGGCTGCCTTTACTCCATGACCGACCCGTTCTTCGTCTTCATCATTACGATGAATCTCGGCAAGGGCTACATCGTCTGGGACAAATCCGCCGCCATCGACTTCCTCAAACCGGCGAAGGGCACGATCCTTGGCGTGTTCGAAATCGGCAAGGCGCGCCTTGATGAAATCCGCACGGAAGTCGATGCGCTGGGCAAGAACACCTACCACTTCGAGGCGGACCTGACGGACGAGAAGGGGCTGGTGGTTGCCCGCGTGAAGAAGGAAGTCTATGTGCGCGCGAAGGGTGCGGCAAAGTAGCTTATGGCAATAGCAGGAAGCCCCGGCTGCCATCAAAAGCAATAAATCGAACCCGACCCCTTTAGTTCGTTTTTCTTATTGAAAATCGAAGCTGACCCCTATAGTTCGCGCTATAGTTCGCGCTGCTGTTTTTTGCCTGTTTTTTGCTGTGAGACATTACGAACCTCCGAGCGGGATCACTGCAGGCTAAGGCGCATGTCCACAATCAGATGACTGCCTCAGGTCAGAGGTGCTCGATGCAGGAATACCGTAATGGTTCGAACAAATATGAATCCAAAAACGCAAAGGGCCCACGTCAAGACAACAGCGTAAGGGCCGACACTCGATGGAAAGGGGAGTCCTGCGACGTTGAGCCAGAGACCGGCGACCGCCACGATTGAAACACCGTAAATGGCGATTACCCATGGAGGAAACCGGCCTAGCTCGACCGTACGGCGACGGCGGAATTGTATGACGAGAACAAAGGTCAGAATGGAAGCAGCGGCTGCGCTGGACAGCGGCCAAGTGACTGTGCCGGGGATATGCAGGAAGTTTAGAAGTGTGGGAACCAAAGCCAGTGCGGTGACCAGAAAGCCACCTTCAATGTAGAGGCGCACGAGGCGGAGGTGTCGATCGGAGAGTTCGCCTCCTAGCGCACCTCGGAGGGTGACAACCACCGACGAAAAACCGACAAACGACAACGAGAGGGATGCAAGGCGAAGAAGGTAGTCAGATTCGGCCGATGTCATGATCGCATCCTCACAAGTAAGTGGCTAACAGATATTAGACGGACCCACGGGCCCGCATATGAATTGATGCTGAGTCAGGAGTATGCCCCGCTAATATATTGATGCGCAAGGCATCTTGCGTGACGGCGTCCGTCCGTATAACAATTCCAATATCACGGACAGACGAAGCGTGTCGTATCGATCCGCCTCTGGCCGAAAGCAGGCATCGTTCTGATTTGTCGCCGTATCGCAGCGACTGACTTTCCCGCTATGATTGCCTCGGAGAGACGCTTTTACCTGGAGCAATCAATGACTGTTGAACTGGATTTTTCGAAGCTGGATCTGCAGGACGCGCTCGACCTCGCCGTCCTCATCGAGCAGGAGGCGGAGGAGCGCTATGCCTGGTTCGCCGACATGCTCGGCGAAAACTACCCGGGGGATGCGGGGGATTTCTTTGCCATGATGGCGCGCAACGAGAAGCGCCACGGAGACGAACTGGCCGCGCGTCGGCGCGCGCTTTTCGGCGATGCGCCTTCGCGCGTGACGGCGGACATGATCGAGGATGTCGAGGCGCCGGGCACCGGAACGCCCCGGCCCCACATGTCGCCGCGGCATGCCCTGGAAGTGGCGATGCAATCCGAGATCAAGGCCTACGAGTTCTTCGACCAGGCCCTGCCGGGCATCACCGACCCCGCCGTGCGCGAGTTGTTCGAGGATCTGCGGGAAGAGGAGCGAATCCACCAGGGGCTGCTGGAAAAACAGAAGGCCAAGTATCCCGACACGATGGAGCCGGATGTGGCTCCTGAGGACATCGATACCCCCGCGTTGTAGTGCCCCTGCTGCCGGGGCGAACGGCGAGGGCGCAAATGTCGCCCCCCAGCCGTCCTGCAGCGGCTGACTTTCCCCCTTGCCGGCATGTAGCTTAAAAGCTACAATAATCCATGATTGAAGTATTCCGCTACGTGACCGAGTCGGGACGGGAACCGGTGACGGAGTGGCTCCAGTCTCTGCAGGACAAGCGGGCGCAAGCCAAGATCCGTGTCCGCCTGAAGCGCCTGGAGGCGGGCATGTTCGGCGATTGCGAGCCGGTTGGCGACGGTGTGCTCGAGTTGCGCGAGCACCTGGGGGCCGGATACCGGGTGCATTTCAGCCGGCACGGCAAGGCCATCGTGATCCTGCTTTGCGGCGGCAACAAGAAAACCCAGTCGTCGGACATCAAGACAGCCAAGCAGTATTGGGCTGACTGGAAACGGAGGCAGACATGAACAGAAAGGTGAAAGCGGCGGTTGCTCACCACGTGCGCGAAGTCGCAGAACTGCGCGCGGACCGCGACCTCGCGGTGGAATATCTCAAGGCGGCGATGGAATCCCTCGACGATCCGGATGATCGCGCGGCCGGGTTGCTTGCCCTGCGCACGATCGCTGAAGCCTACGGCGGCCTCGGCGCGGTTGCGGCCGAAGCGGGCATCAGCCGGGAGTCGCTTTACCGTGCTCTGTCCGCCAAGGGCAATCCGACCCTGAAAACCATCCTTGCCGTCCTCAAGGCCGTCGGCATGCGGCTCTCGGTGGAGCCCGGCGAGCGCATAGCCGCCTGACGAATGAACAGTCTCGCCGTCCTGTAGCGGCTGACTTTCTTCCTACTCCCTACTGCGCCGCCGGGGCGCGCCCGAAGATTCGCCACAGCGTGCCGTCGCGGTTCACCACGGCATGCTTGAGCGCGGCCAGCGCGTGCGCGGCGAACGAGAACAGCAGCACCTTGGCGGCGATGGCATGCACTTTCTCGAGGGCCTCGTGCAGCGCCGGCATCTCGCCCAGCGGGCTGGGCAGGGCGAACCAGCCGAAGACGCTGATGGCGCGTCCGCCGCTCCACACCGCGAGCGGCCCGCTCACCAGCAGCACGCCGATCGCCACCAGCAGGAGGACATGCAGCACACTGGCCAGGCGCTGCATGCGCGGCGGCTGCGGCAGTGGCGCGGGCGAAGCCGAGCGCGCGCGCCAGAAGACGCGGAAGGCGAGCGGCAAGAGCGCCAGCGCGCCGATGGAAATGTGCAGGCGCAGCCAGTAGAGCTTTTCATCGCCGCGCGGCATGTCCTCGAAATAGAGACCGATGGCAAGCAGCGCGACGATCATCGCCGCGCCGAGCCAGTGGTTGAAAACGGAAACGGCGCCATAGCGCGCCGGGGTGTCCTGCAGGTTCATTATTTTTACTCCCTTAAGGTTTATTCCCTCTCCCCGCAGGCGGGGAGAGGGTTAGGGAGAGGGGCAGGCGGTCGAACTGTCCTCTCCCTAACCCTCTCCCGCGAGCGGGAGAGGGGAGTGGTGGCGTCAGCGCGGACCGCCCATTCCGCCCATGCCACCCATCTGGCCGCGCGAACCTTGCTCGCCGCGTCCGCCGTGCTTGCCGTGGCGCCCGCCCATCGGGTGGCGCGTCATGTCGGCGAGGGTCTTGGCCTGCTCGGGCGTCAGCGCACTTTGCAGCTTGGCCGTGGCGTCGGCGAGGACGGTGAGCTTCTGCGCCATTTTCGCGGCCATGTCGGCGCGGTGGCGCGCCAGCGTGGCGGCGTCGGCGTCCTTCGCCGGCGGCGTCGGCCGGGCGTCGAACATCTCCTTGTGCACCTTGGCGTAGGCCTGCCAGGCGTCCTGCTGCGAGGCCTTGATCTCCAGGCGCTCGGCCATCTTGTCGAGGCGGGCCTGCATGCGGGATTGCATGCGCTCCTGCATCTCCGGGGTCATTTCGCGCATGCCGGGGCCGGGGCCAGGAGCGGCCGAGGCAGGCATAGCCGCGGCAATGGCGAGGCCGGCGGCGAAGAGAGCAGTGGCGAGTTTGTTTCGGGTAATCGTTTTCATGTGAGTCTCCGTGTGGTTGAGGTACGGTTCCCATTAAACGCGATGCGTGTAACGGGCATTTTTCAAGCACGGGCGGTTTTGTTAACGGTTTGTAACGCTTTGTCGAAGATCTCTCACAATTGTGCCGCCGTGGCTGCGGCGCACTACACTAGCGCCCATGAACAAGCGAATCCTCATCGTCGATGACGACCCCGAGCTGCGCGAGCTGCTGCGCGGCTATCTGGGCGACAACGGTTATGCGGTGGATGCGGCGGAGGACGGCGCCGCCATGCGGCGGATGATGGCCGCCGCCGCGCCGGACCTGGTGATCCTCGACCTCATGCTGCCGGGCGAGGACGGGCTCGCGCTGTGCCGCGAACTGCGCGCCGGCTCCGCCACCCTTGCCACATCTATGCTGCCCATCCTCATGCTCACCGCGCGCGGCGAGGACACCGACCGCATCGTCGGCCTGGAGATGGGCGCCGACGACTACCTGCCGAAGCCCTTCAATCCGCGCGAGCTGCTGGCGCGCATCCGCAGCATCCTGCGCCGCGCCAGTGAGAGCGCCGCGCGCGAGGCGCCGGCGCGGGCGCTGTCGTTTGCCGGGTGGACGCTCGACCTCGCCGCGCGCCACCTCGTCGGTGCCGACGGCGTTGTCGTGGCGATTTCGAACGGCGAGTTCAAGCTGCTGCGGGCCTTTGCCGAGAACCCCTTCCACGTGCTCACGCGCGACCAGTTGATGGACGTGCTGGCCGGGCGCGAGGCCGGCCCCTTCGACCGCAGCGTGGACGTCATGGTGCACCGCCTGCGCCGGCGTTTGGGCGACGACGCGCGCGAGCCGGCGCTGATCAAGACGGTGCGCAGCGAGGGCTACCTGCTGGCGGCGGACGTGGAGCGGAAGTCGTGAGGTTGCGCTTTACCCTCTCCCCCGGCCCCTCTCCCGCTTGCGGGAGAGGGGAGTGCGCTCCCTCTCCCTTGAGGGAGAGGGTGAAAGGGTGGCGAAATGAGTTTGCTTCCTCGCAGCCTCTTCGGCCAGATCGTGCTGGCGCTGGTGACGGGCCTTGTCGTGGCGCACGTCGTCGGCGCCTGGCTGATGGTGGACGAGCGCGCCCGCTTCGGCGAGAGACTGCGCGGCGAGTACGCGGCGCAGCGCATCGCTGGCCTCATCAGCCTGCTCGACGGTACCGTGCCTGAGGAGCGCACCCGCGTCGTGCGCGCACTCAGCGTGCCGCCGACGCGCCTCTCGCTAGACGAGCCCTGGCGCGCGGGCGCAGACGTCTCGCCCGATGCCGAGGCCTTCCTGCGGCGCGTGGCGCGCGAACTGGAACAGCCGGTGGAGCTGCAGGTGCTGTCGATCCGCCGCGCGCCGCCGAGGTCGGAAGAGCGGCGTTCATTCGACCGGCCGGAGGAACGCCGCAAGCTCGAGCGGCCGCACGCGCCGCGCGGCGAAGGGCATGAAGGGCCGCGCCACCTGGTGCTGGTGTCGGCGCAGGCGCGGCTCGCCGACGGCGCCGTGCTCACCTTCCGTCAAGCTTTGCCGGAGGCACCGGGCGACTGGCCGCTGCGGGTGCTGGGCCTGCTGGCGCTGCTCGCCGTGGTGGTGGCGCTGCTCTCCGGCTGGGCAGTGCGCCGGCTGACGCGCCCGCTGTCTTCGCTGGCCGATGCCGCCGACGGGCTGGCGCGCGATCTCGATCAGCCGCCCCTGCCGGAGAAGGGGCCGCAGGAGGTGGTGCGCGCGGCGCGTTCCTTCAACGCCATGCAGCGCGCGCTGAAAACCTATCTGGAGACGCGCGCCCAGGCGCTGGCCGGCGTCTCGCACGACCTGCGCCTGCCGCTCACCCGGCTGCGCCTGCGTCTGGAGCAACTGCCCGAGGGCGCGGCGCGCGCGGCGATCGAGCGCGACCTCGAGGAAATGGATGACATGATCAGCGGCACGCTCGACTACTTGCGCGCCGGCAGCGACACCGAGCAGGCGGTGAAGCTCAACCTGGTCGCGCTGATTGAAAGCCTCGCCGAGGATGCCGATGCGGCCGGCGCGAAAGTCAGCCTCCACGGCACGGCGAATCCTGTTACGGCAAAGCCGCAGGGGCTACGCCGCTGCCTCGCCAACCTCATCGACAACGCGAGACGCTATGGCGGCGGCGAGGTTGATGTGACGCTCGCCGACACCCCCGGGTCTGTCGAGATCCGCATCGAGGACCGCGGCCCGGGCATTCCGCCGGGAGATCGCGAGCGCGTCTTCGAGCCCTACTTCCGCCTTGAAGCCTCGCGCGCGCGCCATACCGGCGGCGCCGGCCTCGGCCTGGCCATCGCCCGCGCTGTCGCCCGTGCCCACGGCGGCGATGTCACGCTCGCCGCGCGCGAAGGCGGCGGCACGGTGGCGGTGGTTACGCTGCCGCGCCGACAGGGGCGGGATTCTGCGTGACGCCAATCCGTGCAAAGGCCACGATGACACAGTGGTTTTCTAAACGGCGGGAGGGACTAGAATGAAATTACTCCCTACCTTTGCGTTGAATTCCATTGCGCAATGAAACCGCCAGCCAGAATGGCATTTCGCCTCAGCAGCAAATAGCCCTTCTGGTATTCGAAAACCTGGCTGAAGGTGTCATCTTCACCGACGCCGGCGCGAATATTCTTGCGGTCAATTCCAGCTTCACGCGCATTACCGGATACGCCGCGGACGAAGTGATCGGCCGCAATCCCCGTGTCCTCCAGTCCGGCGTCCAGGAGCGTGATTTTTACGAGGAGATGTGGCGCACCCTCAAGACCACCAGCCGCTGGCGGGGCGAAGTCATCAACCGGCGCAAGTCGGGCGAGTTGTATCCGGAACTGCTGTCGATCAGCGCCGTGCGCAACGTCGAGGGCGGCATCACGAACTACATCGGCGTCTTCTCCGACCTGAGCGAACGGCTGGCGCAGGAGCGCGCGGTGCGCGAAATGCGCGAGCGGCTCGATCTCGCGCTCGACGCCGGCGGCGTGGGCACGTGGATCTGGGAGCCGGGCAACGACCGCATGGAATGCGATGAGCGCGCCTGCGAATTGATTGTCGGATCGCAGAACAATCCGCCACGCACGTTCGAGGCACTGCTGGGCAGGATCCCGGTATACGAGCGGCCCCGCGTCATGGATGCCTTCATGCGCCCGACGCGCCAGCAACTGGCGTTTCGCGCCGAATTCCAGGTGGTATTGCCGGATGGCACGGACCGACACCTGGTTGCGCGCGCCAGGCCGCATTGCGGCGAAACGGACGGCGTCTGCCGCGTCTTCGGCGTCATCTGGGATGTCACCGAGCGCTACCTGCGTGAGCGCGAGATCCGGGAACTCAACGCCACACTGGAACGGCGCGTCCAGTCGCGCACCGCCGACCTGCAGTCCGCCGTGGCCGAGCTGGAATCCTTCTCCTACTCCGTCGCCCATGACCTGCGCGCCCCGTTGCGCGGCCTGGACGGCTTCAGCAGGATACTCTTCGAGGATTACGGCGAGCGGCTCGACGAAGCCGGCCGCCACCATCTCCAGCGCATTCGCGCGGCCAGCCAGCGTCTGGACCGCCTGATCGACAACCTGCTGAAGCTCTCGCGCATTTCGCAGTCGCGCATGGAGCGCGTCCCGGTGAACATGAGCGGGATGGCCAGGGAAGTCGCCCTCGCCCTGCAGTCGGAGCAGCCCGAGCGCGCCGCGGAGTTCGTCATCGCGCGCCAGCTGCGCGCCGTCGGCGACCCGGTCCTGCTTAGCGCACTGCTGGAGAACCTGCTCGGCAATGCCTGGAAATACTCTTCCCGCAAGGAGCGGGCGCGTATCGAGTTCGGCTCAATGCGGATTGAAGAGGAAATGGCCTTCTTCGTGCGCGACAACGGGGACGGTTTCGACATGGCGCATGCCGGCAAACTGTTCGCGCCGTTCCAGCGCCTGCACAGCTCGGATGAGTTTGCGGGAACTGGCGTCGGGCTGGCCTCCGTCGCCAGGACGGTCGCGCGCCATGGCGGCCGGGTGTGGGCAGAGGCCGCCAAGGGCGAGGGGGCGACCTTCTTTTTCACGCTGCCCGAACAAGGGTAAGCAGGCGCCGTCCTGCGGCGACTGACTATTCCCCTCGCGGTGCGCCGCCGATGAAGCCCACCACCTCGTTGATCACCGCCGAGTCGTAGAGCGCGCCGCGGTGGCCGAGGCCATGCGTGGCGACGAAGCGTGCGCCCGGCCAGTGCCGTGCGTAGCGTTCGCCGTCGCGGACGGGATTGTCGCGGTCGTCGATGTCGTGAATGATCAGCGCCGGCTGCTTCAGCATCGGTGCGGTCGCCTCCACCTCGAAGTCGCTCCAGCGGATGCCGAAGCGCCGCTCGATCTGCGCCTGCATCAGCGCGCGCACGCCTTCCGGCAGCCACAGCAGCCGCGCGAAACGGTAGGAGTACTCGGTCAGACTGGCCGGCGGCGCCAGGAGCACCGCCTTGCCGACTTGCGCCCCGCGCGACAGGACGTAACCCGCCACGGCGCCGCCGAGCGAATGCCCGACGATGGCTTCCACCGCGCCGAGATGGCGCAGCACCGCATCGAGGGCGGCGGCCATGTGCACCACCGAGGATTCGCGTCCGCCCGTCATGCCGTGGCCGGGCGCATCGAAGGCCACCACCGAGTAGCCGCGCGCCAGCAACGGCGCGACGTAGCTGCGCAGCTGTGCCGCGCGGCCGCCCCAGCCGTGCACCAGCACGACGGCCGGGTCCTCCGCGCGACCCCAGCGCCAGCCGACCAGCTTGCCCGTGGGCATCGGCACGGTGAACAGCGAGGCTTCTTCCAGCGCCGTCAATTCGGCTTCCCTGAAGCGATGGCGCGGCGGGGTGAGGAACAGGCGGCGCGCGCGCTTGCCGGCTTTCTTCGGCGAGAGGGGTGCGAGAACGCGAAAGGCCAGGCGATGGCGGGTGAGCGCGACAATAAAACGAACGGTCGTGCTTAATTTGGGACTAAAAAAAAGCGGCAGTGGCAATTCCATGGCAGCTACTCCTTCACGCGTTTGCCGACGGGGCGGCGTAATCGCGAACCAGACGCTCGAAGGCGTCGAGTGCGCGCTGGCTGGCATCCTTTTCCCTGAACAGGCGCTGGCCTTGCATGGTGACCAGGACGATGCCGGAAAACTCGAATACGAACTGATCGACGTCGGTGTCGGGCCGCAGTTCGCCCGCCTCGATGGCCATGCGCACGGCGTTGGCGAGCAGGCGGCGGCCGTCGGCGAGCCCGGCCTCGACCGCATCGCGCACCGGGCCGGGCTGGTCGTCGAATTCGTTGGCGGCGGCGTTCATGGGGCAGCCGCCGGGCAGCTTGGCGCGGCGCGTCCAGTCGATCCAGTTGGTCAGGATGGCGCGCAGGCGGGCGATGCCGCGCGGCGATTTCAGTGCCGGCCGCACGACGGTGTCGACAAAGCGCTGCTGGCCTTCGCGCAGGACGGCGATCTGCATTTCTTCCTTCGAGCCGAAGTGCGCGAAGAGGCCGCTTTTCGACATGCCGGCCTTGTCGGCCAGCGCGCCGATGCTCAGGCCGCTGACGCCGACCTGGCTGGCCAGCGCCAAGGCCTCGTCGAGAATGCCCTGCCGGGTTTCTTCACCTTTTCCCATGGCTGATTTATAGCACGAACGTTCGTTTTTAGTCAAGCCAAAAAAAGAGGCGCCGAAGCGCCTCTTTTGTCAGGAATGGTTTTGCTTATTCCAGATAGTCGGTGACCGTCACCCACTTGCCGTTCTGGATCTGGCTGGCGCGGGACTTGGTGTTGCCCAGATGCTGCTTCGGCGTGAAGGAGTAGACCGGGCTACCGAACATGTCGCGCGGGAAAGTGCTGGACTCCAGCGTCTTGACGAAGGCCTCGGTGGTCAGCTTCGGGCCGGTCTTGTTGGCGACCTGGAAGAACAGGTCGGCAATGACGTAGCCGTAGGCGGAGAACAGGCCGGGGTCTTCGTTGAACTGGGCCTTGTAGCGGGCCGCCCAGTCGCGGATGTTCTTCGAGGGATCATCCGCATAAGGCACGCCGACCTGGTGCATGGAGTAGAAGCCCTCCACCGCCTTGCCGCCGAGCTTGTGGATCAGGTCGGTGTACGAGGCCGACGTGCCGATGAAGTTCGGGTTCCAGCCCATCTTGCGCGCGGTGCCGATGGTGCCGAGCGTCTCGCGGATGATGGTGCCCATGACCACGGTGTCGCAGTTCGAACCCTTCATCTTCGCCACCTGGGCGGCGAAGTCGGTCGCGCCGCGCTTGTAGGTGGTGACTTCGGTGAACTTCTGGCCGATTTCCTTCAGGCCGGCCTCGGCGCCGTGGAAGATCTCCAGACCGAATTCATCGTCCTGGTAGATGACGCAGAAGGACTTGGCGCCGCGTTCCTTGCTCATCCATTTCACGCCGTTGCGGATCTGGTCGTAATAGGGGGCGGCGAAGGAGAACTTCAGCTTGTGCAGCGGATCGTACATCTGGCGCGCGGCGGTCAGCGGGAAGAGGTGGGTGATGTTCTTCTCGAAGAGGATCGGCATGGTGGCCATGGCAACCGGGGTGCCGATGGTGCCGATCATGGAGAAGATCTGATCCTTCTGCACCATCTTCTGTGCCGCCAGGATGCCCTTCTTCGGATCGTAGCCGCTGTCCTCGACAACCAGCTTGATCTTGCGGCCATGAACGCCACCCGCCGCGTTGATTTCGTCGACGCGCATCTGCATGCCGTTGCGTGCTGGTTTGCTGAAGCCGGCGAGCGGTCCGGACAGGTCCTGGATGGATCCGACGACGACCTCGTCCTTGGTGACCCCTTGCTGCGCCGCAACAGCCGAGCCGGCCAGTGCTGCGCCCGTGGCCATGATGGCGAGTGTTCTTGCGATTGTTTTCAGCTTCATGTGGTGCCTCCTCTCCGTGAATGGACTGGTTCCAGCTTTTTATCCAGTAGTGTTAACGGTACATGGATTCTATAAGTTCTGCATATTTTTGATTCACCAGCTTGCGCTTGAGTTTCATGGTCGGCGTCAGTTCCTCGTCCTCGGCCGACAGCTTCTGTTCTATCAGGCGGAATTTCTTGACCTGCTCGACGCGGGCGAACTGCTTGTTGACGCGTTGCAGTTCCTCCTCGATCAGGCCCTGGATTTCCGGTGCTCGGCACAGGCTGACATAGTTCGAGAAGTGGATGTCGTGATCCTGGGCGTACTTCTCGACGTTGTCCTGGTCGATCATGACCAGGCAGACCAGGTAGGGTCGCCGGTCGCCGATGACGACCGCGTCGGTGATGTAGGGCGAAAACTTGAGCTGGTTCTCGATCTCGGATGGCGTGATGTTCTTGCCGCCCGCCGTGATGATGATGTCCTTGAGGCGATCGGAGATCTTGAAGAAGCCGTCCGCATCCGCGGAGCCGACATCGCCGCTGTGCAGCCAGCCCTCCGCATCGATGGTTTCGGCGGTCTTCTCGGGCTGGTTCAGGTAGCCCATGAAGATGTTGTCGCCGCGCACCAGCAACTCGCCGGTGTCGGCGAGCTTGACCTCGCAGTAGGCGTTGGCGACGCCGATCATGCCGGGCTTGATGCGCGACAGCGGCGTGCAGGTGGCGCCGCCCCCGGTCTCGGTCAT
This sequence comes from Betaproteobacteria bacterium, assembly GCA_016703785.1. Classification (GTDB taxonomy): domain Bacteria; phylum Pseudomonadota; class Gammaproteobacteria; order Burkholderiales; family Rhodocyclaceae; genus Desulfobacillus. The sequence continues at coordinate 330,896 of JADJBM010000032.1, forward strand.
GCCCCAGACTTCCAGCATCGGCACGCCCAGCGCCATGTACCAGCGCACCAGGTCGGGCGAGATCGGCGCCGCGCCGGTGACGAGGAAGCGGCAGTTGTGAATGCCGATCAGCTTGCGCACGTTGTTGAGCACCAGCACGCGGCCCAGCCAGTGCAGGGCCTTGAGTCCGCTGCCGATGGGCTTGCCCTGTTCGTAGAGGGAGACCATGTGCAGGCCCAGGCCGACGGCCCACTTGTAGGCGAGCTTTTCCAGCGCGGTGGCCTCGGCCAGGGCGATGGAGACGCCCGAGTAGAACTTCTCCCAGATGCGCGGCACGGCGAGGAACACGGTCGGCTTGATCTCGCGCACGTTCTCCGGAATGGTCTCCGGGTTTTCGACGAAATTCAGCTTGGCGCCGGTGTACAGCGAGAAATAGGCGCCCGCCATGCGCTCGGCGACGTGGCACAGGGGCAGGAAGCACATGTGCTCGTCTTCCTCGTTTTGCGCAATGATGAGGTTGAAGCCGCGCACGGAATACAGCACGTTGTGGTGCGAGAGCATTGCCCCCTTGGGCTTGCCGGTGGTGCCGGAGGTGTAGATGAGGATGGCCAGATCTTCCGCCTTGCGGCTGTCGATGCGCGCCTGCCATTCCTGTTCGGCTTCGGCGCCAAGGCGTGTAATGCGCTCGCGGCCGATTTCGCGCAGGCGCTCGAGGCTGATCACCTGCGGGTCATCGAGGTCGCGCAGGCCTTCGGTTTCCCAGACGATGATCTTTCTCAGGAGCGGCAGGTTGTCGCGCACCTGCAGCGCCTTGTCGAGTTGCTCCTCATCCTCGACGAATAGATAGACCGAGCTGGAATCCAGCGTCAGGTATTCGACCTGGGCGGCAGCATCGGTCGGATAGATGCCGGAACTGATGCCGCCGGCGCACAGCGCACCGAGGTCGCTGAACAGCCACTCTTGCCGCGTGTTGCCGAGAACCGAGGCCGTCTCGCCAGGTTCGAATCCGAGTTCGATCAGGCCCATGCCAATGTCGCGCACGATGTCGCCGAGCTGGCGCCAGGTCAGGGTCTGCCAGAGTCCGTAGGATTTCTGGCGGAAGATGGTCTTGTCACTGCGCTGTTCGACGGCGTTCCAGAACATGCGCGGGATCGTGTCGCCCGGCACGACGATCTCGCGGGTTGCCCAGGATTGCGAATTGTCCGTATTCCACCACATAGCCGTATCCGTGATCCGTGTTAACGCCAGTTCTTCTTCTTCTTCCAGCGGCGCGTGCCGCGCACGCCGGTTTCCTTGATGCCGAGGTAGAACTCCTTGATGTCGTCCTTTTCGCGCAGCACGTCGCAGCGGTCCTCCATGACGATGCGGCCCACTTCGAGGACGTAGCCGTAGTCGGCGTATTTCAGCGCCACGCGCGCGTTCTGCTCGACCACCAGCAGGGTGACGCCGCGCTCGCGGTTGATGCGCACGACGATCTCGAAGATCTCCTTCGTCAGCTTGGGCGAGAGGCCGAGGCTGGGCTCGTCGAGCAGCATGATGGTCGGCTTGGCGAGCAGCGCCCGCGAGATGGCGAGCATCTGCTGCTGGCCGCCCGAGAGCAGGCCGGCCTGCTGGCCGCTGCGTTCCTTGAGGATGGGGAAGTAGGCGTGGATCTGCTCGATCTCCTGCTCCACGGCCGCGCGCTCGCCGATGGAGCGCGTATAGGCGCCCATGAGGAGATTCTCCCGCACCGTCAGCAGCGGAAAGATTTCGCGGCCCTCGGGAACATGGGCGATGCCCTGGCGCACGATCCAGGCCGGATCCCGCTTCTGGATCTGCTCGCCCTTGTAGACGACGCTGCCCTTCTGCGGGTCGATGATGCCGGAGATGGTTTTCAGGATGGTCGACTTGCCGGCGCCGTTGGCGCCGAGCACGGTGACGATGCTGCCCTGGCGCACCGCGAGGGATACGCCACGGATGGCTTTCACCGGGCCGTAGGACGACTCGACGTTGTTCAGCTGGAGAATGATTTCGCCTTCGCGGCTCATGCGGCGGCTCCGGCGCTTGCAGGAAGGTCGTCGTCAGCGCCACCGAGGTAGGCTTCGACAACATCCGGATGCGATTGCACTTCCGCAGCGGTGCCGAGCGCCAGCATCTCGCCCTGGTTGAGCGCGAGCACCCGATCGGAGACGTGCGAGACCAGGCCCATGTCATGCTCGACCATCAGCACCGTGATGCCGAGGTCGTGCTTGATGTCCTCGATCCAGAAGCCCATCTCCTCGGTTTCCTCGACGTTGAGGCCGGACGAGGGCTCGTCGAGCAGCAGCAGCTTCGGCCGCATCGCCAGCGCGCGGCCCAGCTCGACCACCTTGCGCACGCCGTAGGGCAGCCCGGCGACCATGCTGGTCGCGGTAGTGCTGCAGCTCGAGGAATTCGATGACCTCCTCGACGGTGCGGCGGAACTGCAGCTCGGCGCGCCGCGTCGCGGGGGTGAACAGCAAATCCTGCAGCCAGTTGGTGTGGCGGTGGCAGTGGCGGCCGACCAGCAGGTTCTGCAGCACGGTGGCGTGCTCGAACAGCTCGATGTTCTGGAAGGTGCGGGCGATGCCCAGCCGGGCAATCTCGTAGGGCGCCAGCGCGGTGGTCTTCTCGCCCTCGAAGGTGACGAAGCCGCTCGTGGGCTGGTACAGCCCGCTGATCATGTTGAAGATGGTGGTCTTGCCCGCGCCATTGGGGCCGATCAGTGAGAACACCTCGTTGGGCCAGATCTCGAAGGAGACGTTGTCGACGGCCTTGAGGCCGCCAAACTGGATGGAGAGGCGCTCGACCTGCAATAAGGGTTTCATTTCATTCGCTCCGATTTCATGTAGCTCTTCTGTCGTCGGAACATGCCCTTGCGGTAGAAGGGGAACAGCTGGAAATAGGTGCGGATCTTCAGCCAGCGGCCGTAGAGGCCCATCGGCTCGAAGAGAATGAAGATGATCAGGATGATGCCGAAGATGGTCGGCTGCAGGCCGGTCTGCTGGCCGATGGCGGGCGGCAGCCAGTCCTTGGCGATGACGATGAACTGCTGGACGCCGATCCAGAATGCCGCGCCGAAGATTGCGCCGTAGATGGAGCCGACGCCGCCGACGACGAGGATGATGAGCAGTTCGATGGATTGCAGGAAGGTGAATTGCTCCGGCGAGAGGTAGCGCAGCTTGTGGGCGTAGAGCGCGCCGGCGATGCCGGTGATGGCGGCGGACAGGGCGAAGGCCGTGGTCTTGTAGTAGGCCAGGTTGATGCCCATGCTTTGCGCCGAGACCTCGGAGTCGCGGATGGCAACGAAGGCGCGGCCGGTGGGGCTGCGCAGCAGGTTCATGACGCCCACCACGCACAGCACCAGGATGATCAGGCACAGGTAGTACATGCGCTGTTCGCTGTCGATGGGCAGGCCGAAGACTTCCAGGCTGCCCAGCATCATGCCGCTGTTGCCGCCGGTGACGCTGTCCGCGCGGGTGATGCCCTCCTCGACGATGAAGCCGAAGGCCAGGGTGGCGATGGCCAGGTACATGCCCTTCACGCGCAGGGCCGGCAGACCGACGATGATGCCGGTGATGCCGGAGACCAGCGCCGCGAAGGTCAGCGACAGGGCGAAGGGCCAGCCCAACTGCTGCAGGTAGCCCTCGGTGTAGGCGCCCATGGCGAGGAAGGCGGCATGGCCGATGGACACCTGCCCGGTGAAGCCGACCAGGATCATGAGGCCGACGCTGACGATGGCGTAGATCCAGATGAACACCAGTTGCGAGACGTAGTATTCCGGCATCAGCCAGGGCATGGCGAGCAGCAGCACGGCCAGCGCGGCATACCAGAATATCTGCCCCTTGTGCTTGAAGAGGCGGACGTCCTGATGGTAGTGGGTCTTGAACTGAAATCTCATCAGACCCTCTTCCTGAGGTTCTCGCCGAACAGGCCGGTGGGCTTGACCGCCAGCATGATCAGCACGACGACATAGGCGGCGATGTCCTTGAAGCCTTCGGGCAGGTAGAAACCGGCGAGCATTTCGACGACGCCGATGATCAGGCCGCCGACCAGCGCGCCCGGAATGCTGCCGAAGCCGCCGATCACCGCGGCGGGAAAGGCCTTCAGGCCGACGAAGCCCATGTTGGCATGGACGAAGGTGATCGGCGCGAGCAGCAGTCCGGCGCAGGCCGAAACGGCGGCGGAAAGACCCCACACCAGCATGTTGATGCGGCGCACGGGGATGCCCATGTAGAAGGCGGCCAGCTGATTCTGCGAGGTGGCCTTCATGGCGATGCCGATCTTGGTGTGCTTGAAGAGCAGGTAGAGGCCGATGATCAGCGCCACGGTGACGGCGATGATCACCAGATGTTCCATCGGCAGCACCAGGCCGCCTTCATTGCCCTGACCGCCGAGGCGGACGATCTGGTCCCGGTAGGGCACCGGCAGGACGTGGGTTTCCGTGCCCCAGACGGGAATCATGGTGACCATGCCGCGCGAGAGGAAGCCGATACCGATGGTCACCATCACCACGGTGAAGGAAGGGTGGCCCAGCAGGGGCCTCAGCACGGTGCGTTCGAGCAGCATGCCGAAGAGGAACATGACGATCAGTGTGGCGAGGAAGGCGATCCAGAAGGGCATGCCCATGGCCACGCTGGTGCCCAGGCCGACGAAGCCGCCGAGCATCATCAGGTCGCCCTGGGCGAAGTTGACCGCCTCGGTCGCCTTGTAGATCAGCACGAAGCCGAGGGCCAGCAGGCCGTAGATGCAGCCTTGCGCGATGCCGCTCGCAACGAGTTGCAGGAATTGCAGCAAAACCCGACCCCCTCCGTAGTCTCGTCTTTATATTGCGCCCTGCGGGCGGGCACTGCGCTTGTTTCGCAGTGCAGAATAGTCTTTCGCTATTCGTATTGTGAGGCGATTATGACTTATATCGAAAAGAATTGTGAACCCTCTGCGGATTTTTTTCTAAGACTTTCGATAGGACGGAAACGATCACCGCATTGTTCCGCCAGGCGGTCGCAGGCGGCGATGAAATTGGCCACGCCCATGGTGTGGATCTGGCCGATCGGGCCGCCGCGGAAGGGCGGGTAGCCCCAGCCGAGGATGGCGCCGACGTCGGCGTCGCGCGGCGAACTCAGCACGCCTTCCTCCAGGCAGCGCACGGTCTCGATCGATTGGATCAGCATGAGGCGCTCGATCACCTGGTCGAGGGAAGGTTGTTCCGGCCTGACGGGGAAATGTTCGGCCAGGCCGGCCCACAGGTGTTTCCTGGCGTTTGCCGGGAAATCATAGAAACCCTGCCCGCCCTTCTTGCCGAGGCGCTTGAGTTTCTCGACCATCAGCGCGGCGACCTGGTCGGCGGCGCGGGGCACGTACGTGTCGCCGAGGTCCGCCCGGGTCTGCTTCGCGATCTTGTGCACCAGTTCCAGCGAGACTTCGTCGGCCAGCGCCAGCGGACCCACGGGCATGCCGGCGATGCGCCCGGCGTTCTCGATCAGCGCCGGCGCCACGCCCTCCTGCAGCAGCGCCATGCCTTCGGAGAGGTAGGTGCCGAAGACGCGGCTGGTGTAGAAGCCGCGCGCGTCGTTGACCACGATCGGCGTCTTGCCGATGGCCTTGACGAAATCCATGGCGCGGGCGAGGGTTGCCGGCGCCGTTTGCGCGCCGAGAATGATTTCCACCAGCGGCATGCGCTCGGCCGGCGAGAAGAAGTGCAGGCCGATGAAGTTGGCCGGCCGCGCGCTCGCCTCGGCAAGCCCGGTGATGGGGAGCGTCGAGGTGTTCGAGGCGAAGATCGCGTCGGCTGAAATCACCGCCTCGGTCTTCTTCGTCACCTCGGCCTTCAAAGCGCGATCCTCGAACACCGCCTCGACCACCAGTTCGCAGCCGGCGAGGTCTGCATAGTCGGTCGTGGGATGTATCCGTGCCAGCACGGCCGCGGCGCCGTCCTGCGAGAGCTGACTTTTGGCGACGCGCTTCTCCAGCAGCTTCGCCGAGTAGGCCTTGCCGCGCTCGGCGGCCTCGACGGAGGTGTCAAGCAGCACCACCTGCAGGCCGGCCGTCGCCGCCGCATGGGTGATGCCCGCGCCCATCATGCCGGCGCCGAGTATGCCGATCCTGGTGTACTTTTGCGTCGGCACGTCCTGCGGTCGGCCGGCAAGCTTGTTCGCTTCCTGCATGAAGAAGAACAGGCTGCGGATCATGTTCTTCGCCTCGGGGCTGAGCACGAGATTGACGAAGTAGCGCGTCTCGCTCTTCAGCCCGGTGTCGATGTCCGTCTGCAGCCCCTCGAAGACGCAGGAGAGGATGTGCTTCGGCGCCGGATAGTTGCCCTGCGTCTTCTCGCGCAGCATGGCGTTGCCGGCCATGAAGGTCTGCATGCCCGCGGGCGTCATGACGCCGCCGCCCGGTACCTTGAAGCCCTTCTGGTCCCAGGGCTGCAGCGTCTTGCCCGGCTTGCCGTCGCGGCCCGGCACGGCATTCTTCGTGGCGGCTTCGATGACCCAGGCGCGCGCGGCCTCCCTTTCGCTGCCGGCTGGCACGACGGCGTGAATGAGGCCGAGCTTCTGCGCTTCGGCGGCCTTGATGCGCTTGCCCTCGGTGAGCAGCAGCAGCGCCGGCTGGATGCCCATCAGGCGCGGCGCGCGCTGGGTGCCCCCGGCGCCGGGCAGCAGGCCGAGCGTGACTTCGGGGAAGCCGAAGCGCGCCTTCGGATTGTCGGAGGCGACGCGGTAGTGGCAGGCCAGCGCCACTTCCAGGCCGCCGCCGAGGGTGTTGCCGTTGAGCGCCGCCGCCACCGGCTTGCCGGTGGTCTCCAGCGTGCGCAGCAGGCGGTGCCAGCCGCCGAGGTTGGCGGACAGGACCTGCGCATCGGTCGCCTTGAGCAGCATGTCGAGGTCGCCGCCGGCGATGAAGTCGGCCTTGGCCGAGGCGACGACGATGCCCTTCACGGCCGGGTCGGCCAGCGCCTTCTGCGCCGCTTCGGCGAAGGCCGCCATGCTCTGTTCGTTGAGGACGTTCTGCGAGCGGCCCGGCAGGTCCCACTCGAGGGTGGCGATGCCTTCGCCATCAACTGAGTAATTGATCATTTCTCTCAAACCCGTTCAATGATGGTGGCCGTGCCCATGCCGGCGCCGACGCACAGCGTGGCCAGCCCGGTGGCGAGGTTGCGCCGCTCCATTTCGTCGAGCAGCGTACCGAGGATCATGGCGCCGGTGGCGCCGAGCGGATGGCCCATGGCGATCGCGCCGCCGTTCACGTTCATTCTGTCGTGGGGGATGTCGAGCAGCCGCATGTAGTGCACCACCACCGCGGCGAAGGCCTCGTTGAGTTCGTAGAGGTCGATGTCCGACGGCTTCATGCCGGCGCGTTTGAGCGCCTTCTCCGTGGCTGGCGCGGGGCCGGTCAGCATGATGGACGGCTCCGAGCCGATCGAGGCGAAGGCGCGGATGCGGGCGCGCGGCTTCAGCCCGAGTTTTTCGCCCATCGCCTTCGTGCCGAACAGCACGGCGGCGGCGCCGTCGACGATGCCCGAGCTGTTGCCGGCGTGGTGCACGTGATTGACGCGCTCGACCTCCGGGTAGCGCTGCAGGATCACCGAGTCGAAGCCGTATTGCTCGCCCTGCTCGGCGAAGGCGGGCTTCAGCTGCGCCAGCGATTCGAGCGTGGTCTCCGGCCGCATGTATTCGTCTCGGTCGAGGATGGTCAGGCCGTTGATGTCCTTCACTGGCACGATGGACTTCGCGAAGCGGCCCTCGTCCCAGGCCTGCTTGGCGCGGCGCTGCGATTCGGCGGCGTAGGCGTCGAGTTCGCGGCGCGAGTAGCCCCACTTGGTGGCGATGAGGTCGGCGGAGACGCCCTGCGGCACGAAGTAGGTTTTCGCCGCTACCTGCGGGTCGGTCGGCCAGGCGCCGCCGGAGGAGAACATCGGCACGCGCGACATGGATTCGATGCCGCCGCCGACGACGAGGTCGGACTGGCCGGACATGATCTGCGCCGCCGCCTGGTTGCAGGCTTCGAGGCCCGAGGCGCAGAAGCGGCTGACGGTGACGCCCGAGGCGGTTTGCGCGTAGTCGGCATACAGCGCAGCGACGCGGGCGATGTCGGCGCCCTGCTCGGCCACCGGCTCGACGCAGCCGAGGACGACGTCGTCGACCAGCGAAGTGTCGAGCGTGTTGCGGTCGCGCAGGGCGCGCAGGGCGGTGGCGGCCAGCTCGATCGGCGTGACGCCGTGCAGCGCGCCATCTTTTCTTCCCTTGCCGCGCGGCGTACGCACGGCATCGTAAATGTAGGCTTCGGTCATGGTCAAAGCGTCCTCGAGATGATCTCTTTCATGATTTCGTTGGTGCCGCCGTAGATGCGCTGCACGCGGGCATCGGCGAAGGCGCGGGCGATCGGGTATTCCCACATGTAGCCGTAGCCGCCGTGCAGCTGCAGGCAGGCGTCGATCACCTTGCACTGCAGGTCGGTGGTCCAGTACTTGGCCATGGAGGCGTCGACGGCGTCGAGCTTCTTGTCTTCCAGCAATTCCATGCAGCGGTCGACGAAGACGCGGGCGATCTGCACCTCGGTCTTCACCTCGGCAAGGGTGAAGCGCGTGTTCTGGAACGCCATGATCTCCTGGCCGAAGGCCTTGCGCTCGTGCGCGTAGGCCGTCGTCCAGGCCAGCGCCGCCTCGGCGCCGGCCACCGCCGAGAGGGCGATCTGCATGCGCTCCCACGGCAGTTCCTGCATGAGATAGACGAAGCCGCCGCCCTCGTCGCCGAGGAGATTCTCCGCCGGAACGCGCACGTTGTCGAAGAACAGTTCCGCCGTGTCCTGCGCCTTCATGCCGACCTTCTTCAGGCGCTTGCCCTTGGCGAAGCCTTCCATGGCGGTGTCGACGACGAACAGGCTGATGCCCTTGTGGCCCTTGGACGGATCGGTCTTGGCGACGACGATCACCAGGTCGGAGTGCCAGCCGTTGGTGATGAAGGTCTTGGAGCCGTTGAGCACCCAGTGGTCGCCCTCCCCGCTTTTTACACGTTGCGCGGTGGTGCGGATGCCCTGCAGGTCGGAGCCGGCGGACGGCTCGGTCATGGCGATGGCGCCGATCATCTCGCCACTGGCCATCTTCGGCAGGTAGCGCTGCTTGAGATCCTCGCTGCCGTAATGCAGCAGGTAGGGCGCGACGATCTCCGAATGCAGGCCGAAGCCGATGCCCGAATCGCCGATGCGCGCCAGCTCCTCGATCAGCACCGCGCTGTAGAGCCGGCCAGCTTCGGCGCCGCCATACTGTTCGGGCATGGAGGGGCAGAGGAAGCCGGCCGCGCCGGCCTTTGTCCAGACTTCGCGATCTACATAGCCCTGCTCTTCCCAGCGCTCGCGATTCGGCTGCACTTCGGTTTCCATGAAGCGCCGCACGGCGGTGCGGAACTGCTCGTGTTCTTCCTTGAACAGGGTTCTTTCGAACATGGCGGGACCTCTGAATGGGGCATTGCGACCAGCCGGGAAGGGTAGTAAAGTGGCCGAACCCTGTCAAGCAAGCAATTGCTTTGTTGTCTTTCTGACCCGATTCAACCCTGTTTTGCATGGAGAATTTGCCATGGACGCCCAGCACCCCCCCTTGCTCGCCACGCACGAAGTCATCAACCAGGCCCAGGCGCTGGAGAACTACAACGCCTATTCCCGCAACCTACCCTTGCAGGAAGCCGCCGTGCGCGAAGGCGCCGGCTGGGCGCAGGACTGGCTTGTCGCGCGCGGCGCCGAAGTCGGTAGCGCGGCATGGATCGAGCACGGCCGCCTGGCCAACGAAAACCCGCCCACACCCAAGCTCTTCGACCGCTACGGCAACCGCCGCGACGAGGTCGAGTTCCATCCCTCCTGGCATGAATGTCTGGGCTGGCTCAAGCGCCACGGTTGCGATACCGGGCCGTGGGCCGATCCCAAGCCGGGCGCGCATGTCGCTCGTGCCGCCGCCTACGTCATGTTCGCCGAGATCGAGGACGGTTCGCTCTGTCCCACCACCATGACTTATGGCGCGGTGCCGGTGCTCAAGCACGTGCCGCAGATCGCACGCGACTGGATGCCGCTGCTGCTCTCGCGCGAGTACGACCGGCGCTTCATCCCCTCGGCGCAGAAGCGCGGGGTGCTGATCGGCATGGGGCTGACCGAGAAGCAGGGCGGCTCCGACGTGCGCGCCAACACCACCCGTGCCGAGCCCCTGAACGACGGCTCCTGGCGCATCGTCGGCCACAAGTGGTTCTTGTCCGCGCCGATGTGCGATGCCTTTCTCGTCACGGCGCAATCGCCGAAGGGGCTGTCCTGCTTCTTCGTGCCGCGCTGGACGCCGGACGGACGCCTCAACGAGATCCGCATCCAGCGCTTCAAGGACAAAATGGGCGACCGCTCGAATGCCGGCACCGAGGCCGAGTTCTGGGGCTCGCAGGGCTGGCTGGTCGGCGAAGAAGGCCGCGGCATCCCCACCGTGCTGGAGATGGGTGTCTACACCCGCCTCGATTGCGCCATCGGCTCAACCGGCATCATGCGCGCGGCGCTGTCCCAGGCGATGCACCACACCCGCCAGCGCGCCGCCTTCGGCAAGCTGCTGCGCGAGCAGCCGCTGATGATGAACGTGCTGGCCGACATGGCGCTGGAAACCGAGGCGGCCACCGCGCTGTCGCTGCGCCTGGCGCGCGCCTTCGACGCGCAGGAGGACGAGTCCGAGGGCCTGCTGCGGCGCCTGCTCACGCCGGTAGCCAAGCTGTGGATCTGCAAGCGCTGCCCGACGCTGGTGGCTGAGGCCATGGAGGCGCACGGCGGCAACGGCTACGTCGAGGAAGGACCGATGCCGCGCCTGTTCCGCCAGAGCCCGCTGAATTCGATCTGGGAAGGCTCCGGCAATGTCATGTGTCTGGACACGCTGCGGGCGCTGGCCAAGCATCCGAAGAGCGCGGAGGTGCTGGCGGCCGAGATTGCGCCGGCGCTGGGCAGGCACGCGGCCTTCGACCGCCACGTTGCGCAGCTGCAATCGGCGCTGCGCGACGCCGACGGCATCGAGGCACGTGGGCGCAAGCTGACCCAGGACATCGCGCTGGCCATGCAGGCGGCGCTGCTGCTGCGCTTCGCGCCGGCGGCCGTGAGCGAGGCCTTCTGCGCTTCGCGCCTGGGCGGCGAGTGGGGCCATGTCCTCGGCACGCTGGCGAAGAACACCGACTTCGAAACCATCCTGCAGCGCGCCTGGCCGGAAATGCCGACCGGGGGGGGGGGGGGGGAAGAGGGGAAACAGAGAAACCTTGTTGGTCCCGTGGTTAAGGAATTTGCATGAAGTCCATCCGCATCGGTGCCGGCCTCGGCTTCTACGGCGACTCGTGGCGGCCGGTCGCCGCCAGCATCGAGCGCGGTGCGGTGCAGTACATCGGCTCGGACCATCTGGCCGAGCTGACCCTGGCGATCCTGCAGAAGGACCGCATGAAGGACCCGTCCGCAGGCTACACGCGCGACCTCGTGCCGATGCTGACAGCGCTGTGGCCGCTGGCGCAGAAGCATGGCGTGAAGTTCCTGCTGAATGCCGGCGGGCTGAATCCCGAGGGCGCGAGAGATGCCCTCATCGCGGAATTCGGCAAGCGCGGCTGGAAGGCGAAAATCGCCACGGTCACCGGTGACGCCGTGCTTAATCGCATCGACGCGCTGCGCGCAGCCGGCGAGTCGCTCGATCACATGGATACCGGTGTTGCGCTCAACGCCGTGCGTGAACGATTGCTTTTCGCCAACGCCTACCTTGGCGCGCAACCCTTGGTGGAGGCGCTGAAAAGCGGTGCGGATATCGTGCTGACGGGGCGTGTGGCCGACGCCGCGCTGTTCCTCGCGCCGCTGATCCACGAGTTCGGCTGGGCCATGGACGACTGGGACCGCCTCGCGCAGGGCCTCACCGTCGGCCACCTGCTGGAGTGCTCGGGCCAGGGCAGCGGCGGCAATTTCAACTCCTATCTGGCCAATGGCTGGGAGTCGGTGCCCGACCTCGGCCACATCGGCTATCCCATCGCGGAAGTCAGTCCCGACGGCACGGCGGTCCTCACCAAGGCGCCAGACACCGGCGGGCGGGTGGACTTCGACACCGTGCGCCAGCAGCTGCTCTACGAAGTGCACAATCCGCATGCGTATTTTTCTCCCGATGTCGTGCTCGACATGGGCACGCTGAAGCTAGACGACCTGGGCGGCGACCGTGTGCGCGTCAGCGGCGCCTCCGGCCGGCCGCGCCCGGAGCAACTGAAGATCGTCGCCGGCTACGACGACGGCTGGGCCGGCACCGCCACCATCGGCTATTCCTGGCCCGGCGCCATGAAGAAGGCGCGCGCCACCGAGGCCATCATCGAGCGCCAGCTCGCCGAGCTGAAACTCGGGTATGACGAGATTCACACCGAGTTCCTCGGCTACGACTCGCTGCTCGGCGATCTCGCCGACGATTCGCACATCGATGAGCTCAACGAGGTGTACCTGAAGATGTCGGTGCGCGCGCAGGACCGGCGCCTGGCCGAGGCCTTTCCGCGCCAGTTTCCCTGGCTGGCATTGTCCGGCCCGCCGACGGCGAGCGGCTTCTCCGGCATCGAGCCGGCGCGCCAGCTGCTCGGCCTGTGGCCGACGCTGGTGCGGCGCGAGCTGGTCGAGCCTCAGGTGAAAGTCAGCCTCCAGGATACGGCGCCATGAACCGTGTAAGGCTTGTCGACATCGCCCACGCCCGCAGCGGCGACAAGGGCGACCGCTGCGACCTCGGCCTGTTCGCGCCGGATGCGGCGACCTACGCCGTGCTGAAGCGCGAAGTCACGCCGGAGCGCCTTGCCCGGCATTTCGCGGGCATGGCCTCGGGCCCGGTCGAGCTGTATCCGCTCGACAACCTGCTGGCGCTCAAGATCGTGCTCAACGAAGCCCTGCAAGGGGGCGCGGCGCGCTCCCTGCGCAGCGACAATCTGGGAAAATGCGCGGCTGCCGCGCTGCTGCGCATGGAAATCGACGACGCCCCCCCAAAAAAAAAAAAAAAAAAAAAAAAAAGGGAAGAAAAAAAAAAAAAAAGGGGGAAAAAACCCGGGGGGGGGGTTTGGGGGGGGGGGGGGGGGGGGGGGGGGGGGGGGGGGGGGGGGGGGCCGGGGGGGCGCGTCCGCATCGAAAAACAGAATCGCGTCACCACGGTCATCCTCGACCGCCCGGCGCAGCGCAATGCCGTCGACCGGCCGACTGCCGCCGCCTTGGCCGCGGCCTTCCGTGCCTTCGACGCCGACGCGGAGTCGGATGTCGCCGTGCTGTGGGGCGCGGGCGGGCATTTCTGCGCCGGTGCCGATCTCGGCGCGTTTGACGACGAGGCGCGGCGCAACAGACTCTCGCCGGAGGGCGACGGGCCGATGGGGCCGACGCGCATGCTGCTGTCCAAGCCGGTGATCGCCGCCGTGTCGGGCTACTGCGTCGCCGGCGGGCTGGAGCTGGCCTGCTGGTGCGACCTGCGTGTGGCGGAACGGAGTGCGGTGTTCGGCGTGTTCTGCCGCCGCTTCGGCGTGCCGCTGATCGACGGCGGCACGGTGCGGCTGCCGCGACTGATCGGTCAGTCCAGGGCGCTCGACATGATCCTCACCGGGCGTCCCGTGGCGTCCGACGAAGCCCTGGCGATGGGTCTGGCCAACCGCGTTGTCGCAGACGGCGAAGCGCGGCAGGCGGCCGAAGCGCTGGCGGCGGAGCTGGCGCGTTTTCCGCAAACCTGCCTGCGCCATGACCGGCTGTCGGCGCATGGGCAGTGGGGGCTGACGCAGGACAAGGCAATGGACAACGAATTCAGGCATGGTCAGGCAACGCTGGCGAGCGGCGAATGGCTCGATGGCGCATCACGCTTCGGCAAGGGGGAAGGCAGGCATGGCAGTCGCTAGGACGAAAACGAAAGCACGCGCATCGACCGCCGACGAGGGCAACCGCCGGGCGGAGCTGATCCGCGCGGCGGGCAAGCTGTTCGTCGAGAAAGGCTTTGACGCCACCACCATCCGCGACATCGCCGACGCGGTCGGCATGCGCTCGGGCAGCCCCTTCTATCATTTCAAGAGCAAGCAGGACATGCTCAAGTCGGTGATGATCGAGGGCCTGCAAGCCGCGCTCACCGCGCAACAGGCGGCCATCGCCGGTGTGCGCGGCGCGGAGGCGCGCTTCCGCGCCCTGATCAAGAGCCACCTGCGCATCATCCTCGAGGACCACACCGAGTTCCCGGTGCTGCTCTACGAGTGGCGCGCCCTCACCGACGATTCGCGCGCCGAGGTGATCGCCGTGAAGGATCGCTACGAGGCGGTCTGGCAGTCGGTGCTGAAGGATCTGGTGAAGGCCGGCCTGCTCAAGGACGACGGCCGTGTCACGCGCCTGCTGCTGTTCGGCGCCTTCAACTGGACGGTGCAGTGGTACCGGCCGGACGGGGAATTCACGATCGACGACATCGCCGAGCGCGCCGTCGATCTCTATCTCTGCCCGCAGGCGGAAGGGCGGCGCTGATGGTCTTCGCGCTTTCCCTGCTGATGCCCATGCTGGCGCTCTCGTTCTGGGTGTTCTGGCGCCTGTCGCCGCAGCGCGATGATATTGCGCCGGTGCGGCGCTTCAATTTCGCCGCCCTCGCACTGGCGCTGCTGATCGGCGCGCTGGTCATCTGGTACGTGCGCAGCAACATGATGGCGGGTGGCGACCGCGCCACCTGGCCCCTGGTCGCGGCCTTCTATCTGGCTGGTGCGATACCGATCTTCCTTGCCCTGGCCGGGCTGGTTCGCCGCAAATGCTACGGCTCGAAAGAGGCGGACAAGCCGCTCGAACTCACGCGGGACCTTTCCAAGACGCGCTTCTGACGAACGTCATGTGCGCTTGCGCGGCCAGGCCATCAGCATGCGTATCAGTTCGATCTGGCGTTGTGCGCCGGTCTTTTCGAGGATGCCGCGCAGTTGGGTACGCACGGTGTTCACGCTGACGTCGAGGTGGGCCGCAGCCTTTGGCAGCGTCGAGTGCGTCAGCAGTGCGACCAGCAGCCGGCTTTCCGCCCGCGACAGTTCGTGCGCCGCGGCAAAGTCTTCCACGTTGAGATTCTCGATGGCGGTCGGGTCGTGGATCGTCAGGGCGGCGCTCGGTCGCCGGGCATCCATCGGCTGTTCCTTGATTGTGGGCAGCGCCATGCGCATGACCCAGTAGCCGGGTTTTTTCGAGGGCCGCGAAATGCGCAGCACGCTTTCCAGCGGGCTGCCCGACTTCACCATTTTTTCCAGGGCAATGCGTTGTGCGGGCGCGGCGGCCTGCAGGCGTCCGGATTCGAGCCACAGTCCGTCGCGCGCATCGAGCAGGCGCCGTGCCGCCCGATTGATGAAGACGATGCGGCCGGCGTCGTCCGCCAGCACCAGCGCCGGCGCGATGGTGTCGGCTGCCGCCTCCATGACGGACAGCCGCTGCTCCATTTCCGCCAGCCGGAAGGAAATCCGTGTCGTCTCGCGCAGATGCGGTATCAGCGCCCTCATCATGGCCTTGTCGGCTTCACCGAAGACCGGGCGCGAAAGCGAACGGTAGACAGCTACATGGATGCGGGGGATGCCGGCTTCGCTGCCGTCGTGCAGGATGCCGCCGCAGAGATCGTGGATGTCCTGCGGCCTGAGGAATTCGCGGTAGAAGATCGAGTCGAGGAACGCGCGGCGCGGCAACAGGTCGTCGCCGATCAACACATTTCCCGGAAAGAACACGCCATGCGCCTCGCCCATCTGCATCCAGATGTCGTGGGCATGATAGTGCTCAGCGTAACGCTGCAGCCAGTCGGGTTGAAGATTGTGGGGCACCCATAGCCCGTGCAGTTCGGGCGTCGCCTGGTGGGAGAACATCAGGCCGCTGCTGCCGTCCAGCAGATTGACGATGCCCGCGAAGGCCGCGGGCCAGCGACCGGGGGCGGACGCCGCAGCGTACAGGTTTGGCAATATCGACGCGACGCGTTCTGCGGCCGTGCCTTCCCGCGAGGCCATTCCGGGCTCGACGACTGTCATGTTGGCTTGTGTGTTGCGGCAGGCGAGAAGCCCGCCAAACCCCATCGGTATGCACCGCACTCGGAAGCTGCGGCTTGGCGCTACTCTATTGCAGCGTCATCATCCGCGTCAATTGGAATGTCATCACACGCAAGGACTGACCGGCAGCGCACAGGCAGCGCGATATTCGGCTGCCAGCCGTGCTGCCAGTTCGGCGGTCGTCGGAATGTCATGGATGGTCGCCACACCATGTCCGGCACTCCAGGTGTCGCGCCAGGCTTTCGATCCCGTCGAGAAATCCTCCGTGCCGCCGCCCTCGGCGAGCGCTTCGCGCGTGTAGCCGGCCCGCTCCAGGCTGGGCCAGAGGAAGTTGGCCAGGGTGCCGGTGATGGCGCTGGTGTAGACGACATCCTTCACCGTGGTATCGCAGATCATCTGCTTGTACTCGGGCGTGGCCATGGATTCCTGCGTGGCGATGAAGCGCGTGCCCATGTAGGCGAAGTCCGCGCCCATGACTTCCGCGGCGCGCACCGAGGCGCCGTCGGAAATGGCGCCGCCGAGCACCAGCGCGCCGTCCCAGAATTCGCGGATCTCGCGCACCAGCGAGAAGGGGTTCTGCGTGCCGGCATGGCCGCCCGCGCCGCTGCCGACGGCGACGATGCCGTCCACGCCGGCGGCGATGGCCTTCTTCGCATGGTAGGCATGGATGACGTCGCTGAAGACCACGCCGCCGTAGGCGTGCACCGCCTTCACCACTTCGCCCGGATGGCCCAGGCTGGTGATGACAAAGGGCACCTTGTGTTTGACGACGAGTTCGAAATCCTGTTCCAGCCGCTTGTTCGAGTGGTGCAGTATGAGGTTCACGCCGTAGGGCGCGATCGGCGCTTGCGGATCGGCCGCCATCGCCGCGCCGAGTTCGGCATTGATCTGCGTCAGCCATTCGTCGAGCACTTCGATCGGCCGCGCGTTGAGCGTCGGGAACGTCCCGGCGATGCCGGCCTTGCAGGCTTCGATGACGAGATGCGGGCCGGAGACGAGGAACATCGGCGCGGCGATGACGGGGGCGGTCATGCGGCCCTGAAATAGCTTGGGGATCATGCTTGCCTCAATTGCAGAAGAATCTCTGGTTGATGTAGTCGATGGCGGCCTCCGGCTTGAGATAGCCCTGGAAGGCCCAGCCGGCGGCAAACGAGGCGAGGGCCACGCCGAGAATGATCAGGAGGATGCGGGCCGACTTCATCGCACGGGCTGCGCCGCGAGGCGTGCCATGGGCCGCTCGTCCACCGGCAGGTTGATCAGCGCGGCCAGCACGCCCAGCGCGATGCAGATCATCCAGACGATGTCGTAGGAGCCGGTCTTGTCGAAAACCAGGCCGCCCAGCCAGACGCCGAGGAAGCTGCCGAGCTGGTGGCTGAAGAAGACGAAGCCGGAGAGCATGGCGAGATAGCGCACGCCGAAGATCTGCGCCACCAGGCCGTTGGTGAGCGGCACCGTGCCCAGCCAGAGCAGGCCCATGGCCGCGGCGAAGATCGCCACCGAGGTCGGCGTCAGCGGCGCCAGGAGGAACACCACGATGACGATGCTGCGCGCGAAGTAGAGGCCAGCGAGCAGATTCTTCTTGCGCCAGCGGCCGCCGGCGAGGCCGAAGCCGTAGGTGCCGAAGATGTTGAACAGGCCGATCAGCGCCAACGCCAGCATGCCGACATTGGCGGTGAGTCCCTTGTCCAGAACATACGAGGGCAAGTGGGCGCCGATGAACACCACCTGGAAACCGCAGACGAAGTAGCCGATCGTGAGCAGCCAGAATGGGCGATGGGAGAAGGCCTCGCGCAGCGCCTCGCCGGCCGACTGGGCAAAGACGTGATGCACCTCGGTGTCGCGCCGCTCGGCCGCACCGAGGGCCAGCGGCATGATCAGCGCGGCGGCCGTGGCCAGGCCGATGAGCGCCATCAGCCAGCCGGCGCTGCCGATGAGGAACTGGCCGGTCGGCACCAGCATGAACTGGCCGAAGGAGCCGGCGGCGCCGACGATGGCCAGCGCCATGGCGCGCTTCTCCGGCGCGATGGCGCGGCCGACGGCCCCGTAGACCACCGAGAAGGTGGTGGCCGACAAGCCCAGCCCGACCAGCACGCCGGCGGAGAGCATGAACATGAAGGGCGTCGTCGATACCGCCATCAGGGCCACGCCCGCGGCGTACACCAGCCCGCCGCCGAAGACGACCCGGCCGGCGCCCCAGCGGTCGGCCATCCAGCCGGTGACCGGCCCGCCTGCTCCCCACACGATGTTCTGGATGGCGATGGCGAAGGAGAAGGCTTCGCGGCTCCAGGCGAGGTCCTGCGTCATCGGCTGCATGAACATGCCGAAGGTGTGGCGGATGCCGAGCGAGAGCGAGACGACGATGCTGCCGCAGACGAGAAGAAGGGTGGCCGTGCGGGCCGTCACGGGAGCGTTCATTGACGGGTACAATTGTTGAGTTATCAACCACGCACTATATCACCGGGTCCGCGATGCAATCCCATGCCGACGCCGGGGTTAGATCTGGCCCATGAAACTCAACGACCCGCAGCTCCTGCAGGACGCAGGCCTACATCGATGGCGCCTGGTGCGGCGCCGATGGCGGCGCAGTTTTCACAGTGAATAACCCGGCCAGCGGAGAGGCGCTTGCTGCCGTGCCCGACATGGGCGCGGCCGAGACGCGCCGCGCCATCGACGCCGCCGACGCCGCCTGGCCCGCCTGGCGGGAGAAGACCGCCAGGGAGCGCGCGGCGGTGCTGCGCAAGTGGTTCGAACTCATGCTGGCGCATGCCGACGACCTGGCCCTGCTCATGACCTCCGAGCAGGGCAAGCCGCTGGCCGAGGCCAAGGGCGAGGTGCTCTACGCGGCGAGCTTCGTCGAGTGGTTCGCCGAGGAGGCGAAACGCGTCTACGGCGACACCATTCCCGCCACCCAGGCCGACAAGCGCCTGATTGTCGTCAGGCAGCCGATCGGCGTCAGCGCCGCCATCACGCCATGGAATTTTCCGGCGGCGATGATCACGCGCAAGGTGGCGCCGGCGCTGGCCGCCGGCTGCACCGTGGTGGTCAAGCCGGCCGAGCAGACGCCGCTGAGCGCGCTGGCGCTGGCGGAACTCGCCCAGCGCGCCGGCTTTCCGGCTGGCGTCTTCAACGTTGTTACCGGCAGCGCGGAATCCGCGCCGAAGATCGGCGGCGAGCTGACGGCCAATCCCATCGTGCGCAAGCTCTCCTTCACCGGCTCGACGGAAGTCGGGCGACTGCTCATGGCGCAGTGTGCGCCGACGATCAAGAAGGTCTCGCTGGAACTCGGCGGCAACGCGCCCTTCATCGTCTTCGACGACGCTGATATCGACGCCGCGGTGGAGGGCGCGCTGGCCTCGAAGTACCGCAACACCGGTCAGACTTGCGTCTGCGCCAATCGCTTGCTGGTGCAGGCAGGCATTTACGATGTCTTCGCGGCGAAGCTGGCCGAGAAGGTGAAGCAGATGAAGGTCGGCGCCGGCACCGAGGACGGCGTCGTGCAGGGGCCGCTGATCGATGCGCAGGCGCTGGCCAAGGTCGAGGCGCACATCGCCGACGCACTCGCCAAGGGCGCGAAGGTGCTCACTGGCGGCAAGCGCCATGCGCGCGGCGGCACCTTCTTCGAGCCGACGGTGATCGCCAATGTCACGCCGGACATGCAGTGCGCGCGCGAGGAGACCTTCGGCCCGGTGGCGCCGCTGTTCCGCTTTACCGAGGAAGCCGAAGCGGTCGCCCTGGCCAACGCCACCGAGTTCGGCCTGGCCGCCTATTTCTTCTCGCGCGACGTGGCGCGCTGCTTCCGCGTCGCCGAGGCGCTCGAGTACGGCATGGTCGGCGTCAACACCGGCATCATGTCGAACGAGGTGGCGCCCTTCGGCGGCGTCAAGCAGTCCGGCATCGGCCGCGAGGGCTCGAAGTACGGCATCGAGGAGTATCTCGAAATGAAATATCTCTGCTTCGGAGGCATCGCATGAAAATCCGCGCCGCCGTCCTCGACCAGATGGGCCGCCCCGGCCCCTATGCGCAAACGCGCCCGGTGTCCGTCGAGACCATCGAGCTGGACGGGCCCGGCCCCGGCGAGGTGCTGGTGCGCATCACCGCTGCCGGCCTGTGCCATTCGGACCTCTCCATCATCAATGGCGACCGGCCGCGCGTCATGCCGATGGTGCTCGGCCACGAGGCGGCCGGCATCGTCGAGGAATGCGGGTCTGGCGTGACCGACTTGCAGCGCGGCGACAGCGTCGCGCTGGTGTTTGTGCCGAGCTGCGGACACTGCGGCCCCTGCATGGAGGGACGCCCCGCCCTGTGCGAGCCGGGTGCGGAAGCCAATGTGGCCGGCACGCTGCTCGGCGGCGGGCGTCGCCTGCACCGTCCGGATGGGGCGCTATTGAATCATCAGGTCGGCGTGTCCTGCTTTGCCGAGTACGCGGTGGTTTCGCGTGGCACGCTGGTGAAGGTCGATCCGGAACTGCCGGCCGACGTCGCCGCCGTGTTCGGCTGCGCGGTGCTGACCGGCGTCGGTGCGGTGATCAATTCGGCGCGCATCCCGCTCGGTGCCACGGTGGCCGTCATCGGCCTCGGCGGCGTGGGTCTGGCCGCGCTGCTCGGCGCGCATGCCGCCGGTGCGCGCCAGATCGTCGCCATCGACCGTCTCGACGACAAGCTGGAGCGTGCCTACGCCCTTGGCGCGACGCACGCTTTCAACGCGGACGATCCGGAGCTGGTGGCGCAAGTGAAGGCGGCGACGCACGGCGGCGTGGAATACGCCATCGAAGCGGCCAGTTCAGTGACGGCGCTGGAGACGGCCTACAAGATCACCCGGCGCGGCGGCACCACGGTGACCTGCAGCCTGCCGCATCCCGACCACCGCTTCAATCTGCAGGCGGTGAATCTCGTCGCGGAGGAAAGAACACTGAAGGGCTGCTATCTCGGCTCGGCCGTGCCGTCGCGCGACATCCCGCACTACATCGCGCTGTATCACGCCGGCAAGCTGCCGGTGGACAAGCTGATCACTTCACGGATTTCGCTCGACGACATCAACGCCGGTTTCGACCGCCTGGCGGCGGGCGAGGCGGTGCGCCAGGTGATCGTTTTTTAGGCAGCGACCGCCGTTGTGTGCCGGCGCTTGGGGCGACGCTCGCCAGCCAGCACGAAATCCGCATCGAGCGAACGGATCGGCACGTCGAGATCGGCCGGAATGCGGCCTGACACCTGCAGGGCCAGATAGCGCCCGCAGCAGACACGCAGGAACGACGTGAAGTTGGCGACGTCGCCGCCGGCTTCGGCAAGCTCGTCGTAAAGCCTGGTGATGAGCTGTGCGACGCTCATGCCGTCACGCTCCCCGATTTCCTCCAGTACCTGCCAGAAAAGATTTTCCAGGCGAAGACTGGTCGCCACGCCATGAAGGCGCAGTGAGCGGGAGCGGCTGCGGTAGTGGTTCGGGTCGGCGCTGATGAAAATGCGGCACATCGTTCGCCCTCCTGATGGGCGAGGGCGGGATGCCCTCGCCGGCCAATCTAGCACGCTTCAATGCATGATGCGCGTGCCCAGCACCTGGAGGAACTGCGCGATCCAGTCCGGATGCGCTGGCCAGGCCGGCGCCGTCACCAGATTGCCGTCGGTGGTGGCGGCGGCAATGGCGATGTCGGCGTAGCTGCCGCCGGCCAGTTCGACTTCCGCGCGGCAGGCGGGATAGGCCGAGCAGCTGCGGCCCTTGAGCACGCCGGCGGCCGCCAATATTTGCGCGCCGTGACAGATGGCCGCAACGGGCTTTTTCGCATCGAAGAAGTGGCGCACCATCTCGAGCACCTTCGGATTCAGACGCAGGTACTCGGGCGCCCGTCCGCCGGGAATCACCAGCGCGTCGTATTCCGCCGCCTTGATCTCGTCGAAGCTCGCGTTGAGGCTGAAATTGTGGCCGCGCTTCTCCGAGTAGGTCTGCTGTCCCTCGAAGTCGTGGATGGCGGTGGCGATGGCGTCGCCGGACTTCTTGTCCGGGCAGACGGCATGCACCGTGTGGCCGACCGCCTGCAGCGCCTGGAAGGGCACCATGATTTCGTAGTCCTCGCCGAAGTCGCCGACGAGCATGAGTATGCGTTTGCCTGGCATGGCCTGTCTCCTCTGAATGGTCTTGGGCGCAAGAACGCGCTCGGGCCATTCTTTCAGCAGTCAGGGTCAGGCGGGTGGTAAGGGATTACCGCAATTTTCGTGGGCACGTCACTTGCAGTGGGCGTCAGCCTGCTTCTGCCAGCCGTCGATGAGGCGGCGGCGTTCGTCGTCCTCCATGAAAGTGCGCTCGCCTTCCTTGCCCACGCGGTAGAGCGGGCGCTCCCGCTTCAGGGAATCCAGGGCATTGCGCGCACCCTGGCATTTCTCTGTGGCTTCCTGGGCCTTCTGTTGTTGTTCCTGCTGCTTCTTGTCTTCCTGGAAGCGGCGCTCGTTGGAATCCTGCAGCTGCTCCTGCCAGCTGCGGCTGCGCTGCGGTGTCTGCTTGCTGTCCAGAGACGGCTGGGGCTTTTCCTTGAGCTTGACGGCCGGCTTGCCGGCAGGGGGCGTGTCCGAATAATGCACTCGGCCCTTTTCGTCGACCCACTTGTAAAGGCCGTTCGCGGCCAGGGCAGCAGACGCGGCGAGCAAGCCGCAGACACACAGCAGGAAGGTGAGCCTGCGTTGCATGGATGTCGACTCAGGTCTTGCGATAGACCTCGGCGCCGGCCTGGACGAACTCCACCGCCTTCTGTTCCATGCCCTGTTTCAGCGCCTCCTCCGCGGAGACCCCCTGCGCCGCGGCGTAGTCGCGCACGTCCTGGGTGATCTTCATCGAGCAGAAGTGCGGGCCGCACATGGAACAGAAGTGCGCGAGTTTCGCGCCTTCCTGCGGCAGCGTCTCGTCGTGGAATTCGCGCGCCTTGTCCGGGTCGAGGCCGAGGTTGAACTGGTCGTCCCAGCGGAACTCGAAGCGTGCCTTGGACAGGGCGTTGTCGCGGATCTGCGCGCCGGGATGGCCCTTGGCGAGGTCGGCGGCGTGGGCGGCGATCTTGTAGGCGATGATGCCGTCCTTGACGTCGTCCTTGTCGGGCAGGCCGAGGTGCTCCTTCGGCGTGACGTAGCAGAGCATGGCGGTGCCGTACCAGCCGATCATGGCCGCGCCGATGGCGCTGGTGATGTGGTCGTAGCCGGGGGCGATGTCGGTGGTGAGCGGGCCGAGGGTGTAGAAGGGCGCCTCGCCGCAGTACTTCAGCTGCAGGTCCATGTTCTCCTTGATGAGGTGCATGGGCACGTGGCCGGGGCCCTCGATGATGGTCTGCACCTCGTGCTTCCAGGCGATCTGCGTGAGCTCGCCCAGCGTCATCAGCTCGCCCAGCTGCGCCTCGTCGTTGGCGTCGTGGATCGAGCCGGGGCGCAGGCCGTCGCCGAGGCTGAAGCTGACGTCGTAGGCCTTCATGATCTCGCAGATGTCCTCGAAGTGCGTGTAGAGGAAGTTCTCCTTGTGGTGGGCCAGGCACCACTTGGCGAGGATGGAGCCGCCGCGCGAGACGATGCCGGTCATGCGCTTCGCCGTCATCGGGATGTAGCGCAGCAGCACGCCGGCGTGGATGGTGAAGTAGTCGACGCCCTGCTCGGCCTGCTCGATCAGCGTGTCGCGGAAGATTTCCCAGGTCAGGTCCTCGGCCTTGCCGTCGACCTTCTCCAGCGCCTGGTAGATCGGCACGGTGCCGATCGGCACCGGGCTGTTGCGCACGATCCACTCGCGCGTCTCGTGGATGTTCTTGCCGGTGGACAGATCCATCACCGTGTCGCCGCCCCAGCGGATCGACCAGGTCATCTTCTCGACTTCCTCCTGGATGCTGGAGCCGAGCGCCGAGTTGCCGATGTTGGCGTTGATCTTCACCAGGAAATTGCGGCCGATGATCATCGGCTCGGCTTCCGGGTGGTTGATGTTGGCGGGGATGACGGCGCGGCCGCGCGCCACTTCGTCGCGGACGAACTCGGGCGTGATGACCTGCGGGATCGCAGCGCCGAAGGATTCGCCCGGATGCTGGCGCAGCAGCAGCTCGGAGAGGCCCTCGCGCTTCTGGTTCTCGCGGATGGCGATGAACTCCATCTCCGGCGTGATGATGCCGCGGCGGGCGTAGTGCATCTGCGAGACGTTCATCCCGGCCCTGGCGCGGCGCGGCCTGCGCTTGAGGTCGAAGCGCATTTCCGCGAGTTGCGGATCGGCCTCGCGTTCGCGGCCGTAGGCGGACGTCAGCCCCGCCAGTTCCTCGCTGTCGCCGCGCTCCTCGATCCATGTCTGCCGCAGCGGGGCGAGGCCCTTGCGGATGTCGATCTTTACCGTCGGGTCGGTGTAGGGGCCGGAGCAGTCGTAGACGCAGATCGGCGGGTTCTTTTCCGCACCCATTCCTACTGGCGTGTCCGACTGGCTGATCTCGCGCATCGGCACACGAATGTCGGCGCGGCTGCCTGTGATGTAGACCTTGCGCGAATGGGGCAGGGGCTGGACGGCGGCTTCGTCCACATGGGCAGACGAGGCAACGAATTTTTCAGTGGCATTCATGACGGCTTCCTTCCGGGCGAAGTGGCAATGCGGGAAGGAAGTCTTGCGGGCTTCCCTACGACGGCATTACCCGTACAGGTTCAAAGGGTATGTTCTCAGCCGGGAAAAACACGGCACCCCCAGTGCGTCCAAACTACTGCAAAGCGCGGCGCGACGCAAGGTTGCTGCGCAGGGCCCGCCCATGGCGGCGGGTTTGACCCTGTGGTAGGTTTGCCGCAGCGTCGCACAGACTAGGGAGGAGCATGTCGTTCTCAATGATCCTGTTGCTCGGCACGCTGGCGGCGTTGCTGCTGTGGGGTATCGTCCTCTTCAATCGCCTGGTCTCGCTGCGCAACCGCGCGCGGGAAGCCTGGAGCGGCATCGACGTGCAACTGAAGCGGCGTCATGATCTGCTGCCCAAGCTGGTCGAGGCGGTGAAAGCCTATGCCGGCTACGAGCGCGCGGTGCAGGCCGACAGCGTCAAGGCGCGCGCTGGCGCATCCCACGGCGAACTCGAGCAGGCCGAGAACGCGCTGACCGGCCGGCTGCGCGGCCTGCTGGCGGTGGTGGAGGCCTATCCCGACCTGAAGGCCAGCCGCAGCTACCTCGACCTGCAACAGCAGATCAGCGAGGCCGAGGAGCAGATCCAGTACGCGCGGCGCTATTACAACGGCACCGTGCGCGAGCTCAACATCATGGTCGATTCCTTCCCGAGCAATCTCGTCGCGCGCCGGTTCGGCTTCGCACCGATGGCGTATTTCGAGATCGAGCTGGCCACGCAGCGCGACAGCCCCGCGCTGCCGTTCTCCTGAGGAGGAAGTCATGCCAAGGCTGATATTCCTCGCCGTCCTCTGGACACTGACTTTCACACCCGCGGTCTCAGCCGGCAGCGAAACCATCCGCCACTTCGACGCGCAGATCGCGGTGAAGGCCGACGGCGCGATGGAGGTGACCGAGACCATCCGCGTCAACGCCGAAGGCACCCAGATCAAGCGCGGCATCTATCGCGATTTTCCGACAATCTATAAAGCCTGGTACGGCCGCCGCACGGTGCCCTTCGAGGTGCTGTCGGTGACGCGCGACGGCCAGCCCGAGCCCTCGCACCAGGAATCGAGGGAGAATGGCACGCGCCTCTACATCGGCCGCAGCGACCGCAACATTCCCCGCGGCGAACACGTCTACGAAATCCGCTACCGCAGCGACTGGCAGCTCGGCTTCTTCGCCGATCACGACGAGCTGTACTGGAACGTCACCGGCAACGGCTGGGATTTCATGATCGAGCGCGCCACCGCGATCGTCACGTTGCCGCAGCGCCTGCCCGATTCGGCGCTGACGCTGGAGGCCTACACCGGCCCGCAGGGCGAGAAGGGGCGCGACTGGCGTGCCGGCATCGACGCGGCTGGCCGCGCCCGTTTCGAGACGACGGCACCGCTGGGACACCGGGAGGGACTGACCCTCGTCGTCGGCTGGCCAAAGGGGCTGGTCGCCGAACCGACGCGCGAGCAAAAACAGGCCCGCTGGCTGCACGACAACGCCGAGGTCAAGAGCGGGCTCTTCGGCACGGCCCTCCTGCTCGTCTATTACCTCATCGTCTGGCGCCGCTATGGACGCGACCCGGCTACGCAGACGATCATCCCGCGCTTCGCCCCGCCCAAGGACGTCTCGCCGGCGGACGCACGCTTTCTCATGCGCACGGGCTACGACGAGCGCACCTTCGCCGCCGCCCTGGTCGGCCTGGCCGTCAAGGGGCATCTGATCCTCCACGAGGACGACGACCATGACTTCACGCTCGAGCGACCCCGCGACCTCCCGGGCCAGCCGCTGCTGAACGACGAGCAGGCGCTGCTCGACTCCCTTGGGCTTGCACCCGGCAGTCAGTTGGCCCTGCAATCGAGCGCTGCGCAAGCGATCGGCAATGCGAAAAAAGCCCTCAAGGAGGCCTTGCGCAAGGAACACCTCAAGCGCCACTTCGTCACCAACGGCATCTATCTCGTGCCGGGCCTGATCGCCAGCGCCGCCGTGCTGGCCTGGGCCGGCTTCAGCGGCGCGCAACCCGAGCCGGTCTTCTTCTTCATGATCGTCTGGCTCACCGGCTGGACCTTCGGCGTCTACGCCCTGCTGGCGCAGGCGGGGAGCATCTGGCGCAGGGTGCGGGAGGGCAAGTGGCTGATGATCGTGCCGGCGCTGTTCATGAGCGCCTTCGCGATTCCCTTCGTCGGCGGCGAGATTTTCGGCCTTTACATCCTGACCTCGCAAAGCTCGAGCGTCATGGTCGCGCTGCTGTTCCTCATCGTCGGCATCAACTACGCCTTCTATCACTGGCTGCAGGCGCCGACCCTGGCCGGTCGCCGGCTGATGGAGGAGATCGAAGGATTCCGCATGTACCTCGACGTGGCGGAGAAGGACGACCTGCGCGTGCGACGCGGGCCCGAACGCACCCTCGAGCTGTTCGAGAAATACCTGCCCTACGCGCTGGCGCTCGGCGTCGAGAACGCCTGGGCCGAGCAGTTCGCCGACATCCTTGCCGGCGTCAGGGCCGAAGGCAGTGGCAACACGCCCATGCGCTGGTACAGCGGCCCCTCGCTGCATTCGCTTGGGACGGGTGATTTCGCCGGCAGCCTGGCGGGCAGCCTGTCCGGCGCCATCTCCTCCGCGACTGCGCCGTCGGGTGGCAGTTCGGGCGGAGGTGGGGGTGGTTCCTCTGGGGGTGGTGGTGGCGGCGGCGGCGGAGGCGGCTGGTAGGGCGAAATAGTACTTGACCAAAACAGTCGGCTGAATTAAATTACCGACCGGTCAGTTATTAAATTAAAGCCATGGTCTGCCCCGCCACGCGCTGGCGCCGCCGCAAGGAAGCGCGCCCGCAGGAACTAACCGCTGCCGCACTGGAACTCTTCGTCGAGAAGGGCTATGCCGCCACGCGCCTGGACGAGATTGCGGCGCAGGCCGGGGTGTCGAAAGGCACGCTTTACCTGTATTTCACCAGCAAGGAAGAACTGTTCAAGGCGGTGGTGCGCGAAGGCCTGCTGCCGCTGTTGGCCGAAGGGGAAGTCCTCGTCGCGAACGCGCCAGGCCCCGCCAGCGAGTTGTTCAGGGTCATCGTCATGCGCTGGTGGGAAGTAGTCGGCGACAACCCCATCGGTGGCATCTCCAAGCTGATTTTCGCCGAGGCGCGCAACTTCCCCGAGATCGCCCGCTTCTATGCCGAGGAAGTCATCGAGCGCGGCAAGCGCCTGCTGGCGGCTGCCCTGCAGCGCGGCATCGACTCGGGCGAGTTCCGCCCCTTCAATCCCGACGACCTCGTCCATATCGTGTTCTCGCCGCTGATGATGCGGCTGGTCTGGAAGCATTCGCTCGACTGCTGCGGCGTGCATACCGTACCGGTCGACGTCTATCTGCGCGAATACATCGAACTGATGCTGCGCGGCCTGCGCAGCGATGTCGTCTAAAAACGGAGAAGAAAACGTGCGACGCCTGATCCTTTCCCTTGCGCTGGCAGCTGCGCCGGCCCTTGCCCAGACCACGGCGGCGCCGAAACCGCCGCAGCCCGAGCCCTCCTTCCGCACGTTCGGCGAGATTGCACAGCACCCGCTACGCGAAGCGCCGGCGGCGGTCGTCAGTCTCAACGAGTCGCGCATCGCGGCGGAAGTGGCGGCGGTCATCGTTTCCATGAACGCCGAAGTAGGCCAGGTGGTGGAAAAGGGCGCGGTGCTGGCGCGCCTCGATGCGCGTGACTCGGCCCTGGCGCTGGACCGCGCCGCAGCCGCGGAGGCATCGGCGAAAGCCCGTCTCGGCCTGGCCGAAGCGCAGCTCAGGCGCGCGCG
Source organism: Betaproteobacteria bacterium (assembly GCA_016703785.1). Taxonomy (GTDB): domain Bacteria; phylum Pseudomonadota; class Gammaproteobacteria; order Burkholderiales; family Rhodocyclaceae; genus Desulfobacillus. The sequence continues at coordinate 359,239 of JADJBM010000032.1, forward strand.
CGAGCTGAAGGAGAAGAACTTCATCTCGCAGGAGGCGCTTAATCATCGCGAGACCGAGGTGGCCGTGGTGGCCGCCGATGCGCGCGCGGCCCGCGCCGCGCTGGATACGGCCCGCCGCAATCTGGACAAATGCATCCTCCGAGCGCCGTTTCGCGCCATCGTGCGCGCCCGCAGCGGTCAGGTGGGCGAACTCGCCGGCATCGGCACCGCGCTGTACACGCTGCTCGATGCCGACCGTCTCGAAATCGCCGCCCAGGTGCCGGCCCGGGATGCGGAGCAGCTCGCTCAGGTGAAGGACATCGTGTTCGTCGGCCAGGACGGTCGGCATGCCGTCAGCTTGATCCGCATTTCACCCGCCATCGAGCGTGCGGCGCGCACGCGGGAGGTGCGCCTGCACTTCAAGGGCACCGCGGTTTCGCCCGGTGCCGAAGGGCGCATTGCGTGGCGTGATCCCGCCGCCCACATCCCGCCCGAGTATCTGGTCCGTCGCGGCGCACAGCTCGGGGTTTTCGTTCTTGAAGCGGGCAAGGCGCGCTTCGTTCCATTGGCCGAGGCCCAGGAAGGTAGGCCGACGCCCGCTGAGTTGAAGTCCGATGCACGCATCGCGGCTGATGGCCGTCATGCACTCAGCGATGGCCAGGCGGTCGCGGACAAGTCCGCTGAAGGCGCACGGAAACAATGAATTTCGTCGCTGCGCTCATCCGCAACCATCCCTTTGCCAACATCACCTTCGCGGTGGTGCTGGTGATGGGCCTGTTTGCCTATCTGACGATGCCGCGCGAGCAGGACCCGGAGATCAACTTCAACTGGGTGATGATTACCACCGCCCTGCCGGGCGCTTCGGCCGAAGACGTCGAGAAGCGCGTCACCAAGCCCCTCGAGGACGGCATCAAACTGGTGGCGGACACCAAGTTCGTCGCCTCCAACTCGCGCGAGAACGTTTCCTCCATTTTGGTGCGCTTCAACGATATCCCCGAACGCGCCTTCGACAAGCGCATGAACGACCTGCGCCGTGAGATCGACAACAAGGCCAACACCGAGCTGCCGCCCGAGGCCAAGGACCCGCGCGTGCTGGAGATCACCACCTCGAACGGCTTCGCCACCGCCATGGTGATGGTGACGGGCGAGGCCGACGACGAGCAGCTGCGCATGGCGGTGCGCGACATCCGCGACGACCTCGAGCGCATTCCCGGCGTCGACCGCGTCTATGCCATCGGCTTGCACGATCCCGAGCTGCTGGTGGAGTTCGATCCGCATGCGGCGCAGTCGCGCGGCATCGCCCCGGGCGACATCGCCGACGCCATCAACGCCTGGTTCCGCGACACCTTTGCCGGCACGGCACGTGCCGGCGATACCGAATGGATGGTGCGCATCCTCGGCACCAGTGCCGATCCCGGCCATCTCGCCCGGCTCAGCGTCGCGCCCGCCGCCCATCCGCGCAGCCAGGTGCCGCTGGACGCGATCGCCGAGGTCTCGCGCACCCGTGTCAAGCCGGAGCGGCTCGCCTCGGTTGCCGGCAAGCCGGCGGTCGTGCTGTCGGTGACCAAGAAAAGCGGCGTCAATACGCTGGAACTGGTCGAGCGCGTCAACGGCTACATCGCCGAGCGCAATCCGCTCATCGCCGAGCGCGGCGTGCACGCCGCCCTGCTCGACGATCAGACCATCCCGACGCGCAACGCCATCGGCATCATGGAGACCAATGCCCTGTTCGGCCTCGCCACGGTGCTGCTGGTGTCATGGCTGTTTCTCGGCACGCGCATCGCCGGGCTGGTCGGCCTGGGCATTCCCTTCTCGCTGGCGGGCACCTTCGGCGTCCTGCACGCCATGGGCTTCACGCTGAACATATCCGTCCTGCTCGGCGTCGTCATCGCCCTCGGCATGCTGGTGGACGACGCAGTGGTGGTGGTCGAGTCGATCTACTACCGCGTCACGCGAGGTCAGCCGGTGCTGGAGGCCGCGGTGGATGCGTTGCGCGAGGTGGCGGCGCCGGTAACTGCGGCGGTGGCCACCACCATGGCGGCCTTCCTGCCGCTGATGTTGCTGCCGGGCATCGTCGGCAAGTTCATGTTCGTCATCCCTGCGGTGGTGACTCTGGCGCTGGCGATCAGTCTGGTCGAGGCCTACTGGATGTTGCCGGCCCATGTCGTCGGCCTGAAACTGAATTTCGACGAACCCTCGCGCCTGCATGCCCGCCGCGTGCGCTTCACTCATTGGCTGCGCGTGAAGTACGCGCGCCTGCTCATCAAGGTCATGCGCCGCCCGACGCAGTCCGGCCTGCTCATGGCGGCGGTGGTCGCCGGTGCCTTCGTCGTCGTCGGCGCGGGGCTGGTGCGCACGCAGTTCTTTGCCTTCGACCCGATCCGGCTGTTCTACGCCAACGTGGACATGCCGCCTGGCGCGCCCATCGAGTCCACGCTGCAGGCTGTCGAGGCAGTCGAGCAGCGGCTCGGCAAGCATCTGCAGCCGGGCGAACTGCGCGCCATGGCCTCCGTCGCCGGATTCAAGTATACCGACACCGAGCCGCTCTATGGCGACGTGTATGGCCAGGTCATCGTCTCGCTCAACCCGCGCGGCGGCGACATGCGCGAGACGGACGAGGTCGTCGCGGCCGCACGCACCGACATCGAGGGCATGGGCGGGCCGGGCAAGGTCAGCTTTACCATGATCTCGGGCGGTCCGCCGCTGTCGAAGGCGATCCGCGTGCGCGCGCGCAACGACGATCCCGTCGAGCTGCGCGCCGCCGCCGACGCGCTGCTGGGCATCGTGCGCGCCGTCAAGGGCAGCCGCGACGTGGTGGACGATGATGTGCCGGGCCGGCCCGAGCTGGTGCTCACGCTCGACCGCGAGGCGGTGCGCAATGCCGGCCTCAACCCGGCCCTGGTGGCACGCCACGTGCGCCTGGCGGTGGACGGCGAGATCGTCGCCAGCATGCGCGACCGCGGCGAGAAGCTGGAAGTGCGCGTGCGTGCGCGGCCGGCCACGGGGGCGGACATCGTGCGCCTGCTCGACATGCCGCTGGCCCTGCCCGGCGGCGGCAGCACCACGCTGGGCGCACTGACCCGCTACGAAACCCAGGCCGGCAAGGGCATCATCAAGCATTACAACCTGCGCCGGGCGATTGCGGTCGAGGCCGACCTCGACCGCGAGGCGAACGATGCCGTCGCCGCCAACGCCGAGATCAAGCGCGAATGGGAGAAGGTGCGCGCGCGCTTCCCGAACACCGACCTCGATTTCTCGGGCGAACTCGACGACATCCAGGAAAGCCTGGACGCCATGAAGGTGCTGTTCCTCTTCGGCCTAGGCCTGATCTACCTGATCCTCGCCGCGCAGTTCAGGAGCTACTGGCAGCCGCTGATGATCCTCGTCACGGTGCCGTTGGCCTTCACCGGCGTGGTCTATGGCCTGCTGGTGTCGCTCAATCCGCTCTCGCTCTACACCCTGTACGGCGTCATCGCCCTGACCGGCATCGCCGTCAATTCCGCCATCGTGCTGATCGCCGCTGCCAACGACCGGCTGCAGCTGGGCATGAGCGTGCTGCACGCGGCGGTGTACGCGGCGCGCCGGCGCGTCGTGCCGATCATCATCACTTCCGTCACCACCATCGGCGGCCTCTTCTCGCTGGCCGTCGGCCTGGGCGGCAAATCGCTCATCTGGGGGCCGATGGCCGCCTCCATCGTCTGGGGGCTGGGCTTTGCGACGGTGCTGACGCTGTTTGTCGTGCCCCTGTTGTACTGGGTGTTCATGCGGCCGCGCCGCGCCGGCAGGGCGCGCGGGTGGTGGCCGTTTCGGAAAGGAATCCAATGAATTCGCGAATCTTCGGCGCCGCGCTGCTTGCTGCGTTGCTGGCCGGCTGCTCGCAGCCGGTGGAGCAGGTGCAGCCCCTGCGTACCGTTCGCGCCATGCAGATCGATGGCGCCGCCGTGTCCGGCAGCCTGACTTTCCCTGGCGAGGTGCGCGCGCGCCACGAAAGTCGCCTCGGCTTCCGCATCGGCGGCAAGATCGTCGAGCGGCGCGTCGATGTCGGCGCGACGGTCAAGCGCGGCCAGGTGCTGGCGCGCCTCGATGCGCAGGACGTTGCGCTGCAGGCGGCGCAGGCCGAGGCGAACCGCGCGCTGGCCGAGGCGGAGGCGAAGCGCTACCGTGACTTGCGCGCGAAGAACTTCGTCAGCCAGGCCGTGCTCGACGCCAAGGAAACGGCGCTGAAGACGGCCGAGGCGCAGGCTGGGGTGGCGCGGAACCAGGCAGCCTACGCCGCGCTGTTGGCCGACCGCAACGGCGTGGTGACGGCGGTGGAGGCCGAGGCGGGCCAGGTGGTGTCCGCCGGGCAGACGGTGGTGCGCGTGGCCGGAGACAGCGAGAAGGAAATCGTCATCGCGATACCGGAGAGCGCGGTGGAGAAGGTGCGCGGCGCCGACGGGTTCATCGTCACCCTCAACAGCCTGCCCGGCCGCAGCTGGCAGGGCAGCCTTCGCGAGCTGTCGCCCGGCGCCGATGTGGCGACGCGCACATTCACCGCGCGCATTGCCGTGGCCGGCGAGGACGCCGCCATGCGCCTTGGCATGAGCGCCGGCGTGCAGGCGAAAGTCAGCCGCGGGGATACGGCGCTGCGGCTGCCGCTGTCCGCCTTTTTCACGCGCAACGACCAGGCGAACGTCTGGGCGCTCGATCCGGCGACGCAGACGGTGAGCATGATCAAGGTCGAGACGGACGGCGTCGTTGGCAACGACATGCGCGTGAAGAGCGGCCTGCAGCCAGGCATGTGGGTGGTCACCGCCGGCGCCAACCTGCTGGAACCAGGGCAGAAGGTGCGCCTGCCTGAAACCGTCAAATGAGCCAGGACGGCCGCTTCAACCTCACCGCTGCGGCGCTGCGCCACCGCGAGCTGACGCTGTTCTTCATCCTGGTCATCGCCATCGCCGGCTTTTCCTCGTATTTCAAGCTCGGCCAGCGCGAGGACCCGGACTTCACCTTCCGCGCCATGGTCGTGCGCACGATGTGGCCGGGCGCCACCGCGGAACAGGTGGACAAGCAGGTGACCGAGCGCATCGAGAAGAAGCTGCAGGAGGTGCCCTTTTTCCGCCACACGCGCAGCTATTCCAAACCGGGCGAGTCGCTCATCATCCTGGAATTGCACGACACGGCGCGCGGCCCGGCGGTGGCCGACGCCTGGTACCAGGTGCGCAAGAAGATCGGCGACATCCGCGGCACCCTGCCCGAAGGCGTCGTCGGGCCGTTCTACAACGATGAGTTCGGCGACGTCTTCGGCTCCATCTATGCCTTCACCGCCGACGGCTTCACGCATTCCGAATTGCGCGACTACGTCGATGCGGCGCGCCAGCGCGTGCTGAAGCTGAAGAACGTTGCCAAGGTCGACCTCGTCGGCATCCAGGACGACCGCATTTTCATCGAGCTGTCGCAGCAGAAGCTGGCGTCGCTGGGCCTGGACGCGCAGCAGATCGGCCAGGCGCTGGCGACGCAGAACGCCGTGGTGCCCGCCGGCGCGGTGAATTCCGCGACCCACACGATCCCCCTGCGCGTCAGCGGCGAACTGGGCTCGGTGGCCGCCGTCGCCGACACGCGCGTGGCCGTGGCCGGGCGCAGCCTGCGCATCGGCGACATTGCGCGGGTCTATCGTGATTATGTCGATCCGCCGATCTCCAAGATGTACTACCGCGGCCAGCAGGCGATCGGCCTGGCCGTGTCCATGGTCAAGGACGGCGACGTGCTCAAGCTGGGCGAGGACCTCGACCGCGAAATGGCGGCGATCCATGCCGACCTGCCGATCGGCATCGAGTTCGCCCAGGTCTCCAACCAGCCGCGCATCGTCAAGGCGGCGGTGGGCGACTTCATGCGCGTCTTCCTCGAGGCGCTGGCCATCGTGCTGGTGGTGAGCTTCCTCAGCCTCGGCCTGCGCACCGGCCTGGTGGTGGCCATCACCATCCCCTGGGTGGTGGCGGCGACCTTCCTCGGCATGCGCTACTTCGGCATCGACCTGCACCGCATTTCCACCGGCGCGCTGATCATCGCGCTGGGCCTGCTGGTCGACGACGCCATGATCGCCGTCGAGATGATGTCGCGCAAGATCGAGCAGGGCCTGGGCAAGCTCGCCGCCGCCGCCTTCGCCTGGCGCAGCACGGCCTTTCCCATGCTCACCGGCACGCTGATCACGGCGGCGGGCTTCCTGCCGATTGGCACTGCAAAATCCGCCACCGGCGAATACACCTTCGCCATCTTCGCCGTGGTGACGCTGGCCCTGCTGATCTCCTGGGTGGCGGCCGTCGTCGTCACGCCCTACCTCGGCAACTGGATTCTGAAGGGGCCTTTGCACGAGCACGCCATCGCCGGCCACGACGTCTTCAATACGCGTTTTTACAACCGGCTGCGCGGCGTCATCGAGTGGTGCCTCGCGCACCGCAAGCTGACCATGCTCGCCACGCTCGGCCTGTTCGCGCTCGGCGTCGTCGGCATGGGCTTCACGGAGAAGCAGTTCTTCCCCAACTCCAACCGCCAGGAAGTGCTGGTGGAGCTGTGGTTGCCGGAGGGATCCAGCTTTGCCGCCACCGAGAAGGAGGCCAAGCGGCTGGAGGCAGCCATCGCCGGGGACGAGGACGTCGCCTCCTGGGTGACCTATGTCGGCAACGGCTCGCCGCGCTACTTCCTCTCGCTCGACCAGCAGCTGTTCCGCAGCAACTTCGCGCAGACGGTGATTCTCAGCAAGGACCTGGCGGGGCGCGAGCGCATCGTCGCGCGGCTGCGCACGATTCTGGCGGAGCAATTCCCCGGCGTGCGCGCCCGCGCCAACCGCGTTGCGCTCGGCCCGCCGGTGTCCTATCCGCTGCAGTTCCGCGTCAGCGGCACGGACATCCCGAAGATCAAGGAGATCGCCGACAAGGTGGCCGAAGCGATGCGCGCTTCCCCGCACACCCTGGACGTCAACCACGAGTGGGGCGCGCGCGCGCCGATGCTGCGCGTCGATGTCGACCAGGACAAGGCGCGCGCGATTGGCGTCACCACCTCCAGTGTTTCGCGCGCCCTGCAGGGCGCCATCAGCGGCGCCACGGTGGCGCAGTTCCGCGAGAACGACCGCCTCATCGACATCATGCTGCGCGCGCCGGAGCACGAGCGCGACGCCATGGAGCGCGTGCTGAGCGTGCAGGTGCCGACGGCCTCCGGCCGCTACGTGCCCGTAACCCAGGTGGCCAGCGTGCGCGAAGCCTTCGAGGAGCCCATCCTCTGGCGCCGCAGCCGCGAGCTGACCCTGACGGTGCGCGCCGACATCGTCGACGGCGTGCAGGCGCCCGATGTGGCGAATGCCATCGACAAGCAGCTCGCGCCGCTGCGCGCGCAGCTGCCGGTCGGCTACCGCATCGACATCGGCGGTTCGCTGGAGGAGTCCGGCCGGGCGCAGGAATCGATCAACGCCGGCATGCCGATGATGCTGGCGGTGGTGCTGGCCATCCTCATGATCCAGCTACAGAGCTTCGCGCGTACCTTCATGGTGCTGCTGACGGCGCCGCTGGGCCTCATCGGCGTTGCACTGGCGCTGCTCGTCTTCCGCCAGCCCTTCGGCTTTGTCGCCATGCTCGGCACCATCGCCCTGGGCGGCATGATCATGCGCAACACCGTCATCCTGGTCGACCAGATCGAGCAGGACATCCACGCCGGCGAGCCGCCCTGGGTGGCAATCCGCGAAGCCACCGTGCGCCGCTTCCGTCCGATCATGCTGACCGCCGCCGCCGCCATCCTGGCCATGGTGCCGCTCACGCGCAACGTGCTGTGGGGGCCGATGGCCTTCGCCATCATGGGCGGCCTGCTGGTGGCCACCGTGCTGACGGTGCTGTTCGTGCCGGCCCTCTATGCAGCGTGGTTCAAGGTGAAGCCGGCCGGTGAGCCGGCCTAGGTTAAAATGCGATCCGTCATTGCTGGGGTGGCCAGCACTATTAGAATTTGCTAATATGTCATTTGGAGCAAGATCATGAATCTGGAACAAGCCCGCTTTAACATGGTCGAGCAGCAGATCCGTACCTGGGACGTGCTGGACCAGGAAGTGCTGGATCTGCTCATGACCGTCAAGCGCGAGCAGTTCGTGCCGCCGGCCTGCCTGAAGCTGGCCTTCGCCGACACGGCAATTCCGTTGGGCCACGGCGCGGCGATGCTGCCGCCCGCCATCGAGGCGAAGATCCTGCAGGCGCTGCAGTTGCGCAAGTCCGACAAGGTGCTGGAGGTCGGCACCGGTTCGGGCTACATGGCGGCCCTGCTGGGCGCGCGCAGCGACCATGTCTACACCATCGAGATCGAGCCGGCGCTGGCGGCGCAGGCGCGCGAGAATCTGGTGCGCCAGGACGCCGACAATGTCACGGTGATCGAGGGCGACGGGGCGCTGGGCTGGCCTGTGCATGCGCCCTACGATGCCATCGTCCTGTCCGGCTCGGTGGCGGGGATCCCGGATGCGCTGCTCGCGCAGCTCAAGGTCGGCGGTCGGCTGGTGGCCGTGGTGGGCGAGGCGCCGCTGATGCAGGCGCGGCTCGTCACCTGCGTGGGCGAGGGGCGCCTCCAGAGCGTCAATCTGTTCGAAACGAGCATCCCGCGCCTGCGCAATGTGCCCGAGCGCGGGAAATTCATTTTCTGAGGTAAAGCATGGTACAGATCACGGCAGTTGAATTGAGCGAATGGCTGCAGGACGAGGCGCGTCCCGCCCCGTTGCTGCTCGACGTGCGCGAGCCCGACGAGTTCGCCGCCTACCGCATCGATGGCTCGACCCTGATTCCCATGCGCGCCATCCCGGCGCGCTTGCATGAACTGGATCGATCGGCCGACACGGTGATGATTTGCCGCTCGGGCGCGCGCAGCCATCATGCCGGGATGTTTCTCAAGCAGAACGGCTTCGAGCGCGTCTACAATCTTGCTGGCGGCGTCATTTCCTGGGCGCGCGATGTCCAGCGCGCCGCAGCCTGACGACTGAGGAGAGCAGCATATGAATAAAAACCTGATATTGCTCGCGCTTACCCTGGCCGCCGCGCCGGCCTTTGCCGCAGACCTGCTGCAGGTCTATCGCGATGCGATCGAATACGACGCCCAGTACGCCTCGGCCCGCGCCGCGCGCGATGCCGGCCAGGAAAAACTGCCGCAGGGGCGCGCCGGCCTGCTGCCGGTGATCTCGGCCTCGGCCAGCACGACCAAGAACGATGTGGACTTCCAGCGGCGCACTGCGGGCGCGGCCGGCGTGGATGCGCAGTACAACACCAACGGCTACCAGCTCACCCTGACGCAGCCCCTTTTCCGCTGGCAGAATTTCGTGCAGTACGACCAGTCGAAGCTGCAGGTGACGCTGACCGAGGCGCAATTCGTGCAGGCCCGGCAGGACCTCATCCTGCGCGTGGCGCAGGCCTACTTCGACGTATTGCTCGCGCAGGACAGTCTGAGCCTGGCGCAGGCGCAGAAGAAGGCCATCGGCGAGCAGCTCGAGGCGGCCAAGCGCAACTTCGAGGTGGGCACTTCCACGATCGTCGACACGCATGAGGCGCAGGCGCGTTTCGATCTCATCACGGCACAGGAACTCGCCGCGCAAAACGACCTGGAGATCAAGCGTCAGGCGTTGAACCAGGTCATCGGCAAGGTGCCGGAGCGACTGAACGCGCTGCGCCCCCAGGTGCAATTGCAGCGGCCGCAGCCGGACGATATTGCCAAATGGGCTGAAAGCGCCGACACGGGCAGTCCCCTCGTTGCCGTGCAGCAGGCGGCGTTCGAAATCGCCGAGAAGGAAATCGGCCGGCAGCGCGCCGGCCACTACCCGACGCTTGACCTGGTGGCGACGCGCGGACGCAGTTCCGCCACAGGCGGCCTGGCGCTCGGCGTACCCGCGCCCGGCAGCGATACTCACACCTCCACCATCGGCCTGCAGCTCACTGTCCCCCTCTTTGCCGGCGGCGCGGTGATGTCGAAGGAGCGCGAGGCCGTCGCCCTGCGCGAGAAGGCGCGGGCCGATCTCGACAACACCCGGCGCGGTGCCGTCCTCGGCGCCCGCCAGGCTTATCTCGGCGTCACCAGCGGCATGGCCCAGGTGAAGGCCTTCGAGCAGGCACTGGTGTCCAACCAGTCGGCCCTCGATTCGAACAAGCTGGGCTACGAAGTCGGCGTACGCATCAACATCGACGTGCTCAATGCCCAGCAGCAGCTCTTTTCCACCCGCCGCGATCTCGCCAAGGCGCGCTACGACACCCTGCTTGCGCAGCTGAAGCTGAAGGCGGCGGCGGGCACCCTGGGCGAGGACGACGTCCAGGCCATTAACGCATTGCTCGAGAAAGGCCGGGGTGGGGGCGGGGCTTCGCGCAGGCCGGTTTGTTTTCGGCGGGGGCCGGTGGGGGGGGGGGGGGGTGCGGCGGGTGCCTGGCGCTTTCAGGGTGGGGTATGGTGTGTGCGCGGGGGGTGGTGGGGTGACAGCGTTGATAAGCGCCAGTGTCTTCGCCGTCGCGCCGCGGTGGCGAGCGGCGAAATCCCGTCCCGCCTCGCCCATGCGACGGCACGCTGCCGGGTCGCGCAGCAGGGCATCGGCTGCTTCCAGCAGTTCCTCCGCTGAACCAATCTGCCGCGCCGCGCCGCAGGCCAGCGCCTGTTCGGCTGCCTGCTTGAAGTTGTAGGTCGAGCGCCCGATCAGCACCGGCTTGCCGACGGCGCAGGCCTCGATCAGGTTCTGGCTGCCGTAGTCGAGCAGGCTGCCGCCAACGAAGGCGACATCGCAGGCGGCGTAGTAGGCGAACAATTCGCCCATGCTGTCGCCGAGCAGGATCTGCGTCTGTGCCGGGACCGGGGCGTTCTCACTGCGTCGCTGCAGAATCAAGCCTATCTTGCCGGCGAGCGCGGCGACCTCGTCGAAGCGCTGCGGATGGCGCGGCACGACGAGCAGCAGCGCATCGCCCAGCGGCTGTTTCGCCAGCGCTGCGAACAGCAGGGCTTCCTCGCTTTCGCGTGTGCTGGCGGCCAGCAGTACCGGGCGCGGCCCGATCTGCCGGCGCAGGGCTTCGCCCCGCTCGATCTGCTCCGGCGGCGGCAGGATGTCGAACTTCACATTACCCAGCACGTCGACTGCCGGTGCGCCCAGCGCAAGCAGTCGGGCGGCATCCTGTTCCGTCTGCGCGGCGATCGCCGTCAGGTCCTGTAATGCGTCGCGCGTCAGGTTGGGGAAGCGCGCATAACGCCGCGCCGATTTCTCCGACAGCCGGGCGTTTGCCAGCAGCAGGGGAATGCCCGACCGCTTGCACGCCGCCACCAGGTTCGGCCAGAGCTCGGTTTCCATGATGATGCCGACGGCCGGCCTGAAATGCTTCAGGAAGCGCTGCACGGCAAACGGGTAGTCGTAGGGCAGATAGGCGCGCAGCACGCCGTCGCCGAGCAGGTCTGTGGAAGCCTGGCGCCCGGTCGGCGTCATGTGCGTGAGCAGGATGCGGTGCTGCGGATAGCGCTCTTTCAATGCGGCCACCAGCGGCGCCGCGGCGCGCGTCTCGCCGACCGAGACGGCGTGAAGCCAGATCAAACCCCTCCCCGACCTTGGGAGGGGCCGCCCCCCCTCTCCCCGCCGGGGAGAGGGTTGGGGAGAGGGGTAACTGCCGAAGCGCTCCCCGATATGCCGCAGATACTCCTTCTGGCGCCGACCGCGCAGGAGCAGGTGCAGCCCGACATACGGCAGCAGGAGCAGCAGCCCCAGGTTGTAGAGCAGGCGCGTCATGTCCCGAGCAACTCCCCGATCACGGCGATGGCCTCGGCTGCCGTCGGCGGTGCGCCGGCGGCGCCCAGGTTGATCGCCGTAGCGCCGGCATAGACCCCGGTCAATTCCGGCCGCGAGCCGGCAAACAGGCACAAAGTCAGCCGCCCCAGGGCGGCGGCAATGTGGCTGAGGCCCGTGTCGACGCCGATCACGATGCGCCCGCCCGCCAGCAACTGCGTCAGCTCTGCGATGTTCATGGGCGGCGCGGCGATTGCTGTCGCCATGCCGGAAGCCAGGCGCGCGGCGCGATCGCGTTCCTCGACGCTGCCGCCGGGCAGCACGCAGGCCAGGCCGCGCGCATTCAGTGCGGCGGCCAGTTGCAGCCAGTCGGCCTCCGGCCACAACTTGTCGGCGCGGCTGCTGGCAGTGAGCAATACGCAGTAGGGTGTGACCGGCAGCCAGGGCGCGGCGAGGGGGGCGGCGGCGATGCCGTAGTCAAGCGGCAGGTCCGGTTCGTAGCCGAGTGCGGCAGCAGCCAGCCAGCGGTTGCGTTCCACCGCATGCAGGTTCTTCGGGATGACGTAGGTGGCGTCGTAGCAGCGCGCCGCCAGCGGTTCGCGCGCCACTTCCGCGGCGTAGCCGGCACGACGGCCCCGCGCGAGTCGTGTCATGAGCCCGCTCTTGATCAGCCCCTGCGTGTCGAGCACCAGATCGTAGGTTTCAGTGCGAACGGCCGCGCGGAAAGCACGCAGATCACGCCAGGTGGAAGCGGAAAAGAGGTTGCGGCGCCAGCGACGCACCGCGACCGGAATCACGTTGGTTACGGCCGGATGCAGGCGCGGAATGTCGGCGAAGCCTTCCTCCACCACCCAGTCGATGCGCGCTTGCGGAAAGCGTACCCGGATGTCGCTCGCCACCGGCAAGTTGTGCACGACGTCGCCGAGGGAGGAGGTCTTGACGAGGAGGATCGAGCGCATTTGGATGCCGTGGCTGGCTTGTCGATTAGAATGTGCGCCAGAAAACGGAATTATAAGCCATGACTTTGCGGAAACCCGACGCATGAAAGTGCTCATCACCGGCGCCGCCGGATTTATCGGCATGCACGTTGCCCAGCGCCTGCTGGCGCGCGGCGACGAGGTCGTCGGCATCGACAACCTCAACGACTATTACGACGTCGGCCTGAAGGAGGCGCGCCTGAAGCAGCTGGCCGACCATCCGGGCTTTCGCTTCATCAAGCTCGACATCGCCGATTCCACGGGCATGGCCGAACTCTTCCGCAAGGAAAACTTCGAGGGCGTCATCAACCTCGCCGCCCAGGCCGGCGTGCGCTACTCGCTCATCAATCCGCAGGCCTATGCCCAGACCAACCTCGTCGGCTTCGTCAATCTGCTTGAGGGCTGCCGGCACGGCAAGGTCGGGCATTTCGTCTATGCCAGCAGCTCCAGCGTCTATGGCGGCAACACGAAGATGCCGTTCTCCGAGCACGACAGCGTCGACCACCCGGTCAGCCTCTACGCGGCCAGCAAGAAATCCAACGAACTGATGGCGCACACCTATAGCCATCTCTTCAGCCTGCCGACGACCGGCCTGCGCTTCTTCACCGTCTATGGGCCCTGGGGCCGGCCGGACATGGCGCTGTTCCTGTTCACGAAAGCCATTCTCGAGGGACGCCCGATCGACGTCTTCAACCACGGCAAGATGCAGCGTGATTTCACCTACATCGACGACATTGCCGAAGGCGTGGTGCGCGTGCTCGACCGACCGGCCGCGCCGGACCCCGCCTTCATCAAGGACCATCCCGACCCCGCCACCAGTTGGGCGCCCTACCGCATCTACAACATCGGCAACCACCAGCCGGTTGAACTGATGGCCTACATCGAAGCGCTGGAGGAAGCACTCGGCCGCAAGGCGGACAAAAACTTCCTGCCGTTGCAGGACGGGGACGTGCCAGCCACCTACGCCGACACGGCTGAATTGCACGCCGCCACCGGCTTCGCCCCGGCCACCCCGGTGCGCGAGGGGGTGCGCCGCTTTGTCGAGTGGTATCGCGGCTATTACGGGGGGGTTCGGGCGGGGGGGCGGGGCGAAGGGGCGGCGGGGGGGGGGGGGGGGGGGGGGGGGGGGGGGGGCCGGGGGCGCCGCGCGGCGGTGTTCGACCGCCGGGCCCTGACAGGGGGGGCCCGGGTGGGGCGCTTTTCCTGTCGGCGCACAGGCTCGAGGCGGCTCGGCAGGGAGCGGCCAGCCGGTCGGCCTGGCGGCGCGGCCAGGCAGCACGCTGCGCTGATCCGCCCCGTCTTGCCCAACCCGATGATTCTGTGATAGATTCCCATCCGTTCAATTAATGAACGGATGTCCGTGACCCCCAGGGAAGCCGCCCACTACCAAGTGCTCCGCCTGATCGAGGAACAGCCCGAGATCAGCCAGCGCGAGCTTGCGCGCACCTTGGGCGTGAGCCTTGGCAAGACCCACTACCTGCTCAAGGCCCTGCTCGACAAGGGCCTGGTCAAGGCCGACAACTTCCGCCGCAGTGACAACAAGCTGGCCTATGCCTACCTGCTCACGCCGAGCGGCATTGTCGCCAAGCTGGAATTGACGCGCGCCTTTCTGCGGCTGAAGGAAAGCGAGTACCGGGCGGCGCACGAGGAGATCGCGCGGTTGCGCAAGGAACTGGCAGCGACGGCCGATCCGCTCGAAGCCGATGTGCCCGTGAGGAAAGCGGGATGAACGCCAGCGAAACCACCGTCGCAGTCGTCGGCCTGGGCTATGTCGGCCTGCCGCTCGCTGTCGCCTTCGGCAAGAAATTCCGCACCATCGGCTACGACCTCTCCGAGGAGAAGATCGCCGACTATTGCCGCCACATCGACCCGACCGGCGAGGTGAGCGGCGACGAATTGCGCGCCGCTGGCGGACTCGAGTGCACCGCCGACCCCCGCCGTCTCGCGGAGGCTGACTTTGTCATCGTCGCCGTGCCGACGCCGGTCGATGCCGCGCGCAGACCGGACCTGCGGTTGCTGATCGCCGCCGCTGAAATCGTGGGCGCCCATCTCAAGTGCGGCGCCACCGTGATCTTCGAATCGACCGTCTATCCCGGCGCCACCGAGGAAGTCTGCATCCCCGTGCTGGAGAAACAGTCGGGCCTGAAATGGCGGACGGATTTCCATGTCGGTTATTCCCCCGAGCGCATCAATCCCGGCGACCGCGAACACGGCCTCGCCCGCGTCGTCAAGGTCGTCTCGGGCGACAGCCCGGACACGCTGGAGCGCATCGCCGCCCTTTACGGCGAAGTCGTCGAGGCCGGCGTGCACCGCACCTCGAGCATCATGGTGGCCGAGGCGGCCAAGGTCATCGAGAACACCCAGCGCGACCTCAACATCGCCCTCATGAACGAACTGGCCATCATCTTCGGCAAGCTCGGCATCGATACGAACGAAGTCCTCGAGGCCGCCGGCACCAAGTGGAATTTCCTCAAGTTCAAGCCGGGCCTGGTCGGCGGCCACTGCATCGGCGTCGATCCCTACTACCTGACCTACAAGGCCGAGACGCTCGGTTACCACCCCCAGGTGATCCTCGCCGGCCGCCGCATCAACGACGGCATGGGCAAATTCGTCGCCGACCAGGTGATCAAGCTGATGGCGCAATCGGGCCGCCCCCTCGCCGGCGCCCGCGCCGTGGTGCTGGGGCTGACTTTCAAGGAAAACTGCCCCGACCTGCGCAACTCGCGCGTGCCGGACATCGTGCGCGAGCTGGAGGGCTTCGGCGTCGAGGTGATCGTGCACGACCCGCTGGCCGATGCGGAAGAGGCGATGCGCGAGTACGGGATTCCCCTCGCCGCATGGGAAAGCCTGCCGCAGGCCGACGCCTTGATCCTTGCCGTGGCCCACGACGTCCTGCGCAGCGCAAGTGCCCAACAGGTGGCCACCCTGGTAAGACCGGGCGGCATCGTTGCCGACGTCAAGGGCTGTCTCGACGACGATGGGTTGAGTGCAGCGGGTTTGAAAGTGTGGCGGTTGTGATGGACGGAATGATGATGAGAGCGCCGCATGGCTAACGGCCGCCTGCTCATCACCGGAGGCAGCGGACTGCTGGCGCTGAACTGGGCCTGCGCCATGCGCAGGGAGTGGGATGTCGTCCTCGGCACCCATGTGCATTCGGTCAGGCTGGAAGGCGTTCGCGCGCACCCGCTCGATCTCGAGGATAGCGGTCGGCTCGCCCGCCAGTTCGAAGCGATCGCACCCGACCTCGTCATTCATGCCGCCGGCCTTACCAGCGTCGACCAATGCGAAGAGAACCCCGCTCTGGCACGGCACGTCAATGCCGCTTTGGCCCGCAATGTCGCAGAGGCTGCGGCAACCGGAAGCATCCGCCTGGCGCACATCTCTACCGATCACCTGTTCGCCGGAACTCGCAGCGGCTATCGCGAGGACGACACACCGGAACCGCTCAACGAGTACGCTCGGAGCAAGCTGTTGGCCGAAGAATGGGTGCGGCAAGCGCTCCCGCAAGCGCTCATCATCAGGACCAACTTCTTCGGCTGGGGCCATGCTGGCCGGCAGTCCTTCAGTGACTGGATCCTGCAGTCGCTGCGCGCCGGCCGCGAGATCACGATGTTCGATGACGTGTACTTCACGCCGCTGCTCGCCGACGCACTGGCGAATGCAGCGCATCGGCTGCTCGAGCGAGCCGCCGCCGGCACTATCAACCTCGCCGGCGATGAGCGCGTCTCGAAGTACGATTTTGGCATCCGCCTGGCGCGTGCCTTCGACCTGCCGGCCGAGCTGATACGGCCGGGCAAGCAGAGCGACGCCAGGCTTGTCGCTCGGCGGCCGGCGGACATGTCGCTGGATTCAGCCATGGCGCGCGCCATGCTTGGCGACGAACTGGGCCGGCTCGATGATTTCTTCCAGGCCTTGCGCCGCCAGGAGGAAGCAGGCCGGCGCGAAGAACTCTTCCACGCGGTAACGGAGTAATCAATGTCATTCCTCGACGGCAAATCGGTATTGGTGACGGGAGCGACCGGCTCGTTCGGCAAGCGTTTCGTCAGGACGGTGCTCGATCAGCACGATCCGAAACGGTTGGTGGTTTTCAGCCGGGACGAGTTGAAGCAGTTCGAAATGCAGCAGGTTTTCCGCGATGCCCGCCTGCGCTATGTGCTCGGCGACGTGCGCGACAAGGAGCGCCTCTACCATGCGCTGGACGGCATCGATGTCGTCATCCATGCTGCCGCCATGAAGCAGGTGCCGGCCTCCGAGCACAATCCCATGGAGGCCATCCGCACCAACGTCATGGGCGCGGGCAATGTCATCAGCGCTTGCATCGACCAGGGCGTCGAGCGCGTGATTGCGCTGTCCACGGACAAGGCGGCGAATCCCGCCAACCTCTACGGCGCGACCAAACTATGCTCGGACAAGCTGTTCGTCGCCGCCAACGTCCTCGCCGAGCCGCAGCGGACGCGCTTCTCGGTGGTGCGCTACGGCAACGTGATCGGCTCGCGCGGCAGTGTCATCCCGTTCTTCATGCAGCGGCGCGCCTCCGGCGTGCTGCCCATCACCGACCCGCGCATGACGCGCTTCTGGATCACCCTCGGAGAAGGCGTGCAGTTCGTCGTCAGCAGCCTTGAGCGCATGCGCGGCGGCGAGGTATTCGTGCCGAAAATTCCCAGCATGACCATCATGGACGTGGCGAAGGCCGTGGCACCGGAGTGCCGCACCGAGGTGATCGGCATCCGGCCCGGCGAGAAACTCCACGAGATCATGATCACGCCCGACGACGCCTGGAACACCGCCGAGTTCGATGACCGCTACGTCATCCAGCCGGCCGCAGACTGGTGGAATCGCTCTGCATACCTGGCCGAGACCGGCGGCAAGCCTGTCGAGGAAGGGTTCATGTACAGCAGCGACCGCAACCCGAACTGGATGCAAGCTTCCGAGTTGCGCGCGCTCCTCGACAGCGAACCCGTGGAATTGTGATGGCCGTGGCGGAATCACTGCGGGCGGCAGTAATCGGACTGGGCGGCATGGGCCGCCGCCAGATCCAGGCCGCGCGGCAGGCCGGCTTGCGCGTCGTCGCGGTGTGCGATGTTGCGGAAGCCGCCTTCCCGGCCGCCGCCGAACTGTGTGGCGAAGCGCCCCGCACCTATGTGGACTGGCAGGGTTTGCTCGAGCGGGAGCGCGGACAAGCGGACGTCGTCCTGATTGCCACCAACGGCCCGAGCCATCACGCCATCACCCTGGCGGCAGCAAGCGCGGGGTATCCCTACATTCTCTGCGAGAAGCCGATGGCCACCAGTGGCCGGGCGGCGCGCGAGATGGTGCAGGCCTGCGCCGCCAGCGGCACGAAGCTGGCGGTGAACCTGGCGCGGCGCTTCTACGAACGCAGCATCCGGCTGAAGCAGCTGCTGGATGGCGGCGCCATCGGCGAACTGCACCACATCAACGTCTCGGTCGGTGCCGGCGGCCTCGGCTGCATCGGGACCCACTATTTCGACCTGGTGGCCTGGCTGGCCGGCACCCGCGCCGTCTGGGTCTCGGGCGAAATCGACCGCAACCCGGTACCCAATGTCCGCGGCGCGCAGTTCTTCGATCCGGGCGGCCGCGGCATGGCCGGCTACGCCAACGGCATGACCGCCTGCTATCAGCTCTCTGGCGAGGCCGCAATCATGCCGTTCATGCAGATCGTCGGTACGCAGGGCGTCGTCAATCTCGACAACTGGACGCCGCCGCAGGGCGGCAAGGTGGAGATCCTTGTCCGTCCGGCGGCCCAGCGCGAGGTTGTCAGGACGCGCTTCGTCATGCCCGAGCGCGTGCCGTTCGACGCTGGCGAGGCGATGGATGTCGTGCGTGCCACCCGCCTTTGCATCGAGGACCTGGTTGGGCCGCACCGCGAGGACACCGCGAGCGGCGGCATCGATGCCGTGGATGCCGTCATCGGCTTCCATCTTTCTTCGCAGCGCGGCGGCGTGCGGGTGGCGCTGCCCCTCTCGGGCGACGACCTCGCATACGATGTGCCCATCACCTGAGGCAACGGAATGAAAGATACAGTGCGCCTCGGTGTCATCGGGGCCGGCAACATCGCAGTGAAGCACCTCGAGGCCCTGGAGGGGGTCGCCGGGGCGAACGTCGTCGGCATCGCCTCGCGCACCCGGGCGAAGGCCGAGGCGCTGGCTGCCCGCTTCGCCATTCCTTGCGTCGCCGACGACCTCGACGGCCTGCTCCGAGAAGCGCGGCCGGACGGGCTGCTCATCCTCGTTTCCGTGACGAATATCGGCGTGGTCACGCGTCAGGCCATGCTGACCGGGCTGCCGCTCTTCGTCGAAAAGCCGACCGGCCTGTCGCCGCAGGAAAGCGCTGAACTCGCCCGGCTGGCCGACGAGTTGAAGGTCCGCAGCATGGTTGGCTACAACCGCCGCTTCTATTCGGTGTTCCATCAAGGCATCGAGGTGATCCGCCAACACGGCCCGCTGCTCGGGCTGCTGATCGAGGGGCACGAGCGCATCGATGCGGTGCGCGCCACAGGCCGGCAGCCAGACGCCGTGCTGCATAGCTGGATCTACGCCAACGCTACGCACACCATCGACCTGCTGCGCTTCTTCGGCGGCGAGGTGGACGAGATGCATTGCCTCGCCCACCGCCGCCGCGAACCGCTCGGCGACCAGTTCGCCGCCATCATGAATTTCGACTCGGGCGCGCTCGGCGAGTATTCCGCGCACTGGCTTTCGCCTGGCGGCTGGCGGGTCATGCTGAGCGGCCAGGGCGTCACCGTCGAATTCAAGCCGCTCGAAGCCGGCGTCTGGACCGACGCCAAGGGGCAGCGCCACGAGATCGCTCCAAGCGAGCCGGATCAACGCTTCAAGCCCGGCTTCCATGGCCAGATGGCGGCGTTCTGCCGGCTCGTGCGCGGAGAAGATCCCGGCTGGTCGGCGCAGGACCTGGCCGGCGCCCACCGCACCATGCTGCTCGCGGAGCGCATGACGTCTGCCGTGGCAGAACGGCCAGAAGGAGTCCGGAAGTGAGGGTGCTGTTCCTCATCACCGCGCGCGGCGGCTCCAAGGGTGTGCCAGGCAAGAATCTGCGCAAGATCGGCGGCATCTCGCTGGTCGGCTTCAAGGCCATCAGCGCGCGCAAGAGCAGCCACTGCTCCCGGCTGATCATTTCAACCGACAGCCCGGAAATCCAGGACGATGCCCGCAGCCACGGCGTCGAGGTGTCGTTCACGCGACCGGCCGAATTGGCGAGCGACACCGCCAAGAGCGGTCCCGTCATCCAGCATGCGATGGAATGGATCGAGCAGGAAGGACGCGAGTGCTACGACGCGGTGATGCTGCTCGAGCCGTCCTCGCCCTTCGCCCGCGCCGAGGATTACGATGCCGCGGTCGACCTGATGGTGCGGCGCGACGCCAACGCCGTCGTCGGCGTACGGGCGCTGGAGGTGGCGAGCACGGTGGTGGGGCCGCTCGACGCGGAAGGCCGCCTGACGGCGATCGTCGACAAGATGCATGGGGCGCGCGCGCAAACCGGGCAGCGCCAGACGCTCGGCCAGGAATACACCATGAACGGCGCGCTGTATTTGTTCAGGTGGGACTACTTCAAGCAACACCAGTG
This sequence comes from Betaproteobacteria bacterium, assembly GCA_016703785.1. Lineage (GTDB taxonomy): Bacteria > Pseudomonadota > Gammaproteobacteria > Burkholderiales > Rhodocyclaceae > Desulfobacillus. The sequence goes on from JADJBM010000032.1 coordinate 379,537, forward strand.
GATCTACCAGGATCGCGAAGGCGTGTACGGTCATGTCATGGACCGCTTCCACTCCGTCGAGATCGACGAACCGGTGGACCTGGCGTGGGCCGAATTCCTCGTTGCCGGCGGCTACGTTCCGCTGGCGCCGTGGCGGGATTGACAAGGAAGGAATGACGATGGGAAGCGGGCAGGATCTCTACAAGAAGGCGCGGACGCTGATTCCGGGCGGCACACAGTTGCTCTCGAAGCGGCCGGAAATGTTCCTGCCCGATCTGTGGCCGGCCTACTATGCGCGCGCCAAGGGCGCTGACGTCTGGGATCTGGACGGCAGGCAGTTCACCGATGTTTCCAGCAGTGGCATCAGTTCCTGCGTGCTCGGCTTCGCCGACCCGGACATCGAGCGGGCGGTGATCGGCGCCGTCCAGGCCGGCGTCATGACCACGCTGAACTGCCCAGAGGAAATCGAGCTGGCCGAGTTGCTGATCGAGCTCCACCCCTGGGCCGAGATGGCCCGCTATGCCCGCTCCGGCGGCGAGATCATGGCGGTGGCGGCGCGCATCGCGCGGGCCGCCACCGGCCGCGACAAGATCGCCTTCTGCGGCTACCACGGCTGGCATGACTGGTACCTGGCCGCCAACCTGTCCGAAGATACCGCACTCGACGGCCATCTGTTGCCGGGTCTGGCGCCTGCCGGCGTGCCGCGCGGCCTGACCGGCACCATGCTGCCCTTCCGCTACAACCAGATCGAGGATCTGCGCGCCATCGTCGCCGCGCACGGCCGCGAGCTGGCGGCGATCATCATGGAGCCGTCGCGTTCGGCCGGCCCGGCGCCGGGCTTCCTCGAGGAAGTGCGCCGCCTCGCCGACGCAAGCGGCGCGGTGCTGGTCTTCGACGAGGTGACATCCGGCTTCCGCCTCAACTGCGGCGGCATCCACATGACGTACGGCGTCGCCCCCGACCTGGCCGCCTTCGCCAAGGCCATGTCCAACGGCTACGCCATGTCGGCGCTGATCGGCCGTCGCGCCGTGATGGAGGCGGCGCAGACCACCTTCATCAGCAGCACTTTCTGGACGGAGAAGATCGGCCCGACGGCGGCGCTTGCCGCAATCCGCAAGTACCGGCGCGAGGCGGTGCATACCCATCAGATCGCCGTCGGCACCGCGGTGCGGGAAGGCTGGACGCACGCAGCCGTGCGGGCCGGGCTGCCGATCAAGATCAACGGCCTGCTGCCGCTGCTCAACTTCGCCATCGAGCATCCGCAGGCGGCGGCGTTGTCCACGCTGCTGACGCAGGAGATGCTCGGCCGCGGCTACCTCGCCGCGCCGCGCTTCAACGCCACCTTTGCCCACAAGCCGGAGATCGTCGAGCGTTACCTGCGCGACATAGAGGAAGTGTTCCATGTCCTCGGCGAGGCGATTCGGCGCGGCGACGTCGAGCAGCGCCTGCGCGGGCCGGTCAAACACTCCGAGTTCCGGCGGCTGACGTAACGGAAGATTCCGTATGAAAACGACGCTTTCGAACGACGCGCTGGCGGCCTACCTGGCAAGGCAGATGAGCAACGTCTTCCCGGACCGGGAAGTGGCCGCGGCCGAGCTGACACCTTTCGTCGAAGGAGGGCTGGAACGGCTTGCCCTGTGCTTTGCGCGCATCTCCGACAAGTACCTGCCGGCCGGCCGTGAGCAGTTATTCAACCACCGGCACACCGACCATTACGCCATGTTCCTCTACCTCGTCGCCAACACGATCAGGAAAATGCAGGGGAACCTAGAACTGGCGGACAAGGCCTATGCGCTTAACAAGGCCCTGCATGCGATCGACGTGTACCACGAGGTGGAGTTGCCGGAGGTGTTCTTCTTCCAGCACCCCCTCGGCACGATTCTTGGTAGAGCGAAATATGGCAATTATTTCATGGCGTACCAAAGGTGCACCGTTGGTGCGGAAGACCAGAAATATCCTGTAATTGGCGAGGCAGTCGTAATGTTTGGGGGCAGCGCAATTCTCGGCGACTGCACCATCGGCAATAACGTCTGGCTGTCGTCAGGAACTATCGTACTCGGCCAGGATGTGCCTGACGACTCGGTCGTCTTCGGCCAGTCGCCGAACATCACCATCAAGTCAACCAAGCGGCACGTTGTACGAGACCTCTTCAACCATCCATCAGGCAGACGTTGATGCGCACAATACACGATCTTGTTTCTCTTCAAGGACGCAGCGCACTTGTAACCGGCGGCGCTGGCCATGTCGGTCTGGCTGCTGCCGAAGCCTTGCTGGAGGCAGGCGCAAGAGTTTCATTGCTCGACCTCGATAGCACAGCCGTTGCGCGATGTGCGGAGGGATTCAACGCACGCTGGCCCGGCATGGCGCTGCCGATTGCTTGCGATCTTTCCGACGAGGCGGCCACCCGCCGGGCTGCACGGCAGGCCATCGACGCCATGGGCGGTCTCGACATCCTGGTGCACTCGGCGGCTTTCGTCGGCACTACGAAGATTGCCGGCTGGGCGGTGCCGTTCGGCGAGCAGACCGTGGCGGCCTGGGATGTCGGCATGCGGGTCAACCTGACTTCCGCCTTCGTCCTCACGCAGGAGGCGCGCCAGGCGCTGGCCGCCTCCGGGCACGGCTCGGTGATCTTCGTGTCCTCGATCTATGGCCTCGTCGGCTCGGATGCGGCCGTGTATGAAGGTACGAGCATGAACGCCGACCGCGTGCTGGCCTACAGCGCCTCGAAGGGCGGACTGCTGCAGCTCATGCGGCATCTGTCCACGCTGCTTGCCCCCGCCGTGCGCGTCAACGCCATTTCGCCCGGTGGCATCGAGCGTGGCCAGCCCGAGGCCTTCCGTCGGCAGTACGCCGCACGCACGCCGCTCAAGCGCATGGGCACCGAGGAGGACATGAAGGGCGCAGTGGCCTATCTGGCGAGTGACCTGTCGGCCTATGTCACGGGGCAGAACCTGGTGGTGGATGGAGGTTGGACGGCATGGTGAGCAGGTTTCCCAACATGGCCGAGGTGGCGCGCGACCGACTGACACGGTTTGCCGACAGGACCTACCTGATCCTGCCCGACGGCGACCGTCGCTACAGCTATGCCGAGTTCGGCGAGCTGGTGCGCCGCGCCGCCGGTCTGCTGGCGGAGTCCGGGCTGTCGGCCGGCGACCATGCCGTCATGGCACTGAAGAATTCGCCCGAGAACATGGCGCTATTCCTGGCCGCGCTGGGCTCGGGTGTGCGCCTGTTACTGATGGGTCCGGACTACAGCGCAAGCGAGCTGGAAGGCGCCATCGAAGGGCTTCCGGCGAAGGTGATGTTCATCGATCCCGGTGCGACAGTCGAAGGACGCTTGCCGGCGGGTGGCCGGCTTACGCCGGTGGCCGTCGCCGAAGACTTCGTCTGCAGCGCCGAGCGCGATCCGTTCCGCTGCGGCGGCCGGTATCTCCGCAGACGACCCTGCCTACATCATGTGCTCCTCCGGCTCGACGGGCCGACCCAAGCGCATCTGCACTTCCCATCGCAACATGCTGGCCGAGCTGGAGGCGATGGTCACCGCCTACGGCCTTGGCGGGGAAGACCGGCACCTCTGTGTGCTGCCGCTGTTCCACGCCTCGGGCATGTACCGCAACGTGTTGATGCCCTTCTGGCAGGGTGGCTCGACGGTGCTTTGTGAAGCCTTCGAGCAGGAGACCTTCTGGCCGCTTGTGTCGCGCCACGAAGTGAATTTCGTGCAGGTGGTGCCAAGCATACTTGCCGTGCTGGCCGACCAGGAGGACGGCCCCGACGCGCAGGTGCACCGGTCGCTGAAATACATCGGCACGGCGTCCGCGCCGCTTTCGCCCAGGCTGCTGGAGCGTTTCGAGGCGCGCTTCGGCATTCCCATCGTGCAGGGCTTCGGCTTGACCGAGCTGACCTGCGGCATCACCCTGAACGAAACCGACCCGGCCAGGCGCAAGGTGGAATCGGTGGGTCGGCCGCTGGCGGTCAACGAGGTGCGCATCATGGACGAGGCGGGCCGCTTCCTGCTTCCGGGGGAGGAGGGCGAAGTGGTCATACGCGGCGACAACGTCATGCTCGGCTACCTTGGCTCCGACGGGCGCCCGGCTTCGCCATGGAACGACGGCTGGTTCCACACCAGCGACCTGGGCCACCTGGATGCCGACGGCTTCGTTTACCTGACCGGTCGCAGGAGCGACATCATCAACCGCGGTGGCCACAAGATCTCGCCGGTGGAGGTCGAGAAGGTGCTGATGCAGCACCCGGCAGTGAAGGACGTCGTGGTGATCGGCCTGCCGCACGAAATACTGGGCGAGGATGCCGTCGCCTGCGTCGTGAGGAATACCGGCACGGAGCTCGTAGGTACCGAGCTGCTGCATTTCGCCCAGGAAAGGCTGCCCGCCTTCAAGGTGCCGACCTCCTTCCACTTTCTCGACAAGCTGCCGCGCACCGGCCCCGGCAAGATCAACCGCCGCGCATTCGCCGCGGCGATGGCGTTGGAAATCGCGACTGAAGACGCCGCCGCAGATGTGCCGGTCAATTCGCATCTGACCGGGAAGGAACTGACGCAACGCGTGCGCGAGATCGTCGCCGAGGTGTTCAGCCTGCCCGTAGACAAGGTGACGGACGAGCTGGGACCGCACAAGCTGCGCGCCTGGGATTCGCTCGGACAGATTCGCCTCGTGCTGGCGCTGGAGGACGGCTTTTCCTTCAGGCATGATCCGCGCGAGGCGAATGCCGTGAGAAACGTCGGCGAGCTGATCGCCATGGTGGCGCACCGGATGGGACAGCAGGGATGATCAGGATCATTCCCAGGCTCGATATCAAGGGCCCGAATGTTGTCAAGGGCGTGAACCTCGAGGGCATGCGCGTCGTCGGGCGCCCGGAGCTTTTTGCCCCTCATTACTATGCCGAAGGGGCAGACGAGTTGTTGTTCATGGATACGGTCGCTTCGCTCTATGGGCGGAACACTCTTGAGGAAATCGTGAATCGCACGGCGGAACGCATGTTCGTGCCGCTCACTGTAGGCGGTGGCATCCGCTCGGTGCAGGACATCCGGGGTGTGTTGCGTGCTGGCGCCGACAAGGTGGCCATGAATACTGCCGCCATTGCGAATCCGCGTCTCATTGTTGAGGGCGCGGCTCATTTCGGTTCGCAGTGCATTGTGCTCTCCATCGAAGCCCGGCGCCTGCCTGACGGCCGCTACGAGTGTCTGACCGACGGCGGGCGCGAGCGCACAGGCAAGGATGCCATTGAGTGGGCGGAGGAAGCGGCTGGCCTTGGGGCTGGCGAGATACTGGTTACTTCAGTTGACAATGAAGGGACTGGGCGCGGTTTCGACCTTGAATTGACGCGATTGATTTCCGAGCGTGTCGGCGTGCCTGTCATTGCCTCGGGCGGGGCGGGCTGCGCCGAGCATGTCCGCGACGCCGTGCTGACCGGCAAGGCCGACGCGGTGTGCGTCGCCTCGATCCTTCACTACGGCTGCCTGGAGAGCATGGAAAATGTTGCCTATGCCGAGGAAGGCAACACCGATTTCCTCAAGAAAAAAATCCCTGTGTCCAGCCGCTCCGCGCACAACCGGCGCGGCATCCGGCCGGTCGGGCTGGCGGAGCTCAAGCACAGCCTCGCCGGCTGGGGCTTCGAAGTACGCAGCACGACGCGGGAGGCAACGTGACAGCCTATCCCCCAGCCCCTTTCCCCCGGAAAGGGGTGACGTTGGTTCAGCCGCGAACAGCGCGGCTTCCGGTAATTGAATGGTTGCCTCCTTGGGGCGGCCCGGCGGAGGCAACATGAAGTCCGTGCTCATCGTCGATTACGGTTTGGGCAATCTGGGCAGCGTGGCGAGGGCCGTGCGCTTCCTTGGGGCTGAGCCGGTGATTTCTGGCGATCCTGCCCTGTTGCTGGGAGCAGAGCGCGTCATCCTTCCTGGCGTGGGCGCATTCGGTGTCGCCATGGAGAATCTTAAGCGCCTCGATTTGGTCGCGCCTCTGAAGCAGTATGCAGCCTCCGGCCGGCCCCTGCTCGGCATCTGCCTCGGCATGCAGCTGTTCATGGAGGAAAGCACGGAGGGCGACCTGCATGCCGGCCTCGGACTGATTCCCGGCCGGGTGGTCAGGCTGCAGGAGGCAAGGGAACACGGGATCAAGGTGCCCCATATTGGCTGGAGCGGCCTGGAGCCAAACGGACGCGACTGGTCGGGCACCGTGCTGGACGGCCTACATTCCGGCGATGCGCTGTATTTCGTGCATTCCTACCATGTCCAGCCGCATAACCAGGACGAGGTGCTGGCCTGCACGACCTATGGTGATGCGCGCTTCTGCTCGGTCATCGCGCGCGGCGCGGTGGTCGGCTGCCAGGCGCACCCGGAGAAGAGTGGTCATTCTGGTCTGAAATTGCTAAAAAGTTTTCTTCGATTTTGTTGAGATTGCAGGAGAGAAAGATATGTCGGATTTTCAGCGCGGGAATCTGGATCGTCAATTTCTGTCGCTTCCAGAGGAAGTCAAATTTTGCAAGAAGTGCGTCATCTCGAACCAACGGCCCCGCATCGTCTTCGACGAAGAAGGCGTCTGCAGCGCTTGCCACAACGCGGATTACAAGGAACGCGTCGACTGGAAAGCGCGAACACGAGCTCGAACAGCTGCTCGACAAGTATCGCCGCAACGACGGCTACTGGGACGTGCTGGTGCCGGCAAGCGGCGGCAAGGACTCGGGCTTTGTCGCCCACGAGCTGAAGCACAAGTGGGGCATGAACCCGCTGACGGTGACGTGGACGCCGTTGCTATATACGGACATTGGAAGGGCCAATTGGCAGGGCTTCGTCGATTCCGGCTTTACAAACATGTTCGCTGCACCGAATGGAAATTTGCAAAGAAAGATGGCTCGGCTCTGCTTCGAGGAACTGGGCGATGCTTTCCACGCGTTTCTTCTGGGGCAGGTGCATTATCCGATCTGGATCGCCCTCAAGTTCGGCATACCGCTGGTGTTCTACGGGAGAATGGCAACGTAGAGAATGCGGGCGATCCGAATCGCGGATAAGCCTTACTTGGCTCCGGAGGAGTGGAACACCCGCATCTTGAAAGGCTGCTCCTTCGACGAGCTGATGGATTATGGTATTGGTAGCAAAGATTATTTTCCGAAAGCGATTTTCAGAAATCTGACCTTATTTTCTACGGTGCGCCGCCACTAGACCAGATCCAACGTGCCGGCATCCGCAAGTACTACTACTCCTACTACCACAAGTGGATTCCGCAGGAGAACTACTACTACGCCGCAGAGCACACCGGCCTCAAGCCGAACCCAGAGCGCTCCGAGGGCACCTATTCTAAGTACGCCAGCCTCGACGATAAGCTGGATGGTATGCACCACTACCTGGGGTTCATCAAGTTTGGTTTTGGTCGGGCTACACAGGATGCTGCGCACGAGGTCCGCGACGGACACATTACTCGAGAAGAGGGCGTAGCTTTGGTGCGTCGATACGATGGCGAGTTTCCGAGTAAATACTTCCAGGAATTTCTGGATTACTTAGATATCTCTGAAGAACACTTCTGGAAGGTGGTTGATACGTGGCGCCGTCCGAGCATCTGGACGAAACAGGATGGCGAGTGGGTGCTGCGCCACCGGGTGGAGTGAGGCGATGCGCAATCTGCGACTTGGCGAACGGGAAGTAGGCCCGGAGCAGCCCTGCCTGGTCATCGCCGAAGCCGGCGTGAACCACAATGGCAGCCTGGAGATGGCGCTGCGGCTGGTGGATGCAGCGGCCGAGGCCGGTGCCGACGTGGTCAAGTTCCAAACCTTCAAGCGGAGCGCGTGGTGTCCCGCCGTGCCGCCAAGGCTGACTATCAGAAAACCGGCGAAGGTGACAGTCAAGGCATGCTTGAGATGCTCAAGCGCCTTGAGCTGTCTGACGACGACTTTCGCGCCATCGCCGAACATGCGCGCCGCCGCGGCATCATTTTCATGTCGAAGGGACATCGCGAGGACATCGACTTTCTCGTCAAGCTCGGCGTGCCGGCGCTCAAGATCGATTCCGCCGCCGTGGTCTACTACTCCCTGCTGCGCAAGGCGGCGGGCACGGGACTGCCAATAATCCTGTCCACGGGCGGCAGCAAGCTCGGCGAAGTGGAAAAGGCGCTCGACATCCTGGCCGAGCACGGCGACCCGCCGGTGGCGCTGCTTCATTGCACGACGGCCTATCCGGCGCCGCCCGACCAGATCAACCTGCGCGCCATGCTGACCCTCAAGGCGGCATTCGGACAGCCGGTTGGTTTCTCGGACCACTCCGAGGGCATCGAAATTCCGATTGCCGCTGCCGCGCTCGGCGCCTGTATCGTCGAGAAGCATTTCACCCTCGACCGGTCGCTGCCCGGGCCAGACCACAAGGCCTCGCTGGCGCCGCCGGAGCTGCGCCGGATGGTCGCCGGCATCCGCAGGGTGGAGCAGGCACTTGGCGAACCGCGCAAGCGCCCGACCGAACTGGAGCGCCGCAACATGCAGCTGATGCGCCGCAGCCTCGTCGCCGAGCGCGACATCGCCGCCGGCGAGCGGCTGCAGGCCGACATGGTTGTCTTCAAGCGGCCCGGCACCGGCCTGGGCGAGGACTTCCTCGATCTCGTCGTCGGGCGCGTGGCGGCCAAGCCCATCGCCACCGGCGATCCGATCACCTGGGACCGCATCGGAGGGTTCGCCGATGAGTAGAAAACGGGTTGTCATTCTGGGAAGCGGTGCGGCAGCGCGCATGGTCGGCGGTATGCTCAAGGCCGACGCCGGCGTCGAGTTGGTCGGTTTCACCGACGCGAACCCGGCCCGGCATGGCCAGGCGCTGTGCGGGCTGCCGATTCTCGGCGCCGACGAGATTGATCCACCCGCATGCATTTCTCGCACCGGATGTGCAGCTCGGTTGCGGAATCATCCTGCTTCCAGGCGCTATTCTGATGGACAACCCCGTGATCGGTGATAATGTCTTCATCGGCCAGGCAGTGTCTATCGGTCACGACGTCGTGATTGGTAGGGATTGTCTCGTCGGTGGACGGGCGGCAATTGGTGCAGAGGTTGTCGTCGGCGAGGCGGCCCTGATTGGCTGGGCATCTATCGTTGGACCGCGTCACCGTGTCGGTACTGGAGCGGTGATTGCGTCGGGCGCCAACGTCATGTCGGACGTGCCCGAGAATGCCGTGGCGGCGGGCAACCCGGCCCGCGTCGTGCAGCTGCGGGAGGCGAGTTGACGGCAAAGCGCAGCATCGCGGTGGCGACTGTTGGCCGCTCCGACTTCGGCCTTTACGAGCCCCTGCTCGAGCGCATCGCGGCCGACCCGGCGCTGGCGCTGCGCCTGATGGTGTCGGGCGCGCATTTCGATCCGCGCTTCGGCCCGACCGTGCGCGAGATCGAGGCGGCCGGCTATGCCTTCGAGCCCGGCCTGGCGATGCATCCGGAAAGCGACGATGCGGCGGGCGTCGCGCTGGCGCTCGGGCGGGGCGTGCAGGCCTTCGCACAGGCCTTCGGCGCGCGCCGGCCCGACCTGCTGATGCTGCTCGGCGACCGGAGCGAGATGCTGGCGCCGGCCCTGGCGGCGCTGCCTTTCAACATTCCGCAGGCCCATCTCTACGGCGGCAAGGTGACGGAGGGCGCCATCGACGAGCGCGTGCGCCATGCGCTGACCAAGATGAGCCACCTTCACTTCGTCTCCTGTCAGCCCTATGCCGAGCGCGTCCTGCAGATGGGTGAGGAGGGATGGCGAGTCTTCAATGTCGGGCTCGCCGGCTTGGACCGTATCCACAGCCATTCGCGCTCATCGCGAGAGGAGTTGTGTAGAGAGATGAATCTCAAGCCGGCACAGCCCTTCCTGCTCGTCACCTTTCATCCCGTCACGCTGGAGCCCGCCGGCCAGGACGTCCAGGTCGCCGCGCTGTTGCAGGCGCTCGAGCAATCCGGCTTCGCCGTCGTCGCCACTTATCCGAACGCCGACGCCGGCGGACTGCGCATTGCTGCGTCGCTGGAGGCATTCGCCGCCCGCAATCCGCGCAGCGTAAGGCTGCTGCGTAACGCCGGCACCCGACTGTATTTCGACCTGCTGGCAACCGCCGCAGCCATGGTCGGCAACTCCTCCAGCGGCATCAGCGAGGCGCCCTCGTTCGAGCTGCCAGTAGTGAACATCGGTAGCCGCCAGGACGGCGCCATCAAGGCGGCCAATGTGATCGACGTCGGCTATGCGGCAGGGGACGTGCTGGAAGGCATCCGGCGCGCCACGGCGCCGGCGTTCCGCGCCGGTCTGCGTGGTCTGCGCAACCCTTATGGCACGGGCAATGCCAGCGAGCGCATCGCGGTGACCCTGCGCGACATCCCGCTCGACGATCACCTGCTGCGCAAGAAGTTCGTCGACCTGCCACAGGGGATGTGAACGGCCATGCAGTATTTCTTCATCGAATCGCTGCAGATCGGAAACTGGCTGTCGGCCGTCTGGCCTGCCGTTCGCGCAACGTTGCGGCGGCAGCCGGGCGCGACGGGCACGATTTTCTATGTCGACGGCCAGCCCCGAGCGGTCGCGCTTGCGCGCAGGATGGCGGCCGGCCGCGGCCTGCGCATCGAGCGCCTGGCGTTCGACGCGGCGGAGATATTCGACGAGGAGGGCGTACTCGTCTGGCAGCGCCTCTACTACCGCGACATGCGGCAGGCCCTGGATTGCGCCGTGCGGCAGCCGGCCTTCCGCTCGTTCCTGGACGGCGCGGAGGATTCCGAAGCGATGAAGGCCTACGTCAAGAAGCAGGCGCTGCCGGGCGTCACCCTCTTCGCGGGAAGCGGGCTGTGGCGAGCCATGTATCTGGTGCAGGTCGGCTTGCGGAAGGCGCGCCGGGACGGCATTGCGGACGAGCGGGTCACGCTGTTTCTCAATCGTTGTCCCTGGATCGCGGCGATCGGCGAGTACGCCCGCGCCTATGGCGGGCTGACGGTGGTCGCCGTCGGCCGCGGCTTCCGGCCGCGGGACACGCTGCTGCGCCTGGTCGGGCGCGATGCGCTGCTCCTCAGGGAGAAGGCGCGGCGGCTTTTCGCTCCGCCGGTAAAAGTCAGTCGCCGGGAGACGGCGACGGCCTGCCTCGCCCTGCAGTACTATGGCCATTTCAACCTCGACCGGCCGCAATCCCATTCCGATTTTTTCTTCTGGCAGCAGTCGGACTTTCCCGGCGACCGGCTGCTCGCCCTGTTCGGCATTCCGAAGGATCCGCTCGACGCGGAAAAGCAGGCGGCGCTGTCGCGCCACGGCATGCGCGGCCTGGCCCTGCGCCATGACGCCGCCGCATGCCCCGAGGCGGCCGTGCACGCGGAGACCGCCTTCCTGTCGAATCTCGGCGGTGCGGCGAAGGTTCTCGCCGGGGCCTGCGTCCGCGCGAGGCGGGCTGGCTGGACGGCCAGCGGTTGGCGTTCCGCAGCCAGAAGAATTACTGGCAGCGCCTCTTCAAACAGCAGAACGTCAAGAGTGTTCGCCACCTGGTTCAAGTATAACGGCGATCACTGTGCCATCGGCGAGGCGCTGCGCGAGCTGGGCGGCGCGCTCGCCGTGTATCCAGCGTTCCTACGAGGGCAACCCCACCGTGCAGACGGCGCTGCTCGCCGACGTATATTTCGGCTTTTCCTGCAACGGCGCGGCGGTGGAGGCCGGGGCCGGCTCCATGATCGACTGCTACGTGACGACCGGCTATCTCGGCGACCACCGCTTCCCGCTGGTGCGGGAGGAGGCCGCGAAGCTGCGCCGGCAGCTGAAGGAAAATGGCGCCCGCCGCATTGCCGCCTTTTTCGACGAAGGCTCGTTTCCCGACGCGCGCTGGGGCGTCGACGCCCGGCGCCTGCAGGCGCATTACGCCTTTCTCCTCGAGAAACTGCTCGGCGAGAGCGATTTCGGTCTGGTATTCAAACCAAAGTCACCCGCTACGCTTTGGAAACGACTGGGGCAGGTTGGCGAACTGCTAAGGCGCGCGATTGATACTGGGCGCTGCCACATTTATCAGGAGGGCGTCCTGCAGGGATCCGCGCCGCCCGCCCAGGCCGCCCTCTCGGCCGATCTCGCCATCCATGGGTCGCTGGCTTCGGGCACAGCGGCGGTCGAGGCCGCCTTGGCGGGCGTGCCGACCGTGCTTGTCGACGACGACGGATGGAAAATGAGCCCGCTCTATAAGCTCGGCAAGGGGCGTGTGGTGTTCGATGACTGGGAGGCCTTGTGGAATACTTGGAAGGAAAATCGCACCAATCTTGGTGCAGTCCCGGGCTTTGCCGACTGGTCCCCCATCCTCGACGAGATCGATCCGTTCCGCGACGGCCGGGCGGCGGAGCGCATGGGCACCTTCCTGAAATGGATGATCGAGGGCTTCTCGGCCGGACAATCCCGGGAGGTCGTGCTCGCGCAGGCCGCCGACCGCTACCGGCGGGCATGGGGAGAGGACAAAATCGCAACCGTTCGGCCCACGGCGCGCGACGCCGCGCGGGCCGTGCAGGGCATTCACGATGAAGCACGTATCTGATCTTTTCATATCGACTTCCACCAAGCTGCGCGACGTGCTCGTGCGCAGCAACGAGACGCGCCGCGGCATCGTGCTGGTGGTGGACGAGGCGCGGCGCCTGCTGGGGGTCGTCACCGACGGCGACATCCGGCGCGCCTTCCTCGCCGGCACCGACCTCGACACGACGGCGGACGAGCTGCTCGAAGCGAAGGGCGCGCGGCCGCGGCCGATCACGGCTCCCGTCGGCGCCAGCCACGAGCAGCTGATGGCGCTGCTACAGGAGACCGGCGTGAGCCACGTCCCCCTCGTCAACGCCGAAGACCAGGTCGAGAAGCTGGTCTGTCTGGAGGATCTGCTGCAGGAGGACGAACTGGCCCTCCACGCCGTGGTCATGGCAGGCGGCCGCGGCACACGCCTGCACCCGCTGACGGAAGACATGCCCAAGCCGATGCTGCCGGTCGGCGACCGTCCCCTCATGGAGCGGATCATCCGCCAGCTTTCCGAAACCGGCATCCGCCAGTCAGCGTGACGACGCATTTCCGCGCCGAGAAGATATCCGGACATTTTGGCAATGGACAGGGGTTCGGCGTGAACATGAATTACATCGCCGAAGATCGCCAACTCGGCACCGCCGGCGGTCTGGCGCTGATGCCCGAGCCGGAATCCACCCTGCTGGTTGTAAATGGCGACATCCTCACTGAAATGGATTTCCGCGTCATGCAGGCCTTCCACCGCGAGCATCACGCGGCACTGACGATCGCCGTCAGGCGGTATGAGGTACAGGTTCCTTACGGCGTGGTCGAATCGGAAGGCGTACATGTCAGCCGTCTGGTCGAAAAGCCGATTCACAAGTTCTTTGTCAACGCCGGCATTTATCTTCTTGAGCCGGCGGTGCACCGGCTCATCCCCAAGGGCACGCATTTCGACATGACTGATTTGATCCGCGAGGCGATGGAGCGGGGCATGACGGTCGTCAGTTTCCCCATCTGGGAATACTGGCGCGACATCGGTCAGCATCAGGACTACATTCAGGCGCAAGCCGACGTCAAGAACGGGACAATCTCAAAATGAACTGGACAGGCAAACGCGTTCTTGTCACCGGCGCCGGCGGCTTCATCGGCAGTCATCTCGCCGAGCGGCTGACTGAACTGGGCGCACGCACGCGCGCGATGGTGCGCTATACCTCGAACGGCAACTGGGGTTGGCTCGATGGTTCGCCGCGCAAGGGCGACATGGAAGTGATGCTCGGCGATATCCGCGATCGAGATTCCGTGCGCGAGGCGATGCGCGACATCGATCAGGTCTTCCATTTGGCAGCACTTATCGCCATCCCCTACTCCTACCACGCGCCCGATTCCTACGTGCAGACCAACGTGGTGGGCACGCTCAACGTGCTGCAGGCGGCGCGCGACGTCGGGGCAGAGCGGGTCGTGCATACTTCGACCAGCGAGGTCTACGGCACCGCCCGCTACGTGCCCATCGACGAGCAGCATCCGCTGCAGGGCCAGTCGCCCTATTCGGCCAGCAAGATCGGCGCCGACAAGATGGCTGAGGCATTTCATCTCTCGTTCGGACTTCCGGTGGTGACGGTGCGGCCCTTCAATACTTACGGTCCTAGACAGTCGGCGCGCGCCGTCATCCCGACCATCATCACGCAATGTCTGGCGGGACAGCGCACGATCCGCCTCGGCAACCTCGATCCGACGCGCGACTTGAGTCACGTCTTGGATACCGTCGAAGGATTTCTCGCAGCGGCGGCCAGCGCCCAAGCGGTCGGTACGGTGCTCAATCTCGGCAACGGGAAGGAAATCAGCATCGGCGACCTGGCGCATCGCATCGCAGGGTTGACTGGCACCGAAGTCGTCATTGAGTGTGATGAACAGCGCGTGCGGCCTGCCGGCAGCGAAGTGGAGCGGCTGCTCGCCGACAACCGACAAATGCTTGAGCTGACTGGATGGGAGCCGCGCATTTCCCTGGACGATGGGCTGCGCATCACCATCGACTGGATCCGGGAAAACATGGGTAGGTTCCGTGTCGGAACCTACACGGTCTAGCGCGCGGCGACACGGAATGGACTGCTCAATCGTCGTCATCAGCCGCAACCGGCCGCGCCATCTGGAGCGTCTGTTCGGCTATTTCGCTGAAGAGGGTCTCGATGCGCCGATTTTTCTCGGCGATGCCAGCGACCCGGACGCCACGGAAGCAGTCGCTGCGGTGTGTTCGCGCTTCGACGGGCGGCTCGACATTCGCCGCACGAACTACGCTGCCGGCGCGCCTCCGGTGAATCGCCTGCGGCGGGAATTCGACAAGGTGGAGACCGGTGCGGTGATCTGGGTGGGCGACGACGATTTTGTCAGTCCGCGCATTCTGCGCGAAGCATCCGATCACCTCGCGCGTTTGCCCGCGTGCGCGACCGTGACAGGCCGTGCCGTGACCTTCTCGGTGGCCGGCGACGGCGCCGGCGGCAAGATCAACGGCCTGGGAGACTACCCGCAAAAAAAATATCCGCAGACGCTGGCATCGGATCGGCTGATTGCCCAGGTGAAGGACGGCGTGGCGCTGACCTACAGCCTGCGGCGCACGCAGGTAGCACGGCGCTTGCTCGGGGAGATTGACGACCTTGCCCTTTCCGACGACGCGTTGGGCTATTACCTGTTCGAACTTCTTGACGGCATGCTGACAGTCATTGCCGGCCAGGTGTGTCTTTGCGAAGAGGTGATGATGGCGCGCCAGGTCCATGCCGTCTCCACTTCGGCAGAGGGACGAAAGGAGCGTGACGGGCTTGCCCTGTTGGCCAGCCCGGCATGGCCGGAGTCCTTTGCCAGTGCGCAAGGACTGGTGGCCGGACGATTGACCGAGATGCAGCAGGGCATTGATGCCGGCAAGGCGCGGGAAATCGCCAGCACGGCACTTTGGATTCGCGTGCGCGCCATGATCGACAAGGAACTCGCCCGGCGGTTGGGAACCGCAAAAAGCGCCAGTGTCGGCAAGCGGGCGGCGGCAGCGCTGTTGCGGCTGCGCAGCGGCCCCCTTGGCGCGGCGGCGGCGGCCCGGCGCATGCCATGCTGGGGGGCGTCGGGGCCAAATCTCGGCGGGTTGGGATGCACCGACAGGAGTCGTGATATGAAAGCAGTCATTCTCGCCGGCGGCCTCGGCACCCGCATCTCCGAGGAAACCCACCTCAAGCCCAAGCCCATGATCGAGATCGGCGGCAAGCCGATCCTCTGGCACATCATGAAGCTCTACTCCGCCCACGGCGTGCACGACTTCGTCATCTGCTGCGGCTACAGGGGCTACCTGATCAAGGAATATTTCGCCAACTATTTCCTGCACATGTCTGACGTTACCTTCGACATGGAGCACAACCGCATGGAGGTGCACCAGCGCAAGGCCGAGCCGTGGCGCGTGACGCTGGTCGACACCGGCGAGGATACGATGACCGGCGGGCGCCTGAAGCGCGTGGCCGACTACGTGCGCGGCGAGGAGGCCTTCTGCTTCACCTACGGCGACGGCGTGGCCGACATCGATATCACGCGCGAGATCGCCTACCACCGCGGCCACGGCAAGTTGGCCACGGTCGCCGCCGTGCAGCCGCCCGGCCGCTACGGCGCGCTGCAGATGGACGGCCCGCGCGTGATCGGGTTCACTGAAAAGCCGCGCGGCGACGGCGGCCTCATCAACGGCGGCTTCTCATCCTCTCGCCTGAAGTGCCTCGACCTCATCGAGGGCGACCCACCAGTTGGGAGAGTGAGCCGCTAACGCGCCTGGCCGAGAGGGCCAGCTGATGGCCTTCGAACACCAGGGTTTCTGGCAACCGATGGACACGCTGCGCGACAAGAACCTGCTCGAGTCGCTGTGGGATTCCGGCAAGGCGCCGTGGAAGGTCTGGGCATGAACGCGGCGTTCTGGCGCGGCCGTCGCGTCTTCCTCACCGGCCACACCGGTTTCAAGGGCGGCTGGCTGTCACTCTGGCTGGCCGAGTTGGGCGCCGAGGTGCACGGCTACGCGCTGCCGCCGCCGACCGATCCGAATTTCTTCACGGCGACGGGATTGGACAAGCGTCTGGTCTCCAGCGTCATCGCCGACATCCGCGACGCGTCATCGCTCGAGCGGGCCATGCAGGCGGCGCGGCCCGAGGTCGTGCTGCACCTCGCCGCGCAGCCGCTGGTGCGCCAGTCCTACGCCGAGCCGGTCGAGACCTTCGCCGTCAACGTCATGGGAACGGTTAACCTGCTGGAAGCCGTGCGCAAGACGCCCGGCGTGAAGGCGGTGCTAAATATCACCACCGACAAGTGCTACGAGAACCGCGAGTGGGTCTGGCCCTACCGCGAGAACGAGGCGCTCGGCGGCCACGATCCCTACTCGGGCAGCAAGGCCTGCTCGGAGCTGGCCACTGCCGCCTGGCGCCGCTCCTTCCTCGATGCCGCCGGCGTGCAGGTCGCCAGCGCCCGCGCCGGCAACGTCATCGGCGGCGGCGACTGGGCGGCCGATCGCCTGGTGCCCGACTTCCTGCGCGCGCTCGATGCGGGCCGGCCGCTGGTGGTGCGATCTCCGCTGGCGACGCGGCCTTGGCAGCACGTGCTCGAGCCGCTGTCCGGCTACCTTACCTTGGCGGAGAAACTATGCTCGGAGGGCGCGGCCTTCGCCGAGGCCTGGAACTTCGGTCCCGACGAAGCCGATGCCCGGCCGGTGCAGTGGATCGTCGAGACCCTCTGCGCCCGCGTGCCGGGCGCCGCCTGGCAGCACGATGCCGCGCCGCAGCCGCACGAGGCGCACACGCTCCGGCTGGACAGCGCCAAGGCGCACGCCCGCCTCGGCTGGCGCCCGCGCTGGATCCTGTCGCGCGCGCTGGAAGCGACGCTCGAATGGCACCAGGCATGGAAGGCGGGCGCGGACATGGCCGAGTTCAGCCTGGGGCAGATCCGCGAATACGCTGCGACGGAGGCTGCGGCGTGAGCGGACGTTTCGAGATCCTCACGACCCCGATCGATGGCCTGCGCATCCTGCAGCGCAAGCCGATCGGCGACAGCCGCGGCTACCTCGAGCGGCTGTTCTGCATGGATGAATTGCAGGGCCTGGTTCCCGGCAAACGCATCGAGCAGGTCAACCATACGCTGACGGCCGGCCGCGGCACGGTGCGCGGCCTGCACTTCCAGCATCCGCCCCATGCCGAGACGAAGTTCGTGCACTGCCTGCGCGGCGAGGTATTCGACGTCGCCGTCGACCTGCGCCGCGGCTCGCCGACTTTCCTGCACTGGCACGCCGAGGTGCTGGACGCAGACAACCACAGGACCTTCGTAATTCCCGAAGGCTTCGCCCACGGATTCCAGGCGCTTGCCGACGAGTGCGAGATGCTCTACTTCCACACTGCCACCTACAGACAGGAAGCCGAAGGCGGGCTCAATGCGCAGGACCCGCGGCTCGCCATCCGCTGGCCGTTGCCGGTCGCCGGCCTGTCGCCGCGCGACGCCGCGCACCCTTTCATCGACGCGAATTTCGCAGGGGTGGTCGCATGAAGTGCCGCCACTGCGCCGTCCCGCTGGGGCTGACTTTCGTGGACCTCGGTTCGGCACCGCCGTCAAACGCCTATCTCACCGAGCAGACCCTGCACGCCCCGGAGAAATGGTTTCCCCTGCGCGTGCTGGTGTGCGATCAGTGCTGGCTGGTGCAGACCGAGGACTTCTCCCGAGCGGACGATCTGTTCGATGCCGAGTACGCCTACTTCAGCGGTTTCTCCACTTCGTGGCTCGCCCACAGCGAGCGCTACGTCGCTGACATGGCCGCGCGCTTCGCGCTCGGCGGGGCCAGCCACGTTGTCGAGGTCGCCGCCAACGACGGCTACCTGCTGCAGTATGTCAAGGCGCGCGGCATCCCCTGCACCGGCATCGAGCCCACTGCGGGCACCGCCGCCGCAGCGCGCGCCAAGGGCATTCCGATCGTCGAGGACTTCTTCGGCGCGCGCTTGGCACGGGCTCTGGCGGCCGAGGGCAGGCAGGCCGACCTCATGACAGCCAACAACGTGCTCGCCCACGTGCCTGACATCAACGACTTCGCCGCCGGCTTCGCCGTCCTGCTCAAGCCGCAGGGCGTGGCGACCTTCGAGTTCCCGCACCTGATGCGCCTGATCGAGGAAAACCAGTTCGACACCATCTACCACGAGCATTTCTCCTACCTGTCGCTCGGCACCGTCAGCCGCATCTTTGCCGGCGCCGGCCTTGCCGTTTTCGACGTCGAGGAGCTGCCGACCCACGGCGGCAGCCTGCGCGTGTATGCGCAGCGCGCCGATGGCGGCCGGCAATTGCGCAGCGGACGGGTCGACGCGATGTTGCAGCGGGAACGGGAGTCGGGTCTGTTCGAGGCTGCCACCTACGCGGGCTTTCAGGCGCGGGCGGACCGGGTGAAGAATGATTTCCTTGCCTTCCTGCTGCAGGCAAAGCGGGAGGGCAAGACCTTAGCCGCCTACGGCGCGGCGGCGAAGGGCAACACCCTGCTCAACTATGCCGGCGTGCGGCCCGATCTTATCCCCTTCGTCGTCGACCGCAATCCGGCCAAGCAGGGCAAATACCTGCCGGGCAGCCGCATTCCCATCGTCGGCGAGGAGCGGCTGAAGGAGGCGCGGCCGGACTGCATCGTGATCCTGCCGTGGAACCTAAGAGAGGAAATCATTGAGCAACTAGGTTACATCCGCGAATGGGGCGGCTGGTTTGCTGTAATGATCCCCCGAATTGAAGTGCTGGCGTGAATGCGAAATCTTTTCGCTGAATACGTGAGGAAATTCAAATGATTTTCCCAAAACATCTCGAAATTGAGACCGTGGCCGGGTTTTGCCCCGCGCATTGCGTGATGTGCACGATTGGCGAATCCCCGAGGAAGAAAGTGATGGACAACGACACCTTCTCCAAGATTCTCGAACGTTTCGAGCCCTACAAGGGAAAGCTTGAATTCACCACTCTGCATGGTCTGGGTGAGCCACTTCTGGACAAGAGGATTGTCGAGAAGGTGGGAATGGCAAAACGGAAGGGATTTCCGAGTGTCGGGTTTGCCACCATCGCTGTAAATCTCAATGACGATTTGGCGGTCAAACTGTTCGACGCAGGCTTGGATACCATCATTTTTTCGCTGGATGGAATCAATAAGGAAACCCACGAGGCGATTCGTAGGGGAATTGATTACGACGTTGCCGTCGCAAATATAGAAAACTTCATCAAAAGAAGAAACGAACTTGGGAAAACCAAGATCATCGTGCGCATGATTCGGCAGGACAGGAATCGGGACGAATGGCCTGCCTATCGCGAATTGTGGCAGGGCAAGCTCGATAGCAGATTTGGCGATCAGGTTAGCGTGTTTGATGTGCATAACTGGGGCGGCGATCATGGCGTGGACGTCAAGGAGAAATTGACAGCTATTGCCAAACAAAGACCGGTGTTATGTGGTGACTTGTACGAAAGATTCTTTGTCTATGTTGATGGCAATGTGGGGTTCTGCTGTGGCGATCAACAAGGATGGTTCAATCTCGGTGGTTGGGAAGACCCATCGAAATTTACACGGGGCGGTTGCCCAGCGACAAGCGTGCGGGAAGGAAGGATCGCAGAGTTAAAACACTGCTCCAATTGCTCGATTGTCTTATCGCGTTTCGATAGAGAGTATTTGGATATCAAGTGACCTTGTTGGTAGCGATTTTTGAAAGCGGATCAATGAGTGAGAGGGCGGCAATGAACGTCTACATGAAAGACAACTTCTGCACCATCTACAAGCTGAAGTTCCACCAGCTCCAGCGGTTCCTCGAGGAGAAGGGCCTGAAGCCGGTCGAGGACCTGAATGCGGCGGACGTGGTGATCTCCGGGGTCTGCGCAGCCTTCGACGCCGACGAGGCAAGGGCGATCAGCATCATGAAGAAGAATGCCGGACGCCACGTACCGCACTACACGATCGGCTGCCTGGTCGGCGTCAATCCGGATAGCCTGGTCACCGACCATAGCTACAGGACTTGGGAGTTCGCCAAGCTGGCCCGGGATCTGACCGGCGTCGACGCCCCGGGCTACGACAACGCCCCCCTGCCCTCGCTGTTCCGTTCCAAGGAGGACTACCGGATCTTCGACCCGACGCGGCGCTTCGTCGGCGTGACGACCGGCTGCGGCTTCGAATGCTCGTACTGTCCCCACAAGGTTGGCGCCGGCGGCGTCAGTAGCCGCCCGATGGACGTCGTCGTCGCCGACGTCAGTACGGCGATTGCGGAGGGCGCCCGCATCATCCACCTGACCGGCCTCGACACGGCTTCGTACGGCAAGGGAGATCGGCGAGAATTTCGGCCGGCTGCTGTCCGCCGTGCTGGCGGGCGTCGGGAACGAGGCGGTATTCCACATCGCCCAGTTCAACCCCGAAGGTCTGGGAGCCGGCGATGATTTCGAGACCTTGCTGCGGGCGTGCTCCGACCCCAGGGTGGTGGACATTCAGTTGCCCGTCCAGACGGCCAGCGAGCGCCTCCTGTTGCTGATGAAGCGGGAGTACCGGATCGCGTCGGTGCGCAGTTTCGTCGAGCGCCTGAAGGAGGCCAACCCGAAGGTGTTCCTGCGCACCGACGTGATGCTGGTTTCCCGACCGAAACTCCCCCGAGGTCGACGCAACGGTCCGGCTCGTGGCAGGCGCTTGTTCAACGAGGCCGCGGTGTACACCTACGAGCGCAAGTCGGGAACGCCGATCGCCGAGGTGCCGGCCGAATGGGAAATACCCCAGCAGGAGAAGAAGCGAAGGCTCAAGCAGGTGTCGGAGCAGCTCCAGGCTGCCGGCGTGCTGGTGCATTCTGGCGGTCAGAAGATTTCCAGCCTTTTCGAGGCGGACAAGACCAAGTCGGGCGCCGAGTCGCCGCGCTGCCTGATGCTGGAAGAAGGAGGGGGCGCGTGCGATTGACTGATTCGCAAGTCCGGCAATATCGGCGGGACGGGCTTCTCCTGCTCCGTGGCGCGGTGCCGCAAAGTGCCCTCGATCGGCCGGAGGAGGAGTTCCTGGGACTCGTCGAAGCATGGGGCGGTCGCCCCTTCCCGGCTGCGCAGTCCGAGGAACTGGCGCAGTTCCTTCTCGAAAACCGGGAGCTGGAGCGCAGGCTCTACGACGGCATACGCCGCTTACCCTGGCTCGCCGAGTTCGGGGCGTGCCGCGGAGATCGCCAGGCCGGTGTCGGACCTGCTGGGCGGGCGGGCAGGCCTGATGGGCAAGATTCCCTTCAGGATCGACCTGCCCGGCGTGACGAGGGAGCTTGCCGTCTGGCACCAGGACTACCGGTACGTGCGCGGCAACACGGACATCATTACGGCATGGGTCCCCTTGCAGGACACGCCCTACGTTCGCGGCTGCCTGATGGTCATGCCCGGCTCCCAGGAACTGGGCATCATCGAGCACGACCATGAGGTTCTCGGCAAGCGCCACTCCCCCTCGGGGGTGTTCGGGCGCGAGGTGCGCTACGTGGAAATGCGCAGAGGCGACCTGCTGCTTTTCCACTCGCTCCTGCTCCATTCCTCCACGCTGAACATGTCGCCGACCGTCCGCCTGTCGATCCAGGCCCGCTACTCGGCGCTTTCCGCTCCTACCGATCCATCCATGGGCCAAGTCATTCCCGTTTGAAAGCCAGCCAACATGAAATCACGCGACCAGAAAAGCCAAAGCAGCAACGATCTTTCCCAGTTCGGCGCCGCCGAGGCGCTGTTCAGCAACGACCCCGCCGACCTGATCGAGAAGATCGAGGCCTTTCCGAAATTCGCCTCGCGCCAGGCAATCGCGAAATTCCTGACCAAGTACGAGATCTTCAAGCGGATCCTCACCGTGAACGGCTCGATCGTCGAATGCGGCGTATTGCACGGTGCGGGCCTGCTGGCCTGGGCCAAGCTGAGCAGCATTTTCGAGCCGGCCAATCATGTGCGGAAGGTGATTGGATTCGACACCTTCGGCGGCTTCCCCTCGGTGGCGGAAGAGGATACCGAGACCGGCACGTTCAACGAGCTAAAGAAGGGCGGCCTGACGGGCAGTGCAATCGACAATGTCCTCGAGGCGGTCAGATGTATGACCTGAACAGGCCGATCAGCCACATCCGAAAATCGAGCTGGTCCAGGGCGACCTGTGCCAAACAGCACCCGCCTACCTGAGAGCAACCCCCATCTGGTGGTCTCCCTGCTATACCTCGACCTCGACTTGTACGAGCCGACCCGAAAGGCCATCGAAGTTTTCCTGCCGAGGATGCCCAAAGGAGCGGTGATCGCCTTCGACGAGCTCAATGCCAAGATATTTCCGGGCGAAACCATCGCTGTGATGGAGCAGATCGGCCTGCGCAACCTGCGGATCGAGCGTTTTCCCTTCGACTCCTATGTTTCCTATGCCGTTCTCGATTGACATCGCGAGTTGTCGTCAGGGGCCGGGGATGCAGCCATGAAGATCGCCGTCACCGGCGCCTCGGGCTTCATCGGCCGCGCCGTGCTCGCCGAGTTGTCACGGCGCGGCATCGGGGCGGTGGCGTGCGTTCCGGCGCGAATCTCGACGCCAGGCGCCGGCCACCGGGCCGTCGCGCTGGACCTCCACGAGGCCGCCGCCGATGCCTTCGAGCGGCTCGGCCGGCCGGAGACGGTCATCCACCTCGCCTGGGGCGGGCTGCCCAACTACCGTTCGCTGCAACATGTCGAGAAGGAACTGCCGGCCCAGTATCGCTTCCTCGGGAGCCTCATCGAAGGCGGGACGCAGTCGCTGGTCGTCGCCGGTACCTGTTTCGAGTACGGCATGCAATCCGGTCCGCTCGGCGAGGACCTGCCGACGCGGCCGGAGAATCCTTACGGCTTTGCCAAGGACGCGCTGCGCCGCGAGCTGGAATTCCTCAAGGCCTCGCAGCCCTTCGCGCTGACCTGGGCGCGGCTTTTCTATCTTTACGGCGAGGGCCAGGCCGGGACCTCGCTCCTGCCGCAGCTGCGCCCGGCGGTGGCGCGGGGCGACAAGTCCTTCAACATGTCCGGCGGCGAGCAGCTGCGCGACTACCTCGCTGTCGATGAAGCCGCCCGCCTGCTCGTCTCGCTGGCGCTCGCCCGCTGCGACGCGGGAGTGGTCAACGTCTGCTCGGGCCGGCCGGTTTCCGTACGCCGCCTGGTAGAAGGCTGGATCCGCGACAACGGCTGGACGATTGATCTCAATCTTGGCCACTACCCCTATCCTGACTACGAGCCGATGGCCTTCTGGGGCGAGCGGCGCAAGCTGGACAGCATCCTGGGCGGGCAATGAACAGGGAACTCTATCGCGCCGAGCAGTTGCCGGTTTTCCAGAACCGCATGTTCCGCACAGCGGAGGCGGCGCAGGCGTGCGCGCGCGGTGACGTGGTCCTGGTGCAAGACCCGCGCACGGGGCTGGTGTTCAACGACGCTTTCCGGCCTGAGCTGATGCAGTACGACGCCGACTACCAGAACGAGCAGGCGGTCAGCTCGGTGTTCCGCGCGCACCTGGACGAAATCACGGGGATCGTCGAGCGGCATTTCCGCGGCCGCAGCCTGATCGAGGTCGGCTGTGGCAAGGCCTACTTCCTTGAGCATCTGCAGGAGCTGGGTTTCGCGATCACCGGCATCGACCCCGCCTACGAGGGTGCCAACCCGAAGGTGGTCAAGGCCCGTTTCAGTCGGGAGGCGGGACTGCAGGCGGAAGGACTCGTCCTGCGTCATGTGCTGGAGCCCATCCGGCAGCCGGCGGACTTTCTCGCCGAGCTGCGCGAGGCGAACGGAGGCGGCGGCACGATCTTCATCGAAGTGCCCTGTCTCGACTGGATCTGCGCGCGCCGCGCCTGGTTCGACATTTTCTACGAGCATGTGAACTATTTCCGGCTCGACGACTTCAGGCGGATGTTCGGGCGAATCCTGGAAGCCGGCCACGTCTTCGGCGGGCAATACCTCTACGTGGTGGCGGACCTCGCCTCCTTGCGAGATCCCGCGCAGGAGCGGGGCGTGCCGTTCGCGTTTCCGGCCGACTTCTCCGCTTCCATTGGCCGCTTCACCGACCACATTCGGGCGCGAGGCGCGGCGGCAGTGGTGTGGGGCGGCGCTTCGAAAGGGGTGATCTTCTCCCTCTTCATGCAGCGCGCCGGGGCGCAGATCGATTGCGTCGTCGACATCAACCCCGCCAAGCAGGGGCGCTACCTGCCGGCGACCGGACTGCGCGTCTCCTCGCCAGAGGAAATGCTGGCGCAGGTCGACGAGGGCGCGGACATCTACGTGATGAACGGCAACTACCTTGCCGAAATCCGGCGGATGACGCGGGACAGATTCAATTACATGACGGTGGACCATGAGTGACTTTCAGAAGGAAATGAAGGACCGGATCGCCTCGTACGAGCGTGACGAGGCCTTAAAATCGGATGCGGCGGCCTTCATGCGCTCGTCGATCACGAGCCGCTATTCCTACAACTTCTCCTGGCTGGGACGGCCGATCATCCAGTATCCGCAGGACATGGTTGCGATGCAGGAGCTGATCTGGTCGATCCAGCCGGAACTGATCATCGAGACCGGCATCGCTCACGGCGGCTCGCTGATCTTCTCCGCTGCCATGCTGGAGCTGAATGCTGCCTGCGGCGGTTCGCAGGAGGCGAAGGTGCTGGGCTTGGACATCGACATCCGTCCGCACAACCGCCAGGCCATCGAGGCACATCCGCTCGCCCGGCGCATCGAGATGATCCAGGGCTCCAGCATTTCCGACGAGATCGTCGGGCAGGTCAGGGCCCGGGCCGCAGGCAAGCGGCGGATCCTGGTGTGCCTGGACAGCAACCACACGCACGATCACGTGCTGGCCGAACTGGAGGCCCTATGCGCCGCTGGTGTCGTTGGGGAGCTACTGTGTGGTCTTCGATACGATCGTGGAGGATTTGCCGGCGGCGCTGTCACCCGACCGGCCCTGGGGCCCGGGCAACAACCCCAAGACGGCGGTTTGGGGAATACCTGAAGAGCCACCCCGAATTCGAGATCGACAAGGCCATCGAGCGCAAGCTGCAGATCACGGTGGCGCCGGACGGATATCTCAAGCGATGCCGATGACGGCAGGCCAGTGCAGTTACTCGGTGGGGAGTTCGTCGAGCTCCACTTCCCTGCCGCGTAGCTCGTCGTAGCGGCCGGCGGCGGCGATGGCGCCGCCGCGCATCACGATCACTCTATCGCAACAGGCGAGTGAAGCCGGCCGGTGGCTGATCATCAGGATCGTCTTGGTGCCGGCCAGGCCGCGTACCGTTTCCAGCACTTCCACCTCCGTGGCGCTGTCGAGGGCGGACGTCGCTTCGTCGAAGACCAGGATTTCGGGATCGTCATACAGAGCCCGCGCGATGGCCAGCCGCTGGCGCTCGCCGCCCGAGAGCATGGCGCCGTGTTCGCCGACTGGCGAATCGAGCTCTTCTGGTAGTTCCCGGATGCGTTTTTCTAGCCTCGCGCTGCGTAGGGCGCGCCAGACGCGCTCGTCGTCGACGGCTGCGTCGCCGATGCCGAAGGCGACGTTGCGCCGCACCGTGTCGTCGAGCAGGAAGAACTGCTGGGAGACCAGGCCGGCGAGCCCGCGCAGCCGGGTGCCTGCGGCCGGCGAAGCCGTACCATCGATGCGGATGGCACCTTCCTGCGGATCGAGCAGGCCAAGCAGGAGATCGCTCAGGGTGGTCTTGCCGGATCCCGAGCGCCCGATCAGGCCGATCAACTCGCCGTGGCAGATGGTAAGCGTGATGCCGCGAAGCGCCCAGCCGTCCGCGCCGGGATAGCGATAAGAAACGTTGTCCAGCTCGATGGTGCGGATGCCGCCCGGCGTGCCGGCAGACGCAGGAAGGGAAGGATGCGCGTCGCCGCCGCGAAGCCCGGCGGCGACGATGCGCACCGATGGCGCGTTGAAGCGCAGGCTGTTTATCGCCGCAAGCACGCGCGTCGCCGAGGGCATGATGCGGAAGAGCGCCAGGCCGAACAAGGTGAGAGCCGGCACGATGTCGCGCATAGGCTGGGCGGTCGCGAGGCCGAAAATCACTGCGCCGAGCAGCGCCGAGACGGCGATGGTCTCGACCAGCAACCGTGGCAGCAGCCCAGACCAGGAAAAGGCCGCCGTGGCATGCGCATAGCGCCGGCTTGAGGCGAGGAAGCCTTCGACGAAATGGGATTCGCGGCCGAGCACCTTGACCTCCTTGAAGGCGCCGAGCGACTGGCTGACCGACTTGTACATGGCGGAGCCGGAGCGGATGCGCTCGTCGCGATGCACCGCCATGCGGCGGCGCATCGCCGACTCGAAGAGCAGGCCCGCCGCGGCGACGACCACGATGGCGACACCGGTGGCGAGCGGACTGATCGCGAGCAGCAGCACGACCAGGCAGAGGATGACGCAGCCCTCCGTGGCGATCTGCAGCAGCGAGGCGAGGAAGCCCGCCGTGGCGCGGCCCGTCTCCACCGTGATGATGCGCAGGCGCTCGGCGGAGTTCTCCGACAGGCGCTCGGAGAAAGGCAGGGCCAAAAAAGAGGAAAGCAGATCGGCGCCGATGCGCGCTTCCGTGTCGGTGGAGAAGCGCGTCTGCAGGCGGTAGAGCCAGGCGAGGAAGAGATTCTTGGCGACGTAGAAGGCCAGCAGG
Organism: Betaproteobacteria bacterium; assembly: GCA_016703785.1. Lineage (GTDB taxonomy): Bacteria > Pseudomonadota > Gammaproteobacteria > Burkholderiales > Rhodocyclaceae > Desulfobacillus. The sequence goes on from JADJBM010000032.1 coordinate 406,588, forward strand.
ATGGTCGCGCCGACGAGTACAAAACGCTCGACGCTGGCGGCACCCGACAGCCGGTAGAGCGCGGCCAGGCGCGGGTCGCCATTGGCCAGGCCGGGATCCATGAGAAGGGCCATGAGCGGGAAGACGGCCCCGACGCCGACCGTTTCTGCCAGCGCACCGGCAAGGACCAGCGCGCCGATGGCGACAACTTTCCAGCGTTCCGCCGGCGTCAGCAGGCCGGACAGTTCAAGGACGACTCCGGTTGCGGCCGGGACGGTGGAGGAAATTGGTTGTTGTGCCATGCGTTAGCAGTCCATTCAGTCGAGCAGCATCCTTCCGGCCCAGAGTTCCGTGCCACAGCGCTGAGATGTCCACGCCAGCCAGAAATCCCCGGATCGATTCTGCACCAACGCAGAGGGCCGACTCTCGGCTGCGGCGCCGGTCTCCAGCTCCTGAGGCGGCGCCCAGCTCCGGCCGGGGTCCAGGCGACCGGCCCAGATACGGCCGTTGCTTTCATAGGACAGCCACAAGCGGCCAGCGTTGTCGGCAGACAGTTTCGGCCGATCGACGTCTGAGCAGCCGACGTCAATGCGTACCGCGTCACGCCAGCGGTGGCCGTCCACAGAGGCGGACCAGCACAAGCCATGCCCCTTGCCCTCGCGGCGGCGCCATGTCATAGCCAGTTCCCCGTTCGGCATGATGGCCAGCGCGGCCTTGTTGTCTCCTGGTTCGACTTGAGGGAAAGGAACCGGCGGTTTCCATGATCTGCCGTCGGTGGAGGACGTCAAGAACACGCGGGCAGCCGGATAGAAATCCGAGCCGGGGCCGACCGAGAAAGCCAACCAAAACAGCCCCGAGGGATGCCAGACCACGCTGGGGTAGAGCATGTATTCCTCGATCTGCGGCAGCACCCGAACCGGCTCGGACCAGACCAGGCCATCCGCTGAGCGCGAGAGGAGCAGGTAACGGAGCCCCTTCCTCTCCGGCCAGCAGTGCCAGGCAAGATGATATTGCCCGGCGCCGTCCTGGCAGAGCGCTGCGCCGGTATGGTTGCGGCCATCGCGGGTCACCTGAACCGGTTCGCCCACGGCGATCGAATCGAGATGATCTGAACCCTTGCAGAAGTATATGCCACAAGGCACGGCCGCCTCCGGCGGCGGGTAGCGGTACCACGAGGCACAGTAGTTGCCGTCCCGATTCACGATGATTGCGGGATAGCGGCTCCAGTGCCGCTCCGGGCTGAACGTCAGCCGGGAAGGGGTTTCGATGCGCATCGTTTCAGGCATGTTCGTTCGTGTGAGGCCATCCGACGGTGAGGCCAGCGCGAGTATAATTGCTATGCGGCCGGACCTTCCGTTTTTGCACTGTCGGCTTTAGCGGACGGGCGGGATCACCGGATTGAACCAACCCCACAGACTAGGTCGTGAAAATGACAAAGATACTAGGAATCGCAGGCAGTTTGCGTAACGTCAGGCATGGCCGCGGCACCAAGAAGCTGCTCAGCGAGCTGGCGTCGGTCGATTCGGAAGTCCGCCTGAAGGCGCTGCTCGAGGAGCAGACGCGCCTGATCGTCGAAGACTTCCTCGCGGCGGGGAGGGCTGAGAACAAGCCGTTCGACGAGATCTACAAGGCGTTGCGCAGCATGTCGGGCGAGCGCGGACTGAGCAATTCGGAGGCGGCTCTGGCCGTGGCCCTCTGGGGTTCGCTCAACGAGGGTGCGGAGATCGACTACCTGTCGCTCGCCAACCATTTCCCGCCTTCCGGTGCCGTGAACGACGCCGAAGGCATGAAGGCGAAGCTGCGCGCCGCAGACGGCATCATCATTTCGACGCCGGTCTATTTCGGCGACCGCGGCTCGCTCGTTCAGTCCCTCCTCGACTTCATCGCAGCCGATCCGGGGCTGAGGGCGGACATGGTCGGCAAGATCTACGGCGGCATTGCCGTTGGCGCCAAGCGCAACGGCGGACAGGAGACCACCCTGCTCTACCAGATGCTCGACATGGTCAACCTCGGTCTGCTCTGCGTCGGCAACTCGAGCGAGACGACGGCGCAGTATGGCGGCACCGCTGTGGGCGGTGATGTCGGCACCGTGCAGAAGGACGCCTACGGCCTGGAGACGACCATCGGCACCGGCCGGCGGGTGGCGCGCGTCGCCAAGCTGGGTGCGCTTGGCGCGGGCGGGCAGAAGCTCAAGGACAAGTTCAAGCTGGACCTGTGGCTTCTGCAGCGCGACGACGGCGGCAAGGGCCTGGCGTTTTTCCGGGACTGGGCCGACCGCTTCATGCAGCGGCATCCCGACGTCACGGTGCGCCTGTGGGATGTCGCGCATTACGAGGTCGTCCGCTGCATCGCCTGCGACGTCTGCCCAACCTCCGTTGCCCCGAAGGAAGAATACCGCTGCATCATTACGAAAGCCGACGACTTCTTCGTCCAGCACCATGCCGACCTGATCCAGGCCGATGCCATCCTCGCCTGCGCCTACAGCCCGGAGGATCGGACCAAGGTCCTTTCCGAATACCAGCAGTTCATCGAGCGCACCCGCTATCTGCGGCGGGACAACTATGCGTTCAGCGATTTGGTGGTCGCGCCATTCGTCGTCAGCGAGTTGGATGCCCGGCAAAACCTGCACCTGCGCATGCTGACCTCCCTCGTGCGCCACCACACCATCCTGCACCATCCCCTCGTCGGCATGATCAGCGACGGCAAGCTGCTGAACGCGGCGAAGCTTGAGGCCAATGCCGATCGCTTCATCGATGCAGCGCAAAAGATGCTCGTGGGACGCTATCTGGAGGGGGGGCGCAACGGCATACTCTACAATCCGGTTGGCTATGAAATCAGCGCGGCAAAGACCGGAGACGACGAGAAATCAGGAAGAATTGACGCAGTAGTTAGAAAGTCGCAGGAAGCCATATCTCAAGCGCGAGAAAAGCGCCTGGTGAAATAGCCATTACCAGTCGGGTGCAGGGTTGCTGGCTTGGCGATTTAAGTACGCTTAACCATGCTGAACCGGTGATTGCGTTTTGCTGTGAGAGATCTTGCGACAAGGGGCCATGACAACAACAAAGAGAGCGTTTTTCGAGAGTGCAAGCGATTCGCTAATCGCGCTACTTGGCTTGAATAGGCCGATTCGGTTATATCGAGCCTTTCTGGCGCGCATCAATTGTATCAAGCGAGTGCGGGTAAATGGCACGGATGTTTCCTTCGATGCGAATGACGAACTGCATTTGCTGCGCGCCAACTGGCTGGAGACAAAGGAGCCGGAAACCCTGGAGTGGATCAATGGCTTCGGGCAGGGAGAGGTCTTTTATGACGTGGGGGCCAACGTAGGCGTCTTTAGTCTGTATGCTTCGCTGCATCGTGGTTGCGATGTGTATGCTTTCGAACCGGAAGCGAAAAATTATTCCTGCCTGAACAAGAACATCTTCCTCAATCGTCTTGGCCGTCGGGTAATAGCACTAAATGTCGGCCTGCACGACGCCACCTCGATCGAATTCCTACAGCTTCACGACCTTGCCAGCGGCGCGGCGCTTCATTCCGTCGGAGAGGCGATCGACTGGCGCGGCGAACGGTTCGAGGCCAAGTTCGAGCAGGCCGTTCTGGCGTTCAGACTGGATGAAATGATCGAGCTGTTCCGGATGCCGCAGCCGATCCATATGAAGATCGACGTAGACGGCAACGAATTGAAGGTGATTCGCGGTGCGGCGCGAACCCTTTCGGATCCGCGGTTCAGGTCACTTCAAATCGAATTGAAGGAAGGTGATCGCGACCTGATCCAGGCCATCGAGTCCTGCGGTCTGAAGCTCTTCCGGCTCCACCCGTGCCGCCCTGCAAGGCGAGCATCGGGACTGCTTGAATGCCGTATTCACCCGCGCCTGATCTTTTCAATTGCCAGCGGGCCGCTGTACCACCGCACGCAGCCACTGCCGGTCGCCGCCGTAACTCGACATCCCGTAACGCGCGATCTGCTTCGTCGAAGTCCGGCGTCACCAGTGCGATGCCGGTCTTGATCAACTCCTTGAGTGGGCGCAGGGTATCCGGCTTCGGTGGACGTGGGCGACGTAGAGCTTGGCGGCTTCCTTGCCGACGGTGCTGACGTCGAGCACCTTGCCGTGGCGGCCGAGCAGGTCTCCCAGGCTGTTTGCGTTGAAGAAGAGCAAATGTGATTCGAACAGCGACTTGTAGCGATAATCCCGATGCGGCACCTCGACGAACAGCAGGCCGCCGGGACGCAGTCGTTGCATGAGGCCGCCGACAAAGGCGTGCGGCTGGTCCATGTGCTCCAGCACGTGGGAGAGCACCAGCAGGTCGAAGCGGCGCTCCGCCGGCACGTCCTCCAGCCGCCGGAAGGCGCCGGCCTCGCCGAAGCGCCGGCGCAGCCCGTCGAACTGGTCGCGGTCCGTTTCCACCGCGATGTAGTCGTGGGCGACGCCGCGCCGCGCCAGGCCGTCGTGAAAGAGGCCGAGACCGGCGCCGACGTCGAGCACTGAGGGCGTCGCATCGAGGATGCCGAAGCGCTTCAGGTAGTCGACGCGGGAGAGCGACTGGGCCAGGTAGTAGCGGCGCGTGCTGGGGGTGGACACGGCGACCTCGCCGTCCCAGTAGTGGTCGTAGTAGTCGGCGAGTTCCGCCGGGCTCGGCTGGGGCTGGGCGAACACCAGTTCGCAGCGCTCGCAGCATGACAGACTCATGCGGCGGAAAATCTCGTGGCTGCCGATGTAGGGGCCGATCGCGGCGGCTTCGCCGTGGCCGCAGTTCGGGCAGTTCATCGCCCCGGTGCGGCGTAGCGGGGCAGCAGCGGGTCGCCCTGCATCATGTCGACGACGCAGGCGAGGTCCTCGGGCGTGTCGACGCTGGCGGTGCGGGCATCGGTCATCACCATGCGCACCTTCTCGCCGTGCTCGAGGATGCGCATCATGTCCACGGACTCGATGATCTCGAGCGGCGTCGGCGGCAGGGCGTTGAAGTGCAGCAGGTAGTCGCGGCGGAAAGGGATGATGCAGACCTGCTTGAGCATCGGCACCTCAGTCACGCCTTTCTTGCGCGAGGGCACCGGCTCGCGGGAGAAATAGAGGGCGTCGCTGTTGAGATCCACCACCACCTTGACCTCGTTCGGGTCCTCGAAGTCATCGAGGTTGTCGATGTGCGCCATCAGGTTTACGACATTCACTGCCGGGTCGGCCGCCATCGGCGCGATGGCCTGGTCGATCATCTCCGGCAGGGTCATGGGCTCGTCGCCCTGGATCATGACGACGATGTCGGTGCGGCGGCCGGTCTCCTGCTCGATCTTCAGCATGGCCTCCGCCGTGCGGTCGGTGGCGCGCTCGTGGGTGTCGGCGGTCATGATGCACTTGGCGCCGATGCTGTTGGCGTACTCGCGGACTGTCTCGTCACAGGTGGCGATATACACCTCGTCGAGAGCCTTGCTCATCTTGCAGCGGTACCAGACGTGGCCGATCATCGGGATGCCGTGGATCGGGGCGAGCGGCTTGCCCGGGAAGCGGCTGGAGGCCATGCGGGCGGGGATGATGCCGATTGCGTTCACTGGAAATTATCTCCGGGAAAAGTCATTCTGGCGCGCCGTGCCGGCATTCGGCGAGGCCGCTGCGGCAGGCGGTGTCCAGCATACGGGTGTCAAGACTGTAGGCGAGAAAGCGGAAGCCGTGGCGACATACCGCGCAGCTGCGCGGCATCGGGCCTCGACCATGCAGTCCGCCCGGTTTGGCCTTGGCGATGCCGGTCGTGCGCATCCGCTCGATGCCGGCCCTTCAGCCGGGGGTCGTCAAACTGCCCCGGATGCCCATCGAGGCGGAGAGGTCGTAGGGGCCGATGATGTAGCCGTCGACGCCGGGCGTGTCGAGGATCGCCTCGAGGTTCTCGACTGCGGTGATGTGTTCGACCTGCACAATGACCACGGCTTCCTTGTCGAGCCATGCTCTATAGTCGGCGAAAGCGGTGCCGTAGCCCTGGGCGCGCGCCAGACCGACGCCGCGACTGCCGCGTGGCGGGTAGTAGACCGAGGCCACGGCCCGCTCGGCGTCCTCGCGCGAATTCACCATCGGCACGATGACGCCGTGGGCGCCCGCATCCATGACGCGCTTGATCAGGTCGGGTTGTTGCTGGTCGTCGCACCAGAGGCGCTACGCCGCAGGGCGATGACGCGGATCAGTTCCTCGGCTTCGCGAATGGTGATGACGCTGTGCTCGAGGTCCACCGCCAGCCAGTCGAAGCCGGCGCGGGACATGATCTCGGCTAGGGCCGGGTGCGCCAAGGTGATCCAGGAGCCGATGCTGAGCTGATTGCCGGCGAGCTTTTGCTTGAGTGTGAGGGAGGCCATCTGGCGGGGCGCGGTCGGAATGTCAGGCGGGAATTGTAGGGCAATCGCATCCCCTGGCGGAACGGGGTATTCCCTGCGGCAACGGTTAGAATATGCGTTTTTCGGCGGGTTTAGGCCAATGGAATCGCCGCGCTGGCATGCATGCCGGTCAGCTGCCGAGGTGCGAGCGCGCGGGCGTCGGTTTGATCGCCGAGGCGGCAAGGGTGGCGATTGCAGCGCGGGGGCGCGTTTCACCTCGTCCTGGCTGGTGGCGAGCGCCGCGCGGCGTCTATGCTGCGTTGCGCGCGCTCGAAACCGACTGGAGTGCCTCGCAGATCTGGTTCGAGACGAGCGTTGTCTGGCCGCCGATGATCCGCAGCGAAACAGCCGGATGGCAGGGGAGGTGCTGCTTGATCATGCGCCGATTCCGCCCGGTCAGGTGCATGTCGTTCGCAGCGAACTGGGCGCGGAGCAGGCCGCGGCGGAGTATTGCGCGATCTTTGCCGGGGAGCCGGAATTCGACTTGGTGCTGCCAGGGCTCGGCGAGGATGGGCATGCCGCCAGTTTGTTTCAGGCGGCGAATGGGGCGAGGCGGCGGATGCGCCGGATGTCCTGGCGGTCCGTGCCGCACCGGAAGCCGCCGGCGGAACGCGTCAGTCTCAGTGCGCGGCGGCTCGGCAGGGCGCGGAGTGTATTGTTCCTCGTTACCGGCGAGGGAGCGGGCGCCGTCAGTGCCTGGCGCGCTGGCGCTGTTGGCTGCCGCAGCGGTCCGACCGCCGGCCGGCGTGGATGTGCTGGTGGAAAACATTTGCATTGAAGGTTGAAGAATCGTGCCGAAAGTACTGATTACCACTTCGTCGTTCAACGTTCGCCGCTGCCGACTCCCTCGCCCGGCTGAGTCAGGCCGGCTATGAAGTCGTGGCGAATCCGCATGGCAGGAAGCTTACCGAGGACGAAGTCGCGGCATTGCTCGGCGACGATGTAGTCGGCATGGTCGCCGGCACGGAGCCGCTGACACGCCGTGTTAGTATCCGACGCCCGCAGCCTGAAGGTCGTCTCCCGCTGCGGGATTGACTGATAGCGTCGATCTGGCCGCCGCGCGGGAACCGGCATCGAGGTGACGAATACCCCGGATGCGCCGAGCGCCGCCGTGGCGGAACTGACGCTTGGCCTGATGCTCGATCAGTTGCGCAGGATCAGCCAGGCCGACCGGCAGATCCGCGTCTGGCAATGGAAGCCACCGATGGGCGGCCCGCTTGTAGCGCGGACGGTGGGCATCATCGGCCATGGGCGCATCGGGCGTCGCGTGGCGAAACTTGCGCAGGCCTTTGGTGCCCGTGTGCTGGCGTCGGATGCGCTAGGCTTCGAGCCCGACGGGATTGCCGAGGCCAACGCGCTGGAGTCGTTGCTGGCGCAGGCAGATATTGTCACGCTACACATGCCTTCGCAGAAGAAGGCGGGTATTTTCTTCGATGCGGCGCGCATTGGCCTGATGAAGCGCGGCGCGGTCCTGATCAACACGGCACGGGGAGACCTGGTTTGAGGGGCAGGTTGCGCTGGCGCAGGCGATCCGCGACGGGCGCCTTGGCGGCGCGGCGCTCGACACCTACGAGAAAGAGCCCTACGCAGGGCCGCTCGCCGAACTGCCCCAAGTGGTCCTGACGGCACACATGGGTTCTTACGCTGAAGAGTCGCGCGGCATCATGGAGCGTGAGGCGGCCGACAATCTCTACAAGGGGCTCGCGCCGCGCGGGCTGGTGGCGGGGAGGGCAGCATGATGTCAGGCAGCAGGGTTGTGATATTTGGCGGCAGCGGTTTCTCGGCAGCCATGTTGCGGATGCACTCACCGACGCCGGTTACCGGGTGCGCATCTTCGATCAGGCCGATTCGCCGTACCGGCGAGAAGGCCAGGAGATGGTGGTCGGCGACATCATGGACCGCGAGGCCGTCGCTCGCGCGGCGCGGCGGCGGACTGCGAGTTCGTTCCACAACTTCGCCGGCATCGCAGACATTGACGAGGCAAAGGACCGGCCGCTCGACACGGCCAACGCCAATATCGTCGGCAACCTGCATGCCCTCGAGGCGGCGCGCGCCGCCGGGGCGAAGCGCTTCGTCTTTGCCAGCACGGTCTCATGCGTATTGGAATCCGGCTTGTTCTACCGCGCCAGCAAGCAGGCGGCGGAACGCTTCGTCGAGGCCTATTTCGAGCGCTACGGACTGCCCTTTCGGTGCTGCGCTACGGTTCCTCTATGGCCGGCGCGCCGACCAGCGCAACGGCATCTACCGCCTGCTCAAACAGGCCTCGAGCAGCGCGCCATCGCCTACCAGGGCAGCGCCGACGCGATGCGCGAGTACATCCATGTCCGCGACGCGGCGCGCCTGAGCGTGCGGATCCTCGCCGACGAGTACGCCAACCGCCACCTCATCCTGACGGGCCAGGAGCGCATGCCGGTGAAAAACCTGATGCGCATGGTCTCGGAAATGGTTCCGGGCGGCGTCGAGATGTCGTTCGGCGGCAAGCAGGACGAAGGCCACTATGTCATGACACCCTACGCCTTCCATCCCAAGGTCGGCCACAAGCTGGTGGCGAACGACTATGTCGATCTCGGCCAGGGGCTGCTCGATTGCCTGGCAGAGCTGCATGAGCGCCGCGCCAGCGGCGCGCATGCGGAGGGCGACTGGCTGGTTTCCGACCGACCCTCGAAGGTATGAGCACGCTGCGCTTCGATGCAATCGTTTTCGATTTCGACGGCGTTCTGGCCGAATCGGTGGATGTCAAGACGCGCGCCTTCGCCTCGCTCTACGAAACCTACGGGGCCGATGTCGTGAAGCAGGTTGTCGCCTGGCACCTCGCCCACGGCGGCGTGTCGCGCTACGAGAAGTTCCGCCATTTTCATCAGGCCTTTCGGCCGCACGCTGGCGCCGGCGGAGGAGGCCGAACTGGGCGAGCGTTTCTCCGCCCTGGTGGAAGAAGCGGTGATCGCCGCTGCCTGGGTGCCGGGCGCCCGCGAATTCCTGGAAGATTGGCATGCGCGGCTGCCTGTTTCTACGTTGCCTCCGGCACGCCGGAGGCGGAACTGGTCCGCATCATCGAGCGCCGCGGTATGACGCGCTATTTCGCCGGCGCGGGCTGGCGCGCCGCGCAAAAAGGGCGCGATTCTGCGGGATTTTCTCGGCCGCAGCGGAGTGCCGCCCGTGTGCATGCTGATGGTGGGCGACGCCATGACCGACTTCGACGGTGCCGCCGAGTCAGGCGTACCCTTTCTCGGCATTGCCCCGGCCGGAGCGAATCCGTTTCCCTGGCGTTCCTGGGTGCTGTCTGGACCTGACCGGTTTCGCCGCCTTCCTGCAAGAAGCGACACCGGTTCTTTCCGAGGCCGCCAGACCATGAGCCTGCCGACCCGATGCCCCCTCTGCGCCGCCGCCAGCGACCGGCTGTCGGTGGTGACACCCCACGTCTATGGCGACCGCGGCGGCCGCGCCTTTTTCCGCTGCGGCGCCTGCGATGCGATCTTCCTGCATCCCGGCCTGTCGCCGGAGGAGGAACGGAAGTTCTACGCAGCCGAATTCGAAGGCTTCATGAGCGGACGCTCCGGCGATGCAGGCGGGTGGACGCAGCCGGAGCGGCACATCGCCGCCAACCAGACGACCGTGGTGCGTCGGATGCGTTACTGAAGGAAGTGCTGCCGACCCGCGGCCGTGTGCTCGAGGTCGGCTGTTCCTCCGGTTTCATGCTGTATCCGCTGATGGAAGCCGGCTACGACTGTGTCGGCATCGAGCCCTCTGGCGTTTTTCGCGACTACCTGCGGGCGCGCGGCGTCGCCTGCCAGGATTCGGTCGACGCCCTGCGTGCGACGGCGCCGACCGACGGCGGCTTCGACGCCATCATGCATTTCTTCGTCCTCGAACACGTCGCCGACCCCGAGGGCTTTCTGCGCAGCCAACTGGCCCTGCTGCGTCCGGGCGGTGTGCTGGTGCGAAGTGCCGAACGCCGCGGATCCCTCGTCACGGTGTATGACATCCCAGCCTTCGAGCGGTTCTACTGGTCGGTGGCGCACCACTGGTATTTCACCGAGACGTCGCTGGGCCATCTGCTCGGGCGCGGCTCGGCTGCGCCTGGGAATTGCGCCGGGACCAGCGCTACGATCTGTCCAACCATATGGTCTGGGCACGCGACGGCAAGCCGGGCGGCATGGGCCGCTTTACGCCGCAACTCGGCGCTGAGGTCGAGGATGCCTACCGGCAGGCCCCTGATCCGCTCCGGCCATTGCGACACGCTGGGGGCGGTGTTGAAGAAGGAAGGAAAGCAACGAAGGTGCTCGTCACCGGCGTTGGTGGCTTCATCGGCGCACATGTCGCCAACCGGTTTCTTGCAGATGGGCATGCCGTCGTCGGCGCGGACGATTTTTCCTCCGGTTATCGTGAGAACGTGCCTCCGGGTGTCGAACTGGTCGAGGGAGATCTGGCCGAGCCGCGGACCATCGTGGCGCTGCCGCGCGACTGCGAACTCATCCTGCACCTCGCCGGCCAGTCCTCGGGGGAGATCAGCTTCGACGATCCGGTGTCGGACCTGCGCAAGAACACGGTCTCCACGCTGAACCTGATCCGCTATAGCATCGAATGCGGTGCCGCTCGCTTCGTGTATGCCAGCTCCATGTCTTGCTACGGCAGCGTGCCTGATGCGCCGATCGCCGAGGCGACCACTTGTCTGCCGCTGTCCTGTTACGGCGTCGGCAAGCTGGCCGCGGAGGGATACCTGCGCGCACGCGAAGCAAATGCCCTTGTCGCGCTGCGCATGTTCAACGTCTATGGCCCCGGCCAGGACCTGGAGCAACCTGCGCCAGGGGATGGTCAGCATCTATCTCGCGCAGGCCCTGACTTCGGGCCGCGTGCAGGTCAAGGGGCAACCTCGACCGTTTTCGCGACTTCATCTACATCGACGACGTGGTTGAGGCCTGGTGTCAGGCAGCCTTCCGCCCCGAAGCGGTGGGGCGGCCATCAATGTGGGCAAAGGCCGGCGCACTACCGTGCGGGAATTGCTTGAGGCGATGCAGCCCCATGTGCCGGGGATGGACTGGTACGTGGAAGGCAGCACGCCGGGCGACCAGTCCGGCATCTACGCCAACGCCCGGCTGATCGGCGAGCAGCTCGGCATGACGCGCTTCGTGCCGTTGTCGGAGGGGCTGGCATGCTTCGTCGCCTGGGCCCGCACGCTGTCGGCCTGATGCGCCTGGACCTTACCGGCGCCGTCCCCCTCGGGCGCGAGCATGCCGCGCAGCTCGATGCGATCGCGGCGGAATTGCGTCGTCCGTATGTCGAGCTCGTGAGCAGGCTTTCCGCACCGTACGGCGCGGACCTCGACTGGTGGGTGACGCCACTGGCCAGTCGAAACACCTATGTCTGCCCGCTGTTCCGCCGCCTCTGTCAGGCGGTCCTGGCCCGGCGCCTGGCAGCCGAGGGCGGCCTATCAGAAATCATGGTCGACACGCCGGCGCTGGCCGGGATGCTGCGCGACGCACTGCCGACCGCGGTGCGGGTGCGGTCGGCCCTCTCGCCGTTGCTTTGGCGACTGCGGACGGCGCTGGGATTGCTTCGCCGTTTCGCCGCCGCGATGTATGCCTGTGGCGGTCGCTTCGTTTTCGCCCGGCTGATACCCCCCGTCGGGCGTGTCCAGCCGTCGGAGCCGATCACGCTGGTCGACACCTTTCTCTACCCGGAAAGCATTCGTGACGGCGCCTTCAATGATCGGCACTATCCGGGATTGTTAGAGCAACTCAGCGAGGATGAGCGCCGCCGCGTGTACTGGGCGCCCGTCTATTACCGGGCGCGCAACCATGCCGACCTGTTCCGGCGCCTGCGCGGCTGCCGAGACAACCTGCTGCTGGCGGAGGACTACTTGCGGCTGGGAGACTACGCGTACGCGATAGGCCACTTCCTGCGCGGACGGCGCGACCTGCCCGACTGTGAGTTTCTCGGCCTGCGCGCCGGAACGTTATTGCGCGAGGCGTACGCCGAGGCCTACGCCGGATCGGGCAGCATCGAAGGATTGCTGCGCTACCGCTTTGCCCGGCGCTTGAAAGAGGCCGGCGTGAAACTAAAGCGCATTGTCGAATGGTTCGAGAACCAGGAAATCGATCACGGCGCCGTGTCGGGGTGGCTGACTTTCCATCCAGACACGAAAGTGGTCGGCTACCAGGGCTTTCTCGCCTCGAACAACTACCTGTGCATGTTTCCACTCGAAGTGGAGCGGGCGCTGGGCCTGCTGCCCCATGTCGTCGGTGTGATGGGCCCTGCGCTCGCCGAACCGGCCCGCGAATTCTGCGCCGGCCTCGAGGTGACTGCCGCGCCGGCTTTCCGCTTCGATGCGCTGTGGCGCCTGAGTGGCGAAAAGCCGCGGCACGATGGCGTCGAACTGCTGGTATCCCTTCCGCTCGATACCGGCGAGACCCGCCATATCCTCGAGATGGTCGGCAAGGCCCTTGGCGGCAACATGGCCTTCCGCGGCAGGCGCGTGTGCATCAAGCCCCACCCTGCCTTTCCGCGCCGTCTGCTCGAGGAAGGCGACTGCATGGGCCTGCAGCCCGACTGGGTGCTGGTGGACGGCGACCTCGATGGCCTGCTTGAAGCAGCCGATCTCTTCGTCGGCAGCGCCAGCAGCGCCTGCGTGCAGGCGGTCGTGCACGGCGTGCCTGCGGCAGTCATCGGCGGGCGCGCGCGTCCGACTCTGAACCCGATTCCGGCCTGGGTGGATGCCGAGCTCTGGTCGGTATGCCACGGCGCGGAGGATCTGCGGCAGGCGCTGGCGCGGCATGCCCGGTGCGGCGCCGAGGCGCGTACGCGGTTGCGCGCGACCGGCGCGGCGGTCCGCGAGCGGTTGTTCCGGCCGGTTGGCCGTCCTGCGGTGCTGGAATTTCTCGGCCTGTCCGCCGCGGCAGCCGTCCCGCATTGAGAACGCCATGCGACTGACTGCCGTCATTCCGACCCGCAATCGTCCCGCCGACCTCGGCAAGGCGGTCGCCTCCGTGCTTGCACAGACTCGGCTGCCCGATACACTGATGATCGTCGACCAGAGCCCCGGTGACGAATCCCGTCTTGCTGTGGAAAGCCAGTTGGCAGGTGGCGCGTCGCTGCGGCTCGATTACGTGCACGACACGGCCATCACCGGTCTGGTAGATGCCAAGCGCGTCGCCGCCGGCCGCGCCGATGGCGACGTCGTCTGCTTCCTCGAGGACGACATCGTGCTCGAGGCTGATTTCTTCGAGCAGATCGAGCGCGGCTTCGTCGAGCGGCCCGAGATGCTCGGTTGCTGCGGCGTGGTGACAAATCTTCCGCCGCTGCCGGCCTTCTACGTGACCCTGTTCCACTTGTTTCATCGCGGCATGTTCGCCGACCGACGGGTCGGCATTCACGGCTTTGCGAATGGCCGTGGCCAGGCGCTGATCGCCAGCGACTACCTGAGCGGAGGCCTCTCGGCCTACCGTCGCGAGGTGTTCGCGGCGGTGCCGTTCGATACAGTCAACGAGCTCTTCATGACTGAGGACATCGATTTCTCGACGCGCGCCGCGCGGCATTTCGGCGCGCACTTCTTCATCAACCCCAATGCGCGCCTGGCGCACCACATGTCGCCGGTCAACCGTGCCGCCATCGGTGCGCGCCAGCGCCGCAAGGCACGCGAGTTTTTTGTCTTCTACAAGAAGCGGCGAACCGGGCTGGCCGACGGCATGGCGTTTGCCTGGCTGTTGTGCGGACTGGCCATCGAGGCCTGCTTTGCCGCCGCGCGCTATCGCCGCATGGGTGCGCTGGCCGGATTCTTCGCGGGCATAGGGGATGGCATGGGATGGCGGGTGCGCGAGATTGCCGGGAGGGATCGCGCTTGAAGGTCGCCGTCACCGGCGCGGGTGGTTTGCTGGGCAAGGCGCTGACTTCTTTGCACCTTGCCCGGGGCGACGATGTCAGGGCGCTGGTGCGTGATGCGAGCCGTAGCCGTGGTGTCCAGTCAGGAATCAGGGTTTTCGAACACGACTTGACCGCAGCAGAAGGCGAATGCCCGCTTGGGTTCCTCGACGGCGCGGATGTTGTCTATCACTGTGCGGCCGAACTTCATGACCCTGATCGAATGGCCGATGCCAATGTGGAAGGGACTCGCCGCCTGCTCAAGGCTGCCGCGGGCAGGATAGGCCGCTGGGTGCAAGTCAGCACAGTGGCGGTCTATGGACGGCCGCGCGGCGGGACGATTTCCGAGGCGAGCTGTCTTGCGCCGCATGATAGATATGCCATGACCAAGGCCGGCGCCGATGCGCTGGTGGCTGGCCTGTCCGCCAAGGGTGGTTTCGACCAGGTCATCTTGCGCTCCTGCGCTGTGATCGGGCCGGGGATGCAGGGGCGATTCCTGTATCGCGTGTTTGGCTTGTTGAACCGTGGGCTTTTCGCGCCAGTCGGCGCGCCCGGCGCCCTGGTCAGCCTGATGCCGGTCGCCAATGTTGTCCACGCTCTGCAGGCATGCGCGAGCTTGCCTCAGGCAGCAGGGCGCACCTACATTCTCGCCGACCAGCTCTCCGTGGAGCGATTGATCGAGGTGTGTTGCGATGCACTCGGCCGCCCTGTCCCACGGTGGCGCCTGCCAGAAGCGCCGCTACGCGCCGCAGCATGGCTTTCCGAGCGGATCGTGCCGGGGAAGCTGACGCAAGCGCAGGTGGACATTCTGACAAGCCGCGTACGGTATTCCACGGAACGGATTCGTAGCGATCTGGAATATAATGATGTCATGAATCTGGAAGATGCCCTGCGCGAGTTGATTGCTGTATGGCAGAAGCACAAATCATGACGGGGCGGGTATTCAGGCCCCTCCCCGCGCCCATTGTTTTCCTGCTGTTCCTGAGCTATGCAACGGCTGCTGCGTTGCTGTTCCAGAAATTCATGCTGCCGCTGGTTGTCTCGGCCCATCATGGTCAGGGGCTTGTGGAAGGAGATTCGGCCTATTTTCATGCCGTAGCGGTGGATTTGGCCGATCGTATCCGCCTTAATGGCTGGTCTGAGTGGCGCTTCTATCCCACGCATGGCGCAACCGGCAACGTGGCGCTCCTGGCGGGTCTGTATGTATTGTTCGGCGAGGATCCTTCACTCATGGTGCCGGTGAATGCCGCCATGCACGCGCTCACCGGCACGCTGCTGTTCTTGCTGGGGCGCATGTTGTGGGCCGGGCGCGTCGGTACATTGGCCGGAATGATTGCCGGAACGCTGTACGTTGTCTTTCCTTCGGCGCTGAACTGGTACGGCCAGATCCACAAGGATGGATTCGCCATTGCCGGCACGTTGCTGGTCTTGAAAGCATGGGTGTCGACCGAAGCGGGACGTTCGGGCCGATGGCTGGCGCCGAGCATTCTCTCGATGGCGCTGGCCGGCCTGGCGTTGATCATGTTTGTTCGCCCATACAATCTATTGCTGGTATTTGGCGGCGTGCTGGTGATGCTGACTTTCAAGATCGCATCGCTTTTCAGGAGCGGCAACCCCATAGAGCACCGACGCGGCATGGCCCTGCAGTTGGCGCTGGCCCTGCTGGTTGGCGTGGCGGCCTACCTGGCACCCCGTACGGGTGCTGACGAGCAGAGTTATGCATCATGGAATTCGCAGGGTGGGACGGGCGAGCAGAAGGAATGGAAATGGCAGCCCACTGCCTGGGTTCCTCAGGTCATAGAGAAATACGTCGAAGTAATGGCCCGCACACGGGCCGGCCTGATCGATGAGGGTTTGAAGATCCAGGCCGGTTCCCTCTACGATATCGACGCGCTTCCGGCCAGCACCCCGCAGGTGATGGCGTATGCCCCGCGCGGTTTGCAGATCGCACTGTTCGCGCCATTTCCTTCATTGTGGTTCGAGAAGCTTACCGTTACGCGGCTGGTGGCGGTGGGCGAGACGGCGATCTGGTATCTGATCGCGCCTGGCCTGCTTTTTGCGCTGTGGCTTGGGCGCTCGCGTGCGATGCTGGCCGTCATTGCGTTTTCACTGGCCCTGCTGACCATGTACGGCATCACCATGGCCAATATCGGGACGCTCTACCGCATTCGCTATCTCTACCTGTTCCTCCTGATGCTGGTAGGACTGGCAGGCTGGCTGAGCTTCTTCGAGCGTCGCGGCTGGTTTCCGAGGCGAAGCGACGACGCCCCTCAACGAAGGGCGCCTGCGGTCGCGGCGGGGCGAGATGTGCGACAGGAAAGATCGGTCCTGTTTGGTTCCGGCATCATTGTTGCCGCAGTAACGGCCGTCTCCTTTCTTGGTCTTTTCATTCGCGACATCGTCATGGCCCGGATGTTCGGCCTTGGCGGCGAGCTTGATGCTTTCGTAATCGCAACGGTGTTGCCGATGTTTCTTGTGGCGGTGTTGAGCGTGCCGATCGGCACAGCCATAGTGCCGGTCTTCCTCGACGTGCGGGAACGCATTTCGTCAGTTGCGGCGCAAGCGCTGGCGCGTCGGGTGGCGCTGTTGTTCCTTGCTGCAGCCTTGATTCTGGCGGGTTTGCTGGCCCTGGCGGGACCGCGGTTGCTGGAAGCGGCAGGATGGGTGGCTTTGCCGGTGAAGCTGGCAAAGCCACAGGCGATCATGCTGTGGATGCTGGCGATATTCGTTATCAGTGGGCTGGTCACGCTCGCCAATGGCCTGCTGAACGCTCTCGGCCATTATGTCGTGCCGGCGGCGGCTCAGGCAGTTGTGCCGATCTTCGCAATAGCCGCCCTGCTGCTCTTTGGCAGTTCGCATGGAGCCATCGTGGCGGCGGTGGGCATGTTCCTTGGGCAGATCGTAAACCTTGCCCTTGTCTACCGGGCGTTGGCGGTACGCGGCGTGTCGCTGTTGCCCGGGCCGGCCACTGCAGCGGCCGGAACAGGCCAGTTCGTTTCCCAGTATCTGCCGCTGATGGCGGCTGCGGTGTTCATGCAGATGACCATTCCGGTGAGCACTGCCATGGCCTCCGTGTTGCCGGCAGGCAGCGTGGCGGCCTTGGGCCTGGGCAGCAAGGCTGTGATCTTCATCACCGGACTGGTAGGAGCCGCCATCGCTTCAGTCGTCCTGCCTTACTTTTCGCGCTATATGGCGCAGAACCGCCTGCTCGATGCCAGACAGGAATTGTCATTCCTGCTGCTTGCCGGTACTGCCATATCCATTCCGGCATCGGTTGTGCTGCATCTCCTTTCAGGGCCATTCGTCAGGCTGGCCTTCGAGGGTGGCGCGTTTGGGGCCGCCGAAGCAAGCCTCGTCTCGCGGGTGATGGCCTATGGCATCCTGCAGCTGCCATTTTTCGTTATCAATGTGTTGCTGTTGAAGTTCGCCATCGCCACCCGACATTCGGGGAGAGTGATGCTGGCGGCAGGGATCGGCCTGGGGGCGAACATCCTGTTCAATCTGGTTCTGATGAGTCGGATAGGCGTGCCTGGCATTGCGATTTCGATGACGCTGGCCATGGCCGTGGCGGCGGGCCTGATGCTGCTGCTGTTCTGCCGGCTGGGAGATGTTTCCTGGGTGGACTTGGTATTCATCGTCACGAATTGGGTTTTGTATCTTGCATTGGCGGTGTGCCTGCATTACGGAAGTTATGCCGGGGCCACTGCCGCGATACTGGCTTTTGCCTTCCTGGTGCTGGGCGAATGGGTGCTCAGCGTGACGCCTCGGCATGCAGCGGGCCCACCATGACGGCCCTGAAGATCTGTTTTGTCGTTTCGAGTCCGCTCACGGCGAAGGCCTTCCTGAGCGGGCACATTGTAGCGCTCAGCGAACGCTATGCGATCGATCTGGTCGCGGATGCCGGTGACGCGGCTGATATTGGCCGTATTCCAGCCCATGCCAGGATCGTACCGGTCCGCGTTCTGCGCCAGATCTCCCTGCTCGCCGATCTTGCAGCGCTGTTGCGCCTGCATTCGATGTTTCGGAGACAGCGCTATGCAGCCGTCAGTTCGGTGACACCCAAGGCGGGCCTGCTGGCCATGCTGGCCGCTGCCCTGGCCGGCGTGCCGTTGCGTACGCATATCTTCACCGGACAGGTTTGGGCTACGCGAAGGGGCTGGCAGCGGTGGCTGCTCAAGGCGGCCGACCGCCTGATAGCGCGACTCGCCACGCATGTCCTGGCGGACAGTCCCTCCCAGCGCGATTTCATGGTGGCTGAAGGCATAGTCCGTGCAGACAAGATTCGCGTGCTCGGTGACGGTTCGATCTGTGGCGTGGACGGCGAGCGCTTCAGGCCCGATGACGCCAGGAAAACAGAGGTGCGCAGGAGCATGGCCATTCCGGAGGGTGCCGTCGTGTTCCTGTTTCTCAGCCGACTCAACCGCGACAAGGGCGTGCTTGACCTGGCAGACGCCTTTGCGGGGCTGGATGCGCCCGATGCGTGGCTTCTGGTCGTCGGCCCCGACGAGGCCAGCGTGCGCGCAGATATTGAAACGCGCCTGGGCACGGCGACAACCCGCACCCGTTTCATTGGATACACCGAGCGCCCCGAGGATTTCATGATGGCCGCGGACGTATTCTGTCTGCCAAGCTACCGGGAGGGCTTCGGCATGGTCATAATCGAAGCGGCGGCGACGGGGATTCCGGCGATTGGCTCACGCATCTACGGTGTCACCGATGCCATTGAAGAGAACGTGACCGGTTTGCTGCACCGAGCCGGCGATGCAGCGGAGCTGGCCCGATTGATGACGGACTTGGCACGTGATTCCGAACGCCGGCGGGCGATGGGAAAGGCAGCGCGCGCGCGCGCCCTGCGATTGTTTTCGCGGGAGGCGGTCACGATTGCCTGGCTACGGTTTTATGAGCAGTTGCTTGGCTGAAGTAGAATCCCGCGGATGCTGAAGCGTGTATTCGATACCATCGCCTCCCTGCTGCTCGTCTTGCTGCTGCTGCCGGTAATTCTGGCCACCGCCTTGGCCATCGTTTGGTTGATGGGCGCGCCGGTGTTATTCAGGCAGCAGCGGCCGGGATTGCATGGCCAGCCCTTCGAGGTGCTGAAGTTTCGCACCATGGCAGAGGCAACAGGCACAGATGGCCATCCATTGCCCGACGAGGCGCGCCTGACGAAGCTGGGTGTTCAACTGCGTCGGTTCAGCCTCGACGAACTGCCCCAGTTGTTCAATGTGATCCGAGGCGACATGAGCCTGGTCGGGCCGCGTCCGTTGCTGATGGAGTATCTGCCGCTCTATAGTGCCGAGCAGAGGCGTCGGCACGATGTCCGCCCGGGGATTACCGGCTGGACCCAGGTGAATGGCCGCAATGCGCTGTCATGGGAGAGCAAGTTTGACCTCGACGTATGGTACGTGGACCACCGATCCTTCTGGCTGGATCTGAAGATTCTGGCCATGACGGCTGGCCGCGTCTTTTCTGGTTCGGGCGTGTCGAAGGAAGGTTTTGCCACGACGGAGAAGTTCCGCGGCACGGCGGACGAGTAGTGCCGGATTTTTCGGCAGGGAGCAGGCATGAGTGAGCGGAAGAAACGGATCGCGATTTTTGGCGCCGGCGGCCACGGCAAGGTAGTCGTTGATGCCATTGAACGCAACGCAGGGCTAGAAGTGGCCCTTGTTGCGGACGACAGTCCGCAACAAGGGGCAACGATCCTGGGCCATGCGGTTGCCGGCGGACGCGAGGCATTGCTGGCGCTCCAAGGGGCCATCGACGGCGTCGTCGTCGCCATCGGCGACAATCGCGCCCGCATGGAGGTTGCCCGCTGGCTGGAGGCACAAGGCTTCTTATTGCAGAGTGTGGTGCACCCGGCAGCGGCGGTGGCCCCGTCCGCCATGATTGGGGCCGGCACCCTGGTCATGCCCGGCGCTGTGGTGAATGCCGAGGCGCGCATCGGCCGCAATGCGATCATCAATACGGGCGCCATTGTCGAACACGACTGCGAAGTGGGCGAGGGCGCGCATGTCGCGCCAGGAGCGGTGCTGTGCGGTGGTGCCTGTGTCGGCGCCGGCACTTTGGTCGGGGCCGGCGCCGTGGTGCTGCCGGGGGTCAAGGTGGGCGCAGCCCTGTTGGTCAAGGCCGGCACGGTCGCGGCGCGGAACCGGGAGGGGGGCGGTTGATGCAAGCTGGGCATGACCGCTTGGCGGTCGACGGTGGTGCACCCGTGCGCACCGCATCGCTTCCCCCATGGCCGGTGTTCGGACAGGATGAAATCGATGCGGTTGGTAGAGTGCTCGCCTCGGGGCGGGTGAACTACTGGACGGGCGAAGAGTGCCGTCGCTTCGAAGAGGAGTTCGCAGCTTTTACCGGGACGCGCCATGCCATCTCCCTGGCCAACGGAACACTGGCGTTGGAACTGGCGCTTTACGCACTCAACATCGGCCCCGGCGATGAGGTGATCGTGCCGGCGCGTACTTTCATCGCCTCGGCAAGCTGCGTAGTGGCGCGTGGGGCCGTGCCGGTGGTGGCGGATGTCGATCCGGTCAGCCAGAACCTGACTGCTGACACCGTGCTGGCGACGCTGACTTTGCATACCCGCGCTATCGTCGCGGTGCATCTGGCCGGCTGGCCCTGCGACATGGAACCGATCATGGCGTTGGCGCGCGAGCGCGGCATCAAGGTCATCGAGGACTGCGCACAAGCGCACGGCGCCACGTACAAGGGCCGGCCGGTGGGCAGCCTGGGCGACTGTGCGGCGTTTTCCTTCTGCCAGGACAAAATCATGACTACTGGCGGCGAGGGGGGCGTGTTGGTGACGGACGATAGCCGCCTGTGGGAGAAGGCCTGGGCCTACAAGGATCACGGCAAAAGTTACGACGCGGTGTTCAATCGCGAGCACCCGCCCGGATTCCGCTGGCTGCATGAATCCTTCGGCAGCAATTATCGCATGACGGAGATGCAGGCCGCGATCGGCCGACTGCAACTGGGGAAGTTGCCCCTCTGGCTGGCAGCGCGCAAGCGAAATGCCGCCACGCTGGAAGAGGGTCTTTCAGCCATCCCGGGGTTGCGCGTTACCCGGCTCCCGGGCGGAGTCGGCCATGCCTATTACAAGTACTACGCGTTCATCGACCATGAGATGCTGGCGGAGGGATGGGGTGCGGCGCGCATCAATGAGGCCATTAACGCCGAAGGCATTCCCTGCTTTGCCGGCAGCTGCTCGGAGATATACCGGGAGCGTGCATTCGTCGAACGTGGCTGGGGTCCCGCGCAGAGGTTGCCCGTGGCGCAAAGGCTGGGCGAAACGAGTCTGATGTTCATGGTGCATCCGACATTGGGCGAATCGGAGATGGCTGATACGATCGACGCCGTGGCCAAGGTCATGCGGGCGGCAGTGCGATGAAAATGCTGTTTCGCAACATTGTGATCGTCGCACACGACCTCGTGGCCGCGGCGCTTGCATGGATGCTGGCCTATTGGCTACGCTTCAATCTCGAGGTGCCGGATCCCTACTACCAGGGCATGCTGTCCGGCCTGCCCTGGGTGGTACCGCTGCATGCCGCGGCCTTCATGGCTCTCGGGGTATATCGCGGCATGTGGCGCTACGTCAGCGTCAAGGACCTGCAAAGAATAGTGCTTGCAGTCGTGCTGGCAGCGTCATTGGTCGGTGCCTCCGTGTTCATGTTCCAGTTGGGTGACGTGCCGCGCTCCGTGCTTATCCTGCAGCCCTTGTTGCTGATCATGGCGATGGGCGGTACGCGTTTCGGCTACCGCGTCTGGCGCGAACATCAGTTATACGGAGGCGTACGCCTGGACGGCGAGCCGGTGCTGATACTGGGGGCCGGCGATGCCGCCATGTTGCTGTTGCGTGAGTTGAAGCGTAGTGAAGAGTGGCGTGTCGTCGGCTTGCTCGATGATGAGGGGGACAGGCGAGGACGCTCCATCGATGGCGTGAAAGTTCTGGGGGATCTTGACCAGGTGGCCGAGCATGCCACCCGTCTGCAGGTGAAGAAAGTCATCATCGCCATGCCTTCAGCATCGTCGGCGGCGCGCCGACGCGCTGCCGAGGCTGCTGCTGCGGCAGGAATGTCGGTGCTGACGGTCCCGGCGATCGACGACCTGCTGTCCGGCCGGGTGTCCATTTCGCAGTTGCGCAAAGTGGAAATGGAAGATCTTCTCGGTCGCGAAGTGGTGAAGCTCGATAGCGAGGGGCTGCATCGCCTGCTAGGCGGTCGGATTGTGCTCGTCACCGGCGCAGGCGGCTCGATAGGATCTGAACTGGCGCGGCAAATCGCCCGCTTCGAGCCACGTCTGCTGGTGCTGTTCGAGCTGTCGGAATTCGCGCTATACCAGATCGAGCAGGAGTTTGCCCGACAGTTGCCGGGCACGCCGATAGCCTGCACGGTAGGCGATGTGAAGGATACGGCGCGCCTCGATCAGGTTTTTGTGCAGTATCGGCCGGAGGTGGTATTTCATGCCGCGGCGTACAAGCACGTTCCGATGATGGAGAGCGAGAACGCATGGGAGGCGGTGCGCAATAACGTGCTCGGCACCCTGCGCATGGCGGAAGCTTCGCTGCGCCACGGCGTCGGCGAATTCGTCTTCATTTCCACCGACAAGGCGGTCAATCCGACCAACGTCATGGGCACGACCAAGCGCCTCGCGGAGATGGTTTGCCAAAGACTTCAGCAGTCAAACGAGACCCGCTTCGTCATGGTGCGCTTCGGCAATGTGCTGGGCAGCAACGGTAGTGTGATTCCGAAATTCCGCGAGCAAATCGCCAGGGGCGGGCCGGTAACAGTGACGCACCCGGACATCGTTCGCTACTTCATGTCGATCCCCGAGGCGGCGCAGCTGGTGCTTCAGGCCGGCCTGATGGGCCAGGGCGGGGAGATATTCGTGCTGGACATGGGCGAGCCGGTGAAGATCGCCGATCTGGCGCGCGACATGGTCCGCCTCTCCGGCCTTGCCGATGATGACATCCGGATCGTCTTCACCGGCCTGCGACCGGGCGAGAAGCTCTACGAGGAACTGCTTGCCGACGGCGAGCATACGTTGCTGACGCCGCACCCAAAACTGCGCATCGCGCGAGCGCAGGCTGCCTTCTCGGCCGGTGAACTGGAAGGCTTGCGCGTCTGGCTGGAAGGTGCGCCGCAGGATGAACGGACGGTCAAATCGCGGCTGGCAGAGCTTGTCCCGGAATACCGGCCGCAGCAGCCGGTTGCTTCATGACAGCCGCACGCACGCTGCTGGTGACGGGGGGTGCCGGCTACATCGGCTCTCATGCCTGCGTCGAATTGCTTCAGGCCGGCCATGAGGTTGTGGTCGCGGACAACCTGTGCAACAGCCGGCGCGAGGTGATCGGGCGAATCGAACGGATCACGGGCAGGACAATTGCCTTCCATGAGTGCGATGTGCGCGATGCAACGGCGCTGCGCAGACTGTTCCGCGAGCACGCCATCGATGCCGTCCTGCACTTCGCCGGCCTGAAGGCGGTCGGGGAGTCCGTCGAGCAGCCGCTGACCTACTACGACAACAACGTCGGCGGCACGCTGGCACTGTGCGGGGCGATGGCGGAGGCGGGCCTGCGCAAGCTGGTTTTCAGTTCGTCGGCGACTGTTTACGGCAATCCAGATTACGTTCCGGTGCGCGAGGATCATCCGTTGCGACCGACCAATCCCTATGGCCGCTGCAAGTCCATGGTCGAGGCGATCCTGGTGGATATCGCCGGCTCCGATCCGGCTTGGAAGATCGCGCTGCTGCGCTACTTCAATCCGGTCGGCGCGCACGAGAGCGGCCTGATCGGCGAAGATCCCGCGGGTGTGCCGAACAACCTGATGCCGTACATCGCCCAGGTGGCGGTCGGCAGGCGCGATGCACTCAGGGTGTTTGGCAACGATTACCCGACGCCGGACGGCACCGGCGTGCGGGACTACATTCATGTCGCCGACCTTGCCCGTGGCCATTTGGCGGCATTAAAGAAACTGGATGCCATGACGGAGGTGCTGGCCGTCAATCTCGGTACGGGAAGGGGTTACAGCGTTCTGGAGATGGTGGACGCCTTCCGCAAGGCCTCGGGCAGGGATATCCCGTACCGGATGGTACCGCGTAGGCCCGGCGATATCGCTGCCTGTTATGCCGACCCTGCCCTGGCCGAACGCCTGCTGGAATGGCGTGCGGAATGCGGCATTGAAGAGATGTGCCGGGACACGTGGCGCTGGCAGAGCTTGAACCCGGACGGCTACGCTGTGTGAGCCTGCCGTGACGACCTATGCCATCGGTGACATCCAAGGCTGCTTCGATTCCTTTCAGCACCTGCTCGACCTGATCCGCTTCGATCCGGCTCGGGATAGGTTGTGGCTGGTCGGCGACCTGGTCAACCGTGGCCCGCATTCTCTGGAGACGCTGCGCTTCGTCAAGAGTCTGGGCAAAGCCGCCATTACAGTGCTGGGCAATCACGACCTGCACCTGGTCATGTTGGCCGAGGGCTATTCAAAGCAGCGGGACGACGACACGCTGGATGAGATCCTGGCGGCCCCCGACCGGGAGGAACTCCTCGCGTGGTTGCGCCGGCGCCCCATGATGCACGTCGAAAACGGCTTCGCATTGGTGCACGCCGGCCTGCTTCCGCAATGGACGATAGGACAGGCGCACGCGCTGGCGGGTGAAGTCGAGAAAGCGCTGCGGTCGAAAAAATACCAGGAATTCCTGGCGAATATGTGGGGCAGCGAGCCGCCCGCCTGGAGCGATGACCTCACCGGCTGGCCGCGCCTGCGGGTGATCGTCAATGCCATGACGCGGATGCGCTTTTGTTCCGCCGAGGGCGTCATGGAGTTCAAGGCGAAGGGCGAGGCCACCGATCCGCCGCCGGGTTATCTGCCGTGGTTTGCCGTGCCGCGCCGAATGAGCGCCGACCACGTTCTGGTGACGGGCCACTGGTCGGCGCTCGGCCTGAAAATCAAGCCGAACCTGCTGGCACTGGATTCGGGTTGCCTGTGGGGCCGGCATCTGACGGCGGTGAGACTGCCGGATCGCGCGGTTTACCAGGTCGACTGCTCCGGGGAGGATGTCTCGTGATGGGGGAGAGCATGGACAATTGCGTGTTCTGCAAGATCGTGCGTGGAGAGATCCCGGCGACGGTGGTGTTCCAGGATGAATTGACGCTTGCCTTCATGGATATCGGCAGCGTGAATCCGGGCCACATGCTGGTGGCGGCCAAGCCGCATGTTGAAAACCTGCAAGGTATGGACGAGGCGTTGGCGTGCGCCATGTTTCGTTCGGCGGCTCGAGCGGCGAGGGCCATCGAGTCGGCGTGCGCACCTGCGGGGATTTCGGTCTATCAGGCCAACGGCGTGGCTGCCGGACAAACCGTTTTCCATGCTCACATCCATGTACTGCCGCGTTGGGAGAACGATGGCCTGACGTTTACCTGGCCCGTGAAGAATCCACCACGGGAAGAACTGGAAAAGGTTGCAGCGCAGCTGCGCACGGCGCTGTAGGCCGGGCCTGCAGTCCGACCTACCAGGGCATTTCGCCGAATGCCGCCAGGTAGCGATCGGCGATTTGTTCCCTTACCGGCTTATGGTTCTGGCCGCCACGGTGGGCGATCTTGATCGAGCCCATCAGCGAGGCGAGGCACCCCGCCTTCTCCCAGCCCATGCCGCTGGCGATGCCATAGAGCAGGCCGGCGCGGAAGGCGTCGCCGCAGCCGGTCGGGTCGACCAGCTCATCCGGTTTGACGCTGGGGATGTCGATGCGTTTTCCGTCGGCATGGATTCGCGCGCCGTTGGCGCCCATCGTGATGACGAGTGCGTCCACCAGGCTGGCCAACTGCTCGACAGACCGCCCCGTCTTCTCGGACAACAGCCGAGCCTCGTAGTCATTGACGCAGCAATAATCTGCGAGCGCCAGGAAATTCAGCAACTCCTCTCCGTTGAAGAGGGGCAGGCCCTGGCCGGGATCGAAGATGAACGGCACGCCTTTGTCGCGGAACTCCTGTGCGTGCTGCATCATCCCGTCGCGGCCGTCGGGCGCGACGATGCCAATAGTCAGCTCCTGCGCATCGGCGACATGGTTGAAGTGCGAGTAGTTCATCGCGCCCGGGTGAAAGGCGGTGATCTGGTTGTCGTCAAGATCGGTGGTGATGAAGGCCTGGGCGGTGTACGTCGTCGGCACTTCCTGGACGTGGTTGCGATCGAGGCCGAGCCGTTCCAGCCGATGCATGTACGGACCGATGTCCTCGCCGACGGTGGCCATGATGAGCGGTTCGCCGCCGAGGAGTTTGAGGCTGTAGGCGATGTTGCCCGCACAGCCGCCGAATTCGCGCCGCATGTCCGGCACGTGGAAGGAGACATTGAGGATGTGCAGCTGGTCGGGCAGGATGTGGTTCTTGAAGCGGTCGTGGAACACCATGATGGTGTCGTAGGCCATCGAGCCACAGATCAGCGTCCTCATTGCGCGGGATTCCTTCCTTTGTTGTTACTTCAGGGCGGCGAGGGCCGCGTTGTAATTTGGTTCCTGCTTGATCTCGGGGACGAGCTCGCTGTATATCACTTTGTCGTTCTCGTCGATCACCACCACGGCACGTGCGGTAATGCCTGCAATCGGACCGTCCTCGATCTTGACGCCGTAGTTGGACATGAACTCGCCGCCGCGCATGGTCGACAGCGAAACGACATTGTTCAGCCCTTCGGTCTCGCAGAATCGCTTCATGGCGAAGGGCAGGTCCGCCGAGATGACCAGCACGACCGTATTGGGCAGACTTCCTGCCTGCTCGTTGAACTTGCGCGTGGAGATGGCACAGGTCGGCGTATCCAGGCTCGGCACGATATTGAGCACCTTGCGCTTGCCGGCGAAGTCCTTCAGCGTCAGGTCGTTCAGGTCGGTGGCGACCAGTGAGAAATCCGGCGCCAGGTCGCCGGGCTTGGGGAACTCTCCGCTGAGATGGGTGATCTTGCCGGCACGGGTGACGGTTGTCATGGTTGTCTCTCGCGTTGTGATGAATGGCATTGCCTAGGGATAGAACAGATAGAGTCGGTAGCCGCTTGCGCCGACTGCAGTGACGTCTAGCCAGAGGTTGACCACAATATCGCCGTTGGCGGCGAAGCCGGCGCGCACCTCCGCGCCCTGCGCCAGATATTCGGCCGGCGCAAAGACCTTGCGGACCATCGGCTGGTCGCGAATATCAGTCAGCGTCAGTTCCAGGTGCGGGTAATCCTGCGCGAAGGAGGCCCGGTTTTTCAAGGTGGCCGCCAGCACCAGCAGGTTCTTCCGTTGCGGGTCGGGATGCAGGTCGGAGGCCTCGATGCTGACCAGTTCTGCCTTGCGCGGCAGCGGGATGTCGCATTCAAGCAGTCCGCACATGTCCACCAGCAGCGGGCGAAGATCGGGTTGGGAGACGGCCAACTCGGTGCGAAAGACGTAGGCAGCCTGAACGAGAAATGCGCCGAGCGCCATGAGGCTCGCCAGGACCCAGGCCAGCCGACGCCAACGTGGCGGAGGCGGTTCGGCTTCACGGCTGATGCCTTCCAGCAGTACGTCGAGTGATTCAGGCCCGACCTGTGTGTCGCGGATGCCCGGTGGCCCGACGGCGGGAAGTTCGGTCGGGTCGTATTCAGGCGAGGCCTCGGAGGGCGCCGTCTCGACAGGGGAGGGCGGGACGGGTTCCGCTGGAGAAGCTGCGGCTTTCACAGCCGCAGGTATGGATGGCGTGTCTTCCAGGGCTTCCAGCGCATTGAACACGGCGCTGCAATGCCCGCAACGCACCTTGCCGGCGCGCGCCTTGAGCTGCTCAGGCGTGACGCGGAAGGCCGTGCTGCAGTCGGGGCAGCGGGTCAGCATCATGTCCGCACACCCTCCAGCAGGCTCCAGCCTTCCTTTTCAGCCCAGACCTGCAGATCGAAGGCGGGCCGATAGACATCCTGAACCTGCCCGACCTGCGAGGACAGGATGCCCGAAAGCGCGATTTGCCCCCCTTGCAGGGTTCGCTGGGCGAGCAGGGGTGCTAGAACGCAGAGCGGATTGGTGAGGATGTTGGCGACCACGATATCGAATTGCATGTCGAGGGGGTGTCTGGAGTGCAATAGCTGCAGCCGTGAGTCGTTGCGTTCGGCATTGCCGGCCGCGGCCGCCAGGGCATTCTCGTCAATATCGACGCCCACTACGCGTCCGGCGCCGAGCTTGGCCGCAGCGATGGCTAATATACCCGAACCGCAGCCGTAATCGAGCACACTGGCGCCGGTCTGCACATGGCCGCAGAGCCAATCCAGGCACAGCCGCGTCGTCGGGTGGCTGCCGGTGCCGAAGGCCAGGCCCGGATCGAGCTCGAGATTGATTGCATTCGG
The DNA here is from genome assembly GCA_016703785.1 of Betaproteobacteria bacterium. Lineage (GTDB taxonomy): Bacteria > Pseudomonadota > Gammaproteobacteria > Burkholderiales > Rhodocyclaceae > Desulfobacillus. The sequence goes on from JADJBM010000032.1 coordinate 435,097, forward strand.
ATCGGGCGATCGATGCCAGGAGGGCACGATCCACAGGCGCGCATTGATGCGGATCGGCTCGAACTGCGACTGGGTCAGCCGCACCCAATCCTGCTCGGCGACTTCGGCGATTTCATAAGGCGGTGTCGTGTCGAGCCCAGCTTCGCCCGCAGCGGCGGCGGCAATCAGGGGTATGTCGGCACTCCTGTCGAACAGGGCAACCACACGACTGTGCGCCCATAGCGGCGCAAGGTCGCTGCCGGGTTCGCCGAACTGCGGCGTCTCGCGATCGGTGCCGGCGTCGGCGTCCTCCATGCCCACCGAGAGAGCGCCCAACGCCAGCAGCGCCTCTGAGAGCGCTTCGGCGTGTGCGGCGTCCGTGGCGAGCGTGACGGAAAGCCACATGGGTTATTTTCCCTTGACCGCCTCGTCCTTCGCGGCCAGCTTGTGTTCGAGGTAGTGGATGCTGGTGCCGCCCTTCATGAAGCGCGCGTCGAGCATCAGTTCCTGGTGCAGTGGAATGTTCGTCTTGATGCCCTCCACCACCATTTCCGAGAGCGCAATGCGCATGCGCCGGATGGCCTGATCCCGCGTGTCGCCGTAGGCGATCAGCTTGCCGATCATCGAATCGTAATGCGGCGGCACGATATAGCCGCTGTAGACATGCGAATCGACGCGGATGCCGGGCCCGCCGGGCGGATGGTAGGACGTGATGCGTCCCGGAGAGGGCGTGAACTTGAATGGATCCTCGGCATTGATGCGGCACTCGATGGCGTGGCCCTTCAGTTCGATGTCGCGCTGGCGGAAGGCAAGCTTCTCGCCGGCCGCGATGCGGATCTGCTGCTGCACCAGATCGATGCCCGTGATGAACTCAGTTACCGGGTGCTCGACCTGCAGGCGGGTGTTCATCTCGATGAAGTAGAACTCGCCGTTTTCATAGAGGAATTCGAAGGTGCCGGCGCCGCGGTAGCCGATCTTGCGGCAGGCTTCCGCACAGCGGTCGCCGATGCGGGCGATAAGGCGGCGGGCGACTTCGGGCGCCGGCGCCTCCTCGATGATCTTCTGGTGGCGGCGCTGCATCGAGCAGTCCCGCTCGCCCAGCCATACGGTGTTCTTGAAGGAGTCGGACAGCATCTGGAACTCGATGTGCCGCGGATTTTCCAGAAACTTCTCCATGTAAACCATGGGGTTGCCGAATGCGGCCTGGGCCTCGGCACGGGTCATGGTGACGGCGTTGAGCAGTGCCGCCTCAGTATGCACGACGCGCATGCCGCGCCCGCCACCGCCACCGGCCGCCTTGATGATGACCGGATAGCCGATGGCGCGGGCGATCTTGATGACCTCCTTTGGGTCTTCCGGTAGCGCCCCCTCGGATCCTGGCACGCAGGGCACCCCGGCCGCCTTCATGGCGTCCTTGGCGGAGATCTTGTCGCCCATCAGGCGGATGGTTTCCGGGCGCGGACCGATGAACACGAAGCCGGACTTTTCCACCCGCTCGGCGAAATCGGCATTCTCGGAAAGGAAGCCGTAGCCGGGATGGATGGCCTCCGCGTCGGTGACCTCGGCGGCCGAAATGATGGCGGGTATGTTGAGGTAGCTGGCCGAGGATGGGGCGGGGCCGATGCAGACGGACTCGTCGGCGAGCTTGACGTACTTGGCTTCGGTATCCGCCTCGGAATGCACGACCACCGTCTTGATGCCCAGTTCGCGGCAGGCGCGCTGGATGCGGAGGGCAATCTCGCCGCGGTTGGCGATGAGTATTTTTTCGAACATGGTTGCCTGGGTTGCCTGGGTTGCCTGGGTCGGGCCTTAGCCCGGCGGTTCCGTCTTTATGCGATGAGGAAGAGCGGCTGGCCGTATTCGACCGGCTGGCCGTTTTCCACCAGGATGGCCTTGATGACGCCCGAGGCATCGGACTCGATCTCGTTCATGAGCTTCATGGCCTCGATGATGCAGAGGGTTTCGCCGGCCTTGACGGTTTGTCCGACCTCGACGAAAGAGGGCGAGCCCGGCGCAGAAGAGCGGTAAAACGTGCCCACCATCGGCGCCTTGACGGCATGGCCTTCCGCCTCGGGCGCGACCGCGGGCCCCGGTGTTGCGGGTGGCGGCATAGGAGCGGGTGCCTGGGCATGGGGCGCCGGCGCGGCATGATGCAAATATGTTGGCGCTGCCGCGATGCCTTGCTTGGCGATGCGTACTTTCTCTTCCCCTTCGGTGATTTCCAATTCGGCAATGCCGGATTTTTCCACCAGATCGATCAAGGCCTTCAGTTTTCTGAGGTCCATTTTTTCTCCCGTATGAATTGGCGCCGCGGCGGCTGGAACTTGAACGAGCCCCGCCGCGGAGCCTAGCGAATGCGATTGAGAGCGAAGTCGAGGGCGAGCCGGTATCCGTGGCCGCCCAGGCCGCAGATGACGCCGACGGCCAGGTCCGAGAAATGGGAATGCCGACGGAAAGGCTCACGCGCATGGATATTTGAAAGATGCACTTCGACAAAGGGGATGGCCACGGCCGCCAAGGCGTCCCGCAGGGCGACGCTGGTGTGGGTGTAACCGCCCGGGTTAATGATGATGAAAGCCACCCCCTCGCTGCGTGCGGCCTGGATGCGATCAACCAAGTCGCCTTCATGGTTGCTTTGGAAGGCGATCAGTTCGACTGAGGCGGCTTTGGCTTGTGTTGCGAGAGCCTCATTGATGTCCGTTAGCGTATCCCGTCCATAGATTTCCGGCTCACGCGACCCGAGCAGATTCAGATTCGGGCCGTGCACTACCAGGATGCGTAGCTTCCCATTGGCATCCTTGACCGATTTGCGGCCGGTTTTCTTGGCATTCATGTTTGCGAGTTTGCCGGAAATGTCAGCATATTGTCCAGAAATACCTGAAATATGACCGAGATTCAGCGTGGCTGAAGGGCAGCCTGAATCGTTTTTTCCAGGTCTGGCGTGGCGTACTTGCCAAGCTTGATGTGTTGCGGGCTACCGTCGGGCCGGAGGATGACGGTGAAAGGTAAGGCCTTGGCACGATTGCCTAAATCGCTTGATAGGTCGAGGGTTTCCAGATTGCTGATGAGCAGGGGATAGGAAACCTGCGTTTCCTGTTGGAAAGCTATGACTTTATCTACAGAATCGATGCTGATGCCTACAAATTGAACGCCGTTCAATGCATATTTTGTATTAATTCTTGAGAATTCCGGCATTTCCTCTTTGCAGGGGGGGCACCAAGTCGCCCAGAAATTGACAACCAAAACCTTCCCTTTCCACTGCGCCAGCGATTGGGGCTTGCCGCTTAGATCCGGCAAGGTCAGGGCCAGCAGACGGGCGGGCGCATCGGCGGTAGGAGTGGATTCAGGTGAAGGCAACGAAAGGGTCTGGGGCTTGCCTACATAGTAGCCGGCCAGTGCTGCCATAGAGGAAACGGCAATGATCAGCAAGGCGTGGCGAACGGTCTTGCTCATGGTGCGGAGGATTTCAGCATGGCCTCCACGCCAGACAGGCGGGCGCGCTCGGCCGTACGCCCATTGCGGCGCTTATGGGCGCGCTCGGCATCCGGCTCGTACAGGGAAAGTCGTACTGGGAAGTCGTTGCAGTCGAAGGTGAGCACACACTCAGGGGCCTCGGCCCCACCGCGTTTCGGCTCGTTTTGCTCGAAGCGAATACCTTGATTGAGAAGGAAGATTTCCACTTCCTTGCTGTTGTCCGGGAAGGCCTCAAGATCGATATCGGCATAGCGGCCGGCAGTGCCGTCGAGTACCGGTCCGGTCAGGTAGGGGTGGAACGGCTCCAGCAAGCGCATCACTTCGACGGCTGTTTTGCGCATTTCCAGCAGGCGCTCGCGCTGCTCGTCTTCCTGATAGATCGCCTGATAGGCGCGCAGCTCTGCCTCGATTTCGGCATTGTTCGGCAAGGCCTCGGTTTCCGGTGCGCCCAGTTGCCGCGCTGCCTTGCGCTTGGCGAACCGGTAATCCGAGATGCCATCCTCAGCCATCAGGCGTGCTGCCAGCGCGGCGATGCTCCGCCGCATCGCATTGTGTCGCAGGGCGTTCCGGTCGTGATGGGACATGACAGGGCGATGCCGGGGGATCGGTTAGAATTCGACGCTATTGTACGGGATGGCGATGCACATACACATACTCGGCATTTGCGGCACCTTCATGGGTGGCATCGCCCTGTTGGCGAGGGCTTCCGGCCATCGCGTGACGGGTTGCGATGCCAATGTCTATCCGCCGATGAGCACGCAACTGGCGGCCCAGGGCATCGAGTTGATCGAGGGTTACGAAGCCGCCCAGACCGGCCTGGCGCCGGATCTGTTCGTTGTCGGCAATGCCATTTCGCGCGGCAATCCGCTACTTGAGGCCATCCTCGACCAGGGTCTGCCCTATATCTCCGGCCCGCAATGGCTGGCAGAGAACGTGCTGCGTGATAAATGGATACTGGCGGTGGCCGGCACCCATGGCAAGACGACGACTGCTGCCATGCTGGCCTGGATTCTGGAGCATGCCGGCATGGCCCCCGGCTTTCTCATTGGTGGCGTGCCGCAGGACTTCGGCGTGTCGGCGCGACTGACTTCCAGCCCTTTCTTCGTCATCGAGGCGGATGAGTACGACACCGCCTTTTGTGACAAGCGTTCGAAATTCGTGCATTACCGCGCGAGAACGGCGATCCTGAACAATCTGGAGTTCGATCATGCAGACATCTTCCACGATCTTGCGGCCATCGAGAGTCAATTTCATCAGTTTGTAAGGATTTTGCCGAAATCAGGTCTTATCGTCGCGAATGCCTTGGGGCCCGCCTTGAAGCGTGTGTTGGAGCGGGGCTGCTGGACGTCCGTCGAGTGGTTCAATGACCCGGCTGGCTGGAGCCTCGTCGGATCCGATGCGGAAGAGACCCGTGCCGTGGCGCTTTCAGGAAACGAGGCCGGACGGCTCCGTCTGGCTATGCCGGGCCAGCATAATCAAGCCAATGCCTTGGCGGCCTTGGCCGCGGCAAGGCACGCCGGCGTGCCCCCGGATTCGGCGCTGTCAGCCTTGGCCTGCTTCGGCGGGGTCAAGCGCCGCCTCGAAGTGCGGGGCACGGTGCGTGGCGTGACGGTGTATGACGATTTCGCGCATCACCCGACGGCTATTTCGGCCACCATCGCAGGATTGCGGCAGCGCATCGGCGGCGGGCGCATCCTGGCCGTGCTGGAGCCGCGTTCAAATACCATGAAGCTGGGGGTGATGAAGGCGCAACTGCCGGCCAGCCTGCAAGAAGCGGAAATGACGTTCTGCTATTCAGCCAATCTGGGCTGGGATGTCCGCATCACCTTGGCGCCACTCGGTGACAGGGCGCAAGCATTCGAGGACATCGACGCCTTGGTGAGGGCCGTAATGGCCGTGGCGCGCGAAGGGGATCACGTGCTCGTCATGAGCAATGGGGGCTTCTGCGGCGTGCATGACCGCCTCCTCAAGGCCCTCGCCCCCGGCTGATCGCCAGCTTTCATCGGCATCCCGCCGAAAAACCCTGTTGCAAGTTTTCCGGAGCCAACCAGTCTGCGGCAAATTGCTGTAGCGGAGCTTATGGCCATATCTATTTGATCTGCGTCAATGCAGCTTGAAAGAAATCATACCGCGTGATAGCGTACGGAAAAATTTAAGCCTAAACATTGAGGGTCGCGCGATCTGCGCAGGGGAAACCAGAATGAAGAGTGTGCATGACCGGAATGTCGTCACGGACATTTTCCCGGATTGGATGAGCACGCCTTCCATTCAGGACGCGACGGATTACATTCAAGGAGATCGTTTCTGATGGGAATCAACAAGAAGACTCAGTCGTGCCTGGCGGGCCTCGCGCTCATGGGCTGGTCGGTCATGGCGCAGGCTGCCTGGGAGTTCAATTTCCAGGTCCCGGCCACCAAGGCCGCCCAGACGGTGATCGACCTTCACAACCTGATGATGATCGTCATCATGATCATTTTCATCGGCGTCTTCGCCGTCATGTTCTATTCGGTGTTCAAGCACCGCAAGTCGAAGGGTCATCAGGCCGCCCAGTTTCACGATAACACCATGGTGGAGATTGCCTGGACCGTGGTGCCCCTGCTGATCCTCGTTGCCATGGCCTGGCCGGCCACCAAGGCCCTGCTCAACATGCGGGACACCGCCCAGGCGGACATCACCATCAAGGCGACCGGTTATCAGTGGAAATGGGGCTATGACTATCTTAAGGGTGAAGGGGAGGGCATCCGCTTCATCAGCCTCACGGCCACTCCGGCTGACCAGGTTCGCGGCACGGCACCCAAGGGCGAAAACTACCTGCTCGAAGTCGACCGGCATCTGGTTGTTCCCGTAGGCAAGAAAATTCGCATGCTCACCACGGCGACTGATGTGATCCACTCATGGTGGGTTCCGGCCCTGGCGGTCAAGCAGGATGCGATTCCGGGCTATGTGCGTGACACCTGGTTCAAGGCCGAGAAGGAAGGCATATACCGCGGCCAGTGCGCCGAGTTGTGCGGAAAAGACCATGCCTTCATGCCGATCGTGGTCGAGGTGGTGTCCGCAGAGAAGTATGCGACTTGGGTTGAGGCGCAGAAGAAGCAGATGTCGGCGGCAGCCGACGAGGTGGGCAAGACCTATTCTCTGGAAGAACTGAAGAGTCGTGGCGAGAAAGTCTATGCAGCCAACTGCGTGGCCTGTCACCAGGCCAACGGAAAGGGCCTGCCGCCCGCCTTCCCGGCGCTGGACGGTTCCAAGCTGGCGAAGGGGCCCATGAAGGACCACGTCAATATCGTCCTGAACGGCAAGCCCAACACGGCCATGGCGGCCTATGGCGGTCAGCTCGGCGATGGCGACATTGCTGCCGTCGTGACCTACGAACGCAACGCCTGGGGCAACAAGACGGGCGACATGGTGCAGCCGGCCGACATCAAGGCAGCGCGCAAGTAAAAACGGAATTCGCAGGATACAAGGAGACAAGATGGAAGCCACCCACGTTCACGGCGCAGGCCACGCACACGGGGACGATCACGCGCATCATCCGAAAGGGATCATGCGCTGGATCACCACCACCAACCACAAGGACATCGGCACCATGTACCTGTGGTTCAGCTTCGCCATGTTCATGGTGGGCGGGGCGATGGCCCTGATCATTCGCGCCGAGCTGTTCCAGCCGGGCCTGCAGTACGTCGAGCCGGAGTTCTTCAACCAGATGATCACGCTGCACGGCCTGATCATGGTGTTCGGCGCGATCATGCCGGCCTTCGTCGGCTTCGCCAACTGGATGATCCCGATGATGATCGGCGCGCCCGACATGGCCTTCGCGCGCATGAACAACTGGAGCTTCTGGCTGCTGCCGCCCGCCGGCATCCTGCTGACGGCATCCATGTTCGTGCCCGGCGGCGCCGCCGGCACCGGCTGGACGCTTTATCCTCCCCTGTCGATCCAGATGGGCATCGGCATGGACATGGCCATCTTCGCTGTACACATCCTGGGCATGTCGTCGATCATGGGCTCGATCAACATCGTGACGACGATCCTCAACCTGCGTGCGCCCACCATGCCGCTGATGCGCATGCCGATGTTTTGCTGGACCTGGCTGATCACCGGCTACCTGCTCATCGCCGTGATGCCTGTGCTGGCCGGCGCCGTCACCATGATCCTGACGGATCGCCACTTCGGCACCAGCTTCTTCAACGCGGCCGGCGGTGGGGATCCGGTGCTGTTCCAGCACATCTTCTGGTTCTTCGGCCACCCCGAGGTGTACATCATCGCCCTGCCGGCGTTCGGCGTCGTCTCGCACGTCATCCCGGCCTTCGCGCGCAAGCCGATCTTCGGCTACACCTCGATGGTGTACGCCATTGCCTCGATCGCGCTGATTTCCTTCATCGTCTGGGCGCACCACATGTACGTGGTCGGCATGCCGGTGGCCGGCCAGCTCTACTTCATGTACGCCACCATCCTGATCGCCGTGCCGACGGGCGTGAAGGTGTTCAACTGGGTGGCCACCATGTGGCGAGGGTCGATGACCTTCGAGACGCCCATGCTGTTCGCCCTGGGTTTCCTCTTCTTGTTCACCATCGGCGGCTTTACCGGGCTGGTGCTGTCCAACACGGCGGTTGACGTACAGCTTCAGGACACCTATTACGTCGTTGCCCATTTCCATTACGTGATGGTGGCGGGGGCCTTGTTCTCGGCCTTTGCCGCGGTGTACTACTGGCTGCCCAAATGGACCGGCCACATGTACGATGAGAAGCTGGGCCAGTGGCATTTCTGGCTATCCATCATTTCGTTCAACATCGCCTTCTTTCCGCAGCATTTTCTCGGGCTGGCCGGCATGCCGCGCCGCATCCCGGACTACGCCCTGCAATTCACCGACTTCAACCAGGTGTCGACATACGGGGCGTTCGGCTTCGGCCTGAGCCAGCTGCTGTTCCTCTATGTGGTGCTGAAGGCCATCCGTGGCGGTGAGAAGGCGGCCGCCAAACCTTGGGAAGGCGCGACCGGCCTGGAGTGGACCGTGCCTTCACCGGCGCCCTATCACACCTTCGAGGATCCGCCGGTGCTGACTGAGTCGAAGGGGCACGCGTGAATCCGAAGCAGGCTTCCGCCAGCCGTAGAACTGCGCTGATCATGGCTTCGGTGGCGGTCGCCCTGTTCGTCGGCTTCGTCCTGCGCTACTGGCTATTCAAATGAGCGAGAAGCGCAGCGCCGACAACCGTCGTGTCATGGTCAGGCTGCTGGCGGTGGCCGGACTCATGTTCGGATTCGGCTACGCCATGGTACCGATGTACCAGAAGTTTTGCGAAGTGACGGGCATCAACAACCTGCTCAATGCGGACGATCCGCTGCGCAACACCCAGGTCGACACCAGCCGCACGATCACCGTGGAATTCGACGCCAACCTGCATGGGCTGCCATGGAGCTTCAAGCCGGGGCAAACGAGCGTGGCGGTTCATCCTGGAGAGCTGGTTCACGTGGTGTATCGAGTGAGCAATACGCGCGATCACCCGGTCACCGGCCAGGCGATTCCCAGCTATGGCCCGCAGCTTGCTGCCGCGCATTTCAGGAAGATGGAATGCTTCTGCTTTACCAAGCAGACACTGGGAGCGGGCGAATCGCGGGAAATGCCTGTCGTATTCGTCATCGACCCGGCGCTGCCGAAGGATGTAAACACGATCACGCTCTCGTACACCTTCTTCGAGGTGGCGGGCACGCTTGCCGAACCGGCCTCGAAGCCGTCCAGGCCGGGCGCATGAGCGGCGAGGCAGTGATGGACGAGCGCAGAGCCGGCCCACTCCAGGTGCTAAGGACGGTGTTGTCGGCACTGTTCGGCGTCAGACATCGCCGTATGCATGAGGAGGATTCGGCGGGACTGCGGCCGATTCAGGTGATTATTGCTGGCGTCATCGTCGTGGCGGTCTTTGTCCTGGCGATCATCGCGTTCGTACAGCTTGTCGCGACAAAGTAGAAAACATCAAGATCTTGGAGGTAGTCATGAATCAGCAGGCATCCCGCTATTTCGTTCCGGACCCGTCGCACTATCCCCTGGTGGGCTCTGCCGCCTTGTTCCTGCTGGCATCGGGCGCGGTGCTGTGGATGAACAAATTCGCCTATGGCCCCTTTGTCGTGCTGGCCGGTTTTGCCGTGCTGCTGTACATGCTGTTTGCCTGGTTCGGCCGGGTCATCGAAGAATCCGAGGGCGGCAAGTACAACAAGAAGGTCGATGCCTCCTTCCGCTGGGGCATGAGCTGGTTCATTTTTTCGGAAGTGATGTTCTTTGCTGCCTTCTTCGGCGCCCTGTTCTATGTGCGAGTGCTCGCCGTGCCCGATCTGGCCAGTGCCGAACAGCAACTCCTGTGGCCGGATTTCAGCGCCCACTGGCCGAGCGCCGGACCGAAATTCGCCGAGCAGTTCACGCCGATGGGTGCCGCGGGCATTCCGCTCATCAATACCTTGTTGCTGCTGTCGTCCGGGGCAACCCTGACCTGGGCGCACTGGGGCCTGCTCGCCGGCAAGCGCGGCCAATTGAAAATCGGCCTCATGCTTACCATCGCCCTGGGCCTGCTCTTCCTCAGTCTGCAGGTCTATGAGTATGTGCATGCCTACCAGGCGTTGAATCTGAAGCTGACGACCGGCGTCTACGGGTCGACCTTTTTCATGCTGACCGGTTTCCATGGGCTGCATGTGACGATCGGTGCGACCATGCTGCTGGTGATCTTCTTCCGTGTCATGGCCGGCCACTTCAAGCCGGACCATCACTTCGCCTTCGAGGCAGTGGCGTGGTACTGGCACTTCGTCGACGTGGTCTGGCTCTTCCTCTTCGTCGTGGTGTACTGGTTGTAGGGAAACTCCGCCGGGTCGTCCCGGCGAATATGACGCGCCGCACTTCCTGCGGCGCGTTTTTTTAGAGCTTGTCGGTGATCAGGCCGGAGTAGTAGCCTGCAGCCAGAATGACGAAGAGCATGATGGACAGCCCGACGCGCACGGCGAGGGCCTTGACCATGCGCTTGCTGTCGCGTCCCTGGTCGCGGAAAAGAAACACCAGCGCCGAAGCCAGGCTGGCAATGATGGCGACAAGGAACAGGATAACGACGATGCGCATGGCGAGCATTTCCTTTCCAAGGAGTCTAACTGATCGCTTCCTGCCCTACCACCATAGGCAAGGCATTTGAAGCGCCGTTTTCGCATTCGTTTCGTGCCGCTGCTGGCAGCGCTAGCCTGCTTTGCCGCTTCGGTATCGATCGGCAATCTGCAGCGCGGCCGTGCAGAGCAAAAGCAGATGGCCTTCGATCGGCTAGAAAGAGTGAGGCAAGACGCGCCCATTCAGGTGGGCGCCACACCAGCCGACACTGCCCTGCTCGATAAACATCCGGCCATTGCACGCGGAACCTGGGTCGCAGACAAGAGCGTCCTCATTGACAACAAGGTGTACAACGGTGTCGCCGGCTATCATGTCATCACGCCCTTGCGCATCGAAGGTGCGCAAATCAGTATTCTGGTGAATCGGGGCTGGATTGCCGCGCCGCGATTGCGTTCCGAGTTGCCTGTGCTGCCCATGCCGGCTGGTGCTCCGGTTGTGGTCAAGGGCGTGGCGCAGGTTCCGCATGGCAAGGCATTTGAATTGGCCCCGGATCGCAGTCAGGGCAGGGTGTGGCAGCATTTGTCGCTGGAACGCTTCGGCGCGTGGTCTGGACTCGTGTTGCAGCCGATCATCCTGTTGCAGACCGATGATCTGCACGATGGCCTTGTGAGGGATTGGCTGCCGTCGGAAAGCGGGGCAATGAAACACTGGGGTTTTGCCCTGGTATGGTATCTGGCGGCCGTCGTAGCAGCGGTGGCCGCCGGCATGGCTATGGTTGAACGCAGAGAAACATGATGAATAAACAGAAGCTCGTCGTACTGGCCGTCGCGCTGGTGAGTGCCTTTCCGATGGTTGCCACGCTCTATTTCTACTTTGTCTCGCCGCCGGAGGGCCGCATGAACCACGGCGACCTGCTGCAACCGGCACCTCTTTCCGGGGCGCCATTGAGGCTGATGGACGGCGAAGCGTTTCGCTTCGAACAGTTAAGGGGGAAATGGCTGCTACTGCAGATCGATTCTGGCGACTGCGATGCCCGCTGCAGGGACAAGCTGTATGCCATGCGGCAGGTCCGGCTGGCGCAGGGCAAGGACATGGTGCGCCTCGAGCGTGTCTGGCTGTTGTCGGACCGACAAAGCCCGGCACCTGATCTGCTGGCGGAATATGAGGGAACAAGGGTCGTTGTCGCGGAAGGAAGCGAGGCATTGGCCGCGTTTCCGGCACCAGTGGACCGGGCGGCCCATTTGTATGTGGTCGATCCCCAAGGCAATCTCATGATGCGTTTCCCGGAAAAACCCGACCCGACCCGCATGATCAAGGACCTGCAGCGTTTGCTGCGTCCTTCGCGCATCGGGGCGGGCTGAACCCTTGACTTGCCCGGGTTTATTCCCGGGGCAGGCCGTGGTAGATTCCATCCTTTGAGTTGTCGGGCTTTTGCCCTCCAGGGGTCTGCATGAAGGCACTACCCTCTCCTGAAAATACACTGAGCTACCGCTTGTACCAGTACTTCCAGCTGACCAAGCCGCGGGTCGTGTCGCTCATTGTTTTCTGTGCCGTGATCGGCATGTTCCTTTCGGTGCCGGGCGCGGTTCCTCCCGTGGTCCTAGTGGCCGCCACCACCGGCATCGCCCTGATTGCCGGCGCTGCTGCGGCGGTGAATTGCCTGATTGAGCAGCGAATCGACGCCGTCATGGCGCGTACGCGTGGCCGCCCCTTGCCGCGCGGCGAGGTGAATTCCCGGCAGACGCTGCTTTTTTCCGGCGTGATCGGCGGGATCGGCCTGAGCCTGCTGTACTGGTTCGTCAATCCCCTGACCATGTGGCTGACCCTGGCGACCTTCGTCGGCTACGCCATCATCTACACCATCTTTCTCAAGCCGGCGACGCCGCAAAATATCGTCATCGGCGGCGCCTCCGGAGCCATGCCGCCGATACTGGGCTGGGCGGCCGTAACGGGCGAGGTGACCTCGGAGGCATTGCTGCTCTTCCTCATCATCTTCGTGTGGACCCCGCCGCATTTCTGGTCGCTGGCGCTCTATCGAACCAAGGAATACGCCAAAGTGGGCATGCCGATGCTGCCCGTGACGCATGGCCCCGAATACACGCGCCTGCAGATCCTGCTGTACACGGTTCTTCTTGTCGGGGTGACGATCATGCCCTTCGTCATCCGCATGAGCGGCTGGATTTATCTGGTCAGCGCAATTCTGCTGGGCAGCGTGTTCCTCGCTTACGCAATTCGTATGAAGCTCGCCTACAGCGACAAGCTGGCGCACAAGACTTTCCGTTACTCCATCTGGTATCTGGCGGCGCTGTTTGCCGCTCTCCTGGTGGATCACTACTTCAAGTTTTGATGGCTCGACTGCTCCTGCTGACACTGGCCCTGTTGCTGGCTGGATGCGATAACCAGCCGCAATTCGGCAATACCGACATCAGCGCCGCCGGTTACGCGAACGATTTCGCTCTGACCGACCATACCGGCAAGCCCCGCACCATGGTGGATTTCCGCGGCAAAGCGGTGGTGATCTTCTTCGGCTACACGCAATGTCCGGATGTTTGTCCCACCACCATGACGGGCATGGCCGAGGCCATGAAACTGCTCGGCGCGGATGCGGACAAGGTCCAGGTACTCTTCGTGACGGTTGACCCCGAGCGCGATACGCCGCAGTTGCTGGCGCAATACGTTCCCGTCTTCAATCCGAACTTTCTGGGGCTCTACGCCGATGCGCAGACCATCGCCAGGACGGCGCAGGACTTCCGCATTTTCTACAAGAAGCAGCCGGGCAGCACGCCCTCCACCTACACGGTGGACCATACCGCCGGCAGCTACGTCTACGATCCCAAGGGTCGGCTCCGCCTCTACATCAAGCATGGCGAGAAACCTGAGGTGATCGCCAAGGATCTCAAGCTGCTGGTCGCCGGGAAATAGACATGAAAAAAGTCAGTCGCCGTGGTACGGCGACTGACTTTTGAGAATGGGCTCGCGCCAGTGCAGATCAGACGGCGTGGGCCAGCATCCCCTTCATCTTCTGCATGGCTTTCGCCTCGATCTGGCGAATGCGCTCGGCTGATACCCCATACTCGTCGGCCAGATCGTGCAGCGTCGCCTTGTCCCCTTCGGCCAGCCAGCGCCGTTCGATGATGCGGCGGCTGCGCTCGTCGAGATGCGCCAGCGCCTGCTTCAGCCCCTCATCCTGCAGACGTTCCATTTCGCGGTTGGCCAGCGCCTCAGAGGGCTCCTCGGCGGGGTCGGCCAGATAGGCGATCGGCGCGAACGATTCGCCGTCATCATCGACGGTGCCTTCCATGGCAATGTCCCGACCTGTCAGGCGCGTTTCCATCTCGCGCACTTCTTCCGGTTTGACGCCGAGCTGCCTGGCCATGGCGTCGACCTCGTCGCCGTTCATGGTGTTGAGGCCCTGCTTGAGGCTGCGCAGATTGAAGAATAGTTTCCGTTGCGCCTTGGTGGTGGCGATTTTAACCAAACGCCAATTGCGCAGGATGTACTCATGGATTTCGGCCTTGATCCAGTGGATGGCGAAGGACACCAGACGTACGCCACGCTCCGGGTCAAAGCGCTTGACCGCTTTCATCAGACCAACATTGCCTTCCTGGATGAGGTCGGCGTGGGGCAGGCCATAACCCAGATAGCCGCGCGCCACCGAGACGACCAAACGAAGATGCGACAGGACCAATCCGCGCGCGGCCTCGATGTCGTCATCCTGGCGAAACCGCCGCGCCAAATTGACCTCCTCCGCTTCAGTCAGAAGTGGGAAACGGTTGGCCGCCTGGATATAGCTTTCCAGATTGCCGACGGCAACGGGTACGGGCATATTCAGAGCATGGGTCATATATTTGGACCTCCTGATTAATTTTAGCACTCTGATCAATAGAGTGCCAAAAGCGGGTAAAGTTCCCCCTCAGCACACTTGTCAATACATTGATTTATAGCTGTTTTCAGTCATGCAGGTGTCTTGACAGTGAAAGCCAGGCACCCATCCAGCCGAGCAAAGCGGCCAGGGCGAAAAGCAGGATCGATTCGGGCAGTGGAAGAACGTACAGCGTAAACCCGACGCCATAAAGTGAGGCCAGTTCCGAAACCGGTCCGCGCAAGAGCAGCGTGGTGCAGAGCACGACCAGCCAAGCTACCGCGCCGCCAGCCAGTCCTTGTAGGGCACCGAAATAATAAAACGGCCTGCGGATGAAGGCGTCGGTCGCGCCGAGCAGTCGGCTCACTTCTATTTCCGCATCCTGTGTGAGGATTTGCAATCGTATGGTGTTGAAAGTAACGGCGACAAGCGCCGTACCGAGCGCTGCCGCCAAAAGGGTTACGGCCAGTCGCGCCAGGCGAAGCAGGGCGTCGAGTTTCTGAACCCAGGCCGAATCGAGTTGCACATGCTCGACTCCCGGATACTTCACAAATTCAGCACGCAGGGTTTCCAGCGCCTCGGGCGTCTCGCTGCGCGGCAGGACGACGAAGGCGTCGGGAAAGGGGTTGCGCGGGAGGCTCTCGATCACCTCGCCGATCCCCTCGCTTTGCTTGAGTCGACGCAGCGTGTCCTCGCGCGGGACAAAGCGCACATCGCGCACCTGTGGATGATGTCTGAGACGCGACTCAGTCTCGTCGACCTCCTTCTTTCCCGATTCGAGCGACATGAACACGGAAAGTTGCGGTGCAGCGGCGATGCGTTGCGCCAGTTGCTGGACATTGACCAGCAGCATGTTGCCGCCCGCCGGGAGCGCAAGGGCGATGCCAACGACCATGGCGCTGAGCAGCGTATTGACAGGGGTGGCCACCAGGCGGTGCAGTGCCTGTTCTGCGGCCTTGCGGTGGTGGAGCAGCCAGCCCTTCACTGCGCGAGTCTTCCGTGCGAAAGGGTGATGCGTCGCGTCATGTTGGGCGCGAACAGTGCTTCATGGTGCGTGGCGACCAGCACGGTGACACCGACCTGGTTGAACGAACGGAACACCGCCACGATGTCGCGCGCCGTGTCGTCGTCGAGATGTGCTGTTGGCTCGTCTGCGACCAAGATCGAGGGCCGGGCCACCACCGCGCGGGCGATTGCCAGGCGCTGCTGCTCACCCCCGGAGAGTGCTACCGGCATGGCCTTTTCGCGATCCAGCAGGCCGACCTTGTCGAGTGCCGCCCTAACGCGCCGTCCCGCATCGCGGGGGGGCACGCCGGCGATGGCCAGGGGCAGCATAACGTTATTGAAGACGCTGCGGTCGTAGAGCAGCTTCTGATCCTGGAAGATCACGCCGAGGTTGCGGCGAAGATAAGGTACGGCTGCGCGCTTGAGCGCCGACACATTCTGCCCATTGACGATGACCATGCCTTGCGTCGGGCGCTCGATGGCGGGGATGAGCTTGAGCAGGGTGCTCTTGCCGGCGCCGGAGTGGCCCGAGAGGATCACCATCTCGCCGGACTCGATGGACAGCGTCAGATCGGCCAGCGCCGTGATGCCCCCCGGATAGCGCTTGTCTACCTGCTCGAAGCGAATCACGATCGAGCGGACGACTCGAAAAGTGCCTCGACGAATTCGCGCGCGCTGAATGGCTGCAGATCGTCGATGCCTTCCCCGATGCCGATGTAACGCAGCGCCAAGGGGTGTCCCGCGGGCTGCTGGCGCGCGATGGCAGCGATGACGCCGCCCTTGGCCGTGCCGTCCAGCTTGGTAACAACCAGACCGGTGACGCCAATGGCCGAATCGAAGGCCTTGACCTGGGCCAGCGCGTTCTGCCCGATGTTGGCATCCAGCACCAGCAGCACTTCGTGCGGCGCCGTCGGCTCGGCCTTGGCGATGACGCGCTTGATCTTGGCGATTTCCTCCATCAGGTGCAACTGGGTGGGTAGCCGGCCGGCCGTGTCGGCCAGCACCACGTCGATGCCGCGCGCCTTGGCGGCATTCACCGCATCGAATATGATCGCGGCCGAATCCCCGGATTCCTGCGCGATCACCGTGACGTTGTTGCGCTCGCCCCAGATGGCCAGCTGTTCCCGGGCCGCAGCACGGAAGGTGTCGCCAGCGGCCAGCAGGACGGACTTTCCCTGCGCCTGGAAATGCTTCGCCAGCTTGCCGATGGACGTCGTCTTGCCCGAGCCATTCACGCCGACGATCATGATGATAAAAGGCGTGTGGGTGGCGACATCAAGCGGTTGCTCCATCGGCGCGAGCAGTTTCAGCAGGATGTCGGCCAGCGCCTGTCGCAATTGTTCGCCATTCTCCAGCTTGTCGCGGCGCACGGCGGATTTCAGTTCGTCAAGCAGATACCGGGTGGCATCGACGCCGATGTCGGCCATGAGCAGCGTGGTTTCCAGCTCCTCCAGCATTTCGTCGTCGATGCGTCCGCGGCCGAACAGGCCGGCGAGCTGGCCATTGAACTGGGCGCGCGTGCGCGAAAGGCCGGCCTTGAGGCGCTCGGTCCATGTAGGCTTCGGCGCGGCGGGGTTGTCGGATTTCTTCAGGAACCCAAGCATGGAAGAGATGGTCTGTATCAGCACGGGGCCGATCCCCGTGCGAAAATGGCGAAAACAATTTTAGCAGAACGGACATATCCCCATGACGAGAAGACAGGTGTTGGCTGCGGTGCTGGCCTTATCGGCGACCGCGGCGCTGGCCAATCCCTACGAGAAGACTCTGGCCAATGGCTTGCGCGTCATCGTGCAGGAAGACCCCCGGGCGCCGACCGCGGTGCATATGGTCTGGTACCGCGCCGGCAGTATGGATGAGGTGGACGGCACCTCCGGCGTCGCCCATGTGCTCGAGCACATGATGTTCAAGGGCACGAAGCACTTGAAGCCGGGCGAATTCAACAAGCGCGTCGCTGCGGCCGGCGGCCGCGACAATGCATTCACCAGCCTCGATTACACGGCCTATTTCCAGCAGGTGCCGAGCGCCCGCCTCGGAGAGATGATGGCGCTGGAGGCAGACCGCATGGCGAATCTGGTGCTCGATGCGAAGGAGTTCGAGCAGGAGATCAAGGTCGTCATGGAAGAGCGGCGCCTGCGCACCGAAGACAATCCCCAGGCCCAGGTGCACGAAAAAATGATGGCCGCGGCCTTTCAGGCACATCCCTATCGCCGACCCATCATCGGCTGGATGAACGACCTGGAAAACATGACGGCAGCGGACGCACGCGACTGGTACCGCCGCTGGTATGCACCGAACAACGCCTATGTGATCGTCGTTGGCGACGTCAAGAAGGACGAGGTGTTCCGACTCGCGGAGAAGCATTACGGCAGAATTCCGCGAGGAACCCTGCCCGGCCGCAAGCCGCAGCTTGAACCCGCTCAGATCGGGATCAAGCGCATCGAGGTCAAGGCGCCTGCCAAGCTGCCCTACCTCGCGATGGTCTGGAAGGTGCCTGCGCTACGCGACCTCGACCAGGCACGCGAACCATATGCGCTCGAGGTGCTCGCAGCCGTTCTCGATGGCCACGATGCGGCGCGCTTTTCGCGCAATCTGATACGCGCTTCGAAGATAGCCGTTTCCGCTGGCGCCGGCTACGACGCCACGGTGCGCGGTGAGGCGCTCTTCTATGTCAGCGGTACGCCGGCAGAAGACAGGAGCGTGACCGAACTGGAGGCGGCGCTTCGCGAGGAGATCGTCCGCGTTGCTCGCGAAGGTGTCAGCGCGCAGGAACTGGAACGCGTCAAGACGCAGACGATTGCAGCACAGGTGTACAAGCGGGATTCGATGATGGCGCAGGCCATGGAGATCGGACGCCTCGAAGCCGCCGGGTTTCACTGGCGCGACATCGACACCCTGCTCGAGAAGATCCGCAGCGTGACCGCAGAGGAAGTGCAGGCGGTGGCGAGGAAATACTTCGACGATGCTCGCCTTACCGTCGCCGTACTCGATCCTCAGCCGTTGCAGAACGAGGCAAGGGAAAAGCCAACTACCTCAACACGGCATTGAACGGAGATCCCATGAAGAGACTGCTGCTGGCTTGCCTGCTGGGTGCCGCCGCCTCGTTGTCCCATGCAGGCGCGAAGATTGAGCACTGGACGGCGCCCTCGGGTGCGCGAGTCTATTTCGTCGAGAGTCGCGTTGTTCCCATCGTAGACGTGCAACTCGATTTCGCCGCCGGCTCGGCCTACGCAGCGGCCGACAAAGCGGGTCTGGCCGGGCTCACGCGGGGCCTGCTTGACACGGGCGCGGGCAATCTCGACGAGGAGAGCATCGCCGATCGTCTCGCCGACATCGGCGCGCGGCTGGGCGGCGGCGCTGATCTCGACCGTTCCGGTATTGCCCTGCGCAGCCTGTCCTCGAAGCGCGAACTCGAGGCGGGGCTGGAATTGTTGCGGCTGGTGCTGCAGCAGCCAACCTTTCCCGATGCAGTGTTGCGGCGCGAGAAGTCGCGCGTGATCGCCGGCATCAAGGAGTCCGACACGCGGCCGGCGAGTATCGCCGCCAAACGGTTTTCCGCCGCGCTGTATCCCGAACACCCCTACGGCCGCAGTGCCACGGTCGAGAGCGTGGAGAAAATCACCCGTGACGATCTGCTGTCGTTTTATCGCGCCCACTACGGCGCCCGCCGCGCCGTCGTCTCCATCATCGGAGATCTCTCGCGCGCTGAGGCCGAGGCGATCGCCCAGCGCCTGACGGAAGGACTGCCGAAAGCGCCGGCAGAAGTCAGCTTGCCGGATACGGCGCTGCCGGCGCGCAACACCGTGCGCATCGACCATCCGGCCACGCAGGCGCACATCCATATCGGCTTGCCTGCCGTGCGCCGCGGCGATCCGGACACTATTCCCCTGCTGGTCGGCAACTATATCCTCGGCGGCGGCGGCTTCGTCTCGCGGCTGATGAAGGAAGTGCGCGAGAAGCGTGGCTATGCCTACAGTGTCTACAGCTACTTCCAGCCGCTGCAGCAGCCCGGCCCCTTTCAGATCGGATTGCAGACCAAGCGAGAACAGGCCAAGGCCGCGCTCCAGGTGGTCGAAGACGTGCTGGCCGAGTTCCTTGCCCGCGGCCCGACCGAGGAGGAACTCAAGGCGGCGCGGCGCAACCTTGCCGACGGCTTTCCGTTGCGCATCGACAGCAACCGCAAGCTTCTCGAGTACCTCTCGGTGATCGGCTACTACGGCCTGCCGTTGAGCTACCTTGACGATTTTCCGCGCAAGGTGGAGGCCGTGGCCGTTGCCGACATCCGTGCGGCATTCGCGCGGCACGTGAAACCAGAGCACTTCGTGACGGTAATCGTCGCAGGGGACTGATTTTCGTGTCCCGTGTGCGAATCGTCGGCGGCGAGTGGAAGCGCCGCTTTGTCACCTTTAGCGATGCGCCGGGCGTGCGACCCACGCCGGATGCCGTGCGCGAGACGCTCTTCAATTGGCTTGGGCAGGATCTCACCGGACTCGCCTGCCTGGATCTTTTTGCCGGCAGCGGCGTACTCGGCTTTGAGGCGGCCTCGCGCGGTGCCTCGCTCGTCACGCTGGTCGAGCGCGATGTGCGTGCTTTCGCCTCCCTGGAAAGCAATGCCATCGTTCTGGAAGGGAAGGCGCCCAAAGGCCGGCTGGAGTTGATCCGTGCGGATGCGCTAAAATTCGTCTCCCGGGCATCCAGGCGCTACGATCTGCTGTTTCTCGACCCCCCCTATCGTCAGGGCTGGATCGAGCGCATCGAGCCATGCTTGCCCGGCGTGCTGGCATCCGACGCGCGCATTTATGCGGAAGCCGAACATCCCATCGAGCGCATCGGTGTCTGGGAAACCGTTCGCGGCGGGCAGTCGGGCCAGGTTTTTTACCATCTGCTGGAGGCGAACTCGGCATGAACGACGGCGTTGCGATCTACCCCGGCACCTTCGACCCGCTGACACTCGGCCACGAGGATCTGGTGCGGCGCGCTTCGCGCCTGTTCGACGAAGTCCTGGTAGCGGTGGCCGACAGCCGCTCCAAGCAGCCGTTCTTCACGCTCGAGGAGCGTGTCGCCATGGCGCGGGAAGTGCTGTCGGCCTATCCGAATGTACGGATCGAGGGCTTTGACGGCTTGTTGATGGATTTCCTGCGCCGCCATGACGCACGCATCATCCTGCGGGGCTTGCGGGCGGTATCGGATTTCGAGTATGAATTCCAGATGGCGGGCATGAACCGAAGCCTCAACCCGGATGTCGAGACGGTGTTCCTGACGCCGGCCGAGAACTACCAGTTCATTTCTGCCACGATGGTGCGGGAGATCGCCGTTCTGGGCGGCGACGTGAGCAAGTTCGTGCAGCCGACGGTGCTTGATCGGCTGCGGAAGAGAATTTCAGGCAAATGAGGACGGCAAGATGGCTTTGATGATTACCGACGAATGCATCAATTGCGACGTGTGCGAACCAGAGTGTCCGAACGGCGCAATCACCCAAGGCGAGGAAGTGTACGAAATCGATCCTGGCAAATGCACCGAATGCGTCGGCCACTTCGATGTGCCCCAGTGCATCGAAGTGTGCCCGGTTGACTGCATCATCCCCAATCCCGACCAAGTCGAAGACAAGGATCAGCTGCAGAAGAAGTTTCTCAAGCTGACTGCCGTCAAGTCCTAGTTCCGCCGATGCTGTGCAGGACCGCCTGAGCCGGTCGGCGAGACGGGAATGGCAGGCTCTCAGGCCGCCGCCGCGATGGCGCCTGCTTCCTTCGCCTCGGCGTGAAGCGTGGCGTGCAGTGATTCGGCGATGCCGCTCAACTCAGCCAGTTGCACCTCCAGCGTCGCCTGCATCTGCGCCAGTTCCCGCAGCCGGTCTTCCAGCGTGTCCGTGGCCTGGTGGATGCGCTTGACGCTTTCGAGCCGACGCTTCAGCTGCAGTTGGTATTCGCGTACCTGCGTTTCCAGCGGCGCCATGACGGCGCGCAGCCAGTGGTCGATGTCCCGGTTGATGAGCTCGAAGGCGCGTCGCACCTGCATGGCCACTGTCTCGAAGAAGCGCTGGGTGAGGCCGCGCTTGGCATGTGTCATCATGTTCAGCAGCGTATTGAAGTGGGCATTGAAACCCTTTTCCAGCCGGTCGATTTCCTTCTCGTAGCGCAGCAGTGAAAACGGCGCGGGCGCGGCCAGCTTCATGCCATGTTCTGTGGAGAAACGCCCGTACATCGCCTCCATCATCTTCGTGATCTCGGCAATTTCTCCGGTCGATTTATCCAGGTTCGCGCGAACGTGACGGAAGTAGTTCTTCATCGCCGTGCGCAGGTTTTTCGTGAAAGCCGCTTCCAGCATGGCTTCGCGCGTCCGGCGGGTCTCGTCGCGCAGGGCGTCCATGCCCAAGTGCGAGTAGAGGTTATTGGTGAGCTGGGAGAAAACGCTCCTCACGGCATAGTAGCGCTGTAGACCCTTCTCGAAATCCTCCTTTTCCGCCTTGACCTTGCGCATCATGTATTCGATGACGCTCTGGTTCTTCCCTCGAAGGTCGGAGAGTTCGGTGAACTGCTCTGCAATGCCCCGGTGGCGTGTTTCCAGTAGGGATCGGGTGCGGATGATGAGGTCCGCCGCCTCGCTCTCGGTGTTGTCGCAGACGATATCCTGTTTGGCCGGTATCAATTCGGCGGTCAGCGCCTGCTCAAGGGCCAGCAGCCGGCTTCTCGACAGCAGTTCTGTGTCTCGGTTGATCTTGGCGAGCAGGCCCTTTTGCGCCGAGACGGGAAAGATGTGGGCGGGATCCAGTTCGAGTATTTCTGCCGTGCTGTTTGCCTGCCGGGAAATTTCCTGTTCGATTTCCTCATCGCTGCGAATGCCGTCCCACAAACCGTCGATCTTGTTGAGGACGGCGATGCGGCCCTTCTGACGGGTACGCGCCCCGTTGACGTAATCGCGCCAGACAGCGAGATCGGATTGGGTTACGCCAGTATCGGCGGCCAGTATGAAGAGGATGGCATGAGCGTTCGGAAGCTGCGAAAGCGTCAATTCAGGCTCGGCGCCGATGGCATTCAGGCCGGGCGTGTCGAGGATGACCAGTCCCTGTTCGAGCAGGGGGTGCGGGAAGTTGATGACTGCGTGGCGCCAGCAGGGGATTTCCACTAGGCCCTCGGCGTTCGGCCTGAGGCCCTCCTTGCCCTCCGCGTCGATGGCAAAGCCGAGCTTGCTCGCGAGTTCCTGCGTCACCTGTTTTTGTGCGCCGACGCGGGAAAGGGCGGCATGCATGGCTTCCGCAGAGACCGTGTCCAGTTCGACATTGCGCCATTCCTCGGGAAAGCGCTTGAATTCGGCGACACTGGCATTGGTCGAGCGGGTTTCGATGGGCAGCAATTCGATCGCCGGCGGCTTCCCGGCATCGAAGAGCAGTTCGGTCGGACACATGGTGGTGCGACCGGCACTGGAAGGCAGGATGCGATTGCCGTAGTCGCCGAAAAAAATGGCGTTGATCAGCTCGGATTTGCCGCGCGAGAACTCGGCAACGAAGGCGATGATGAGCTTGTCCTCGCGCAATCGTTCGAGCAATTGCTGCAGGCGTAATTCGCTTTGCGCGTCGCCAAGCTCGTTCTCGTTCAGCCAGTTGTGCAGATTCAGCAGGTTGTCGGAAACCGCTGAACGCCAGCTGCTATAAGCGGAAAAATGCTGGACTAGCCCCATGGCGACTCCAAAAAGTGCTTCTAAAACGCCAATTTAGCACACAAAATCGAGAAAGCAATGCAACTGGGAAGCTGCAATCACCCGTTCGTCAGCGCTGGCAGCGGGGGCAGTAGAACGTGGAGCGCTGTCCCAGCCGCAGGGCGCGAACCTTCACGCCGCAGTGAAGGCAGGGCTCGGCTTCACGCCCATAGACCAAGTGCTGTTGCTGGAACCCGCCCGCCCCACCGTCGCTGTGGATGAAGTCGCGCAGGGTGCTCCCGCCGGCGGCCAGTGCCGCCTCCAGCGTCGCCTTGACCGCTGTAACGATCCGTTCGCAGCGGACGCGCGAGAGTCGCCCGGCCGGGGTACGCGGGTCGACGCCTGCACGAAACAGGCTCTCGGAAGCGTAGATGTTGCCGACGCCGACGATGGCGTGGCTGTCCATGAGGAACAGCTTGATCGCCGTGGCGCGACCGCGCGTGGCATCGTAGAGACAGTTCCCCGAAAAGGCACTGGACAGTGGCTCGATGCCCAGCGGGGCGATGAGGGGGTGGGTACCGGCATCGCCTTTCACCCACAGCACGGCGCCGAAACGCCGCGGGTCGCGCAGGCGCAGGGCGCGTGGGCCGAAGAGCAGGTCGAGGTGGTCATGCTTGCCCGCAGGTTCGACGGCAGGCACGAGGCGAAGGCTGCCCGACATGCCCAGATGCACGAGCAACGTGCCTCGGTCAAGGCGGAACAGCAGGTATTTGCCGCGCCGGTCGATGTCGGTCAGGGTCTGCCCGACGAGCAGGCGACCGAGCGTACGCGGCAATGGATAACGCAACCGGGTGTGGCGCGCGACGACGGCATCGATCCGCTGGCCGGCCAGGGCGGGCAGCAGGCCGCGTCGGGTGATTTCAACCTCGGGCAGTTCGGGCATGAGGGGCTGGATGCGGTTTGCTTGCCGGGGGTGGCAAAACCCCCTAACATGAGTCGAACAAACTCCGATTCTACGCCGCGCCCTTTCTGATCCCGACATGATCGTCCCCACCCGTACCCCCCTCGTTGCCGTCGTCATTGCGGCTGTGGTGCTTTCGGCCTGTGCGCAGGCACCTGCCCAGCGCGATGCCGAAGCCGTGCCCGCGCAAGTCGCCCGCGAGTCGAAGCCCAAGGAGCGTGTCGAACCGCTTCCCAAGCTGGAGCTGACCGGGCAGATCCTCTACCAGGCGTTGCTGGCCGAAATCGCAGGCCAGCGAGGCGACTTTGGCTTGTCCGCCTCGGCCTATCTGGATCTTGCCCGTGCAACGCGCGACCCGCGCGTCGCCCGGCGTGCCGCCGAGATCGCACTGCATGGCCGCAATCTGGAAATGGCCCTGCAGGCGGGCCGTTTGTGGGTGGAAATCGATCCCGACTCTTCGCAGGCGCGTCAGATGTTGGCGGGCCTGCTGGTGAGCGCGAACCGCCTCGATGAATTGCAGCCCCATGTCGCAAAATTGCTATCGCAGGAGGGCGAGCATCTGGGGGATGGGCTGATGAGGCTGAACCGGCTCTTTGCCCGGTATCCGGACAAGAAAGCGGTCCTGGTCATTGTCGATCAGCTCACGGTGCCCTATGTTGGATTGGCCGAGGCGCATTTTGCGCGTGCGCAGGCCGCGCTCAATGCCGCCGAGTGGCCGCGCGGCGTTGCAGAAGCCGACAGGACGCTTGCCTTGCGGCCCGACTGGGACCTTGCCGTAATGCTCAAGGCACAGCTTCAGCGCGCGGATTCGCCCGAGGCGGCGATCGAGACACTGCGGGCCTATCTTGCGGGGCACCCCAAGGCGCGCGAGGTCCGCCTTCAGTATGCGCGCAGTCTTGTCGGGGCACGAAAGTTCCCGCAGGCACGCACCGAGTTCCAGCGCCTCTTGGGGGATTTCCCCGGCAACGCCGATGTGATTTATGCCGTAGCTATCCTGTCCATGCAGCTTTCCGATTGGGCTGCGGCAGAGGAAAACTTCAAAAAACTGCTCGGCCAGGATTTTGCCGAAAACGATACCGTGCGTCTTTACCTTGGCCAGATTGCCGAGGAAGGCAAACGCTACGACGAAGCACTGCGCTGGTATGGCGAGGTCGCGCCGGGCGAGCAGCGCATGGCTGCGCAACTGCGAATCGCCCAGCTGCTGGCCAAGCAGGGCAAACTGGACGAAGGCCGCCGGCATCTGCAAGCAGCACGCCAGGCAAGCAATGCGGACCCAGTTCCGTTTCTGTTGGCTGAAAGTCAGCTCCTGCGGGACGCCGGCAAGACTCGGGAGGCGTTCGAACTGCTCGATGCCAGTCTTGCCTCCCAGCCAGAGCAGCCAGAACTGCTCTATGAATCCGCGCTACTGGCGGAAAAGCTCGGCCGGCACGATGTGCTGGAGGCCAGTCTGCGCAAGCTGATCAGGATCAAGCCCGACCATGCCCATGCCTACAATGCGCTCGGCTATTCCCTCGCCGAGCGGAACGTGCGGCTGGCGGAGGCGGAACAGCTCATCATCAAGGCGTTACAGTTGTCGCCCGACGATCCCTTCATCATCGACAGCATGGGTTGGGTGCTGTACCGCAAGGGCGACAGCGCGGGTGCCCTGACCCATCTCCAGCGCGCCTTCTCGATCCGGCCCGATCCGGAAATCGCGGCCCACCTCGGCGAAGTGCTGTGGGCGCTCGGCCGCCGCGAAGAGGCAAGGAAGACCTGGCAGGAAGCAGTGAAGGCCAATCCGGGCAACGAAGTCCTGGCCGAGGTTATCAAGCGATTTTCCCCCTGATGCGGCGTGCTTTGCTGGCGGCGGGTTTGCTCGCATTGACGGCCGGATGCGCCACGGTGGACTTGTCTGCGCCGGTATCGCGCCCGGCGCGCGAGACAATCGAAGCCTTTCGCATCGAGGGCCGTATTGCCGTGCGCCATGGCAGCGAAAGCTTTTCCGCCGGCATCGACTGGCGCCACGATGCGCAATCCGATGAAATCGTCGTGAGCGGGCCGCTCGGCCAGGGGCTCGCACGCCTGACTGCGGGCGGCGGCACAGCGCTGTTGGAGACGGCCGACCAGAAGCGGTTCATGGCGGCGGACCTGGAGGGATTGTCCGAACAGGTGTTCGGCACTCGCTTGCCGGTGTCGGAGCTGGCGCGCTGGGTGCTCGGGCGCACATCCTCTGGCGGCGCCGCGCGGCAGGATGAGGCAGGGCGACTTGCGGGGCTCGCCGAACAGGGCTGGGTGATTGAATATCTGCGCTACGAGAGCGGCGCGCGGGACGCCCTGCCCGAGTTGCTGCTGGCCCGGCGCGAGGGCGTCGAGGTGCGCCTGAAAATCGATACATGGAGCCTGGCCCGATGACGGATTGGGATCGTGCCTACCCGGCACCGGCCAAGCTGAATCTATTTCTGCATGTCGTCGGTTGCCGGCCGGATGGGTACCATTTGCTGCAATCGCTGTTTCGCCTGATCGATCGCGGCGACACGCTGCGATTTGCGCCGCGCAAGGATGGGCGCGTTCTGCGTGCCGGTCCGCTTGCCGGCGTGTCGGAGGAGAACGATCTGTGTGTTCGCGCGGCACGATTGCTGCAGGAGGCGTCGGGCTGCAAACTGGGCCTCGAGATTGCCCTTGAGAAGCGTCTGCCGATGGGCGGGGGGTTGGGCGGAGGCAGTTCGGATGCGGCCACCGTGCTGCTGGCGCTCAATCGCCTCTGGGGCCTGCACTGGCAGCGTAAGCGCCTCCAGGAACTGGGCCTGCGCTTGGGGGCGGATGTGCCATTTTTCATCTTTGGCCGCAGTGCCTTCGCGCAGGGGGTGGGTGAGGCCTTGCAGCCGGTCGATTTGCCGCCCGCGTGGTACCTCGTCCTTGAGCCGCCGGCGAGCGTTCCGACAGCCGAAATCTTTGCTGCCGCAAATTTGACACGGAATACGAAACCCATCAAAATGGCGGACTTTTCAGCGGGTTGGGGTGCAGATCAGGCCGTTGGCGGTGGTGATTTGTTCGGCCAAAACGATCTTGAACCTGTCGTGTACGAGCGCTACCCGGAGGTGGCGCGGGCGCTGGCCTGGATCAGGCAGTACGCCGCGGCGCGCATGACCGGTTCCGGAGCCTGCGTATTTGCCCCCTTTGCCGCCGAGCAGGACGCGCGCGACGTGTTGGCGCGGATGCCGCAAGGCATGACCGGCTGGGTAGCGCGAGGCTTGGACGAACACCCCCTGCGGGCACTCGCTGACTGAAACACTTGGGGAGTCGCCAAGCTGGTTAAGGCACCGGATTTTGATTCCGGCATGCGAAGGTTCGAATCCTTCCTCCCCAGCCAAAAACTTGAATGCGGGCAGGTGATCCACCTGCCCGCATCGTTTGAGAAGACGGATTCGTCCACGAGGCGCACATGGCTTACGACAGCCTGATGGTTTTCACCGGGAACGCCAATCCCAAGTTGGCTGCGGATGTCGTCAGACGGCTCAACATCTCTCTGGGACGCGCCAAGGTGGGCCGTTTCTCCGATGGCGAGGTGAACGCCGAGATCATGGAGAACGTGCGCGGCAAGGACTGTTTCATCCTGCAGTCGACCTGCGCGCCGACCAACGACAACCTGATGGAACTGATCATCATGGTTGACGCGCTGAAGCGCTCTTCGGCCGGACGCGTCACCGCGGCGATTCCCTACATGGGCTACTCCCGCCAGGATCGCCGGTCGCGCTCGGCGCGCGTCGCGATCTCGGCCAAGGTGGTGGCCAACATGCTGCAGGCGGTGGGTATCGACCGCATGCTCACGGTCGATCTGCATGCCGACCAGATCCAGGGATTCTTCGACATCCCCGTGGATAACGTTTATGCGGCACCGATCCTGCTTGGCGACATCTGGAAGAACCAGTACAAGGATCTTCTGGTGGTGTCTCCCGACGTCGGTGGCGTGGTGCGGGCGAGGGCACTGGCCAAGCGGCTGGAGTCGGATCTGGCCATCATCGACAAGCGACGCCCGAAGGCAAACATGTCCGAGGTGATGAACATCATCGGCGAGGTGGATGGGCGCACCTGCGTGATCATGGATGACATGGTGGATACTGCGGGCACGCTGTGCAAGGCGGCGCAGGCCCTGAAGGACCATGGCGCGGACAAGGTACTGGCCTACTGCACGCACCCCGTGCTGTCGGGCAATGCCGTGGAGCGCATCGGTGAATCGGTGCTGGATGAGTTGGTGGTGACGGACACCATTCCACTGAACGAAGAGGCGCGCGCCTGCAAGCGCATTCGGCAGATTTCCATTGCCGAACTGCTGGCGGAAACGATGTTGCGCATCAGCAACGAGGAGTCGGTCTCCTCGCTGTTCATGGAGTAATTTTATCAACCCCTGCCTGGTCGCGGGCGGGTTTAACTGGAGCAAGCAAATGAAAATCGAATTCAACGCAAGCAAACGCGAACTGCAGGGCACCGGAGCGAGCCGCCGCCTGCGCCGCGCGGGCAAGGTGCCCGGCATCCTCTACGGCGGTGAGACGGCTGCCCAGCCGATCGACGTCGACCACAATGCGCTCTTTCACAGACTGAAGCAGGAGGCGTTCCACGCCTCCATCCTGACCATGAATCTGGATGGTCAGAAGCAGCAGGTGCTGCTGCGCGACTACCAGATGCATGCCTACAAGCTGCAAGTGCTGCACATCGATTTCCAGCGCGTTTCGGCCGACAGGAAGATCCACATGAAAGTGCCGCTGCACTTCGTCAATGCGGACATCGCTCCTGGCGTCAAGCTGCAGGGCGGCGTGGTCAGCCACGTCATCAACGAACTCAACGTAACCTGCCTGCCTGCCGACCTGCCGGAATTCATCGAGGTGGACATGAAGGACGTGGCAGTCGGCCATTCAATCCACGTCAATGACCTCAATCTGCCCAAGGGCGTCGAGCCCGTGCTGCACCAGGGCGAGAACCCTGTCGTAGCCTCCATCGTCGTGCCGCGCGGCACGACTGAAGCCGAATTGGCCGTGGCTGAGGAAGCGACTGCCGCCACTGCCGAACCTGCGGCAGCTACTGCTGCGGCGCCGGCCAAGCAGCCCGAGAAGAAGTAAGCGCATTTGCGGCGGCGACGCCGCCGCAAATGCCCGGCTAGCCTGTGGCCGCACCCCGTCTCATCGTCGGCCTGGGCAACCCGGGCGCCGAATATACCGATACCCGGCATAACGCCGGCTTCTGGCTGTGCGAACGGCTGGCGGCGGCGCTCGGTGCAGAGCTCAAGCGCGAATCCCGTTTTCACGGCATTGCCGGTCGTACCCGCGAGCAGGTCTGGCTGCTGATGCCGCAAACCTTCATGAACGGCTCCGGACAGTCGGTAGCGGCCCTGGCGCGGTTTTACCGCATTCCGCCCGCGGACATGGTGGTGCTGCACGACGAGCTTGACCTGTCGCCGGGTTCCCTGCGCCTGAAGTTCGGCGGTGGCCTCGGCGGCCACAATGGGCTCAAGGACATTGCCGCACACCTGGGTACGCAGGACTTCTGGCGACTGCGCATCGGTGTCGGCCATCCCGGCGACCGCAACCAGGTGGTGGACTACGTCCTGAAGAAGCCGCGCCGGGAAGAACGCGAGCTGATCGAGGAGGCGCTGGAACGCGCGCTGACGGCCTGGCCCTTGCTGGCCAAGGGTGAGTACCCCGCGGCCACGAACAAGATCAATACGCGGCCGGCACCGCCGGCCGCGTAACAACTGCTTTCGAGGAAAATCATGAGCCTCAAGTGCGGCATCGTCGGCCTGCCCAACGTCGGCAAGTCCACCCTCTTCAACGCGCTGACCAAGTCGGGCATCGCGGCGGAGAATTATCCCTTTTGCACCATAGAGCCCAATGTCGGCATCGTCGAAGTGCCCGATCCGCGCCTTGACGCGCTGTCCGAGATCGTCAAGCCGCAGAAGATCCAGCCGGCCATCGTCGAGTTCGTCGACATCGCCGGCCTGGTGGCGGGTGCGAGCAAGGGCGAGGGGCTCGGCAACCAGTTCCTCGCCAACATCCGTGAGACCGACGCGATCGTCCATGTCGTTCGCTGTTTCGCTGACGAGAACGTTGTGCATGTGGCAGGCAAGGTGGACCCCCTCTCCGACATCGAGGTGATCGACACCGAGCTCGCGCTGGCTGACCTCGCCACCGTCGAGAAGGCGCTCAATCGCTACACCAAGCAGGCCAAGGCGGGCGGCGACAAGGAAGCCAAGCTGCTCGTCGATGTGCTGGAGAAGTGCCGCGCGCAGCTAAACCAGGCGAAGCCGGTGCGCGCCCTCGACCTGTCGAAGGAGGAGTGGGGCAACCTGCGGCAGTTCTTCCTGCTCACCGCGAAGCCGGTTCTGTATGCCGCCAACGTCAAGGAAGGCGGCTTCGAGAACAACCCGCATCTCGACGCCGTGCGCACCCATGCGGCGGAGGAGAACGCCGACGTCGTCGCCATCTGCGCCGCCATCGAGGCGGAGATCGCAGACCTCGACGATGCGGACAAGCAGATCTTCCTCGCTGACTTGGGCATGGACGAGCCGGGGCTGAACCGCCTGATCCGCACCGCCTATCACCTGCTCGGCCTGCAGACCTACTTCACCGCCGGCGTCAAGGAAGTGCGCGCCTGGACCATCCACAAGGGCGACACCGCGCCGCAGGCCGCCGGCGTGATCCATACCGACTTCGAGCGCGGCTTCATCCGTGCCCAGACCATCGCCTATTCAGACTTCCTAGCCTGCAAGGGGGAACAGGGCGCCAAGGAGGCTGGCAAGATGCGGGCGGAGGGCAAGGATTACGTCGTCAAGGATGGCGACGTCCTGAATTTCCTCTTCAACGTCTGATTTGCCCTTTGGGCTAGGGGGTGTCGGTGCCCTGCTCGGCGCTGTCGGCGAAACGATAGGTGCCCCCGCCCGCCTGCTTGGCACGGTACATGGCGATGTCGGCCTTCTGCATCAGGACTTCCATGGTTGGGGCGTGATCGGGGGCATGTGCGATGCCGACCGAAACGCCGAGCCTGTACTGGCGCCCGCCGACCTCGACCGGCTCGCGGATCGCCTCGATGGCCTTCTCGGCCACCCGTGTAGCGTCTCTGGGATGGGCCATTTCCTGAAGCAGGATGACAAACTCGTCGCCACCCAGGCGGGAGACGGTGTCGATTTCCCGCACGAGGCCACGCAAGCGCTGGGCGATGGTGATTAGCACGGCATCGCCTGCCGAATGCCCGTCGGTATCGTTGATGATCTTGAAGTCGTCCAGATCGAGCAGGAGCAGGGCGACAAGGTGGCCACTGCGCTTGGAAAGCGCAAGCGCCTGTTCCGCGCGGTCGCCGAGCAGGCGCCGGTTGGGCAGGCCCGTCAGCGTGTCGTGATGGGCGAGATGGCGGAACAGCTCGGCCGCCTCGACGCGTTCGGTGATGTCGGAGCCGATGCCGTGGTAGCCGGCGAAGTCCCCGTGTTCGTCGAAGGCCGGGTTGCCGCTGATGGAGAACCAGCGCAGTTCGCCGTCAGGCTTGGCCACCTGGTAGGTAAAGTCGCGGAACGGCGCATGCGCCATGAGCGTGTTGCGATGAGACTGCCATTGCTCGGCGCTCACGCCGCGGATGAAAGAAATCTCCCAGCGGCGCAGGCCGATCACTTTCCCCTCGCTGATGCCGGTCTCTTCGAAGACCTGGCCGGAGATGCGTGTGAAGCGGAAGTCGCTGTCGATTTCCCAGTACCAGTCCGACCACAACGACAGCAGGTCGCGGAAGCGCTGCTCGCTGGCCTTCAGCGATTGCTCGGTGCGCATGCGCTCGCTGATGTCGGTGCCCATCCAGACGACACCCATGTCGAGATTGGACGCATCGATCACGCGGCCGCTGATCTCGGCCCAGAATAGCTCGCCGTTCTTGCGGCGCAGCTGCAAAATCTCCTTGTAGGGCTCACCGCGCACGATGGACGTCATGCAGCGCGCCGCGAACGCCCGCCAGTCCTCGTACGACGGGAACCAGGACCAGGCCGCCTGGCCAATGGCCTCATCCAGCGTGTAGCCGAACAGGTCGCACCATTGGCGGTTGCATTTGGCCAGGTAGTGCGGCCTGACGAGGCCAATGGCCTCGGTGGCGGAGTCGAAGATGATGGCATGTTCGGCTGCCAGGGCCTCGCTGGTGAAGCGTTCGCGAAAGGTGGCAACCAAGTTGCGATAAAGGGCGTCGTGTACCGCGACCAGCACGGCGATATAGATCAGCACGCTCCAGCCGGCGGTGGCGATGCTGTCCGACTGGCCGAAGAGCAGGAAGAATACCGATGGGAAGATCATCGGCGCCATGATGGCGTGGTAGGCAAGGCGTGAGGGCGATAGTGCCGCCGTGCTGCCGAGGCTGACTATGCACACGGTGAGGACAAGGAAGAGCCGCGGCTGTTCCCCCGTTTGCGGCAGGAGCAGCCAGATGGCCATGCCCCAAAGGAAACCTGCCACCGCTGCCAGGGTGGCGAACCCGCGCTCCCAGCGCTGAGCCTGGTCGGCTCGCGGAGTCGCCTTACGGTAGCGCAGCAGCAGAACGATTACCGCGAGCGCGCACAAGAAGGTTGCCGACAGCCAGAACACGAGCGCGCCCCGCGCCACAACCGGCCACATGAAGAAGGCGACCAGCAGGGCGACGGCCAGCATGGCGGCGATGGCAACGCGCGCAAGCTCATAGAGCAGACGCACGCGCTCCGCATGGAGGGCGGCATCCACGCCCGACTGCCAAGTCTCGAGCCGATACGGCTCAGCCATTTGATCCCCTTTTTTCTGATTGTTGCGGCGCGATCCTACACGCGCATGTCATGATTCACCGTGACGTGCTTCACGCTTCGCGCCAGCGGTCTAATCTGTCCGACGGGCGGCGAGCTGCGCTACCATCTGGTCATGAAGCCGGGCATGTCTTCCCTCTCGTGTTATCGCGGCCGTTTCGCACCCTCACCGACGGGCCCCTTGCACTTCGGCTCTCTGGTGGCGGCGGTCGGCAGCTATCTCGATGCGCGGGCTGCCGGCGGCGAATGGCTGTTGCGCATGGAGGATGTGGACGAGCCACGGTCGATGGCCGGCGCGGCCGACGCGATCCTCCGCGATTTGGAAAGCCTGGGTTTTGCCTGGGATGGGGAGGTCGCCTATCAGAGCCGGCGCACGGCGCATTACCGGGCGGCGTTCGAGCGCTTGCGCCTCGACGGCAGTGTTTTCGCCTGTGCCTGCACGCGCCGCGAAGTGGCGGATTCCACACTGGGTCCGGACGCCGCGCCGCGCTATCCGGGCACCTGCCGCAACGGCCTGCCGCCGGGGCGGGAAGCGCGCGCCTGGCGGCTCAAGGTCGGACCCGGCATGGTGTGCTTCGACGATGCGCTGCAGGGCCGCGTCTGCCAGGACCTGGCGGCGGAGGTGGGGGACTTTGTGGTGCTGCGCGCCGACGGCTACTTTGCCTACCAGCTGGCGGTGGTGGTCGACGATGCCGAACAGGGCGTGACGCATGTCGTGCGCGGCGCCGACCTGCTCGACTCGACGCCGCGCCAGATCTGCCTGCAGCGGCGGCTCGATCTGTCGCAGCCAAACTATCTGCATCTGCCGGCAGTGGTCAATGCGGCCGGAGAGAAGTTGTCGAAGCAGACGCGCGCCAGACCGGTTGACGCCATCCATCCTCAGGCATCCCTGGTGGCAGCACTAGAATTCCTCGGTCAACTGCCGCCAGCGGATTTGATGGGTGCCGATCTCGAGGATCTGTGGCGCTGGGCGATAATGCACTGGAACCGCAGCCACCTGCCGCGCTGCCGCATTGCGCAGGCACCGGCCGAATTCTGAGCGTGAGGGAGTGACGGATGATCGACGACGTGGCCGGCCTGCGCCGGATATTGATGCAGAACTGCACGATTGCAGTGGTGGGCCTCTCCGCCAACTGGTACCGGCCGAGCTTCTTCGCGGCCAAGTACATGCTCGATCACGGCTACACGGTCATTCCCGTCAATCCCGCCTATGCGGAAGTGCTCGGGCAGAAGTGCTATCCCTCTCTGCGAGAAGTGCCGCAGCAGGTGGATATCGTCGACTGTTTCCGTCGTGCCGAAGAGATTCCGGCCATCGTGGATGAGGCCGTTGCGATCGGTGCCAAGGTGCTCTGGATGCAGCTCGGCGTGGCCAATCCCGAGGCGGTGCGCAGGGCGGAAGGCGCCGGCCTGGAAGTCGTCATGGATCGCTGCGTGAAGATCGAGTATGCGCGGCTGTTCGGCGGCTTGAACTGGTTCGGCGTAAATACCGGCATTGTCTCGGCCACTCGCCCGGCTTGTTCCTGCCTCCGGCAGACCGAACAACGCGATTAGTACCCCAGAAACAAAAGCGGGCACTAGTGCCGCCCCCCGTAACCGGCGATGCCAATCATCAGTCGCACCACGCCGTAGGCCATCCAGCTCGTCAGGCGGTGCAGCCAGGACTTGCGCCGCCAGTCCTCGCGCCGCAACTCGCGTGCGCCGGCCTGCATCGCTGCATCCAGGCTGGCGCGCAGTTCGGTGGCGAAGACAGGGTCGCTGACGGCGATGTTCGCCTCACGCGCCAGGAGCAGACTGAAGGGGTCGATGTTGCTCGATCCGACGGTGGCCCAGCTCCCGTCCACGACGGCGACCTTGGCGTGCAGGAAGCTCCGGTGGTATTCGAAGATGCGGACACCTCCTTCGAGCAGAGCGCCGTAGAGTGCCTGGGTAGCGTAGTGCTGCAAGGCATACTCGACCCGGCCCTGCAGCAGGACAATGATGCGCACGCCGCGGCCGGCTGCTTCCATGAGGGCGCGGCGGAAACGCAGGCCGGGCAGGAAATAGGCGTTGGCCAGGATGATTTCCTCGCGCGCCTTTTCGATCGCTTCCAGGTAGGCCTCCTCGATATCGCGGCGATGCCGCAGGTTGTCGCGGACGAGGAAGGCGGCGCGCATCGTGCCGCGCGGTTCGGCAACTGTGGCGGCCGCCGGTGGCTGGCGCAGGCGGCGCCGGAAGCCCGCCCAGGCGACCAATCCCCAAAGCTGGCGTACCGAGGCATGAATGGGCGCGAGCAACGGGCCTTCGATCCGCACCGCGTAGTCGTAGCGCGGTGTTTCCGGATGCAGAGCGCCGAGGTCGTCGATGATGTTGATGCCGCCGACGAAGGCGGCCCGCCCATCTGCCACTGCCAGCTTGCGGTGCAGGCGGCGCAGGCGATGGCGGCGAAGGCGGAAGCGGGCGATTTCCGGCCGGTAGATGAGCACCTGTACGCCCGCCGCTTCCAGCAACGGCCGGAGTGAGCCTGCAAAGTCCGGTGCGCCGAAGCCGTCGACCAATACCCGCACGGTGACGCCTCGTTGTGCGGCGCGGCAGAGCGCAGCGGCCACCATGCGGCCGGTAGTGTCGGCCTCGAAGATATAGGTTTCCAGAAGGAATTCCCGCTGCGCTGCATCGATTGCCGCAAGCAGCGCCGGAAAATAGACGCTGCCTGTCTCGAGGAGCGTGATGGCGTTGCCGGGCTGGAACTCGGCTTTCATGGCATCCGCCGTGTTGCATCAAGGATAGCAGCCGCCCCCTTGCGGGGCAGCGAACGAACACTGGCACCAGCCTTTGCGTCTATGGTGTGGGTGCGGGGGCCGTCCATCGGCCGCAGCTTACGCGATCTGGATATGCGCCGACAGGGCGGCGTGATCGGATATCTTCGACCACGGTGCGCCGAAATGCACCTCGGAGCGCTCGATGGCGAAGCCGCGCACATAGATGCGGTCAAGGCGGAACATCGGCAGCTTGGCGGGAAAGCTGCGCGCCGGCCGTCCGTTGGCGCCGCCGAACACTTCCAGCATGCCGAGGCGTTCGGCGATGAGGTTGCCGGCGCGGTTGTGCCAGTCGTTGAAGTCGCCGGCGATGATCAGCGGCGTGTCGCCGGGACTGACTTCCTCCAGGTGCTCGGCCAGTGAGATCATCTGGCGCCGCCGCGCCGCCGCCGTGAGTCCCAGATGCACGCAGACGCAATGCAGCGGCACCTGCCAGCCGGGCACATCCACCACCGTGTGCAGCATGCCGCGCCGCTCGAATTTCAGTTCCGAGATGTCCTCGTTGTGCGAGGACAGGATGGGGAAGCGCGAGAGGATGGCGTTGCCGTGATGACCGTGGTCGTAAATGGCATTGCCACCGTAGGCCGTGTCCGGCCAGACGCCCTCGGCGAGGAAGTCGTGCTGGCCCTCCGCCGGCCAGTCGTGGTGCCGCTCGGCATGGCCGGCGTGCAGTCCCTGCACTTCCTGCAGGAAGACGATGTCCGGATCGAGGCCGTGCAGGCGCTGGCGCAATTCGTGGATCATCATGCGCGCCTTGAACTGCGAGAAGCCCTTGTGGATGTTGTAGGTGCAGACATGCAGGCGCTGCACAGGCGCGCGTCCAGGCGAGTCGCCGGCCGGTCTGGCCTTGCGGGTGACGGCGGGCTTGACCACGGCTATGAAGCGTCGAGCATGCGGTTGAGGGCGACCTTAGCCAGTTCAGCCTCGTGCGGTGGCACCGAGATGCGGTTGACGATGTTGCCTTCGGCAAGGTTTTCCAGACACCAGGCCAGGTGCTGCGGATCGATGCGCCCCATGGTCGAGCACATGCAGACCATCGGCGCCATGAACTGTACGACCTTGCCTTCAGGCTTCACTTCCTCGGCGAGGCGGCTGACGAGGTTCAGCTCGGTGCCGACCAGCCAGTGCGTATTGGCGGGCGCGGCCTTGACGGTCTTGATGATGAATTCCGTCGAGCCGACGTGATCAGAAAGTCGGCAGACGTCGAAATTCGATTCGGGGTGGGAGATGACCAGCCCATCCGGGTATTTCAACCTGAAGCGATGGATGTGCTCGGCCTGGAACATCTGGTGCACCGAGCAGTGGCCCTTCCACAGCAGGATGCGGGCGCGGCGGATATGCTCTGCGCTCAGGCCGCCGTTTTCCAGGTCCGGATCCCACACCGCCATTTCGTCGAGCGGAATGTCCATCTTGTGCCCGCTCCAGCGGCCGAGGTGCTGGTCAGGGAAGAACAGCACTTTCTCGCGCTGCGCGAACGACCACTCGAGGATTTTCGGTGCGTTGCTCGAGGTGCACACGATGCCGCCGTGCTCACCGCAGAAGGCCTTCAGGTCGGCGGCGGAATTGATGTAGGTGACGGGGGTGATCAGCTTGTCCGGATCGCCTACGACTGCTTCCAATTCGCGCCAGCAGCGCTCCACCTTGGCGAGACTGGCCATGTCGGCCATGGAGCAGCCGGCGGCAAGGTCGGGCAGGATGGCGATCTGTTCCGGTTTGGAGAGGATGTCCGCCACCTCCGCCATGAAATGCACGCCGCAGAAGACGATGTACTCGGCGTCGGACTGCGCGGCCAGGCGCGACAGCTTGAGCGAGTCGCCCGTCAGGTCGGCATGTCGGTAGACATCGGCGCGCTGGTAGTGGTGGCAGAGCAGGACGACACGCTTTCCGAGCTTGGCGCGTGCGGCCGCGATGCGCGACTGCGCATCGGTATCCGCCAGGGTGTTGAAGCGATCGAATTGAATCACTGCTGATTGCATGGTTATCGTGGTTGTGTTTGCTGAACTGACTAATCTATCAAAAACGGCGGGGAATTCCTTCAGCCTTGCTGCCAGGGCAGGCCGGCGGCACGCCAGCCGCCCACCTTGCCACGCTGCCCCCTGGCGTCCTTGTCGCCCTCGAAGCCCTCCAGGACGTTGTAGCAATCCGGGTAACCCGCCTCGGTCGCGAGGGCGGCCGCGCGGTGCGAGCGGTGCCCGCTGCGGCAGATGAACATGACCAGCGATTCGCGGTCGACCTGCTGCTTCAGTTCCACCATGAAATGCGCGTTCAGCGCATAGCCCGGGTAGAACTGCCATTCGATTTCGATGGCGCCCGGGATGCGGCCGACGAAATCCAGCTCAGGCCGTGTGCGCACATCCACCAGCCTGGCTCCAGGCGCGAACTGCAGGATGGCATGCGCCTCCCCGGGCGTCAGCGCGCCTTCATAGGGCAGCCCCAGTTCCTTGGCGCGTTTCTGGGCCAGGGCCAGTATTTCGCTGAGATTTCCCATTGCAGCCGAGACGATTAGAATGAGGGTGCAAGTATAAGTGAAGCCCCCATGTCCGTCGAAGAAACCCCACATCCGTCATCCCTGCTGGACGTCGAGCCTGTCGACAAGAAACGCTATCGGGAGGCGAGCCGCGCCACTTGGATATCGGCGGCCCTCAACCTCGCCTTGACCGTCCTCCAACTGATCGTCGGCTGGGTGGCGCATTCGCAATCGCTGATCGCCCACGGCATCCATTCCTTCTCCGACCTGCTATCGGACTTTCTTGTTCTTTACGCCAATCGCAAGGGCAGCCATCCGGCCGATCGCGAGCACCCCTACGGCCATGCCCGCGTCGAAACGGCGGCCACGCTGATCCTCGGAGCATCCTTGGCCCTGATCGGTTTCGGCATTCTCTGGGAAGCGACCATGCGCCTGCAGCATGTCGCGGAACTGCCGCGGGTTGAGCTGATCGCGCTTTGGGTGGCGATTGCGACGGCGGCATCCAAGGAAGTGCTCTTCCGCTATCTTGTGCGCGTGGCCGAGCGCCTGCGATCGCCCATGCTGGCGGCCAATGCCTGGCACACGCGTGCCGATGCCGCCTCGGCCTTGGTTGTCGTTGCCGGCATCGCCGGCGCCCTGATGGGTTGGACGTTCCTGGATCTCCTGGCTGCCGCCATCATGGGCTTCATGATC
This sequence comes from Betaproteobacteria bacterium, assembly GCA_016703785.1. GTDB lineage: Bacteria > Pseudomonadota > Gammaproteobacteria > Burkholderiales > Rhodocyclaceae > Desulfobacillus. Next base: position 473,804 of record JADJBM010000032.1, read on the forward strand.
CTGCGCATGGGCCTGAAGCTGGGCTGGGAATCCCTGCAGGAACTGATCGATACCGGGCTGGACAAGGAAAAAGTCGAGTCTATCCGCCGGACGTTGCTGGACACGCCGGGCGTCTTGGGTCTGCATGAGTTACGCACTCGACGCATGGCGCACCAGGCGCTGGTCGATGCCCATGTCCTGGTCGATCCTCGCGTCAGCGTCTCCGAGGGGCATCGCCTGGGCGAGCGCGCGCGACAGCGGGTACTTGATGCCCACCCCGAGGTGGCCGACGTACTGGTGCATATTGATGCCGAGGAGGATCAGGCCTTGATGAGTAGCAGCGCCGACCTTCCCGATCGCGATGCGCTGATGGCGCAACTCCATGAATTGCTTGGGGAGGAGGCGGCGGGGATTGAAAGGACGGTGCTGCACTATCTTGGCAATCGCGTCGAGGTGGATGTCTTCCTGCCAATGGGGACCTGTTTTGACGCGGCACGCGTGGCCAGGCTGGAGCAGCGCATCGCAAGTCGGCTGCCCATGACACCCCATTTCCGGGCAGTTACCCTGAACTGCCGGATTGCACCAAAATAGTGCGTAACGCGCCCCGGCCGCACCTCGTTGGTGCCGTTGCTTTTTCGTCTCGCGAAGTTATCCCTTGTGGCACAATGGCGTTCCTTTTCCGGGGCATTGGCACATTTTCTGCTAAAGCCGCCAGTACGCTGTAAGTATCAATTCAAATTTCCGAATTCGGTTCAAACTCTAGGAGAAAGTAATGTCGCCTCAGGACGTTCTTAAACTGGTCAAGGAAAGGGAAGTCAAGTTCGTCGACTTCCGCTTCACGGACACGCGCGGCAAGGAGCAGCACGTCGGTGTACCGGTCAAGCAATTCGGCGCCGACAAATTCGAGTCCGGCCACGCTTTCGACGGTTCGTCGATCGCCGGCTGGAAGGGCATCCAGGCGTCTGACATGCTGCTGATGCCGGATGCCGCGACCGCCTACATCGATCCCTTCATGGACGAGACTACGCTGGTGTTGTCATGCGACGTGGTCGAGCCTGCCGACGGCAAGGGCTACGATCGCGATCCGCGCTCCATCGCCAAGAGAGCCGAGGCCTATCTGAAGTCCACCGGCCTGGGGGATGTTGCCTATTTCGGCCCCGAGCCCGAGTTCTTCGTTTTCGACTCGGTCGAGTGGAGCGTGGACATGTCCGGCTCCTATAGCAAGGTGTTTTCCGAGGAGGCCGCCTGGGCCTCTGCCGAGAAGTTCGATGGCGGCAACTCCGGCCACCGTCCCACCGTCAAGGGCGGCTATTTCCCTGTGCCGCCGGTCGACAGCCTGAACGACATCCGCGCTGCCATGTGCCTGGCGCTGGAAGCTTGCGGCGTCGAAGTCGAAGTGCATCACCACGAAGTCGCCACCGCCGGCCAGTGCGAAATCGGCACCCTGTTCAATACCCTGGTGCGCCGCGCCGACCAGACCCAGGTGCTGAAGTACGTCGTGCACAACGTTGCCCACAGCTATGGCAAGACTGCCACTTTCATGCCCAAGCCTATCGTCGGTGACAATGGTTCAGGCATGCACGTTCACCAGTCTGTGTGGAAGGGTGGCAAGAACCTGTTTGCCGGCAACGGCTACGCTGGCCTGTCCGAGTTCGCGTTGTACTACATCGGGGGCATCATCAAGCACGCGCGTGCGCTCAACGCCATCACCAACCCCGGCACCAACTCCTACAAGCGCCTGGTGCCTGGTTTCGAGGCTCCGGTTAAGCTGGCCTACTCGGCCCGCAACCGCTCCGCCTCGATCCGCATTCCCTACGTGCAGAGCGACAAGGGGCGCCGTATCGAGGTGCGTTTCCCGGATCCGACCGCCAACCCCTACCTGGCCTTCACCGCCTTGATGATGGCCGGTTTGGATGGCGTGCAGAACAAGATCCACCCGGGCGATCCCGCCGACAAGAACCTGTACGACCTGGCACCGGAAGAGGATGCCAAGATCCCGACCGTGTGCTCCTCGCTCGACCAGGCGCTGGACTATCTCGACAAGGATCGTGAGTTCCTTACCCGCGGCGGCGTCTTCTCCAACGAAATGATCGATGCCTACATCGACCTGAAGATGGAGGAGGTGACGCGGTTCCGCATGACCACGCATCCGATCGAGTACGACATGTACTACAGCCTGTAATACGGCTTGACTCAGAAAAGGACGGCTGCGGCCGTCCTTTTTTTGTCCACTTGTCGCATGCCGAAAGCGTTTGTAAAGGAGCTGGTCTTGGCTTACACTTGAAGCAAGTTCTCGTTTTATGGCGGAACATCATGAATATTAATTGGAAATTTTTTTCCATCTGGGTTGTAGCCTGGGTCGCCTTGCCGGTCTGGGCGGATGTCTACAAATGCGTTGACGAGGATGGCCACGTCACCTACACGAATACCAAGCCTTCCCCCAAGGCAAAATGCACGGCGCTGAGTCGCGAGCAGCGCGTTTCCACGGTCCCTGGCCGGGCGGCGAACACGCCTTCGCCGGCAGGATTCCCGAAAGTCAGCGGAGACGCGCAGAAGGCGCGCGACAACGACCGGCGAACGATCCTCGAGCAGGAGCTTGCCGCGGAACAGAAGAACCTCGATCAGTCAAAAAAGGAATTGGCCGAGCAGGAGGCCATTCGTACCGGAGACGAACGCAATTACCAGCGCGTGCTTGACCGGCTACAGCCCTACAAGGACAGGGTGGCACTGCATGAGCGCAATATCGAGGCGCTAAAGAGAGAAATCGGCAATCTCAGGTAATTTCGAGCCGGTCCGGCTCGATGGTGTGGTTTTTGCTACTCTGATTGCATGACTGCACCGGAAAAACTCCCCGTAACCGCTTTCGCCGGATTGGACCTGCTTTCATCGGCCGTCATTTTGCTGGATGCTGAACTGGTCATCCAGTACCTCAACCCCGCCGCAGAGAACCTGTTCGCCATCAGCGCCAGGCAGTTGTTGCGCAGGCCGCTGGCCCAATTGCTGGGCGAGCCGCCGGGACTGGCCGCCGCGCTGGTCAATGCCCTGAGCAACAATTGGAGCTACACGGGGCAAAACCTTACGACGCATCGACACGGCGTCGAATCGCTGCATCTGGACTGCACGGTGACCCCGGTGGAAGCCGGCACTATCCGCCTGCTGCTTGAGTTTCGCCATATCGACCAGCAATTGAAGACGGAGCGGGAAGAGCGTCTGGCCGAGCAGCAGCAGGCCAACCGCGAATTGATCCGCAACCTCGCTCATGAAATCAAGAATCCTTTGGGCGGCATTCGCGGCTCGGCGCAATTGCTCGAGCGGGAGCTGGCCAATCCCCAATTGCGCGAGTACACCCAGGTCATTATCAAGGAAGCCGATCGCCTGCAGGAGCTGATGAACCGCCTGCTCAGTTCGCACCGGCTGATGCAGCCCCAGCCGGTCGGTATTCATGAGATTCTCGAACGGGTGCGCGCGCTCATCCTGGCCGAGTTTCCCGATGTCGAGGTGAGGCGCGATTACGACACGAGCCTGCCCGAATTGACGGGAGATCGCGAACAGTTCATTCAGGCCATTCTCAATATCGTGCGCAATGCGGCGCAGGCTCTTGAGGGTCGCGGGGAAATCATCCTGCGCACGCGCGCGCGCAGGCAGGTGACCCTCGCCAAGCGGCGCTACCGCCTGGCGCTGGAATTGCAGGTGATCGACAACGGTCCGGGCATTCCGGAGGCAATCCGCGATCAGATGTTCTATCCACTGGTTTCGGGCCGGGAAGGCGGCAGCGGCCTGGGCCTCACGCTGGCACAAAACTTCATTCAGCAGCACCACGGCAGCATCGAGGTCGATAGCCGACCGGGCCGCACCTGCTTCTCGGTGCTGCTGCCGCTCCACACTACTCAACAGGAATTCCAATGAATCCCGTCTGGATCATCGACGACGACCGTTCCATCCGCTGGGTCTTCGAGAAGGCGTTGGCCCGCGAGGAAATCGTTTTCAAGAGCTTCGGCTCGGCTGCCGAGGCACTGGCCACGCTCGATGCGGGCGCGCCGCCGCCGCAGGTGCTGGTCTCCGACATCCGCATGCCGGGCGAGTCAGGTTTGTCGCTGCTGCAGAAGGTCAAGACGCGTTTTCCGGGCATTCCGGTCATCATCATGACCGCCTACTCGGATCTCGACAGCGCGGTGTCCGCCTTTCAGGGCGGAGCCTTCGAGTATCTGCCCAAGCCCTTCGACATCGATCAGGCGCTCGACCTGGTTCGTCGCGCCATCGACGAATCCACGCGGCAGGAGGTTGTGCCCGAGTCTTCCGCCATGGCGCCGGAGATACTCGGCAAGGCGGCGTCGATGCAGGAAGTATTTCGCGCCATCGGCCGCCTGTCGCAATCGCATGCCACGGTGCTGATCAACGGCGAGTCCGGCACCGGCAAGGAACTCGTGGCACGGGCGCTGCATCGCCACAGTCCGCGCGCGGACAAGCCTTTCGTCGCCATCAACACGGCGGCGATACCGCGCGACCTGCTCGAATCCGAATTGTTCGGCCACGAACGCGGCGCCTTCACCGGCGCCACCGCCATGCGCCGCGGACGTTTCGAGCAGGCCGAGGGCGGTACGCTGTTCCTCGACGAAATCGGCGACATGCCGGCGGAGTTGCAGACACGCCTGCTTCGCGTGCTCTCTGACGGCAACTTCTATCGCGTCGGTGGCCATCAGCCGATCAAGGCCAATGTGCGCGTCATTGCCGCCACTCACCAGAATCTCGACGATCGTGTCCGGCAAGGCCTGTTCCGCGAAGACCTTTTCCATCGTCTCAACGTCATCCGCCTGCGACTGCCGCCGCTACGCGAACGGCGCGAGGACGTCCCCCTGCTGGTGAAGCATTTTCTCGCCAAGAGCGCGCATGACCTTGGCGTGGAGCCGAAGCGCGTGTCGGAGGCCGCGCTCAAGTTCCTCTCGGCCCTGGTCTTTCCCGGCAACGTGCGCCAGTTGGAGAACCTCTGTCACTGGCTGACCGTCATGGCGCCCGGCCAGGTGATCGAGATCGCCGATCTGCCGCCGGAGCTACGCGAGCAGGCGCCGCGCGAAACCGAGGCGGACTGGAAGGTGGCCCTTGGCGCCGAGGCCGATCGCCTGCTGGCGGGACGCCCCGGTGTCGTTTGGGACAGCCTTGCGCGCGAGTTCGAACGCACCCTGATCAGACATGCCCTGTTGGCTTCGGCCGGCCGGCGCATCGATGCGGCGCAGATGCTTGGCATTGGCCGCAACACGATCACGCGCAAGATTCAGGAACTGGGGATGGAAATCGACGGCGACGACCCTGAGCCGCCGGCAAAAGTCAGCCGCTGAAAGACGGCACGGCGAACAAGGAAGCGCTATCGTTGCTGCTTCTTTGCCGTTACGCGGGGTTTTTTCTTGGGTTTCTTCACGGCGGGTTTTTTTCTGCCCTGCGCCTTCGTTGCTTGAATTTTGGATGGTGCGACCTGGGGACTCCCTGTGTCGCCCACCGCGGTTTGGGATGCGGCAAGCTGGGCAACGAGCCCCGATGCTGTCTTGCCCGGCCCAGCCGGCGGCTCCGGCCGCGTGTGCGCCTCGTCGGGCCAAGGCTCGAGTGCGACTACTACGGCCGCAGGTGTCGGCGCCTCGTCCGGCCATGGATCGGGTACCACGGCAACTGCCGGTAGCGCTTCGTCGGGCCAAGGCTCGGGAGCGATCGCCATGGCAGTCGGCGCCGGCGCCTCGTCTGGCCAGGGATCGGGCTGCGCCATCGCCGCCACCTTGGTGCGGGACACGAAATAGGAAGAGAGCCAGCCTATCGTTGCTGTGCCTTTCAGCGCGTCCCGCGGTTCCGCAAGCTCCTGCGGATCGTAGCCGGCCATCAGCATCAGTTTTGCCGCGAACGCGTCCGCCTCTTCCTGCTGCGATGCTTCGACCAGCTGCTCGGTGCCCATCGAGGCAAGCAGCGAAATGCCTAGCCTGGCGAGCGCACCCATCGGAAAAAGAATGTCGGCGAGGAGTGTCGTTGCCAGATAGGCGCCGGTCAGCGGCGAGCCGGCGATCAGGGAGACGGCCAGTCCTGCCGATGCGCTCTCGCGGTGATGCGCTGACGCCAGCCGGCCGAATTCCCGCGCCAGTGCCAGCGCCAGATCCGTGTCCGTGAGGGCGAGCCGGGCAAGCCCCGAGCTGACGGCGATTTTCCCCCCTGCGCTGGAACTGACGGAAGGGGAGTCGTTGGGCACGACGAAGACTTCCACATGCGGCACGCGCCTGACCAGTTCCGGGCTCAGTTCCGCCGCCTTGGTACCGAGGCGCTCGGCGATCGGGGCGATGCGCTGCGCCAGCTTGTCGGCGGCTTCCTGGGCCGGGCAGGGGTTTCCCTCCCCACTGCAGAAATCTCCGCCTTTGGCCAGCAGGGTCTTGACGTCGAAGCGCAGGCTCGGAACAGTGGTTTCCAGCTCGCCGGGCAGTATGTTGAATTGCGTCCGGCCGCTGGTGGGTGAGGTGGTGCAACCGACGAACAAGGCCGAGCAGGCAAACAACAGGGCTGCGCGCGCAAAGCGGCTGCAAACGGCAAGCGGCAGACTCATGGACCGAGTGTAAATGAGCGTGCACCCCAAGTCACGGCGAAAAACGGGCAATTCCAGCATAATGCGGCGCAGTAGCGGTCCGAATACAAAAGCCATTTCATGCAGGCGAATCCTTCCGAGCCATTGAGCACGCCGGTCATCGCAGCGGCACTGCAAGTGCCGGAGCGCTTCGCCATCTCGCTGCTCGACAGCTGCGAGTCGACCAGCACACTGCTGCTCGAACGCGCCCAGCAGGGCGCCGCTTCCGGCAGCGTCGTCGTCTGCGAACGGCAATCCGCCGGCCGCGGCCGGCGCGGCCGCGTTTGGCTTTCCGCTCCGGGAGACAGCCTGACCTTCTCCCTGCTGTGGCGTTTTCCGGCCGGCATGCCGCCGCCCACGGGCCTCAGCCTTGCAGTGGGCGTGGCAACAGCGCGCGCGCTGGAGGACATGGGCGCGGCCGGTGTGCAGCTGAAATGGCCGAACGATGTTCTCGCCGACGGTGCCAAGGTGGGCGGCATCCTTGTCGAGACCGTGTCGGAGGGCGGCTGTCATGTTGTGGTAATCGGCCTCGGACTCAATATTCACCTGCCCCGGGAAATAGCAGACGCCGTCGACATCGAGGCGGGCGCATTATCCTCGGTGATGCCTTACGCGCCCTCCCGCAATCTGTTGCTGGCGAATCTTCTCAAGGCGCTGGCGGCCATGCTGGACGCGTTCGAGCGCAGCGGATTTTCGGTTTTTGCCGAAGCGTGGCAAAGCCGTCACGCGCATGCCGGACAATTCGTGCGCATCCTCGCCGAAGGCGTCGAGCCGATCGAAGGCCGCTGTATCGGCGTGGATCGGGATGGAGCGCTGCTGCTCGACACCGTGTCGGGCCTTCGCCGCATTGTCAGCGGGGATGTGTCCCTGAGGCCGGCATGATACTGGCCATCGATTGCGGCAATACGCGACTCAAGTGGGGCGTGCATGATGGCGTGCGATGGCTGGCCCAGGGCCTGCTCGATTATGCCGAATTGACGAATCTGGCAGACCTGCTTCGCGCGCAGCCGCGCGCCTCCCGCGCCGTGGTCTGCAATGTGGCCGGCGAACCGGCAGGCGGCACCGTGCTGTCGGCGCTGACTTTGCTCGGCATGCCGTGGGTCGAAGTAAAAAGTCATTCCGCCCAGTGTGGCGTGCGCAATCTCTACGACAAGCCCGAACAGCTGGGCGCCGACCGCTGGGCGGCGCTGATCGGTGCACGTGCGCTCCATGACGGAGCCTGCCTGGCGGTGAGCGCCGGCACGGCAACCACGGTCGACGTGCTCGATGCGGAAGGCACCTTCCAGGGCGGCCTGATCCTGCCCGGCGTCGAGCTGATGTGCCGGGCGCTGGCCGCCGGCACGGCGCAGCTGCCGATGGCCGATGGTAGGTTCGCCGGTCTGCCGCGCAACACCATGAGCGCCATCGTCAGCGGTTGCCTGCATGCCCAGGCAGGTGCTGTCGAGCGCATGTTCGAGCAGGTGTCGGCGTATCCGGGCGCCGTCTGCCTGGTCAGCGGCGGTGCAGCCGGGCAATTCTTCGATCTGCTGCGCGTCCCGAAACGGAGCATCGACAACCTCGTGCTCGAAGGTCTCGCACGCATCGGCGGTGAATTAACCCCATAGCGGGGACTGCGGCGTTTACACGGCCGTCCCGACAACAGGAGTTCCGTATGAAAACTCGTCCCGCCAAATGCGCCGCTGTCCTGGCGTTGCTCGCCGGCATTTCCATTTCCGCCGTTGCCGCCGAGAAGGTCAGCCGTGCCGACGACCGCGAGGAGGTCGCCGTCACCATTTACAACGATTCGCTGGCCCTCATCAAGGAAGTGCGCCGCATCGCCCTCGACCGCGGCGCCAACAGCATCGCTCTGCGCGATGTCAGCGCCAAGATGAGGCCGGAGACCGCCAGTCTGCGCGCGTTGTCCGGCGGCAGCCTGCGCCTGATCGAACAGAACTTCGACTTCGACCTGCTGACGCCGCAGAAGCTGCTGGAGAAATATGTCGGGCGCAGCGTCACGGTGATCAGGACGAATCCGGCAACCGGCGCCGAGACGCGCGAACAGGCCGAGGTGCTGGCGACCAACGGCGGCGTGGTGCTGAAGTACGCCGACCGTATCGAGAGCGGCGTGCCGGGGCGCATCGCCTACGGCGCGATTCCGCCCAACCTGCGCGAGCGGCCGACGCTGGTGGTGCAGCTGGAGAGCGCCGTCGCAGGTCGGCAGGCAGCGGAACTGTCCTATCTCAGCGGCGGCCTCTCCTGGCGCGCCGACTACGTGGCGGAGCTCTCCGGCGACGAGTCGAAGCTCGATCTCGCCGGCTGGGTGACGCTGACCAACCAGAGCGGCTCGAGCTACGAGAATGCCCGCCTGCAGCTGGTGGCCGGCGACGTCAATCGCGTGCGCGACGAGCTGCGGCCACAAGCCTTCGCGGCCAAGGCCATGGCGGCGGCGCCGGCTGCGGAGATGGCGCGCGAGCAGCTCTTCGAGTACCACCTCTATTCCCTGCAGCGACCGACGACGATCCTCGACAACCAGACCAAGCAGGTGGCGCTGCTCTCAGCCGCCAGTGTGCCCGTGCGCAAGGAATACCGCCTCGCCGGGCAGGACTGGTACTACCGCGGCGCCCACTCCGACCTGGGCCGCAAGCACAAGGTCGCCGTCTTCGTAGAGTTCGACAACAAGGGCGGCGACCTCGGCCAGCCGCTGCCCAAGGGCATCGTGCGGGTCTACAAAAAGGACGCGCGCGGCAATGCCCTCTTCATCGGCGAAGACGGCATCGACCATACGGCGAAGAACGAGGTCGTGCGCCTCAAGCTGGGCGATGCCTTCGACGTCAAGGCGTCGCGCAAGCAGACGGCCTTCCGCAAGATCGCCAGTTCGCCGAATGCCGTCTATGAAAGTGCCTACAGCATCGAGCTCGCCAACGCCAAGGATGTCGCGGTGACGGTCAAGGTGGTCGAGCCGGTGCCGGGGGATTGGGAAATGCTTTCCGAGAGCCAGAGGCATGCGAAGGGCGATGCCCATTCCGCCGTCTGGCTGGTGAATGTTCCGGCCCAGAGCAAGGTAACACTGGACTACAGCGTCAGGATGCGCTGGTAGGCTGCCCATAAGCTTGAGTTGGGCATGTAGCTTATGGGTAGAAAGGCTTGGGGAACGGCTTGTGTATGCAGTATACCCGGGCTATTATTTTTCCCTCACTTGGGCTAAGGTGATTCTGCAAGGCGGTTCGATTCAGGCTACGGTGTGAGGACGAGGGCCTGGCAAACAATCCATAAATCGAGGAGGAAAGAGATGTCCGACGTCAAAATTTTGCTCAACGAAGCCGATATTCCGACCCACTGGTACAACGTTGTCGCCGACATGCCGAAGCCGCCCCTGCCGCCGCTGGCGCCGGATGGCAACCCGGTCACGCCCGAGCAGATGCTGGCCATCTTCCCCGGGCCGCTGCTCGAGCAGGAAATGTCCGGCGAGCGCTGGATTCCGATTCCCGAAGAAGTGCGCCAGATCTACAAGCAGTGGCGCCCGACGCCGATGTTCCGCGCCCGCCGCCTCGAGCAGATGCTCGGTACGCCGGCGAAGATCTACTACAAGTACGAAGGCGTCAGCCCGGCCGGTTCGCACAAGGTCAACACCTCCGTGCCGCAGGCCTTCTTCAACAAGATGGTCGGCATCAACCGTCTGACCACCGAAACCGGCGCCGGCCAGTGGGGTTCCTCAATCGCCTTCGCCGGCCAGATGTTCGGCATCGAAGTGCGCGTGTACATGGTGAAGGTGAGCTACAACCAGAAGCCCTTCCGCCGCTCGATGATGCAGACATGGGGCGCGGAAGTCTTCGCATCGCCCACCGACATGACCAACGCCGGCCGCACTGCGCTGGCGGCGGACCCGAACAACCCCGGCTCGCTCGGCCTGGCCATCTCCGAAGCGGTCGAGGAGGCGGCCTCGCGCAAGGACACCAATTACTCCCTGGGCTCGGTGCTGAACCACGTCTGCTTGCACCAGACGGTGATCGGCCTGGAAGCCAAGAAGCAGTTCGAGAAGGTTGGCGACTACCCCGACATGGTGTTCGCCTGCTGCGGCGGCGGCTCCAACTTCGCCGGCACGGCCTTCCCCTTCCTTGCCGACAAGGCGGCAGGCAAGAAGGTGCGCCTGGTGGCGGCCGAGCCGAGTTCCTGTCCGAGCCTGACCAAGGGTGTCTACGCCTACGACTTCGGAGACGTCTCCGGCTACACGCCGCTGATGAAGATGTACACCCTCGGCCATGACTTCATGCCGCCCTCGATCCATGCCGGCGGCCTGCGCTATCACGGCGACTCGCCCTTGGTGTGCCAGCTCTACAACGAGGGCCTGATCGAGGCGGTGGCGGTGCCGCAGATTGCCACCTTCGAAGCCGGCGTGCAGTTCGCCCGCGCCGAAGGCATCATCCCGGCGCCGGAATCGAACCACGCCATCCGCGCCTGCATCGACGAGGCGCTGCGCTGCAAGCAGACCGGCGAGGCGAAGACGCTGTTCTTCAACCTGTCGGGCCACGGCCATTTCGACATGTCCTCCTACGACAAGTACTTTGCCGGCGAACTGGTCGATTACGACTATCCGGAAGAGGCGGTCAAGGAAGCCCTCAAGCGCCTGCCCAAGATCGCGGCCTAAGCCGTCCGCCGCTACAGCATGCAGGTCCTGCGCACCGCGTTTTTTCTCCTGGTGCTTGGGAACCTGCTGCTGTTCGTTTGGGGTCAGGGTTATTTCGGCAATGCCGGCAGCGGGGGCGAGGCCGAACGGCTTTCCGCGCAGATCGATTCCGGCAAGGTGAGCATAGCCGGCAAGGGTGTGCCACCCGCCAGGATGGCAGAACTGCCCCGCGAAGCATGCCGTGCCTTGACCGGGCTGGAGCCCGATGCGGCGGGCAAGCTCGTCGAACTGCTTGCCGAGCGCGACGCACAACTCCGGATCAACCAGCGACCTCTTCAGGAGCCGAAGTCCTGGTGGCTGCATATCCCGCCTTCGCCCAATGGCGCCCAAGCGGACAAGAAAGCCGCCGAGCTCTCGAAGCTTGGGGTCAAGGATTTCTATGTCGTGCGGGAGGCGGGCCCCAACCAGTATGCGATCTCGCTCGGCCTCTACAAGAGCGAAGAAAGCGCGAAAGCCTATTTCGACGTCCTGCAGAAGAAGAAGGTGAAAACGGCGCGCATCCAGGTTCGCGAAGCGGCCGGCGACAAGATGGTCGTCGAGATACGCGGTAGCGCAGACAAGCTGACCAGGGCGCTGGCAGACCTGCCGCCGGAATTCATGACCGCCACGAAAGCCGATTGCGCGGCTGCCAAGCCATGACATACATCGTCGGGCTGACCGGCGGCATCGGCAGCGGCAAGAGCGCGGCGGCCGACCTCCTCGAGGAACTCGGTGCCGCCGTGGTGGATACGGATGTCATTGCCCACGAACTGACGGCGCCAGGTGGCCCTGCCATCGAGCCGATCCGCGCCGCTTTCGGTGACGGGGTCATCGCGCAGAACGGAGCACTCGACCGTGCCGCCATGCGCCGCAAGGTCTTCGCCGACGCCCCGGCGAAAGCCCGCCTGGAAGGCATCCTGCATCCGATGATCCGCGCCGAAGCCGACCGGCGCAGCGACGCATCCCGCGCACCCTATGTCGTCCTGGTGGTGCCCCTTCTGGTCGAGTCCGGTGGTTACCGAAGACGCGTGCAACGCGTGGTGGTGGTCGATTGCCCGGAAGAGATACAGGTGGTGCGCGTCATGTCCCGAAGCGGGCTCTCCGAGGATGAGGCCCGCGCCATCATGGCGGCGCAGGTTGGCCGCGCGCAGCGGCTGGCCGTTGCTGACGATGTCATCGACAATGGCGGCGAACTGGCTGCGCTGCGCCCTCAGGTCGAGGCTCTGCATCGAAAATATCTGGAAATGGCCGCAGTTTCATAGGTTTCCGGGGGGTTCTTGTTGTACTTTGTCGGGGAATAGGTCAGAATTGCCCGAATTTCCTCCACGGCACAGCGCGGCGTGATCACCTACGAATATCCTCTCAACGAGCGCATTCGCACGCTGTTGCGCTTGGAGGACCTGTTCGACAAGACCGGGCATTTCATCGGCGCCGACGGCGCGCAGGAACATCACATTGCCCTGGTGACGCTGTTCGAGATACTCGATGTCGCCAGCCGCGCCGATCTCAAGTTCGACCTCGTGCAGGAACTCGAGCGGCAGCGCCAGATCCTGCTGTCCTTTCGCAACAACCCCGACATTTCGGAAACCGCGCTCTCCGGCGCCCTGTATGAGATCGAGCAGGCGAGCGCCGCCCTGCTCAACATGCAGGGCAAGATCGGCCACTACCTGCGCGAGAATGATTGGCTGATGAGCATCAAGAGCCGCGCCTCGATCCCCGGCGGCGTTTGCGAGTTTGACCTGCCCTCTTACCACTACTGGCTGCACCGCGATGTCGCTGCGCGCCAGCGCGACCTGGCCGGATGGCTCAACCCGATGCTGCCCATCCGCGACGGCCTGTCCATCGTGCTGCGCCTGTTGCGCGCCTCCGGCCGCCAGGAAGAACAGGTCGCGCAGCATGGCGCCTACCAGCTCATGCTCGGCGGCCGCACGGCGCAGATGGTGCGCCTTCGCGTCAGGCGCAGCGAGCCCTACGTGCCCGAAATCAGCGCCAACAAGTACGCCCTCAACATCCGCTTCACCACGCCCGGCACGGACGCTCGCCCGCGCCAGGCCGACAGCGACGTCGTCTTCGAGATGACGTTCTGTAACCTGTAAACATATCCAACAACGTCCAGGGTAATCCTGAATTAACATCATAAGCCAGCGTAAATGCTGGCTTTTTTGTCCTATAATGTCCAGAGAGGTAGCCAGAAATCCGGCTACTTATGGGTAGCTAGACGGGTAGCTAGGCGGGGAATGGGTAGCCAGGAATGCTCTAGCTACCCATTCCAAGGGGATAGGGGGCGAACATGGGCAAGCTCAAGGATGTGCAGTTGCGGAACTGCGTCAAGGCCGGCAGGCCGCTGGCGATGACCGACGGCGACGGCCTGACCTTCACACTTTCGGCCAGCGGCACGGCGGCATGGGTGCTGCGCTACTACGTCGCCGGAAAGCGCAAGGAAATGACCCTGGGCCGCTATCCCGACATTCCCCTGACCAAAGCGAGGGAGCGCGCCCTTGAGGCGAGGGCGAAGATTCAAGGCGGCGTCGATGTGGGGCGGGAAAAGCAGCGCGCCAAGCAAGCCGAGGCCCGCGCCTGGACGGTGCGCAAGCTGGTAGAGGACTACCTGACGCGGGCAGCGGAACGTCTGGCCGAGGGCACCATATCGCAGCGGCGCCAGCAGCTGAGCGCACACGTTCTACCGATCATTGGCCACTTGCCTGCGAAGGATGTGACCCCGGCGGATATTGTCGACATTACCGAGCGTGCGGCGGGTAAATCACTGCACGTCGCCCGACTGGTGCTGATTGCGGTGCGCGAAGTGTTCGCGCATGCGGTAGCCCGCCATGTTGTCGCAGCGAACCCCTGTGCCCACGTCAAGGCAAAGGCAGTCATCGGGCCGCGCCCGGTGAATCGCACCCGCATTAAGCTGACCGAGCCAGAACTGCGCGCCATGCTGCCGGCGCTGCCCAAGATCGGGCGACAGAATGAACTCGCCATCAAGGTGCTGCTGGCGACCTGCACGCGCATCGGCGAACTGACACGCGCCGAGTGGGCGCATGTCGACTTCGGACGCCGGGAATGGACGATTCCGCCAGAAGATTCCAAGAACGGAAAGCGGTTCGTGATTCCCATGGCCGATGCGGTTGTCGGTTGGTTCGCCGAGCTGCATGACCTTGCCTACGAATCGCACTATGTGCTGCCGGTGCGCTCCCGCCGCGCCGAGGGCGATTACCCGATGGAGTCGACCACGTTGAACGCCGCAATCAACCGGCTATGCAAGAGTCTTGGGGAACAGTGCCGGCGCTTCACGCCGCACGATCTGCGAAGCACGGCGCGCAGCCATCTGGCCGCGATGGGCGTAGACATCATTGTCGCCGAGCGCTGCCTGAATCATTCCCTAGGTGGGCTGGTGGGCGTCTATGACCAGCACGATTACTTGAAGGAACGGCGCAAGGCCCTCGACGAATGGGCGGCTTTCATCTTGGCTTGCGAGGCGGGGCGAACCTGGAACGTGATCCCGCTCAGGCCAATCGCAGCTTGAACGAATTGAAGTAACCGCAGCCCGGCGGTTTCGGACAAGCGGGCCGGGAAGGCGGGTACAACGCCGACCTGATCTTCAGGTGTCAACGAAATCGGGGGAAGATTCCCCCGCTCTCTTCACTTGAGTGTGCGCAAGACATCAAGGCTGTTAGCCTCCGTCGCAATGATGTATGTCAGCAGCGGTCCCTGAATCATCGCCTCAGGATGGTTGCTGCAATAGGCTGGACGAACTGGAACATGTCCTTGGTGGAGGCGCCACGTAACGTGAGCGCCCGACTGTCGTCGTTACTGCCAAACACGACGCCCTGGTTGTACCCTTGAAAATACCCAATGATTACTCCATCCAGCTGTGCCTTGTCCTTCGGCGCGGCTTTCAGATATTTGCCGCACCTGACTTCGAGGAAGGGAGCGCCTTGTGCAGCTACTCCAAAGGAAACAAAGCACAAGGTTGTGATGCAGAGGTTTCTCAGCAGTGAGTTCATGTTTCCCTTAAATGAATTGAATTTCGATGGCAGGCGATTAGTCGTCCGGAAACTGGCTGCGCCAGAGGGCGACCACCTTTGATCCCTTGATATCGATCTCGACCGGCCGGACATCCACTGGCTGAAGATCCGGGCCAGGGAAATTGCAGACGACAAAAGCCATTTCTTCTCGATGAACCGAGCCAGACCTGACCGGCAGGGTTTCTTCCCTGGCTGGAGGGGTTGATGCCAGCGTAACCAGCAGCGCCCCCAGCATTGTTCCCTTCGCCCTGGCTGTCATTCCCGGTATGGGGCGGCTCTTGTTCTTATTCATCGTCCTCGTCTTCCTCGGTTGGCATTTGCAAAATCACCCATCCCGCGATGAACACCACCGCGCCCCAAAATGAAACGACGCCGGTTCCGTAGTAGAAAAGCGGTTCAAACATGTCTTTTGCGCCCCCATCAGCCGTTGAGGAAGGCTGCAGACGATTCCCCACAGGCTGGCGAAGCCAACCATGAGCGAAATGAAGAGCCAGCGTGTCTTCGGATCGGTCAGCATGATCCCGTTCCTGCTGAACGTGATGCCAACACCCGCACCCAGCAGGCAACCCACGATGAACTGCCACTCCGTCATCGAGAGCGCGATCGCTGACGGCTGGTGAAAAGCTTCGATATCCATGTCATCTCCTTATCAATTGCCTATTCAAGGCTACAGAGGTGACTAGGGGCGTTTTGGAATATTTCTGAGAGGAAAACCGCTTAAGAAACAGTGGCTCACACAGTGACCCCTGCCAGGCCGTATCATCGAACGATCATTCGGTAGGCCAAACACCATGATCTCGATCCCTTCCCCCAACCCGCCCCGCGCGGCGCGGCCCCTTTTTCTCTCGCGCGTGCCGGCCGGCTTTCCCTCGCCGGCCGACGACTACGTCGAGTGCAGCCTCGACCTGAACGAGCACCTCATCGCCCACCGCGAGGCGACCTTCTTCGTGCGCGTCAAGGGCCACTCCATGACCGGCGCCGGCATCCGCGACGGCGACCTGCTGGTGGTCGACCGCTCGCTCGAAGCCGGCGACGGCGACATCGTCGTCGCGGTGGTCGACGGCGAGCTCACCGTCAAGCGCCTGTCGCGCCGCGGCGGCACCGTGCGCCTGCTGCCCGAGCACCCCGGCTGCGCGCCCATCGAGTTCAAGGACGGCCAGGAGCTGACGGTGTGGGGCGTCGTCACCAGCGTCATCCACCGCGTGAGATGAGCTTTGCGCTAGTCGACGGCAACAACTTCTACGTCTCCTGCGAGCGCGTCTTCGACCCGAAGCTGGAGGGCCGCCCCGTCGTCGTGCTGTCCAACAACGATCTGAAGGGGCAAGATTGTTAGTGCCGTGATATGCCCCCGGAGGGTGTTGGGTTTGGGTTTTGGGGGTTGATTTTCTCGTCTCTATGAGACGAGTAGCAGGTGGGGGTCCGGGGGAGGAGTCGGCACGAATGGCATCTGTGGATAACTTGGCGTTGCTGCGATGGCGGGAGATGGAATCCATCCATGTCCTGCGCTTGTTGGCCGACCACATCAAAGAAGACCCATCATTCCATCCACGATCAAGTCATCAGACTACCCGTTGGCACGTACATGTCGCAGGCCGTGACTGGGAGTTCTTGTGCACCGGCCCAAAATTTTGGGATGTACGCATGGAACGCGGTGGTGGTGGCGCCATCGACCTGATCATGCATCTCTACACACTCAAATTCAAGGCGGCGATCACGGTCCTGAAAGAGATGGGTATATGAGGCTTGTCATGGCGACCTCTGATTTTTTGATCGCCGGTCGATCTTTTGCCGGATTTCCCCTGCTTCTCAATGAAGACGGGTGGCCCATGGAGCCGGCACACTCCTTTCTATGGCAGGCATTGATAACCCACGGCGGTGTCGAGAGCAAGCTCACGTGGGAAGCTTACGGGCGGCGCCTGTACGACTACTTTGCTTTCCTTGCCGCGAATGAACTTCAATGGGATGAGGAACAAAAGCCGCACGGACTAAGTGTTGTCGCGCGTTATCGCGACTGGTCGCTTGGTGAGCTGGCCTTGAGTCCCAATACCGTCAACAAGCGCTTGAACTTGATCGTACGGTTCTATGACTGGTGCAAGCGCCAAGGCTATATCGCCCACCTGCCATTTGGGTTTCGCGATGTGCGAACACCCGCGCATCAGGGATTTCTTTCCCATGTTGATCGATCTGGCGGCTTCGTGCAAAAGCCGGCCGTCATGGCCCGCGAGCGCAAAACCACAATCAAATTGCTGACCAAGACGCAGGTTCGACAATGTCTCGGCACCCAACTTGACCCAAGCCACGCGCTTCTATTCAACCTGATGGTCCGCACCGGCATGCGATCGTGTGAAGCGCGCTCATTTCCGCTCGCCTATGTCTTTAACCCCAGATCCCGCTCGGATCTGCGCACCGGCCAGATGATCCGCATTCTTCTGGAGCCTGCGGATATGCACATCAAATACGAGAAGCCCAGGAGCATCGATGTGCCTTGGTCTCTGATGGAAGACATGTGGGCGTATTCCCTGCACCAGCGTGAGATTCGGCGTCGGCGATCCGGATTGAATCTGGCGGCCTTGGTATTGACTGAACTTGGACACGAATTCTCCAAGAGCGCCGTCGTCGATGCGATGAAGGCCATCGAGAAAAAAGTCGGATTTCAGGTGCGGGCACACATGCTGCGCCACACCTACGGAACATACACGCTGTCGGCACTGCGTAAGAGCCTTGAATTCCATGGGGAGCCGTTGCTATACGTGCGTGACCGGATGGGGCATTCCGACGTGCAAACCACAGCGATCTACCTGCATTTGATTAACCAGTTGGATGCCCAGATCGTATTGGCCCACGAGGACGAACTGGACATGCTATTTGCCACCACCGGACACGGTGAAATGGCGAGCGGGATTCAGTGATGGCCCGTGTCAAAGACTACAGAGCCAAGATGCCTGGAATAGCAGTCCCGGTTCCCTCTGGTGCAAACGACACAGACGCGATAGTCATGCTACCGGCCAATCCACGAAGCCATAACCGTATCGATCTTAGCCCGTGGCTGGGGCACGGATTCGATGCCTGGATCTGGGCGGCAGCGACAGTAGTGAAGGCGCGTCTCGACAGCAGCAACTACTCGGTCGCCACGATCGTCAGCTTTGCGTCCAACGGAATCAAAGTGTTCTTCCCGTACCTGGTCGAGAATCAGGTCGGCGTGATGCCTGCGCGTCCCTCTGATCTGACCCGCGCCGATGTCGAACGGTACATACGCTGGCTCAAAGCCAAATATCCCAACGGATCGACCGCGAAAAACTATTACTCAGCCTTCAAATCAGTAATCGTCGGTCTGATCGACTACGGGTTCATCGAGAACAGCGCAGAGGCATTGCTACCTGCCAATCCGTTTCCGATGAATGGAACTGCCACGCGAGGCGAATTGCCGCTGAGCCAAACGGAGATGCAGCGATTGGCGACAGCGCTCAAGTCGGACCTCGTTGCCATCCACCACAAACGTTTTAGCGGCTTGGAATCAGAAGCGACTGTGGTGCTCCTCCTCCTGATCGGCATGCGCTCCGGCATCAATGCGACGCCACTGCTGGAAATGAAACGTGACTGCTTGTCACCCCATCCGTTTATGCCCAACCTCATGTTGGTCAGAACATTCAAGCGCAGGGGAAAAGGTGCGCAGTCGACCACATTGCGCCAGACCGATATTCACGATCAGACATCCCCCATTCCCATGGATGGTGTTGCCGTACTCAGACGGGCTTTGGAAATGACGCAAGAGCTGGCCGTCAATACCCCCGAGTCGATCAAAGATCGGCTCTGGCTATACCGCTCGGCACAACGCGGGCAAGGCAATGGACAGACACTCTGCCTGACGATGGGGACCATGGCCGAGATCACCAGAGAGATCGTTAAGCGCCATGCACTGCACGCCGATGACGGCACGCCACTCAGGGTGACCTTGGGGCGCCTACGAAAAACCATGGAAAACCGGCTCTGGAAACTGAGCAATGGCGATTTGCTGGCCGTGTCGGCCGTAATGGGACATACCCCGCAGGTGGCTGATAACCACTATTTGCGACTCGATGAGCAGACAAAGGTCGAGGGGGCGAAATTCATTGGCCTTGCCTTGCCCGCAAAACTGCGGGGAGCGCATCTCGTCCCAACACCGACGGGAAGTTGCAATGACAGTTTGCACGGTGCGCGGGCGCCGAAAGATGGTGCGACACATTGCACGGAATTCACGCATTGCCTGGGATGCCCCAGCTACGTCATTGTTGGATCACTCGACGACTTGCATCGCCTGTTCAGCTTCCAACGATTTCTGATGGCGGAGATTGACTATTACCCGGCAGCGGATTGGCAACAGTGGCAAATGCACCATCACGATCTGATCGCGCATATCGACCGAATCGTGTCGGATCACTTTACGCCCGAGTTGGTTACCCAAGCAAAAGAGCGTGCCGACAGGGAGCTTCATCCCTTCTGGGAACTACGCCTTCGACAAGTACGGACGCATCGTGAGGCGCGCTATGGGGGCTAATTCCAATGCGTTCAAGGCTTATGACCTGCTGGCTACACAGCCAGTATCCGTCAAAGACCTGCCTGACCGAGTTCGCGCAGGCATCGTCATTAGTGCGGTTACTGACATGAATGGCGTCAATCACACCCTGTCGACGTTCGGCGAGGTCATTTGGGATTTCAGGCCTTACTTCGAACAATCCAATGTGGCAGATGGCCAGAAATACATTCCTTGGCCACAGGATTGCACATACGACCTGGTGAGTGACTGCAAGACAGTTCTCTATGCATGGTTCAAGCGCGGCCTGCCGGGGTCGAAGCCGCCGGTCGCCATGGGTGTATGTCAGACAGCGATTGCCTCGGCCATTCCGCTGATGCGCTGGCTGATGTCAGTGAATGTCCATCGATTCGACCACATGAAACCAATTCATGTGGCGAACTATGTTCATCACATCAAGGCTCGACTTGTCCGTAATGCACATAGTGTCTATGACAGTTTGCGCATACTGGAGTTTCTGTGGGTGTTTCGTGACGAGACATCGTTCCCTCTCGCGAACTGTCCATGGGGTACGAGTTCGCTTTGGCGGGTCAGTGGACTGGCAAAACAGGCCGGACGCAATGAGGTTGGCAAAACGCCCATCATTCCTCCAGATGTCCAAGCTCAGGTCTTTAATTACTGCGAGCAGATTCTCGCGAACGCAACAGACACTCTGAACGAGCGTGACGCGGGGCGATTGGGGTTGCGAAATCCTGCCTTGGTTTCCATCCGCGATGCGGCGCTGTATGTCCTGTCGATTACCAGTGGCATGCGTAATGAGGAGGCCATCGGGGTCGAGACAAGTTCCTGGCGTAGCGAACGACGGGATGGCGTCGACTATCACTGGGTCGCCACGACGGAACACAAGACAGGGAAAGGCAAGGTGGAGTTTTTGGTACCGGAACTCACGGTCAGGGTTCTGGAGTTGATGAGCCGCTATGCACAACCACTGCAAGAACAATTGGTGAGAGAAATCGAGGAACTGGAATGCGAGTCCGATCCTCACGGTTTGACGGACCGATTGCTTCAGATAGCGAAAGCAAAACGGAACGCCAACAAGCTCTTTCTGTGCACCAGCATGTCCGGTCAGCAGAAATCAGCCTATTACCATGTTGATGCATTGACCAATGGGGGTGCGAAGGTCGCATTCCGGCGACTGGCGAAGGCCGCTGGCACATCTTGGTTATTGTCTCCGCACCAGTGTCGGAGAACCTATGCGCGAAATATTGTCGAATCGCGCATGGGTCGCGCGTCGCTGGTCTTCCTGAAATGGCAGTTCAAGCATTCCAGCATGAGCATGACGCAGTTGTATGCCTCCAATCCCATGCAGGATGCCGCCCTATTCGATGAAGTCCTGGCCGAGATGGCTGACTTCAAGGTGGACTTGATTGAATCCTGGCTCGGCGACCAGCCGTTAAGTGGAGGCGCTGGACGCGCCATCAAACGAGTTCGTGCCATCGCCCTGGAGAGTCGGCATGCCTTGTTGGCTGAGACGGCAAGTTACGTTCATATCCGCGCCACAGGTCACGGCTGGTGTCTGGCCCAGGAAAAAGGCTGTGGTGGTGCCGGCCTGTACGAAGCAACTCGATGTGTCGATTGCAAGAATGCCGTCATTGACGAGTCCTTTGCCGATGTCTGGCAAGGCCTCTATCAGCAGCAGCGCGAATTACTGGCCATCGACGATGCCGGGCCGGCAGTTAGGCAACGCGCCGAACGTGACATTCAATGGGCACAGCAGGTCATGACAGACCTCGGCATGTTGCCGGAGTCTTCAAACTTCTCACCACAGGCAGGGGGGGTATGCGATGAGTGACCGAAAGGCGCACAATCGAAAACAGACGATCGACGGCATCCAGCAGGCCATTGAACAGTTACAGGCAAGCCAAGGCAAGTTGTCAATTTCCGCTGTGGCGAACATGGCCGGGGTCACTCCTGCACTGATTCACAACACGTATCCCGATCTCGCCGAGAAGATCCGGGGCTTGGTAGGCAAGGCAACACGAACCCAGCGGGATGCCAAACACGGCGAACTGGTGCGCGAACGCGAGTCCAACCGGACACTACGACAGGAACTTGCCGAGACTAAGGCCGCACTGGCGAAGCTTGCGTCTGTCAATCAAGTGCTGCTGAACGAGGTGGCCGTGCTGAATGGCATCGCCACGGGCAAAGTGGTCTCAATCCTGCGTGCTCGCGAAGCGTGCAGTGAATCCTCTCCAACGTAGTCAGCTATGTACGCCCTGGTGGATGGCAACAATTTCTACGTCAGTTGTGAGCGGGTATTCCAGCCCAGTCTCAACGGGCGCCCTGTGGTTGTCTTGTCGTCAAATGACGGATGCGCGATTGCCCGCAGCAATGAGGCGAAAGCGTTGGGCATCAAGATGGGTGCGCCCTGGTTCCAGATCCGGCATCTGGAAAAGGAGGCAGGCCTGATCGGTTTCTCAGCGAATTTCACCCTTTATGGTGACATGAGCGCGCGCATGATGCGGATCGCTGCGGATCTCGGGCCGACTCAGGAGATATACAGCATTGACGAATCCTTTATCGGTTTGCATGGCGTGCGCGATGACGTTGGGCTCCGGGCATGGACCGTTCGCAATCGGATACTCGATTGGATCGGTATTCCGTGTGGGGTTGGTATCGGTCTGACCAAAACGCTGGCAAAACTGGCCAATCACATTGCCAAGTCGGCTGAGCGCAAGCCCGGCAGCTATCCGTCCGAACTCGCCACGGTATGTAACCTGGCGGTCTTGCCATTGGCCACCAGAGAGGCCGTGATGGCGGCGACTGAGGTTGGGGATGTCTGGGGTGTCGGCCCACGGATTGGCAAGCAGTTGCGTGATGCTGGCGTTTTGACTGCCCTCAATCTGGCGCGTATGAGCCCGTCCTTGGTGCGCGAGCGATGGAGTGTCGTGCTGGAGCGCACCGTTCGCGAGTTGCAAGGCGAGTCCTGTCTGGCGATTGAGGACGCTCCGCCCCCCAAGAAGCAAATTGCCCATACGCGAAGCTTTGGCCACCCGATCAGTGATCTGGATGGACTGATTGACGCCGTCACCAGCTTCACGGTGCGTGCGGCAGAAAAGCTCCGCCAGCAAGGGAGCGTGACCCGGCAGGTGAGCGTGTTTGCTCATACCTCGCCGTTTCGTTCTGGGCCACACTTCTCACGTAGCGTGGTGGTTGCATTGCCACGACCAACATCTGACACGCGGCCTCTGGTCCAGGCAGCAATACGAGGGATCAAGCAGATTTACCAGCCCGGCTTCCAGTTAAGCAAGGCGGGTGTCATGCTGCTGGATCTGGCACCGGAGTCGGTGTGTCAGGGGGAACTGTTTGAGCAGAACGACTCCGTCGATTCGGGGATTATTTCTAAAACGCTGGACGTGATCAATGCACGCTTTGGGCGCGGCGCAATTCAGCTAGGTTCGTCAAGCTTGAAAAATGCGAGGCGAGACTGGGTGGTGACGCGAGGGCGTCTCAGTCCGCAATACACGACCCGATGGGAAGACTTACCGATCGTAAGAGCGTAGCCATGCGCGGATAATGGCCGGATGCGGCCAGCAACGGTCATAGCGACGGTAAAAGGTTGTCTGGCTCGAACGGCGGGTAACTGATCCCTAAGCCGCCATCAATTGCTACAGTCGTCAGTCTCCTGCTCGGCCACTGCCGCCGTTCGGCTTGCTGGCTGACTCAGTCGGCAATGAGGCGGTTAGCTGCCGGTCAGGCTTTACGGCAACTTTTTGTAGAATGAATTACAACTTATGCTGAGCGAAGCACCTTTGGCAGATGCCGGTGTGTTGGAGATCAAATGTGGCGAGGCTCATAAGAGGCGTATTTTCGCGCTATCCTGCTCTCTTTTCTTTATTCCCGATTTGCCAATATGCGGCACCCGGTATTTCTGATTGTTATCGCTCAACTTTTCGGCACTTCCTTGTGGTTTTCCGCTAATAGTGCTGCAGATGACCTGATTCGCAGTTGGGGTATTACACCGGCAGACATTGGCACACTGACCAATGCCGTTCAGCTCGGATTTATCGTAGGTACGCTAAGCCTCTCAATTTCTGGACTTGCCGACCGATTCCCTGCAAGTCGCATCTTTGCAGTCTGTGCCACGCTTGGAGCGCTACTCAACACTGCATTCGCTTGGCTTTCGGTCGGCATGGCCAGTGGGGTATTGCTGCGTTTCTCGGTAGGGCTCTGTTTGGCTGGAATTTATCCGCTTGGGATGAAACTGGTGGTGAGTTGGGTGCCAGAGCGAGCAGGTGTAGCGCTAGCTTGGCTGGTTGGCATGCTCACTCTAGGCACCGCTTTGCCGCATGGAATCCGTTTTTTTGGTGAAAGCGCATCATGGCAATTAACCTTAACAATATCCTCTTGTTTGGCACTCCTTGCTGCAGTAATGATCTTTTTCCTTGGTGATGGGCCGCATCTTAGGAGGCGTCACGACTCACCTCCTCTACGGCTTGGGCGCGTATTGCTAATATTTACAGACCCAAAATTTCGAGCTTCGGCATTCGGTTATTTCGGCCACCAGTGGGAGCTCTATGCCTTTTGGACACTGGTGCCTGCGTTTGTTGTTCTATCAGGGTTAGCTAAACAAGCAACGCCCCCTCTTTTCGGCTTCGCTTTCCTGATCATCGGTATCGGTGCAGGTGGTTGCATACTAGGTGGGTGGTGGAGCAAGCGTATCGGTAGCGCCCGTGTTGCGGCCTCAGCGCTCGCCATATCTGCCTTGTGTTGCACTTTATATCCTCTCACAAGCGACTGGCCGAGTTCGGCAAAGATTGCTTTGCTCCTCCTCTGGGGAGCTAGCGTGGTAGCGGATTCGCCCCATTTTTCGGCAATGTCGGCTCGTGCCTGCCCGCCAGATATAGTTGGTAGTGCACTCGCTTTTCAAAATGCCATCGGCTTTGCTATAACCATGATCTCCATACAACTTAGTATACGTTGGCTAGTTGATTGGGGTGCCGACATCGCTTGGCTATTGCTGCCAGGCCCGCTCCTTGGTTTATTGGGATTACGTAGGCTTTTGTCTAACAACTGACACATGGCTGTGTCGCGGGGGATTGCAGACGTCCGGCAGGCCAGCGGTCGTAGGTTCGCAAGTCAACTCGAACGACCGCTTGGTTTATCAGTCTATTGCCGGACTGTGTCCTCTGCTACCGGTCGAGCCATCAGCGGTTCAGTGGCGGGTATTCGAGTGGAACAGTCGCCAAACATTGCAATGAGGCTGAAATATGTACATTCGGCGCTTCATGTTCGCTATCGCACGTTCAATCATTCATGAATACCCCATACTGCAAACCCATAGCCACCTAGAACACGGAATATAAATATGGACTGGCAATTGCTGCATGGCGTGCAGCTCAAAAAATGCGTGATGTCCCATGTCACCGCTTGGGCTGCACTATCTGCTCTCATCTTGTTCGTCCATCCTATGCCCAGCCATGCCACAGAAGAGCCCGACTACAAGGTAGTCCAGACGCTCGACAATATCGAACTACGCGAATATGCAACATACTCAGTCGCCGAGGTCGTAGTGCCTGGGCCAGCTGAAGAAGCTGGGAATCTGGCCTTTCCGATTCTGGCGGGCTACATCTTTGGCAAGAACACGGGCACACAAAAGTTTGCCATGACTGCACCGGTCACGCAGGCCGCTGAGCCGGTCACGCTAGAGATGACCGCACCCGTCACCCAAACAGTCGCACCTGGCGGCTTTCGGGTTCAGTTCGTGCTGCCAAAAGGCGTAACACGAGCCAGCGCCCCCGAGCCTCTAGATACGCGGGTTACACTGCGCGACATTGCACCCAGTCGCGTGGCGGTCATTCGTTATTCGGGATTTTGGTCAGATGCCAACTATAACCAGCACTTGGCCGAACTGCAGACTGCTTTGCGCGCGGCCAATCTGAATTGGGTGGGCGAACCCATTTACTCCCGCTACAACGCCCCCTTCACGCCATGGTTCTTGCGGCGAAATGAAATTTGGCTGCATCTGGCCGATACCCTATAAAACGTCGTAGCTGGCTCTCGGCCATTACTTGCGTAATGCAACCCCTAAATCTCAAACCAAGGAAATCTCTCATGCCCCAAACTACCGCGTTGATTGATTGCTTGAATTGGCGCTACGCCACCAAGAAGATGAACCCGGGCAAAAGGGTGTCGCAAGAAAAGGTTGAGCGCATCCTTGAAGCTGCCCGTTTGGCTCCCACTTCGAGCGGGCTGCAACCCTTCGAGATTGTGGTGGTCACCAGTGCCGAGGTGCGCACACGCATTAAGCCTATCGCGTGGAACCAGAGTCAGATAACGGATTGCTCGCACTTGCTGGTCTTTGCCGCATGGGATAACTACACACCTGAGCGTATCAATCACATGTTTGACCTGACCAACGAGGTGCGTGGCGTCAAGAATGAAGGGTGGGAGAACTACCGGAACATGCTGCTGGATAGCTACCCGCAGCGCAGCGCAGAGGTCAACTTCCAGCACACCGCACGGCAAGCCTATATTGGGCTGTCGGCGGCATTGATCGCAGCGGCCTTTGAAGAAGTGGATGGCACCCCCATGGAAGGGTTCGACCCCAAGGCACTCGACGAGATTCTGAGTCTGCCTGCGCGGGGTCTGCGTAGTGTGGCGATTCTTCCCTTGGGCTATCGCCAAGAAGAAGGTGACTGGCTGGTTAAACTCAAGAAGGTACGCCGTCCGCGCGAGCAGTTCGTCACAGAAGTCTAATCAGCAGTCACATGCAGCCACATTGCAGCCATTGAAAATTTTAGGTGTCGGGGAGTGTCGGCTTACTGGCTGAAACGCCTACTCACCCAACCGGCCAGGAGCGGACTGTGGCGACTCTTCTCCATTGCGGCCATTGGTCTTGCCTGATTGCTCGGAACCGGTCATTGAATCGGTCTTACATATTTTCTTCGCCTGAACTTAGACAACGCAGCGAGTCCGGACATTCGCTACGGCTGGCTATTCAACGATCATTGAATTCCCCGTGCTGTGTATCTTGCCTTTCATGGATGTGACTAGCGTGTCACCGAAACCATATGGATCCGATAATCTAAAAGCGTTACAAGCGATTATTGTCGGCAAGCGTGTGTCGCCGCGTAGCGCCTACGAATCTGGAGTGGGAGCTTGCAGCACTTCCAATCGAAGCAATGGGTTAAGAGTCGAAGGCGGCCACCCGAGATCCCCCATTTGTTTTGCAGGCCACTGGGGTTGCGTTAGCATCGCTGTACTTTCTGTCGCAGAGCCCCTTATGAACGTGAATTCATTTTCCATTGAAGGTCTGCCGCGAATCGAGTTCGGTAGCGGCTCCCTGAGAAAGCTGCCGGACATTGCCGCCGGCTATGGACGGCATCTGCTGCTCGTCACGGGCGCGCAGAGTTTTCTCGCCTCGGCGCACTCGACGCTGCTGTTCGAAGCGTTACGCCAGCGCGGCTGTAGCTGGGAAATTGTCAAGATCGCCGTCGAGCCGGCGCCAACTTTTATCGACGCCACTGTGTCGGCACTGCAAGGTAAAGCCTTTGACGCCGTGATTGGTATCGGGGGTGGCAGTGCGCTCGATGCGGCGAAGGCCATCGCTGGGATGCTTAAGCCCGGCAATTCGGTGATGGATCATCTCGAGGGCGTTGGTCCCGAACTTCCCTACGCCGGTCCCTCGACGCCCTTGATAGCTGTACCAACCACGGCTGGCACCGGCTCGGAGGCTACCAAGAACGCAGTGTTGTCACTTGAGGGACAGTTCAAGAAGTCCTTCCGCGACGAAAAACTGCTGGCCGAATGGGCGATTGTCGATCCCGATCTAATCGCCACCTGCCCGCCTCAACTGATCGCCGCCGACGGCATGGATGCCTTCACGCAACTGCTCGAGTCCTTCGTATCGACGCGCAGCAACCCAATGACCGATGCGCTGGCACGCTCGGGAATCATGGCCGCCAAGGATGCACTGCTGCCGCTGCATGCCGACCAATCCGCGGCGAGCCGCGAGAAAATGGCCTACGCCTCGCTGATGTCAGGGATCTGCCTGGCGCAGACCGGATTGGGTTCGGTGCATGGCCTCGCCGCGCCGCTCGGCGCATTCTTCCCGATAGCGCACGGCGTCGCCTGCGGCACGCTGGTGGCCACGGCCACGGCGATCAACATCGAGGCGATGGAAACGCGGGAACCCGACAATCCGGCGCTGAGAAAGTACGCGGAGATTGGCCGTCGCTTTGCCATGCAGAAAGGCTTGAATGGTGCGGAAGCCCGCAGCTATCTGGTGGCGACGCTGCGGCAGTGGGAGCGGACCCTGGCAATACCACGTCTTTCGACTTGCCGTGTCACCAGCGCCGACTTTCCGCGCATCGTTGCCAACAGTCGCGGCAGCAGCATGAAGACCAACCCCATCGTGCTGACGGACGAGGAAGTTACGCGGATTCTTGCCGAGCGACTCTAAAGCGTGGTCTGCGCCACGGCGTGCTCCCAGTTCCGCATCAGTTCGGCCGCGCGGTCCCGCGACATGGTGGGATAAAAACTTCGTTCCACCTGCCATTGGGCAGCGAGTTCATCGAGATTGCTGTAGACACCACAAGACAGACCGGCCAAGTAGGCTGCGCCAAGCGCAGTGGTTTCGATGACCTTCGGTCGAACCACCGGAATGCCGAGCAGGTCGGCCTGGAACTGCATCAGCAAGTCGTTGACGCAGGCTCCGCCATCGACACGAAGCTCATCAATACCCGCCAACGGCGGCAAGTTGTCGCCAGGCATCGCTGATGCCGCCGCGACATCGCGACTCATGGCCTGCAGCAGAGCGGCATTCTGGAACGCGATACTTTCCAGAGCGGCTCGGGCAATATGCGCCAGCGTCGTACCGCGCGTCAGACCTACGATGGCGCCACGCGCCTCGGGCTTCCAGTAGGGCGCGCCGAGGCCGGTAAACGCAGGGACAAAAGATACGCCGCCACTGTCCGGCACGCTTTCGGCAAGGCCTTCAACGGCATCGCTTTGCTTGATCGCCTTGAGCCCGTCGCGTAACCACTGGACGACGGCACCGCCGATGAACACGCTTCCCTCCAGAGCGAATTGCGGCGTGCTTGTGAGCTGCGCAGCGCTGGTGGTGACGAGCCCATTGGTGCTGGTATGGAAATGGGATCCGGTATGGACGAGCATGAAGCAGCCCGTACCGTAAGTATTTTTTGCCATGCCGGAACGAAAACACGCTTGCCCGAACAGCGCGGCCTGCTGGTCGCCGGCGATGCCGCCGATGGCCACGGGTGCGCCCAACAAATCGGCCTGAGTGTGTCCATACACATGGCTTGAGGGGTAAACCGCCGGCAGCATCCCGCGAGGAACATCGAACAACTCCAGCAACTCGCTATCCCACTGGTTGGTATGTACGTCGAACAGCATTGTGCGTGCAGCATTGCACACGTCGGTGGCATGCACCGCGCCGCCGGTCAGCCGCCAGACCAGCCAGCTGTCAACCGTGCCGAAGACCAACTCGCCTTTGTGCGCCGCGGAACGGGCGCCGGAAATATTGTCGAAAATCCATTTCAACTTGGTGGCGGAAAAATAGGAATCGATGATCAGGCCGGTCTTTTCGCGAATAGTTGCCTCCCAGCCGTCCTTGCGCAATGTCGCGCAGGCGGCCTCGCCACGTCGGTCCTGCCAGACAATGGCGTTGCACAGCGGCTCACCCGTCGCGCGGTTCCATACCAGCGTGGTTTCGCGTTGGTTGGTAATGCCGATCGAAGCAAGGTCCGTGGCACGAATACCGGCTTGGGCCAAGGCCTCTTGCGCGGTGGCAATCTGGCTGATCCATATCTCGTTCGGGTCGTGTTCCACCCAGCCCGGCTGGGGATATATCTGACGGAACTCGCGCTGTGCCTTGGCAACAATTTGTCCTTTCACATCGAACACGATGCTTCGCGAACTGGAGGTTCCCTGGTCCAGGGCAAGCAGAAATTGCGGGCGACTCATGCGCTGGTTCTCCGGAAGGCGGGATTTACTTGGCTAGAGAGAGTGTTCGCGGCTTAAGCCGTCAAGATGCAACGACGCAGGTAACCCCCGCATCGGACATCAAGTCGGGAAAAGGGCTGGGCGGTGGCATGTCGGT
Organism: Betaproteobacteria bacterium; assembly: GCA_016703785.1. Taxonomy (GTDB): domain Bacteria; phylum Pseudomonadota; class Gammaproteobacteria; order Burkholderiales; family Rhodocyclaceae; genus Desulfobacillus. The sequence goes on from JADJBM010000032.1 coordinate 503,675, forward strand.
GAACAACATGTCCACCTGATTCAGGCGCGCCAGTTCCACCATCGCCGGACGGTTGAACTTGCTGTTGTCCGCTGCCAGCCATACTTCACGTGAGTGCTGAATGATGGTCTGCGCTACCTTCACCTCGCGGTAATCGAAATCGCGCAGACTGCCGTCGGCCTCGATTCCCGAGATACCGATCAAGCCAATATCAACCTTGAATTGGCGGATGAAATCGACGGTGGCTTCGCCGACGATGCCGCGGTCCCGCGAGCGTACTACGCCGCCCGTAACGATAACCTCGCAATTCGTGTTGTCCGAAAGGATGGCTGCCACGTTCAAGTTGTTGGTGATCACGCGCAAGTTTTTGTGGTGCAACAATTCGCGCGCAATGGCTTCAGTGGTCGTGCCGATGTTGATGATCAGCGAGCAGCCCTCAGGAACCGCCTGGGCGACCGCGCGCGCGATGCGCTGCTTGGCGGCTTCATTGAGCAACTGACGCTGCCGGTAGGCGAGGTTTTCGGTGGTCGAGCTCGGCACTCGTACTCCCCCGTGAAAACGCGCCAGCAGGCCGGCATCCGATAGCAGCTTGACGTCGCGTCGAACTGTTTGCAGTGCCACACCGAACAAAGCCGCAAGGTCTTCAACCGATACGGTACCCCGTTCTTGTACTAGCTCCAGCAATTCAAGCTGCCGCGGATTCGGGGTCATTCAACGCACTCAAAAATATGAACACACCGCGAGAATAGATAAACTGAACACAAAACACAACATTACGCTTCAAATAGAGCTTGCGTTTTTTTAACAAACTATGTAAAACGCACAACAACGCGCTGTAACGAACTTACAACGAACGTCGCCCGAAGCTCTTTTTCAAGGGGCAGGGCGCCTGTCTGACGAGGAGAATGCATGACCAATCACGCCTCTGGTGGCCCCCTCAGCGGGTTTGAGGCGCCAGATGCTCATGCCTGCGACGTGTTGGTAGTCGGTGGCGGCATAAACGGTGCTGGCATTGCGCGTGATCTTGCCGGTCGGGGCATGAAGGTCGTGTTGGTCGAAAAGGACGATCTGGGCGCCCATACATCGTCATCCTCGACCAAGTTGATCCACGGTGGCTTGCGCTACCTGGAGTACTACGAGTTTTCACTCGTGCGAAAATCGCTGCTGGAACGCGAAGTCCTGCTTAAGAGCGCACCGCACATCATGCGACCGCTACGCTTTGTCATGCCACACGATCCGTCGATGCGGCCGGCCTGGTTGATCCGCTTAGGTCTTTTTCTGTATGACCATCTCGCATGGCGTGACGTGCTGCCGGGTTCCAGTGGAGTGAATCTACGCAGCAATCCGTTGGGCGCACCACTACAGGAGCGCTTTACCCGCGGCTTTGTCTATTCCGATGGATGGGTAGATGACGCGCGTCTGGTGATTCTCAATGCGCTCGATGCCCAAGCCCACGGGGCGCGAATTCTCACGCGCACCCGCTGCACCACAGCGCAGCGCACTGAAAAGGGGTGGACGGCTTCCCTGCGAACCACCGGCGGAATTGAACAGACAATCACCGCCCGGGCGCTCGTCAATGCCGCGGGGCCGTGGGCGGAATCCTTTTTGCGCGGTGCCGCCAAAGCGGCCCACGGCGAAGCGCTTGTGACCAAAAACCTCCGGTTGGTCAAAGGCAGCCACATTATCGTGCCGCGTTGTTTCGAACACGATCACGCCTACCTTTTCCAAAACCCGGACAAGCGGATCATCTTTGCCATCCCTTACGAAGAAAACTTCACGCTGATCGGCACAACCGAAGTCGAGCTTCCTGGCGATCCCGGCGATACCCGCGTCGGCGACGACGAAGTGGTCTACCTGTGCGAACAGGCAAGCCGCTACTTCACCCGCCCGGTCAAGCCGTCCGACGTGGTCTGGAGTTACGCCGGCGTCCGCCCGCTGCTCGACGATGCATCCGGCGATCTCTCGGCGGTCACTCGCGATTACATGCTTGAGAGCAACACCGAAGCCGCGCCCTTGCTGACCGTCTGGGGCGGCAAGATCACCACCTTCCGCAAGCTGGCGGAGGAAGCCGCAGATGAAATCGGGTGTATGCTGAAAGAATTGGATTCGCGCAAGGCATGGACCAAGGGTGCCAGCCTGCCCGGCGGCGACCTTGGCGCCTGGATCGGTCAGCCGCACCGACCGGATACCGACTTCGAACGCTTTGTCATCGCCGTACAATCACGCCATCCTTGGCTCAAGGCGTCGCTGGCGAGGCGTCTGGCCCACGGCTATGGCAGCCGAATCAACCAGGTGCTCGATGGCGCCGGCAGCCTCGCCGACCTTGGCGAGGAAGTCGCTCCCGATCTGTTCGAGGCCGAGTTGCGCTACCTGCGACGCGAGGAGTGGGCGTGCACAGCTGAGGACGTACTGTGGCGTCGCACCCGGCGCGGGCTGCACTTGACAGAAAACCAGAGACAGAAAGTCGCTGACTGGATGAATCGGATGGACGAACAGAGAAAAGCCGCTTAATGAAGACCATACTTCAGAGCAACCCGCGATCCTGGAGAAAATCGCAATGGAATTAGAACTGGAAGGAATCAGCAAGAGGGTCGGGGCGCAGCCTTGGCTTTACGATATGAGCCTCGCGCCAAAGACTAATGCTGTAACCGTGCTACTGGGTGCCACCCAGGCCGGGAAAACCAGCTTGATGCGTATTATGGCGGGTCTCGACATTCCCACCCGGGGTACGGTTCGGGTGAATGGCCAGGACGTCACCGGTGTTCCGGTGCGCGAACGCAACGTGGCGATGGTCTATCAGCAATTCATCAATTACCCATCGATGCGGGTGGCCGATAACATCGCTTCGCCACTCAGGCTACGCGGCGAAAAAAATATTGATGAGCGCGTGCGTTCGCTGGCGCAGAGGTTGCACATCGACATGTTCCTTGACCGCTATCCAGCCGAACTCTCGGGAGGCCAGCAACAGCGCGTGGCGCTGGCGCGCGCACTGGCTAAGGGGGCGCCTCTGATGTTGCTCGACGAGCCCCTAGTCAACCTGGACTACAAACTGCGGGAGGAGCTGCGCGAGGAACTGACCCAGCTGTTTGCCGCCGGTGAATCAACCGTCATCTACGCTACGACCGAGCCGGGTGAGGCCTTGCTACTGGGAGGGCACACGGCGGTAATGGATGCCGGCGAACTTTTGCAGTATGGCCCCACCGCCGAAGTGTTCCATTCGCCAAAGTCGCTGCGCGTCGCCCGCGCCTTTAGCGATCCGCCGATGAATCTGATTGGCGCCGAAGCAATGAACCTGGGAGTGCAATTGAACTCCGGGCCGGCACTCTCGATTTCGTTGCCGGGACTCGTTTCAAAACATCTGACGAAGGCGTTGACCGTCGGCGTACGCGCCAGCGAATTGCGTTTGCAAGCGGGCGAAGGCGATGTTGCCTTGCCCGGCGTCGTCGAGCTTGCCGAAATCTCTGGCTCGGACACCTTTGTACACCTGTCCACGTCCGCCGGAGAAGTGGTGGCGCAGCTCACCGGCGTGCACTATTTCGAACTCGGCACGTCGCTGACCCTGCATCTCAATCCTGCTCACGTCTATGTGTTCGACGCCGAAGGGATGCTGCTCGTGGCACCCCAACGTCGGGGACGGAATTGATATGGCTCGCATCGATCTGGATATCGCGCATTCGTATCGGGCCAATCCTCAACAGGATGAAGATTACGCACTGCTACCCCTGAAAATGAGTTTTGCCGATGGCGGCGCCTACGCGCTGCTTGGCCCTTCGGGCTGCGGCAAAACGACGATGCTCAACATCATGTCGGGCCTTCTGGCACCCTCGAGCGGCACTGTCAAATTCGATGATATCGACGTGACGCAGCTCAGTCCTCAGCAGCGCAACATCGCCCAGGTGTTCCAGTTTCCGGTGATCTACGACACGATGACGGTGGCCGACAATCTTGCCTTCCCTCTGCGCAATCGGAAGATGCCTGAAGATCAGATCAAGAAGCGCGTGGGCGAAGTGGCGGAAATGCTGGAGCTGAGTGGTCAACTCGATCAGCGTGCTGCTAACCTTGCGGCCGACGCCAAGCAGAAAATTTCGCTCGGACGCGGCCTAGTCCGGCCCGACGTGTCGGCTGTTCTGTTTGACGAGCCCTTGACCGTCATCGATCCCCACTTGAAGTGGCAACTGCGGCGAAAACTGAAACAGATTCACCACGAGCTAAAACTAACGCTGATCTACGTCACACATGATCAGGTGGAAGCCTTGACTTTTGCCGATCAGGTGATGGTCATGACGCGAGGTCGCTCGGTCCAGGTGGGAAGCGCCGATGCGCTTTTCGAGAGGCCACAGCATACATTCGTCGGCCATTTCATCGGATCGCCGGGCATGAACTTTCTTCCGGCGCAGGTAGACGATCAAACTCTCGTTGTAGCCGGGCACAAGTTCGGACTGCCCCCTGGCTCTGCCTTGCCGGAAGGCGAACTAAAACTTGGCATCCGGCCCGAATACGTCACGCTGACTGCGGCGGACGACCGGACGGCTCTGCCGGTAAACATCACGCAAGCACTGGATATCGGGACCCACGTGCTGTTGACGGGCCAATGCGGCGATCTGGCGATCAAGGCGCGACTGAGTCCCGATCAGCATGCACCCGCGTGCGGCGACACCGTCTGGTTCGGTGTATTGGGATCACACACGTGCTTCTACAAGAACGAGGAGCTCCTTCCGTGATTACGACGAAACCCGTGAACCAGAAGGCCTGGTGGCTGGTGCTGCCGGTGGTCATTTGCGTCGCGTTCTCCGCCGTGCTGCCATTGATGACGGTGGTGAATTATTCATTGCAGGACATCTTCTCGCCCGAAAGGCGGGTCTTCGTCGGCACCGAGTGGTTTGCTCTGGTGATGCGCGACGAAGAGCTCCATGCCGCGTTGTGGCGACAGCTGACATTCTCATTGGCGGTTTTGACGGTGGAGATTCCGCTTGGCATCATGCTGGCGTTGGCCATGCCTGCCAAGGGCTGGAAGTCCTCGGCCGTGCTGGTGGTGGTGGCGTTGTCGCTGCTGATTCCGTGGAACGTGGTTGGCACGATCTGGCAAATCTTCGGCCGCACCGACATCGGTTTGCTGGGTGCAATGCTGCAGGAGATGGGTTACGACTACAGCTACACCGGTAACGGCACGCACGCATGGCTGACTGTGCTAACGATGGATGTATGGCACTGGACGCCATTGGTCGCGCTGCTTTGCTTCGCCGGATTGCGGTCCATTCCCGACGCCTACTATCAGGCGGCGCGCATAGACGGCGCGTCCAAGTTCGCCGTATTCCGCTACATCCAGCTACCCAAGATGCGCGGCGTATTGATGATTGCGGTGCTGCTGCGCTTCATGGACAGCTTCATGATCTATACCGAGCCTTTCGTTCTGACGGGCGGCGGTCCTGGCAATGCCACCACTTTTCTCAGTCAGTATCTGACGCAGAAAGCGGTCGGCCAGTTCGATCTCGGGCCGGCCGCCGCGTTCTCACTCATCTATTTTCTGATCATCCTGCTCCTGTGTTTCATTCTCTACAACTGGATGCAACGTGTCGGTACCGACAGCAAGGAGGGCTCGGACCATGAATGAAAACCGCTTCCAGAAGCGCACCTTGTTCCTGATTCTCTATATCGTTTTTGCGCTGCTGCCCATCTACTGGATGGTCAATATGAGTTTCAAGACCAACGAGGAAATCCTTTCCAGTTTTTCGTTCTTCCCGCAGCACTTCACCTGGGACAACTACAAGACCATATTCACCGATCCGGCATGGTACGACGGCTACATCAACAGCCTGATCATTGTTGCCATCAACATGGCGATCTCGATCACCGTGGCCCTGCCCGCCGCCTATGCCTTCTCGCGCTACAGCTTCATCGGCGACAAGCACCTGTTCTTCTGGCTGCTGACCAACCGCATGACACCGCCGGCAGTGTTCCTGCTGCCCTTCTTTCAGCTCTACTCAACCCTCGGCTTGATGGACACACATCTTGCGGTGGCGCTGGCGCATCTGGTATTCAACGTGCCGCTGGCGGTATGGATTTTGGAAGGATTCATGAGTGGCATTCCGCGCGAGATCGACGAAACCGCCTATATCGACGGCTATTCCTTCCCGCGTTTCTTCCTGACGATTTTCCTGCCCTTGATCAAGGCCGGTGTTGGCGTGACAGCTTTCTTTTGTTTCATGTTCAGCTGGGTGGAACTGTTGCTGGCCCGCACGCTTACCAGCGTTGATGCCAAACCGATCGTGGCCACCATGACCCGCACCGTTTCGGCCTCTGGCATGGACTGGGCCACACTGGCAGCGGCGGGAGTGCTGACCATCGTGCCGGGCGCAATCGTCATCTGGTTTGTCAGGCATTACATCGCCAAGGGCTTTGCGATGGGGCGGGTGTGACATGGCGCACGGCGCCAATCAACCCAGTATCGCCTGTGTGCGAAACGACTTGCAGGAGCTGAGCGATGTTTAGCTGGATGGTATGGACAACACCGGTAGCAGTGTTTTTCATCTTCATTGCCCTGATGCTGACGGGAATGACGGTGTGGGAGATCAAATCGCCGACAACCTTGCGCAAGGGATTCCTGCCCATTGCGACCACCCGCGGCGATCGGCTGTTCATCGGACTGCTCGGCGCGGCCTACATCAATCTGGCATTCGTCGGGCTGTCGGGAAAATTGGCCGAATGGTTGAAGCTCGAGCAGGATCCGAGCATCTGGATCAGCTTCGCTATTTCCATAGCGGCCCTGATTCTGGTGATGCGAAAGGGCTGATCAATTTCAGGGAATCCGGCCCGAAGCTTCCCCGGGGCCGTGGTGACCAACACTACACACGGGGAGGTAAATGTACAAGGAGGATGTAATGAAATCACGCTACACAACGATGACCTTGGCCGTCGCTTGCGCGGTCGCCGGTCATGCCTGGGCCGGCGAGGCTGACGCAAAGAAGTGGATTGACAGTGAGTTCCAACCATCCACGTTAAGCAAGGATCAGCAAATGGCCGAGATGAAGTGGTTCATCGAAGCCGCCAAGAAACTCCAGGCCAAGGGTGTGAAGGAGATCTCGGTCGTGTCCGAGACCATCGACACCCACGTGTACGAGAGTAAGACGCTGGCCAAGGCCTTCGAGGAGATCACCGGCATCAAGGTCAAGCATGACCTGATCCAGGAAGGTGACGTGGTCGAAAAACTGCAGACTTCGATGCAGTCGGGCAAGTCGATCTATGACGGCTGGATCAGCGACTCTGACCTGATCGGTACTCACTACCGCTACGGCAAGATCATGAACCTGACCGACTACATGACCGGCAAGGGCAAGGAATGGACCAACCCCGGCTTGGATCTGAAGGATTTCATCGGCACCAGCTTCACCACCGCGCCGGACGGCAAGCTGTACCAACTGCCGGATCAGCAGTTCGCCAATCTGTACTGGTTCCGCGCCGACCTGTTCGCGCGGCAGGATCTGAAGGACAAGTTCAAGGCCAAGTTCGGCTATGACCTCGGCGTGCCGTTGAACTGGAGCGCCTACGAGGACATCGCCGAATTCTTCACCAACGACGTGAATAACATCGACGGCAAGCCGATCTACGGTCACATGGACTATGGCAAGAAAGACCCCTCACTCGGTTGGCGCTTCACCGACGCCTGGCTGTCGATGGCCGGCACCGCCGACATCGGCATCCCGAACGGCAAGCCGGTCGACGAGTGGGGCATTCGCGCCTCTGCCGATGGCTGCAACCCGCAAGGTGCATCGGTCTCGCGCGGTGGCGCCACCAACTCGCCGGCCGCCGTCTACGCGCTGACCAAGTACGTCGACTGGATGAAGAAGTACGCTCCGAAGGAAGCTACTGGCATGACCTTCGGCGAGGCCGGGCCGGTACCAGCGCAAGGCGAGATCGCGCAGCAGATATTCTGGTACACCGCGTTCACCGCAGGCATGACCAAGCCCGGCTTGCCGGTGGTTAATGCTGATGGCACACCGAAATGGCGCATGGCGCCCGGCCCGAACGGTCCGTACTGGAAGCAGGGCATGCAGAACGGCTATCAGGACGTGGGTAGCTGGACCTTCTTCGACAAGCACGACGCTAACAAGACGGCGGCCGCTTGGCTGTATGCGCAGTTCGTGACGGCCAAGACCACATCACTCAAGAAGACCATCGTTGGCCTGACGCCAATCCGCGAATCGGATATTCAGTCCAAGGCGATGACTGATTTGGCGCCTAAGCTCGGCGGTCTTGTCGAGTTCTATCGCAGCCCCGCGCGGGTCGCCTGGACACCGACCGGTACCAACGTGCCCGACTACCCGAAACTTGCACAGCTCTGGTGGAAGAACGTTGCCGTTGCCGTTACCGGCGAGAAGACGCCGCAGCAGGCGATGGACAATCTTGCCGAGGAGATGGACCAGGTGATGGCGCGACTTGAACGCGCAGGCATGGCGCGCTGCCCACCGAAGCTGAATCCTAAAGGCGACCCGAACAAGTGGCTGACCGACAAGGGCGCGCCGTGGAAGAAACTGGCCAACGAAAAGCCGAAGGGTGAGACCATCGCCTACGACACGCTGCTGAACGCATGGAAGGCCGGCAAGGTTCGCTGATTACAGAAACTGAAACTCCTCCGTAGTAGATTGGCCGCGTATGGCATCCTGTCCATGCGCGGCCTTTTTTGACATCAATGACTCGCCTCATAAATACCACCCTGTCGACGATCGCGCCCGCTGCGCAGCCGCCTGAGTGGCGGCGACAACATCTTGGTCGCATAACGAATGGCGGCTTTTCATTTTCCAGAGCCCGACGCGAATGGCTGCTCCAGTTTCTTGCCACCGTCGGCTATGGGCACGGAGTAGGCATTCGCCAGATAGGAAAGCCGCCGTTCGCGACCTCTTCGGGCTGAACGGCTGGTAAGCGCAGGATTGCAGCCCGATTGAGCGCGTTAGGCCAACGGCCGTTATGGCCGAACTGCTGTCGGAAGGCTGGTTCGGATGGGCGGCAGGTTTAGGATCAGTAACCCGCCATTGCCCATGAAAATATCATCAGGCCGTTGAGGGTCGGCAGTGTGAATTTGGCGAATTGGGAAGCTGACCTTCACCGCCGCGATGGCCTGAAGGTCCGTTGATCGGCGCATTACCGCCCGACAGCACCCATCAGGGCAATGGCAGTTCAGGCCGAGGTGCCGACAGGATCGGTTTCCCGCGAATGACAGCTTGAGGTTCAGTAAGCTGCCAAAGCGCATGAAAATGTCATCAGTCGCCTTTGGGCACATTTGAGTCAGCTACCCGATTCAGTATCATCATGGAGATGAGCAATTTTCTTGGAGATGAGCGTAAGCGGCCAACCCTACCTCGTTGTCGAGTGATGGGTGAGGGTGTTATGGTATCTGGCGAAGCGGCAGCAGTGAGTCGATATTGCGGTTGAGGCAGGTGGGAAGCTTCTCCAACGTATCGCGCAGCCAAGCGGCTGGATCGAGACCGTTCAGGGTGGCAGTGGCGAGCAAGCTCTGAATCGCGGCGGCCCGCTTGCCGGCGCGCTCCGAGCCGGTGAAGAGCCAGTTCTTTTTGCCCAGACAGACGGGACGGATGGCGTTCTCCACGGGGTTATTATCGATGGGCAGGGCACCGTCGGTCGCATAGCGGCAAAGCGCCGGCCAGCGCTTGAGACTGTAGTCAATCGCCTTTGCTGTCCCTCCACCATTGGCCACCGTCAGGCGTGTCGCCTTGAGCCAGATATGCAGCGAATCGAGCAACGGCACCGCTTCGGACTGTCTTAGCGCCGTCCGTTCTTCGCTCGACAGCGGCCGCCCCCGTTGCTCGATCTCATAGAGTGCCGCTATGCGGGTGAGCGCCTCCTGGGCGATGGTATTGGGCTGGGCCTGATTGAGCTCGAAGAATTTCCGGCGCGCATGCGCCAGACACGCCAGCTCCGTCACTCCTTTGGTAAAGAGTGCCTTGTAACCGCCGAAGTCATCAACCATCAGGCTGCCCCGCCAATCGACGAGGAAGTTTCGGGCATGGGCGCCGGATCGACTCGTCTGGTAATCGAACACCACGATGGGCGCCCCGGTGTCCAGATCATTGCTGCGATACGCCCAGAGATAAGCCCGGTGCGTCTTGCCATTGCCGGGATCAAGCTGCCGTACCGGGGTTTCGTCGGCATGCAGGACGCTGCGCTGCCGCAGCAACTCAGCCAGGCGCTGGGTCAGCGGATCCAGCGCCACCCCCATCCGCCCGACCCATTCGGCCAGGGTGGAACGCGACAGCGTTACGCCCTCACGGGCGGCGATCCCTTCGAGACGGTAGAGCGGCAGATGATCGAGATACTTGCCGACGATCACCCAGGCCAGAAGACCCACGGCCGCCATGCCGCCATCGATCACCGCCGGCGGGATTGGTGCGGCTGTCACCGTCTCGCAGGCCCGACAGGCATACTGCGGCCGGATATGGCGATGCACGAAGAACCTGGCCGGCTCGACATCAAGTTGCTCGCTGACATTCTCGCCGATCAGCACCAGGTCTTTGCCGCACTGACCACAAGTGCAGGTTTCCGGCTCATGCCGGTGTTCGATCCTCGGCAGATGATCCGGCAGCGGCTGGCGGCCGGCACGTTCCCGCGGGGGGCGGGGTAACTTCGCCGGCTCCCCGGCTTCGGCCTGACGCTTCTCCAGTTCCAGTTTCGCCGCCGCGATGTCCGCTTCGATCGTCTCCTGGAACAGATCCTTGGTATCGGCGCCCAGTGCTTCGCTACGGGTGCCGAAACGCATGCGCTTGAGGTGGGCCAGCTCCAGCACCAGTGCGTCGATCTTGGTCTTGGCGGCGTGCAGTTCAGTCGCGTGCCGTTCCACTTCTGCACGCGACTCCGTCAGGAGCTTCTCGACCAGTTGTGTCACCGATGCAGTAACGGCTGGATCGGCAATGACGCGTTCGAGTTCGGCAACGAGATTCATGCCGCAATGGTAGCGGCAGAGAGTCCTGCCGTCGCGCCGAACAGGTCAACTCTCTTCGCGATGTTGCGTCGTTCCCGCCATGATTTTGCGCACGCAATTTGCACGACAGGCTTACACCCGCCAATGCACCGGTGCCGGGGCATCCAGACGTTGCCACTCTACGCCCGTGATCAGCCACTCCCATTGCCGCGCTGTCAGTGTGACGCTCTTTGCGTCTGCCGTCGGCCAGACGAACTTGCCCTGGTGCAAGCGCCGCTGGCACAGCCAGACGCCGGTACCGTCCCAGATCAGGAGCTTGAGTCGGCTGCCGCGCCGATTGCGCAAGGCGTAGGCCGCACCGTCGCACGGCGTGCGTCCGAGCAAGTTCTGCACCCGCAGCGACAGGCTTTCGATGCCACCACGCATGTCTGCCGGCTCGATGATCAGCCAGACTTCGCTCGGCCGGATCATCGCAGCAGTTCCCGCAGGCATTGCCCCAGGTCGGCCGCCGCTGCCACCGGCCAGGCCATCTGCACCGTCGTGCCGCCACGGCGCACATCAAGACGAATTTCCGGCGGAGGCGCACTTGTCGCCACCGTCGCCAGCACGATCGTTGCCGGTAGTGCATCAGCCATCTCGGGCAATGCAGCGCTTTGCCCGACAGCCTCACGATGTTCCCTGAGCCAGCGACGCAGATAGTTGGCGTTCAGCCCATTCGCCAGCGCTATCGCCGCCACCGATACGCCTGGTTGCAGGCAAGCCTCAATCACCTGCCGCTTGAACTCCCCAGAATGCCGACGCCTTCTCCGCTCCGCCGGCTTCGCCACCAATGTGTCCATGTGTCCATCTCCTTCAAAAATGGACACATGTACTCTTCAACTACCACGTCCGAATAGATGGATGCGCTGGACGCTTACAGATGAGCGTTGTTTTGCTCTCGATTTCCCGGAAAATTGTTAGTTCTTCAACATCTTTGATTTTCGGGGTGTTACTGGCTTACTAACAGTAAGCATCATTCAGAAACAACGACGGCTGCGTCGTGGCGCGCAGCCAGGAAGTGAAGGCGCTCGGCGTCAGGATGGGCGTGCCCTGGTTCCAGCTGCGTGACCTCGCAAAAAAACACGGCATCGTCGCCAAGTCGTCGAACTACTCCCTCTACGGCGACATGAGCGCGCGCATGATGGCCGTGCTCGGCCGCTTCTCGCCCGACCAGGAGATCTACAGCATCGACGAGTGCTTCCTCGGCATGGACGGCTTCGGCCACCTCGACCTCGCCGCCTACGGCCAGCAGATCCGCACGCGCAGAAAGCAGTGGCTCGGGCTCCCCGTCTGCGTCGGCTTCGGCGCCACCAAGACGCTGGCCAAGCTCGCCAACCACGCCGCCAAGAAGCGCGCCAAGTTCGGCGGCGTCTGCGACCTCGCCGCCCTCTCCGCCGCCGCGCAGGACGCGCTCTTCGCGAGCATCGACGTCGGCGAGGTGTGGGGCGTCGGTTACCGCGGCACGCCGCGCCTGAAGGCGCTCGGCATCGACAACGTCAAGGCCCTGCGCGACGCCGACCCGAAGTGGCTGCGGCGCGAGTTCTCGGTGGTGCTCGAGCGCACCGTGGCGGAACTCAACGGCACGCCCTGCATCGAGCTCGAGGAGGAAGCGCCGGCCAAGCAGCAGATCATGAGCTCGCGCGCCTTCGGCGCCTACGTGTACGACCTCGCCGGGCTGGAGGAGGCGGTCGCCACCTACGTCGGCCGCGCCGCCGAGAAGCTCCGGCGGCAGGGTTCGCGCGCCGGCGCCGTGCAGGTCTACGTCCGCACCAACCCCTTCAAGGCGGACCACCCGCAGTACCAGCGCGGCCTCACCGTGCCGCTGCCCGAGCCCGCCGACGACACGCGCCTGCTGGCGCGCGCGGCGCTCGCCGGCCTGCGCCGCCTCTACAAGCCCGGCTACGCCTACCAGAAGGCCGGCGTGATGCTGCTCGACCTCAGCGACGCCGGCCACGCCCAGGGCGCGCTGTTCGCCACCGACCGCGGCAACCCGGCGCTGATGCGCGTGATGGACCGCGTCAACGCCTATTGGGGCCGCGGCACCCTGCGCCTCGCCGCCGAGGGCGTGCCCGCCGGCAACAGAGCTGGCGCATGCGCCGCGGCATGATGTCGCCCTGCTACACCACGCGCTGGGCGGAGCTGCCGGTTGTGCGATGATGGCGGTACCCAGTTTCATCCGCTGAAGGTTCCCCATGTGCGGACGCTTCGCCCTCAAGGCCCCGCCGGCCGACATCGCCAGCCACTTCGGCGTCGACGCCGTGCCCGAGGCCGCGCCGCGCTACAACATCGCGCCGACGCAGCCGATCCTCATCGTGCGCCATCGCTGGCAGCAGCCCGAGGCCGGGCTGGAGGCGGTGCACGTCAAGTGGGGCCTGCTGCCCTCCTGGGCGAAGGACGCATCGATGGCGGCGAAGCTCGCCAACGCGCGCGGCGAGACGGTGGCCGAGAAGCCGGCCTTCCGCAGCGCCTTCCGCCGCATGCGCTGCCTCATCCCCGCCGACGGCTTCTACGAATGGGAGGCCACGCCCTCGGGCAAGCAGCCGTGGTTCATCCGCATGAAGGCCGGCGGCCTGCTCGCCTTCGCCGGCCTGTGGGAACACTGGCAGGCGCCGGACGGCACGCCACTGGAGACCGCCACCATCATCACCACCGACGCCAACGCACTGGTGCGCCCGGTGCACGACCGCATGCCGGTGATCCTGCAGCCGGCCGACTACGCCGCCTGGCTCGGCGCGCAGACGAAAGCCGAAGACCTCAAGGCCCTGCTGAAGCCCCTGCCGGAAGACCTGATGGAGCGCTACCGCGTGAGCCGGCGCATGAGCAATGCGCGGAAAGAGGGGGAGGAGTGCATGGCGCGGCCGTGGTCGGGGAACTGATCATTCCTGGCTGCAATGCCACAGGAGAAGGACGGCTCATCGGCCGAAGCGGG
>JADJBM010000033.1 GCA_016703785.1 Betaproteobacteria bacterium
GACCCCGACGCCGACGATGCGCTGGCATTGACGGCAACGCTGGCGGATGGCTCGCCGCTGCCGTCATGGCTTACATTCAATTCGGCGAGCCGAAGCTTCAGCGGCGCACCCGGCATTGGCAACCTTGGCAGCCTCGGGATCCGCGTCACGGCCACCGACCTGCTCGGCGATCAGGTCGACGACACCTTCGTGCTCACCGTGACAGCCGCACCCGGGCAGACTTTTACCGGTACCTCCGGCAACGATACGTTAACGGGGATGTCGGGCGACGATACGCTGGATGGTGGCGCCGGTTCCGACACCATGCGGGGCGGCAAGGGCAACGACATCTACATCGTCGGCAGCACAGGAGATAAGGTGTTCGAGAATGCCGGGGAGGGCTCGGACGAAATCCGCTCCTCAGTGACCTTTACCCTGTCGGCGAACGTCGAGAACCTCATACTGACCGGTACGTCTGCCATCAACGGGACAGGCAATGATCTGGATAATGTCCTGATCGGCAACAGCGCGAAAAACACCCTCAAAGGCGGATTGGGCAACGATACCTACTTCGTCAGCAGCACCGATGTTGTGACCGAAACCGCGAATCAGGGCATCGACACCGTCAGTTCGGGCGGCACGTGGACGCTGGGCAGCAATCTGGAGAACCTCTTGCTCACGGGCACGACGGCCATCAACGGCACGGGCAACACCTTGTCCAATTACCTGCGCGGCAATACAGCCAACAACACACTGAAGGGCGGCACCGGCATCGATCTGCTGGAAGGCGGGGCTGGCAACGACACACTGTCTGACTCGACGGCTTCCGACCGGGGCTATTTCAACGGCGGCGCAGGTACGGACACGCTGACGGGCGGTTCCGGCGCCGAGATCTTCATCGGCGGCACCGGTAACGATACGCTGGGCACCGGCTCCGGCGCCGACGTGATCGTATTCAACCTGGGCGACGGCCAGGACACGGTAACCTCCGCCGCCGGACAGGACAACACGATTTCCTCGGTGGCGGCATCCGCTACGAGGATATAACCTTGGCGAAGTCGGGCAACCATCTGGTGGTGCAGATCGGCAGCGGCGAGAGAATCACGTTGAACAACTGGTATGCGACAACACCGGTCAAGTCGGTATTGAAGCTGCAGGTGATCGCCGAAGCCATGGCCGATTTCGACGATAACGGTGCTGATCCGTTGCGCGACGACAAGATCGAGACCTTCGATTTTGCCGGCGTGGTGAATGCCTTCGATGCGGCACGCGCTGCCAACCCCGGGCTGACGAGTTGGGCGGTTACCAACGCCCTGACGCAGTTCCACCTCTCCGGCAGCGATACGGCGGCGCTCGGCGGCGATCTGGCTTACCAGTACGGCCGCTATGGCAGCCTTGCCAACGTCGGGCTCGTCGGAGCGCAGAACGTGCTCGGCAACGCCCAGTTCGGTGTCCAGGCGCAGACCTTGCAGCCCCTGGCAGGGGCTGCAGGAAGGCGTGGTGCGGCTGAGCTGAGATTTTCTCTCATTGACATGGAGCAGGGAAGGTGACTGCACCTTATTGTACGCTTGACGTACAACGTAATAACTCGCAGGATGCATCGATGATCAAGTCGTTCCGTTGCAAGCATACCGAGGCGCTTTCAGGCGATCGGCGTGGCCAGTTCAGCATCCGTATCAACCAGCAATGGCGCGTATGTTTTGAGTGGCTGGATGGCGATGCCCTGAACGTTGAGATCGTCGACTACCGTTAAAGGAGAACAGGATGCCTAACAAAATGCGTGCGATTCACCCCGGCGAGGTACTGAAGGGCGAGCTTGAGGCACTTTCCCTTTCGGCCAACGCCTTCGCCCAGGCGCTCGGCGTGCCGACCAACCGGGTCACCGGGATTCTGCGGGAACAACGCGCGATTACCGCCGATACAGCCTTGAGGCTCGCCCGTTATTTCGGCACGACGCCGGATTTCTGGATGAATCTGCAGTCGAGCTACGATGTGAAAAAGGCGCGCGAGTCCGCCGGCAAGGAGATCGAGCGCACGGTCAAGCCATGCGCTTACAAGATAGCGGCGTGATGCGCCTGTTTGACAAGCTGTCCCTGCCCCAGGCCGACCCGGCGGAATTCTCCCCGCCGCTCATCCGCCTGCAGGATTCGCCGCCCTCGCCGCTGGGGCGGCGCATCCTGTATGTCCTGCTCGGGCTGCTGGCCGGGCTGCTGCTCTGGGCGGTGCTCGGCCGGCTCGACATCGTCGCCGTCGCCGAGGGCAAGCTGGTGCCGCACAGCTACGTGAAGATCGTGCAGCCGGCCGAGGCCGGCATCGTGCGCGAGATCCTGGTGCGCGAAGGTCAGGCCGTGCGCGCGGGCGAGGTGCTCATGCGCATGGACGCGCAGTTGTCCGAAGCGGACCGCCGTGCCCTGGAGGCTGACTTTTGGCGCAAGAGCCTGACGCTCGCCCGCATCGATGCCGAGCTGGGTCCTTCGACAGGCTCAGGACGAACGGAGTTCAAGGCTGCATTGATGACGGACGCGCCCGCCGGGCTGGTGCGCGAGATCGAGGCGCAGTTGCGCGCCAACCGCGCCGCGCTGGAAGCGGCCCTGGCCGAAGAACGGACGAAGTTGGAGAAGGCGCGCCGCGAGCTGGCCGCGGCACAGCAGGTGAAAGCCAAGCTCGCGGAGACCCTGCCGCATTACCGTGCCCAGGACGCCGCCTTCGAGAAGCTTTCGAAGGACGGTTTCGCCGGCCCCTGATGGCCTCGGACAAGAAACGCGAGCGCATCGAGAAGGAGCAGGAGTTCGCCACGCAGGAACATGTCATCGAATCGGCGCGCGCCTCGATCGCCCAGTCCGAGAAGCGCCTCGCGCAGATCGCCGCCGATGCCCGACGCCAGCTTTTCGCCGAGAGGAACGAAGTGCAAGGCCTGGTGGACAAGCTCGAGCAGGAGCGCGCCAAGCAGGCGCATCGCGAGGGGTTGCTCGAGCTCAAGGCCTCGCAGGCCGGCGTGGTGAAGGACATTGCCACGCACACCGCCGGCACGGTGGTGCAGCCGGGCACGGTGCTGCTGACGCTGGTGCCGCAGGATGACATTCTGCGCGCCGAGGTGTGGGTGTCGAACCAGGACATCGGCTTCGTGCGTGCGGGCCAGCCGGTGAAGGTGAAGCTGGCCGCCTTTCCCTTCCAGAAGTACGGCATGGTGGAGGGCACGGTGGAGCACGTCAGCGCGGATGCATCGGATCCTTCGACAAGTTCAGGACAGGCGGTGGTGGACAAGAGCGCCAAACCGGCGCCGCTGACCTATCGCGCCTTGGTGGCGCTGAAGGCCATGCAGATCGGCGAGGGGAGCGAGCGCCTGGCGTTTGCCGCCGGCATGCAGGCCACGGCGGAAATCCTCCTCGGCCGGCGCAGCGTGCTCGACTACCTGCTCTCGCCCGTGCAGAGGGCCTGGCACGAGGCGGGGAGAGAGCGGTGAGCTGCCTGCCGCTCCCTATCCAGTACTTTTAAATACTGATTTTCTTCAGCGTCTCCGGGTTCTTCACCACCGCTTCCCGCCGCGTCTGCGGCGCTTCGATCAGCGCCGCCGGGGGCAGGGTGGCGAGGCGGGAGAGGACGGCAGGGTCGCTGCAGCCGGGCTCGAAGGTGGCGACGATCTCGCCGCTGGTGGTGCCGCCCACGTTGAAGCACTGCCTGCCGAACTTGCGGTTGAGCGGCCCCAGGACGGCTGCCTGGACCATGTCCGCCGGATTGGACAGGCCACCGGACAGTTCGAGGTCGAAGACCGCATCGACGGCGCTGCTGGAGACCTGTTTTGCCCCAGCACGCTGCGCAGGCCTTGCAGCTCATGCATGAGCGATTGTGCCGTGTCCTTGTTCGGCAGGCCCTGCAGCTTGAGGCGCACCTTCTGGCCGACGAAAGTGATAATGGGCGAGGAAGAAGCCCTTGGAGAACTCCTCGCCGATCAGCCTGCCGATGTCGCGCAAGGCCTCGTCTTCCGTCGCCCAGCTGGTCTTCTCGGGGATCTGCGTGTTGTAGTAGATTTCCTCGCCGCTCTTCTTGTCGGTGGCCTTGACCGTCCACGAGGTCAGGACGAATTTCTCCACCGTGATGCCGGAGGCGGCGAGCTTGGCCGACAATTTCTTGAATTTCGCTTCGCCCGTGACGGCGAAGTCCGCGCCGCCCTTGGCGGGCGCCTCGTCGTTCCAGATGCGGAAGCCGAAGGACTGGATGCGCTCCTTGAGCAGGTTTTCCGCGAGCGGCGAGCGTTGCGCCGGCGCGGCGGGATCGGCCTCGGCGCTGCGGGCGGTGATGGCGACGGAAACTTTCGGATCACCGTTGTTTCGGATGAAGTCGACGCGCTCCTCCTGCGACATCTGGTTGAGCGATTTCTGCACGTCGCGCACCTTGACCGTGGCGCGGGTGGACAGCGACATGAGGCCATCCTTGCCGAGCTGCGGCGGCTGTTCCTCGATGACGGCCTGGATGAAGTCGCCGCTGCGCACGAGCAGTTTGTCCCTCACCAGCCCGTAGTTCCGCGTGAGCGAGGCCTGTTCGACATAGAGGCCAATGGCCTTCTCGATGAGCTGGCGCTTGGCGTCTTCGCGCAGGTCGGCATTCAGCAAACCCTTGTCGCCGCCCTTCTCCTGCTGGTAGCGCGGGTTGGAGGGGTCGGCGAGACCGAGGGCGCTGATGACCATGGTGCCGCTGTCGGCAACCGTCGCAGTTGCAGCCGGGGCCATTGTCGCGGGCGCGGCAGCCTGCGGTGAGATTGCTGCCGAGGGTTGCGGTGCGCCGTCCTTGCCCATGAAGACATAGGCCGCAGCACCCAGGCCGACGACGGCAATGCCGCCGACGATGGCCAGGGCCATTGCCTGTGACGACTTTTTCTTCTGTGCCGGGGCGGCGGGCGGAGAGGGTGCAGCGGCAGGGGTCGGTGGGGCTGCGGGCCGCGCCTGGGCGATGGTTTTTTCCGCCGCATTCGCCAGGGTGGCATCGACATCATTCACCAGTGTGGCGTCGCTGTCCCCCGGCACGGCCTGGCCGGCCGCCGCCAACTTCAGGGCGGTGGCGAACTCGCGGCCGTTCTGGAAGCGCTCGTCGGGGCGCTTCGCCAGTGCCTTGCGGATCAGGGCGTCGAAGGGGCGCGGCACCTGCACGTTGAGCGCGGACGGCGCCGCCGGCTCTTCCTTCAGCACTTTGTGCATGATGGTGGTGAGCGCGCCGGTGAAGGGCTTCTCGCCGGTGAGGAACTGGTAGAGGATGACGCCGGCTGAAAAGAGGTCGGAGCGGCCGTCGACCGTCTGGCCCATGAACTGCTCGGGCGACATGTAGCTGGGCGTGCCGAGCACGGAGCCGGCCTGCGTCAGGTTGGAGGATTCGACGCGGGCGATGCCGAAATCCGCCACCTTCACGGTGCCGTCCTTCAGCAGGATGATGTTGGCGGGCTTGATGTCGCGATGCACGACGCCGTTCTTGTGGGAGTAGTCGAGGGCATCGAGCAACTGGCCCATGATGCGCACGATTTCCACCATCGGGAAGCGCTCGTTGGCGTCGAAATAGTCCTTCCAGCTCGCGGCCCTCGACGAACTCCATGGCGATGAAGGCCGTGCCGTCCGCGGCCTCGCCTTCGGCGGCCGGCTCCTCGCCGTATTCGTAGATGCCGACGATGTGGGGATGGGTGAGGCGCCCTGCGGCCTGCGCCTCCCGCTTGAAGCGGGCGAGGATTTCCTCGACCTCGATGCGGTCGAGCTGGTCGCGGCGCACGGTTTTCAGCGCCACGCGGCGGGCGATCATCGGGTCGAAGCCTTCATAGACGACGCCCATGGCGCCCTGCCCGAGCTCGCGGCGGATCTCGTATTTGCCGAGCTTCTTCGGTTCTGTCATGCCGCTCTCCCCGCATGGTCATTCCGGACGGCGCGTAGCGCCGAGCCGGAATCCAGGGTTATTGGATCCCCGCTTGCGCGGGGATGACGGCCTGCGGCCGTCACTTGTGTTTCGGAGTCGATTTCCCAGACGTTCTTCTGCACCAGGCGCTGCACCATGCCGTCGAGCGTCAGGCCGCCGGCTTCGCCGCTCGAGAATCCCATGACGGAGGAGGATTTGGCGCCCAGCTCCATTTTCTCCTCGGTGTAGCCGGTGGCGACCTGCTCGGTAGTGTTGGCGTCGATGATCTTCCAGCGCATGCCGATGATCCACACGCCGGTGGATTCGCCGGTTTCGACCGAGCTGACCACCACGTCGCCTGCCGCGCCGCCACGGCCGCCGCCGAAGATGCCGATCAGCGCGCCGATCGGCCGGCCGCTGAAGCCGGACTGCGCCTGCGCCACCTGTTCGGCCTTGAGGATGTCGAACTTGATCACCCATTTGGTGGTTTTCATCTTGCCCTTCTGCAGGAACTTGCGCGCAGCCTGCGGGTCGCCCAGGTTGTAGGCGAGCTGGAATTCCTGCAACAGGGGGCCGAGGTTGGTGCGCTCCAGCACCTTGAAATTGGCCTTGGTCAATTCCAGTTCGGCGAAATCGGCGATGTTGTTGGGGCCGAACTTCTGCGCGAAGTTGGCGTTGTTGCTCTTCACCTCGCCGGGTATGACGATCAGGTGGGGACCGGGCTTTGACGCGTTGGCGTACTCGACCGGCTTGTACATGCCCTTGTCGGCCATCTCGTTGGCCTTCTGCGAGGTGCTGCTGCCCTGCGTCGGCGAGGGACTCTCGAAGGTGGGCTGGGCGGCGGCTGAAAAGGAGATAAAGCAGAGAGCCAGGCTGAGGATGCGGAGTGAAGAGTTCATGTTGGTTCCTGTTTATTTGTTGCCGGCGCTGCGGCAGTAGTCGTTATAGAGCCTGGCCACCACTTCGTCGGCCTGCTCGTTGACCAGGGTGAGCGCCATGCCGAGCGTGTCGGTGCCGGAATAGGACTCGTCCTTCGCGGCGACGCTGGATATCGTCTTGCCGCCAGCGGAGACGAGGGTAAAACCCATGTGCACGGCGACCTCGTTGATCTTCAGCACCGGGTTGATGCCGGTCTGCGTGGTGATGAGGCCGCGCAGGATGAAGCTCGCGCCGAGCTTCTTCGAGGCGTTGATGGCGGCATCCGGGTCGTTGCGGAAATGCGCCTCGAGTTCCGCCTGGGCGATCTGCGCGCGGATCTCCTCCTGCGTGTAGGTCTTCAGGCCGAGCGCGCGCAGGCGGTGGTTGATAGCCTGGAAGTGGGGGCCGTAGCGGCTTTGCGTGGTGTTATAGCCGTTCGCCGTGCGCTCGGCGATGACCAGCATGATCTTCTTGTTCTTCAGCTGCTGCTTGCAGGGTGCCGAGACGAGCTGTCCGATGCGTTGGGCGCGGGCCTGGTCTTCGCCCTTGGCCTTCTCCTCCTCCTCGGAAAACTTGAAGGCCCCGGCCTGGCCTGCGCTGACAGTCAGCCACAAGACGACGGCGAGCAATCTCAGTACGGCTTTCTTCGCTGGCATGGCGGCGGCGGATTAATGCAAGGGGAATGATTGTGGCAAAAAACCAGCCCTCGTACAACCGCACCGGGTGGCTGGAAGGGCGCTTTCGTCGGCGGCGGCCTACTTTTCTCGGCAGTCCTAGCTGGCGTCGCTGTCGTAGTCGCCGCCCATCGCCTGCTTGTGCCGCTCGACGAACTCCTGGGTGCTGTCGATGCCGCGCAGCAGCAGGATGGTCGAGCACGGCGGCTTCCAGCAGCACCGCCAGGTTGCGGCCGGCCGCGACGGGGATGCTCACCTTGCGTACCGGCACGCCGAGGATCTCGTGCGTCTCGGCGCCCAGCGGCAGGCGGTCGATTTCCGCAGCGCCCTTCTGCGGCCGCAGCAGGTTCACCACCAGCTTCAGCTTGATCTTGCGCCGGCACGCGGTCTCCCCGAAGACGGTGCGGATGTTGAGCACGCCGAGGCCGCGCACTTCGAGGAAATCCCGCAGCATCGGCGGACAGCGCGCCTCCAGGGTGTTGGGGGCGATGCGGGCGATCTCGACGATGTCGTCGGCCACCATGCCGTGGCCGCGCGAGATGAGCTCCAGGGCCAGCTCGCTCTTGCCGACGCCGGAATCCCCGGTGATGAGCACGCCCATGCCGAGCACGTCCATCATGACCGCATGCAGCTCGACAGTCTCCGCGAAGTTGCGCGACAGCCAGATGCGCAGCAGGTCGATGACGGTGGCGGCCGGTTGCGGCGTCGAGAAAAGCGCCGTATCCGATTTCTCGCAAGCCTCCCGCACATTGGCCGTAATCGCGCAGCCGTCCGCCACGATGACGGCCGGCGGATGCGCCGCGATGATCTCTTCCATGTGGCGGGAGACGCGCACTGCATGCTGCTTGGCCGCCCAGTTGATTTCCGGCGCGCCGATGACCTGGATGCGGTCGGGGTGAATCAGGTTGAGGTGGCCGATCAGGTCCGCAGGGGAGGCATATTCCTGATTGACGGCAATGAGCGCGTCGAGGTTGCCGCTGACTCGCAGCAGCTGCAACCGTTCCCGGTGGTATTCAAACAGCTGCGCGACGCTCGCCTGCCGCATGGGGTTCCCAGCCGGTGAACAGGGCATGGATGGCGGCGGCATCTGCCGCCGCCGACAGCTGCTCGCGGAAGACGCGGTCGGAGAACATCTGCGCCAGCTCCGAGAGAATCTGCAGATGCTGTTCGGTGGCTTGTTCAGGTACCAGGAGCACGAATAGCAGGCTCACCGGTTTGCCGTCCGGCGCGTCGAACTGCACGGGGGCTAGGCGGCGGATTATACCGGGAAAGCCCCAGGGGCGCGAGGCCTATTCGACGGGCTGCCGCTTGAGCGCCTCGTGCGCATGGTCCTTCTTTTTCTCCTTGTGCTTGAGCACCTGCCGGTCGAGTTTGTCCGCCAGAGCGTCGATGCTGGCATACAGGTTTTCGTCCTGGGCTTCCACAAAGATGTCCTTGCCGCTCACATGCACGGTCACTTCCGCCTTCTGCCGCAGTTTTTCCACCGACAGGATCACGTGCACCGCGGTGACGTGGTCGAAGTGCCGGATGACGCGATCGAGCTTGCTGGTGACGTAGTCGCGGATGGCCGGCGTGACTTCGAGGTGATGTCCGGTGATGTTGAGGTTCATGATGGCTCCTTGGCTAGTGGGAACCGGGACGGCAGGCGTACCGGCTCTTTGGGTGAAATCGGATAGTGGATGGCGGCCCTTAAATGGACTTTCTCAGGTTGACCGGCGGGATGTTCAGCGCCTCCCGGTACTTGGCGACGGTGCGTCGCGCCACCATGATGCCCTGCTGGCCGAGGATTTCGGCCAGCTGGGCGTCGGAGAGCGGCTTCTTGCCGTCCTCGGCACTCACCAGCTGCTTGATCAGCGCGCGGATGGCGGTCGAGGAGGCCGCGCCGCCGGCTTCGGTGGCGACGTGGCTGCCGAAGAAATACTTCAGTTCGTATACGCCGCGCGGCGAGGCCATGTATTTCTGCGTCGTCACGCGCGAGATGGTCGATTCGTGCAGGCCGAGCTGGTCGGCGATCTCGCGCAGGGTGAGCGGCCGCATCGCCACGTCGCCGTGCTCGAAGAACTGGCGCTGCCGGTCCACGATCGCCTGCGAGACGCGCTGGATTGTCTCGAAGCGCTGCTGCACGTTCTTGATCAGCCACTTGGCTTCCTGCAACTGGCTGGCCAGGCCCGAGCCGCGCTGGCCCTGCAGGATGTCCGCGTAGAGGCGGTTGATGCGCAACCGGGGCATCGCCTCGGCGTTGAGCGAGGCGGCCCACTGGCCGCGTACCTTGCGCACGACCACGTCGGGAATGACATAGCGCGTCTCGGAGGGAGAATACTGCGCGCCGGGTCGGGGATTGAGTGAGCGGATCAGGGCCTGGGCCTCGCGCAGCTCGTCCTCGCTGCAGGCGACCGCCTTGCGCAATCTCACGTAATCACGCGCCGCGAGCTGGTCGAGATGGTTGCGCACGATTTTCAGGGCCAGGTCGCAGGTCTTCGACGAGGGCAGGTTGGCCAGCTGCAGCGCCAGGCACTCCGAGGCGTTGCGCGCACCGATGCCCGGCGGATCGAAGTTCTGCAGGTGCTTCAGTGCGATCTGCAGGTCGTCGATGTCGACTTCCAGCTCGGCCGGCAGCAGTTCGACCAGTTCATCCAGGTCCTGCGCAAGGTAACCGTCGTCGTCGAGGGCCTCGATCAGCAGCCGGACAAGGCAGCGGTCGCGCTCGGACAGCGGCATCATGGCCAGCTGCGTGCCCAGGTGATCGCGCAGCGAGGTCACCGCGGCCTGGATTTCGGCGTAGGAGGGCTCGTCGTCGTTGCGGTCGTCGCGCGACGCCGAGCCGCCGCCTTCGCCGAGCCAGTCGGCGGGGCTGCTGTCGCCGAAATTCGGTTCGGGCGGAGTGCCGTCCAGTGTTTCGGCGGGGGCCTGCAGCGCGTCGCCGGAAGCCGAGTACACTGCGGCTTCGGGCACCGGCTCATCCTCGCGCTCGAGGAGGGGGTTGTCCTGCAGGAAGTTGTCGATTTCCTGGTTCAGCTCGAGAGTAGACAGCTGCAACAGACGAATCGACTGTTGCAGTTGCGGCGTCAGGGCGAGATGCTGCGAGAGCTTGAGCTGAAGGGTTTGTTTCATCGACCGACAGGGTGAGCCGTCAATAGCCCGGGTCGTTCATCACAGGCGGAAATGCTCGCCCAAATAGACCTTGCGTACGTTTTCATTATAGACAATTTCCTCCGGCTTGCCTGCCGCCAGCACCTCGCCCTCGTTGATGTATAGGCGTGGTCGCAGATGCCCAGCGTTTCGCGCACGTTGTGGTCGGTGATCAGCACGCCGATGCCGCGCTCCTTCAGGAAGCGGATGATCTTCTGGATGTCGAGCACGGCGATCGGGTCGACGCCGGCGAAGGGCTCATCCAGCAGGATGAAGTGCGGGCTGGTGGCGAGCGCCCGGCAGATTTCCACGCGGCGCCGCTCGCCGCCGGAGAGCGAGATGGCGGTGTTGTCGCGCAGGTGGCCGATGTGCAGCTCGGCCAGCAGTTCCTCCAGCCGCTGTTCGATCTGCTCCTCGGTGAACGGTTGCAGCTCGAGCACGGCGCGGATGTTTTCCGCCACGCTGAGCTTGCGAAACACCGAGATTTCCTGGGGCAGGTAGGACAGGCCGAGGCGTGCGCGGCGATGGATCGGCATGTGCGTCAGGACTTCTCCGTCGATCATGATTTCGCCGCCGTCGGCGCCGACCAGGCCGACGATCATGTAGAAGCAGGTGGTCTTGCCGGCGCCGTTGGGGCCGAGCAGGCCGACCACCTCGCCGCTTTTCACCTCGAAGGAGACGTCCTTGACGACGGTGCGCGACTTGTATTTTTTTCTCAAACCAGTGACTTTTAAAACACTCATTCTTGCGTTTCCTTGAGCACCTTGCGGATGGTATCCCCGGTGAAGCCGCGCTGCTGTAAAAAGCGCGCCTGTCGTGCGTAGTCGGCGCGATCAACCGGCGGCGTGGCAAACTTGCGCCGCCAGACTTCGCGCGCGCGATTGATTTCGCTGTCGGCGTCGGCAGGCAACGCTGCGGCGATGATGACATCGGCGATGCCCTTGGCGCGCAGGCTGTGGCGCAGCCTGGCCGTGCCGAAACGTGCAGCACGCGACGAGACGAACGATTCGGCAAAGCGCGCATCGGAGAGCAGGCCGGATTGTTCGAGCTGGTCGAGCACGGCTTGGATGTCTTCCCGGGTCCCGTCTGCGGAGAGCTTCTGTACCAGCTCGGCGCGGGAATGTTCGCGCCGGGCGAGCATCCTCAGCGCCTTTGTTTTTAATCCGTTGCTCAAGCCTCGGCCGCGACGGCGGCCTGCTGCTCGACGACGCCGACCGTGGCGCGAACCTTGTTTTCGATTTCGCGCGCCATCTCCGGGTGCTCCTTGAGGTACTCGCGCGCGTTGTCCTTGCCCTGGCCGATGCGTTCGCCGTTATAGGAATACCAGGCGCCGGATTTCTCGACCAGCTTGTGGAGGACGCCGAGCTCGATGATCTCGCCCTCGCGCGAAATCCCCTCGCCGTAGAGGATGTCGAATTCGGCCTGGCGGAAGGGCGGCGCCACCTTGTTCTTGACGACCTTGACGCGGGTTTCCGAACCGATGACTTCGTCGTTCTTCTTGATGCTGCCGGTGCGGCGGATGTCCAGCCTTACCGAGGCATAGAACTTGAGGGCGTTGCCTCCGGTGGTTGTTTCCGGATTGCCGAACATGACGCCGATCTTCATGCGGATCTGGTTGATGAAGATCACCATGGTGTTGGTGCGCTTGATGTTGGCGGTGAGCTTGCGCAGCGCCTGGCTCATCAGGCGGGCCTGCAGGCCGGGCAGCTGATCGCCCATCTCGCCCTCGATTTCGGCCCTGGGGGTGAGCGCGGCGACGGAGTCGATGACCACCACGTCGATGCCGCCCGAGCGCACCAGCATGTCGGTGATCTCGAGGGCCTGTTCGCCGGTGTCCGGCTGGGAAATCAGCAGGTCGCCGACCTTCACGCCGAGCTTCTGCGCATACTGGGGATCGAGCGCATGCTCGGCGTCGATGAAGGCCGCCGTGCCGCCGAGCTTTTGCATTTCCGCGATGACCTGCAGGGTCAGGGTCGTCTTGCCGGAGGATTCCGGACCGTAGATCTCGACCACCCGGCCGCGCGGCAGGCCGCCGATGCCGAGGGCGATGTCCAGCCCCAATGAACCGGTCGAGACGGATTCGATGTCCTTTTCCACCTCGCCGTCGCCCAGGCGCATGATCGAACCCTTGCCGAACTGCTTCTCGATCTGGGCCAGTGCGGCCGAGAGTGCCTTGCCTTTGTTGTCTTCCATAGTGATTCCCCAGTGGATTTGTTACGGCCGCGTCGCTTGACCTGCATGCGCAGGCTAGCCTTCGCTGAAACTGCCGTTTTCGATTGAATTATGGCACAGTCTTTGCCAGGCCGGCACGCATGCCAAGCCACCATTAATAAACAAATTAATCAACAAGTTACGTGAGTGTTAGTGCTTGCTTCTACAGCATTCCGAGCAGGCCTTGCAAGGCATGGATCACCGACTGCCTGCGCACCGTTTCGCGGTCGCCCGCGTAAAGCCGCGTTTCGGTCTTCGGTTCCCCGCCCCGCAAGGACCAGGCAAAGCATACGGTGCCCACTGGCTTACCCGGTGAGCCACCCGAAGGCCCCGCAACGCCGGAAATCGCCAGCGCCGCCTGGGCATGGCTGCGCCGGAGCGCCCCGGCCGCCATTTCGCCCACGACCGCTTCGCTGACCGCGCCTTCCTGCCGCAGGGTGTCGGCCTTGACCCCGAGCAACTCCTGCTTGGCGGCGTTGGAATAGGTGACGAAGCCGCGCTCGAACCACTGGGAAGAGACGGCCGTCGCCGTGACCACCTCCGAAACCCAGCCGCCCGTGCAGGATTCCGCGCAAGCAAGCATCAACTTCCGTTCGAGCAGAACTTCACCGAGGCGAATCGAAAGCTGCTCCAGTTCCTTATCCATTGAAAGCCACCTTGAACAGGGCCAGCACCAGCAGGGTGTAGCCGGCTGCCACCAGGTCGTCGAGCATGACGCCAAAGCCGTGCTTCATGTGGCCGTCGATCCAGCGCGCCGGTTGCGGCTTGGTGATATCGAAAAAGCGGAACCAGATGAAGGCCGCCAGTTGCCAGAGAAAGGTTTCGGGCGTGATCAGCAGCACCAGCCAGAAGGGGACGATCTCGTCCCAGACGATGGCGCCGTGATCGGAGACGCCCAGCGCGCGGCCGGTGCGGCCGGCGGCGAAAGCGCCGATGATGAAAGCCGCTGTCAGGAAGGCGAGGAAGCCCAGGTCCGAGAAAAAGGGCTTGATCATGGGGTACGACAGCCAGGCGGCGAGCGTGCCGGCCGTGCCCGGCGCCACCGGCGACAGGCCGCTGCCGAAGCCGCAAGCGATGAAATGGGCCGGATGGCTGAAAAGGAAGCGAATGTCCGGTTTCATGCGAAATGGTCGTAGCCGCGCGCGGGGCAGCCTGGGATTGCCCGATGCGTCGCGCAGGATCAGTTCGCCGGCTGGCCCCTGGCGCAAGTTGCCGATCCGCGTGAGCGGCAGGGCGAGTCGCGTTGCAAGCGCCTCGAGGTTATCGCGCCGGACGGGCGGCGCAGCGAAGGCCAGCTCGTAATCGTCGCCGCCGGCGAGCAGGCAGTGCTGCGACTGTGCGGCATCGGCGCAGGCATCGAGGGCGGCCTGCGGCAGGCGCGCGAATTCGATGTCGGCCGCCAGGCCGGAGCGCTCCAGGATGTGGCCGATGTCGGCGAGCAGGCCGTCGGACACGTCGATGGCGGCGCTGGCGAGGCCGCGCAGACCCAGGCCGAGGGCGACGCGCGGCTGCGGGCGGTCCAGCGCAGCCAGGCAGGATGCGATCGCCGTCCCGTGGAGACTGACTTTCCCCGCCGATGCTGCAGCCCCAGCGCGGCCAGGCCGGGGGTGCCGGACACCCAGAGATCGTCGCCCGCCTGCGCGCCGGCGCGGGTCAGCGCCTGCCCCTGCGGCACTTCGCCGAAGACGGTGGGGGCGATGTTGAGCGGCCCGCGCGTGGTGTCGCCGCCGATGACGTCGACGCCGAACGCTTCGGCGGCGGCGAAGAAGCCGCGCGCGAAGGCGGCGATCCAGGCCTCGTCGGCGTCCGGCAGGGCGGCAGCCACCACCGCCCAGCGCGGCTGCGCGCCCATGGCAGCCAGGTCGGAGAGGTTAACGGCGAGCGCTTTCCAGCCCAGCGCGCCGGACTCGGCGCCGGCCAGGAAATGCGTGCCGGCCACCAGCATGTCGGTCGACACCACCAGATCCATGCCGGGAGACGGCGCACGACGGCGCCATCGTCGCCGACGCCCAGCACCGTATGGCGCACGGGTCGCCGTGAAATGGCGCGCGATCAGTTCGAACTCGGAAGGCACGGACGGCTTCCGGCAGAAGCCCCACACCTTTTTCTCGACGGGCGGCGGCGGGGCAGAAGCTGGTGCGGCAGGGATGGCAGGGGCGGCGGCGGAAGGCGGGGCGGTCTTGCTGCCGGGTTTGCTGAATTCGTTCATGGCTTCGCCGCGCAATTCCAGTGCGAAGACCATGAAAATCAGGCCGCCGATGAAGAATGCCAGCAGGGCGTAAACCCACCAGTCGGCAAGGTAGTGCTCGGGTGCTTGTCTTCCGCCGTCTGGGGATTGGCCCGCACGATGGGTTGTTTGCTCATGTCTCCTCCTTCGGATTCGTTTGCGGCTTGATGCGTTTGGCGGACCTGACGGCCTCTCCGGGTCGCAGCAGGGCGGCGAGCTTGTCCAGCACGCCATTCATGGCTGTAGACCATCCGTGCCGCCGTAGCTCTTGGCCAGCTCGATGGCCTCGTTGATCACCACCTTGTAGGGTGCTTCGAGATGCTGCTTCAATTCGAAGGCGGCAAGCAGCAGGATGGCGCGTTCGACGGGCGAGAGCTCCGGATGTAGGGACGCTGACCTGGGGTTCGGATGAGCGCCTGCAACTCCGCCGCCTCGGCCAGTGCGCCGCGCAACAGCAGGTCGAAGAGGGGACGGTCGATTTCGCGAAGCCGCCCGGCGGCCAGGCGCGCCTCGATGGCGGGGCAGTTCGTTGCCGGAAAGCTGCCACTGGTAGAGGCCCTGCAGGGCGAACTCCCTGGCGCGGCGGCGCGGTGATTTCATTTGCGGATGAATTTCTGCAGGTTTGCCATCTCGACCGCGCCCTGTCCGGCTTCCCTGCCCTTCTGCACCATGCGCGCCAGCGCCTGGTCGTCGTCCTCGGTGGTGAGCACGCCGTTGGCGACCGGCACGCCGGTGGCGAGCTGGACGTCGGTGATGCCGCGGGCGGACTCGTTGGAGACGATCTCGAAATGGTAGGTCTCGCCGCGGATGACGCAGCCGAGCGCCACCAGCGCGTCGAAGCGGCCGCCCTGCGCCATGGTCTGCAGCACCAGCGGCAGTTCCAGCGCGCCGGGCGCGGTGACGATCTGCATGTCGGCGGCGCGCACGCCGAGGCGCTTGAGCCTCCGCCGTGCAGCCGCCGAGCAGGCCCTCGCTGACGTCGCTGTGAAGCGGCTCATGGCGATGCCGATGCGCAGGCCCTGGCCGGTCAGGTCCGGATCGAATTCGTCGATGCCGTCGTAACGGCCCATGGTTCGAGCCTTTCTGTTCGTCGGGTGTCAGGTAGCCGGTGACTTCCAGCTGGAAGCCGGCCATGCTCGGCATCTTGCGCGGGCTGGCGAGCAGTCGCATCTTGCGCACGTTCAGGTCGCGCAGGATCTGCGCGCCGATGCCGTACAGGCGCGGGTCCCACTTGGCCGCGGGCGCGCCGCCTCGCCGTCCTCCTGCAGGGCGGCGAGAAGATCGGGCGTAGACTGGCGCGCCGCAGCAGCACGATGATGCCGCTGCCGTGGGCGGCGATGGTGCGCATGGCGCGGTCCGGGACGCTGAAGCTCGTAGCGCGCGCTCTGGCAGTCGAGGAAGTCGAGCACGGTGATCGCAGCGCTCGTGCACGCGCACCAGGGGTCTCCTCGTCGGCGGTGGACGCCGCGCACCAGGGCGAGGGTGGCACCGCCGCTGGTCTTGGCGCGATAGGCGACCAGGCGGAAGACGCCGCGGCCGCAGGCGACCCTTCCCGGCGACGCGCGTCGACCAGAGGCTCGTTCTCGTTGCGGTAGTGGATCAGGTCGGCGATGGCGCCGATCTTCAGGCCGTGCGTCTTCGCTGAACGCCATCAGGTCCGGCAGACGCGCCATGGTGCCGTCGTCCTTGAGGATCTCGCAGATCACCGCCGCCGGCTCGCAGCCGGCCAGCTGGGCGAGGTCGCAGCCGGCCTCGGTGTGGCCGGCGCGCACCAGCACGCCGCCGTTCTGCGCCATGAGCGGGAAGATGTGGCCGGGCTGGACGATGTCGGGCTTGGCTTGGTTTCCGCCGTCATCATGCGCCTGATGTAGCGGGCGACGAGGTCGATCTCGAGATTGACCCGGCTGCCTGCCTGCAGGTGCTTGAGCGTCGTCACCGCCACGGTGTGCGGGATCAGGTTGATGGAAAAGTCAGTCTTGTCGACACGGTTCACCGTCAGGCTGACGCTGCTGACCGTGACCGAGCCCTTGCGCGCGATGTACTTCGCCAGCGGCTGCGGCGCGCGGATCACCAGCTCGTGGCCTCGCCGATCCGCGTGAAATTCAGCACCCTCGCCGACGCCGTCGACATGGCCGCTGACCAGGTGCCCGCCGAGGCGGTCGGCCAGGCGCAGCGCCTTTCCAGGGGGTTCACCGCCGGCGCGTCGAGGCCGACGGTGCAGTCCAGCGACCCGCGCGAGACATCCACCTTGTAGGAGGGGTGGACGCCGGCCTTCTCGATGACGCGGAGGCAGACGCCCTCGTGGGCGATCGAGTCGCCCACGGCGACGCCGGTGAGGTCGAGGCCCGGCGCTGCGAGGGTCAGGCGCAGGCCTCTTTCCAGGGGCTGGAGATGGGCGATCCTGCCGGTGGCGGCGACGATTCCAGAGAACACGGGTTTGTTGCGGAACAGATTAGGGGAAACGGATTTTACCCGCGATCCGCCTGTCGGTGTTTGAGGGGCATCAACCGCCCAATGCGGTATTCACGACCTTGAGGAAGTCGTCCGCCGGCTGGTAGCCGACGACGCGCAGGCCCCGGCGCTCCTCGCCCCGGGGATCGAAGAAAATGATGCCGGGCGGGCCGAACAGGCTGAAACGCTTGAGCAGCGCCTTGTCCGCGTCGCTGTTGGCGGTGACATCCACCTGCAGCAGGGTCACCTCGCATCTTTGCCGCCACGCGCATCCGGAGAAGGTGTAATTTCTGCATCTCCTTGCACGAGACGCACCAGTCGGCGTAGAAATCCAGCATCACCGGCCGTCCGGCAGGCTGGAGGCGCGCGTCCAGTTCCGGCAGCGGACCCCACGCGCTCGAAGGCGACGATGCCCGGCTGGGACGCTGCGCTGCGCGAGAAGCGAGCGGCCGCAACGGGCTCGCGGCTGCCGCCCACCGCGCCGACCACCAGCGAGGCGCCGACGAGCAGCAGCACCATGCCGATGCCCTTCCAGAAGCGCGCCCAGCCGTGCGCCGTGCGACGGCAGCGGGTCGATGGCGCGCAGGAACATCGCCGAGCCGATGGCCAGCGCGCCCCAGGCGCCGAGGTGCGCCCATGCCGGGCTGACGGGCGAACCAGCCAGATGGCGAGGCCGGGCAGCAGGACGCCGAAGAATTTCTTCACCGACTCCATCCACGGCCCGGTGTGCGGCAGGAGCGAGCGCGTCGACACGCCGACGATCACCAGCGGCACGCCCTTGCCCAGCGCCATGGCGAACAGCGCCGCGCCGCCGAGGACGGCGTCGCGCGTCTGCGCGATGTAGAGCAGGGCGCCGGCCAGCGGCGCCGCCACGCAGGGGCCGACGATGAGCGCCGAGAGCGCGCCCATGGCGGCCACGCCGTGCAGCGAGCCGCCTCTGACGGCCGGACTCCCGGTGAATTTGCTCTGCAGGAAGGCGGCAGTTGCAGTTCGTAGAGGCCGAACATCGATAGCGCCAGCACCACGAAAATCAGCGCGAAGGCGCCCAGCACCCACACGTTCTGCAGGGCGGCCGAGAGCATCGAGCCGGACAGGCTGGCGGCGACGCCGGCGGCGGCATAGGTGACGGCCAGCGGTCCAGCACGTAGGCCATGACGAGCAGAAGGCGCGGCTTTTCGCGATGTGGTGGCCGTGGCCGACGATGATGCCCGAGAGGATCGGGTACATCGGAAACACGCAGGGGTCAGCGCCAGCAGGATGCCGGCGCCGAAGAAGGTGGTGAGGATGAGCCAGAAGCCGGCGTTCTTCAGCAGCCCGGCGAGAGTTGCGACGATTCGTCCTTTGGTCGGCGGCGCTTCGGCCGGCGCGGCTTTGCGCGCGCTTGCGTGGTGCCGGGCGCGATGCTCATCGCCGCGAGCGGCACCTGCAGCGTCTGCGGGTTGGGCGGGTAGCAGACGCCGATGTCGGCGCAGCCCTGCGAGCTCGCCTTGAGGGTGACCGTGTCGAGTCCGGCCGGCGCGGTGAAGGGCAGGCGGATGACGACCTGCTTGCGGTAAGTCTCGACGTCGCCGAAGAACTCGTCCTTCTTGACCTTGCCCGCAGGGAACTGCGGCGTGCCGGCTTTGACCTCAGCCGGCGCCAGCGCGAAGCGGAACTTGTCGCGGTACATGGCCAGCCCTTGGCGATGTAGCGGACTTCCAGCGTGCCGGCGTCGGCACGGCGCGGAGAGGCGGGAAGGCCCTGGTCCACCGAGAAGTCCTCCTCTGCGGCGGCGGAAAACGGCAGCAGGGCAGGCAGGAGCCAGCGCGAGCAGCAGGAACAAGCGGCGGAGGTCATAGCGGTCTTTTATTGGGCGGCGGTCGAGGCCGCCAGCCACAGCAGATAGTCGGGCAAGCCCCTGTCGATACGGACAGCGACGATCTCCGGAAGTTCGTAGGGATGATAGGCGCGGATCGCCTCTTCCAGCGCGGCGTAGCGCGGCGCGCTGGTCTTGACTCAGCAGCGGCACCTCCCGTTTCGACCCCGCCCTCCCAGCGGCACCGAAAGGCAGGGCGCGGGGATGTTCACGCAGGCGGCACGCGCGCGCTCGACGAGCTTGTGGCGAGGACGCGTGCGCTCTGCGTCGGGCAGGTTGGTGATGACGAGCAGGGTGTCCATCGGCGGCAATTCTACCCGCTATTTGAGGAGCCGCCCGCCGCGGGCCAGGCCAGGGCCAGCCAGAAGGCGGCGAAGGCATAGCCGGCCAGCACGGCGACATGCAGCAGCCTGTGCTGGGACTTCGCCGAAAACAGCGGCCGCGTCAGCTTCACCGCGTGCGACAGCGGCAGCAGCGACGACAACGCCTGGAAGGCGGCGGGCAGCTGCTCGACCGGGAAGAACACGCCCGAG
Organism: Betaproteobacteria bacterium; assembly: GCA_016703785.1. GTDB lineage: Bacteria > Pseudomonadota > Gammaproteobacteria > Burkholderiales > Rhodocyclaceae > Desulfobacillus. The sequence goes on from JADJBM010000033.1 coordinate 19,849, forward strand.
AGCAGCGTCATCGGCGTGACGAACAGCGTGAAGTAGGACGCGGAAGAAATCGAAGCCCGGCGCCAGCGCCGTCATGACGAGCCCGAGAGCGGCGAAGGCCAGGCCGGTGAGGAAGATCAGCGGCAGCGCCCAAGCGCCAACGGCGTGGAGCACCAGGCCAACCAGCGGCCACGCCCAGGGATGGCGAGGCCCGACAGGAAGGCCTTGCTCGCCGCCCAGACAGCTCCCCCAGCAGCAGGTCGTCGAGCGACACCGGCGCGTTGAGGATGGCGTCCCACGTGCGCTGAACCTGCATGCGCGAGAAGGCCGAGTAGAGCGCCTCGAAGGTGGCGGCGTTCATGGTCGAGAAGCACACCGTGCCGGCGGCGAGGAAGGCGAGGTAGGAGACGCCGCCGACCTCCGGCAGCAGCGCGCCGAGGCCGTAGCCGAGGCCGAGCATGTGATCACCGGTCGGCGAGGTTGCCGAGGATGGAGGGAATTGGCAGCTTGCGCCAGACGAGGAAATTGCGCTGCCAGACGGGGATGAAGCGCAGGCTCAGGGCGGGCGGGCGAAGCGACTCATTTCAGTGGTTCAGAAAACGCAATTGGCGTGCCGCTGGCGCACCGGCTCCACCGTATCCCCCAAGGGGACTTCCTTCGGGGCGTTGTGGGGACTGACTTTCGCAGGGAGTTCCTTGCTCAGCCGCGGCCGGCCTCGGCATGCAATTTCAGTCCAAGCGCCCCGATGACCTTGAGGATGGTATCGAAGCTCGGGCTGCGCTCGCCGGAGAGCGCCTTGTAAAGGCTTTCGCGGGACAATCCCGCATCCTTGGCGACCTGCGCCATGCCCTTGGCGCGGGCAATATCGCCCAGCGCCTTGGCAATGAAGGCGGCATCCCCATCCGCTTCTTCAAGGCAGGCTTCAAGATAGGCCGCCATTTCCTCG
>JADJBM010000034.1 GCA_016703785.1 Betaproteobacteria bacterium
CACCTGCTCGGCTTTTACGATGTCGAATTTGATGACCCACTTGGTCGTTTTCAGCTTGCTCCCTTCTGTAAGTGCTTGCGCAGCTGCCTGCGGATCGCCGAGGTTGTAGGCGAGTTGGAATTCCTGCAGCAGGGGCACCCAGGTTGGAGCGCTCCAGCACCTTGAAGTTGGCCTTGGAAAGTTCCAGCTCGGCGAAATCGGTGCAATGTTGCTGGGGCCAAATTTTTGCATGAAGTTGGCGTTGTTGCTCTTTATCTCGCCGGGAAGCGACGTGATGATCCCGCCGGGTCCGGGCTTGGCGGCGTTCCACATACTTCGACTGGCTTGTACAGGCCTTTGTCGGCCATTCTGGCCGGCCTTCTGCGAGGTGCGCGCGCGCTGCTGCCCTGTGTCGGCGAGGATTCTCGAAAGTGCGGGGCCATTGAGCGGCGGCGGTTTGGCACGCCAGCGCGCCGAGCGCGCGATGAGGACGCGGACGGATGGATTCATGTCATCTCCAGATGCAGAGTTACTCGGCGCCGGCGCTGCGGCAGTAATCGTTGTAGAGTCTGGCCACCACTTCGTCGGCCTGTTTGCCGGGATCGCCCACAGGTCAGCGCCATGCCGAGCGTGTCGGTGCCGGAATAGGATCCGTCCTTCGCCGCGACAACGAAACTCGCCCTGCCGCCGGCCGAGACGGAGTAACCTGCTGTGTACGGCGATCTCGTTGATCTTCAGCATCTGGTTGATGCCGGTCTGGTGCGGTGATGAGGCCACGCAGGATGAAGCTTCCGCGCCGAGCTTCTTCGAGGCGTTGATGGCGGCATCCGGTCGTTGCGGAAATGCGCCTCGATTTCCGCCTGGGCGATCTGCGCGGATCTCCTGCGTGTAGGTCTTCAGGCCGAGTGCGCGCAGGCGGTGGTTGATGGCCTGGAAGTGCGGGCCGTAGCGAAGCCTCGTGAAGTTGTAGCCACCATGCGCTCGGCGATGACCGCGTTGATCTTCTTGTTCTTCAGTTGCTGCTTGCAGGCGCCGACACGAGCTGGCTGATGAGGCGCTGGGCGCGGGCCTGGTCGTCGCCCTTGGTTTTTTCCTCCTCTTCGGAGAACTTGAAGGCCCCGGCCTGGCTGGTGCTGAAAGTCAGTCCCAGGAAGACGGCGAGCAGTCGCAATAGGGTTGTCGGCGCAAGCATGGCGGGGGCAGATTGATGGGCAGGAATGACGTGGCAAAAACAAGCTCCTGTACAACCGCGCCGGGCGACTGGGCGGGAGCTTTCGTCGGCGGTCGCCCACTTTTTGGCGGCGGCGGCTTGGTGGCAGGGGTTGCGGCAGCAGGGGCAGCGGTAGGGTCACGATGGGCGGGCTTCGGCTGATTTATCGTGGCCTTGAGGCACCTTCGTGAATTTCCTTGCGCGTATCGCCCCTGAGTTCCTTGGCTCCGGCATCCTTGTTGCAGGATTTCATGCGCCCTCCGCAACTGCTTGATTTGCTTTTCGGACGGCGCCTCCTTGGCACTCCTGGTGGCGCGGGCTTCCTTGTCGGGGTGGCCGGGGCGGCAGTCTGGCCAGGGCGAGATCGGCGGTCGCAGGGTTGCGGCGGCAGCCAGAATCAGTTTTTTCATCCATGCGTTCTCCGCAGATTGAAGGGTCGCGTATTAGTCCGCAGGCAATGCCTTATGGAATGCCGCGATATGAAGAAGCGATGGCATTGAATTGACGCTGTCTTCACGTAATCCTCGTCCGTCGCCTGCCCGTGAATGTGCCGCTACGACGAAGGCCCCTGACGCTAAGGTTCTTCGCTGTCCTCGTCCATCGCCCGTTTGTGCCGCTCGACGAACCTGGTGCTGTCGATGCCGCGTACGCTGAGGATGGCGAGCGCGGCAGCTTCCAGCACCAGCGCCAGGTTGCGGCCGGCGGCCACGGGAATGTTGACCTTGCGTACCGGCACCGAGGATTTCATGCGTCCCAGCACCCAGCGGCGAGGGGTCGATCTCCGCGGCGCCCTTCTGCGGCCGCATCGGGTTCCCACCAGCTTCAGCTTTGATCTTGCGCCGGCAGGCGGTTTCGCCGAAGACGGTGCGGATGTTTAGCACACCGAGGCCGCGCCTACTTCGAGGAAGTCCCGCAGCATCGGCGGACAGCGGGCTTCAAGGGTATTGGGGGCGATGCGGGCGATTTCGACGATGTCGTCAGCGACCTTGCCGTGGCCGCGCCGAGATGAGTTCCAGCGCCAGTTCGCTCTTTCCCACGCCCGAATCACCGGTGATGAGCACGCCCCATGCCGAAGCGTCCATCACGACGGCATGCAGCTCGGTGGTCTCGGCAAAGTTGCGCGACAGCCAGATGCGCAGCAGGTCGATGACGGTGGCGGCCGTCTGCGGCGTTGGAAAGAGCGCGGTGTCCGTTTTTCGCAGGCTTCTCGTACGCTGGCGGAACCGCACAGCCGTCGGCGCTGATGACGACCGGCGGTTTTGCGGCGATGATCTCATCCATGCTGACGGGGACGCGCAACGCATGCTGCTTGGCGCCCAGTTGATCTCCGGCGCGCCGATGACCTGGATGCGATCCGGGTGAATCAGGTTGAGATGGCCGATCAGGTCCGCAGGGGACGCGTAATCGTGATTGACGGCAATGAGCGCGTCGAGATTGCCGCCTACCCGCAGCAGCTGCAACCGAATTCCCGGTGGTACTCCAAACACTGGCGACGCTCGCCTGCCGCGCGGGATTCCCAGCAAGAAGTGGTTAGTGCGTGAATGGCGGCGGCGTCCGCGGCCGCGGTCAGGTTCTCGCGGAAGGCGCGATCGGAGAACATCTGCGCCAGTTCCGAGAGAATCTGCAGATGCTGCTCGGTGGCCTGCTCGGGTACCAGCAGCACGAACAGCAGGCTCACCGGCTTGCCGTCGGGCGCGTCGAACTGCACCGGCGCCGGGCACGGGCGCAGGAAGGCGCCGACCGCCTCACTTCCGGCCCTTGATGCGACCGTGCGGGATGGCTACGCCTGGCCGAGCCCGGTCGAACCGAGTTCCTCCCTTGAACGAACAGGCTGTCGAACACCGTGCTGCAGGCGATGCCCTGGTTGTTTTCGAACATGATTCCAGACTGCTCGAAGACGCGCTTCTTGCTGCTGGCATCGAGATCGATCTGGACGTTGGAAAGGGGCAGAAGCTTGGAGATCAGGTTCATGGTGATACGGCCACGGCAGATGGGTGCGGAACCACGGGGCGAAAAACCTCGGAGAGGCGTCCCTGGGACGCTTGTCCCTGCTGGGCTTCCCAGGCCAGGCGGCGGATTATACCGGGAAAGCCCTTTGGGATGCGAGGCCTATCCGATGGGCTGCCGTTTGAGCGCTTCGTGCGCGTGATCCTTCTTCTTTTCCTTGTGCTTGAGCACCTGGCGGTCAAGCTTGTCCACCAGGGCATCGATGCTGGCATACAGGTTCTCGTCCTCGGCTTCGACGAAGATATCCTTGCCGCTCACATGCACGGTCACCTCCGCCTTCTGCCGCAGCTTTTCCACCGACAGGATCACGTTACGCGGTGACGTGATCGAAGTGCCGGATGACGCGGTCGAGCTTACTGGTGACGTAGTCGTGGATAGCCGGCGTGACTTCGAGGTGATGTCCGGTGATGTTGAGGTTCATAGATTGACTCCCTGGCAAGTGGGGGCCGCTACGGCAGGCGTACCGGCTCCTGGATGAAACCGGGTGAATGGATGGCGGCCCTTAAATCGACTTTCTCAGGTTTGACCGGCGGGATATTCAGCGCCTCCGGTGCCTGGCGACGGTGCGCCGCGCCACATTGATGCCCTGCTGGCCGAGAATTTCGCCAACTGGGCGTCGGAGAGCGGCTTTTTTCCGTCCTCGGCGCCCACCAGCTGCTTGATAGCGCGCGGATGGCGGTGGGAGGCCGCGCCGCGCCGGCTTCGGTGGCGACGTGGCTGCCGAAGAAATATTTCAATTCATACACGCCACGCGGCGAGGCCATGTAGTTCTGCGTCGTCACGCGCGAGATGGTCGATTCGTGCAAGCCGAGCTGGTCGGCGATCTCGCGCAGAGTGAGCGGCCGCATGGCCACGTCCCCGTGCTCAAAGAACTGCCGCTGCCGGTCCACGATCGCCTGCGACGCGCGCTGGATCCTCCGAAGCGCTGCTGCACGTTCTTGATCAGCCAGCGGCTTCCTGCAGCTGGCTGGCCAGGCCCGAGCCGCGCTGTCCCTGGAGGATATCCGCGTAGAGGCGGTTGATGCGCAAGCGGGGCATTGCCTCGGCATTGAGCGAAGGCGGCCCACTGGCCGCGGACCTTGCGCACGACCACATCGGGAATGACAAGCGTGTTTCCGGACCGGAGAATACTGCGCGCCGGGGCGGGGTTGAGTGATCGGATCAGCGCCTGGGCCTCGCGCAGCTCGTCCTCGCTGCAGGCAACCGCCTTGCGCAATCTCACGTAATCCGCGCAGCGAGCTGGTCGGGAGGTGGTTGCGCACGATTTTCAGCGCCAGGTCGCAGGTCTTCGACGAGGGCAGGTTGGCCAGCTGCAGCGCCAGGCATTCCGAGGCGCTGCGCGCGCCGATGCCGGGCGGGTCGAAGTTCTGCAGGTGCTTCAGGGCGATCTGCAGTTCGTCGAGATCGACTTCCAGTTCCAGCGGCAGCATGTCGACCAGTTCTTCCAGGCTTTGCGCGAGATAGCCGTCGTCGTCGAGCGCCTCGATCAGCAGCCGCACCGGGCTGCGATCGCGCTCGGACAGCGGCATCATGGCCAGCTGCGCGCCCAGGTGGTCGCGCAGCGAGATCACCGCGGCCTGGATTTCAGCGTAGGAGGGTTCGTCGTCGTTGCGGTCGTCGCGCGAGATTGAGCCGCCGCCTTCGCCGAGCCAGTCGGCGGGGCTGCTGTCGCCGAAATTGGGTTCGGGTACCGTACCGTCGCTCGATTCGGCGGGAGCCTGCAGTGCGTCGCCGGAAGCAGAGAACCGCGGCTTCCGGGCGCCGGCTCGTCCTCGCGCTCGAGCAGCGGGTTTTCCTGCAGGAAGTTCTCGATCTCCTGGTTCAGCTCGAGCGTGGACAACTGCAGCAGGCGGATCGACTGCTGCAGTTGCGGCGTCAGGGCGAGATGCTGCGAGTTTGAGCTGAAGGGTTTGTTTCATCGACCGACAGGGTGAGCCGGCAAGCGCCTGGCCGTTCTTCACAGACGGAAATGCTCACCCAGGTAGACCTTGCGTACTCTCATTATAGACAATTTCATCGGGCTTTCCGGCCGCCAGCACCTCGCCCTCGTTGATGATATAGGCATGGTCGCAGATGCCCAGCGTCTCGCGAACGTTGTGGTCGGTAATCAGAACGCCGATGCCGCGTTCCTTGAGAAAACGGATGATCTTCTGGATGTCGAGCACGGCGATCGGGTCGACCCCGGCAAAGGGCTCGTCGAGCAGGATGAAGCGCGGGCTGGTGGCCAGTGCGCCGGCAGATTTCCACGCGGCGCCGCTCGCCGCCAGAGAGCGAAAGGTCGTGTTGTCGCGCAGGTGGGCGATGTGCAGCTCGCCGAGCAGCTCCTCCAGCCGCTGCTCGATCTGTTCCTCGGTGAAGGGCTGCAGCTCGAGCACGGCGCGGATATCTCCGCCACGTTGAGCTTGCGGAACACCGAGATTTCCTGCGGCAGGTAGGACAGGCCGAGCCGCGTGCGCGGCGATGGATCGGCATGTGCGTCAGCACTTCGCCGTCGATGCTGATTTCGCCGCCGTCCGCGCTCGACGAGGCCGACGATCATGTAGAAGCAGGTGGTCTTGCCGGCGCCGTTGGGGCCGAGCAGGCCGACCACCTCGCCGCTTTTCACTTCGAAGGAAACGTCCCGAACGACGGTACGCGACTTGTATTTTTTTCTCAAGCCATTGACTTGTAGAAGACTCATTCCCCGGTTTCCTTGAGCACCTTGCGGATGATGTCGGTGGCGAAGCCGCGCTGCTGCAGAAAGCGCGCCTGCCGCGCGTAATCGCTGCGGTCAATTGGCGCCGCGCCGAACTTGCGCCGCCAGACTGCGCGTGCCCGTTCGATCTCGCCCTCGCCTGGCGCGGGCAGCGCCGCAGCGATGATGACATCGGCGACGCCCTTGGCGCGCAGGCTGTGGCGCAACCTGGCCGTGCCCAAACGTGCCGCGCGCGAGGACACATACGCCTCGGCGAAGCGCGCATCGGAGAGCAGGCCGGTTTGTTCGAGCTGATCGAGCATGGTCTGGATGTCTTCGCGGGTGCCGTCGGCGGAAAGTTTCCGGGTCAGCTCGGCGCGGGAATGTTCGCGCCGAGCGAGCATCCGCAACGCCTTTGCCTTTCAAGCCGTTGCTCAAGCCTCGGCCGCGACGAAGGGCGACGGCGGCCTGCTGCTCGACGACGCCGACTGCGGCGCGAACCTTGTTCTCGATCTCGCGCGCCATCTCCGGGTGCTCGCCCAAGGTACTCGCGCGCATTGTCCTTGCCCTGGCCGATGCGCTCGCCATTGTAGGAGTACCAGGCGCCGGATTTTTCGACCAGCTTGTGAATGACGCCGAGCTCGATGATCTCGCCCTCGCGCGAGATGCCCTCGCCGTAGAGGATGTCGAACTCGGCCTGGCGGAAGGGCGGCGCCACCTTGTTCTTGACGACCTTCACCCGCGTCTCGGAGCCGACGACTTCGTCGCCCTTCTTGATGCTGCCGGTGCGGCGGATGTCCAGCCTTACCGAGGCGTAGAACTTGAGGGCATTGCCGCCGGTGGTGGTTTCCGGGTTGCCGAACATGACGCCGATCTTCATGCGGATCTGGTTGATGAAGATCACCATGGTGTTGGATGCGTTGATCGAGGCGGTGAGCTTGCGCAGCGCCTGGCTCATCAGGCGGGCCTGCAGGCCGGGCAGCGCGTCGCCCATCTCGCCCTCGATCTCGGCCTTCGGCGTCAGCGCCGCGACCGAGTCGATGACCACCACGTCGATGCCGCCCGAGCGCACCAGCATGTCGGCGATCTCGAGGGCCTGTTCGCCGGTGTCCGGCTGGGAGATCAGCAGGTCGCCGACCTTCACGCCGAGCTTCTGCGCATACTGGGGATCCAGCGCATGCTCGGCGTCAATGAAGGCCGCCGTGCCGCCGAGCTTTGCATTTCCGCGATGACCTGCAGGGTCAGGGTCGTCTTGCCGGAGGATTCCGGGCCGTAGACTTCGACCACCCGGCCACGCGGCAGGCCGCCGATGCCCAGGGCGATGTCCAGGCCGAGCGAGCCGGTCGAGACGGATTCGATGTCCTTTGCCACCTCGCCGTCGCCCAGGCGCATGATCGAGCCCTTGCCGAACTGCTTCTCGATCTGGGCCAGAGCCGCCGAGAGCGCCTTGCTTTTGTTGTCTTCCATAGTGTTCCCCAGTGGATTTGTTACGGCCGCGTCGCCGGATCTGTTGCGCAGGCTGGCCTTCCTGAAACGCCTTTCGATTGAATTATGGCACAGTCTTTGCCAGGCCGGCACGCATGCCAAGCCACCATTAATATACAAATTAATCAACAAGTTACGTGAGTGTTAGTGCTTGCTTCTACAGCATTCCGAGCAGGCCTTGCAAGGCATGGATCACCGACTGCCTGCGCACCGTTTCGCGGTCGCCCGCGTAAAGCCGCGTTTCGGTCTTCGGTTCCCCGCCCCGCAGGACCCAGGCAAAGCATACGGTGCCCACTGGCTTACCCGGTGAGCCACCCGAAGGCCCCGCAACGCCGGAAATCGCCAGCGCCGCCTGGGCATGGCTGCGCCGGAGCGCCCCGGCCGCCATTTCGCCCACGACCGCTTCGCTGACCGCGCCTTCCTGCCGCAGGGTGTCGGCGCCCACCCCGAGCAGTTCCTGCTTGGCGGCGTTGGAATAGGTGACGAAGCCGCGGTCGAACCACTGGGAAGAGCCGGCCGTCGCCGTGACCACCTCCGAAACCCAGCCGCCCGTGCAGGATTCCGCGCAAGCAAGCATCAACTTCCGTTCGAGCAGAACTTCACCGAGGCGAATCGAAAGCTGCTCCAGTTCCTTATCCATTGAAAGCCACCTTGAACAGGGCCAGCACCAGCAGGGTAGCCGGCCGCCACCAGGTCGTCGAGCATGACGCCAAAGCCGTGCTTCATGTGGCCGTCGATCCAGCGCGCCGGTTGCGGCTTGGAGATATCGAAAAAGCGGAACCAGATGAAGGCCGCCAGTTGCCAGAGAAAGGTTTCGGGCGTGATCAGCAGCACCAGCCAGAAGGGGACGATCTCGTCCCAGACGATGGCGCCGTGATCGGAGACGCCCAGCGCGCGGCCGGTGCGGCCGGCGGCGAAAGCGCCGATGATGAAAGCCGCTGTCAGGAAGGCGAGGAAGCCCAGGTCCGAGAAAAAGGGCTTGATCATGGGGTACGACAGCCAGGCGGCGAGCGTGCCGGCCGTGCCCGGCGCCACCGGCGACAGGCCGCTGCCGAAGCCGCAGGCGACGAAATGGGCCGGGTGGCTGAAAAGGAAGCGAATGTCCGGTTTCATGCGAAATGGTCGTAGCCGCGCGCGGGGCCGGCAGGGGCTTGCCCGATGCGTCGCGCAGGATCAGTTCGCCGGCTGGCCCCTGGCGCAAGTTGCCGATCCGCGTGAGCGGCAGGGCGAGTCGCGTTGCAAGCGCCTCGAGGTTATCGCGCCGGACGGGCGGCGCAGCGAAGGCCAGCTCGTAATCGTCGCCGCCGGCGAGCAGGCAGTGCTGCGACTGTGCGGCATCGGCGCAGGCATCGAGGGCGGCCTGCGGCAGGGCGCGCGAATGCGATGTCGGCCGCGAGGCCGGAGCGCGCTCAGGATGTGGCCGATGTCGGCGAGCAGGCCGTCGGACACGTCGATGGCGGCGCTGGCGAGGCCGCGCAGACCCAGGCCGAGGGCGACGCGCGGCTGCGGGCGGTCCAGCGCAGCCAGGCAGGATGCGATCGCCGTCCCGTGGAGACTGACTTTCCCCCGCCGATGCTGCAGCCCCAGCGCGGCCAGGCCGGGGGTGCCGGACACCCAGAGATCGTCGCCCGCCTGCGCGCCGGCGCGGGTCAGCGCCTGCCCCTGCGGCACTTCGCCAATGACGGTGGGGGCGATGTTGAGCGGCCCGCGCGTGGTGTCGCCGCCGATGACGTCGACGTCGAACGCTTCGGCGGCGGCGAAGAAGCCGCGCGCGAAGGCGGCGATCCAGGCCTCGTCGGCGTCCGGCAGGGCGGCCGCCACCACCGCCCAGCGCGGCTGCGCGCCCATGGCAGCCAGGTCGGAGAGGTTAACGGCGAGCGCTTTCCAGCCCAGTGCGCCGGACTCGGCGCCGGCCAGGAAATGCGTGCCGGCCACCAGCATGTCGGTCGACACCACCAGATCCATGCCGGGAGACGGCCGCACGACGGCGCCATCGTCGCCGACGCCCAGCACCGTATGGCGCACGGGTCGCGTGAAATGGCGCGCGATCAGTTCGAATTCGGAAGGCACGGACGGCTTCCGGCAGAAGCCCTATTTTTTCTCGACGGGCGTGGCGGCGGGGGCAGAAGCTGGTGCGGCAGGAATGGCAGGGGCGGCGGCGGAAGGCGGGGCGGTCTTGCTGCCGGGCTTGCCGAATTCGTTCATGGCTTCGCCGCGCAATTCCAGTGCGAAGACCATGAAAATCAGCCCACCGATGAAGAATGCCAGCAGGGCGTAAACCCACCAGTCGGCAAGGTAGTGCTTCGGGTGCTTGTCTTCCGCCGTCTGGGGATTGGCGCGCACGATGGGTTGTTTGCTCATGTCTCCTCCTTCGGATTCGTTTGCGGCTTGATGCGTTTGGCGGACCTGACGGCCTCTCCGGGTCGCAGCAGGGCGGCGAGCTTGTCCAGCACGCCATTCACGTACTTGTGGCCGTCCGTGCCGCCGTAGCTCTTGGCCAGTTCGATGGCCTCGTTGATCACCACCTTGTAGGGCGCCTCGAGATGCTGCTTCAGTTCGAAGGCGGCGAGCAGCAGGATGGCGCGCTCGACGGGCGAGAGCTCGATGTAGGGACGGTCCAGTTGGGGTTCGATGAGCGCCTGCAACTCAGCCGCCTCGGCCAGTGCGCCGCGCAACAGCAGGTCGAAGAGCGGACGGTCGATTTTCTCGAAGCCGCCTGCGCCGGCCAGGTGCGCCTCGATGGCGGGCAGTTCGTTGCCGGAGAGCTGCCACTGGTAGAGCCCCTGCAGTGCGAATTCCCTGGCGCGGCGGCGCGGAGATTTCATTTCTGGATGAATTTCTGCAGGTTTGCCATCTCGACCGCGGCCTGTCCGGCCTCCCCGCCCTTCTGCGCCATGCGCGCCAGCGCCTGGTCGTCGTCCTCGGTGGTGAGCACGCCGTTGGCGATCGGGATGCCGGTGGCCAGCTGGACGTCGGTGATGCCGCGCGCCGATTCGTTGGAGACGATCTCGAAGTGGTAGGTTTCGCCGCGGATGACGCAGCCGAGCGCCACCAGCGCATCGAAGCGCCCGCTCTGCGCCATCGCCTGCAGCACGAGCGGCAGTTCCAGCGCGCCCGGCGCGGTGACGATCTGCATGTCGGCGCTGCGCACGCCGAGGCGCTTGAGCTCCGCCGTGCAGCCGCCGAGCAGGCCCTCGCTGACGTCGATGTTGAAGCGGCTCATGGCGATGCCGATGCGCAGGCCCTGGCCGGACAGGTTCGGGTCGAATTCCTCGATGTCGTCGTAGCGCCCCATGGTTCGCTAGCCTTTCTGTTCGTCGGGTGTCAGGTAGCCGGTGACTTCCAGCTGGAAGCCCGCCATGCTCGGCATCTTGCGCGGGCTGGCGAGCAGTCGCATCTTGCGCACGTTCAGGTCGCGCAGGATCTGCGCGCCGATGCCGTACAGGCGCGGGTCCCACTTGGCCGCGGGGCGCGCCGACTCGCCGTCGTCTTGCAGGGCGGCGAGAAGATCGGGCGTAGAGCTGGCGCGGCGCAGCAGCACGATGATGCCGCTGCCGTGGGCGGCGATGGTGCGCATGGCGCGGTCCACGCTGAAGCTGTGCCGCCCGCTCTGGCAGTCGAGGAAGTCGAGCACGGTGATCGGCTCGTGCACTCGCACCAGGATCTCCTCGTCCTCGCGGATCACGCCGCGCACCAGGGCGAGGTGCACCTCGCCGCTGGTCTTGTCGCGATAGGCGACCAGGCGGAAGCTGCCGTGGCCGCAGACCACTTCCTTGTCGGCGACGCGCTCGACCAAAGTCTCGGTCTCGTTGCGATAGTGGATCAGGTCGGCGATGGCGCCGATCTTCAGGCCGTGCGTCTTGGCGAACTCGACCAGGTCGGGCAGTCGCGCCATGGTGCCGTCATCCTTCAGGATCTCGCAGATGACCGCGGCCGGTTCGCACCCTGCCAGGTGGGCGAGGTCGCAGCCGGCCTCGGTGTGGCCGGCGCGCACCAGCACGCCGCCGTTCTGCGCCATGAGCGGGAAGATGTGGCCGGGCTGGACGATATCGGCGGGCCGTGCGTTCTTCGCCGCTGCCGCCTGCACCGTGCGCGAGCGGTCCTGCGCCGAGATGCCGGTGGTGACGCCCTCGGCCGCCTCGATCGACAGCGTGAAGGCCGTGCCGTGCGGCGAGCGGTTGTCGCGCACCATCAGGGGCAGGTTGAGCTGGCGGCAGCGCGCCTCGGTCAGCGTCAGGCAGATCAGGCCGCGGCCGTGCTTGGCCATGAAGTTGATGGCCTCCGGCGTGACGTGCTCGGCGGCCAGCACGAGGTCGCCCTCGTTCTCGCGGTCCTCCTCGTCGACCAGCACGACCATGCGGCCGGCGCGGATGTCGGCAATGATGTCCTGAATGGGGGAAAGGGCTGTCATAGGCTTAGGCTTCCGCAGTCATCATGCGCTCGATGTAACGGGCGACGAGGTCGATTTCCAGGTTGACCCGGCTGCCGGCCTGCAGACGCTTGAGCGTTGTCACCGCCACGGTGTGCGGAATCAGGTTGATGGAAAAGTCAGTCCCCTCGACACGGTTGACCGTCAGGCTGACGCCGTTGACCGTCACCGAGCCTTTGCGCGCAATGTACTTCGCCAGCGGCTGCGGCGCGCGGATCACCAGCTCGTGGCTCTCGCCGATCGGCGCGAACTTCAGCACCTCGCCGACGCCGTCGACATGGCCCGTGACCAGGTGACCGCCGAGGCGGTCGGCCAGGCGCAGCGCCTTTCCAGATTGACCTCACCCTGCGTCTCCAGGCCGACAGTGCAGTCCAGCGTCTCGCGCGAGACGTCGACCTTGTAGGACGCTCCCGCTTTCTCGATGACGGTCAGGCAAACGCCTTCGTGGGCGATGGAATCGCCGATGGCCACGTCGGAGAGGTCGAGGTCCGGCGCTTCGACGGTCAGGCGCAGGCCCTTTTCCAGGGGTTGCAGATGGGCGATCCTGCCGGTAGCGGCGACGATTCCAGAGAACACGGGTTATGTTGCGGAACTGATTAGGGGAACCGGATTTTACTCGCGATCCGCCCGGCGGTGTTTGAGAGGCATCAACTGCCCAGAGCGGTGTTTACCACCTTGAGGAAAACGTCCGCCGGCTGGTAGCCGACGACGCGCAGGCCCTGGCGCTCCTGCCCCTGGCGGTCGAAGAAGATGATGCCGGGCGGGCCGAACAGGCTGAAGCGCTTGAGCAGCGCCTTGTCCTCGTCGGTGTTGGCGGTGACATCCACCTGCAGCAGGATCATCTGGCGCATCTTCGCCGCCACGCGCGCATCCGAGAAGGTGTATTTCTCCATTTCCTTGCACGAGACGCACCAGTCGGCGTAGAAATCCAGCATCACCGGCCGGTTGGCCGAGGCCAGCCGCGCATCCAGCTCCGCCATCGTCTTCACGCGCTCGAAGGCGACATGCTCGCCCTGCGCTGACGGGGTGCGCAGGAAGTCGAGCGGCCGCAGCGGATCGCGGCTGCCGCCCAGCGCGCCCACCACCAGAGAAGCGCCGACGAGCAGCAGCACCATGCCGACGCCCTTCCAGAAGCGCGCCCAGCCGTGCGCCTTGGGCGGCAGCGGATCGATGGCATGCAGGAACATCGCCGTACCGATGGCCAGCGCGCCCCAGGCGGCGAGGTGCGCCCAGGCCGGGATGACGGGCGAAACCAGCCAGATGGCCAGGCCGAGCAGCATCACGCCGAAGAATTTCTTCACCGATTCCATCCACGGCCCAGCATGCGGCAGCAGCGAGCGGGTCGACACGCCGACGATCACCAGCGGCACGCCCTTGCCCAGCGCCATGGCGAACAGCGCCGCGCCGCCGAGGACGGCATCGCGCGTCTGCGCGATGTAGAGCAGGGCGCCGGCCAGTGGCGCCGCCACGCAGGGACCGACGATCAGCGCCGAGAGCGCGCCCATGGCGGCGACGCCGTGCAGCGAACCGCCCCTGACGCGGCCCGACTCCTCGCTCAGCTTGCTCTGCAGGAAGGCCGGCAGCTGCAGTTCGTAGAAGCCGAACATCGACAGCGACAGGACGATGAAGACGAGTGCGAAGCCGCCCAGTACCCAGACGTTCTGCAGGGCCGCCGAGAGCATCGAGCCGGACAGGCCGGCGGCCACGCCGGCGGCGGCATAGGTGACGGCCAGGCCCAGCACGTAGGCCATCGACAGCACGAAGGCGCGGGTTTTCGTGATGTGGTGGCCGTGGCCGACGATGATCCCCGAGAGGATCGGGTACATCGGAAACACGCAGGGCGTCAGCGCCAGCAGGATGCCGGCGCCGAAGAAGGTGGTGAGGATGAGCCAGAAGCCGGCATTCTTCAGCAGGCCGGCCAGTTGCGAGGATTCGTCTTCCTGGGCGGGCGCCGCTTCGGGCGGCGCGGCTTGCGTTGCGCTTTGCGTTGCACCTGGCGCCATGCTCATCGCCGCCAGCGGCACCTGCAGCGTCTGCGGGTTGGGCGGGTAGCACACGCCGATGTCGGCGCAGCCCTGCGAAGTGGCCTTCAGCGTGACGGCGTCGAGTCCGGCCGGCGCGGTGAAGGGCAGGCGGATGACGACCTGCTTGCGGTAGGTCTCGACGTCGCCGAAGAACTCGTCCTTCTTGACCTTGCCTGCCGGCATCTGCGGCGTGCCGGACTGCACACCGGTCGGCTCCAGCGCGAAGCGGAACTTGTCGCGGTACATGTAATAGCCATTCGCGATGTCGTAGCGCACTTCCAGCGTGCCGGCGTCGAGCACGCGCGCGGAGAGGCGGAAGGCCTTGTCCACCTCGAGCAAATCCTCCGCGGCGGAGGCGGCCAAGGGTAACCAGGGCAGGCAGGACAGGCCCAGGGCGAGCAGCAGGAACAAGCGGCGGATCATGAGCGGTTTTTGGGTCTTTATTGGGGGGCGGTCGAGGCCGCCACCCACAGCAGGTAGTCGGGCAATCCCTTGTCGATACGGACAGCGACGATCTCGGGAAGTTCGTAGGGATGGTAGGCGCGGATCGCCTCCTCCAGCGCCGCATAGCGCGCCGCGCTGGTCTTGATCAGCAGCGGCACCTCCTCGGCGTCCTCGATCTTGCCCTCCCAGCGGAACACCGAATGGCAGGGCGCGAGGATGTTCACGCAGGCGGCGACGCGCTGCTCGACGAGCTTCGCGGCGAGGACCCGCGCGGTTTCCGCGTCGGGCAGGGTGGTGATGACGAGCAGGGTGTCCATCGGCGGGAAATTCTACCTCTATTTCAGTAGCCGCCGCCGCGTCAGCGCCAGGGCCAGCCAGAAAGCGGCGAGGGCATAGCCGGCCAGCACGGCAACGTGCAGCCAGGCCTGCGCCGGCACCTCGCCGAAGAACAGCGGCCGCGTCAGCTTCACCGCATGCGACAGCGGCAGCAGCGACGACAGCGCCTGGAAGGCGGCGGGCAGTTGTTCGACCGGAAAGAACACGCCGGAGAGCAGCGTCATCGGCGTGACGAACAGCGTGAAGTAGTACATGAAGAAATCGAAGCTCGGCGCCAGCGCCGTCATCACCAGCCCGAGCGCGGCGAAGGCCAGGCCGGTGAGGAAGATCAGCGGCAGCGCCCACAGCGCCAGCGGCGAATGCACCAGGCCAAGCGCGGCGGCCACCGCCAGGATGGCGGCGCCCGACAGGCAGGCCTTGCTCGCCGCCCACGTCAGCTCGCCCAGCAGCAGGTCGTCGAGCGACACCGGCGCGTTGAGGATGGCCTCCCACGTTCGCTGCACCTGCATGCGCGAGAAGGCCGAATAAAGTGTCTCAAAGGTGGCGCTGTTCATGGTCGAGAAGCACACCGCGCCGGCGGCGAGGAAGGCGATGTAGGGCACGCCGCCGACTTCCGGCAGCAGCGTGCCGATGCCGTAGCCCAGGCCGAGCATGTAGACCATCGGATCGGCCAGATTGCCGAGGATGGACGGGATGGCCAGCTTGCGCCAGACGAGGAAATTGCGCTGCCAGACGGGGATGAAGCGCAGGCTCAGGGCGGGGGGGCGGAAGTGGTTCATTTCAGTGGTTCAGAAAACGCAATTGGCGTGCCGCTGGCGCACCGGCTCCACCGTATCACCTGTTGGGCCGCAGGGTTCCTTGCTGGGGGGCCTGCAGCTTGGGCAAGCCTGCGGGGGCGCCTTAAAGTTTCGGGGCAATCCGCCGGCGCGCCAGCCCTGGCGCGGGCATCCCAGGCCTTGGCAATGAAGGCGGCTCCCCATCCGCCTCAGGCAGGCTTCAATAGGCCATTTCCTCGGGGTCGGAGGTGTTCGGCGACGTCATAACGGTGGTCGTTTTCCGTTGGCTGTGCGTGCGGGCCAGGCTGTCTTCTCGCCGGGCTTTTGTCCCCACCGGCCAGCAAAATGATCAGCTCGCGCTTTCGCTTCTTGAAATACACCCGGTAACCGGGACCGAAATCAATTCGCAACTCAGAGATGCCTTCACCCACCGGCGCGACATCTCCTGGGTTTCCGGCAGCGAGCCGTTCAATCCTTGCCTGGACGCGCGCCCTCGCCCGCAAGTCGCTCAGGTCGTCGAGCCACTGTGCGAAGTGATCGGTTTTGCGAATTTCAATCATACAGGCAATGTAGCCGCGTGGCTACATGGTGTCAATGGCATGCGCGACGTCATGATGGGTTCAACGTTAGAACAAGCGTGCAGTCAAGGGCGGGGGAGTGAGTTGTAGGAAGTTAACCTGCCTCGGCGTGCCGGGTTGGGCGGGCGACTTTCGGGGTGAGGGGGTGGGTGATTGGTGCATTGCTGAGGAAATAGTTTGAACCTGACCCCTTTTATTATGGGTTCTAAGTGTATTGCTCATTTTTCGTCCCCCTTCACCGGTTGAATCACACGAGTGATAAAAACTACTACATTTTTATTTTTACAGATATTCGCAAACATCTCACGAGAACTGCGATAAGTCGAATCGAAACGCAATCGATAGAAGTGCCTACGAAAAGCCAATACTTCACTCGTATCAACATCCAGAAGGATTAACTCGGCACCAAGTACTCCATTCTCTCTGGCATGGATGCGTTCTATGCTTCGCCAGGCATATCCATATTTTGACTGGGGCGACACGCTTTCGATGTGGTTAATCCCATATGATGGCGGGCCAGGCAAAACACTCGTGTCTTTGAAGAGCCGCTTAAACAAACTTGCTTTTGAATCACCACCTACGGGTATTTCCAAATACTGATAGGTCGGCCAGCGCTTTACATCACTTGCGATTAGGTAGCCAGCCGGATTCTCACATGCGCAGCCAAGTCGGCTACAGAATCTGCGCGTATACGCCCCATCAGGCTGTAATAGTTGGCCTTGGAATACGGCCGCAACTGACGGATGCCCTTCACCCCCCCCACCGTCCTGAACACCCACTCCCCCGCCTCGGCCTCGCACAGCGCCTTGAAGTATTCCTCTCCCGTCATGCCGGGCCGCAAGACGTCCTGCGCGGCGGTGGATAGGGGGTCTTCGGGTTTGAGAAACAGGATGTCGCAGGAAGCATTTCGCACTCCCGTTTTTCTGGGCTCAGGCTCATAAGGCCCTAGTTTTCTCTCTCGACAATTGGCATCTATCTGCGCCATCACCTTGCGGAAGGTCTCACCGACGGTCTCGCCCGCTTCAGGCGTAACCGCCGACAGGCCGGGAGCGCAGGCGGCCAGCAACAGTGCCAGCACGATCCATGCGCCTTGACGTATCGCAAAATGCTTTCGCTCTCTTGTCTTCATGCCGATTGTCTCCAATCCATGTCGTTTTTTGCCCGTAGCCGTTTCACGCCCTCGCTCCCATAGCGCCGGCCTGTCTCGCCGTCATGCGGAGCCTGACTTTTGTCCTAATTAAAAATTAAAGTAAAAATTAAAGGGGTCAGGCTCAAATTATTCTTGTGACGGGATGGTGCTCGACCTGCCCCCAGCGTTCTGCCGAGAAAGTCAGCCCCCGCGGCACGGCGAGCGGGAAGGTGTTCGTCGCGGTGAAGGGTTTCGACCATCTAGCGATAGACCTCCCGCCGATTGCCGACGCGCAGTACGCGGACGACGATGCAGCGATCCTGAATGTCGCAAATGATGCGCCAATCGCCGACGCGGTATTTCCAGTAGTTGCCCAATTTCGCACCGGCCAGCGCTTCGCCGATGTCGCGCGGATTGTCCAGGGTGGCCACGCGCTGCTTCAGGAATCCGACGATGCGCTGCTGAATCGGGCGATCCAGTTTCTTCAGGTCTTTCACGGCTTCCGGATCGAACTCGATCTCAAAGCCCAAGCTTGTGCTCCACTTCGGCCAGCGGGATCGTCTTGCGATTCCGCCGGGCGCGCGCCTCGGCAAGGTAATAGTCTTCGAGGTCGTCGATGTATTCCAGAATGGCTTCCCGCGCCAGCGCGGTCTTGGTGCGCCCGGTTTCGCTGGCCAGCGCACTCAGGCGTTCTTCAATCGTTTCGGGCAGTCTGATGGCTAGCATGTCGGTTCTCCTGACCAGTCAAGTGCTATACAAGTATAGCAGCAAGCCAGCCGCCGGATGAGCGCCAACGGGTGCTAGTCGCGTAGATCCCTTCCCGTCAGCTTGAGGAACACGTCCTCCAGGTTCGCCGGGCGATGCAGGTAGCGCAGGCCGCGCTGGCCGGCGAGATGGCGCAGCAGGGGACGCGCCTCGGTGAGGTAGCAGAAGGCCGTCTCGCCGGTGACTTCGACGCGTGTGGCGTACTGTGCCGCTTCCGCACTTGCCCAGGCTGCCGCACTCATTTCCCCTGGCTCGCCGTAGACCTCCACCACTTCCGGCTCGATGTGCGCGGCGATCAGTTCGCGCGGTGAGCCCTCGGCGATGAAGCGGCCGTTGTCCATGATGGCGAGGCGATGGCAGAGGCGCTCGGCCTCGTCCATGAAGTGCGTCGTCAGCAGCACCGTCTTGCCCTGCTGCAGCAATTGCTTCAGGCGCTCCCAGATGAGGTGGCGCGCCTGCGGGTCGAGGCCGGTGGTCGGCTCGTCGAGGATCAGCAGGTCCGGGTCGTTCACCAGCGCGCGCGCCAGCGTCAGGCGCCGCTTCATGCCACCCGACAGCGCGCTGATCTTGGCGTCGGCGCGACCGGCGAGTTGGGCGAAGTCGAGCAGGCGCGGGATGCGTGCGCGCACTTCGCGCTCAGCCAGGCCGAAGTAGCGGCCATACACGAGCAGGTTTTCCGCCGCCGTGAAATCGGGATCGAGGTTGTCCATCTGCGGCACGATGCCGACGCGCATGCGCGCCTCGCGCGCGCGCGCCGGCACCGGCAGGCCAGCGAGGCGGATCTCGCCGGCGTCCGGCGCGGTCAGGCCGAGGGCGCAGCGCAGGGTAGTCGTCTTGCCGGCGCCATTCGGGCCGAGCAGGCCGTAGCATTCGCCGGGGCGCAGTTCGAAAGTCAGCCCCTGCAGGACGGCGACGCCGTCGTAGGACTTGCGCAGCCCGGCGACGCTCAGCACCCCGGACGACCCTAGGGGTTCCATTGGGCGTCGATGATGCTGCGGATGAGGTGCAGCTTGCGGTGGAAGAAATGGTCGGCGCCGGGCACCACGTTGACCGCCAGGTCGAGCGGCTCGGCCCAGGCCAGCACATTGGCGAGCGGCACGGTTTCGTCCTGCGCGCCGTGGATGACGATGGTGTCGGGTGCAACCGCTTCGGTGACGTAGCTGCGCGCGCCCTCGACGAAGCCTGCGGCGGTGCCGACCAGCACCAGGCGCCGCGCCGGATCGGCGCCCTCGGCAAGCTGCTTTGCCAACCGGGTGATTACGTAGGCGCCGAAGGAGAAGCCGCCGAGATAGAAGGGCAGGTCCCGGCCGAAGCGCGCGCGCGCGTAGGCATGCACCGCGAGGAGGTCGTCGGTCTCGGCGATGCCGTGGTCGTGCTCGCCCGCCGAGCCGCCGACGCCGCGGAAGTTGGGCCGCAGCGTGATGCAACCCAGTTCGCGAAAGGTCTTCGCCAAGGTGGTGACCACCTTGTTGTCGGCGGTGCCGCCGTAGAGCGGGTGCGGGTGGGCGATGAGCGCGATGCCTGTTGCGTGTTCATGCGGCTCGACGAACACTTCCAGCGCGCCCGCCGGCCCTTCGAGCAGGACGCGCTCGTGCCTCGACATCAGATCGTCAGGCGCTTGACGACGCGGCCGTTGACGAGATGCTCCTCGACGATCTCGTCGATGTCGGACTTGTCGACATAGGTGTACCAGGTGCCTTCGGGATAGACGACGAGCACCGGGCCGTCGTCGCAGCGGTCGAGGCAGCCGGCCGAGTTGATGCGCACCTTGCCCTTGCCCTTCAGGCCGAGCGCGGCGACGCGGTCCTTGGCGTAGTCCTTCATGTCGGCGGCGCCATGGCTGTTGCAGCAGGTGGCGCCGGGTTCGCGCTGGTTGCAGCAGAAGAAGACGTGGTACTTGAAATGGCTCATGTGTGCTTCTCGATTGGGGGTTGAACGATTGATTATCCCTCAGGGATTCCCTTCGGTCACCCCACAGGGGTTTCCTTCGGTCATCCCACGGGGATTCCCTTCGGTCACAGCTCATCGTACTTCAACGCATTGCCGCGCGCCTTTTCAACGGGGTATTTCAGCGCGTTCTTGGCGATCTTGTCGCGCGCAGCGACGGCGAGGTCGACATTCAGCGTGTCGGCCAATTCCACCAGGTAGATCAATACGTCGGCCAGTTCCTCGCGGATTTTCTCGCGCTTGCCGTCTTCCGGCGACTGACTTTGCTCCGGCGTCAGCCACTGGAAGTGCTCCGCCAGCTCGGCCGCTTCCACGATCAGCGCCATCGCCAGGTTCTTCGGCGTGTGGTAGCGGTCCCATTCGCGCTCGCGCGTGAAGGCGCGCAGGCGGTCGCGCAGCTCGATCAGGGGGTCGTTCATGAATGTTCTCCATGACGTGCGCGCGGCAGCATCAGGTAGGGCAGCGCGGCGAAGGGCCACAGGCTGGACACCAGCCGGGTGAGCCCGTTGAAGTTGAGGAAATGCCCCTGCTGCCAGACGGCCAGCGAGGCGGCGATATACGGATTCTCCGGCGCCAGGTTCACCAGCGCCGTGGCGAAGAGCAGGGCCAGCGCCGCCAGCATGCGCTGCGCCAGCGGTGGCAGATGGGTCGCCGCCAGCAGCGCGATCGCGCCGATGGCGAGGCCTGTCGCGTTGCCGGGCGTGATCCAGTGCGCGAATTGCGCGGCATTTACCAGCAGCGCGCTGGCGAAGGCCTTGACGAGCAGGGCCGGCAGCAGCAGTGCCACCAGCAGGCCGAGCTGCTGCTGGCGCAACAGCGACCAGGCGATGAGTCCGGCGGCCAGCGCGCCGGCCGCGGCCACGCCGGCCTCGATGACGAAGAAGCGGCCTGCCGAATAGGGCAGCGGCGGCAGTTCGAGCAGGGTACGCAGGTCCCCCGTGCCGAACAGCAGCAGCTCCGGGTTGAGCTGGGCGAGCAGCCACAGGCCGAGCAGCACCAGGCCGAAATCCGCCGCCTGTCCGCCCACGACGAGCCGCACGCGCAGCCGGTGCAGCCGCCCGCCGTCGACGAGCGCGCGGCCCCAGTTCATGCCGGCTGCTGCGCCGATCATCGCGCCGATCAGGTTGCAGGCCAGGTCGATGTTCGAGGGCACGCGGCTGGGCAGGTAGTTCTGCAGGACCTCGACGGCAAGGCTGAGGCCGCCGCCGGCCAGCGCGGCGAGCAGGGCCGCCGCCGCGACGCCCAGCCGCGATTGCAGCGCCGGCACGGTCAGGAAGCCGAGTGGCAGATAGGCGAGGATGTTGGCGGCGAGGTCGAAGCCGGTGTAGTAGCGCGGCCAGGCTGCCGCGAGGAAGGCGAAGGGGGGCGCGCCGGTGTCCCGCCATCCGGTGAGGGGGTGCAGGCTGGCGTAGGCGATCAGCAGCGCATAGGCGACGGCGAGATAGCGTGCCAGCGGTGAAGCCGTGTTCTCGTCCCGGCGGGCGCATGGTGGACAGGATAACCGTTCCGTTCGCGACCTGCCCCATCCAGCACGTTCATCTCGATGGCGAAGAAGGCGACCAGCCAAAGCAGGGCGTCCCAGGCATCGAGCCAGTCGCCCTGCCAGGCCCACACGGCAACCAGAACAAGCAAGGCGCCATAGACGATGCCCGTGGCAGCGACGAAGCCCTTGCGTTGCAGCGAGACAAGCTGCGGCAAGCGAACCCCCACCTCCAGCAGCACGACCACCGCCAGCCACAGCCAGGCATTCAGCGCGTCCAGCCAGGCAGCCTCCAGCACGTAGCCGACGGCGGCCGCCACGATGGCGGTGCCGGCGATCAGGCGTGCCGTGCGCAGCGCCGGCTGGCGCCAGCCGTCAAGCCGCACGCGGCCGGCGGTTTCGATCTCGAACAGCACCAGCAGCACCAGCCAGGCGGCGGTGTCCAGCGTTTGCGTGGCCGTGCCGAAGAAGTGGAAGAGAACGAGGTTCGCCGCCAACAGGGCGAAGACAGTGGTCTTGAAGCCTGAGCGGGCGAACAGCATTCGGTACGCCGGTCGTGCGCCCCGTCTTCAGCCGTGGTCGTGCGAGTGCCCGGCTGGAGCGATCCACTGCGGCAGCAGCGCACCGGCCAGCATGCCGCCCAGGCTGGCGAGGAAGCCGGCGAACTGGGGCGGGATGTCGCTGTCGGGCGCGAAAATTTCGCAGGCGATCCATACGGCCAGGCCGGCCAGTGCAGCCAGAATGGCGCCCTGATTGCTGGCGCGGCGCCAGTACAGGCCGGCGGCGAGCGGCACGAAGGCGGCGACCAGGGTGATCTTGTAGGCGTTCTCCACCATCTGGTGGATGCTGCTGTCGGTGTTGAGGGCGTAGCCCGTCACCAGCACGGTGAAGCCGAACACGACGAAGCGGGTCATGCGCAGCAGCTGGTCGTCGCTGACGTCGCGCATCAGGCCGCGCAGGATGTTCTCCGAAAAAATCACCGACGGCGCCAGCAGCGTGCCGCTGGCGGTGCTCATGATCACCGACAGCAGGGCGCCGAAAAAAACCATCTGCGCCAGCGGCGACATGTGGTCGAGGATCAGCCGGGGAAGGATGTGCTGCGGATCGGCATCGATCAGCCCCTCGACCAGGGCCGGGTCGATCAGCGTTGCCGAATAGGCGAGCATCAGCGGGATGAAGGCGAAGATGAAATAGGCGAGTCCGCCGAGCACGGAACCCCAGACTGCGATGCCCTCGCTTTTCGAGGTGTTGGCGCGCTGGAACACGTCCTGCTGCGGGATCGAGCCGAAGCCCATGGTGATGAGTGCGGCAACAAAGCCGATGATGCCGATCCAGCTGGCCTCCGGCAGCACGACGAACTTGCCGGCATCGGTCGCGTGCTGCACCACGTTGCCGAAACCGCCGGCGAGGTCGCCGGCGATCGTCATGATGTAGAACAGGCCGAGGACGATGACGATCATCTGGATGAAGGTGGTGATCGCCACCGACCACATGCCGCCGAAGATCGTGTAGGTCAGCACCACACTGGCGCCGATGAGCATGCCGGCGGTGGTGGAAATGGCGCCCTGGGAAATCAGGTTGAACACCAGGCCGAGGGCGGTGATCTGCGCCGAGACCCAGCCCAGATAGGAAATGACGATGCACACCGAGGCGACGAGCTCGACCAGGCGCCCGTAGCGCAGGCGGTAGTAGTCGCCGATGGTCAGCAGGTTGAGGCGGTACAGGGGGCGGGCGAACAGCAGGCCGAAGAGGATCAGGCAGAGCGAGGCGCCGAGCGGGTCCGACACCAGTCCGCGCATGCCTTCCTTGAGAAAGGTCGCCGAGATGCCGAGCACCGTCTCCGCGCCGAACCAGGTGGCGAAGACCATGGCGGTGACGATGTACAGCGGCAGGTTGCGCCCGGCGGATATGTAGTCCCGCGCATTGTGCACGCGCATGGCGGCGACCAGGCCGATGGCGATCGAAACCACCAGATAGAGGGCGACGAAGGTGATCAGCATGGCAATCTTTCGCGGCGCGGGGAAGAACGGAACGCGCGGATTATAGCGAAACGAGCTGCACGACGAGAAGCGCGCCGAGCAGCGCCACCGCCGCCCATAGCAGCCCGGTCTGCCGCTGTTGTTCGGCCTGCAGGCGGTCGATTTCCTTGCGTATCGTGCGCAGCGGTTCGTCGGAGAGCGCGCCATGCAGCAGGCGCGGCAGCTGTGGCAGCAGCAGGGCCCATTGCGGCGCCTCGCGCTTCAGGTTGGCGATGAGGCCGCGCAGGCCGATGCGCTCCCCCATCCAGCGCTCGAGGAAGGGCTTCGCCGTCGTCCACAGGTCGAGATCGGGATCGAGCTGGCGGCCGAGGCCCTCGATGTTGAGCAGCGTCTTCTGCAGCATCACCAGCTGCGGCTGGATCTCGACGTTGAAGCGGCGCCCGGCCTGGAACAGGCGCAGCAGCGTCTTGCCGAAGGAGATGTCCTTCAGCGGCCGGTCGAACACCGGTTCGCACACGGCGCGGATGGCGGCCTCGAATTCGTCGATGCGCGTGTCCGCCGGCACCCAGCCGGCATCGATGTGCGCCTGCGCCACCGCCTTGTAGTCGCGGCGGAAGAAGCCGAGGAAATTCTGCGCCAGGTAGTTCTTGTCGACGTCGGTGAGCGTGCCCATGATGCCGAAGTCGAGGGCGACGTACTGCCCGGTCGGCGTCACCAGGATGTTGCCCGGGTGCATGTCGGCGTGGAAGAACGCGTCGCGGAACACTTGCGTGAAGAAGATCTCGACGCCGGCGCGCGACAGCGCCTTGAGGTCGACGCCCTCGCTGCGCAGGCGCTCGATCTGGCCGACCGGCGTGCCGTGCATGCGCTCCATCACCATCACCGAGGTCGAGCACCAGTCCCAGTGCACTTCCGGCACGGCGAGCAGCGGCGAATGCAGGAAGTTGCGCCGCAGCTGCGAGCAATTGGCTGCTTCGCGCATCAGATCCAGCTCGTCGCCGAGGTGCTTCTCGAATTCCGCCACCACTTCGCGCGGCTTCAGGCGGCGGCCGTCCGGCCACAGCGCCTCGACCAGGCCCGCCGCCGCGTCGAGCAGGCCGATGTCGTGGGCGATGACGCGCTCGATGTCCGGCCGCAGGATCTTCACCGCCACCTCCTTGCCGCCGGGCAGGGTGGCGAAGTGCACCTGCGCCACCGAAGCGCTGGCCACCGGTTCCGCGGTGAAGGATTCGAACACCTGCTCCACCGGCTTGCCGAAGGCGCGCTCCAGTGCGGCCACCGCCTGCGCCGAGGCAAAGGGTGGCACGCGATCCTGCAGCTTCGCCAGCTCGTCGGCGATGTCGACCGGCAACAGGTCGCGCCGGGTGGACAGCACCTGGCCGAACTTGACGAAGATCGGCCCCAGCCCTTCCAGCGCCAGGCGCAACCGTTCTGCGCGCGGCGCACTCAATTGGCCACTGAGGTCGCGCCAGAACAGGACAACGCGCAGGGCGCGCCGCAGCCCTGCGGTCTGCGCGTGATCGAGGATCAGCTGGTCGAGGCCGAAACGGATGCCGACGATGACGATGCGGAGGAGGCGAAAAAGTCGCAAGGTGACTGCGCGTGAAGGAAAGCGCTGATTTTAACCACATTTGGCAGGACGCCGCGCCGCCTTAAGCTGCCTCATGGTGCCCCGCAGGTATAATTCCCCCTTTCCTCGACTCGCAAACGGTAGCAATGGCAGCAGACATTCGAACCGAACTGACGGCCTTGCTGCGCGCGGCCCTCGCCAGCGTGGCGCCGGACAATCGCGACGCCGTCATCCTGCTCGAGCGCCCCAAGCAGGCCTCGCACGGCGATTTCGCCAGCAACCTGGCCCTGCAGCTGGCCAAGCCGCTCAAACTCAATCCTCGCGACGTCGCCGGTCGCCTGCTTGCCGAACTACCGAAATCGACGCTGGTTGCCAACGCCGAGGTGGCCGGTGCCGGCTTCATCAACTTCACGCTCGCTCCGGCCGCCAAGCTGCAGGTGGTGCGTGAAGTGTTGTCGCGCGGCGACGATTTCGGCCGCAGTGAGCTGGGCGGCGGCGCGAAGGTGCAGGTCGAGTTCGTCTCGGCCAACCCGACCGGCCCGCTGCACGTCGGCCACGGCCGCGGCGCGGCCTACGGCGCCAGCCTCGCCAGCCTGCTCGATTTCGCCGGCCACAAGGTGGTGCGCGAATTCTATGTGAACGACGCCGGCCGGCAGATGGACATCCTGGCGCTGTCCACCTGGCTGCGCTATCTCGAGTTGCACGGCTCGACCCTTCCGTTCCCGAAGAATGCCTACCAGGGCGACTATGTGCGCGACATGGCCGCGGCCATCCAGAAGGCGCACGGCACGCGCTACCGGCGCGACGTCGCCCACGTACTCGACGGTGCGCCCGATGCCGCGGCGGACGCCGAGGGGCACCTCGACGCCCTCATTGCCAACGCCAAGCGACTGCTCGGCGACGACTACGCCTATGTGCACAATTACGCGCTCACCGAGCAGCTCGGCGACAGCCGCGACGATCTCGCCGAGTTCGGCGTGCACTTCGACCAATGGTTCTCCGAGCGTTCGCTGTTCGACACCGGGCTGGTGGACAAGGCCGTGGCGCTGCTCGAGGCGCGCGGCCACATCTACATGCAGGACGGCGCCAAGTGGTTCCGCTCCAGCGCGTTTGGCGACGAGAAGGACCGCGTCGTGCAGCGCGAGAACGGCCTGTACACCTACTTCGCCTCGGACATCGCCTACCACCTCAACAAGTACGAGCGCGGCTTCGAGCGCATCATCGACATCTGGGGCGCCGACCACCACGGCTACATTCCGCGCGTGAAGGGCGCCCTCAAGGCGCTTGGCCTCGACGAGGGCCGGCTGGAAGTGGCACTGGTGCAGTTCGCCGTGCTCTACCGCGACGGCCAGAAAACCTCGATGAGCACGCGCTCGGGCGAGTTCGTCACCCTGCGCGAGCTGCGCAAGGAAGTCGGCAACGACGCCTGCCGCTTCTTCTACGTGCTGCGCAAGTCCGACCAGCACCTCGACTTCGACCTCGACCTGGCCAAGTCGCAGAGCAACGAGAACCCGGTGTATTACATCCAGTACGCCCACGCCCGTGTCTGCTCCGTGCTGGCGCAGTGGGGCGGCGAAGAGGATGGGTTGGCCGGCGCCGACCTGGCGCCGCTGGGCAACGAGCGCGAACTGGCGCTGTGCGCGCGGCTGGCGTCGTTTCCCGAAGCCGTGGAGAATGCCGCCGAGGACCATGCGCCGCACCTGATCGCCTTCTACCTGAAGGATCTGGCCGGCGAATTCCACAGTTACTATAATGCCGAGCGCTTCCTCGTCGACGACGAGGCGCTGCGCGACGCGCGCCTGGCCCTTTGCCTGGCGGTGCGCCAGGCGCTGCGCAACGGCCTGCGCATCATCGGCGTGAGTGCGCCGGAATCCATGTGAGAGCGGTCATGAAAACGAAATCACCGAATAACAGACAGGACGGCGGCACCATTCTTGGCATGTTCATCGGCCTGGTCGTGGGTGTCATCATCGCCGCCGGCGTCGTCTGGTACCTCAACAAGACGCCGCTGCCCTTTGTGGACAAGGCGGAGAGAGGCGGCGGCGAGGCGAAGACGGAACCCGCCAAGCAGGCCGCCGCGCCGCTGCCCCTGCCGGGCAAGCCCGGCGACAAGGTGGAAGAGAAGCCGCGCTTCGAGTTCTACAAGATCCTGCCTGGCACCGATGCCCCCTCGCCCCAGGCTGCACCCGCGCCGGCCGCTGCCACGCCGCCGGCCGCGGATGCGCTCTTCCTCCAGGCGGGCGCCTTCCAGAAGCCGGCCGACGCGGACAACCTCAAGGCCCGTCTTGCGTTGATGGGGGTGGAGGCCAGCGTGCAGCAGGTGAGCCTGGCAGAAAAGGGCGTCATGCACCGGGTGCGCATCGGCCCCTACGCCAATCCCGACGAAATGGCCAAGACGCGCACGCTGCTGGCGCAGAACGGAATCCAGGCCAGCGTTGTCAGAGTGAAGGACGGCAAGGACGCCGTCCCGCAGTGACTAGTGCCAGCACTTGTTTCTGTGGTACTGACTTTTAGGAGAAAACATGAAAATCAATAAATGGCTGGGCCTGTTCGGGCTTTCCCTGACCCTGCTGGCCGGCGGCGCTGCCGCCGAACTCAAGGCCGGGCGCGACTACAAGCCGCTTGCCGCGCAACAGGCGGTGGAGACCGGCGCCAAGGTCGAGGTGATCGAATTCTTCTGGTACGGCTGCTCGCACTGCTTCGACCTCGAGCCCTTCCTCAAGAAATGGGTGGCCACGCTGCCCAAGGACGTGGAATTCCGCGCCATCCCGGCCGTGCCCACCGAACGCTGGCTGCCCAACGCGCGCACCTATTACACGCTGGAGGCGATGGACCTGCTGGGCCGCCTGCACGGCGAGGTGTTCGACGCCATCCACATCGATCGCGTGAATTTCAACGACGAGAAGATCCAGCTCGAATGGATGGCGAAGAAGGGCGTCGACAAGCGCAAGTTCACCGAAGCCTGGAAATCCTTCTCGGTGCAGGGCAAGACCAAGCGCGCTGTCCAGCAGACCCAGGCCTATGGCGTCACCGGCGTGCCCACGCTGGTGGTGGACGGCAAGTACATGACCTCGGTGGGCATGACCGGCAGCCCCGAGGCCCTCATGAAGACCCTCGACGAGCTGATCGTCAAGGCGCGCGCCGAGCGCGGCGGCAAGAAGTAAAGCGGCCGCGTTCCCCTCCCTGTCTTGAAAGTCTTCATCACCGGCGCCTCCTCCGGCATCGGCGCGGCGCTCGCCGCACACTATGCCGGGCGGGGCGCGCAGCTCGGCCTCGTGGCGCGCCGCAAGGATGCCCTGGCTGACGTGGCGCGCAGTCTTCCGGGAAACCCCGTTGTTTATCTCGCCGACGTCGCCGACGCGAAAGCCATGCAGGAAGCGGCGCACGATTTCATGGCGCGCTACGGCGTCCCCGACATCGTCATCGCCAATGCCGGCGTCTCCGTCGGCACGCTCACCGAGCACGCCGAGGACATCGCAGTGTTCGGCCGCGTCATGCAGACCAACGTCGTGGGGCTGGCCGCCACCTTCCAGCCCTTCATCGCGCCGATGCGCGAGGCCGGCCGCGGCCGGCTGGCCGGCATCGCCTCGGTGGCCGGCATGCGCGGCATTCCCGGCGCCGGCGCCTACAGCGCCTCCAAGGCCGCCGCCATCACCTATCTCGAAGCGCTGCGCATCGAGCTGCGCCCGAGCGGCGTCAAGGTCGTCACCGTCTGCCCCGGCTACGTCGAGACGCCGATGACGGCGGTGAACAAATACCGCATGCCCTTCATCCTGCCCGCCGACGTCGCCGCGCGGCGAATCGCCCGCGTCATCGACGCCGGCCGCCGCTACGCCGTCGTGCCCTGGCAGATGGCGCTCGTCGCGCGCGCCATGAAGCTCCTGCCCAACGCGGTGTACGACCGCCTGTTCAAGCGCGCCGGCCGCAAGCCGCGCGGGCTCAAGCTGTAGGTCGGCCTTCAGGCCGACACCGAAAGCAGGAAAAAGTCAGTCCCTGCAGGACGGCGAGAGCTGTTTTTTGCACTCCGCCGATAGCAGAATTGCTGTTATACTGCATTACATGAAAACCACCATTACCGTATCCAGCCGCGGCATGGTCACCCTGCCCGCCAAGCTGCGCCAGGCCCTCGGCCTGAAGGGCGACGACCAACTGATCGCCGAAACCACGCCGGAAGGCCTGCTGCTGCGCCCGGCCGTGACGCTGCCGCTTGAACTCTACACGCCCGAGCGCGAACGCGAGTTCGACGCTGCGGAGACCGAACTGGCTGCCGTGCTCGGCGGCAAGACTGCGCAGCCGGCGCGCCCGGCCCGCAAGACGCGAAAGCCAGTCCGCTGAGCACGCCGGCCGGCTTGCCGATGCGGATTTTCCTCGACGCAAATATCCTCTTCTCGGCGGCGAAGTCCGACGGGGCAGTGCGGCACTTGCTGCGACTGCTGCTCGAGGCTGGCCACGAGTGCTGGGTCGATGGTTTTGTCGTGGCCGAGGCCCGCCGCAATCTGGTCGCCAAGGGCGGCGGGACGTCGGCGGCGCTGGAGGCGTTGCTTTCCCACCTGCAAGTCGGGCCGATGCAGGCCCATCTACCCGAAACGCTCGAAATGAACTGGTTGCACGAAAAGGATCGTCCGGTGCTCGCCGCCGCGGCGCGCCTTGGCTGCCAGGCTTTGGTAACGGGCGACCGCACGCATTTTGGCTCCGCCTATGGCAAGACCTGCGGCGGCGTCACCATCTACTCGCCACGGCTGTTGGCCGACGCGCTGCTTCTTCACGGCGCCTAAAGCAAACTTCCACGCTCGTCACAGACGGAATTCGCGCCGTCCTGTAGCGGTTGACTCTTAATTTCTCAAGGTAGCGAGGACGCGATGTGGATTCTCGTGTTGTTGAGCGGATGCCTTTCAGGGGGAGCAAATCGGCCGAAGCGGGCGTGCAGCGTGAATCATTGAAGATCAGCTTGCGACCCAAGGCGTCATTCCCGCGAAGGCGGGAATCCATATGTGTGTGAATAGCGATACTGGATTCCGGGTTCCGCTTCGCGGCCCCGGAATGACGGCTTTTGCCCGGAGGCTGGCCTTGCTTAGTCTTGCGCCGACTTCCGCTACGGCCGAAGACCTCCTCAGTCTTAGGCCACACTTACCAAGCAAGCAGGAAAGTCAGTCCCCAGAGCACGGCGCCGCGAGGCGCCGGGCGCCTTCACGCAGCGTCCAGCGCCTGCCGCACGTCGTCGAGCAGGTCTTCGGGGTCTTCGAGGCCGGCCGAGATCCTTACCAGACCTTCGCCGATCAGGTGTTCGCGCCGTTCCTCGGGCGTGTAGAAGCAGTGCGTCATGCTGGCAGGGTGCTGCGCCAGGCTTTCGGCGTCGCCGAGGCTGACGGCGCGCGTGATCAGTTGCAGCGCGTTCATGAAGCGGCGGCCCGCCTCGATGCCGCCCTTGAGCTCGAAGGCCACCATGCCGCCGGGCAGCTTCATCTGCCGGCGCGCGAGCTCGATTTGCGGGAACGAAGCCAGCCCCGGGTAGTGGCAGACGTCGACCTTGTCGTGGCCCGCCAGGCATTCGGCGACGACCTGTGCGTTGCTGCTGTGGCGCTCCATGCGCAGCGCCAGTGTTTTCAGGCCGCGCAGGATGAGGAAGGCGTCCTGCGAGGACATCACGGCGCCGGTCATGTCCTTGAGGCCGTAGAAGCGCACCTGGTCGAGCGATTCCTTCGGGCCGACGATGGCGCCGGCGATCAGGTCGCCGTGGCCGCCGAGGTATTTCGTCGCGGAGTGCACGATGTAGTCGGCGCCGAGCGCGAGCGGGCGCTGCAGGTAGGGGGTGCAGTAGGTGTTGTCCACCACCACCTTGGCGCCGTGGCGGTGGGCGATGGCGGCGATGGCCTCGATGTCCACCAGCCGCATGTTGGGATTGGCCGGCGATTCGAAGAACACCACTTTGGTCTGCGCGCCGATGGCGGCTTCCAGGTTGGCCGGCTGCGTCATGTCGACGTGGGTGATCTTGACGCCGAACTTCGCCAGGCCGTGGTTGAAGTAGCCGAAGGTGCAGCCGTAGAGGGTCTTGTCGGCGATGACCTCGTCGCCCGGCGCCAGCAGCGTCCACAGCAGCGAAGTGGTGGCGCCCATGCCGGAGGCGGTGACGAGCGCGGCCTCGCCGCCTTCCAGGTCGGCGATGCGGCTCTCCAGCAGGCAGGTGGTCGGGTTGCCGACGCGCGAGTAGACGAAACCGGCCTGCTCGCCGGCGAAGCGCGCGCTGCCGTCTTCCACCGTAGGGAAGGCGTAGGTCGAACTCAGGTAGAGCGGCGGATTGACGGAACCGTAGCCCTCGTAGGGATCATAGCCGTGGTGGATGGCGCGGGTGGTGAAGCCCTTGCCGGGCACTTTGGATTTCGCCATCGGTGATGTCTCCCTACTTGAGTGGCAAATGCTCGCGGTGGCCGAAGCCGAGCGAGTTATCGATCAGGTAAATGTCCTCCGGCACGAATTCGTACCAGCGGATCTTCTGCAGGGCCTCGAGTATCTTGCGCGGCACACCGGCGCCGCCGCCGATGAGCGGGTAGCGCTGCTGGTAGAGGGCGCGCACGCGCGCCTCGTCGTCGGCAGCCACGACGCGCACGCTGCCGGAAATCTGCAGGCCGCGGATGCCGGGCCAGTCGTCGTAGTCGCGCTGGATGGTCGCTGCCGCGCGCGGGTCGGCGGCGAGGTTTTCGGCGTGACGCGAGGTGGGCGAGGACAGGAAATAGAGGCGCGTGTCCTCATGCGCGTAGAACACTGCTGCCGCCCAGGGGCCCTCCGCGCCGACGGTCGCCAGCGTCATGACGTGGTGTTCCTCGAGCAGGGCGAGGATGCGCGTCCGCAATGATTCGCTCATGTCAGACGGTTGCCTTGACCGGGGGTTTCCTGCTTTCCTTCTTCGGCACTACCGCCTTGTCCGCCTCCTTCATGCGCTTCAGGCGGTAGGCGAGTTGCGGCCGGGTGACGCCGAGCAGGCGTGCCGCCGAGGAGAGGTTGCCTTTCGCCTTGGCCACGGCCGCTTCCAGCAGCATGGATTCCACTTCGTCCAGCGTGAACACGCCGTTGAGCACCGACTCGCACAGCCGCTCTCCCGGCTGCCAACCCTGGGCAAGCAGCTCGCCGTGGGCGTCCAGCCCCAGCTCGGCGGGCTGGTCGTCGCGTTCGGCGAGGAAAAGGTGGCTGGCTTCGATGCGCGTGCCGTGCGGGGCGATGATCACACTTCGCTCGATGACGTTCTGCAGTTCGCGGATGTTGCCCGGCCAGGTGTAGGAAAGCAGCGCGCGCTTCGCCTTGTCGGTGAAACCGCGCAGTTTCTTGCCGTGCACGGCCGCGTATTTTTCCAGGAAGGCCTTCGACAGCGGTGAGATGTCCTCGTTGCGCTCGCGCAGCGGCGGGATGTAGATCTGGTAGGCGTTGAGCCGGTAATAGAGGTCGAGGCGGAACTTGCCGTCCTTCACCAGCCTGGACAGGTCGGCATTGGTGGCGGCCACTACGCGCACGTCCACCTTGCGTGGTTTCTGGTCGCCGAGGCGCTCGATCTCGTGCTCCTGCAGCACGCGCAGCAGCTTGGCCTGCGCCGAGAGCGGCAGGTCGCCCACTTCGTCGAGGAACAGCGTGCCGCCGTCGGCGCGTTCGAAGCGGCCGGGTCGGGAGGACTGCGCGCCGGTGTAGGCGCCCTTTTCCACGCCGAAGAGTTCGGATTCGACCAGGTCGTGCGGAATCGCCGCGCAGTTCACCGCGACGAAGGACTTGCCGGCGCGCGGGCTCATCTCGTGCAGGCAGCGGGCGAACACCTCCTTGCCGACGCCCGTCTCGCCGAGCAGCAGTACCGGGATCTGGCTGTCCGCGGCCTGCTTGAGCAGGCCGTAGGCCTGGCGGAAGCCGGGCGAGACGCCGATCATGTGCTGGGGCAGCGTTTCCTTCTCGCCGATCGAGGAGCGCAAATGCGACACCTGGGTCTGCAGGTCGATGAGCTGGTCGGCGATGGATTCCGGATTGAAGAAGCGCATGTGCGCGTCGGCATCCTCCCATTCCTCGACGGGCTTGCCGACGATGCGGCAGTTTTCGGCGCCGGCGCCGACGCACTCGACTTCCTTGTACAGGATGCGCTTCCCCATGAAGGCCGAGGTATAGCCCGAGGCATAGCCGATCTGCGTCCAGCACACCGGTTCGTGATGGATGCCGAAGTAGTGGCGGTGCCACTGGCCCTCCCAGGAATTCTCCCAGAGGAATTCGCCGTAGAACTTGCCGCGCGGCCGGTCCATTTCCAGGCGGATAGGCGTCACGCGCACGATGCCTTCCAGCGTGTGCAGCTTCGGCCCGGTCATGAAGGCCTCCATGTCGTCGGAACTCTGCGCGTGCTTGCGCGCCAGTTCCGCGTCACGCGCGCCGGAGGCGTAGCCCATGCGCGTGAGCAGGCTGCGCGCACGATCCATGCCGAGGGTGTCGATGAGTTCCTTGCGCAACAGCGCTTGCGCCTCCGCATGTACCAGCAGCATGCGGTTCTCGTGTAGCCAGATCTGGCCGGTCTCGGCGCAGAAACGGACGTGGGATCGCAGGTCGTCGGCCCCCTTGGCCACGGATGTCAGTTTGCGCACTACTATCTCCTTCTCCTCTGCAGCCGCGCCATTTTTATCAAATGGTGAAGTGACGCTGGCCGGGTTTGACCCTGCCCACCCATCAACCGCCTCGGGTTTTGGGTGGAAATTTATCAATTCGTAAAATCTTACGCCTAACGAAGGGGAAAACTTATCAAATAATCAAGCGCTGCAAGCCTATAAGTATCGACATGGATTGCTGCGATGCAATGATCGGCAGCTTGCAGGTAGTCGGTTTTCACCCGGATCCCTCTGCGAATGGGCAGATGGAAACCTAAAGCCATGCGGCATGTTGCATCGCACATGGCACGTCGCTTGCGATAGGACCTCCCACATTGCCGGCGCACAAAGCATGCCCGGTGACAGAGGGTCATAGAAGGTTCGTACCTAAACGATCACAGACTGGAGGAGTAGACGCCATGAAGTTTCCCGTTCCGCACGACGTGAAAGCCAAGACGATTCCCGGCACCGAAGGCTGGGAGCGCATGTATCCGTATCAGTACCAGTTCGTCACCGACGACCCCGTCCGCAACCAGTACGAGAAGGAGACGTTCTGGTTCTACGACGGCCTGCATTATCCCGAGCCGCTGTATCCCTTCGACACCATCTGGGACGAAGCCTGGTTCCTCGCGCTGTCGCAGTACAACAACCGCATCTTCATGGTGCCGCCGGTGCGCGGCGTCGATCACCGCATGATCAACGGCTATGTCTACATCTCGCCGGTGCCGGTGAAGAATCCCGAGGAGATCGGCAGCCGCGTGCCGCATTTCATGGAGCGCGCCGGCCACTACTACAAGAACTGGGATGCGCTGGAGGCCAAGTGGAAGGTGAAGATGGAGGCCACCATCCGCGAGCTCGAGGCGATCGAGATCCCGCGCCTGGCCGACATGGAAGACATTTCCGTGGTCATGGACGCCCTCGGCGAGTCCAAGGGCTACCACCTGCTGAAGAACTACGATGACCTGATCAACCTGGGCATCAAGTGCTGGCAGTACCACTTCGAGTTCCTCAACCTCGGCTATGCCGCCTACGTCTTCTTCCTCGACTTCGTGCAGAAGCTCTTCCCGAGCATCCCGGCGCAGCGCGTGACGCAGATGATCTCCGGCATCGATGTCATCATGTATCGCCCCGACGACGAGCTGAAGGGACTTGCCAAGAAGGCCATCGAGCTGGGCGTGGATGCGGCGGTGTGCTTCAGTGAGGAGTGGACCGAGGTCGAGGCGGCGCTGAAAAAGCTGCCGAAGGGCGTCGAGTGGCTGACCTCGCTGAACCTGTCGCGCGAGCCCTGGTTCAACGTGTCCACCGGCACCGGCTGGTTCCACCATGACCGTTCCTGGAATGACCAGATGAACGTGCCGCTGTCCGGCATCCAGACCTATATCGGCAAGATCAAGCAGGGCGTCAGCATCGAGCGCCCGACCGAGAAAGTCTGCGCCGAGCGCGACCGCATCACCGCCGAGTACCGCGGCCTGATCGAGAAGGAAGAGGACCGCAAGCAGTTCGACGAACTGCTCGGCTGCGCCAAGACGGTGTTCCCCTACGTCGAGAACCACCTGTTCTATGTCGAGCATTGGTTCCACTCGGTGTTCTGGAACAAGATGCGCGAAGTCGGTGCCATCCTGGTCGAGCACGGCGTCATCAAGGATGTCGAGGACGTCTGGCTGCTGCGTCGCGACGAGATCAAGCAGGCGCTGTGGGACGTCGTTACCGCCTGGGCCACCGGCGTCACCCCGCGCGGCACGATGACCTGGCCGAAGGAAGTCGAATGGCGCAAGGGCGTCATGGCGAAGTTCAAGGAGTGGAATGCGCCGCCGGCCATCGGCACCGCGCCGGAGGTGATCCAGGAACCCTTCACCATCGTGCTGTGGGGCGTCACCAACACCTCGCTGGCCGACTGGGCTGCGGTGGCGGAGGTCAAGGATCCGTCAACCGTGAAGGACTTCAAGGGTTTCGCCGGCAGCCCCGGCGTCGTCGAGGGCAAGGCGCGCGTCTGCCGCACGGTGGATGACATCCGCCAGCTGCAGGAAGGCGAGATCCTTGTTGCCCCGACCACCTCGCCATCCTGGGCGCCGGCCTTCGCCAAGATCAAGGCCTGCGTCACGGATGTCGGCGGAGTCATGAGCCACGCGGCGATCGTCTGCCGCGAATACGGTGTGCCAGCGGTGGTCGGCACCGGCCACGCGACCAAGATCATCCAGACGGGCATGATGATTCGGGTCGACGGCTCCACCGGCGCCATTTCGATCTCGCGTTGATATGAAACAGCCCCCACGCTCACTGCGTTCGCTGCCCCCCGTGGGGGCGCAGGCCTTCCTTGGGGCGGCCCGTCGGGAGGCCTGGCAATGACGCAAGCAGCAAAATCAGCACCAATTGGCACTAAAGGCACGAAATCCGGGGCCGGGTTGTCTTCGGCCCCGGAATTGTGCTGGTTCGAGGATGTGTGCAAGGAAGATGTCGCGCTGGTCGGCGGCAAGTGTTCGTCGCTGGGCGAGCTCATCAACGCCGGCGTGCGCGTGCCGCCGGGTTTCGCCCTGACCACCCACGGCTACGCGCGCTTCATGCGCGACGCCGGGGTGAGCGGGAAGATTCCCGGCATGCTCAAGGGTGTTGGACATGACGACCTCGATCACCTCGAATCGGCCAGCCGGTCGATCCGCGAGATGATCGAGGCGCATTCCTTTGCCTGGGAGCTGGAAGACGCCGTCGCCGAGTTCTATCGCAAGTTGTCGGTGCGCTGCATGGTGCCGGCGGTCCCGGTGGCGGTGCGCTCCAGCGCCACCGCCGAGGATCTTCCCGGCGCCAGCTTTGCCGGGCAGCAGGACACCTATCTGTGGATTCGCGGCGTGGACGATCTGCTGCTGCACGCCCGTCGCTGCATCTCCAGCCTGTTTACCGGGCGGGCCATCGCCTACCGCATCAAGATGGGCTTTCCGCACGAGGAGGTGGCGCTTTCCGTCGGCTTCCAGAAAATGGCCAATTCCTATACCGCCGGGGTGATGTTCACCATGAACCCGGCCAACGGCGACCGTTCCGTCATCGCCATCGATTCGAATTTCGGCTTCGGCGAATCCGTCGTCTCGGGAGAAGTGACGCCCGACCATTTCGTGGTGAACAAGGTCGCCCTGGACATCATCGAGCGCACCATCTGCCACAAGGAAATCACCTATACGGTGGATCTGAAGACGCAGAAATCGGTCAAGATCGAGACACCCTACGAGCGGCAGAACGTGCAGTCCCTCATCGACGAGGAAGTCGTCGAACTGGCACGCATGGGCAAGGCCATCGAGAAGCACTACGGCCGGCCAATGGACATCGAGTGGGCGGTGGACAAGGACCTGCCCGCCGGCGGCAACATCTTCATCCTGCAGGCAAGGCCCGAAACCGTGTGGAGCGACAAGCGCGCCAGTGAGGCTACCGAAAACAAGGCCACCTCGGCGATGGATTACATCCTCTCCAGCCTGCTTACCGGTAAGAAGGTGACCTAATGATCGTACGCAACTGGATGCAGCACAATCCCAAGCTGGTGGACGGCGACACGCTGTTGTCCGAAGCCAAGCGGATTCTTTCCGAGCACAACCTGCAGGCCCTGCCCGTCGTCGACGACGGCCGCCTGCGCGGCGTGATCACGCGGGCGCATTGCCTGCAGGCGGCGCACTTCGTCTCCCGCACGCAGAGCGCCGACGAATACAGCTTCTTCGCCAACCGCCTCAAGGTGAAGGACATCATGGTGCGCAATCCGGCGACGGTGAGTGCCACCGACACCATGGAGGAATGCCTGCGCCGCGGTCAGGACCTCGGCATCGGCCAGTTTCCGGTGATGGACGACGGCAAGGTCGTCGGCGTGATTTCATCGAAAGAGA
The DNA here is from genome assembly GCA_016703785.1 of Betaproteobacteria bacterium. Classification (GTDB taxonomy): domain Bacteria; phylum Pseudomonadota; class Gammaproteobacteria; order Burkholderiales; family Rhodocyclaceae; genus Desulfobacillus. The sequence goes on from JADJBM010000034.1 coordinate 37,273, forward strand.
TCTTCTCGCTCGCTGCCCACTTCCTCGGCGCCTGGGAGAAGCGCTGCGGCGTCACCCTCGGTCCGGTGGAGATGAAACCGGGCACCATCGGCCGCATCGCCGACCTGGTGGAAGGCGCCGGCGCCGAAGTGCAGGCCATCTACCCCATCGCGCGCAGCGAGAACGGCGGCAACGGCCACCCGCGCGAGCGCAAGGTCATCGTCCGTTTCCACGCTGCGGAGTTGAAGAAGGTGGTGGCCGTGCTGGAGGCTGCCGGATTCCGCGTCATCGAGTCCGTCGATGCGCACTGCGAAGAACAACACTGACCTAGAGGAGACCCAAGCAAATGGATTTGCGATACTTCATCAACCAGTGCGACGCCGCCAATGAACTGAAGCGCGTCAAGGCAGAAGTCGACTGGAATCTGGAAATCTCCCACGTCTCCAAGCTGACCGAGGAGAAGAAGGGCCCTGCCCTGCTGTTCGAGAACGTCAAGGGCTACGACAGCCCGGTGTTCACCGGCGCCTTCGCCACCACCAAGCGTCTCGCCATCATGCTTGGCCTGCCGCACAACCTGACGATGTGCGAGTCGGCCCAGCAGTGGATGAAGAAGACCGTCACGTCCGAGGGCCTCATCAAGGCCAGGGAAGTCAAGGACGGCCCGGTGCTGGAGAACATCCTCACCGGCGACAAGGTCGACCTCAACATGTTCCCGGTGCCGAAGTTCTTCCCGCTCGACGGCGGGCGCTACATCGGCACCATGGTGTTCGTCGTGTTGCGCGACCCGGAAACGGGCGAGACCAACCTCGGCACCTACCGCATGCAGATGCTCGACAACAAGACCTGCGGCGTGCAGATCCTGCCGGGCAAGCGCGGCGAGCGCATCATGAAGAAGTACGCCAAGATGGGCAAGAAGATGCCCGCGGCGGCGGTGATCGGCTGCGACCCGCTGATCTTCATGGCCGGCACCCTCATGCACAAGGGCGCCAACGACTTCGACATCACCGGCACGGTGCGCGGACAGCCGGCGGAATTCCTCATGGCGCCGCTGACCGGCCTGCCGATCCCGGCGGGCGCCGAGATCGTGCTCGAAGGCGAGATCGATCCGAATAACTTCCGTCCGGAAGGCCCGTTTGCCGAATACACGGGCTACTACACCGACGAACTGCACAAGGTCATCAACAAGCCGGCGCTGGAGGTCAAGCAGATTCTCCACCGCAACAACCCGGTGCTGTGGGCCACCGGCCAGGGCCGCCCGGTGACCGACGTGCACATGCTGCTCGCCTTCACCCGCACCGCCACGCTGTGGACGGAGCTGGAGAAGATGCGCATCCCCGGCGTCCAGTCGGTCTGCGTGCTGCCGGAATCCGCCGGCCGCTTCTGGGCCGTGGTGTCGATCAAGCAGGCCTATCCCGGCCATTCGCGCCAGGTCGCCGACGCGGTCATCGGCAGCAATACCGGCTCCTACGGCATCAAGGGTGTCATCACGGTGGACGAGGACATCATGGCCGACGACCTGCAGCGCGTGTTCTGGGCGCTGTCCTGCCGCTACGATCCGATGCGCGGCACCGAGCTGATCAAGCGCGGCCGCTCGACGCCGCTCGACCCGGCGCTGCATCCCGATTCCGACAAGCTCACCACTTCGCGCATCCTCATGGACGCCTGCATTCCCTACGAGTGGAAGCAGAAGCCGGTCGAGGCGCGCATGGACGAGGCCATGCTGGAGAAGATCAGGGGACGCTGGAGCGAGTACGGCATCGATTGAACCGGAGACGAATGACATGGAAAAAGCCAAGGACATCAAGCTGGTCATTCTCGACGTGGATGGCGTCATGACCGACGGGCGCATCGTCATCGACGACAACGGCCTCGAGCAGCGCAACTTCGACATCAAGGACGGCATGGGCGTGATCGTCCTGATGTTGTCCGGCGTGGAAGTGGCGATCATCACTTCGAAGAAATCCGGCGCCGTGCGCCATCGTGCCGAGGAACTGAAGATCAAGCGGTTCCACGAAGGCATCAAGAAGAAGACCGAGCCTTACGAGGAGATGCTGAAGGAGCTGAACATCACCGACGCGCAGGTGGCCTATGTCGGCGACGACCTGGTCGATCTGTCGATGATGAAGCGCGTCGGCCTGCCCATCGCCGTCAATGATGCCGTCGAGGATGTCAAAAAGCATGCAGCGTATGTCACCAAGGCGCGCGGCGGCTACGGCGCCGTGCGCGAAGTGGCGGAAATGATCCTCAAGGCGCAGGACAAGTGGGACAAGATTTTGTCGAAAATCGGTTAAGCGTTTGGTAGGCAGTCTGGCTGCAATCCATAAAACATTCAGGAGTTAACGTGTCGAAAATTTCAGCACCGAAAAGCAATCGCGAGTTCATCGAAGCCTGCGTCAAGGCCGGCGATGCCGTGCGCATCAAGCAGGAAGTGGACTGGGAAAACGAGGCGGGCGCGATCGTACGCCGCGCCTGCGAACTGGCCGCGCCGGCGCCCTTCATGGAGAAGATCAAGGACTATCCGGGCTTCTCCTATTTCGGTGCGCCGCTGTCGACCTATCGCCGCATGGCCATCTCGCTGGGCATGGACCCGGCCTCCAGCCTGCCCGATATCGGCAAGGAATACCTGAAGCGCACCAACAGCGAGCCGATCGCCCCCGTGCTGGTCGACAAGAAGGATGCGCCCTGCAAGGAGAACATCCTCATGGGCAAGGATGTCGACCTGTGCAAGCTGCCGGTACCGCTGGTGCATGACGGCGACGGCGGCCGTTACGTCGGCACCTGGCATGCCGTGGTCACGAAGCACCCGGTGCGCGGCGACGTGAACTGGGGCATGTACCGGCAGATGATGTTCGACTCGCGCACCATGTCGGGCGCGGTGTTCCCCTTCTCGGATCTCGGCAAGGCGCTCAGCGAATACTATCTGCCGCGCGGCGAGAGCTGTCCCTTCGCCACCGCCATCGGCCTTTCGCCGCTGGCGGCGATGGCCGCCTGCGCACCCTCGCCGATCCCCGAGCCGGAACTTGTCGGCATGCTTTCGGGCGAGCCGGCGCGCCTGGTGAAGTGCGAAACGAACGACCTGGAAGTGCCGGCCGACGCCGAGATCATCATCGAGGGCGAGATCTGCCCGGACTACAAGGTCGAGGAAGGCCCCTTCGGCGAGTACACCGGCTACCGCACCAGCCCGCGCGACTTCCGCGTCACCTTCCGCGTGAATTGCATCACCTACCGCAACAACGCGACGATGACCATCTCCAACATGGGCGTGCCGCAGGACGAGGGCCAGCTGCTGCGTTCCTTCTCGCTCGGCCTCGAACTGGAGAAGCTGCTGAGGAGCCAGGGCATCCCGGTGACGGGCGTGTACATGCATCCGCGCTCGACGCACCACATGATGATCGTCGGCGTGAAGCCCGCCTACTCCGGCATCGCCCAGCAGATTGCGCAACTCGCCTTCGGCAGCAAGCTCGGCCCCTGGTTCCACATGGTGATGGTGGTCGACGACCAGACCGACATCTTCAACTGGGACGAGGTCTATCACGCCTTCTGCACCCGCTGCCATCCGGCTAACGGCATCCACATTTACAAGAACACCACCGGCACGCCGCTCTATCCCTACGCCACGCCGCACGAGCGCAAGTACTCGATCGGCTCCAAGGTGCTGTTCGACTGCCTGTGGCCGGTGGACTGGGACAAGATCAACGACGTACCGACGCTGGTGTCGTTCAAAAATGTCTACCCGAAGGACATCCAGGAAAAAGTCATGAACAACTGGACGGCCTACGGCTATCCGGAAGTCAAATAAGGAGCGATGGCGATGAAAAACATGTGGGAAGTTTTTGTCATGGACATGTCGGAGCTGGCCGAGGGCAAGGATATCGAGCTGTCGATCCGCACCCTCAATCCCGGTCTGCACAAGTACACCTACAAGCGCGTCAAATGCCAGGTCTCCGCCAAGCAGGACAAGTTCTCCGACAGCCTGCAGGTGCGCATGGGGCGTGGCCAGCTGTCCGCGAGCAAGTTCTCCATCAAGGTGCTGGAGGAAGTGGAACGCATGCCCGAGAAGTACCGTTAAGCAGGAAGGGAACGGCGTCGTGGCCAAAGTGGATTTGCGGTCATTCCTCGACGGCCTTGGTGCCGACCTTCTGCGCTTGAAGGAGTCCGTTTCGCCGCGGCATGAAGTCGCCGCGGTCCTGAGACAGACGCAAAATAGCGGACAGGCCGTGCTCTTCGAGCAGGTCGCCGGTTTCCCCGGCGTGCGCGTCGTCGGCAACCTGCTGTCGAGCCGCGCCCTCGCCGCGCGCGCCCTCGGCACGGACGAGGCGCACCTGATCGAAACCTATGTGGCGAAATCGGCGCAGGGCATTGCGCCGGTTGCTGCACACGAGGTGCCGGTGCAGGAAGTCGTGCATCGGCAGCCGGCCGACGTCGCTGCGCTGCTGCCCCTGATGACGCACCACGAGAAGGATGCCGCGCCCTTCCTCACCTGCGGCATGGTGCTGGCGCGCGACCCGGTGAGCGGCATGCGCGGCATGGGCATCCATCGCATGATGTTCAAGGGCGGGCGGCGCTTCGGCATCCTGCTGGCCAATCCGCCCCTCTCGCTATATCTCGCCAACGCCGAGAAGCAGGGCAAGCCGCTCGAAATCGCGGTCGCGCTCGGCGTCGATCCGGCCCTGTTCCTGGCTTCGGTGGTGAAGACCGGCCCGCTCGGTCCGGACAAGATGGACATCGCCGGCAGCCTGCGCGGTGCGCCCGTCGAACTGGCGCGTGCGCTGACGGTGGATGTGGAGGTGCCGGCGCGCGCCGAAGTCATCATCGAAGGCCATGTGCTGCCCGGCGTGCGCGAACCGGAAGGGCCCTTCGGCGAGAATACCGGCGCCTATTTCACCAATGAAAGTCCGGTCATCGAGGTGACCGCCGTCACCCATCGCAAGGACTATATCTTTCCGGCCCTGTGTCCGTGGACAACCGAGATCGACACCTTGCTATCGCTGGCCGGCGGAGCCGAACTGCTCGGTCAGCTCAAGGCGCTGGTGCGCGGCGTAGTCGACCTCGAACTGGTGCCCGGCACCTGCAGCTTCTCTGCCGTGATCGCCGTGAAGGGCTGTCCGCCCCACGAGGTGCGCCGCCTGATCCATCTGGCGCTTACGCTCGATCGGCGCCTGAAGGTGCTGACGGTGGTCGACGACGACGTCGACATCCGCGATTCGCGCGAAGTGTCCTGGGCGCTATCCACCCGCTTCCAGCCCGCGCGGGATACCGTCATACTCGACGGCATGGAAGGCTACATCATCGATCCTTCCGCAGGGGGCGGCGGCAGCGGTTCGAAGATCGGATTCGATGCCACGCGCGGCGCCGGGGACGCATTCGAGAAAATCGAGATTCCGGCCGCTGCCGTCGCCAGGGCGAAAGCCGTGCTGGGCGCGGCATTGAACAGAGGACCATCATGAAACTGGTTGTCGGAATATCCGGCGCGAGCGGGGCCATCTACGGCATCCGCATCCTGGAAGTGCTGCAAAAGGCGGGCGTCGAGACGCATCTGGTCATGAGCGACTCGGCCAAGCGCACCCTCGTCTACGAAACCGATTACACGGTCGACGACGTGAAGAAGCTGGCCAGCCACGTGCACGACATCAACGACGTCGGTGCCTGCATCTCGTCGGGCTCCTTTCGTCATGCCGGCATGGTCCTCGCACCCTGCTCGATCAAGACGCTGTCGGCCATCGCCAATTCCTTCAATACCAACCTCCTCATTCGCGCCGCCGATGTCTGCCTGAAGGAGCGCCGCAAACTGGTGCTGATGCTGCGCGAGACGCCGCTGCACCTGGGGCACCTGCGCCTGATGACGCAGGCGACGGAAGCCGGCGCCGTGCTGGTGCCGCCGCTGCCGGCCTTCTACCACCGGCCGAAGACGCTCGAAGACGTGATCATGCAGTCGGTCAACAAGGCACTCGACCAGTTCGACCTCGACCTCGACCTCTTCAAGCGCTGGACCGGCAACGAGGAACGGGAAGCAATGAAGGGCAAGTAGATGGGAGGTGCGGCCATGGCGGTTTCGGAACGCATGACGGAAGCGGAAGCGGCGACGCTGCAGTTGGCAGGCGAGGCCTGTTCGGGTCTGGGCGAAGGCACTACCTTCACCGAGCTCGAGTGGGTGCGGCGGGCATTCCTCGCCAGGCTGGGCTTTGAGCCCTACCCCGGCACTTTCAACCTGCGCATGGGCGGGCCGGACTGGGACGAGGCGCGGCGCGTCATGGCGGGCGAAGCCGGCATCGCCATCACGCCCGAGCCGGGCTTCTGCGCGGCGAAATGCTTTCACGTGGTCGTCGCCGGCCGCATTACGGGCGCGGTGGTGTTCCCGGAGATTTCAGGCTACCCGCCGGACAAGTTCGAAGTGATTTCCGCCGTGCCGATACGCCAGGCGCTGGGCGTCGCCGATGGCGACACGGTCAGCGTCAGCGTCGTCTGTTGAGTGGCACACCACTGCCGGCACTGCGGCGCCGTACTGCAGAGGCTGACTTTGCAGGACGGCAGGATCCGCGAACAGTGCGAACGATGCGGCGTGATCGCCTGGCGCAACCCGACACCGGTGGGCATGGCGCTCATCGAGCATGAAGGCCGGCTGGTGATGATCCGGCGCCTCGCCGATCCATTGGCCGGCTATTGGGCGCCGCCGGCGGGCTACGTCGAGAGCGGCGAGTCGGTGCCGGAGGCGGTCATCCGGGAGGCGCGCGAAGAAACGGGGCTGGAGATCGCGCTCGACGGATTGCACGACGTGTACTCGCGGGCCGACGTGAATGTGCTGATCGTCGCCTACCGCGCCCGAGTTGTCGGCGGCGCGCCGGTGGCGGGCGACGATGCCATCGAGATCGGCCTCTTCAGGCCGGGAGAATTGCCCCAGGAACCGCCGCCTTCGAGCGGCCTGGCGATAGACGAATGGTTGTACGGCGTCATTCTCGACGCAACGGCGCAGTGGCGCTCCGAAGGAAAAGCCTTTGGGGTGCGCCGGAACTGATTTTCAGGAGAACGGAAACATGATCGGCAAAATCACCCCGCAAATGCCCGAGAAGCTCGTCGCCTACCTGCGTCCCGGCGCGCCCGGCCTGCTGCTCACCGCCGGCGCCGACGGCTACGCCACCTCCGCCTACACCTGGATCCTGGCGCTGGATGCCGGAAAAGTGCGCTTCGCGGTGGACGAGGGCGGCTCGACCATGGCCAACCTGCAGCGCAGCGGGCAGGCCTCGCTGCAGGTCATCGGCCAGGGCGACGTCACCTTTCTCGTCAAGGGCAGCGCCCGCCAGCTCAAGCCGCATCTCGACGCGGCCGCGCCCTACGTGATCGCGCTCTACGAGATGGAGGTGATCGGCGCCAAGGATCAGTCCTGGCCGGGCGTGTCGACCAATGCGCTCACCTACGCCTGGCCCGCAGAGCAGCGCGAAGCCATGTTGGCCATGGAGCACGCGGTCTACACGGAGATGCGCGACGCCAAGTCCTGACCGGACACCGGAACGACACGGAAAAGCGGAGAGGCTTTTTTTTAAGATCAACATGCCCTATTTCGATCAAAGCACCGAAACCCTGCCGCGAGATCGGCTCCAGGCCTTGCAGTTCACCAAACTGCAAACCCTGACCGCAGAACTGTGGGAGAACAACCGTTTCTACACCGCCAAATGGAAGGCCGCCGGTGTCCAGCCGGGCGACCTCAAGTCGCTCGCCGACTTGTCGCGGCTGCCGCTCACCACGAAGAGCGAACTGATGGCGGACCAGGCCGCCAGCGGCCCCTTCGGCAACAACCTGACCTACCCGACCGATCAGTACGTGCGCTTCCACCAGACGTCCGGCACCACCGGCGTGCCGCTCAAGGTGCCAGACACCGAAGCCGGCTGGCAGTGGTGGGGCCGCTGCTGGGGCCACGTCCTGGCCGGCGCCGGCGTGACAGCCGCCGACCGCGTCTTCATGGCCTTCTCCTTCGGACCCTTCGTCGGTTTCTGGGCCGCGACGGAAGGCGCGCGCCAGCTCGGCGCGCTGATGGTCCCGGGCGGCGGGCGCGATTCGCCGCAGCGCCTCGAACTCATGCGCGAGGTCGGCGCCACCGTGCTCTGCTGCACGCCGACCTACGCATTGCGCCTGTCGGAAGTGGCGCGCGAGACCGGCTTCGACCTTTCCTCGATCCCCATGCGCTCCATCGTGAATGCCGGCGAGCCGGGCGCCAACGTGCCGTCGACCAAGGCGCGCATCGAGGAGGCGTGGAAAGCCAAGTGCTACGACCATGCCGGCGCCACCGAAGTCGGCGCGCATTCCTTCGAATGCGAAGTCCAGCCCGGCGGCACCCATCTCATCGAGAGCGAGTACATTGCCGAGATTCTCGATCCCGCCACCGGCCAGCCGGTCGCGGAAGGCGAGCGCGGCGAACTGGTCATCACCAACCTCGGTCGCGCGGGCTTCCCCATCGTCCGCTACCGCACGGGCGACATCGTGCGCACCACCACGCAGCGCTGCGCTTGCGGGCGCACCTCGCTGCGCTTCGAGGGCGGCATCATCGGCCGCGCCGACGACATGGTGACGGTGCGCGGCGTCAACGTGTATCCGGCCGGCGTCGAGAACATCCTGCGCAAGTTCGCCGAGGTCGACGAGTTCCGCATCACCGTCAACAAGCAGCGCCAGATGGACGAGATGGATGTCGAGGTCGAGTTGTGCGAAGGCGCCGACCCGAACGTCGTGCACACCATCGCCGAGCGACTGGACACGATGCTCTCCTTCCGCCCGCGCGTGCATTTCGTCGCCCGCAACGTGCTGCCGCGCTTCGAACTGAAGGCCAAGCGCTTCCACGTCAACCGCGACGCGTGAGGGTCATCCCGTGACCCTGCGCTGGCGCAGCTGTCCGCGTCCGGCGGGCAGCACCGTGACGCGGCCGGCTACCCCGCCCGGCACGGTGGTGTATGCCATCGGCGACATCCACGGCCGGGCCGACCTGCTCGCGCGGCTGCTCGCCGGCATCCGTGCCGACGCGCGACGCCGGCGCGCGCAGCGGCGCGTGGCGGTCTTCCTCGGCGACTATGTCAACCGCGGCCCCGAGTGCCGGGCCGTCGTCGAGCAGCTGCTGGCGCCCGGCCTCGACGGCTTCGAGATCGTCAACCTCATGGGCAACGTCGAGCAGGCGATGCTGCGCTACCTCGACGGCGAGATGGCCATCGCCATCAACTGGCTCGAGTACGGCGGCATCGAGACCGCCGCCGCCTACGGCGTGGCCTGCCCGCTCCCGCGCCGCCGGGACGAGCACCTGCTCGAAGCCATGCGCTGGCATGAGGACTACCAGGACGCCTACGGCGCCACGATGCCGCCGCAGCCCGATGAGATCGACGGCCTCGAAGCGCTGCGGCACGCGCTGACGGCGGCGCTGCCGCCCGCGCACCTGGCCTTCTTCCGCGGCCTGCGGACGATGTGGCGCGAGGGCGGCTACTGCTTCGCCCACGCCGGCATCGTGCCCGGCGTGCCGCTGGCCGAACAGGCGGCGCGCGACTGCATGTGGATCCGCCGTCGCTTCCTCGATTCCGAACTCGACCACGGCGCCGTGATCGTGCACGGCCACAGCATCAGTCCCGAACCGGAGGTGCGGCCCAACCGCATCGGCATCGACACCGGCGCCTACAAATCCGGCGTCCTCACCTGCCTCGTCCTCGACGGCGAAGAGCGCAGCTTCCTCCAGACCACATAATTTCCCCCCTTTGCAAAAGGGGGGGGCAGGGGGGATTTGCAGTTCCGTCATTCCCGCACAAGCGGGAATCTAGCATCGTAGAATCCCCCATGCCTGCCGCAAGCACCGAACTTCGCGACGCCCTCGGCACCTTCCATGTGCCGACGGAAGGCACCCTGCGCATCGTCAGCCTCGTCCCCAGCCTCACCGAACTGCTCTGCGACCTCGGACTCGCGGACAAACTCGTCGGCCGCAGCGGCTTTTGCATCCATCCGCGCGAGACCGTCAAGCGCATCCCCAAGATGGGCGGCACCAAGGACGCCGACATCGAAAAGATCCGCGCCGCTGCGCCCACCCACCTCGTCGTGAACATCGACGAGAACCGCCGCGAGCAGGTCGGCGAACTCGCCCGTTTCATCCCGCACGTCATCGTCACGCACCCGAACACGCCGGAAGACAACCTTGAACTCTTCCGCCTCTTCGGCGGCCTCTTCCGCTGCGAAGCGCAAGCCGAGCAACTCGCCGCCGACTTCCGCGCCGCGCGCGAGGAACTGCGCCGCGCTGTCGAATACCTGCCGCGCCAGCGCGTGGGCTACCTCATCTGGAAGGACCCCTGGATGACTGTCGCCCGCGACACCTCACCCGCCATCTCCGCTGCGATGGCCCTGCCGCCGGCGGCTGGGGACACCCTGCCCGAGGCTTTACAGAGCGAGGCCTGCTTTCCGGAACCGTCCGCACGCCGAACTTGCAGGGGCCGTTGAACTCATCGGGATTTGGTGTCCGGCACAACGCCCGCTTGGCGCATTGCGGCAGGCCTGCTAGTCAGCCGCTGGAAACGGCGATGGAAGTTCTTGGCCGGTACCGGCTAGCGGGGACACGCTAGGCCGCCACCCTGTCACTGTGATTGGTTTTACCGAAAGCTCCTCGGGCAAAGCCTTGTGTGCAGCCAGCTTCATAGGCTACTCGCTGGGTAACAACTTATCGGCCTTGACGGAGAGATGGTGCCCTTGTACGGCAAACCCTGCGGCGGGCACGGCCGGGCTGCGCTTTGGAAAGCTTTCTGGCTGTTGTTTGCTGCAATGCCTTTGTTTTGTAAGTCAGCCACCGGAATACGGGCGAAGATATTATTGTCCGCCTTCTGGTTATGGGACTTTTGCTAATCGGCTAGGAGCCATCATTCAAGGCTGAACGTGCAGGAGCGCTGGAAGCCTTGGTAGTATCGTTATTCACACGCATACGGATTCCCGCTCTTTCGCTGAGCAACGATCGCTTCGGGTCGTGACCTGAAATTAGCGATAAAGCCTCCATGATCGTCGTAAGCAGATCCGCACCTGGCCAGGCGGCACGCGCCATTTCGGTCAGGTTGCTTGCATTGATTGCTGGTCTTGCGCTGGCCCTTCCGGCCTGGCCGCAGGCGATCGTGAATTCCCTCGGCATGCAATTCGTGCGCGTGCCCGCCGGCGAATTCCTCATGGGCAGCGAGGAATCGCCCGAGTCGCTGGCCCGCGCCTATCCGCAGTACGAGCGCGGCCGCTTCGAGAAGCTGGGCGACGAGGCGCCGGTGCATCGCGTGCGCATCACGCGGGCCTTCCTGCTCGGCCAGCATGAGGTCACCGTCGGGCAGTTCCGCAGGTTCCTCGCCGAGTCGGGCTACGTGCCGGAGTCCGTCGCCGACGGCACGGGCGGGTACGGCTACCGGCGCGACTATGACCCGGCGAAGACGCCGCGCGGCGATGCCTTCGAGGGGCGCGACCCCAGATACGACTGGCGCAATCCGGGCTTTCGCCAGGGCGAGGACCATCCGGTGCTCAACGTCACCTGGAACGACGCCGTGGCCATGGCGGTCTGGCTGAGCCGCAAGGAAGGCCGCACCTATCGCCTGCCGACCGAGGCCGAGTGGGAATATGCCTGCCGCGCGGGCGTGCGCACGCGCTATTCGAACGGCGACGATCCGCAGGCGCTGCGGCAGGTCGCCAATGTCTTCGATGCCGATTCGGCGGCGAACTGGCCGGCCTGGCGGAACTTCGCGATCAATGGCAGCGACGGTTACGCGTTCACCGCACCGGTGGGCAGCTTCGCGCCTAACGCATTGGGGCTGTACGACATGCTCGGCAACGCCTGGGAGTGGGTGTCCGACTGGCACGACGATCGCTATTACGCCAGTTCGCCGCAGGACGATCCCGCCGGCCCGGCGAGCGGCAGCGTGCGCGTGCGCCGCGGCGGCTCCTGGCACACCTGGCCACTGTATGCACGCTGTGCCTTCCGCAACTGGAATTCACCTGCGACGCGCTACACCTTGCTCGGCATGCGACTGCTGCGTGAAGTGGATGACGACGAGCGCTGAACGGGTTTTATTTCGCGATGCGCTCTTCCTCCTGCCATGGCCAGCGGCCTTCCACTTCGAGGTGCAGCGTGACGCTGAGGAAGGAGCGGATCAGGATGATCAGGCCGAGCACGGCGACGCTCTCCAGCGTGGCCGAGACGACGACGGTGCGGATGATGTCGCCGGCGATGAGGAATTCCAGGCCGAGGATGATGGAGCGCCCCAGCTGCCGCCGGTAGGTCTTGTAGGCGATGCCCTCGGGCAGCGTGCGGAATGTGCGCAGGAAGGCGACGGAGGAAACGCACGAGCCGACCATGACCACGAGCACGCCGATCGCCTCGATGGCGTAGCCGGCGAAAGAGATGATTTCCGTGAACTGCATGCCGTGGACCTCCGGAGCGATGAGAGAGAGCTTGCCGCCCGGTACCATTTTAGCCGGTCATGCTTGCGGTGATGTGCGATCATTGACCGATCGAAAAAGGAATACCCAATGAAGCCATCAGTATTGATTGCCGCCGCCTGCGTGCTGGCGGCATCCGGATGCTCGACGTCGCAGCTCTTCGGTTCCGCTGACAGGACGCCGGGCGATGCGCCGGTTGCCGCGCCCGCGCGACCGTCGTCCGAAGTGGCCCCGCAAGCGAAGGTCGTCGTGCCCGAGCCGACGCGCAAACCGGCCGGTTCGCCACCGGATGCGCGCCCAGCGCCGGATGCCATCATCAAGCTCAAACCGGGTAGCGATCGGCTGTCGGGCGACATGGAGGCCCGCCTCATGGCCATCGCGCAGCGGGCTCGCGAAGACGAGCAGATCATGCTGCGCCTGGAAAGCTATGTGCCCGATGGCGGAAGCCACGCACTGAACCTCGGTATTGCGGAGCAGTCCCTGCAGGTGATCAGGAAACGCCTCCTGGAACTGAGCGTCTCCCCCCGGCGGATATTCCTGGCCCCGTTCGGCGAGGAACACCGCGCGGAACGGGACCGGCACATGCACTGGGTGGAAATCTACCTGTTCAGGCCGCGGCTGTAGGATGCGGCCGGCTACGACACCGGCGCAATGGCGCGCGCACGCAACTGGCCGCAGCCGCCGTCGATGTCCTGGCCGGCGGACTGGCGCAGCTTGGTGAGGATGCCGCGCTTGTACAGCGCCAAAGACATCGCTTCCGCACTTTCCTGCGCGGGACGCCTGAAGCCAAGGCCGTCCACCGCGTTGTAGGGGATGAGGTTCATCACTGCATACTTCCCCGCCAGCAGGCGGGCGATGCCGTCGACTTCCTCGGCGCCGTCGTTCACGCCTTCGAGCAATGTCCACTGGTACTGGATCGGGTAGCCGGTGGCGCGGGCGTAGGCTTCGCCGAGTTCGACGAGCTCGGCCGGGTCGATGCGTTGCGCACGCGGCAGCAGTTGCGCACGCAGGTCGGCGCGGGTCGAATGCAGCGAGAGCGCCAGCGCCGGCTTCACCCTTGCTTGCGGCAGCCGTTCGAAGACACGCCGGTCGCCGACGGTGGAGAAGACCAGGTTCTTGTGGCCGATGTCGCCCAGCGTGCCGAGCAGGTCGATGGCCTCGAGCACATTCTCCATGTTGTGCGCCGGTTCGCCCATGCCCATGAACACGACTTTTTTTACGGCACGTTGGGTGCGTGCAAGCACCACTTGCGCGACGATCTCGGCGCTGCCGAGCTGGCGCAGCAGGCCGTCGCGGCCGGTCATGCAGAAGACGCAGCCGACCGCGCAGCCGACCTGGGTGGATACGCACAGGCCGTCCTTCGGCAGCAGCACGCTCTCCACCGTCTGGCCGTCGGTCAGTTCGACCAGCAGGCGCGAGGAGCCGTCCTCACCCGCGTGTTCTGAACGCAGGCGCGCGAGAGCCTGCCATTCCGCTGCAAGGGCAGGCAAGGCTGTGCGCACTTCAAGGGGAAGAAAATTCTCAGGCCGGCTGCGGCCGCTGTCCAGCGGCAGCGCCCGCGTCCAGTTGCGCAGGATCAGTTCTTCATGGCCCGGCTTGGCGCTGAGGGCGCGCAGGCGCTGGCGGATGTGTTCGATGTGCATGGGAAGGCGAATGTTAGGGCCTGCCTTCGAAATTTGAAAGCAACATCCGGATTGCAAGGCGTGGCCGCGTGAGAAATACTGAGCCCTCATGACGCGCCCTGCTTCCACGAAGAACCGAAAATCCCCGCCGGATTCGCGCTGGCAGGCAGTCATTGGTCGCAACCCGCAGGCTGACGGGGTATTCGTTTACGCGGTCAAGACGACGGGCGTGTATTGCCGGCCTTCCTGTCCCTCCAGAACCGCGAAGCGCGAGAACGTCGAGTTCTTCGACTCGAACGAGCAGGCGGTCGCGGCGGGCTACCGCGCCTGCAAGCGCTGCCGGCCAGAATCGCTGTCGCAGGAAATGCGGCATCAGGCGCTGGCGATCCAGGCCTGCCGGGCGATCGAGCAGAGTGCCTCACCGCTCCCGCTCGCCGAACTGGCGCAGCAGGCCGGACTGAGTCCGCACCATTTCCACCGCATCTTCAAGGCAGCCACCGGCCTGACGCCGAAGACGTACTACAAATCTGTGCGTGCCGGGCGGGTGGCGGCTGCGCTGCAGTCCGCGCCCTCGGTGACGGAGGCGATCTACGCGGCCGGCTTCAATTCGGCGGGGCGCTTTTACGAGGAATCCGGCGCCCTGCTCGGCATGGCGCCAACCACCTACCGCAAGGGTGCGTCCGGCGAGCAGATCCGCTACGCCGTCGCACCCTGCGCCCTGGGGCAGGTCCTCGTCGCCGCCACGCGCATGGGCGTTTGCGCCATCGAGTTCGGCGAGGCGGCGCCAGCATTGGTCGAGCGCCTGCGCGAACGCTTTCCCGCAGCGCATTTCGAATCCGCCGATGCGGAATTCGGGGATTGGGTCGGTCGCGTGCTGGCTTACCTCGACCAGCCGCGGGGCGGACTGGATCTGCCGCTGGATGTGCAGGGAACGGTCTTTCAGCGCCGGGTCTGGCAGGCGCTGCGCGACATTCCCGTCGGGCAGACCGCCAGCTACGCCGAGGTCGCCCGGCGCATCGGACAGCCCAAGGCGCATCGCGCCGTGGCGCATGCCTGCGCGAACAACCAGGTGGCGGTGGCCATCCCCTGCCATCGCGTTGTGCGCAGCGACGGCAACCTGGCCGGCTATCGCTGGGGCGTCGAGCGCAAGGCGGAATTGCTGCGGAAAGAGGGGGCGCCCGAGGTGTCGCAGCACACCGGGAGGCGCCGGCGGGAAGAGTAGAATGATTTGCAAACCGACAGAAGGTACCGGAGGTGAGCCGATGAATCCAAGATTGCTTGTCGCGTGCCTACTACTTCTTGTCCCGTATGCCACGGTGCAGGCCCAGAAAGTTTACAAAATCATCCAGCCGGACGGCCGAGTGATTTACTCCGACCAGCCGCTCCAGGGCAAGACCACGGCGAAGGAACTCCCGCCCGTGCCGGAGCAGTCAGGCATCCAGGTGGCCTCTCCCGAGGAAATCCAGGCGGTTAACGAAAGAACGCGCGCGCGCTTCGAAGAAGAGGAGAAGCGCCGCCAGGCTTCGGCGGAAGCCAGCGCAAAACTGAAAGAGGCGGAGAAGGCCAAGGTGGAGGGTGTGGAGCCCCTGCCCGGGGAACGCACCGGGATCAAGACCAAGACCGGCGGGAGAACGCGACTGAACGAAGACTACGATGAACGTCAGAAAAAACTGGACCAGGATCTCGATGACGCCAGGCGAAAAGCCGGGAATTAGGCGATGGAAATGAACACGGGCGCCGCGGCGCCCGTTTTCATTTGTCGGCAAACTTCCTACTGCTTTTTCTGCACGTCGAGGCGGAACTTGACGAACGAGCCCGGTGCGTCCTCAAGGGCCTTCAGTTTGCCCTTGGCGGGGTTGCGTGCCGGCACCCAGACGTTGCCACCCCCGTCGCCGTTGAGGCCACCGATCCATTGCTGCCAGTCGGTCCACCACGAGCCGGGGTGCTGCGTCGCGCCCTCGAACCAGTCGTCCGGCGTGGCCGGCAGGGCCTTGGCCTCGTTGGTCCAGAAGTGGTACTTGTTGGCGGCGGGCGGGTTGACGATGCCGGCGATGTGGCCCGAGCCGCCGAGCACGAAGCGCACCGGGCCGCCCAGGCGCGTGGCGCCGAGGTAGGTGCTCTTCCACGGCGCGATGTGGTCCTCGATGGTGGAGATGAAATAGGCCGGCACCTTCACCTTGCTGATGTCGATGGGCACGCCGTTCAGCTCGATGCCGCCCGGCTCCTTGAGCAGGTTCTTCATGTACATGTTGCGCAGGTAGAAGCTGTGCATCCTGTACGGCATGCGTGTCGAGTCGGAGTTCCAGTAGAGCAGGTCGAAGGGGAAGGGCTCCTTGCCCATCAGGTAGTTGTTCACCACGAAGGACCAGATCAGGTCGTTCGAGCGCAGCATGTTGAAAGTGGTGCCCATCTCCGAGCCTTCGAGGTAGCCGCGCTCCTGCATCTTTTTCTCCAGGCTGGCGACCTGCTGCTCGTCGATGAAGACGCCCAGCTCGCCGGGGATGGAGAAATCCAGCAGGGCGACGAAGAAGGTCGCCGAGACGATGCGCTTGTCCTTCTTCACGGCGTTGTAGCCCAGCGTCGAGCCGAGCAGCGTGCCGCCGAGGCAGTAGCCGATGAGGTTCACCTCGTCTTCGCCGGTCTGCTTGCAGACGGCGTCGAGCGCGGCAAGCGAGCCTTCCGTCATGTAGTCGTCGAAGCCTTTTTCGGCGAGGCGCGCGTCCGGGTTCACCCAGGAAATCACGAAGACCGTGTGGCCCTGGTCGGTGGCGTACTTGATGAAGGAGTTCGACTGGCGCAGGTCGAGGATGTAGAACTTGTTGATCCAGGGCGGCATGATGAGCAGCGGCCGGCGGAACTGCTTCTCCGTCGTCGGATTGAACTGCAGCAGCTGGATCAGATCGTTCTGGAACACCACCTTGCCCGGCGTGACGGCGACGTTGCGGCCCAGCTCGAAGGCGGTCGGGTCGGTCATCTTGACGCGCAGCTGGCCGTCGCCCTCCTCGATGTCGCGCAGCAGGTTGTTGAAGCCCTTGAGCAGGTTCTGGCCGTGGCTCTTCACCGTCTCGCGGAACACTTCCGGGTTGGTCAGGGCGAAGTTGGAGGGCGACAGCGCATCGATGTACTGGCGCGTGAAGAAGTTCACCTTCTTCTCCGCATCGGGGTGAAGCCCCTCGACGCTGGTCACCACGTCGTGCACATGGCGCGCAGTGATGAGGTAGGACTGCTTGATGAAGTCGAAGAGGAAGTGCTCTTCCCATTGCTCGTCCTTGAAGCGGTTGTCGCCCTTCTTCGGTTCCGCCACCGGCTTCGTTTCGAGCCCGGAGAAACGCATCATGGAATGCTGCCACAGCGAAAAGTAGTCCCACACCAGGTTCATCTGCGCCTGCGCCAGCTTGTAGGGGTTGGCGAGCATCTTGGCCATCATGTCCATGAAGGACTGGGCGATGCCCAGTTCGTCGCTCGGTGCCGCGACGCCCTGCTTCATCTGCCGCTGGACATGCGCGGTGATGAGCTTGGAGGCGCGTTGCGCGACCTGGGCATAGGTCCTGGCGACTTCCTGCGGGTCGGGCAGGGCCGGCTTGTGGCTTTCCTGTTGCTGCGCGGACATCGATCCTCTCCTCTTAGATGGCGACAAAGTGGAACACGCCTTCGCCGTTCTGCGTGCGACGCAGGCGGCCGGCGTGTTCCAGGCAATTCAGGTGGGCGATGGATTCGCCCATGGCAAACATGGTCTGGTGTGCGTCCAGCTCGCGCTGGAACAGCGTCGGGATCAGCTCGCAGGCGGTCTTCGGCGAGTCGCAGGCGCCAACCAGCGCTTCCAGCCGCTCGCGATGATGTTCCGCGAGTTGCGCCGCGCGCGCATGGATGCCGCGGAAGGGCCGTCCGTGCGAGGGCAGCACCAGGGTGTCGTCGGGCAGCTCGGTGAGCCGCTCGACGGAATCGAGGAACAGCTTGAGCGGATTGCCGTCCGGCGTGGCCGACATGACGCTGACGTTGGTGGAGATGCGCGGCAGCAGCATGTCGCCGGAGATCAGCACCTTCAGTTCCGCGCAGTAGAGCGCGGCGTGTTCGGGGAGTGGCCGTAGCCGACGATGACGCGCCAGTCGTGGCCGCCGATGCGCACAAAGTCAGCCTCCATGAGACGGCGGTATTGTGTCGGCAGGCCGTCGACGCGGCCGCGGTAGGTCGGGCCGCGGCCATGCAGCATCTCGGCGCGGGCGGCGTCGAGGCCGTGGCGGCGGAAGAAGCCGACCATGCCGTCGACGTCGTAGTTGGGCAGCTGGTGGAACCAGGCGTAGGCGTTGAGAATCTCGCCCTGGGTGATCCAGGTGTCGACCTTGAGCTTGTCGCCCAGCCAGCGTGCCAGGCCGAGGTGGTCGGGATGGCAGTGCGTGACGATGATGCGCTTGACCGGCTTTTCCCGGCAATGCGCCTCGAGCACGGCTTCCCAGTGCTGCTTGATGTCGTCGAGGTTGAGCCCGGTGTCGACGATGGTCCAGCCGTCGTCTTCCTCGAGCAGCCACAGGTTGATGTGGTTCAGCTCGAAGGGCAGGGGCATGCGCAGCCAGCGCACGCCGGGGGCGACTTCCAGCGTCTCACCGGTGCCGGGTTGTTGCTCGATGGGGTAGCTGATCGGTTCGAATGGCTTCAATTGATTTAACACTGGAAAAGTGATTAACTCGCCACGAAATGTCACACCAATGGCCGCCAATGGCCGCGTCAATGCTGCGGCGCACAATAAAGCATTTTATACCAAAACAAACGCGGGCACTCAGTACCTGAACATGGCGCGGGAACAGACCTTTACGATAACCGAACTGGCGCGGGAATTCGACCTGACCCCGCGTGCCATCCGCTACTACGAAGACCAGGGACTGATTTCCCCTGAGCGCGCCGGCCAGAACCGCGTCTATTCCAAGCGCGACCGCACCCGCCTGAAACTCACCCTGCGCGGCCGCCGGCTCGGCCTGTCCCTTGCCGAGATCCGGGAACTCATTGATTTGTATGATGTCAGCCACGACCAACGGACCCAGTTGTCGAAATTCCTGGCCGTTCTCGCTGCGCGTCGCGCCGCACTCGAGCAGCAGCGCGAAGACATCGAGGCCGTCCTGACCGAAATCGTTTCACTCGAGCAGCGCGCCCATGAGTTGCTGGGCGATCAAGCCGCCCGAAAAAAAAATTTGGCGAAGCGGTGACGTTGACGTCAACGTCAAAGCCCCCTAAGATTAGTTGACGTTAACGTCAACGTCAACACAGGTCGATACGTCGTTCCAGGCCAGAGGAGCTATGCCCCACACCGTACGCCCTGCCAATAACGCCTTCGAGCCGCGCAACCCGGACTGGGAAGCCACGGTGCGCGGCAGCTTCGCGCGGCAGAAGGTGATGAACCTGATCGGCGCCGAGATGGGCGTGCTGGCACCCGGCCACTGCGAAATCCGCCTGCCCTTCCGCGACGACCTGACGCAGCAGAACAGTTTTTTCCACGCCGGCATCACCGGCACCATCGTCGATAGCGCCGGCGGCTACGCCGGGCTGACGCTGATGCCGGCGGGGGCCGACGTGCTGACCGTCGAATTCAAGCTCAACCTGCTGGCGCCGGCCGACGGCGACCTCCTCGTCGCCGAGGGCCAGGTGCTGAAGTCCGGCCGCAACCTCGTCATCACCCGCGGCGAGGTGTATGCGATCAGGAACGGCAAGGCTACCCACTGCGCCACCATGCAGCAGACCCTCATGACCATGCACGGCAAGGCCTAAACCTCGGAGATATCCCTATGCTCGGCATCAATTTCGACCTCGGCGAAGACATCGACATGCTGCGCGATGCCGTCTGGCAATTCGCCAGGAACGAGATCCTGCCGCGCGCGGCGGAGATCGACCGCGACAACCTGTTTCCCGCCGACCTGTGGCGCAAGCTCGGTGACATGGGCCTGCACGGCATGACGGCCGAGGAGGAGTACGGCGGCACGAGGATGGGCTACCTCGCCCACATCGTCGCCATGGAGGAAATCTCGCGCGCCTCGGCTTCCGTCGGCCTCTCCTATGGCGCCCACTCCAACCTTTGCGTGAACCAGATCCGCCGCAATGGCACAGCCGCGCAAAAGGCGAAATACCTGCCGAAGCTGATCTCAGGCGAGCATGTCGGCGCGCTGGCGATGTCCGAGTCCGGCGCCGGCTCCGACGTGGTGTCGATGAAGCTGCGCGCTGTCTTGAAAGGCGACCGCTATGTGCTCAACGGCTCGAAGATGTGGATCACCAACGGCGGCGATGCCGACACCCTGGTGGTGTATGCCAAGACCGACGCCGAGGCCGGCCACAGCAACGCAAAAGCGGGCATGACCGCCTTCATCGTCGAGAAGGGCTTCAAGGGCTTTTCCAAGGGCCAGCATCTGGACAAGCTCGGCATGCGCGGTTCCAACACCTATCCGCTGTTCTTCGACGACTGCGAAGTGCCGGTGGAGAACGTCCTCGGCGGCGAGGGCGCCGGCACACGGGTGCTGATGAGCGGCCTCGACTACGAGCGCGCCGTGCTCTCCGGCGGTCCGCTTGGCATCATGGCCGCCTGCATGGACGTGGTGCTGCCCTTCGTGCACGAGCGCAAGCAGTTCGGCCAGGCGATCGGCGAGTTCCAGCTCATGCAGGGCAAGCTGGCCGACATGTATTCGACCTGGCAGGCCTGCCGCGCCTACGTCTATGCGGTGGGCAAGGCCTGCGACCGCGGTGATCACGCCCGCACGCTGCGCAAGGATGCCGCCGGCGCCATTCTCTATTCCGCCGAGAAGGCGACCTGGATGGCCGGCGAGGCCATCCAGGCGCTCGGCGGCGTCGGCTACACCAACGAGTTCCCGGTCGGGCGCCTGTGGCGCGACGCCAAGCTCTACGAGATCGGCGCCGGCACCAGCGAGATCCGCCGCATGCTGATCGGTCGCGAACTCTACAGCGAGACCATGTGATGAGCCAGGACGCAAAAGACTTGCAGAACGAATGGCTGGAAGCTGCGCGCGCCGCGCGCGAGAAGGTGCAGGCGCCCGGCGTGCTGCCGCTGTCGGCCATCCGGGATTGCAGCGGTCTGGAGATTTTCGAGCGCATGCTGCGTGGCGAGCTGCCGCCGCCACCGATCGCCGAAACGCTGGACTTCGCCCTGATCGAGGTGGAGAAGGGCCGGGTCGTCTTCCAGGGCCACCCCGCGCCGGCGCACCTCAATCCGATCGGCACCATCCACGGCGGCTGGCAGGCGACGCTGCTCGACTCCTGCATGGCCTGTGCCGTGCAGACCCAGCTCGAGGCCGGCCAGGCCTTCACCACGCTGGAGATCAAGGTGAACTTCCTGCGCGCATTGACCGACAAGGTTGGCCCGGTGCGCGCCGAGGGCAGGGTGATCCAGGTCGGCCGGCAGATCGGCATCGCCGAGGGCAGCCTCTACGATGCCGCCGGCAAGCTCTATGCCCACGGTACCACCACCTGCCTGATCTTCGACCACGGGAATCTGAGGCAAACATGATCGAGACCGCTCGCGGCACCGTCCACGAATGGCAGCGCGACCACATGGGCCACATCAACGTGCGCGCCTACCTGGAGTTCTTCGAGCAGGCGGCGTGGCAGACCTATGCCGCGCTCGGCCTGACAGCCTCGCTGTTGCGCAGCGGCGCCGTGCACCTGGCGGCGGTCCAGCAGAACGTCAGCTACCAGAAGGAGCTCTACCCCGGCGACACCATTGCGGTGCGCACCGGCGTGCTGGAGCTGCGCGAGAAGGTCGTGCGCTTCCGCCACGAGCTCTACAACACCGAGACGGGCGAGGTGGCGTCGACCTGCGAGTTCACCGTCGTCTGTCTCGACCCGCAGGCGCGCAAGTCGCAGGCCTTTCCACCCGTGGTGGCAGAGCGCGCGCGCACCATGATGATTGGAGAGGCATGATGGCGGAGATGCTCGAAACCTACCGCGGCACGGTCTATCCCTGGCACTGCGACCACATGGATCACATGAACGTCATGTGGTACGTCGGCAAGTTCGACGAGGGCACCTGGAATTTCTTTTCCATGCTCGGCGTCACGCCGAGCTACCTGCGCGACAACGGCCGCGGCATGGCGGCGGTCGAACAGCGCATTGCCTACCGGCGCGAGCTGCATGCCGGCGACACGGTGGCGGTGCGCACCGGCGCCATCGAGGTGCGCGACAAGTCGATCCGCTTCGTGCACGAGATGCGCAACGCCGAGACCGGCGAGATCTCCGCCATCACACTGCTCACCGGCGTCTTCATCGACACGGCGGCACGCAAGTCCTGCGCCCTGCCGGAAGATTTCCGCGGGCGGGCGGAGAAGCTCAAGATAGCCTACGACCTGCCATGGCAGGAATGACAACCGATGTCCGCAACCCGCGCCCCCCCCCCCCCCCCCCCCCGCGGGGGGGGGGGGGGGGGGGGGGGGGGCGCCCCGCAGTGAATGGAGCACACCATGAGCAACGATCCCGTCGTCATCATCTCCGCCGCCCGCACCCCGCTGGGGGGCTTCATGGGCGATTTCGCATCGCTCACCAGCGCGCAGCTCGGCGCGGCGGCCATCCAGGCAGCCGTTGCCCGCGCCGGCATCAAGCCGGAACAGGTCGAGGAAGTCATCATGGGCTGCGTGCTGCCCGCCGGCCAGGGCCAGGCGCCGGCGCGCCAGGCGGCACTGGGCGCCGGCTTGCCGCTGGGCGCCGGCTGCACCACCATCAACAAGATGTGCGGCTCGGGCATGAAGGCGGCAATGTTCGCCACCGACATGCTGCTCGCTGGCAACAACGACATCATGGTCGCCGGCGGCATGGAATCCATGAGCAACGCGCCCTACCTGCTGCCGAAGGCGCGCGGCGGCTACCGCATGGGCCACGGCCAGGTGATGGACCACATGTTCCTCGACGGCCTCGAAGACGCCTATGACAAGGGACGGCTGATGGGTACCTTCGCCGAGGATTGCGCCGGCAAGTTCGCGTTCACGCGTCAGGCACAGGACGACTTCGCCATCGCCTCGACAAAGCGCGCGCTCGCCGCCAACCAGGACGGCACCTTTGCCTGGGAGATCGCGCCCGTGACCGTCGCGGGCAAGAAGGGCGACGTGGTGATGGACAAGGACGAACAGCCCTTCAAGGCCCAGCTCGAGAAGATTCCGACGCTGAAACCGGCCTTCCGCAAGGACGGCACGGTGACGGCGGCCAATTCCAGCTCCATCTCCGACGGCGCAGCCGCACTGGTGATGATGCGCCGTTCGACGGCCGACAAACTGGGGCTCAAGCCGCTCGCCGTGGTCGTCGGCCACAGCACCCACGCCCAGGAACCGGGCTGGTTCACCACCGCGCCGGTCGGTGCCCTGCGCAAGCTGTTCGAGAAAACCGGCTGGACGGCGGACAGCGTTGACCTGTTCGAGATCAACGAGGCTTTCGCCGTGGTGACCATGGCCGCCATGAAGGAACACCATCTGCCGCATGAGAAGGTGAATATCAACGGCGGCGCCTGCGCCCTCGGCCACCCCATCGGCGCCTCCGGCGCGCGCATCCTCGTCACGCTGATCGGCGCGCTGCGAAAGACCGGTGGCAAGCGCGGCGTCGCCAGCCTGTGCATCGGCGGCGGCGAGGCCACCGCCATGGCGATCGAACTGCTTTGAAACGAGACACAGGGGGACAAAGAAAAAACGGGGGGAAAAAATCTGTGGTTCAAGATTTAATATGCTTCTTACCCAGGAACAAGAGCTGATTCGGGACACCCTGCGCGACTTCGCACGCGAGCGCCTGGCACCCTTCGCTGCGGCATGGGATCGCGAGTGCGCCTTTCCGCGCGAGGCGCTGACCGAGCTGGCGCAGCTGGGCGCCTTCGGCATGGTGGTGCCGGAGCGCTGGGGCGGGGCGGGCATGGACACCGTTTCGCTGGCGCTGGCGCTGGAGGAAATCGCCGCCGGCGACGGTGCCACCTCGACCATCATCAGTGTCAACAACTCGGTGGTGTGCGGCCCCATCCTCGCCTTCGGCAGCGACGCGCAGAAGGAAAAATTTCTCAAGCCGCTGGCAAGCGGCGCGCAGCTCGGCTGCTTCTGCCTGACCGAACCGCATGTCGGCTCCGATGCTGCAGCGATACGCACATCTGCGGTACGAGTGGACGGAAAAGCGGGCAACGAATGGGTGCTCAACGGCGTCAAGCAGTTCATCACCTCGGGCAAGAACGCGCAGGTCGCCATCGTCTTCGCCGTCACCGACCCGGCGGCGGGCAAGAAGGGCATCTCCGCCTTCATCGTGCCGACCGACACGGCCGGCTACATCGTCGCCCGCATCGAAGAGAAGATGGGCCAGCACGCTTCCGACACGGCGCAGATCCTGCTGGAGGACTGCCGCATTCCCGCCGCCAACCTGCTCGGCGCCGAGGGCGAGGGCTACCGCATCGCGCTCGCCAATCTGGAGGCGGGCCGCATCGGCATTGCCGCCCAGTCGGTCGGCATGGCGCGCGCGGCTTACGAGGCGGCGCTGAAGTACGCGCAGGAGCGTGAAGCCTTCGGCAAGCTCATCATCGAGCACCAGGCGGTCAACTTCCGCCTCGCCGACATGGCGACGCAGATCGAGGCGGCGCGCCAGCTGGTGCTGCACGCGGCCAGCCTGCGCGACGCCGGACGGGCCTGCCTCAAGGAGGCCTCGATGGCCAAGCTGTTCGCCTCCGAGATGGCGGAAGGCGTCTGCTCCGACGCCATCCAGATCCATGGTGGCTACGGCTATGTGGCAGACTTCCCGGTGGAGCGCATCTACCGCGACGTGCGTGTCACGCAAATCTACGAAGGCGCCAGCGACATCCAGCGGCTGGTGATCGGAAGAGCATTGGGCCATGAAACGCTATCCCCTCTCCCCGCTTGCGGGGAGAGGGCTAGGGAGAGGGGTGAGCGGCCGGCCACCCTCTCCCCGACCCTCTCCCGCAAGCGGGAGAGGGAGTTGAATGAGAGGGAGTGAATGTCATGAGTGACCCAATCGAGTTCTACTTCGACTTTTCCTCTCCGTACGCCTATATCGCGTCCGGGCAGATCGACGACCTGGCGGCGAAGCATGGGCGCAAGGTGCTCTGGCGGCCGATGCTGCTCGGCATGGTGATGAAAAAGACCGGGCTGCCCCTGCTGCTCGACGTGCCGGTCAAGGGCGATTATTCGAAGCGCGACATACTCCGTTCGGCGCGGTACTACGGCGTGCCCTTCAACTTCCCGACCAAGTTTCCGCTGTCGGCGGTGACGCCTTCGCGCGCCTACTACTGGCTGCACGGCCAGGATTGCCAGAAGGCGCGCGAATTCGCCCGCGCCGCCTTCCGCGCCTACTGGGTGGACGGCCGCGACATTTCCGACATGGCGGTCGTGCTCGACATCGCCGCCGGCCTCGGCGTCGACCGCGATGCGCTGTCCGCCGGCATGGTCACGCCGGAAATCAAGGAACGGCTGAAGGTCGAGACCGACACGGCCCTCGCCAAGGGCATGTGCGGTGCGCCCTATTTCGTCATCGACGGCGAAGCCTTCTGGGGCGCCGACCGGCTGCCGCAGATCGAGAAGTGGCTCGCCACCGGAGGCTTTTGATTCATGACCGTCATCAAGTCGCAGCTCAACCCGCGTTCTGAAGAGTTCCGCGCCAACGCCGCCGCCATGCGCGCGCTGGTCGACGACCTGCGCGCCAAAACCGCAGAAGTCAGCCTCGGCGGCACGGCGGAGCACCGCAAGAAACACGTCGCCCGCGGCAAATTGCTGCCGCGCGACCGCATCAACGCGCTGCTCGATCCCGGCACGCCCTTCCTCGAGCTCTCGCCGATGGCCGGCTGGGGCATGTACAACAACGAAGTCGCCTCCGGCGGCGTCGTCACCGGCATCGGCCGCGTGCAGGGCGTCGAGTGCATGATCGTCGCCAATGACGCCACGGTGAAGGGCGGCAGCTACTTTCCCATCACGGTGAAGAAGCACCTGCGCGCGCAGGAGATCGCCGCGCAGAACCGACTGCCCTGCGTCTATCTGGTCGACTCCGGCGGCGCCAACCTGCCGACGCAGGACGAGGTCTTCCCCGACCGCGACCACTTCGGCCGCATCTTCTTCAACCAGGCCAACATGTCCGCCGCGCGCATCCCGCAAGTGGCGGTGGTGATGGGCTCGTGCACCGCTGGCGGCGCCTACGTGCCGGCGATGTCCGACGAGGCGGTCATCGTCCGCAACCAGGGCACCATCTTCCTCGGCGGCCCGCCGCTGGTGAAGGCCGCCACCGGCGAGGTGGTCAGCGCCGAGGATCTCGGCGGCGCCGACGTGCACACGCGCATCTCCGGCGTGGCCGACCACTTCGCCGAGAACGACCACCACGCCCTGCACATCTGCCGCCGCATCGTCGCCAACCTCAACTGGAGGAAGCCGGTGTCGCTGGAAGTGGCCACCCCGGAGGAGCCGCTCTACGACCCGGCGGAGATCTACGGCGCGGTGCCGGTCGATACGCGGAAGCCCCTGGAAGTGCGCGAGGTCATCGCCCGCCTCGTCGACGGCTCGCGCCTCGACGAGTTCAAGGCGCGCTACGGCACCACGCTGGTGACCGGCTTCGCCCGCATCCACGGCTACCCGGTGGGCATCGTCGCCAACAACGGCATCCTCTTCGGCGAGTCGGCGCAGAAGGGCGCGCACTTCGTCCAGCTGTGCGCGCAGCGCGGCATCCCGCTGCTGTTCCTGCAGAACATCACCGGCTTCATGGTCGGCCGCAAGTACGAGAATGCCGGCATCGCCAAGGACGGCGCCAAGATGGTCACCGCCGTGGCCTGCGCGAAAGTGCCGAAGTTCACCCTCATCATCGGCGGCAGCCACGGCGCCGGCAACTACGGCATGTGCGGCCGCGCCTACAGCCCGCGCCTGCTGTGGATGTGGCCGAACAGCCGCGTCTCGGTGATGGGCGGCGAGCAGGCCGCCAACGTGCTCGCGCAGATCCGCCGCGACGCCATGGAGGCGCAGGGCAAGAGCTGGCCGGCCGACGAGGAGGAGAAGTTCAAGGCGCCGGTGCGCGCCCAGTACGAGACGCAGGGCCACCCCTACTACGCCACGGCGCGGCTGTGGGACGACGGCATCGTCGATCCGGCGCAGACGCGCCGCGTGCTGGCGCTGGGCATTTCCGCCTCGCTCAACGCGCCGATCGAAGCGACGCCGTTCGGCGTCTTCAGGATGTAAGGGAGAGAAGAATGTCTGAAACCATCCTTACCGAAATCGACCACGGCGTCGGCATCATCACGCTGAACCGCGCCGAGCGGCATAATGCCTTCGACGACGTGCTGATTCAGGATCTGTCCGCAGCGCTGGTACAGATGGACATCGATACCGATGTCCGCGTCGTCGTCATCTCCAGCACCGGCAAGAGCTTCTGCGCCGGCGCCGACCTCAACTGGATGAAGCGCGCCGCCGGCTACAACGCCGAGGAAACCCAGCGCGACGCGCTCGGGCTTGCCAGCATGTTGCGCATGCTCAACGAGATGAAGAAGCCGACGGTCGCCCGCGTGCAGGGGCCGGCCTACGGCGGCGGCGTCGGCCTCGTCGCCGCCTGCGACATTGCCATCGCCGCCTTCGACGCCCAGTTCGCCCTGACCGAGGTCAGGCTCGGCATCATCCCGGCGGTGATCAGCCCCTATGTCATTGCTGCCATCGGCGAGCGCAAGGCGCGGCGCTACATGCTGACGGCCGAGCGCTTCTCCGCGGCCGAGGCCTACCGCATCGGCCTGGTGCACGAGATCGTGCCGGGCGAAGCGGAGCTCGACGAGGCCGTCGGCGAGATCGTCGATGCGCTGCTCGCCAACGGGCCGAAGGCGCTGGGTGAGTGCAAGACGCTCATCAAGGCCGTCGCCAACCGGCCCATCAGCCAGGAGGTGGTCATCGATACGGCCCAGCGCATCGCCCGCGTGCGCGCCTCCGACGAGGGGCGCGAGGGCATGGCTGCCTTCCTCGAGAAACGGAAACCGTCGTGGGTGAAGTAGGATTGAAATTCTTGAACCACAGAGAACACAGAGTGCACAGAGAGACCTTTCCCTTGCTTCTCTGTGTTCTCTGTGCCCTCTGTGGTGAAAGGTTTTGAAGATGTTTTCCAAGATTCTGATTGCCAACCGAGGCGAGATCGCCTGCCGCGTCATCAAGACGGCGCGGCGCCTCGGCATCCGCACCGTCGCGGTGTATTCCGAGGCCGACGCCGGCGCGCGCCATGTGCGCCTCGCCGACGAGGCGGTGCTGATCGGCCCGGCGGCGGCGCGCGACAGCTACCTTGTCGCCGAGCGTATCCTGGAAGCGGCGCAGAAGACCGGCGCCGAGGCGGTGCATCCCGGCTACGGCTTTCTCTCCGAGAACGACGCTTTCGCCGAAGCCTGCGCCGCGGCCGGCATCGCCTTCATCGGCCCGCCGCCGGCGGCGATCCGCGCCATGGGCTCGAAGAGCGCGGCCAAGGCGCTCATGGACAAGGCCGGCGTGCCGCTGGTGCCCGGCTACCACGGCGATATCCAGGATCCCGCCTTCCTCCAGGCGCAGGCCGAGCACATCGGCTACCCGGTGCTGATCAAGGCCAGCGCCGGCGGCGGCGGCAAGGGCATGCGCATCGTCGAGAAGGCCGCCGACTTCGCCGCCGCGCTCGCCTCGTGCCAGCGCGAGGCCGCATCGAGCTTCGGCGACGACCGTGTGCTGATCGAGAAATACCTCGCCCGCCCGCGCCACATCGAGATCCAGGTGTTCGGCGACACGCAGGGCAACTGCGTCTACCTCTTCGAGCGCGACTGCTCGGTGCAGCGCCGCCACCAGAAGGTGCTGGAGGAGGCGCCCGCGCCCGGCATGACGGCCGGAGCGCCGCGCCGCCATGGGCCGGGCGGCGGTGGAGGCGGCGAAGGCCGTCGGCTACGTCGGCGCCGGCACGGTGGAGTTCATTGCGGAGCAGGCCACCACGGGACGTTTTTTCTTCATGGAGATGAACACGCGCCTGCAGGTCGAGCATCCGGTGACCGAGATGATCACCGGCCTCGACCTCGTCGAGTGGCAGTTGCGCGTCGCCTCGGGCGAGCCGCTGCCGCTGGCGCAGGAGCAGATCGCCCTGCGCGGCCACGCGCTGGAGGCGCGCATCTATGCCGAGGACCCGGACAAGGGCTTCCTGCCCTCGACCGGGCAGCTGATCCACCTCGCGCCGCCGGCCGAATCGCTCAACGTGCGCATCGACACCGGCGTCGAGCAGGGCGACGAGATCACGCCGCACTACGACCCGATGATCGCCAAGCTCATCGTCTGGGACATGGATCGGGAGCGCGCCCTGTCGCGCATGCTGCAGTCGCTGGCGCAGTACCGCGTCGTCGGCGTTTCGAGCAACGTCGACTTCCTCTCCCGCCTGGTGGCCTGCCCGGCTTTCGCCAATGCCGACCTCGACACCGGCCTCATCGAGCGCGAGAAGGACTTTCTCTTCCCCTCCGACGCCGGGGCGCCGGCGGAAGTCTTCCTCGTCGCTGCGCTCGCCGAGCTGCTGCGCGAGGAGAGCGCCGCCCGCAGCGCCGCCGCCGGCGACCGCGACCCGCATTCGCCCTGGCACCTGCGCGACGGCTGGCGCCTCAACGCCTCCTTCCGCCGGCCGCTGCTGTTCCGTTTCGGCGAAGCCGAAAAAACCATCGCCGTGGGCTATGCGCGCGGGGAATATGAATTGATGCTCGACGGCATTTCGACGACGGCGCGCGGCGAGCGCACCGGCAACGGCACGCTGCGCGTCGAGCTGGGCGGCATGCGCCTGCCGGCGACGGTGATCGCCTCGGGCGAGAAGCGCCACGTCTTCCTGCACGGCCGCGCCTGGCAGCTGGCTTGCGTCGACCCGCTCTACCACGCCGGCGAAGGCGTCGGCGAGGGCGGCGGCCTGGTCGCGCCCATGCCGGGCAAGGTCATCGCCCTCATCGCCCAGCCGGGCAGCGAGGTCGACAAGGGCGCGCCGCTGCTGATCCTCGAGGCGATGAAGATGGAGCACACCATCGCCGCGCCGGCCAAGGGGCTGCTCAAGGCCTTCCGCTTCGGCGTCGGCGACTCGGTCGCCGAAGGCGCCGAGCTGGTGGAATTCGAACCGGCGAAATGAGCCTGCCTACGCACGTCAGGATCGTCGAAGTTGGCCCGCGCGACGGCCTGCAGAACGAAGCGCAGGTCGTGCCGGCGGCCGTCAAGATCGAACTCATCGAGCGCCTCGGCGCGGCCGGCCTGCAGACCATCGAGGCCACCGCCTTCGTCTCGCCGAAGTGGGTGCCGCAGATGGGCGACGCAGCGGAGGTGATGGCCGGCATCGCGCGCCGCCCCGGCGTGAGCTACCCGGTGCTGGTGCCCAACATGAAGGGCTTCGAGCAGGCCCTGGCCGCCGGCGCGCAGGAGATCGCCGTCTTCGCCGCCGCCTCCGAAGCCTTCTCGCAGAAGAACATCAACTGCTCCATCGCCGAGAGCCTGGCGCGCTTCCGCCCCGTCGCCGAGGTGGCGCGGCAGCACGGCATCGCCATGCGCGGCTATGTGTCCTGCGTGCTCGGCTGCCCCTACCAGGGCGAGGTATTGCCTGCCGCCGTCGCCGAAGTGGCAGCGCGCCTGCACGAAATGGGCTGCTACGAGGTGTCGCTGGGCGACACCATCGGCGTCGGCACGCCGGGCGCCGTGCAGCGCATGCTCGACGAGGTGGCGCTGCTGGTGCCGGTGGCGCAACTCGCCGGCCATTACCACGACACCTGGGGCCAGGCGCTGGCCAACATCTACGCCTCGCTAGAACGGGGCGTGGCCGTCTTCGATGCCTCCGTCGCCGGCCTCGGCGGCTGCCCCTATGCGGCGGGCGCTTCGGGCAACGTCGCCACCGAGGACGTGGTGTTCCTCATGAACGGCCTCGGCATCGAAACCGGCATCGACCTCGGGCTGCTCGTCGATGCCGGCGCCTGGATCTGCGCCGAGCTGGGCCGCGAGCCGGCGTCGAAAGTGGCGCGCGCGGTCATGGCGAAAAGACGCAAGCCGTGAGCCTGCCCTCGCCCTGCATCGACGTCTGCCGCATGGACAAGGCGAGCGGGCTGTGCGAAGGCTGCCTGCGCACGCTGGATGAAATCGCCGCCTGGGCCGCCGCTCCGGATGAGGAACAGCGACTCATCCTCGCCGCCATCGCCAAGCGCCGCGCCGCCGCCGCCCCCCCCTTTGTCGGGGACGGGGATAAAACCATGACGACCGCCGACTGGTATTTCGATTTCATCTCGCCCTTCGCATATCTTCAGTCCGAGACGCTCCAGCGCCTCGACGGCAAGCTGGCGATCCGGCCCGTGCCGGTGCTCTTCGCCGGCCTGCTCAAGCATTGGGGACAGAAGGGGCCGGCAGAAATGGCGACCAAGCGTCGCTTCAGCTACCGGCATGTGCAGTGGCTGGCGGAAAGCAACGGCATCGCGCTGCGCTTCCCGCCGCAGCATCCCTTCAACCCAGTGCGCGCCTTGCGCGCGGCAGTGGCGCTCGGCGGCACGGCCGACGTTGTCCATGCCATCTTCCGCTTCATCTGGCGCGAAGGGCGCGACATCAACGCGCCCGCGGAATGGGCCGAACTGGCATCGCGCCTCGGCGTGGCGGACCTGGACCTTGATACGCGCTGCAACGATCCCGCCGTCAAAAGTCAGCTCCTGCAACACGGCGAGCAGGCGCTGGCGGCGGGCGTTTTCGGCGTGCCGACGCTGGCCATCGACGGCGAACTGTTCTGGGGCTTCGACGCCACCGACATGGCGCTGGATTTCCTGGCCGATCCGGCGATGTTCAAGCGCAGTGAGTACGCGCGCCTCGATGCGCTGCCGGTGGGCGCCGCCAGAAAAGAAGTCGCATGAGCTTGTTGCCTGATCGAATTCGCGTCCTCGAGCGTGGCTGGCTGTCCTCCAACAACATCGTCTTCCACGAAGGCCGTGAAGCGACGCTGGTCGACTCCGGCTATGTCACCCACGCCGGCCAGACCCTGGCGCTGCTCGACGGCGCGCTGGAAGGGCGCAAGCTCACGCGCCTCATCAACACCCACTCGCATTCCGACCACATCGGCGGCAACGCCTCGGTGCGCCGCGCCCACGGCTGCCGCATCAGCGTGCCGGAGGGCATGGCGCCGGCGGTGCGCGACTGGGACGAGGACGCGCTCCTGCTCACGTCCGCCTACCAGCAGGCCGAACCCTTCACCTTCGACGCGACGATCGCGCCCGGCGACGAACTGGAAATGGGCGGCATCCGCTGGCAGGCGCTGCACGTGCCCGGCCACGACATGCATGCGCTGGCCTACTACGCACCGGCGGAGAAGATACTCATCTCCGGCGACGCACTGTGGCGCGACGGCTTCGGCGTCATGTTCGCCGAGCTGCACGGCGACCCAAGCGGATTGCCGGCGCAGCGGCGCACGCTGGAAATGCTGCGCGGACTCGACGTGCGCGCCGTCATCCCCGGCCACGGCGCGCCCTTCGACGATTTCACGGCGGCCGTCGAGCGCGCCTTCCAGCGCCTCGCCGCCTTCGAGCAGAGCCCCGAGCGCATGGCCAAGAGCGCCATGAAGGCACTGTTCACCTTCACCCTGCTGGAGAAGCGGCGCATGGCGCGCGCTGAAATCGGCGACTACTTCGGCAAGGTCGCCATCTTCCGCGACGTCTCGCGGCGCTTCTTCGGCAAGGAACCCGCCGCCGTCGCCGCCCAGGTGATCGACGAGCTGCTCAAGGCTGGCGTGCTGGTCGAACAGGACGGCGACATCTTGGCGCGGGGGAACGGTTGACGTGCGGCAACATGCCGCCCCGGCGCCTTCCGCTACACCTGGGCCAACCATGAAAGACACGCAGGGCGACTTGTGGCACATCGATGCGATCAAGGCCATCGCCTCCCAGCTGATTGTGTGGCATCACCTGGTCGCCTATGGCCCAATGGCTGAAACGGTCTATCCGCATGTGGAGGACCTGACCGATTGGCTTTATTCACATGCCCGGCAGGCGGTGCAGGCCTTTCTCGTCGTGGGCGGTTACCTGGCAGCGAGATCATTCTGCTCTGCGAGGTCGCCAGGCGCTTCCCGGATCGCGCTCTCGGCCTGCCGCGCCTGATCTGGTCGCGCTATGTCAGATTGGCGCGGCCCTATTTGGTGGCCATCGCCCTGGCCATCCTGAGTGCCGCCATCGCCAGAGCGCTGATCGACGACACCGACACGCCGGCATCCCCATCCCTCTGGCAGATCCTGATGCATGCGCTGTTCATTCATGACCTGGCTGATGTACCGGCCTTGTCAGCCGGCGTCTGGTACGTCGCCATCGATCTGCAGCTTTATGCCTTGTTTGCCTTGTCGTTGTGGATGTCGCAGCGCCTCGCCGCCATGGCAAGCATTGATTCCGGATACATGACCACTGCGGCATGTCTGATCCTGACCGTGGGGTCACTGTTCTGGGTGAACCGCAATCCGGCGCTTGACGAATGGGCGCCATATTTTTTCGGGTCCTATGGCCTCGGCATCATGGCGTACTGGGCAAGCCGGACACCTTCAAAATCGGCCTGGCTCGCAGGAATGGTCGCATTGCTCATTGCGGCGCTGTGGGTGGATTGGCGCAGCAGGATAGCCATTGCCGGTGCAACGGCAATGGTGCTGGCCACGGCGCCCGCGTTCTCCTGGTCGCCCGGCAAACACCTGAAAAGTATCGCCGGCAGGCTGGGAAAAATGTCGTATTCGCTTTTCCTGGCCCACTACCCTGTCGGGCTGCTGCTGGGCGCCGTGGTTGCCTGGCTTTGGCCGAGAAATCCGGTCATGAATGGCCTGGGCATGGTCCTGGCATGGCTGCTGAGCCTGGCGGCGGCTTCGGCGATGTACGCGTTGCTCGAGCAAAAAAAGGTGCGCGCCTGATGCTCATCCATTATCCGGCGACAGAAATCATGGCACTTTTCGCCAGACGGGCTGCTGCGCATCCCGACATGAGTGCCCCGCCGTTTTCCGGCGACTGGTGCCAGCCCTTGGTTCTGTGGTGCTGACTTTACAGGCAAGACTTCGACCCATGGACAACCCGACAGGCCCCACCCGCGCCGGCTGGATCGCGGTGATCGCCACCATCTGCATCTGGACCGGCTTCATCCTCGTCACCCGCCACGGCGGCAAGGGCGTGCTGACGGGCTGGGACGTCACCGCGCTGCGCTTCGGCGTCGGCGCACTCATCGCCGTGTTCTTCCTGCCGCGCGTCACGCTGCCGCCGCTCAAGGTGATCGCGCTGTTCTCGCTCTTCGGCGGCATCGGCTACGCCACGGCCGTGTATGCCGGCTTCCGCCTGGCGCCGGCGGCGCACGCCTCGGTGCTGCTGCCCGGCGCGCTGCCCTTCGAGACGGCGGTCATCGCATGGCTGTGGCTCGGCATGAAGCCGTCGCGGCCGCAGCGCATCGCCCTGTCGCTGGTTCTCGTCGGCATCCTGCTCACCGCGGCCGACACCTTCACGCAGGGGCCGCGCATGACCGGCCTGCAACTCCTCGGTGACCTGCTGTTCCTCACCGGCTCCTCGTCGTGGGCGGTGTTCTCGCTGCTCCTGCGCCTGCATCCGATGCCGCCGCTGACGGCGACGGTGGCCACCACGCTGGGCAGCGCGGTGGTGTACCTGCCCATCTGGTGGCTGTTCCTGCCCAGCACCATGGACCAGGCGCCGCTCGCCGAGATCGCCATGCAGGCGGTCTACCAGGGCGTGCTGGTGGTCTTCGTCGCCATGATTCTCTACACCTACGCCGTGCGCCAGCTCGGCCCGCAGACGGTGGCGCTGCTCATGGCTTTCGTACCCGGCCTCTCGGCGCTGGCCGCCGTGCCCCTGCTCGGCGAGCCACTCTCGCTGCTCACGCTGGCGGGGCTGGGGGCGGTGACGCTGGGGGCGGTACTGGGCGCGCGCGTGGCGCGCTGAGTCGGGATGTGTTGAATTGAAAGTCAGCCGCCGGGACACGGCGAACGAGTGCTAACGACCCAGAACGGATGGTCCCCGTCCCTATAAGCAGACGTTCAACATTGCTTATGCGTTCCGGTACAAGCCGAAGTTAGGTCGGATACTGTCCAGGGTTAGTGGGCAGTTCAATTGGCGCCTTGGCAGCTCCAACAAGCTCCTCTAGCGCGGCACCCAATGATACGAATGGGCATGCGGCGATAGTTCGAACACTCGGGTACCAGCTACTCTGCACCCCAATGACTTTGTACCTCCACTCCCCTTCAATTTTCTTGAGGGCGAATATGGGCCCTCCGCTCATTCCGCCGATGTCTTTGACGTTGCCCAGATCAGTAAGGCGTGCATAAAATTGATTCTCGGCCTTACGGCCTGCCAATGCGGGTTCTTCAGCAGACTTGAGAGGCATTACAGCTATTCGACCGGTAATAAAGTTCTCTTGATCGTATACGATGGTTTCGGAAGGAATCCCAACGAGTGCCCATTGATCGTGCTCGGTAACGTGATCACCCCACGCCACCTTGTCAATCGGAATGGCCCCGCCGGCCTTAAGCTGCAGCCTGTAGATGGTATCGAGTGGGAGAACTGCGTAGTCAAGGCCAATGTCTTCGTCATCAATTACTAGCCACTTATCTATATCGAAGGCGTAGGGTATAGCAGCACCTTTGAACCGATTGCCTGCAGTCTGGTCGTCAAGTCTCCAAACCTCGAACTCCCTACCGTCCGTGAGGGACGCGCGAATATCCTTAAGTATGTGTCCCGCTGTTACGTAGAACCAAACGCCACCAGCCTCGACTAAGAAACCCGAGAAGACGAGGACAGTCTCCTCAGCCTTCCCAGGTTGCCGCTGCACGCATGACAGCGAGACAAAGTGGCGACCTACCGTTTTGAAAAAGCGCTCGTTAAAGCTACTCATCGTTTTGGCCTTTGACTCCGCCGATATCATATCGATCCCCGCATGCAACCTAACGCAATCGCTCAGATCGTGCGCGTTTTCGCGTGTCGTCCCTGCAGCGACTTGTTCGATATCTGCCGCTGTCTCCGAGTCTTGTGCACATCAGCTGGCTGAATCGGCCGGGGGGAATGAAGGTCACCCGCGTGAATAACCTCGATAGGAAGGGTTTGAATGAACTCGAGAAGTTTCCTCTCCTCTATCGCGACTCTTCGATTAACTTCGTTCTTTACCTTATCGATGAGAGCGGAGAGCGCCTTAGCGGTCGAAGCGTCAAGAAGTACTTTGTGATGTCCGGGACCAATTGAGGTTATCGGAAGCTTCTCTCCATCTCGCTCGCGTGCTGAGGCGGTTACGTACGTTTCCTCGAACGGGCTTATGGAATGAGCAATGAATCTATCTCTCAAAGCGTAGAAGTGATCGTGCTCAGCGAGATCCTCTGCGCTGAGTCCGACTAGATCATCTCTGTTGAGGCGAAGTCGAACGCCCGTTGTAAAGCATCGTCCGTAACGAATGACTGCCGCCGAAGCGAGCCCCTCCTCGGCGGCCAGATCTCGTGGCGTTGATGTTTCCAGCTCTATGGCTTTCGCACAGAATTCTTCCGCCGAACGTAGGTCGCTGACAATGCTGTACAGGTCCGCGAGAAGTTCAGCCTCCGGCAATCTAATTTCTACCGCTCGAATTCGATTTGGCACTTCCGTCTCTAGCTCTAACAGTTATTTGCCGGAATTAAATGAGCACCCCGACACTAACGAAAAACGCGTCGGCGCCTAGTCAGATAACTTATGCAGGACTAACGCAGCATCAGGGCAAAGACGCAATTTGCCCAGCAACTGGCGTTGAGTCACCCAGCAACAACCGGCGGTAGACTCCTGCTGCATCCAAAGCCCATTCCTTAAATCGAGCAAGATACTCGCTTTTTTCTTTGGAGAGGTGGATCTTGTCCTTATGCCATTCGTTGTTCCTGCGGCTGGATGCGGACGATGTCGTAATGCCTCTAAGCGCAGGATTGACGTAATAAGTTACGATAAGAAAATCACCCCACATGTACTTCGAGTAGACAGCGGACAAAAATGTGAAGTGAATATTATTATTGGGATCTGGCAAATGGAAGTCAATCAATAGACACTCTGGATGTTCGTAAGTGCTGTTGAAAGTGTTCTTGTATAAAACATCGTCACTCTTGCACGGTTCATCGCTCCATCTACCCGCTCCAGTACTCGCGAGAGAACCAAATACTCGAATTCCGATATCGTACTCACCGTTTCGGTTCCTGATCAGGAGGGCATTAACCGTCTTCGCGTCATCCCTGAACTGCGGAGCCTGTATTCGAGTTCTGCCCTCCTTTACCGAAGGAGCTTCCATTCCCCGGTGGAATCGGCACCTGTCTTTTTCCGAGAGTAACAAACCCTCCCGAGATAATCGCACCCTTTTGAAAGGTCTCGATACTTTGAGCATGGGCGGTACAGGCAAGCAAGGAAAGCAAGGCTATGAAAGTGAGATTGAGATAATCAATTCGGTGCATACACACCTCCAGCAAGTGAACCTACAGCTTCAGAAGAAATTACTAGCTATTAGACGGACCCGCGGGTCCGTCTATAAATTGATATTGAGTCAGGAGTATGCTCCGGTAATACATTGATGCGCAAGGCATCTTGCGTGCCGGCGTCCGCATAACAACTCCACTATCACGGACAGACGGAACGGGTCGTGTCGGTCCGCTCCTGGCCGCAAGCACGCATTGCCCGGATTAACCGCCGTATTCCAGCGACTGACTTTTGCCGGCGAGCGTGATGTGCTCACGGATTTCCTGCGCAGCTAGCCGCTCAGCGCGCGCGGGAGGGCCAGCCGCCGGAGGCGACGGCCTGCGCGGCCAGCGCTGCGAGGACGATGCCGCCGCCGAAGAGGGCGTGTGACGTCGGTGCCTCGCCGGCGCCGAGCCAGGCCCAGAGCGGGCCGAAGACCACTTCCGTCAATCCGATCAGCGCGACTTCCGTCGGCGAAAGGATGCGCGCCGCCATCACGGCCAGCGCGCAGGGCAGGGCCAGTTGCAATGCGCCGAGCAGGGCGAGAATGGCGATGTCGCGCGAGCTGGCGAGGAAGGGCCAGGCCAGCGGCAGGGTGGCGAGCGCGGAGAGCAGGCCGCCGACCAGCACGGCGGGAATCAGGTTGATGCGCGCGCCGGTCTTGCGCATGAGCACGAAATTGAGCCGGCCGCCAGCGGCACGATGAGCGCGATCAGGTTGCCGGCCATGCGCCCGCCGCCGGCTTCGCCGCCGAACATGACGAGGATGCCGACGAACGCCGCGCCGATGAACAGCCAGGTGCGGGCCGGCACGCGTTCGCCGAGCAGCAGCCAGGCGAAGAGGGCGGCGGTGAGCGGGGCGAGACTGGTCAGGACCAGGGTGTTGGCGGTGCTGGTCTGCGTCAGGGCCAGCATGAAGCCGGTGAACATCACCGCCCACAGCGCGCCGGAGACGAAACCGACGCGGCCGAGGCGGACGACCTCGGCGACGGCGCGGCCGCGATACAGGACGAGGAGGATGACGGCCATCGCCAGCGCGCAAAAGAAGGAGCGCCAGAAGGTCGTCTCCCAGCGCGGCGCCTGCTCGATGTGGCGGGTGAACACGCCGGCGATGCTCCACAGCAGGCCGGCGCAAACCATCAGCGCCACGCCGCGGCGGTGACGGTCGGTGTCTTCGCTCATCTCAGCGCTTCGATCCAGGGATCGGTTCACCCGAGTCGCGCAGTCGCACCGCCTCGTGGAAGCCGTGTTCCTCGGAATAGGACTTGAACCACATGCCTTCCGGCGAGTGGCGGGTGATGCCGTCGAAGAGGGTGGCGAACATCTGCGTCGTGGCGAGGCCCATGTTTTCGTAGGCCTGGTTGATCATCAGCTTCTGCATCATGAGCTGGTTCTTCGGCACGCCGGCCATGCGCTGCGCCAGCGCGTCGACCGCGGCGTCGAGTTCGGACGCAGGCACGGCGTCATAGACCAGCCCCATCTCTTTCGCCTGGCGGCCGTCGACGAGGTCGCCGGTGAGCAGCATGC
Source organism: Betaproteobacteria bacterium (assembly GCA_016703785.1). GTDB lineage: Bacteria > Pseudomonadota > Gammaproteobacteria > Burkholderiales > Rhodocyclaceae > Desulfobacillus. Next base: position 76,209 of record JADJBM010000034.1, read on the forward strand.
GCTTGGCCTTCTCGGCGCCGAGGCGGTACACCCACATCGCTGTCGTCGGGCAGCCCCAGACGCGCGCCGGCGGATAGCCGATCTTCGCGTCCTCGGCCATGATGACGATGTCGGCGCACAGGGCGATGTCGCTGCCGCCGGCCACCGCGTAGCCGTGCACCTTGCAGATCACCGGCTTGTAGGAGCGCCACAGCGAGAAGAAGTCGTCGGTGCAGCGCTTCATGAAGCCGAAGTCGATCATCGGGTCCCACGGCATCGATTGCACACCGGGGTTCTCGCCTTTGGTTTCGGCAAAATCCTTCAGGTCGTAGCCGGAGCAGAAACCACGCCCGGCGCCAGCGAGAATGATGACGTGGATGGCGTCGTCGGCGTTGGCCCGCTCCACCGCGGCGCGGATCTCGCCGGGCATCTTCGCGCCGATGGCGTTGAGCCGCTCGGGGCGGTTGAGGGTGATGCGGGCGATGCGTCCGGCAGTTTCGTAGAGCAGGGTTTCGTAAGCCATGGCCTTCTCCGGGGTGTGGGTACGTGTGTGGGTAGGTGAGGGCACGGCGAATGATGGCAAGAAGCGGTGCTTTTGGCTATGCTTGATTCCTTTCCAAACGGCGATTTCGCATGCACCTCATCCTCATCAGCGGCCTGTCCGGCTCCGGCAAGAGCATCGCCCTGCGCGCGCTCGAGGACGCCGGCTACTACTGCGTGGACAACCTGCCGGCGACGCTGTTGCCACTTTTGGTGCGCCAGCAGCGCGAGGAGGGTTGCGAGCGGATGGCGGTGGCGATCGACGTGCGCGCCGGCGCTTCCATCGCCGCGCTGCCGCAGGTGCTGCGCGATCTGCGCGTAATTGGTACGGGGGATACCAAAGGTACGGGGGGCACCGAGAACACCGAGCCCTGCTTCCTTTTCCTCGAGGCGCGCGACGAGACGCTGATCGCGCGCTTTTCCGAGACGCGGCGCAGCCACCCGCTGTCGAACCTGGACACCACCCTGGCCGAGGCCATCGTGCGCGAGCGCGAGATGCTGGAGAACATCGCCGGCCTGGGCAACCGCATCGACACCAGCAGCCTGCATCCCAACGCCCTGCGCGCCTGGATCCTCGATTTCGCCCGGCTCGGCGTATCGCAGGGGCTGACTTTGCTGTTCGAGTCCTTCGGCTTCAAGCACGGCATCCCCCTCGATGCTGACTTGGTCTTCGACGTGCGTTGCCTGCCCAACCCGCATTACGATCCGCTGCTGCGCCCGCTCACCGGTCGCGACGCGGAGGTGGTGCGCTTCCTCGAAGGGCAGGAGCCCGTGCGAAAGATGGCGCAGGACATCCGCCGCTTCCTCGCCGACTGGCTGCCCGCCTACGTGCGCGACAACCGCAGCTACCTCACCGTGGCGCTCGGCTGCACCGGCGGCCAGCACCGCTCGGTGTACCTGGCCGAGTGGCTGGCGCGCGAATTCAACGACCAGGCGCGCGTGCTGGTGCGCCACCGCGCCATCACATGAGCCGGGGAGAGGGGTCGGGGCAGGGAGCAGGCCTCCGGTGAAGAATTTCCTGCGCTTCATGAAGCCCGGCGACTGGGCGATGCTGCTGCTGGCCGCCGCCGGCACGGCGGCCCTGGCGCCGATCGCCTTTTCCGGTGGCGCGGCGGAAAAGGCGGTGGTGCGGCGCGACGGCGTGGTCATCGCCGAATTGCCGCTGACACAGGCGCGGCGCATCGAGGTGGCCGGCGCGCTCGGAGTCAGCGTCATCGAGGTGCAACCGGGCCGCGCGCGCGTCGCCGCCGATCCCGGCCCGCGCCAGTACTGCGTGCGCCAGGGCTGGCTGACCCAACCCAACGCCATCGCCATCTGCGCGCCGAGCCACATCAGCCTGTCCATCGCCGGACGCACCGCAAGCCATGACAGCCTTTCGTATTAATAGTCGCGAAGCGACTCACGAACCCCCCCCCCCCGCGGGGGGGGGGGGGGGGGGGGGGGGGGGGCTGGCCGGGGGGGGGGGGGGGGGGCCCGCCGCGAGCATTGAATTGACGCCCACCGCCGACGACCACCGCATCGCGCGCTATGCGGCGGCGGCCATCGCGCTGTCGGTGGTCGAGGCGGCGATCCCCATGCCGCTGCCGGGCGTGAAACCGGGCCTGGCCAACATCATCACGCTCATCGTGCTGGCGCGCCACGGCTGGCGAGACGCCGTCTGGGTGACGCTGCTGCGCGTGGTGGCGGGCAGCCTGCTGCTCGGCCAGTTCCTCGCGCCGGGCTTTTTCCTCAGCCTCGCCGGCGCGCTCGCCAGCCTCGTCGCGCTGGGGCTGGCCATGCACCTGCCGGCGCGCTGGTTCGGCCCGGTGAGCCAGAGCCTCGCCGCCGCCTTTGCCCACATTGCCGGCCAGCTGGTGGTGGCGCGGCTGTGGCTGGTGCCGCACGACGGTTTGCTCTACCTGCTGCCGTTTTTTGCCCTGGCCGCGTTAGTATTCGGGCTGGGCAACGGCCTTGCCGCCGCAAAGCTGCTCGAGGAAGGCGCATCTCCTGCCTCGCGCGCCGGCGAAGCAACGAACGACAGAACCTGACCTTGCCGATATTCAAATTTCCCCCGCGGCGCGACGCAGCGCCGCAAGCCGCCGAGCTGCGGCTGTTTCCCCTCAATGCCGTGCTGTTTCCCGGCGGCACGCTGAGCCTGCGCGTCTTCGAGCAGCGCTACATGACGCTGGTGAAGGATTGTTTCAAGCAGGAGAGCACATTCGGCATCTGCCTCATCGCCGAAGGCGCCGAAGTGGGCGCGCCGGCGCAGCCGCATGCGGTGGGCACGGAAGCACGCATCGTCGCCTGGGACATGACGCAGCCGGGCATTCTCAACATCACGGTGCGCGGCGAGGACCGCTTCCGCGTCCTCACCAGCGAGGCCGATCGTGAAGGTCTGCTGCATGCCCGCGTCGAACCGCTCTCCGTCGAGGCAACCCTGCCAGTGCCCGAGGCGCTCGCCAGGCTGGTGCCGCTACTGCAGGCGATGGCGGCGGATGGTGGGGCCGAGCGCTTTCCCCCGCCGCACCACTTCGACGATGCGGCCTGGGTCGGTTACCGTTTCAGCGAACTGCTGCCGATTCCGGCCATTGCACGGCAGAAGCTGCTCGAACTGGAGGATCCGGTCTCCCGGCTGGAAATCGTCTTCAAGTACCTTTCCCAGCGCGGGCTGGTCAAGTGACCCCCTCTCCCGCCTGGGCGGGAGAGGGCAGGGGTGAGGGTGGGTTACAGGCTTTCCAGTATTTTCCGGATCGGCGCCGGTAGCGGCGCCTCGTCCAGCTTCTTCAGGCTCAGCCAGACGCCGTCCCTCGCCGTATTGCAGCGACTGACTTTGCACAGCAACGGTGTGATGTCGAGGCGGAAATGCGTGAAGGCGTGGCGCAGCACGGGCAGCGGCTGCGCGTCCGCATACTGCCGCGGTAGTTTCCCGTCCGGCAATTCCGGCAGCGACAGCAGTCCGCCCCAGATGCCTTTCGGCGGGCGCTGCTCCATGAGAACGCGGCCGCGATGGCGCAGCACCAGCACCGAGACGACGCGCTGCGGCACGGCGCGCTTCGCGCGCGGCGTCGGCAGTTCGGCGACGCGCGCCTCCTGTCGCGCCACGCAAATCGACGCCATCGGGCATTCGCCGCAGCGCGGCCTGCCACGCGTGCACAGCGTCGCGCCGAGATCCATCAGACCCTGCGTGTAGCCAACCACTTCACGCTTCGGCAGCAGCGTTTCGGCCAGCACCCACAGACGCGCTTCCACGGCTTTCTCGCCGGGGAAACCCTCAATGGCGAAGACGCGCGCCAGAACGCGCTTGACGTTGCCGTCGAGGATGGCCGCGCGTGCGCCGAAGGCGAACACGGCGATGGCGGCGGCGGTGGAGCGGCCGATGCCGGGAAGCGTTTCGATGTCGGCGGCGCGGCGCGGGAAGCGGCCAGACCATTGCGCGACGATCAATTGAGCCGCCCGCTGCAGGTTGCGCGCCCGCGCGTAGTAGCCGAGCCCGCTCCACAGCGCCATGACTTCTTCCGAGGGCGCGGCGGCGAGGCTGGCGAGGTCAGGAAAGCGTGCGAGGAAGCGCCGGTAGTAGGGAATCACCGTCGCCACCTGCGTCTGCTGCAGCATGATCTCGGAGAGCCAGACGCGGTAGGGATCGCGTGCGCTGCCCTTCTGCTGCCAGGGCAGGTCGTGCCGGCCGGACTGCTTCTGCCAGGCGATGACGCGATGGGCGAAGTCGCCGGCGCAAGAGGGTGAAACCATGTCGGAGGTAGGCCCTTTGCTTGTCAGGCAGGCGCGGGCGGGATAGTCTTGCTTCAATTCTAAAGCAACAACCCCATACAGCCGATAACAGACAGATGAACATGCCCCGGGAAAACCTTCAGGACGCCTGGTCCGACCTCGAGCATCGCGCCCTGCGCGATACGCTGGGTGCCTTCGCCACCGGCGTCACCGTGGTGACGGCGCTCGACGAAGACGGCACTGCCGTCGGCCTGACGGTGAACTCATTCAACACGGTTTCGCTCGAGCCGCCGCTGGTGCTGTGGAGCCTGTCGCTGGTTTCGCCCAGTTTGCCGGCGTTTCGCGCCGCACGCCATTTTGCGGTCAACGTGCTGGCGGCCGACCAGCAAGCCATCTCCGAGCGCTTTGCCCGGCGCAACAGCGACAAGTTTGCCGGCGTGGACTGGCAGGGGGGCCTGGGCGGCGCGCCGCTGCTGGCCGGCTGCTGCGCCACGCTCGAATGCCGCAACGAAGCCCAGCATGCCGGCGGCGACCACCTCATCTTCATCGGCCGCGTCGAGCGTTTCGCGCGCCAGGCGCGGGCGCCGCTGCTGTTTTATGGCGGGCGGTACAGGGTTCTCGGCGACGCCTAGCGCCGCGCCAGATCCGGAACTGTCGGCTGCCGGGGAACACAGGCTGCCTGCGCCGCCCAGCCCAGGCATGAAGGCGCGCTTTTCCCCCTCCGTTGTTTCGCCAGGATGACTCGGGCACACTGCCCGTCATGAGTTCCGTTTCCTCCACCCGGCAGCCCAAGCGCGTCAAGGCCAGGTTCATCGGCCCGCTCGCCGTTACGCTGACGTTCATCATGTGTGTCTTCGCCGTCGCAATCTACAGTATCGAGACGCGAATTCGCGATCAGGATCTGACCGAGCGCTCGGCGGCGGTTGCCAATCTGTTCGCGCAGAAGCTGGGCAAGGATACCAACCTGATGCTGGCGACTTTGCGCACCATGATTGTCGATGAGTCGATGGAACGGGCTTTCCGGCAGGGCGATCGCGCGGCGCTTGCGCAAGAAGGCGGCGAACTCTTCCACAACCTGAGCACGCAGCACCGCATCTCGCATCTGTATTTCATCCGCCCCGATCTGATCAGCCTGTACCGCTTTCACAGTCCGACAGTGTACGGCGACGAAATCCAGCGCGTGACGCTGCGGCAGGCCAAGGAAGGCCAGCAGGCGGTTCATGGCCTGGAGCTGGGGCCCATGGGAACGCTGACGCTCAGGCTGGTCATGCCATGGCGCCAGGGCGGCGAGCTGCTTGGCTATCTGGAAATCGGCGAGGAAATCGAGCACATGCTCGACGAGATCCGGCAAAGCCTTACGGTGGATTTGCTGGTGCTGGTGGACAAGCGCTATCTGGAGCATGAACAATGGCAGCGCGGCCAGGCGCTGATGCAGCGCAGCGGAAATTGGAGCCGATTTGGCACCCATGCAGTGCTGGCGCAGACGTCTGAGCAGCTGCCGTCGGCACTGGACGAGCCCCTGCTGCAGCGGCTGTCTGCCGGCGGCACTGCCGAGATACATGATCGCGGCCGGTCGGTCCATCTGGCCAGTGTGCCGATCAATGATGCCGGCAACCGCCATATCGGCGACCTGGTGGTGATGCGCGACATCACCGCGCTGGAGTCGACCTTCCAGTGGTCGATGATGGCAGTGATCCTGATCAGCCTGCTGGCCGCTGTCGGCGTCCTCGGCATCTTCTACCTCGCGCTCGACCGGGTCGAGCGCGATTACCAACGCCAGCACGACCTCGAGCACCAGTTGCTGCGGCTCGACAGCGAGCACCGCCGCATTCTCCAGCTTGAGAAGCTGTCCGCCGTCGGCACGATGGTCGGGGGCATTGCGCACCAGCTCAACAATCCGCTCGTGGGGGTGGTCAACCTTGCCCAGTTGGCCGAGCGCGAGGCCGACGACCCGGCACGCACGCGCGAGCTGCTGCGGGAAATCCGCGGCGCCGGCGAGGACTGCCGCGATTTCGTCAAGCGCATGCTGGGTTTTTCCAAGGTCTCCTGCTTCGAGAGCAAGCCGACGCCGATGGCCGGGCTGATCGAGGACACGGTGCTGCTGTTTCGCCAGGCCGAGAGTCGGCACCTGCCGGTGTCGGTGAGGCTGCCGGAGGAGCCGGTGGTGCTGACGGTCGATCCCGTCCTGATCCGCCATGCACTATTCAATCTGCTCGTCAATGCGGCGCAGGCGACCGCGGATGGCGAGGGCGGCATCGAGATCAGCCTCGAGCGCGGCGAAGACAGGGAGCGGAACCTGCCCGGCTGGACGCTGGCGGTGGCCGATCACGGACGGGGCATGCCGCCGGAGGTGCTGGAGAAGATTTTCGTGCCGTTCTACACCACGCGCAGCGACGGCACCGGCCTCGGCTTGCCGGTGGTGCAGCATGTGGCCCTGCTGCACGACGGCCAGGTGACGGTGGCGAGCGAGCCGGGGCATGGCACGCGTTTTGCAATATGGTTGCCTGACTCCGTCTGAATGCGCACGATTCGGCCTGACATGTCGCAGAAAATTCTGGTTGTCGACGACGATCGCCACACCCGCATCCTGCTGGACCGCCTTCTGGCCAAGTCGGCCAAGGTGAGCCTGGCCACGGATGGCGCCGAGGCGCGCCGGATGTTTGCCGCCGACGATTTCAATCTGGTGCTGATGGATCAGCGCCTGCCCGACGCCAACGGCATCGACCTGCTGCGCGAGTTCCGCGCGCTCAGGCCGCACCTGGTCGGCATACTCATGACCGGCTTTGCCGAGGTGCGCGATGCCGTGGCGGCGGTGCGCGAGGGGCTGTTCGACTACCTGACCAAGCCCTTCGAGGACCTGGAGGCGCTGGAGGCGGTCATCGGCAAGGCGCTCGAACTGGACCGGGCCTATCGCGAGATCGACGGGCTACGGGCGCGGCTGACGACCGAGTCGGACACCCTCATCGGCCAGTCCGCCGCGATGGAGCGCGTGCTCGGCCAGATCCGCCAGGTTGCCGGCCTCGACACCACCGTGCTGCTGGAAGGCGAGAGCGGCACCGGCAAGGAACTTGCGGCCAGACTGATTCATGCGCTCAGCACCCGTGCCGGCAAGCCGTTTCTCGAAGTCAATTGCGGCGGCCTGCCGGAAAGCCTGCTGGAAAGCCTGCTCTTCGGCTACGAGAAGGGCACCTTCACCGGGGCCAGCCAGGCCAGCGCCGGCTACTTCGAAAAGGCCCACGGCGGCAACCTCTTCCTCGATGAAATCGCCGACATGAGTCCCAAGTTGCAGTCGAGTCTGCTGCGCGTGCTGCAGGACCACAGCTATGTGCGCATCGGCAGCACGCAGCCGCGCAAGGCCGATTTCCGGCTGGTCTGCGCCACCAACCGGCCCCTGCTCGACGAGGTCAGGGCGGGCCGCTTCCGCGAGGACCTGTATTACCGCATCGCCGTGGTTTCGATCACACTGCCGCCGCTGCGCGAGCGCGAGGGCGACATCGTGGCGCTGGCGACGCATTTTCTCGATCACTACAACGCCAAATTCGGCAAGGCCTGCGGGCCGTTCACGCCGGCCGCCATGCGGGCGCTGGAAACCTGCCGCTGGGAGGGAAACGTGCGCCAGCTGCAGCATTGCATCGAGCGCGCCGTGGCCTTGCATGCAGGCGGCCCCGTCGAAAGCGTTCATTTGTTCCCATCGGGGGTATCGAAACCGATGGAGACGAAGCAGGCTGGCAGTCAGACGCCGGAAGCCAGCCTGAGCTACCAGGAAGCCCGCTCGGTGTTCGAACGCGAATACCTGCAGCGCCTGCTGGATGAAACAGGCGGGAACGTATCGGAGGCGGCGCGCCTGAGTGGCATTCCCCGGCAGAATTTCTATGTGAAGGTGAAACGCTGGGGATTGTCACTAAAGAACGACACTTGACACAAATTAACGACAGCTTGATTGCGGTCGATTTTTATTGCGCACTGCAATAATCGGAAAAAAAATGCAAAACAAAGATGGCACAAGGCTTGCATTATCAGGCGTATCCGCAAGACAACCTTAACAAAAGAGGTGATCGAAATGGACAAGCGCAATTCAATCCTTCCTGATGCCAAAATGAAAATTTTGGCAGCCAGCGTTGCTGCAGTGGTCGCTGCCCGGTTCTGCCGGATCGGCGGCCAGGATGCCGGCACGACTGCCATCGACTGGGACAAGATTACCGCCACCAGGCTGACCCTGTTCTATCCGGGCCAGTCTTCCTACGAATGGCTGCGCGACGCGGCCGCGCACAAGGGTGCTGCCAGCGAGACGGCGCGCGGCGATTCCTGTGTCTCCTGCCACGACGATGCCAAGGAAGAGCAGCGCCAGGGCGCCAAGATCCTCAGGGGCAACCACCCGCTCGAGCCGATCGCCCTGCCGGGCAAGCCGGGCCACGTGGATGTGACCATCCAGGCCGCATACGACGACAAGAACGCCTATCTGCGCTACCAGTGGAAGGGCAACAACAACATCGAATATCCCTACTACCGCTACGACGGCAAGGAATGGAAAGTGTATGGCGGCCCGCGCCTCGACAAGCCCGTCCAGGAAGGCAAGCAGCCCGCCATTTACGAGACGCGCATGTCGCTCATGCTCGACGACGGCAAGGTGCCGCTGTTCAAGGAGCAGGGCTGTTGGCTGACTTGCCATGAGGGCGAGCGCGACCTCAATCCCGCCACGAAGGAAGATGTCGCTGCCGATCCCTTGTTGAAGGCGATCAAGAAGAGCGACGTACGCAAGTACCTGCCGTCCAGCCGAAACAATCCCTCCGACTGGAAGAGCGGCAAGTCGCTCGACGAGATCGCCCGGATCAAGGCCGCTGGCGGCTTCGTTGACCTGATCCAGTGGCGAGGGCATCGCACCAACCCCGTAGGCGGCACCGACGACGGTTATGTTCTCGAATATCGCAACTTCGATTCCGGCAAAAACCACTTTGCCTCGAACCTGGATTCGGCCACCAAGCAGCCCAAGTTCATGTTCGACGCGGGCAAGTTTGGCGCCAAGGCGGTCAGCGCCGACCAGGTGGGCAAGAAGGACAATTTCCTGATCCAAGAGCAGCAACGCGGTGCCGTTCGACCCGAACGCGGGCTGGAAGGCGGGCGACATCCTGCCGAGGTATGCCCTGACGCCGGGGGATGCCACGGGGTCCGCGGCCGACAACAAGGGCTTCGGCACCTGGAAGGACGGCATGTGGACGGTCGTGGTCGTGCGTCCGCTGAACCGTACAACGTCGGCTTCGCCTTGCACGACGACAACATCACCACGCGCGGGCACTATGTGTCTTACACCAAGACGCTGGGCATTGGCGCCAAGGCCGATATCGTCGCGGTGAAGCTGCCCTGATCCGGTTCGGCCCCGGCAATGCCGGGGCCGGCCGTTTTCCCCGACAGACGACGGCTGCGCCGTCGTTTCCGTGCAACGAAAAATGGAGAACCTGAAATGTCGCATCAAGCCAAGCGTCGCCCCCTGATCGCGCTCGTCGCCGTCGCCGGCTTCTGCCTGTCCGCCCCGGCCTTTGCCCAGTTCGATGCCGAGGCGGCGGAAAACGTCTTCAAGGAGAACGACTGCCACAAGTGCCACCACGCCACGAAGGCCAAGAAGGGCCCGGCCCTGAAGAAGATCGCCGCCAAGTACAAGGAGAAGAAGCTCGACGAGAAGGAGGCGATCAAGCACATGACCGCCGGGCAGAAAGTGAAACTCGACGACGGCAAGGAAGAGGATCACAAGATCATCGATACCAAGGACGTCAAGGTGCAGACCAACATTGCCCGCTGGATGCTTTCCCACTGACATAGAAACAGGGAGGCCGGACCATGAAAAGGGGATCGTTCCTGACGTTGCTCCAGGCCGGCGTTGCCTGTCTCGCCTTCTGGCGCCGGCGCCCTTGCCGGCCGCCGCCGCCGAGCTCGGCAATGCCGGCTGTCTCGAGTGCCATGAGAGCAGCAAGAAGAAGATCGAGGTGCCGGGCAAGGACGACGAAAAGCGCACGCTTGCCCACATCAATGCCGGCAAGTTCGGCAAGGGCATCCACGGCGACATGCAGTGCGTGGCCTGCCACAAGGAGATCACCGACAGCAAGGCCAACCACGCCAAAGCCAAGGACATCAAGCCGGCCAACTGCGTCACCTGCCACGAAGCGCTCTGGGAAACCGCCAAGCAGCAGAAGCTCACCGAGGAGAAAAAGAGCCTCGGGCTGATCGTCCGCAACATCGAGGCCTACAAGAACTCCTTCCATGCCAAGCCGGACAAGGACGATCCCTCGCGCCCGATGGCCACCTGCGAGGATTGCCACAACTCGCACGAATTCAACGTGCCGCCCAAGGGCAGCGAGCGGCGCACCGCCTGGCACAAGACGATCCCGGACACCTGCGGCGCGAAATGCCACGAAGACCAGCTGGAGGCCTATTCCGCTTCGGTCCATGGCGAGGAAGTGCTGGAGAAGGGGAACGTCAAGAGCGCGGTGTGCACCGATTGCCACACCTCGCACAACATTTCCGGCACCGCGTCGGAAACCTTCAAGCTTGCCAACGTCAACGCCTGCGGCAGCTGCCACGAGAAGGAGCTGCAGAGCTTCGCCGACACTTACCACGGCCAGGTGAACCGCCTCGGCTACGCCTACGCGGCCAAGTGCGCCGACTGCCACGAGAGCCACAAGATCCTGCCGGCCGACCATCCGAAGTCCACGATCAACCCGAAGAACCGGCTGAAGACCTGCAGCAAGTGCCACAGCGACAAGAAGCCGGGCATGCACGACGCCACGCCGGGCTTCGTCACCTTCGGCCCGCATGCCAACACCCACGACTTCGAGAAGTATCCGCAGATGTACATCGCCTCGAAGTTCATGGTCGGGCTGCTGATTTTCGTCTTCGCCTTCTTCTGGGCACATTCCGGCCTGTGGTACTACCGCGAATGGCAGGACCGCAAGGCGGGCAAGCCGCATGCGCGCATCGACACCAGGGGCTTGAACCTCGACGAGACCAAGCAGCACTTCCGCCGCTTCCACTGGGGCTGGCGCATCGGCCACCTGGTCTTCGCCCTCGTCACCATGACCCTGGTGCTGACCGGCACCACCGCGCTCTACGCCGAGAGCGTCTGGGCGCCACTGGTGGCCAAGGCGGTGGGCGGGCCGAAGATGCTCGGCCTGATCCACCGGGTCGCCGCGGCGATCTTCGTCGGCATCTTCGTGATCCACTTCGTCTATGTGATGCAGAAGCTGCTGCGCGACCGGAGCTTCCGCTGGTTCGGCCCGGATTCGCTGATCCCGAACTGGAAGGACTTCGCCGACTGCTGGGGCATGTTCAAGTGGTTCGTGGGCCGCGGCCCGAAGCCGATGTTCGACCGCTGGGCCTATTTCGAGAAGTTCGACTACTGGGCGGTGTTCTGGGGCGTGAACATCATCGGCTGGAGCGGCCTGATGCTGGCTTTCCCGCACGTGACGGCCCAATACCTGCCGGGCTGGGTGTTCAACGTCGGCACCCTCATCCATGGCGAGGAAGCCTTCCTGGCGGCCGTGTTCCTCTTCACGGTGCATTTCTTCAACAACCATTTCCGCCCGGACAAGCTGCCGCCGCCCGACGTGGTGATGTTCACCGGCACCCAGTCTCTGCGCGAGTTCCGCCACGACCACCCGGCGCACTACCAGCGCATGGTCGATTCGGGCGAGTTGTCAAAGTACCTGGTCGAGGCGCCTTCACCGGCCATGACCCGCGGCTCCAAGATCCTCGGCCTGGCGCTCATCGCCGTCGGCCTGATGCTGCTGGTGCTGGTGGGGATCGGGTTCTTCGGCGGCTAGCGCCTGCTGGACAAGCCGGAAACGAGAAGGCCAACCGCAAGGTTGGCCTTTTCACATTCTGGAGCGGGTGAAGGGAATCGAACCCTCGTATGCAGCTTGGGAAGCTGCCGTTCTGCCATTGAACTACACCCGCATCAGGCGGCATTTTACTGCCGATTCTGTCGCTATCCAACCTGTTAAAATCTTTCCATGGAAATCAGTGTCAACGGTGAGCAGCGCAGCGTCGCCCCCGGTCATTCCGTGGCGGCGTTGCTGCGCGACATGGAACTGGAAGGCAAGCGCCTGGCGGTCGAGCGCAACGGCGAGATCGTGCCGAAGAGCGGCCATGCTGCGACACCGCTCGTCGAGGGCGACTGCATCGAGATCGTCATCGCCGTCGGCGGCGGATAATGCGGAAAAGGGATCATGAATAACGACCAGCTCACCATCGCCGGCAAGGCGTATTCTTCGCGCCTGCTCGTCGGCACCGGCAAGTACAAGGATTTCGACGAGACCCGCAAGGCCATCGAGGCCTCCGGCGCGGAGATCATCACGGTGGCGATCCGCCGCACCAACATCGGTCAGGAGCCGGGCCAGCCGAGTCTGCTCGACTACCTGCCGCCCTCGAAGTACACCCTGCTGCCGAATACCGCCGGCTGCTACACGGCGGAGGATGCCGTGCGCACGCTGCGCCTGGCGCGCGAACTGCTCGACGGCCACGACCTCGTCAAGCTGGAAGTGCTGGGCGATGCGCAGACGCTTTTCCCCGACATGCCGCAGACGCTGGCGGCGGCGGAAACGCTGGTGAAGGACGGCTTCAAGGTGATGGTGTACTGCACCGACGATCCGATCCAGGCCAAGCGGCTGGAGGAGATCGGCTGCGTGGCGGTGATGCCGCTGGCCTCGCTCATCGGTTCCGGCATGGGCATCCTCAACCCGTGGAACCTGCGCCTCATCATCGACAACGCGAAAGTGCCGGTGCTGGTCGATGCCGGCGTCGGCACCGCCTCCGATGCCGCCATTGCCATGGAGCTGGGCTGCGATGGCGTGCTCATGAACACGGCGATTGCCGGCGCGCAGAATCCGGTGCTGATGGCTTCCGCCATGAGAAAGGCGGTGGAAGCCGGACGTGAGGCTTTCCTTGCCGGGCGCATGCCGAGAAAACTCTACAGCGCCACGCCCAGCTCGCCGACCGGCGGTCTGATCGGAAAGGCTTAAGCGGCCAGGGCCGTGCTCGAATGGTCGAGCACGCGCTCGGCGAGTTCAGCCGCCGGCAGTGGTTTCGAGAAGAGGAAGCCCTGCATTTCGTCGCAGCCGCAATCGACCAGAAATTCCCGCTGCGCCTCCGTTTCGACGCCCTCGGCCACCACCGACAGCCCCAGGCTGTGCGCCAGTGCAATTATCGCGCGCGTGATGGCCATGTCGTCGGCGTCGTCCGGAATGTCGCGCACGAAGGAACGGTCGACCTTGAGGCAATCCACCGGGAAGCGCTTCAGCACCGCGAGCGACGAGTAACCGGTGCCGAAATCGTCGATGGCGATGTGAATGCCGATCTGGCGAAGCTCTTCCAGCGTGGCGATGGCGCGCTCGACATGCTGCATCACCATGCTCTCGGTGATCTCCAGCTCGAGGTACTCCGGCAAAAAATCCGGCTGGTCGATGATGGTGCGGATGCGCTGGGCCAGGTCGCGCTGCTGGAACTGGCGCGGCGACAGGTTGACGGCGATGCGCAGCGGCGGCAATCCCTGCTCCTGCCATAGCCGCGCCTGGCGGCAGGCGCGCGCGATGACCCATTCGCCCACCTCCAGGATCAGGCCGGTCTCTTCGAGAATGGGGATGAACTTGTTGGGCGGCACCAGGCCCATGTCCGGGCTGCGCCAGCGCAGCAGAGCTTCCACCCCGGTGATGGCGCCGCTGCGCAAATCGACCTTGGGCTGGTAGTGCAGCTCGAACTCGTTGCGCTCCAGCGCATGGTGCAGTTCGGCGCCGACTTCGAGCCAGTCGGCGGCGGCGCGGTTCAGCTCCGAGTCGAAGAAACGGTACTGTCCGCGACCGGCCTGCTTGGCGGCGTACATGGCCTTGTCCGCCGCCATCAGCAAGCCCTGCAGGTTGTCGCTGTCCTTCGGGTAGAGGGCGAAGCCGAGGCTGGCGCCGGGCACGATCTCGCGCCCGCATAGTGTGATTGGCGGACTGAATGCATCGAGCAGCTTTTGCGCCACGATGGTGGCGTCCTCCGGTCGCGCCAGGTCGTTGAGCACCACGACGAATTCGTCGCCGCCCTGGCGGGCGACGGTGTCGCTGCTGCGCAGGCAGCCCGAGAGCCGGCGCGCGATTTCCTTCAGCAGTTCGTCGCCGGCGTCGTGGCCGAGCGTGTCGTTGATCACCTTGAAACGGTCCAGGTCGACGAAGCCGACCGCCATGAGGCCGCTGTTGCGGCTGGCGTGGGCCAGCGCCTGACTGAGCCGGTCGTTGAGCAGATTGCGGTTGGGCAGGCCGGTCAATGTGTCGAAGCTCGCCATTTCGGAGAGCTTCTGCTCGAAGCGCTTGCGCTCGGAGATGTCCTGCAGCACGCCGGTCATGCGCAGGGGGCCGGTGTCGTGGTACTCCATCTCCGCCTTGGTGTGCACCCAGCGCATGTCTCCGTCAGGCAATTGAATCCGATAGTCCAGCTCGGCGGAGAGTGCTTTGCCGTTGACCACATCATCGAGCTTGGCCTTCAGGGTGGCGCAGTCCTCGGAGTGCGTGCGCTCGAAGGCCAGGCTGTTGCTGGGTTCCACCTCATGGGGCTCGAACCCGAGGATGCGGTAGGTTTCCTCGGACCACCGCAACGCCTGCGTGCCCATGCCCCATTCCCAGCTGCCGACATGCGAGAGCGCTTCGGCGCGGCCGAGCAGGGCCTCGTTGCGTCGCAGCGCGGCCTCGGCTTTGTTGCGCCCGGCTTCTGCGCGCATGGCGGCAAGGGCGTGGCCGATGTCGCGGGCGAGGTCCTCCAGCAGGCCGCACTCGGCTTCGCCGAAGGAATCGTTGGTGGCATAGATGACCAGTGCCCCTTCGATCTTTGCGTCGACCAGCAAAGGAAAGGAGGCGCAGGCATTGAATTTCATTTCCAGCGCGAAATCGAGCCACGGGGCATACAGCGGATCGGTCAGCACATCCCGCACGATGCAGGGCAGGCCGCTGCGCAGCGCGCGCCCCACCGTGCCGTGCCCCCGTTCCTGGTTTTCGTCCCAGGTGACGATGCCGCTACTCAGCCGGGCGTGCATTGCCGGATCGCCGGCGCCGGCCAGCAGCACAGCCCGCTTCTCCGGGCCGTGTTCCTTGCCGGCGACCCAGACAAAGGAATAGCCGCCGTTGCTGACGACAACATCGCAGGCCTGCTGCAGGAGGGTGGCTTCCGAGTCCGCTTCGCGCGCCGCATGGGTGACGGCGGACAGCATGCGCAGGGCGCGGTTGGTGCGCTGGACCTCGATCTCGCGTTGCACCTGGGCGGTGACGTCCTGGGTGGAGCCGATGATGCGGGCCGGCTGTCCGTTGTTGAACTCGGCCTCGCACACCATGTGTACGTGGCGGACAATTCCATCCTCCCAGATCACGCGATGCTCGAACTCCAGTGTCGATACCCTGCCTTCGGCGAGGCTGCGGATGCCTTCGCCGACACGCTCGCGGTCGTCGGGATGCGTGCGCGCGATGACGGCCTCTTTGCTGGCGTCGACCTCGCCCGGCTCATAGCCGAAGATGCGGTACATCTGGCCGGACCATAAGACCGAACTGCCCTGCAAGTCCCATTCCCAGCTACCGACATGGGCGATCTGCTGGGCGCGATCGAGAATCGCCTCGCTCCGGCGCAGGGCGGCCTCGGCTCGCGCCCGGCTTTCGCCGTCGCGGAATCCGCGCAGGCCATGGCTGATGTCCCCGGCGAGGTCCTGCAGAAGTGCGCATTCCTCATCGCCGAAGGCGTCTTCCATTGCGGCATAAATGACCAGCACCCCGCGGATGTCGCCGATGTTCAGGGGAAAGGACCCCGCCGAGGCATAGCCGCGCTCGAGCAACGCTTCGCGCCAGGGCGCGGCGCGGCCCTCCTGGGCCGTGCTGCGGATGAGGAAGGGTTTTCCGCTGCGTATCGTCATGCCGGCATTGCCTTGCCCATGGGGCGAGTCCGCATCCCAGCTGATGAACGCATTTTCAAGGAAGCTGTTGTTGAAGCCGGCCGAGGCAACCGGCGTCACCGTCTTGTCCTCGTCATGCTCTGCATAACCGATCCAGGCGCAGCGATAGCCGCCGACCTCGATGATGACGCGGCAGATGGCATCGAGCAGGTCGACCTGGTTGTCTGCCCCGCGCATGGCGCGGTTTACGGCCGAGATCAGGCGCAGGGCGCGGTTGGCCCGTTCGATCTCGATTTCGCGCTGCACGACGGCGGTGATGTCGTGGATGACCGCCGTGATCTTCAGGCCGCCGGCTGTACGGCGCGGCCCCAGGCTGATGCTGGCGATGAATTCGCTGCCGTCCTTGCGGCGCGCGCGCAGCGATGCATCGGGGCCGATGCCCATGCGGCGCTGCTTCGGCTGGTCGGCGAAGCCCTCGCGCAGCGACGTGTGCCGCTGTCGCAGGGATTCCGGCACCAGCGCTTCGACGGCCAGGCCTGCCAGTTCGCCCGCTGCGTATCCGAACAACTCCTCCGCGCGGGTGTTGGCCTTGAGGATCCTTCCCTGTTCGTCGCTGACGATGATGCCGCCGGGAGCCGTGTCGAGGAGGGCGTCATAGCTTTCGCCAAGTTCGCTCCTGTCGGTTTCGAGGCGGCGCATCCTCTGGCCGCCCCCCCAGACCAGCGCGGCCAGAAGGGCGAAGCCGAGGCCGGCGAAGAGGACTGCCCCCAGGCTCAACTGCACCGCCTCCCCTTGCCAGCGCATCAGCAGTGCGAGGCCGAGCAGCAGCGCGGCGATCAGCGCCGCCATGCGGGAAAGCATCTGCGAGCCTGAGAACGTCCTTGGCATGGTGATCCGGGTAATCCCCTGTCTTTACTGTGGAGGGCACTGTCGCTAGACTGCGATACCTTAGTTATACGGCCCCCCGGCTTGTTTCTTTAGGGAATATGCCGAATTCCTGCCAACCCTGCCATTCCATGGTTCCGGAAACCAATCCAAAGCGCCCGATTCGCAGTTACGTTCTGCGCCAGGGCCGCGTATCGAGCGCCCAGGCGCGTGCGCACGAACAGCTTCTGCCCTATTACGGGATCCCGTATTCGCAACAACCTATTGATATAGAAAATATATTTTCCAGGCCCGGGCCGAAGATCCTGGAAATCGGCTTCGGCATGGGCGAGACGACTGCGACCATTGCTGCGGCGCACCCAGAGATCGACTACCTCGGCATCGAAGTCCATACCCCCGGGGTCGGCAGCCTGCTCAAGCTGGCCGACGCACGTGGGCTGACCAATTTGCGCATCGTCCAGCACGACGCGGTTGAAGTGCTGCGCGACATGATCGCGCCGGCTTCGCTCGACGGTGCGCACATCTTCTTCCCCGACCCCTGGCCGAAGAAACGCCATCACAAGCGCCGTCTCGTGCAGGCTGACTTTGTCGCCCTGCTGGCGAGCCGAATCAAGTCCGGCGGCTACGTGCACCTGGCGACCGACTGGGCGGAATACGCCGAGCAGATGCTGGCGGTGCTCGCCGCCGAGCCGCAGCTGGAGAATACCGCGGCCGCCTTCGCGCCGCGGCCGGCATACCGGCCGCAAACCAAATTCGAAACACGGGGTCTGAAATTGGGACACGGCGTCTGGGACCTTGTTTTCCGGCGAAAGTGAAATGAGCGAGACCTACGACGAGCATTACCTCAACAGCATCACGGCGCTGGGCGACGCGCATGAAGTCGTCGCCAGCCAGGCGGTGTTTACACGGCGCGGCATCAAGCTGATCGAGAAGGGCACGCGCATCACCTCCGCCTTTCGTGAAAGGCTGATACAGCACAAACTGTTGCCGCCCATCGACGAATGCCTGTCCGTCGCCAACGGCGTCACCCATGTCGGCCTGCGCGACCGCGCCCGTGCAATTCTGGATGACGAGCCGCGCTTCCAGCTCATTCGTACGGCCCTGCCCGGAACGGAACGGCTGCTCAATGCCTTCTACGCCATGCCGCTGAATTCGCCTCTGGCCTTCAAGCTCACGGTGGCGCGCGAGCAGCGCCCGGTGATTTTTGAACACAGCGTGCAGACGACCCTGATCGCGCTCTTCCTGGCCATCAAGAGCCGCATGACCGACCGCGATTTGGCGACCATCGCGGCGGCGGGCATGTTTCACGACATCGGCGAGCTGCATATCGACCCGGAACTGCTACGGGCAGGCCGCCGGCTCGACGCGGCCGAGCTTCGCCACGTCTACGCCCACCCGATGACGGCCTATCTGATCCTGCAGGAGTACCCGGTTTTCCATCCGGAGATCAGTTCGGCGGTGTTCGAGCACCACGAGCGGCTCGACGGAAGCGGCTATCCGCGCGGGCTGAAGGGCGAGGAGATCGGCCCCATCGGCCAGATACTCATGCTGGCCGAGGCGGTGACCACGCTTTTCGAGAAGAGCTGGCGCACGCACGGCGCCTCGCGCCTGTCGGTGATGCTGAAAATGAACCGGCGCAAGTTCAACCACGAGCTGATCGACCACCTGGTCGGCCTGCTGCATGGCGGGGACCCGGAGGGGCTGGATAGCCAGGGCGAGGTGTCGGCCGAGGCGGTGGTCGCCCAGCTCGACCAGCTGGCCGAGGTATTTCGCAACTGGCACGGCGCCTATCAGAGCTGCGCGGTGGATACGCCGAAGATCGCCGAGTCGCCGCTGGTGGCCTTTGTCGACCAGCGTATTTCGGGGCTGGAGCGCACCCTGCTCGAAACCGGTTTCCATCCGGACGAGTTGGCCGCGCTCACTGCCGGCATCGAGGACGACGCGGTTGCCCTCGCCGAGATGCAGCTCATGGCGCGCGAATCGCGCTGGCAGGTGAGCGACATCCTGAACGAGGTGAGGCGCCGCTGGACGGAGCTCGAGGCGGATGACAGCGGCCGAGCTGTCGTCGAGCTCTGGGTGAAGCGGATCGAGCCCCTGATCAATTCCTGAGGAATGCCTGCAGCAGGTCGTTGAGAAAACGCCGGCCGTGTTCGGTCGGCGCGATGCGCTCCGCCGCCTCGGCCAGCAGGCTGCGCTCCGCCGCCGCGTCCAGCTGCGGTCGAATCGTGTCCAAAGCCAGTCCCGTCCGTTCGGCGAACAGGCGCGGCGGAAAGCCCGCCGTGAGGCGCAGCGCGTTCATCATGAATTCGAAAGGCAGATCTGCCGCCCCGACTTCATGCGCCTCCTGTACCGCGTTGCCGCCCGCCACCGCCTGCAGAAAAGCCTGGGGATGCTTGTGCCGCACCTGCCGCACAATCCGTACTGGCGATGAAATCTTGCCGTGCGCCCCGGCACCGATGCCGAGGTAGTCGCCGAACAGCCAGTAGTTGAGGTTGTGCCGGCACTCGCTGCCGGGGCGGGCAAAGGCGGAGATTTCGTAGTGGTCGTAGCCGAACGATGCCAGCACGTCCTCGACGGCATCCTGCATCTGCGCCGCCAGGTCGTCATCCGGCAACGGCGGCGGGGCGCGGTGGAAGGCGGTATTCGGCTCCAGCGTCAGGTGATAGGCCGACAGGTGCGGCGAGCCGAAAGCGGCCGCTTCTCGAATATCGGTGCGTGCCTCCTCCAGCGTCTGGCCGGGCAGGGCGTACATCATGTCGATGTTGACGTTGTCGAAGTGCTTCAGTGCCAGTTCAACGGCGCGCCGCGCCTCGGCGGCGTCGTGGATGCGGCCCAGCGCGGCAAGATGGACCGGATTGAGGCTCTGCACGCCGATGGACAATCGGTTCACCCCGGCGGCGCGGAAGGCGGCGAAGCGCCCGGCCTCGACCGTGCCCGGATTCGCCTCCAGCGTGATTTCGGCGTCGGGCTGCAAAGTCAGCCGCGCGCGCACGGCGGACAGCAGGGCGTCGACCGATTCCGGCGCGAGCAGGCTGGGCGTGCCGCCGCCGATGAAGACGCTGATGACGGGGCGGCCCCATACCAGCGGCAGCGACTGCTCCAGATCGGCAATCAGCGCGGCCAGGTAGGCGGCTTCCTGCTGGGGAAGCAACACGCCGGGCCGCCGCCCCCTGGGGGGAGGGCGCCGCGAAGCGGCGACTTCGGGGGGGGCTGATTTCGTGCGAATTGAAATCGCAGTAGGGGCACTTGCGCACGCACCAGGGGAAATGCACGTAGAGCGAGAGGGGCGGCAGGACGGCGAGGCCGGCGGGTGCGCTGCGGCCCTCCGCGGCAATGGGAATGATGCGGGGGGGCATCAGAGCGCCGTGCGCAGGCGCTCGGCGAGTTTGGCGAAGGCGAGTGCGCGGTGGCTGATGCCGTTCTTGGCCGCCGATGTCAGCTCCGCTGAAGAACAGTCCATCGACGGCACGAAGAACAGCGGGTCGTAGCCGAAGCCGCCTTCTCCGCGCGGCGCATGAAGGATCTCGCCGTGCCACTCGCCCTCGGCGATGATCGGCTGCGGATCCTCGGCATGGCGCACCAGCACCAGCACGCAGTAGTAGTGGGCGCTGCGGTCGGTGTTGCCTTCGAGCGCTGCCAGGAGCCGGGTGTTGTTGCGGCCATCCCGCGATGCCCGGTCGCCTTCCTTGCCGGCGTAGTAGGCGGAGTGCACGCCGGGTTCGCCGCCCAGCGCCTCCACGCACAGGCCGGAGTCGTCCGACAGGGCCGGCAGGCCGGACAGCCGCGCGGCATGGCGTGCCTTGGCCAGGGCGTTCTCGATGAAGGTGCAGTGCGGCTCTTCCGCCTCCGGCATGTCGAAGGCGGACTGCGGCACGACTTCGATGCGGAAGGGCGCGAACAGCGCGGAGAACTCACGCAGCTTGCCGGGATTGTTGGAGGCGAGGACGAGCTTGGAAAACATGCCGTCTGCGCTAGATGCCGAGCGCCTCCCGCTGTGCGGCAACGAGTCGGGCGATGCCGCCCTCCGCGAGGCCGAGCAGCAGATCCAGTTCGTGCCGCGTAAAAGGTACGCCTTCCGCCGTGCCCTGCACCTCGATCATGCCGCCTGAAGCCGTCATGACCACGTTCATGTCGGTATCGCAGGCGGAGTCTTCCGGGTAGTCGAGGTCGAGCACCGGCACGCCGTCGTAGATGCCGACGGAGACTGCGGCGACCAGCTCGCGCAGCGGGTGCCTCGGGATGGTGCCCTCGGCGACCAGCCTGGAAAAGGCATCGTGCGCGGCGACGCAGGCGCCGGTGATGGAGGCGGTGCGCGTGCCGCCGTCGGCCTGCAGCACGTCGCAGTCGATGTGCACGGTGCGTTCGCCGAGCGCTTCCAGATCGGTGACGGCGCGCAGGCTGCGGCCGATCAGGCGCTGGATTTCCAGCGTGCGCCCACTCTGCTTGCCCTTGGCCGCCTCGCGCGCGGTGCGCGTGTGCGTCGAGCGCGGCAGCATGCCGTATTCGGCGGTGAGCCAGCCCTGGCCGAGGCCGCGCAGGAAACCCGGCACGCCCGTCTCGACGCTGGCGGTGCACAGCACACGGGTGTCGCCGAATTCGACCAGTACCGAGCCCTCGGCATGCCGCGTGAAGCTGCGAGTCATAATTACTGGCCGCAATTCATCGGCATGCCTGCCGCTTGGCCTGGATTTCTGTTCGCTTTTCACGCTTTGCTCCTCACTTCGAATACTTGCGGATGGCCGCGTTGATTTCCTGGATGGCCCGCTCGATGTCCTCATCCGACAGGTTGGGCAGGGGCTGCGTGCCCTTGCGCGCCTTGGCGAAGGCCTCCATTTGCGTCGTGAACGAGTCGATCGGCATGGTCTTGGTCGACACGCTGCCGATCGTGTCCTCGGCGTAGTTGTCTTCCCAGCGGATGGCGATCATGGACAGGTTGTCGGCGTTCTCGCCGCCGCGGGCCTCGGCCTGGTTCAGCAGGGCGGGGGTCGCCTGGAGGACGTTGCCGGTGCTCATGGCGCGGGGGATCACGTCGCTCGGGAGCGGCCCCCACACGCCGTCCGTGCACAGCAGGATGACGTCGCCGGTCATCAGCGGCGTCTTCTTGGAGAAGTCGACTTGCGGCGCATTGGTGCCGCCGAGGCAGCTGAAGATGCGGTTGCGCGCCGGATGATGCACGGCGGCCTCGGCCGTGATGAGGCCGTCCTCGACCATGCGCTGCACGCGCGAGTGGTCGCGCGTCACCCCGAGGACGCGTCCGCCGCGGATGGCATACAGGCGCGAATCGCCCGCGTGCGCCCAATAGGCAATGGAATCCTGCACGATGCAGGCGACGCAGGTGGTGCGCGGCGCCTCCGGCAGGAAGCGGTCCGCGGCATAGTCGAGAATGGCATGGTGGGCATTGTTGAGCGCGCCGGAAAGGAACAGGAAGGGGTCCTTCAGCAGCGGATGGGCCTCGCGCTGGAAAGCCTCCGTAATGTATTGAACCGCGATCTGCGCCGCCACTTCGCCGTGCAGGTGTCCGCCCATGCCGTCGGCGACGACCATTAGCAGGGATTCGCGCGAATAGCTGTAGGCGATGCGATCCTCGTTGGTCGGGCGCTTGCCCGGGCGGCTTTCCTGGTAGATGGTGAACTTCATGCCGCCTCCGCCGGGCCGTCCCAAGGAGGTGGCAAGTCAACGACATGGAGCGGGCGAAGCCCGCGAACTTTCGTTACCCCCGCCCTTGGGGCGGGGGGTAGGGGGTGGGTCGTCATCATTTGATCAGATCCCGCACGCGTTTGCGCAGGCCGCCGAGAAAGGTGGGCCGGGGCACGCTGCGCGCCTTGTCGGCGAGCGCCTTCTGCAGGGCGAATACGCTTTGCGGGCGCTCGAGGTAATTGAGCCGCATGCACCAGTCCACCGTTTCCAGCAGCTGCTTCGAGTACTTTTCGGGCCAGCGCTTGACGGCGGCGGCCAGCTGGTCGCGCTCGAGGCGCTGATCGGCCGCCTGGGGCGCCGCCGCCGCCATGCAGGCATACATGCTGGCGCCGACCGAATAGATGTCCGTCCACGGCCCGAGCAGCTCGCGCCGCGTGTTGTTGTACTGCTCCGGCGCGGCGAAGCCGGGCGTGTACATCGGCTTGAGCAGCGGCGTGTCGAGCGACAGCGTCTGGCGCGCGGCGCCGAAATCGATCAGCACCGGCGTGCCGTCGTTGCGCAGATAGATGTTGGAGGGCTTGATGTCGAGGTGCAGGAGCTTGTGGGTGTGGACCTCGCGCAGGCCGTTGAGCAGGCGCGCGAAGATGGCGCGGATGAAGCTCTCGCGGATCTCGCCCTTGTGCTTCTGGATGTGCTCCTGCAGGGTGCGTCCGCGCTCGTAGTGCATCACCATGTAAACCGTTTCGTTGGCACGGAAAAAGTTCTGCACCCTGACCACGTTGGGGTGGGAGATCTTGGCCAGCGCGCGGCCTTCCTCGAAAAAGCACTTCATGCCGTAGCGGAAGGTCGCCACGTTCTCCTCGGCAATCGAGGGCAGGGCGTCGCCCTGGGAGCGCAGCGCCAGCGAATTGGGCAGGTATTCCTTGATGGCCACCGGCGTATCTTCCTTGTCGAAGGCCAGGTAGACGATCGAGAAGCCGCCCAGCGACAGCTGGCGCTCGATGCGATACTCATCGAGCTGGTAGCCCGGCGGCAGCGGAACGTTGGCTTGGGGTGGCATCGGCGAGGTGAGGCGATTGACCGGGTGCGGCCGGCAGGCGTTCGGGTTAAGATAAGATCAGGATTGTCTTTTTTTATCGCCGCGCTGTAAAGCTGCGGTTTGAGAACATACCCATGATCTACAGCATGACGGGATATGCCGTGCAGATGCGCGACATCGGGCGCGGCATCCTTCACCTTGAACTGCGCACGGTCAATTCACGCTATCTCGACATGACTTTCCGCATCGTCGAGGAAGTCCGTGTCGTCGAGCCGGCCCTGCGGGAGATGATTTCAGGCCGGCTCAACCGCGGCAAGGTCGACTGCCGCCTCAACCTGCTGCCCTCGACGACGGCGCCGCGCGAGGCGACCCTCAACCGCGCCCTGCTGCAGCAGCTGGCCGCCCTGCAGAAGGACGTGCATGACCAGCTTCCCGAGGCGGCCGCGCTCAGCGTCAGCGATGTCCTGCGCTGGCCGGGCATGCTGGGCGACGATCAGGCCGGGGCGGACACCCTGCAGGCCGAATGCGCCGCGCTGGCGAAGACCGCCCTCGACGAGTTACTCGCCACCCGCGCCCGCGAGGGCGAGAAGCTGGCGGGGATGATCCTCGAACGTGTCGAGCGCATGCGTGTCCTGGTGGCTGAGGCCGGGCCCAAGTTGCCGCAGGCCCTGGCCGATTATCAGGAACGCATGGCGACCCGCCTGCGCGAAGCGGCCGCCAGCCTGGACGAGGAGCGTATCCGCCAGGAGATGGGCCTGTTCGCCACGCGCGTCGACGTGGCCGAGGAACTCAACCGCCTCGTTGCCCACCTTGACGAGGTGGCGCGCGTCGTCGGCAAGGGCGGCGCCATTGGCAAGCGACTGGATTTCCTCATGCAGGAGCTGAACCGCGAAGCCAACACGCTGGCCTCGAAGTCGGTCTCGACCGACATTACCGCCATCGCCGTGGACATGAAGCTGCTCATCGAGCAGATGCGCGAGCAGGTGCAGAACATCGAGTAGGCGTGCCTGCTTACGCCGCCAGGGCATTTCCGGGCGGCCTGAACTCCAGGCCGAGGGCTTCAGCAACCGTCTCACTCAACACCTCTCCGGCATGGATGTTGATGCCGTCGCACAGGTGGGCGTCTTCCGCGCAGGCAAGCTTCCATCCCTTGTCGGCCAAGGCCAGCGTATAGGGCAGTGTGGCGTTATTGAGGGCTACGGTCGACGTGTGCGGTACGGCGCCCGGCATGTTGGCGACGCAATAGTGCACGATTCCATCCAGCATGTAGGTCGGTTCCTGGTGAGTGGTGGGCCGGGAAGTCTCGAAGCAGCCGCCTTGGTCGATGGAAATATCGACCAGCACCGCATTGGGCCGCATGCTTGCCAGGTGTTCGCGCCTCACCAGCTTCGGTGCAGCCGCCCCGGGAATCAGTACTGCACCAATGATCAGATCAGCCGCCAGGACGGCCGCTTCGGTGTCCAGGCTGGTCGCATATACAGTGCGCAGGCGCCCGCCGAAGAGGTCATCCAACTGGCGCAAGCGCGGCAGCGATTTGTCGAAAACGGTGACCTCGGCGCCCATGCCCAGTGCCATGCGTGCCGCATGGGTGCCGGCCACGCCACCACCGAGGATGACGACGCTCGCGTGAGGAACCCCGGGAACGCCGCCGAGCAGTATGCCCCGACCTCCTGATGCCTTTTGCAGGGCCGTGGCGCCCACCTGAACCGACATGCGGCCGGCAACTTCGCTCATGGGGGCCAGCAGCGGCAATCCGCCACTGTGGGAGGTGACTGTTTCGTAGGCGATGGCGGTGCAGCCGGAGTGGCGCAACAAGCGGACCTGCTCCGCGTCTGGCGCCAGGTGAAGGTAGGTAAACAGGACCTGGCCTTCGCGCAGCAGCGCGCACTCGGTCGGTTGAGGCTCCTTGACCTTGACGATCATTTCCGCGTGCGCGAAGACTTCCGCCGCAGTAGCGGCTATCCGCGCGCCTGCTGCGAGATATTGCGCATCCCCACAATCAGCACCCGTCCCGGCACCGGTCTGCACCAGCACTTCATGGCCGTGTGACACCGCTTCGCGCACCGCTGCCGGCGTCATGCCGACCCGGTATTCGTGAACCTTGATTTCCTTGGGCACCCCGATCAGCATGGTTTCCTCCTTGGTTAACCGGGAAAGCAGCATGATGTCCGGACCTGGGGAGAATAGGCTTGCGTTCTATGGGAGGACGGGCGGTCGCCGTGCAATAATATTGCGTATTATGCTAATGAAACGGAATTATATGTCTCCTGTTGTATTAGATAAGACAGATCGTAAGATTCTTTCTCTTCTGCAAGCTGACGGACGCATGACCAATGCCGAGCTGGCGCAGCGCATCAACCTGTCGCCATCAGCCTGCCTGCGCCGGGTGCAACGCCTGGAAGAGAGTGCTGTGATTGCAGGTTACGTGGCGCTGGTTAGGCAGGAGGCAGTCGGGCGGCCGACGAGCATCTTCGTAGAGGTGACGCTGAAGAGCCAGAGCGAGGAATCGCTGAAGGCTTTCGAGCGCGCTGTTCGGGCCTGCCCGGACATCATGGAGTGCTACTTGATGTCAGGCGATGCCGATTACCTGATCCGTGTGGTGGCTGCGGACACGCAGGACTACGAGCGCATCCACAAGCAGCATTTGACCCGGCTGCCGGGCGTGGCGCGCATCCGCTCCAGTTTTGCCCTGCGCGCAATATCAAAGAAGACAGCCCTGGACATCTGATGGCCAGTCGCCGCCCGGGTCCCGGGCCTAGAGCCGCAGTTCCTGGCTGCGCGCCAGCAGTCTGCTGAGCGCCTTGTCCAGCGTCTGGCGCTCCCGCTCCGAGAGCACGGAGAGGAACCAGGACTCGGTTTGCCGCGCCTCCGGAATGATCGCCTCGCACATGCTGGTTCCCTTGCGGGTAAGGAACAGCACCAGGCGCCGTCCGTCGCGCGGATCGCCGCTGGCAGTGACCAGTTCAAGTTCGACCAGCCTGCGCTGGGCGCGGCTGACGCGGCCCTTGTCCATGCTGGTGATTTCCACTACCTCGTTGGGCGCGAGCGGGCCGTAACTGTGCAGCGCCATGAGAATTCGCCACTCGGGAATCTGGATGCCGAAGCGTTGTTCGAAGAGCGAGCCGATAGACTGGCTCAGACGGTTGGCCACCACCGCCAGCTTGTAGGGGGTGAAGTCCTGCAGCGAGAGTTTCTCCACGGCGGCGCGGCCGGTCGATTTTTTCCTTGTTCTTGGTAAAGGCATCGCTGCTCTGCTTCAATCGTGATGTGCGCCATTATCCCGCAGTGCACCTTCAAGATCCGGGCTGAATGGGTTGCGCCGCATCACGAACAGCGTCCACACGAGGCTGTAGGCCAGCGTGGCGCTGAGCATGGCCGCCACGTTGCGGTAGATCGGCGCGGCAAGTTCCGGAGTCGGCGAAATGTTGAGGAATACATATCCCATGCCGAGTATGCCGATGATCTGGGGCATTGGAAACCAAGGCGAGCGGAAGGGTCGCGCGTGCTGCGGAATGCGCAACCGCAGCACAATCAGGTCGAGGTGCACAATGATGTAGGCGACCAGCCAGCATGCAGCGGCGGCAACGGTCAGCGCCAAAATCGAGGAGGCATCCATGCCCAGCGGCGCACGCACGGCGGCGATGGCGGCGGCAAGCGCAACCAGCGCCCAAGTCGGTGCTCCCTTGGCGTTCTCCCGCGCCAGCAGCGCCGGAAGTTGGCCGCTCTGCGCCATGCCCTGGATCATGCGCGAGACGCTGGCCAGGACGGTGTTGAGAAGCGTGGCGCTGCCGAGTATGGCCAGAATGGCAAAGGCAATCTTGGCGGTTGGGCCGAAGATGCCCAGCGCCAGATCGACGTGGGGCGTGGCGCCAGTCAGCTTTTCGGCCGGCAGGATGGCCATGCCGGCGAGACAGAACACGCCGTATACCGCAACGATCAGCCCCAGGCCGATCATCATGGCACGCGGCAGATTGCGCGAAGGGTTACGCGCATCGGCGATCATGGGGCAGACGAACTCCAGGCCGACCAGTCCCCAGAAGGCCAGCGCCACCAGCGACAACGCGAGGGGCGCATCGAGCGCGACGGCCGGCACGTCGATCGTCGTCCCGCCGCCAGACAAACCGGCGATACCGATGAGGAACAGTCCGCCGAACATAATGGCGACGAGCGTGCTCTGGATGCGCGCGAACAGGTCGATGCCGCGCAGGTTGAGCAGGCAGAACAAGAGCAACAGGGCCAGGCTTGGGTAGGGCAGCAGAGCAACGAGTCCCGGGGCCACCTGTTCGAGCAGCGTGTCCACCAGGATCAGTTCCGCCGGGATGCCCAGAAGCGCTACGGCAACGTAGCCGGAGAGCGTGGCGATGATGGCCAGCCCCGGCCCCAACGCCGCCTGGGTGTAGGCACTGACCGAACCCGACTTGGGCAGCATCAGCGCCAACTCGGAGAAGGACAGGACATACGTCAGGGCGAGCAGTGCGGAGATGCCGATCGCCACGAGAAAATTGACGTGGCCGATGCCGGCGCCATTGAGCATGCTGATCATGGTGCTCTGCACCACCACTACGCCGACTGCTGTTGCAACCAGTGCCGGCAGGGGCAATCCTTTCTGCTTCTCCATGTTCTCCTCCTATTGTTTGTTTCGTTATTCTTGGATTTCCGCCTAGGCGCTGCCGAAGCTGGTGAGCTTGGTGTCGAGATAGGCCGCCAACCCCTCCTGGCCGCTTTCCGAGCCGTGGCCACTTTCCTTGATGCCGCCGAACGGTGTTTCCGGCTGGGACACGCCGAAATGATTGATGCCGACCATGCCCGCTTCGAGATCGGCCGAAACGCGATGGGCGAGCGACAGGTCGCGCGTGAACAGGTAGGCCGCGAGTCCATAGGGCAAGCCGTTGGCCTGCTCGATGGCCTCTTCCAGCGTATCCCAGGGATTGACCACGGCCATCGGGCCGAACGGTTCCTGCTGCAGAATGCGCGCGGTTTGCGGCACGTTCGTCAGCAGTGTGGGCGCGAAGAAGAAACCCGCGCCGGGCAGGCGCCGGCCGCCGCAGGCGAGGTTCGCCCCGCAGGCAACGGCGTCTTCCACCAGGGACTCCATCTCGCCGATGCGCCGATAGTGGGCAAGCGGCCCCATCTCGGTATCGGCATTCAGGCCGTTGCCGACCCGCACGGCTTGCGCACCCGCCGCAAAAGAGGCGACGAAGGACTCGAACAGGGAACGGTGAACGAGAAAACGTGTCGGAGATGCACATACCTGGCCGGCGTTGCGATACTTGGCCGTGACGGAGAGCCTCGCTACGTGCGCGGCATCGGCGTCGGGCAGGACCAGCACCGGTGCATGTCCGCCCAATTCCGCCGTGTAGCGCTTGACGCCACGCGCACACAGCTCACCCAGATGCTTGCCGACGGGGATCGAGCCGGTAAACGATACTTTGCGGATGCCCGGATGGGCGATGAGATAGGACGAAACCTGTGCCGGATCGCCGCACACCAGATTCAGCACGCCGGCCGGCAGGCCGGCGTCGTGGAAAGCACGCACCAGCTCGACGGCGCTGCCTGGCGTTTCTTCCGCGGGCTTGAGGATGGCGCTGCAGCCTGCGGCCAGCGCGGCGCCGACTTTGCGCGCCGGCAGATTCAGGGGGAAGTTCCACGGCGTAAACAATGCCGCTGGCCCCACCGGCACGCGCGTCACCGCCTGGGCGAAGACGGCGTTAGTGCGCGGCGGCACGAGGCGACCGTAGGCGCGCTTTCCCTCTTCGGCGAGGAAATCGATGATGTCCGCGGACAGCAGCACTTCGCGCCGGCTTTCCGCCAGCGGTTTGCCCTGCTCGAGCGTCATGATCCGGGCAATGCTGTCGGCGCGCTCGCGCAACAGGCGCGTTGCGCGGGAGATGCGTTCGTGGCGTTCGTGCGCAGGTGTTGCGCGCCAGATGGCGAATCCGCGCTGTGCCGCGGCAACCGCGCGCGCCAGCTCAGCCTCGCTCGCAAGCGGCAACACAGCGAGCGTGGCGCCGTCGGCTGGGTTGATGACGGGCCGGCTACCGCCGCTGGCGACGGCGATCCAGTCTCCGTCGATGTAGAGGGCCGGTGTTGGGTAGTCGCTCACGCTGATCCTTTCTGTCGGAACCTCAGGCCCGGATGCGGCGACTTTGTAGCACCATCAAGTTGCGAATGCAACGATATTTCGACGCGACGCGCCTCTTAGAAAGAAATAATTCCGGGTTGCCGATTTGGGCTATTGGTTGCATCGACAACCAATGTAACCTGTCGCCCGCCCGGCCTCTCCCGCAGCAGGAAACGACCCATGACCTACAGCATCGAGCAGCTCAAGAAAGCCAACGCGCGGCATCTGTGGCATCCAATGGCGCACCCAAAGGCGATGCTGGATGCTCCGCCGGACATCATCGCGCGCGGGGAAGGTGTCTGGATCTGGGACATCGATGGCCATCGCCTGCTCGACGGGGTCGGTGGTTTGTGGAGCGCCAACCTCGGGCACAGCAATCGCCCGGTGCGCGATGCGATCATTGCCCAGCTGGACGAACTGCCTTTCTTCAACACCTTTCGCGGCACAACGCACCCGCGCGCGATCGAGCTTTCAACAGAACTGGTGCGTGTGATGGCACCGGAGAATATCGGCGCAGTGATGTTCGGCAGCGGCGGTTCGGACGCGGTGGAAGCTGCGCTCAAGATTTCCCGCCAGTACTGGAAGCTCCTCGGGCAGGCTGATCGCACCAAGTTCATCAGCCTGCGCCAGGGCTACCACGGCGTGCATTTCGGCGGCATGTCGGTCAACGGCAACACCAACTTCCGCCGCGCCTACGAGCCGCTGCTGCCGGGCTGTTTCCATGTCGACACGCCCTGGCTGTATCGCAATCCGTACACAGACGATCCGATGGAGCTGGGGCGCATCTGCGCTGAACTGCTGGAGCGCGAGATCGTTTTTCAGGGCCCGGATACCGTGGCCGCCTTCATCGCGGAACCGGTGCAGGGCGCCGGTGGCGTCATCGTGCCGCCGGAGAACTACTGGCCGGCCATCCGCCAGGTGTGCGATCGCCATGGCGTGCTTCTCATCGCCGACGAGGTGGTGACCGGCTTCGGCCGTGCTGGCGCCATGTTCGGCACGCGATTGTGGGGTGTCAATGCCGACATCTGGTGCCTGGCCAAGGGCATCTCGGGCGGCTACGTGCCGCTCGGCGCCACAGCCATCGGACAGCGCATCGTCGAAGCCTTTCTTGCCGCGCCGGCCGGACTCGGCGCGATCACCCATGGCTATACCTACAGCGCCCATCCAGTTGCCGCCGCCGCGGCGCTGGCGGCTCTCAAACAGGTTGAGGAACTCGACCTGCCCGGCAACGCGGCGCGCGTCGGCGCGCATTTCCAGTCGCGTCTGCGCGAATTTGTCGCCCGCCATGCCCATGTCGGTGACGTGCGCGGCGTCGGCCTGATGGCCGCGCTGGAACTGGTCGAGTCCAAGGCGAGCCGCAAGGCGCTACCGCGCGGCAATGTGCTGACGCTGAATGTCGCGCGGGCCGCCTACCGCCGAGGCGCCATGGTGCGCGTTTCCGGGCCCAACATCATTCTTTCGCCGCCGCTCATCATCACGCGTGAGGAAATCGACATTCTGCTTGATGCGCTCGATGCCGCCTTCTGCGAAGTGGAAGCCGCGCTGTAGCGATGTCGTCCGTCAAAGCGCCGCGCATCCTGCTCATCGGCACCGCCGACACCAAGTCGGATGAATTGCTGTTCCTGCGTCGCCGCATCGAGGAAGGCGGTGGCGACGTTCTTGTCATGGACGTCGGCATTCTCGGCAACGCGCCCTTCGACTCTGAAATCCCCAATGCGGAGGTGGCTGCAGCGGCGGGCGTCACGCTTGAGCAACTGTCCGACCTTGGCGATGAGAATGCGGCCATGTCGCTCATGGCGAAAGGGGCGGCGTGCCTGGCCGGCGCTTTGTACACCGAAGGCCGCATCGACGGCATGCTCGCGCTTGGCGGCACCATGGGGACGGATCTGGCGCTCGACGCTGCTGCTGCCCTGCCGGTGGGGGTGCCGAAGGTCGTGGTGTCGACCATCGCCTACTCGCATCTCGTGCCACCGGAGAGGATTCCCGCCGATCTGATCATGCTGCTGTGGTCGGGTGGCCTGTATGGGTTGAACAGTTTGTGCCGCTCTTCTCTTGCCCAGGCCGCGGGAGCTATCCTGGGGGCCTGTCGCCTGGCGCAGCCACCCTGCTTCGATCGCCCGCTCATCGGCATAACGTCGCTCGGGTCGAGTGCGCTGTCCTACATGAAGCGCCTCAAGCCGGCGCTGGAGGCGCGCGGCTATGAAGTGGCCGTATTCCATACCACGGGAATGGGTGGCCGTGCCTTCGAGAGTCTGGCAGAGCAGGGGCGTTTTGCCGCGGTGTTCGACTTCAGCCTGCAGGAGCTGGCCAATCATATAGGCGGCTCCTGCGTCACGGCAGGCGCCTCGCGCTTGACTGGCGCCGGCCGTGCCGGGATTCCACAAATCGTCGCGCCTGGTGCGACCGACATGGTGGACTATCCCACATGGGCTACGCCGCCCGCGCGCTTGGCTGGACTGCCGAGCCACGCCCACAACCGACTGATCGCCTCGTCCTTGTGCGACCACGACCTGCGGTGCGAAATCGCACGAGAAATCGCCGCGCGCCTGGGCTCGGCAAGCGGCCCATGCTGCCTGCTCCTGCCGCTGCACGGCATCGAGGAATGGGACCGCCCCGGCCAGGCGCTGCACGACGCCGGCGGACTGGCGGCCTTCGTCGCGGCCCTGCGAGAAGCCGTTAAGGCACCGGCCGAACTGGTGGAAATCGACGCCCATATCAACGATGCCGCGTTCTCCGATGCGGCACTGGCACTGTTCGACCGCTGGGTGGCAACCGGACACATCGTGCCCGGCATTGTAAAGCTGGCATGAAGCAGGCTTTCATCCTCGATTTCGGCGGCGTCATCACCCGCACCCTGTTCGAGACGCACGACATCAGTGAAGCAGCGCTCGGCCTGGCACGGGGCTCCCTGACCTGGCGCGGCCCTTTCGATCCCGACAGCGATCCTCTGTGGCGGGACATGCAAGCCGGGCTGATCAGCGAGCGCGACTACTGGCTTATGCGCACGCGAGAGGTGGGCCGGCAGGTAGGCGAAAATTGGGACCGGATGGAGACGCTGGTCACGCGT
Source organism: Betaproteobacteria bacterium (assembly GCA_016703785.1). Classification (GTDB taxonomy): domain Bacteria; phylum Pseudomonadota; class Gammaproteobacteria; order Burkholderiales; family Rhodocyclaceae; genus Desulfobacillus. The sequence continues at coordinate 109,078 of JADJBM010000034.1, forward strand.
GCGCGCGGCGCCGATCCGGCCGCGTCAATCCGCCCTGAAGCCGTTGCCTCCATCGAGGCGGCCAAGGCTGCCGGGTGCCGTCTGGGAATTATCTCCAACGAACTGGATCTGTTCTATGGCAGGGAACTGCGGCAGCGCGTCGACGTGCTGCGCCATTTCGACTGCATCATCGACGCAACCTACACCGGCATCCTCAAGCCCGATCCGCGCGCCTATGCGCTGTGCGTGGACCAGATGGGGGTGCCGACTGCCGATTGCGTTTTCGTTGATGACCAGCAGCGCAACATTGACGGGGCCTTGCGTGCTGGCATGCGTGCCGTGCATTTTGATATTGCGCAGCCCGCCCAATCCTATCGCCGGGCATTGGCATTGCTCGGCGTGCCCGCGCCGCTGACTTTGTAGCCGCTTGCCTTACACCAGCCGCGCCGGGTGTGCAGAACCGCGCAGTGTCTCAGAAGGCAATTCGCCGAACATGCGGCGGTAGTCGTTGGCGAAATGGCTCAAGTGCCAGAATCCCCATCGCGCTGCAATATCCTGCACGGAACCCCGATCGGGATCGGCCGCCTTGAGCATCCTGCGCACGCCGTTGAGGCGCATGGCGCGCAGATAGCTCACCGGATTCAGTTGCAGCACTTCCTGGAAGCTGTACTGAAGTGTGCGGCGGCTTACGCCGAGCACCCGGCAAAGGTCTTCCACAGTCAGCGGTTCTTCAACATGTTCGCGCATGTATTCCTGGGCGCGCGAGACGATTGTATGACGCGCGGTGGGGGACGCCTGAATTCGCGCAGGATCGTCGGTGCTGCCGACGGCCGTCAGCACGCTGGAAAGCAAGGCGTGCTCCAGGCCTTTCTGCATCGCGGCGTACTGGAGCATTGCAGGCGTACGCGACACGGACTCCAGGACTGCGAGCATGAAGCCGCGGAATTCGTCGACGTGTGTTTTGCTTGCCTGAATGACGGGCGCGTTCAGCAACTCCTGTTCGATGTCGCGATGCTCGATGTCTTTGGCGTACCGCGCGAGCACTTGCACAGGGATCGAGACGGCAACGATGTCGAAATGTTCCGGCGCCCGAAAATCCAGCTCGTCCCCGCCGCGCATGGTCATGATCGTGTCTTGCGCGATCGGCCGGCCGCAGAAATAGCCCTGACCTTCCATGGCGACCGGCACGCCCAGCACGCGATCGCCCGCCCGCATCAGCCCGGCTTCATGCACGGACTGGTTGGTGACTTCCCTGAACAGTTGAATGCCGCGGAACCAGATTTCCATGAAACGTCCCTGAAACTGCCCCGGAGTGAGTTGCTCATAGATCTGATCCCAGTCACGCAGGCAGGCCGCCTGCTCGTCGGCGTCGCTGGTCTCGCGGCGAACCATCGAGTAAAGCGCGTCTTCGCTCAAGCTGTCGATGTCGCCTGAGTGTGTAAGAGAGGGTTCCATGCCGTTTCCCGTTTTCTCTATGGGTGGCGCAGTAAATGCGATGGTGCAGTAAAGCGTAATGCCGCATCGAACGCAAGCGCCTGACTCCGCGAAGACGGGTCATGACATCATTTTTTCGTGGGATTTGCCGATTTGGGATAACGGATCGAACGGCCCCCTGCCTAGAATCCGCCCTCATTGCATGCCGCAGCGGCACTGAAAACTATTTTGCGGCGCAACAAAGGAGGAGTGGTCTTGAGGCGATATTCCCGTGTGCTGGGCTGTTTTGTAACGGCTGCGTGCCTGGCGCTTCCTGCCTGGGGCGAGCAGAAGTTCGAAACCCTGTCGGTGGCCAAACTGCCGGCACCTAACGCGCACCGTATCTATTTGTCGGATGTTTCCATCAGCCACATCGTTGACAACCGCCTGCACGTCATCGACGGCGACAGCTTCAAGTACCTCGGTGTTTTCGCCACCGGCTATGCCGGCCAGTCGACCCTTTCGCGCGACCGCAAGGAACTCTACGTTACCACCTCCTATTACACGCGCCTGTCGCGCGGCGAGCGCACAGACGTTGTTGAAATCCATGACCCGCTGACGCTCGAATATCGCAGCGAAATCGTCATTCCGCCGCGCCGTGCCCAGGCACTGCCCTACGAGGGAATCGTGCGGACGTCGAGTGACGGCCGCTGGCTCTTCGTGCAGAACGCGACCCCTGCCACTTCCGTCTCTGTCGTTGACCTGAAGGCGCGCCGCTTCGCTGCCGAGATACCGAATCCCGGCTGCTGGATCATCATTCCCTCGGAGACGGCAGCCAATCGCTTCTCGACGTTGTGCGGCGACGGCACTTTGCAAACGATGGTGCTCAACGAGGATGGCAGCCTCAAGTTGCGTACCAAGAGCGCGCGCTTCTTCGACCCCGATGAGGATCCGGTCTACGTGCAGACGGCGAACATTGGCGATCGGCATTATCTGGTGTCGTTCAGGGGCAAGGTCCATGTGGCGGACCTGTCCGAGGAAACGGCGAAGCTGGAGGCTCCGTGGAGCCTCCTCGGCAAGGGCGACGCGAAGCCGGGCTGGCGCCCGGGCGGCTATCAGCTATTTGCCATCCACCGCAGCAGCGGCCGCATGTTCATAGCCATGCACAAGCACGGCGCCGAAGGCACGCACAAGAATCCGGCCGATGAAATCTGGGTGATCGATCTCACCGGACGAAAGCGGGTCGGGCGCCTGCCGGGGCACGGTGCAGTGGCCCTGGCCGTCAGCCAGGCGCCCGCGCCGAGATTGTTTGCCCTGGATGGCGTAAAGATGGGGATTGCCTCGTTCGATGCCGGTGCCAAGCCCCGCTTTCTCAAGCGCATGGAACAGGCTGCCGAATCCGCCACCCAGTTGGAACTGCACTGATGGTGCCTGCGCCGATGCTCGATCCGACATTGCCATACATGTGTGCTGCCACGCTCGCCATCATCTTCATTGGTGGCGCCTGGCAAAAACTGAGTGATCGCGATGCCTTCGCCATGGCGGTCGAGCAGTATCGACTGGTGCCCGAATCCTGGACGGGCGCGATTGCCTGGGGCTTGCCTCTGTCGGAACTGATGGCGGGCGGCTTGATGCTTGTGACGGCCGCACGCACGTGGGGTGTATTGCTAGTCCTCGTTTTGTTGCTGGCAGTGACGGCGGCGGTGGCGGTGAATCTATTGCGCGGACGATCGCACATCGACTGCGGTTGCGGCGGCCCGGAGGGCGGACAGCACCTGTCGTGGGGGCTGGTGGTGCGCAACCTGTTGCTCGCTGTCATGGCGCTGGCGGCAGTGGCAGCGGAATCCTCTCGCAAGCTGGTCTGGCTGGATGGCCTGACCGTGGCGGCCGGGACGCTGGGACTGTATGGCTTGTATGCGGCAGCAAATCAGCTGATGGCCAACCATCCGCGCCTGATGAATCTGAGGAGCTAAGAAATGACTGAAGCGCTGGTGGTCTCCAATGCCGTGTTGTGGGTTCTCGTGTTGGCATTGCTCGTGGTCGTTTTTGCGCTGGCCCGCCAGGTTGGCATCCTATACGAGCGTGTGGCGCCGATGGGCGCACTCATCATCGATTCCGGCCCGAAAGTGGGCGAGACCGCGCCCCGCTTAGATCTTCCCGCACTGGATGGCCGAACATTTTCGGTCGGCCTTGCCGGCGAACGCAGCCAGTTGCTGTTCTTCCTGTCGCCCACCTGCCCGGTCTGCAAAAAGCTGTTGCCGATCCTCAAGTCGATCGCCGGGGCCGAGTCGGCCTGGTTGCGCCTCGCATTTGCCAGCGACGGCGAGACGGAGGAACACCAATCGTTCTACCGGCGTGCCGGCCTGACTGACTTTCCCTACGTACTGTCAGCCGAGCTCGGTATGGCGTTCCGCGTCGGCAAGCTGCCCTACGCCGTCCTCATCGACGAGTCCGGCCGAGTGCGTGCCAAGGGTCTGGTGAATTCCCGCGAGCAGTTGGAAAGTTTGTTTACCGCCAAAGATCTGAACGTGGCGTCCGTCCAGGACTATCTGGAAAGTCGCGCTGGACAGAGCTGAGAGACAAGACATGAAATGGTTTGATGATTTTTTCGAACGCTCGTCCCGCCGCGCCGCGCACAAGGTTTCGCGCAGAAGCGCGTTGGCGCGTATCGGTCGACTGATTGTGGCCGGCGCCTTCGTGCTGCCCGTGCTGCCCTTCGACCGGGTCGCCAAGGCATCGCAGGCGGTGCCGCAGGGTGGCGGCAAGAGCAAGAAGGGGCCGGACGAGAGCCAATGCGAATACTGGCGCTATTGCGCGCTTGACGGTTTTCTTTGCAGTTGCTGCGGCGGGAGTCCTTCGACTTGTCCGCCCGGCACCGAAATGTCCAAGGTCGCCTGGATCGGCACCTGCCGCAATCCGCAGGACGGCAAGGACTATCTGATCAGCTACAACGACTGCTGCGGCAAGAATTCCTGCGGACGCTGCCTGTGCAATTTCAATCTGGGCGACCGCCCGGCCTATCGTATGGGCCTGCACAACGACATCAACTGGTGCATGGCCAACACCAGCAACATGTTCCATTGCACGACGGCGGTGGTGGTCGGTCTGGCGGAGGCGCAGTCTTGAGGCACGCGGCGATCTTTCTAGCCCTGCTTGCGCTGTCGCCTGCGGTTTCCGCCGAGGCGCGCGGCGCCGTCCTCTTTCAGCAGCATTGCGCGGCATGCCACCAGGCCAAGGGTGAAGGAACACCGGGCCTGGCACCGCGCATTGCCGGCACGCAGGGCAAGCACGCGGGCTCCGAGGCGGGGCGCGCCTACTTGGCGCAAGTGCTGGTGGACGGCATGGCAGGTCCGATCGTTGTCGAGGGAGAGCGCTTCAACGGCGCCATGCCGGGTTTCTCGGCCTTGGGCAATGAAGACATCCAGGCCCTGCTTGGCTACGTGATCGGCGCGTTGAATGGCGATACCTCATCGCCGGTCGACCTGGCGGCAATCGAAACGGCGCGCAAGCGGAAGTTGTCGCCCAACGAAGTTCGCCGGCTCCGCGGTTCATGAGGTTTTCGGATAACAAAAGACAGCAGCAAAAACAGGAGGAGCGAGAATGAATCATAAACAACGTAGCGCACTGGCCGTATGCCTGGCCTGCGCCTGGGGTCTGGCCTGGGCGGCGGCGCCCGAGCAGGAAGTGGCCCGCCTCGGCAAGGACTTGACGCCGGTCGGCGCCATCAAGGCCGGCAACAAGGAGGGCAGTATTCCGGAATGGAAGGGCGGCGTCACCACCCCGCCCGCCGGCTGGAAACCGGGGCAGAAGCGCATCGATCCTTTCAAGGACGACAAACCTCTCTTCTCGATCGATGCCGGCAACGTCGATCAATACAAGGACAAGCTGTCCGAAGGCCAGATGACGCTGGTGAAGACCCTCAAGGGCTACCGCATGGATGTCTATCCTTCGCGGCGCTCCTGCGGTTTTCCGGATTATGTCTATGAGCGCACGAAAACCAACGCCAAGGAGGCCAAGCTGGCCGGCAACGCCTGGGGCCTGGAAAAGGCCATCGGTGCGGCGGTGCTGTTCCCCATTCCGCAGAACGGGGCCGAGGCCATGTGGAACCACAAGCTACGCTACATGGGCGAGGGCCGCATCGAATACTACTCGTCGATCTTCTCCAGCAAGGGCGACTTCACGCCTCTGGTGCAGGATCAGTGGGTGACCATTCCCTTCCACAAGAAGACCAACAAGGGCATCGAGGAAGCTGGCGGCGTCGAGATGAAGCTGCTCAATGCGGTGGTGTCGCCGGCGGCGCGCACCGGCGAGATGATCCTCGCCCACTGGTCGATGAATGCGGCGAGCGATGCCTGGTTGTACTTCCCGGGCCAGCGCCGTGTGCGCCGTGCGCCAACCTTTGCCTATGACAATCCGGTGCCGGGCTACGAGAACCTGGAAACCGTCGACCAGTACCCGATGTACGCCGGCGCCATGGACCGCTACAACTGGAAGCTGGTCGGCAAGCAGGAGATGTTCGTTCCCTACAACAGCTGGAAGCTTATCGACAAGGGCCGCAAGTACAAGGACGTCTACGGGCCGGATTTCGTGAACCGCGACTTGGTTCGCTACGAGTTGCACCGCGTCTGGAAAGTCGAGGCGACGCTGAAGGAAGGTATGCGGCACATCTTCCCGAAGCGCGTGTTCTATCTCGACGAGGATAGCTGGGCCCTGATGGTGGTGGACAACCATGACGCCCAGGGCAAGGTCTGGCGGGTACAGGAGTCCAGCCTCTGGGTTGCCCCGGAGATTCCCGCCTGCGTCGGCCAGGAGTTCGTCTCCTACGACCTGAACGTCGGCCGCTACATCGCCGAGAACGCCACCCAGGAGCGTCCCGAGACCGACTGGCTGGCCGGGCGTGAGGGCCGCATCGAGCAAAACAGGTTCAACCCGGACGAACTGCGCCGCGTCGGCGACCGCTGAGCGCGTCGACCTGAGGCCAAGGAGGAAACATGAAAACATGGAAAGACAAAGGGGTGTCACGTCGCGCTACGGCGGTAACGTTCGCCATCGGCAGCCTGGGCTTGCTCGCCGCGCAGCCGGCGGCGGCCTTCAAGTTCGATGGTGAATCCATTTCCGGCAGCTTCGACTCGACGATATCGCTGGGCTTCAAGAAGCGGCTGGAATCGACAAGCTGCAAGGTCATCGGCAACGACAACGGCGGTTGTGTCCCCGTGACGGGCACGCTGGGCGGACTGTCGCCTTTGTCATTGAATGATCCGAACAACTCGAACCCGGACTTCAACTATCTGCAGTCGGACAACGGCAACCTCAACTACAAGAAGGGCGACATCGTTTCCTTTGCGCTGAAGGGCACGCATGAGCTGTACCTGAAAGCCCCTTCGGGTCTGAGCGGACTGCTGCGGGCCTCCTGGATGCGCGATTTCAAGGCGGACGACACACAGCGCACGCCGCTGTCCAATGCGGCCGAAGACCTGGCGGTAAAGAACTGGACCTGGCTTGATGCCTGGGTGGCCAAGGAGTTCCACATCGGCGACCGTGCCGCCAAGGTGAAGATCGGCAACCAGGTTATCAGCTGGGGCGAGGACGTCTTCATCTATGGCGGCGTGAATATCACCAACGCCATCGATCTGCACCGCCTGAATGTGCCCGGCACACAACTCAAGGAGGTGTTCCGGCCGGCGCCGATGATATCCCTCAACGCTGCCGTGACGGACAATCTCAGCTTCGAGAGTTATTACCAGTGGAAGTGGAATGCCTTCGAGTTCCCCGCGGTGGGTACCTTTTTCTCGCCGGGCGACGTCATCGGCAAGGGCGCCAGCAATGCCTACGTGCCGACCTCGATCGCCAATTACTTCCTGGGCGCCGGTCTTCCGTACGGGACGGTTGGCGATCCGGGCGGCCCGCATGGGCTCACCGATGCACAGCTTGCTGCCGCAACCAACCCGGCCTTTGGCCTGGCAGGTGTCGGCTCGGTAGCATACCGTGAAGGCATCCGCAAGCCGAAGGGTGGTCAGTACGGGGCAGCATTCCGTTATACGTCGGATGCCTTGAACAGCGATCTGGGCTTCTATTACATCCGCTATCACGACAAGATTCCCTTCATCGGCTTCAGGAATGCGGGTAGCCCGGCCAATCTGCTTGGCGTGACCTATTTCGAAGACTACGGCGAGAAGCGCGATGTATTCGGCGTGTCGGCGAATACGAATATCGGCCCGGTGGCTGTGGGCGCGGAACTCTCCTACCGCCCGAAGGACAGTGTTGCCGTCGACCCGACCGTTCAGGTGATGGGCAAGCACTCCGTATTCGAGTATGCGGGAAAGGTGTCGCGCGGCTTCACGACCGAGCGGAAATGGCAGGCGCACCTGACAGGGATCTACCTGGTTGCACCATCGAGTCCGCTTGGCAGCATCATGACGGCACTGGGGGCGGCGGAAGGCTTTATCCTGGCGGAAGCGGCTGTGACGCATTACCCCGGCCTCGACCGTTCCGGCAATACGCCCTACCTGCTGCCCAACTATGAGCTGCCGACGAAGACCTCCTGGGGCTACGTCCTGTCGATGAACCTGACCTACCCGAACGTGTGGGGCAGCGGCTGGAACCTGGTGCCGCAGCTCGACATGACGCACGACGTGAGTGGCACGACACCGAACGCGCTGCCCTTCGTCGAAGGCCGCAAGTCGACTGCGTTCTCGCTCAACTTCGATCGTGACAGCAAGTGGAAGGTCAACATGGGCGTCACGCGGTTCTGGGGCGGCGGCAGCAACAACCTCATGAGGGACCGCGATTTCGCATTCGGCAGCGTCTCGCACTCCTTCTGATCTGCCGCATTGACGGTTCTTCATTCATGCCCGGGACGCACGTGCGTCCCGGGCGGATGAGACCGGAATAGCCTTCCCAACCTTCAGAGCATGATCGAATCCACTGTTCGCCGCCTCGAAGCGTTTTTCTTCGAGCGCAGGGCGCTGACGCTCAGCGTTCTTCTTCTCTTCACCGCACTGATGGGTGTGTTTGCCGCGCAGCTGCGCATGGACGCCGGCTTCGACAAGCAGCTGCCCAGGGGCCACGAGTACATCGAGACCTTCTTCAAGTACCGCGACGAGGTGTTCGGCGCCAACCGCATTATTGTCGTCGTGCACCCCCGCCAGGGCGAGATCTGGACAGCCGAGGGGCTGAAGAAGCTGCATGAAGTGACCGAGTCGGTGATGTTCCTGGCAGGCGTGGACCGTCGCACGGTGTCCTCCTTGTGGACGCCGACGACGCGTGTGCTTGAGGTGACTGAGGAAGGCTTCCGGGCCGAGGACGTCATCGGCGGCGACATCACGCCGGACCAGCTGACGGCGGAGAAGATCGCGCGCATCCGCAACAACGCGTTGGTCGGCGGCTACATGGGCAGCCTGGTGGCCAACGACAGCAAGGGCGCGATGGTAGTGGCGGACTTGCTCGAGGAGGATCCGAAGACCCGCAATAAACTCGATTACCTTGATTTCGCCAAGCGGCTGGAACAGGAAGTACGCGCAAAGCACGAGAACGACGTCTTCGAAATCCAGATCATCGGCTTCGCCAAGCAGATCGGCGACATCGCGGAAGGGGCGAAAAGCGTCGTGCAGTTCTTTGCCTTGGCCTTCTTCCTCACGGCCGCCGCGGTGTACTTCTATTCCCGCTCCTGGGCCCTGACCGTGCTGCCGATGATCTGCTCGCTGTTCTCGCTGGTCTGGCAGTTCGGCACGTTGCATCTGCTCGGCTATGGCCTCGATCCGCTCGCCGTGCTGGTGCCCTTCCTGGTGTTTGCCATCGGCGTCTCGCATGGCGTACAGCAGATCAACTACATTTCCAAGGAGGTGTGCGCCGGCAACGACGCCAACACGGCGGCGCGGCGCAGCTTCAGCGGCCTGTTCATCCCCGGCAGCATGGCGTTGGCGACCGCCTTTGTCGGCTTCGCCACCCTGACACTGATTCCCATTCCGATGATCCGCGAGCTGGGCATCACCGCGTCCATTGGCGTGGCGTACAAGATTGTCACCAACCTGATCATGCTGCCGGTTGCCGCTTCCTACTGTCGCTTCGGCGAGGATTACGTGGCGCGCGCACACCATCGCCGCGAGGCGCGCGCGCGCGCCATGAGCTACTTTGGCCGCATCGCTACGACACGCAACGCGGCCATCGGCACGCTGATCGGCATGGTGCTGTTCGCCTTCGCCTTCCAGCAAAGCCAGAGCCGGCACGTCGGCCACTTGAAGCCGGGCGCGCCGGAACTGCATGCGGATTCTCGCTACAACCGCGATGCGGCGGCGATCGTCGAGCATTTCGATCTCGGCCTGGATGTACTCACCGTCGTCTTCGAAACGCCCAGGGATGGTTGCTACCAGACGGAAGTGATGGCCTACGTCGATCAGTTTGCCTGGCAGATGTCCAATGTGCCGGGCGTGCTCTCTGTCGCCTCAGTCGCACAGCTGGCCAAGCAGGCCTATGCCGGCACCAACGAGGGTTACCCGAAGTGGACAGCCCTGGCGCTGGACGAACGTTCCCTTGCCAATTCCGTCGGCCTGATACCCGAGGGCACCGGCTTGTTCAATCCTGGCTGCACGGTGTTGCCGGTGAATATTTACCTGGCCGACCAGAAAGCCACCACCATCAAGGGCGTCGTGGCAGCGGTGCGGGCCTTCCGCGAACGCGAGAGGCATGAAGGCGTTTCGGTTCGGCTGGCCAGTGGCAACGCCGGCGTGCAGGCCGCCACCAACGAGGTGCTGGAGACCACCGAATTGCCGATGATGCTCTACGTGTACGCCACCATCATCGTGTTGGTGCTGCTGACGTATCGCGACTGGCGCGCCATGGTGGCCTGTTGCGTGCCGCTGACGCTGGCCACTTTCCTCGGTTACTGGTTCATGAAGGAGCTGGACATCGGCCTGACCGTGGCCACGCTGCCGGTGATGGTGCTGGCTGTCGGCATCGGCGTGGACTACGCGTACTACATCTACAACCGGCTTCAGTTGTATCTGGCTCAAGGCGCGAACATAGCCACCGCCTTCAGGCAGTCCCTCATGGAGACCGGCATCGCCACCTTCTTCACCGCTGTCACGCTGTCCATCGGTGTCGCCACCTGGTCGTTCTCGGAATTGAAGTTCCAGGCCGACATGGGCCTGCTGCTGACCTTCATGTTCATGGTCAACATGCTCATGGCGATCACCGTGCTGCCTTCGCTGGCCGTGATGCTCGACGTTCTGATTCCGCGCCGGCGCCCGGTTCGGGCACCCTTTATGGCCCACTGAGCTTATCTATGCCGCTGAAAAGCCTGCTCCAGAAACTGAATGCCGCGCCCGAAGCGCCGCCGTCCCCGCTCCCCTTTTCCCGCGTTGATCTGGCGGTGGCAGCGCTGCTGCTCGAAGCGGCGCAAGTCGATGGCAAGCGTCACGAGGAGGAGTATGCGACGGTGCTGCGCCTGATCCGCGAGCGCTTTAACTTACCTCCGACGGAAACCGCGCAACTGCTGCAACTGGCCGAGGGTGAATTCGCAGCAGCGCTGGACGACTGGGTGTTTACCCAGGCCGTGCGCGAGGGCTTTGCTGCAGCGGATCGCCAGAGGGTGCTGGAAATGCTGTGGCAGGTGGTTTATGCGGACGGCAAGCTTGCGCGCTTCGAGGACGAACTGATGGGCCGACTGGCGGAGGCGCTGGATATCCCGCCGCAGGCGGCCGATGAAGCGCGCGAACGCGCTTTTGCCCGAACCACTTCCGCGGAGCGCGGAGCGGAGACACCGTGAGCCTTTATCGCGCATTTCTCGCCGTCTCCTGCAGCCTGACTTTGCTGGCGGCTCCTTCCGCGGTTTGGCCGCAGGCTGCCGCAGCATCGAATCCGGAAGCCTACATGGCGCCTCATGCCACCCGGGCGCCCATCATGGCGGCGACGCGGGTCGGTGAGCGGATCATCGCTGCCGGCGATTACGGCACAGTGCTGCTCTCGGACGATGCGGGGCGCAAGTGGCGCCAGGCGCGGACCCCCACCCGCGCTACGCTGACTGCCCTGTATTTCATCGATGCGCAGCGGGGCTGGGTAGTGGGACACGGCGGCGTTGTGCTCGTCACGCAAGACGGCGGCGAACATTGGGCGCCCATGGCCGCACTGGAACGTGAGGCGGTCCCGTTCGCCGTGTATTTCAGCGACGCGCAACATGGTCTGGTGGTGGGTGCTTTCGGTTTCGCTGCCGTGACCGACGACGGCGGGCGCAGCTGGAAGAAAACGACAATCAGCCGCGGCGAGTACGCCGACCAGCATCTGTACAACATTTTTGCCGGGCCCAAAGGCGCCCTGTGGGTCGCCGCGGAAGGCGGCACGGTTTTCCGCTCCTCAGACGACGGCGCCTCGTTCGCAGCCGTGCCGCTGCCTTACAAGGGATCGATTTGGGGCGGCCTCGTATTGCACGACGGCGTCGTGCTGGTGTGGGGCATGCGCGGCCGCGTCCTGCGCAGCGAAAATGGCGGGCGCACCTGGGCCGAAGTGCCGAGTGGCACGCAGCAGGCGCTGACGGCGGGCCTGCAGCTGGCCGGCGGCGACATCGTCATCGCCGGCCTGGGCGGCGCAGTCATTCGCAGTGGCGATGGCGGCCGCACATTCAGCGCCCGAATTCGTCCGGAACGACAGTCGCACACGGCCTTGATCGAGGCTGGCGGCGCGCTACTTACTTTTACGCTTGCCGGCATCGGCGGCGACATCGACTGAAAGTGTCTGTCCTGCAGGTTCATCCAACTATAACCAACGCTTAGGAGGCAACCATGACCAAGACCTATCTCAATACCATCAACGGCCAGCTGGTCGGTTCGGACAAGACGTTCGAGTCGCTCAATCCGGCCACCGGCGAGAGCCTGGGCAGCGTGCCCATTTCCACCCAGCAGCAGGTGAGCGAGGCGGTGGCTGCGGCCCGCGCCGCGCAGCCGGCCTGGGCGGCGAAGCCGGATGCCGAGAGGAAGGCGCTGATGATGAAGGTCGCCGAAGTCATCAAGGCGAATGCGCCCTACCTGACCGAATGGGTCACGCGCGAGCAAGGCAAGCCGCTGGGCGGCGTCGGCCCGGACCAGGTGCCGGGTGCGCGCTTCGAGCTGTGGGGCTGCGAGGTGTGGACCCAGGTGCCGGCCAGCCTCGACCTGCCGGTGGAAGTGGCCTTCGAGGACGAGACGCGCCGCGACGAGATCCACCGCAAGCCCTACGGCGTGGTGGCCGCCATCGCGCCGTGGAACTGGCCGCTCTTGATTGCCATCTGGCAGATCATTCCGTCGATTCGCGCCGGCAACACCGTCGTCATCAAGCCTTCCGAATACACTTCCATCGGCACCCTCGAACTGGTGCGCATCATCAGCGAAGTGCTGCCCAAGGGCGTGGTCAACACCGTCAGCGGTACGGGTGAAGTCGGTTCCTTCCTGGTGAACGACCCGGGCGTCGACAAGATCATGTTCACCGGCTCGGGCCCGACCGGCGCGAAGATCGCCGAGGCGGCAGCGCGCCGGATGATACCCACCACGCTGGAGCTGGGCGGCAACGACGCGGCCATCATGCTGCCGGACGCCGACCCCAAGGCCATGGCCATGGGCCTCTTCTGGGGCGCCTTCATCAACATGGGGCAGACCTGTGCCTGCGCCAAGCGGCTGTACGTCCATGAAAGCATCTACGAGCCGACCGTGCAGGCGCTCAAGGAACTTGCCCAGGCGATGCCGATGGGCAACGGCATGGACGAGGGCATGGTCATGGGCCCGATCCAGAACAAGATGCAGTATGACAAGGTGGTCTCGCTGGTCGACAGCGCCAAGAAGGCCGGTGCCACCATTGTCTGCGGTGGCGAGGCCAAGGGCGGCCCCGGCTACTTCTACCCGCTCACCCTGGTGACGGGGCTGAAGGACGGCGACCGGCTGGTCGACGAGGAGCAGTTCGGCCCGGTGTTGCCGATCATCAAGTACAGCAATGTGGATGACGCCATCGCCAGTGCCAACCGCCTGGATGCCGGCCTCGGCGCCTCGGTGTGGTCGTCCGACGTGGAGAAGGCCAGGGCGGTGGCCGGCCGCATCCAGGCGGGCACGGTGTGGATCAACCAGCACGGCATGATCCATCCCATGGTGCCCTTCGGCGGCATCAAGGGCTCCGGCCATGGCGTGGAGTTCGGCGTGGAAGGCCTGAAGTCCGTTACCCGGGCGCAGGTCATCAGCGTGAAGAAGTAACTGGCTGATCGTGCGGGTCGGGGGAAAAAGGTATGCGGGCCAACCTTGATTTCCTGACCCTGCTTGCCGCGGCGGCGCTGCTTGCGCCGCCGACGGCGTTCGCCGGCCAGTCCGCGGCGACTTTGTATGCCCTCAACTGCATGGGCTGCCATCTTCCTCCGGAAGAGGCGAAGCAGCGCGCACAACCCCTGCGCGGCCAATTCGCGCACAGCGAAACCGGCCGGATTTTTTTCATCAGCGTACCCGCTGCCGGCAAGCGGCCCCTGACGGCCGCCGAGGATGCCGTGCTAATGGAGGAAATCCTCACCTGGAAGCGCAGTTGCCGCGTGATTCTGCAACAGGCGCCCCTGGTGAACTATAGCGGGGAGAAATTCGTCAAATGAACGCGCTGCGGCGGGCGCTGTGCATGTTGCTGCTGGCTGCCGCGATTGTGCCGGCCGTTGCGGCGGACATGCGCATTGAACCCCTGCCGCCGCCGGCGCGGGTGAATGCGGCCATGGCTGAACTGGGCCGCCACCTGTTCTTCGAAACACGCTTGTCGGGCGACGGCAGCCGCAGCTGTGCAAGCTGCCACGTGCCTTCGAAAGGATTTGCCGACGGCCAGGCGCTGTCGCGCGGCTACAACGGCACCGAGTATTTTCGCAATGCCCCCGCTTTACTGTCGGTGCGGCTGAGGGCGCGCATGATGTGGGATGGCCGCAGCACTGATCTTGCCGGCGTGGTGCGCGAGATGGTTACCGACGCCCAGTTCATGAACGGCAATGCGCTGATCATCGCCGAACGCATCAGGCAGATTCCACCGCTTCATGCGCAATGGCGGCGCGCTTTCGGCGAAAGGAACGAACTGCGCGGCGAGCAGGCCTTCCAGGCCATCGCCGAATATCTGAAGACGCTGGATTACTCGCCGGGCCCCGTCGAAGCGGCCTTGCGCGGAGAAAGCACGATCCCGCCGCTGGCCGCTGAGGGTCTGCGGTTGTTTGCCGGCAAGGCGGGTTGCGTGCAGTGCCACAACGGGCCGTTGCTTTCCGACGGCAAGCCGCATCGGCTCGGTGTGCCTGATCACCCTGCTCTGGCGCGCGAGCCGCAGCGCACCATCAGCCTGTTGCGCCACCATGCCGAGCAGAACCTGCCTGATCCGATGGCCGAGCGCGGCGACGTCGGCGCCTACGCCATCAGCAAGATGCCGGCCGAGCGCGGCAGTTTCATCACACCGGGACTGCGCGGTCTGGCGCATAGCGGGCCTTACATGCATAACGGCCGCTTTGCCACGCTGGAAGAAGTGGTGGATTTCCACGACCGGGGCGGCGGCCCGGGCAGCGAACTGCAATCGCTCGGCCTCAGCGCGCGCGAGCGGCAGGCGCTGGTGGCCTTCCTGCTCTACCTGTCAGGACCGCTTCAGCAGGTTGCTGTACCGCCGGCCTACGATTACGGCACTGTTGTCGATGGAGGCCGGCGGTGAAGCGCTATGGACTCGCGGTCCTGGTCGCCGCCGCGTTGCTTGCGGGCGCCTGGTCGCTGACGTCAGCGCGGCCAGAGCAGTCGCGATTGGCGTCTTTGCCGCCGGTGCCCGTGCCGGCGGGCAATCCGATGGGCGATGACAAGATTGCGCTGGGACGCATGCTCTTCTTCGATGCACGGCTGTCGGGCGATGGCTCCACCTCCTGCGCATCCTGCCATGTGCCGGAGCTCGGCTGGAGTCACAGTGACGCGCTGGCACCCGGCTATCCAGGCCACCGGCTCTGGCGCAATAACCCGACGGTACTCAATGCCGCGCACTACAAGCGCCTCATGTGGGATGGGACGCTCGACAGCCTGGAGATTCAGGCGCGCTCGGCGATGCAGGCACCCGTGGAGGGCAACGGCAAGCCGTTCGTGGTGGAAATGCGCTTGCGCCTGATTCCCGAATATGTCGCGCGCTTCCGCCAGGTTTTCGGCAGCGCGTGGCCGCAGCTGGATGACGCCTGGCGCGCGATTGCTGCTTTTGAGCGCACGGTAGTCTCGGATCCTCGTCAAGTGCCTTTCGACCGCTATCTGGCCGGCGACAATAACGCCCTGTCCGATGCGGCCCGCCGTGGCATGGCTTTGTTCGAGGGCAAGGCCGGCTGCATCCAGTGCCATTACGGCGCACTCGCGACCGATGAAGGTTTTCATGCGCTGGGGGTGCCACGGCAACCGCTGTTTGATGCGAACCCGCTGGTGCAGATCGCCGTTCGCTGGCAGAACAGGCAAAGAGATGTGCCGAGCGCCGTATACCGCAATCTGGACGAGGATCTCGGCCGCTACTATCAGACGCGTGATAAGGCGGATATCGGGAAGTTTCGCACGCCCAGCCTGCGCGAGCTGAAGTACACCGCGCCCTACATGCACAACGGCGTTTTCGCCACGCTGCGCGAAGTGGTGGACTTCTTTGATGCCGGCGGTGGCGAAACGCCCAACAAGTCGCCGTTGCTCAGGCCGCTCGGTTTGTCCGACGAAGAGAAGAACGACCTGGTTGCATTCCTCGCTGCCCTCAGCATGGAGCGGCCTTTGATCGTCGCGGTGCCGGCACTGCCTCCGATGGCGCCGCTCGGCGGCGTTGCGGACTGTGCAACGGACTACGGCGACGGGATCACGAAGGTAAAGCAATGATCGATAGCGTATTCGGCAACATCTGGAGCCGTCTTGTGATGGACCGCCGCAACTGGTGGCTGCCGTTGCTGGTGGTGCTGACGATTGGTTTGGGCAGCATGATCTTCGTTGGCACACGCACCTACCAGGACGCCCCGCCGATCCCGGACTTCGTTGCCGAATCCGGCGAGACGGTGGTCTCGGCGGCTGCCATCACGCGCGGCCAGATCGTATTCCTCAAATACGGCCTGATGAACCACGGCTCCATGTTCGGCGACGGCGCCGGCCGCGGGCCGGACTTCACCGCCGATGCCCTGCATGCCATGGCGCTCGCCATGCGTGATTACCACGCTTCGCGCGAAGGCGTCGATGCGGCCGGTGCGCAAGCCCGTGTCCAGGCCGAGATCCGCCACAACCGCTTCGATCCGGCCAGCAACCGCGCCACGGTGGGCGCGGCCCAGGCCTACGCCCGCGCGCGAACTGGAGCGCCGCTATGCCGCCATGTTCCGCGGCGAGGGCACCGAGGCCTTCCATCCGGCCGGCTACATCTCCGATGCGGCGGAACTGCGCGACCTGGCTGCCTTCTTCTTCTGGGGCGGCTGGGTGTGCGGCGCCACGCGCCCCGGCCAGGACTACAGCTACACGCACAACTGGCCCTACGACGAACTGGCCGGCAACCGCCCCAGCGCGCCGATCATGATGTGGAGCGTGGCCGCCGCCCTCGGCCTGATCGCCGTGCTCGGCGTGGTGCTGTTCCTCTATGGCCGCTACAGCAGCCTCGCCAGCTGGCGCCAGGCCGGCGACGAGACGCGCCTGGCCACCCTGACGCGCATCGAGGCCTTCGGTCCGACGCCGCTGCAGCGCGCCACCTACAAGTTCTTCGCCGCCGCCGCCCTACTCTTCGTGCTGCAGATCGTCGCCGGCGTGCTCACCATCCACGACTTCCTGCGCTTTACCCGCTTCATGGGCATCGACCTGGCCGAGGCGCTGCCCATCACCATCGTGCGCGCCTGGCACCTGCAGCTGGCCCTGATGTGGATCTCCGCCTGCTGGGTCGGCGCTTCGGTGTTCGTCCTGTCCGCCGCCCAGCGCGAAACGCCGCAGGGATTGCTCGGAGAGCTGAATCTGCTGTTCGGCCTGTTCGTCGTCTGGGTGGCAGGCAGCCTCGTCGGCATTGCGCTGGGCAGCAAGGGGTTGCTGGGCGAGTACTGGAACCTGCTCGGCAATCAGGGCTGGGAGTTCGTCGAGATGGGCAAGCTGTGGCAGGGCATACTGTTTCTCGTCTTCGCCCTGTGGCTGCGCATCGTCGCACGCATGGTGCGCACGGTCTGGGGTGAGGGTGATGCGTGGACCCTGCCGAAATGGCTGCTGTACGCCGTCGCCTGCGTCCTGCTGCTGTTCATCTCCGGCTTCGTCGCCCGGCCGGAGACCAATTTTGTCATCGCCGATTTCTGGCGCTGGGCGGTGATCCACATGTGGGTGGAAGCCTTCTTCGAGGTGTTCACTACGGCTCTACTGGCCTATTTCATGGTCCTCATGGGCTTCGTCAGCCACACTGCCGCCTCGCGCATCGTCTATCTGGCCACGCTGCTGTTCCTCGGCTCCGGGCCTGCTCGGCATCTCGCATAATTTCTACTGGAACGCCAAGCCCGAGGCGACCCTGGCCATCGGCAGCATCTTCTCGACCCTGCAGGTGGTGCCCCTGATCCTGCTCACCCTGGAGGCCTGGCAATTCCGCAGTACGCCGCAGCGGGCCCTGGAGGGCGTCGGCGGACGCGCCGCCTTCGGCCAGGCCGAGGCCTTCCTGTTCCTGATCGGGGTGAATTTCTGGAACTTCTTCGGCGCCGGGGTGTTCGGCTTCATCATCAATCTGCCAATCGTCAATTACTACGAGCACGGCACCTATCTCACGGTCAACCACGGCCACGCGGCGCTCATGGGCGTCTATGGCAACCTGGCCATCGCCGCCGTGCTCTTCTGCAGCCGCTACCTGATCGCGCCACAGGCCTGGGATGCACGCCTGCTGCGCCGCATCTTCTGGTCGCTCAACCTGGGCCTGATGCTGATGGTGGCCATCGACCTCTTCCCGGTCGGCATCGCCCAGTTGAACGACGTGCTCGCCCACGGCCTGTGGCACGCCCGCTCGCAGGCATTCGTGCAGGGAGACCTCTTCCAGACCCTCACCTGGGCACGCATCATCGGCGGCGCCCTCTTCGTCCTCGGCGGCGTCTTGCCACTGGCGTGGTTCATGGCAACGCGTGCATATTCACTCAAGAAAATAGAATCTGTCGGCCTGCAGCGAATAGAGGGCAAGCCGGTGCAAGCGCCTTATTAGACGCGTTACCACGCATCGCGCGGTGGGCCCGAGATAGGTACAATCTCAGGCATGTCGGGAAACCTGTTTATCGTTGCTGCCCCTTCCGGCGCCGGCAAGACCACGCTGGTGAAAATGCTGCTCGAGCGCGACAGCGGCATCCAGCTGTCCGTCTCCTACACCACCCGTTCGCCGCGGGCCGGGGAGGTGAACGGCCGCGAGTACCATTTTGTCGATGTGCCGGCCTTCCTCGCCATGCGCGAGCGGGGCGAGTTCCTCGAAAGCGCCGAAGTGCATGGCAATCATTACGGCACGTCGCGCGTGTGGATCGAACAGCAGATGGCGGCCGGACGGGACATCCTGCTGGAAATCGACTGGCAGGGCGCGCAGCAGGTGCGCAAGCTGTTCCCGGCCTGCATCGGCATTTTCGTTCTGCCGCCCTCTGTCGAGGAACTCGAGCGGCGCCTCAAGGACCGCGGCCAGGACAGCGCAGACATCATTTCCCGTCGCGTGGCCGCCGCGCTGACCGAGATGCGCCATGTCGGCGAGTTCGAATATGTTATTATTAACAACAAATTGCCGGAGGCGATCGAAGACCTCCAGACCGTAGTGCGCGCGGTGCGGCTGCGCTGCGATGCGCAACGGATCCGCCACCGCGCGCTTTTCTCGTTCATCGAACAGGACACTTAGGAAAATCATGGCCCGCGTTACCATCGAAGACTGTATAAAAAGAATCCCCAACCGCTTCCAGCTCACCCTGGTTGCCACCTATCGCGCCCGCCAGATCACCATTGGCGCCACGCCCATGCTCGAGGGCGAGAAGGACAAGCCGACCGTCATCGCTTTGCGCGAAATCGCCGAAGGCAAGGTCGGCCTGGAAATTCTCAACCGCGGGCAGGCCTGAGATGAACGGCCCCACGCTCACTGCGTTCGCTGCCCCCGAGGGGCGCTCAGCGCCCTTCGGGCGGCCGGCCGGGCGCTGAGATGCCGCGCGGGAGAGGATGGTGACCGGACATGCAAGTTTCCGCGCCATCCTGCGGCCCGCAAACCGCTGAGGCCTACGAAACCGAACGGCGCCTTCAGCTGGAAAAGCTGAGGGAACTCCTCGGCACCTACCTCAAGCCCGAAGACATCGAGCGCGTCGCCGACGCCTTCCTCTTTTCGGCTGAGGCGCATCAGGGGCAGTTCCGCATCAGCGGCGATCCCTACTTCTCCCACCCGCTCGCCGTTGCCGGCATTCTCACCGGCTGGCATCTCGACGCCCAGGCCCTCATGGCGGCGCTGCTGCACGACGTCACCGAGGACACCGAGATCACCAACAAGGAGATCGGCGAGAAGTTCGGCAAGGTTACGGCCGAACTGGTCGACGGCGTCTCCAAGCTGGACAAGATCGAGTTCCAGTCCATCGAGGACGCCCAGGCGGAGAACTTCCGCAAGATGCTGCTGGCCATGGCGCGCGACGTGCGCGTCATCCTCATCAAGCTGGCCGACCGGCTGCACAACATGCGCACGCTGGACACCCTGCGGCCGGACAAGCGCCGCCGCATTGCCCGCGAGACGCTGGAGATCTATGCGCCGATCGCCAACCGCCTGGGCCTCAACAACCTCTACCGCGAAATGCAGGAGCTGGCTTTCCGCCACGTCTACCCGCTGCGCTACAACGTGCTGGCGAAGGCCATCAAGGCGGCGCGCGGCAACCGGCGCGAGGTGGTGGGCAAGATCCTGCAGGCCATCAAGGCGCGCATGGACGAGTCGGCGATCGAGGCCGAGGTCATGGGCCGCGAGAAGCATCTGTTCGGCATCTACCGCAAGATGCGCGGCAAGTCGCTGTCCTTCTCGCAGGTGCTCGACATCTACGGCTTCCGCGTCATCGTCAAGGACGTGCCGACCTGCTATCTAGTGCTGGGTACCCTGCATGGCCTCTACAAGCCGGTGCCGGGCAAGTTCAAGGACTACATCGCCATCCCCAAGGGCAACGGCTACCAGTCGCTGCACACCACGCTGATCGGGCCGTATGGCATGCCGGTGGAGGTGCAGATCCGCACCACCGAGATGCATCACGTCGCCGAGGCAGGCGTCGCCTCGCACTGGCTCTACAAGGACGACAAGAGCCTCTCCGAGCTGCAGCAGCGCACGCACAAGTGGCTGCAATCGCTGCTCGAGCTGCAATCGACCTCGGGCGATTCGGCGGAATTCCTCGAACACCTCAAGATCGACCTCTTCCCTGGCGAGGTCTACGTCTTCACGCCGATGGGCAAGATCCTGCCGCTGCCGCGCGGCTCGACGGCGGTGGACTTTGCCTACGCCGTGCACACCGACATCGGCAACCGCTGCGTTGCCTGCCGCATCAACCACGAGCTGATGCCGCTGCGCACCGAGCTGCGAAACGGCGACCAGGTCGAGGTCATCACCGCCTCGCACGCCAACCCGAATCCGGCCTGGCTGTCCTACGTCAAGACCGGCAAGGCGCGCTCGCAGATCCGGCATTTCCTCAAGACCGTGCAGCAGGCCGAGTCGGCACGGCTCGGCGAACGGCTGCTGGCGAGGGCGCTCGCCGACCTCAATGCCGGCCTTGAAACGTTGAATGAAAGCAGCTGGGAGAAAATGCTGCGCGAGTCCGGCGCGAAGGCGCGTGAGGAAGTCATGACGGACATCGGCCTGGGCAAGCGCCTGGCGCCGGTGGTGGCGCGCCGCCTGCTGCTGCACGGCGAGGCGCAGCAGGCCGAGGTGCGCGCGGCGGGGCCGGTGCCGATCCGCGGCACCGAGGGCATGGCGGTGCAGCTGGCAAGGTGCTGCCAGCCCATTCCGGGCGATCCTGTCGTCGGCTCGATCAAGAAGGGCCAGGGACTCATCGTCCACGTCTTCGACTGCCCGGGCATCATCAAGTCGCGCGTGCAGGAGGCGGACAAGTGGCTGGACGTGGAATGGGCGCCGGAGAGCGGCCGCACCTTCGACACGCGCATTCGCGTCGTCGCGCAGAACGCGCCCGGCGTGCTCGCCAAGGTCGCCGGCGGCATCGCCGAGGCCGGCTCGAACATCCTCAACGTGAACATGGACGAGGAGCGCGACGCCTGCACCGCCATCGACTTCATCCTGCAGGTGACCGACCGCGTGCACCTTGCGCGGATCATGCGTACCCTGCGGCACATTCCGGAGGTGGTGCGCATCTCCCGCGTGCGGGAGTAGAATTCGCCCTTCCGAAGCACACGAAAGCAGCGACATGGCCCAGTATGAATCCGAGCACACCCAGTTCATGCGCCAATGGATGGCGAAGCACCCCGAGGAAACCGCCGAGCAGCAGAAAGGCCGCGCCCTGTGGTGGGACAAGGCGCCGCAGACGCCCGACGATCAGCAGCGTTTCAAAGAGTCGAAAGTGCCGCAGAAGGCCTACGTCTACCGATGAGTGAGAGTCAGCCGCCGTGGCACGGCGGCTGACTCTCGCCAGCCGCAACACCTTGCTCGCCCCCTCCATCGTTTTCGTCGATCTCGAGACCACCGGCGCCAATCCGGCCTTCGACCGCATCATCGAAGTCGGCATCGTCAAGGTGACCGGCGGACAGATCGAGTACGAGTGGTCCGTTCTGGTCGACCCGGGCGAATCCATCCCGCCGCTCATCCAGGGCTTCACCGGCATCAGCAACGAGATGGTGCGCGGTGCGCCGCGTTTTGCCGATATTGCCGACGAGGTGTTCGAACGCATCGAGGGCAGCCTCTTCGTCGCCCACAACGCGCGCTTCGACTACGGCTTCCTCAAGAACGAGTTCAAGCGGCAGGGCAGGGAATTCCAGCCGCGCGTGCTGTGCACCGTCAAGCTTTCGCGCGCCCTGTATCCGGAGCATCACCGCCACGGCCTCGATGCCGTCATCTCCCGTCACGGCCTTTCCTGCGACGCGCGCCACCGAGCCCTCGGTGATGCTCGCGTGCTGTGGGACTTCGTAAAGTTGGTGCATGCCGAGAAACCACCCGAGGTGATCCAGGCTGCACTGAAGAAAGCCATGAAGACGCCCAGCCTGCCCTCCGGGCTGGAGCGCAGCGCGCTCGACATGGTGCCGGAAGGGCCGGGCGTGTACCTCTTCTATGGCGATAATTCACGCTCGCCTGGCGGCTCGGATGAACTGCCGCTCTATATCGGCAAGGGCGTCAGCATGCGTTCGCGCGTGCAGTCCCATTTCGCCGCCGACCACGGCAGCGGGCGCGCCATGCGCCTCGCGCAGGAGGTGAAGCGCGTCGAGTGGATCGAGACGGCCGGGGAATTGGGCGCCCTGCTGCTGGAGGCGCGTCTCATCAAGGAAAAATTGCCCACTCACAATCGCCACCTGCGCCGCAACGACGACCTGTGTGCACTGCGCCTGAAGGAGTATGGCGACGTCGTCCTCGAACTGGTGCCGCTGGCGGGCATTCCGGCGGAAGAACTCGCTGAGCTCTACGGCCAGTTCAAGTCGAAGCGCGAGGCCAACAATACGCTGCGCGAACTGGCCGCCGAGTACGGCTTGTGCCTCAAACGCCTCGGCCTGGAGCAGGGCAAGGGCTCCTGCTTCAACCAGCAGATCAAACGCTGCAAAGGCGTCTGCATTGGGAAGGAAAGCTCGCAGCAGCACGATCTGCGCCTGAAAATGGCGCTGGCCGTACTCAAGTTGCGCGCCTGGCCCTTCGCGGGACGCATCGCCATTCGCGAGCGCGATGCGGGCAGCGAGCGCTGCGAATGGCACTTGTTCGAAGCCTGGTGTTACCTCGGCACGGCGAAGAGCGAGGCCGAGCTGCACGAAGCGGCCAACGCGCGCTGCGAGCCGCTGTTCGATCTCGACACCTACCGCATCCTGCGGCGCGAGCTGGAGAAGCGCGCCGGTTCGCAGGACATCCTGCAATTGAGCCGCCATGAGTGAAGACGACAAGGTCCGCATTTCCAAGCTGATGTCCGAACAGGGTCTCTGCTCGCGCCGCGAGGCCGACGCCTACATCGAGCGCGGCTGGGTGTTCGTCGACGGCGTGCGCGTCACCGAACTGGGCAGTCGCGCACTGCCGACGCAGAAGATTACCCTGAGCAAGGAGGCGCAATCGAGCCAGCTGTCGCGCGTCACCATCCTGCTCAACAAGCCGGTCGGCTATGTTTCCGGCCAGGCCGAGCAGGGCTACAAGCCGGCGGTCACGCTCATCACCGCCGGCTCGAGCCATGCTGGTGATCGGTCGCCGCAACGCTTCAATCCGGCGCACCTGAAGGGACTCGCGCCGGCCGGGCGGCTCGACATCGACTCCATCGGCCTGCTGGTGCTGACCCAGGACGGACGCATCGCCAAGCTGCTCATCGGCGAGGACTCGCGCATCGAGAAGGAATACCTGGTGCGCGTCGAGGGCAAGCTGGATGCGAAGGGCCTGGCCCTGCTCAACCACGGCCTCTCGCTCGACGGCCAGGCCCTCAAGCCGGCCAAGGTGAGCTGGCAAAACGAGGACCAGCTGCGCTTCGTCCTGCGAGAGGGCAAGAAGCGCCAGATCCGCCGCATGTGCGAACTGGTCGGCCTCAAGGTGACGGGCCTCAAGCGCGTGCGCATCGGCAGCGTCAAGCTCGGCGACCTGCCGCTCGGGAAATGGCGCTACCTGCGCGAGGACGAGCGGTTCTAGGGCAGATCCGCCGTGCGAGCGCCCGGCGGCTCATACGGCATGAGGTGAATGCTGTTTGCGAGCAGGGTAACGCGCGCCATTGCGCCGGGCGCGATCTCGTTGCGTTCGGCGACATGGGTGGGCACGGAGAAGGCAATCGGTTCGCCGCCGCCTTCGGGTACGAGGCGGATCTGCGTGAAGGGGCCGAGTCGCAGGCAATCCTGGACAGTGCCGGCGACAGGATTTTCCGCCTCGCCGCGCGAGGGCCGCTCGCGCCGGTGCAGCAGCACGCCTTCGGGCGGGATCACCCAGGCGACACGATTGCCGGCCGTGCCTGCAATGCGCGCCACGTCAAGACGGTGACCGAGCCAGGCCAGTCGCAGGCCGCCCCCTTCGCCGACGAGCATCCCTTCGAAGAGGTTTTGCAGGCCGACCAGGCGCGCGATGGCGGCGCTGGCGGGCCGCGTCATCACTTCGTCCGGGGTGCCGCTCTGCAGGGTCGTGCCGTGGTGCAGGATGGTGATGCGGTCGGCCAGCATGCGCGCCTCGTCGAGGTCGTGCGTCACCAGCAGCATCGGGATGTCGAGGTGGGCGCGCAGCCGCGCCAGTTCCTGCTGCAGCTTGCGCCGGGTGACCTGGTCCACGGCCGAAAATGGCTCGTCGAGCAGCAGCACGGCCGGGTCGCGCGCCAGTGCGCGTGCCACCGCCACGCGCTGCTGCTGGCCGCCGGAGAGCGCCGCCGGCTTGCGGTTCTCCAGCCCATCCAGGTGCACGCGAGCTAGCAGCTCGTGTGCGCGCGCCAGGCGCTCGGCAGCGGGCAGGCGGCCGAGCGCAGCGGCGACATTCTCCAGCGCCGTCAGGTGCGGGAAGAGGGCATAACTCTGGAAGACGAAGCCGATGCGCCGGGCCTGTACCGGATGATTGACCGAAGTGGCGGCATCGAACCAGGTGTCGCCGTTGCAGCGGATGTTTCCCTCTGCCGCCGCGTGCAGACCGGCGATGCAGCGCAGGAGCGTCGACTTGCCGCTGCCGGAAGGGCCGACCAGCGCCAGCAGTTCGCCCGGCGCGCAGGACAGGGTCGCGTCGAGCGGGATCGGGGCGCGCTGGCGCAGCTGCGCCTGCAGGCCCGCGGCGGCTTCAGCCACGATGGCCGATCCGCTTGCCGAGCATGTTGATCGCCGTGATGGCGGCGAGCGACAAGGCCACCAGCGCCGCCGACATGACGGCCGCGCCGTGGTCGTCGAAGGCCTGCACGCGGTCGTAGATGGAAATGGCGATCGTGCGCGTCTCGCCGCCGATGTTGCCGCCGACCATCAGCACGACCCCGAATTCCCCCAGTGTGTGGGCGAAGGTCAGCACGATGGCGGTCAGCAGCCCGGGCCAGGCCAGCGGCAGCTCGATTTTCCACAGCGCTTGCCAGCGTGTCATGCCGCAACACCAGGCCGCCTCGCGTACCTCGCGCGGGATGGCGTCGAATGCGCGCTGCATCGGCTGCACGGCGAACGGCAGATTGAAGATGACCGAGGCAAGCAGCAGTCCGTCGAAGGTGAATACCAGCGCGCGGCCGGTGAGGCTGTGATACAGCTGGCCCAGTGCTGTGGCCTCGCCGAAGGAGACCAGCAGGTAGAAGCCGAGCACGGTCGGCGGTAACACCAGCGGCAGGGCCACCAGTGCCTCGACCACGCTCTTGCCGGGGAATGGCCGCCAGGCCAGCGGCCGCGCCAGCAGCACCGCCATCGGCAGCAGGACCAGCGTCGTGGCGAACGCCAATTGCAGCGAGAGGGAGAGCGCGGGCCAGTCCATGGGGCGGGATTATTGCGCGCCGGCGGGCGGAAGTACAAATCCGTGTTTCGCGAAAAGGGCGCGCGCCTCCCCCGTCTGCAGAAAGTCGTGGAAGCGCCTCGCCGCATTGCCGGCGCCCTTGACCAATACCATGCGCTGCCTGAGCGGCGCATGCCAGGATTCCGGCAGTGTGACGAAGCCGCCCTTGCCGGCGAACTCGTCGTTGCGCACCAGCGACAGCGGCAGGATCGCCGCCTGGGTCGAGCCGCTGATGCCGAAGCGCGCCGCCTGGGCGGCGTTCTCGCCCAGCGCCAGCTTGTCCGCCACCGCATCCCAGGCGCCGACATGCTGCAGGGCTTCCCGCGCGGCGCGACCGTATGGCGCGTGTTCCGGGTTGGCGATCGCCAGGCGTTTCAGGCGGCCGTCGCGCGCCGCCGCGACCAGGTCGCGCAAGCGGCTGTCCGCTTTCACGGGCGAACCATTCGGCAGGAAGAGCACGATGCGGCCGATCGCGTAGAGCGTGCCAGGGCCTTCGGCGCGGTCCTCGGCGATCAGCGCCGCGACGTAGGCTTCATCGGCGGAGAGGAACAGCTCGAAGGGTGCGCCCTGCGCGATCTGACGGCGGAAGATGCCGGAGGAGCCGAAGCTGAGATTGACCCGAGCACCGCCTGCCTGCGTATGGGCCGCGGCGATTTCCGTCAGGGCGAACTTGAGATCCGCCGCCGCCGCGATGTTCGGCACATCGGCTGCGCGCGCAACCGGTGCGAGATTCAGTGCGAGCATCAGCAGGATCAGGATGGGTTTCATGGCGCAAATGGTTGACGAAAACAGTCGGCGAAACTGTAACACGCAGCCGTGCCTGCCCCGGGAAAGCACTGAAGAAAGCGGAATGTCGCAATTCAATGGCTTGATAAAACATGGCGTGGAATTAGAAATAATTAATATGTTCTGAAACTTGACATTTATCAATACATACCGAATACCTGTTGGACTAGCATGGCCTTTGCAAGCAATAACCGCGAGCATCATGAATATCTCCAGCATCATCGTGCACGCCAAGCCGACCGAGCTCTCGTCGGTGCGTGGCAGTCTCGAGCAGCTCCCCGGCGTGGAAATCCAGGCCGCCACCGAGGACGGCAAGCTCGTGGTCACCATCGAAACCGAAACCGATGGCGAGACCACCAGTACATACGACCGCATCGGCCAGATGGATGGCGTGATGTCGGTCGCGATGGTCTTTCACCAGTACGAATCCGATCCCGATAGCGAAGTACCCGTGCAGGCTGGCCGCGAGGTCACGCCCGAACTTAATGGAGGCTCCAAATGAAACTGACGCGACGCGAGTTTATCAAGGCCAATGCGGCCGCCGCTGCGGCGACGGCCGCGGGAATCACACTGCCCATGTCGGGTGCGGCGCTGGCGCAGGGCGCCGACGGCGTACGCTGGGACAAGGGCGTCTGCCGCTACTGCGGCACAGGGTGTGGCGTGCTGGTCGGCGTCAAGGACGGCCGCATCGTCGCCACCCAGGGCGATCCGGATGCGCCGGTGAACAAGGGCCTCAACTGCGTCAAGGGCTATTTCCTTTCGAAGATCCAGTACGGCAAGGATCGCCTCACCACGCCGCTGCTGCGCATGAAGGGCGGCAAGTTCGACAAGAACGGCGAGTTCGCCCCGGTCAGCTGGAAGCAGGCCTTCGACATCATGGAAGAGAAGCTCAAGGCCGCGCTGAAGGCCAAGGGGCCGACTTCGGTCGGCATGTTCGGCTCGGGCCAGTGGACCGTCTGGGAAGGCTATGCCGCCGCCAAGCTGATGAAGGCGGGTTTCCGCACCAACAATATCGACCCGAATGCGCGCCACTGCATGGCTTCCGCCGTGGCCGGCTTCATCCGCACTTTCGGCATCGACGAGCCGATGGGTTGCTACGACGACCTCGAGCACGCCGATGCCTTCGTGCTGTGGGGCTCCAATATGGCCGAGATGCACCCGATCCTTTGGTCGCGCCTGACGAACCGCCGGCTCTCCGCCAAGCATGTCAAGTTGCACGTGTTGTCCACCTTCACGCACCGCTCCTGCGAACTGGCCGACGCCGAGCTGATCTTCAAGCCGCAATCGGACCTGGCGATCCTCAACTACATCTGCAATTACATCATCCAGAACAACGCGGTGAACCAGGATTTCGTCGCCAAGCACGTCAACTTCGCCAAGGGCGTCACCGACATCGGCTACGGCCTGCGTCCCAACCATCCGCTCGAGCAGGTCGCCAACAACAACGGCTATCCCGGCGCCGACGGCAAGCCGAAGGGCGACCCGAACAAGGCGAGCCCGATCACCTTCGACGAATTCAAGGCCTTCGTCGCCGAATACACCCTCGACAAGGCGCACGAGATTTCCGGCGTGCCGAAGGACAGGCTCGAGGCGCTGGCCAAGGCCTACGCCGACCCGAAGACCAAGGTCACCTCCTACTGGACCATGGGCTTCAACCAGCACACCCGCGGCACCTGGGTGAACAACATGATCTACAACGTGCACCTGCTGGTGGGCAAGATCTCCGAGCCGGGCAACGGCCCGTTCTCGTTGACCGGCCAGCCTTCGGCCTGCGGCACGGCGCGCGAAGTCGGCACTTTCGCCCATCGCCTGCCGGCAGACATGGTGGTGATGAATCCGAAGCACCGCGAGATCTGCGAGAAAGCCTGGAAAATTCCATCCGGCACCATCCCCGACAAGCCCGGCTTCCATGCCGTGCTCCAGAGCCGCATGCTGAAGGACGGCAAGCTGAATTTCTACTGGACGTCGACCACCAACAACATGCAGGCGGGGCCGAACATCAACGGCGAAACCTATCCGGGCTTCCGCAACCCGGAGAACTTCATCGTCGTCTCGGACGCCTATCCGACCGTGACGGCGCTGGCCGCCGACCTGATCCTGCCCACCGCCATGTGGATGGAGAAGGAAGGCGCCTACGGCAACGCCGAGCGGCGCGCCCAGTTCTGGCGCCAGCAGGTGAAGGCGCCGGGCGAGGCCAAGAGCGACCTCTGGCAGTACGTCGAATTTTCCAAGCGCTTCAAGGTGGAAGAGGTGTGGCCGGCCGAACTCATCGAGAAGATGCCCGAGCACAAGGGCAAGACGCTGTACGACGTGCTGTATGCCAACGGCGAGGTGAACAAGTTTCCCATGGGCGAACTGCAGCAGGGATTCGACAACGACGAATCGAAGCAATTCGGCTTCTATGTGCAGAAGGGCCTGTTCGAGGAGTACGCGCAGTTTGGCCGCGGCCACGCGCATGACCTGGCGCCTTTCGATACCTACCACAAGGTGCGCGGCATGCGCTGGCCGGTGGTGGATGGCAAGGAAACGCTGTGGCGCTTCCGCGAAGGCTACGACCCCTATGTGAAGAAGGGCGAGGGCGTGAAGTTCTACGGCAAGCCGGATGGCAAGGCGGTGATCTTCGCATTGCCCTACCAGCCGGCCGCCGAGCCGCCGGACAGCGAGTACGATCTGTGGCTGTGCACGGGCCGCGTGCTGGAGCACTGGCATACCGGCACCATGACGCGCCGCGTGCCCGAGCTCTACAAGTCCTTCCCGGACGCGGTCGTATGGATGCACCCGAAGGACGCCGACAAGCGCGGCCTCAAGCGCGGCGACGTTGTCAAGGCGGTGACCCGCCGCGGCGAGATCCAGTTGCGCGTCGATACCAAGGGCCGCAACAAGATGCCGGAAGGCCTGGTGTTCATCCCCTTCTTCGACGAGCACCGCCTGGTGAACAAGCTGACGCTGGATGCCACTTGTCCGATCTCGAAAGAGACCGACTTCAAGAAGTGCGCCGTCAAGATCGTCAAGGCCTGACCGGATAAGGCATCAGGGAGCGCACGGGCGGGCGCCATAGTGGTCTGCACTACGGGCTGCCCGCCCGCAAGCGTAAGCCGATTTCATGATGGAAGCCGACAAGCCGAAAAAGGCATCTGCCGCTGCGCAAGCGCGGCGGCAGTTCCTGCTCGACTCAGCGCGCATGGCCTGTGGCGTCGGCCTGCTCGGCATCGGCATCGGCCTGTATGCCAAGCAGGCGAAGGCGCTGCCGCCGCTGGCGTTGCGTCCGCCCGGTGCGGGGGCGGAGAAGGATTTTCTCGGCGCCTGCGTGCGTTGCGGCTTGTGCGTGCGCGACTGTCCCTACGACATCCTCAGCCTGGCCAAACCTGAAGAGCCGGTGGCGACCGGCACGCCCTATTTCGTCGCGCGCCAGTTGCCCTGCGAGATGTGCGACGACATTCCCTGCGTCAAGGCCTGTCCGACCGGTGCGCTCGACCACAAACTGACCGACATCGACAAGGCCAGGATGGGTCTCGCGGTGCTGGTGGACCACGAGAACTGCCTGAACTATCTCGGCCTGCGCTGCGATATCTGCCATCGCGTCTGTCCGGTGATCGACAAGGCCATCACGCTGGAGCAGCAACTCAATCCCCGCACCGGCAAGCATGCCCTCTTCATCCCCGTGGTGCACTCCGATGCCTGCACCGGCTGCGGCAAGTGCGAGAAGGCTTGCCCCCTGCCGGTGGCGGCCATCAAGGTTTATCCGACCGAACTCGCCCGCGGCGAGCCGGGCAAGCATTACCGGCTCGGCTGGGTGGAGAAGGAAAAGGCCGGCGGCAGCCTGGTGGCGCCCGACCTGGAGCATCGCTACAACCTGCCGGAGGGCCTGCGCTACGAATCGGGCCGCGGCTTCGTGCCGGGCAACGAGGCGTCGCCTGCCGCACCCGGCACGCAACCCGCTGCGCCAAAGGCACTTCAAGGAGGCAAGCTGTGAGTATCGGCGCAGAAGCCGTGGCGGCCAAGGGCTGGCTGGGCGCACACAAATGGCTGCTGGCAAGGCGCGCCTCGCAATTGGGCATCCTGGCGCTGTTCCTGCTCGGCCCGCTGGCGGGCGTGTGGATCGTCAAGGGCAACCTGACCTTCAGCTACACGCTGGATGTCCTGCCGCTGACCGATCCCTACATCCTGCTGCAGTCGCTCCTGACGCGCCACATGCCGGAAATGAAGGCGTTTGTCGGTGCGGCCATCGTGCTGGCGTTCTACCTGCTGGTGGGCGGGCGCGTGTTCTGCTCCTGGGCCTGCCCGGTGAACATGGTGACCGACGCGGCGGCGTGGCTGCGCGAGCGCATCGGCATCAAGGGCGGCGCGCATGTCTCGCGCGAGACGCGCTACTGGATACTCGCCATGACGCTCGTGCTGGCGCTGGCAACCGGCACGCTGGCGTGGGAACTGATCAATCCCGTCTCGATGTTCCATCGCGGCGTGATCTTCGGCATCGGCGCCGCCTGGGCGGTGATCCTGGCGGTGTTCCTCTTCGACCTGTTCGTGATGAAGGACGGCTGGTGCGGACACCTGTGTCCGGTGGGCGCCTTCTACAGCCTGCTGGGGAAAGTCAGCCTGGCGAGGACGGTGGCGGTCAGGCGCGCCGCCTGCAACGACTGCATGGACTGCTTCGTCGTCTGCCCCGAGCCGCAGGTGATCCGCCCTGCGCTGAAGGGCATGGATGGGGCGGGGCCGGTGATCCTGGCGGCCAACTGCACCAATTGCGGCCGCTGCATCGATGTCTGCTCGAAGGATGTATTCAGCTTCGGCACGCGTTTCGGCAACAAGGAAGTGAACGCTCCGTCGCAGGCGCATGAGATTGCGTCGGCGGCGTGCAAGTAACTGGGTAATGTTTTTTAACTTTTGACGCGAAGGGAGACGATCATGAAAAGGTCCGTCACGATAGTTCTTGCGGCAGTGTTTGCCGCGATTTCCGGGTGGAGCATTGCCCAGCAGATGGCCGGCGTGCAAACCTTGCGCGGCGCGGACACTGCGGCAGCAGATCAGGCGCCCGAGCAGAAAATGTATGTCGGCAAGAAACCCGGTTTGCAGCAGCCGATAGCACGAACGTTCAAGGAACAGCCGCCGCTGGTGCCGCATGCCGTCGATAATTTCGACGAGATCACCGTCACCGACAACCAGTGCATGGAGTGTCACAGCCCGGAGAAGTACCGCGAGAAGAAGGCGCCCAAGCTGGGCGACAGTCATCTCGCCTTCAGCAGCGACGGCACGAAGAAGACGCTGACCATGGACCGCTACCAGTGCAATACCTGCCATGTGCCGCAGGTGGACGCCAAGCCGCTGGTGGAACAGAATTTCGTCGGTAACATCCCGCCGAAGCAGTAGCAGCGAGCGCGCCCCTTCGCGTCAGGGCTGGATCAGCTCCATCAGGCCGTGACCGGCAGAGCCGGTCACGGCCTTTTTTCGCCCATTCGAGACCAGCTATGCCTCGTAGACGATCAGTACCACATCTGCGGCCTGTTCCCGCAAGGGGGCCAACGCCTGATAGGCCGGCGAGGCGAACCATGCGCGGGCAGCGGCTTCATCCGGAAAGTGGAGCACCACCGTATCCGCATGAGGATGTTCTCCGCTGAACACGGCCACGCGCTTGCCGCGGAAGACGATCTCGGCATTCCAGGGCGCCAGCGTAGCCGGCACCTGGCTTCGATAGGCCTCCCATTTTTCGGGATCCTTGATGCTGATGTGGCCTATGACGTAAGCCGCCATCGCACTTGCCTTCAATGCAAGCTGAGGAAGCGGGCCGCCGCCAGCCCGACGGCGAGCAGGATGCCGTGCAGCATGGCGGCGCCGATGGTGGCGCGGATGGCCGGCACCAGTTCAGCGGGCCGGTCGGCATGGGCCAGCAATTGCCTCGTAGCGGCGCTGGCCGGCAGGAGCGCGGCCAGCGCGATCAGTGCCGTCCAGGGCAAGGCACCCCGCATTGCCGCGATGATCAGCCAGCCATAGGCAACAGCCGAAATGACGGGATAGCCCCAGCGCGCCCCCCGGGGACCGAGCCGCACGACCCAGTTGCGCTTGCCGGTGGCGGCATCGGCACGATAGTCGGGGAACTGGTTGATGAAGAGCACGTTGGCGACATGCAGCGCATAGGGCAGGCCGGCGATGAAGGGCGTGGAAGCGAAGGCGCCACGCTGGACGTAGTCGGCGCCGACGACGACGATAAGCCAGCCACAGGCCACTGCGACTTCCCCCAGGCCGCGGCTCATGAATTTCAGCGGCGGCGCCGAGTAGGCCCAGCCGACGAATAGCCCGGCCAGCCCGATGAGAATCAGCCCGCTGGCCGAACTCCAGGCCAGCCACAGGCCGGCAGGAACCACCGAGGCGAGCAGGGCATAGCCGAAAATGCCGGCGGCACGCGGACTGAGCACGCCGTTCTGGATGAAGCGGCTGCCGCCTGTAAAGGGAAACTGCCGCTCGGTGTTGGCGTCGTCGGTGCCGTTGAGGGCATCGTAGTAGTCGTTGAGGACGTTGATGCCCGCGTGGGCGACCAGCGCGAAGAACACCGTGAAAAAGGCCGCCAGCGGACGCAGCACCGCGCCGTCGAGGGCGGCGGTCGCCAGGCCGATCAGGCAGGCAGCGAAGGTGACGCTGAGGAAGGGCGGGCGCGTCGCCGCGAAATAGCGCAGGAAGGGATTGGGGAAGGCGGCGAGCGTCGGCTCCATGGGGGGCGGCATGGATTCAGTTCCTGCGTAGCAGCTGCTTGGCGGCGGCTTCGATCTCGGCCTTGTTCATGGCGCCCAGTTTACTGCCGATGACCTGGCCGTTGCGATCGATCACCAAGGTGAAGGGCACGACCGCCTTGGGATTGCCGCTGGCCTGCATCAGGGCGATGCCGCCCTCTTTGGCGAGGAGGCCGGTGTAGCGCATCTCGTAGGCCTTGGCGAAATCCTGTGTCGCTTCGACCTTATCGTCGAGGGCGATGCCGACGACGACAAGGCCGCGCTTGGCGTACTTGTCGTGTGCGGTAGTGAGTTCGGGGATTTCCTTGCGGCAGGGCCCGCACCAGCGTGCCCAGAAATTGACGATGAGCGGCTTGCCGCGCAACTGCTCGAAGGCGAAGGGCTTGTCCTCGTAGTCGTGCAGGGTTGCGGCGAAGAGCGGCGCTGCCGAAGACTGCGCGAACGCCGGCGCCCAGGCGGCCGGTGCCAGCAGAACCCAAAGCAGCGCAAACAGACGGGCTGTCATCTCATGCCTCCGCCGGGCCGCCCCAAGGAGGCATGAAGCCAACGACATGGAAGCCGCGTAGCGGCTGAACCGGCGTCACCCCTTTCCTCGGGAAAGGGGCTGGGGGATAGGCTGTCATCTCAGGGCAGGTCGCCGCGGCGGAAGAACAGGTAGCCCGCGCCGGCACAGAGCGCTCCGATGGCGGCGGGGTAGGCCAGTGCAAAAAGCTTGTAGCCGGCCACGCCGAAGGTGTCGAGGATGACGTACGCAGAGGGACCGAGCACGATGAGCTGCGGATCGAACAGGGCCAGCGCCGCCGTGCGGAACACCTGCAGCGGGTTGGCGAGCGCGATGCCCACCACCACCTCGGGCCGTACCTGGCCCTGGATCATGACGCCGAGCAGGATCAGGTCGAGAAACAGCAACAGGGTCAGCCAGATCATGAAGGCCATGCCCTGGGCAACGTCGGTGCTGCGCGCCAGCGCGGAGACGAGCATACCGATGCCGAGGAAGCACCAGCCCATGACGGCGAGCAGCGCCGTGTAATAAACGAACATGCCCCAGGGCACTTCGATGCCGCGCACCAGCGCCCACAGCACTGCGCCGCCCATCGCCGCGAACACCGGCAGGAAGATCACCAGATAGCGGCCGAGGATCTTGCCCCAGAACCAGGCGGCGAGGCCGACGGGCAGCGACAGCAGGTACTCGAAGACGCCTGCTTCGCGGTCGCCCGCCACGGAGCGCACCGTGGTGATAAGGACGAAGATCGGCAGGATCGCCATGCAAAGCTGGATGTAGGTGACGAGCAGCCGCGACAGGCCAATGAACCCGAGCACGCGCGACTCGGTCAGGCCGAAGACGAAGAGCAGCGCCACGAGGCCGCCGAAGACCAGGCTGTAGATGGCGAACCAGCGCGCGCGCAGCGACTCGACGATGTCCAGCTTGGCGGTGAGCCAGAGATCCTTCATTGGATTATTTCCCTTTCGCCAGCACGTGCGCGCGCATGGCCTCGAAAGTCAGTCCCTTGAGGACGGCGCCCCCCAAGGGGGTTTCCTGCGGGGCATCGCGGACGGCGGCGAAGTTGTAGCCCATCGGCGAGGCCTTGCCGCCGATGAAGTGGGCTGTGCGCGGATCGAGCCAGCGTTCGCCCATACTGCTGGAGTCGGCCACCCACATGCGCGTCGCGGCGCTGGACATCCAGGGATGGACGGCCGCCTTGTCGCGCTGCCAGATCACCAGGCAGCCGATGTCGTCGAACTTGAAGACGGTGTCCTTCTCGCCGCCACGCATTTGCGCAGCGAAGCGGGGGTCCGAGATCACCATGCTGCAGCGTACGCAGGTATCGCGATCCCATTTGATTTCGGCCATGCCCTCGGGCCAGTCGCCCTTTTTTCCGCAGGCGCTCAAGGCGGCCGCGAGCGGACCGAGAGCCAGTCCTGTTGCACCCAACCGGGCAAGAAAGCGGCGACGGTTCATTGACCCGCCTTGCCGCTCTGCTCGCGCATGGAAATGTGGCTGACCACGGCGACGTAGCGCGACAGCATGCCGAGGAAACGCAGCCGGTCCGGTCCGGCGACTTCGCCTTCCCAGACCAGGCCGGTGCCCGTATCGCGGAAATTCCAGGCGCCCACCGCCTTGACGAAGGCGGGCTCGGCGCGGCGTGCTTCAATGCGGCAGTCGAGCAGGCCGGAGAGCGACACGTCGTCGGCGACGCGATCGTCCAGCACGACGCGACCCATGTCCAGCTCGACGACGCGATTGACCAGCGTGGCCACCTCGTCAAGGCGGTGGCTGGAGATCAGCATGGTGGTGTCGTGCTGGCGCTCGGCGAGCAGTTCGAAAAAGATCTTGCGCGCTTCGGGGTCGAGGTTGGCGGCCGGTTCATCCATGACCAGTACCTTCGCCTCGCGCCCTAGCGCGATGGCGATGAGCACCTTTTGCTTCTGCCCGCCGGACAGCTTGACGAAGGGGCGGGTGAGGATCGGCACCACGTCCAGTCCGAGGCGGCTCGACAAATCGCGGATGCGCTGCGGGTCGGTGCCGCACAGGGCGGCGGAGAATCCGATCAGCTGGCCCACCGGCATCTTCAGCGGCGGCGGCAGCTGCGGCACGAAGCCGATGTCGCCCAGCACGGCGGTGCGCTCAAGACGCGGCGATCGGCCGCCGATGTCGACGCGGCCGTCGTGCGTGTATTCGCCCAGGAGGCAGCGGATCAGGGTGGTCTTGCCGGCGCCGTTCGAGCCGATCAGGGCGACCCGTTCGCCGAGGCCGATCTCGAGACTGATGCCGTCGAGGACGCGGGCACGCTTGAAGGATTTTGCGACGTTCTCGAATCGAATCATGAAGGACGGATTATACGGGCGGCACCCGGCTTACAGCAGCTTGGAGAGCCCTTTTACCTCGTAGGTCAGCGAACTGGTCGGGCAGACATCCACGCACAGGCCGCAGCGCGTGCAGTCCGGTCCGATCGGCACTTCCGTATGCACGGCGCGCCCCTTGATGACGGTGTCTAGGACATGCGGCACCAGGCACACCTTGCGGCAATTGCCTTCATGGAAACAGCCGTCCAGCGTGTACTTGATGCGCAGCGGCGAGAAGATGCCGACCACGCCGTAGGTCAGGCCGATCGGGCAGGCATAGCGGCACCAGGCGCGGCGCGAGAAGAAGACCTCGAACACCAGCAGGGCCAGCACCCACAGCATGGCCAGGCCCGGGCCGTAGATCAGCGCGCGCGAGACGATGCCGGTGGGCGAGATGGCCTCGTACACCGTGTAGCCGGTGGCAAAGGCGAGCAGGGCGAAGACGACCCAGAAGACGGTGCGCAGGCGCCGGTCGACCGGCTGGTCAATCACCAGCTTTTCCCGGACCAGCCAGAGGTGGATCTTCTCCGCCCACTCGGCGAGCAGGTGGTAGGGGCAGACCCAGGAGCAGAATGTCCGTCCGCCGAAGAGGATCCACAGCACGAGCACGGTGCCGGTGCCGATCAGCAGGTTGGTGATGATGTTCCGGTGCGCCAGCATCACCTGCATTGCCGAGTTGAGGTCGATCAGGTGGAAGCCAATGAAGCGCGAGGCGGTCAGCGCGCCTTCCAGGATCTGGATGTCATAGTGGAAGGAGACGACGAAGAACAGGTTGACCAGGGCCAGGGTGATCCAGCGCCGGTTGCGCCACTTGTGCGAGGTGCTCATGTGGGCCTCTGCATGCGCCGCCGCAGCCTGCAGTTTCTCCTTGTTGGTGGTGCGCTTGACGATGTGGATCTGCTGCGCTTCCTCGCTGACCGCCTCGGGCTTTTTGGGCTCGCGGCCGAACATCACCAGGATCTGCTCGAGGAAGCGCTTTCTGAGGATTGCGTTCATGTTCTCCACACCTCCCTGGGCATAATTTCGATGCTGCCCGGCTCGGTCGGGCAGATCATCTCGCACACCCCGCAGCCGACGCAAGGCTCATGTACCACAGGTGACTTGCGCTGCGTGCCGTCCGGCGCGTACACCGTCTCAATGGAGATGGCGCCCTTGATCGGGCACTCGCGTACGCACAAGTCGCACTCTTCCACCTCGTAGCGGTATTCGGCGATCGGGATCGGCTTCCAGCGGTTGATGCGCATGTAGCGCATCTTGCCGCGGAAGGTGTGGCCGCGCGCCGGGCCCTTGAAGCCCTTGCCCTTGATGGCGAGGCACATCTCGGGCCGGGTGAGGCGCGCCACGCCCATGCGCTCGCTGAAGTTGAGCGTTGGCTCGGGGTCGTCTTCCTTGGCGATCAGGATCGGCCTGGCGGCGAGCTGCGCGCCGGGCCGCGTCTCGAGGAAGGCGGGCTTGTTGTAGGTGAGCGAACCGGTCGGGCAGGCCAGGACGCACTGCACGGCGTCGCAGGAGAAGTCGCAGGCCTGGTCGCGCGCGTCGATGTAGGGTGCGCCGACGCCGACGCCGTCGACGAGGTCGGCCAGGCGGATGGCCTGCACCGGGCAGACCTGCACGCACTGGCCGCACTTGATGCAGGAGGCGAGGAAATGCTTTTCGTCCAGCGCCCCAGGCGGGCGCAGGCGCGGCTTGCGCGCATAGACCAGGGGCAGGAAGCCCGAGAGGCCCGCGCCGAGCACGCCGCCGGTCAGCAGCACGGTGCGCAGGAACTTGCGCCGCAGGGCCTGCCGCTTCGACCGGGAGAGCGGCGGCGGCTTCACCTTGCCGGTTGGCTTGGCCGGCTGTTCGTCCTCGGGGCTGTCATCCTCGCTCATGGCTTTGTTTCCTTGGTTTCTTGAAGCGCGGCGAGTCGTCGCGCAGCATCAGGTCGGGAGAAGAGAAGGGCGCCAGGCGCTCGAGAAAATCCAGCGCCTCCATTGCCGGAGAGGTCTTGAAGAAGCGCGCCGGCGGTATTTCAATCCAGATGCGGTCGGCGAAAGCAAACAACTCATAAGGCGTGTCGCCGACATTGTCGCCGTCGCGGTCGAAGCCCTGGTAATCGTCCCAGTAATTGCCGCGCCATTCGTTCAGGTTCGAAGCGCCGCGGCCCGCCTGCATCACGTGCGTGAGGTTGCCCTCGAAGACGTTGCCGGCGGCGATGTTACCGCCCAGTTCGCTGGTGAACATGATGCCGATGCCGTTGTAGGCAATGCGATTGTTCCTGAAGTGGATCTTCGAGTCCGGCTCGAAGGGCGACAGGTCGGAGCCAATGCCCACTGCGCAGTAGATGATCTCGTTGCCCTCGATGACCGAGCTGGAGGCCTCCTTGAAGCCGATGCCCATGCCGGTGGCGCCGGTGGCGTGCGAAATGACGTTATTGCGCACATTCACCCTCTCCGTGTACATCAGGTACACGCCGACGGCGTTATCGTAGAAGCGGTTGCCGGCCACCTCGTTGTCGTTGGCGAACATGAAATGGATGGAGTAGCGGCTGCGGCGGCCGAGGTTGTTGCTGAAGACATTGCCGTTGGAGTACCACACCACCATGTCGCGCGAGTCGATCACTTCGTTGTCCTCGATGCGGTTGTTCATGCTGTACCACAGGCGCAGTCCGTCGCCGCGCAGGCCCAGGCTGAGCGGCTTTGAACTGATTTTATTGCCGCGAATAAGATTTTCGTTGGCCTGCTTCAGGTCGATGCCGAACAGGCAATCGCTGATGACGAGGGCTTCGATGGTGTTGTAGTCGCCGCGAACGTTGAGGCAGGCGTCGTCGGAGTCGTGTGAGGCGCCGGAATTTTTCAGGTGCAGGCCGCGCAGCGTCGAACTGTTGGCTTCCAGCACGAAGACCGTGCCCTTGCCGCCGCCGTCGACGACGACCTTGCCGCCGCCGTCGATGACGAGCGGCTTGTTGACCAGGACCGGACCGGAATAGGTGCCGGGCGGCAATTTCAGGGTCGACCCGGCTGGCGCCTGGTCGACCAGGGTCTGCAGCCAGGGCAGATGCGGCACGTTGGGTGCCGTGGGCATCGGCGCGGGTTCCGTCGACGAACCCCAGCCTGCGGAGGCCGGAGCGCCCATGCCGGGCGGCGGTTTTGAAGTGGCGGCGGCGACCGCCAGCCCGCCGGCCGTCAGTGCCAGGAGGGCGAGCGTGCGTAACATCGAATTATTCCGCGCCGCCTTCGCGCATCTGCTTGCGGCGGATGAGAAGGGCCAGCATCAATGCGGCGAACACCAGCAGCAAGAGGGCATAACCCCAATGGGGGTAGGAATATGTGGAGAACTGCGCCACCTTGCCTTCACCGAATACGGTGGGCATGAAGGGCTTCACCGTGAAGGCGCCCCACGGATGCAGGTTGTGGCCGAAGAACCACAGCCAGCCGGCGTAGGTGATGACGAAGTAGAGCGGAAGCAGCGCCGGCACCAGGGCCAGTAACAGGGAGAAATTGCGCAGCTTCGCCACGCCGGCGATGACGATGCCCATGACGACGATCAGGCCGGCGATGACGATGTGCGTGATGTTGCGCACGTTGTCGCCCCAGAGCTTGATCCGCTCCGGCTCCTTGAAAAAGGTGCCGGATTCCTGCATGTAGGCCTGCACATGGCTTTCCAGGTGGCCGAGCACGTACTGGTCGACCAGCATCCAGGCGGCAGTGGCGGCAAAGCCCGCACCCAGCACGAACAGGCGCAGCTTCTTCTGCGCCACGGCGAAGGCCAGCATCATCGAGGTGAAGAAGGCGAAGAAGAATTTCGCCAGCGGCTTCTCCACCGGCGCGCCGGTGGCGATGGGAAACATGCCGACGTAGTGGTTGATGGTGTTCATTTCGTGGACACAGTCGAGGCCTTCTGCGCCCTTGTCGATATTCTTGCTTTTGTCCGTGATCGGATTGTAGCGCTCGTCCTCATGCGAGAGATCCCTCTGGATGATCTCCCCTGCCATGCGCGTGCCGACGCCGGCCACCTTGCAGCCGTTGTAGACGCCATCGAAATGGAAGTGGATGCGGATGCCGTCCGGGAAGGCGTCCTCCGGATAGTTCGGGGCGGTGAGCGAGACCCACCAGATCGGCGCGAAGTAGGCGGCGACCATCGCCACCAGGGCGATGCCGGTCAGCGCGGCAACGATGAAATTCGGATTTTTCTGGACGGGCATGTCGGTTCTCTGTCAGATGGTCTGCCGCTTGTCGGGGGCGGCACCGCCAACCGCCGGCGATGCAGGCGGATTCATCCCCGGTTTGCCTCCCCCGGCGGTGACGCGGTTTTTATAGTGAACTGCCGCCCGATCGAGCGGGCGGCAGGGAATACGAAGTTACTTCTTCTTGCCGGCCTTCGGCTTGCACATGCTGCCGGGCATGCTCAGGCTCGACTGGTAGGCGGAGATCGCCACGAGCTGGTCGTTGGTGTAGGGTTTGATGACCTTCACCATGTCCGGGTTGGCGTTGCGGCGGTGGCCGTCGCGGATCTCCGTCATCTGGCGCAACAGGTACTTGTAGTGCTGGCCGGCGATGACCGGATAGAACTTGTCCTTCTTGCCCTCGCCGTTGGCGCCGTGGCATTCCTTGCACTGCTTCTCGTACAGATCCTTGCCCTTGGCTATTTGCGCGGCGGCATCGGCGCCTTCGTACTTGCCATGGTCCGTCGGGATGCACAGGCTCTGGATGTAGGCCGAGGTGTCGGCGAGATCCTGCGGATCGGTCATTTCCTTGGCGAAGGGATACATGGTGGGGTTGTCGCGCAGGCCCATGCGGATGTCGGCCATCTGCTTGATCAGCACCGTGGTGTGCTGGCCGGCGAGCTGCGGGAAGGTGCCGTCGGGACGGCCCGCGCCGCTGGGCAGGTGGCAGGCGCCGCAGATCTCGTAGGTATCGCGGCCGCGCTTGACATCGCCTTTCTTGCTCAGCGCCTCTTTCAATTCACCTTCCATCTTCGCCCATTGGTAATCCTTGGACTCGATGCCGGCGGCTTTCGGCGCGGGCGGTCCTGCCAACACGAAGGCAGAGGAAAGGGCGAGTGTCAGGGCTAATGCAATTTTTTTCATATGAGTCTCCCGCTACAGAATATTAGGAATACCTTAATTATCCGAGAATAAGCTCCGAGGCACATTGACTTGTGTCAAAGGGTAAACAAGGGCCGCTGCGCGCGGCCCTTGCAAGCGGCTGATTTACTTCAACTTGGAGAGGTACTCGGCAAGCGCCTTGATCTCCTCGTCGCTCACAAGATGCATGACACCCTTCATCGCTGCAGCCTGACCGTTGGCGCGGGCGCCGCTCTTGATGTCCTGCATCTGCTTCTCGGCGTAGGCGGCGTTCTGGCCGGCCAGTTTCGGATAGTTCGGGGTCAGGGTCTTCTTGGCGTCCTTGCCGTGGCAGGCGACGCAGGTCTTTTCCTGATAGAGCTTGGCGCCGTCAAGGGCCATCGCGTTGCCGGCGGCGAAAGTCAGTCCGGCCAGGACGGCGATATAGGGTAGTTGCTTCATGTGAAGTCTCCTGGATAGTGGTGGGGGTAGCTTGCGATCAGGCCAATGCGCATGTGGTGGCATTATGCCGGAAAAAAACGGGGGGCATGTTCCCACGCCCCCCGTTGCGGGTGCAGCTGAAGATCGGTTTACTTGATCTTCTTGGCGCCGTTCTGCTCAAGATAGGTCTTGGCGCGCAGGCCCAGGTCGGCCGTCTTGACCTGGTATTGCCAGATCTGCTCGGCCCACAGGTTGGCGCTTTCCCATTCCTTCTTGGCGGCGAACGCCTCGTGCTTCTCCTTCAGGCCTTTGGTCTTGCCCAGCTGGTCGAAGGCATCTTCCACCATCGCCACGACATCCGGGAAGTCCTTGTAGTTCACGCTGGTGATATAGGCCACCACGGAATCGATGATCGCCTGGGTGTCGGCCACTTTCTTCACCGTCGCCTTGTAGTCGGCTTCGGTGTAGTTGCCCTTGGCCAGCGTCGTCT
This sequence comes from Betaproteobacteria bacterium, assembly GCA_016703785.1. Lineage (GTDB taxonomy): Bacteria > Pseudomonadota > Gammaproteobacteria > Burkholderiales > Rhodocyclaceae > Desulfobacillus. Next base: position 151,340 of record JADJBM010000034.1, read on the forward strand.
TGGTCGGCTTCCAGCCCTTCGGCTTGACGAGGAGATAACCCTGCATCTCCAGGTGCAGCGCCGAGCAGAACTCGGTGCAGTAGTAGGGATAGACGCCTTCCTTGTCGGCCTTGAACTTGACCGTCACCGTCTTGCCAGGCTCGACTGAAGCGTGCGTGTTGTAGGTCGACACGGTGAAGCCGTGCGTCTCATCCTGCGCACGCTCGAGGTTGGTCAGGTGGATGGTGACCTCGTCGCCGACGTCAGCCTCGATGGTCTCGGGGGTGATGTGCGAGCGGATCAGCGTGCCCCAGACCGTGACCTTGTTGCCCTTCTTCTCGGTCTTTTCCTCGCCAGCCCTGACGGCGCCCGGATGCGGCTTGTCGGTGCGGCTGTCGGTCCCGACCTTGTAGCGCACGCCCGGCTTCAGCTTGGTCGCCTCGATGGCCACGACATAGTGCGGCTCGCCCAGCGGCAACGGCATGTCGTAGAGGAGCTGCATCTTGTCGTTGCTGATGTCGATCAGCTGATGGTTCTGCGGATGCAGCGGGCCCACCGGCACGAAGCGGTCGATCGCCAGCTTGTTCAGCGCGACGAGATACTTGCCCTTCGGCTTGGTCGAGTCGCCTTCCATGGTCATCAGGTGACCGATGTTGTAATGCACGCTGAGCTTGTCGAGCACCTTGCCTTCGCAGTAGTTCCACTTCGCCACCTGCGAGTCGACATACAGCGAGGTGTAGGCGACGCAGGGCTTGGAGTCATACTGCGTGTGCAACGGACCGAGACCCAGCGGTACCTGCACTTGCACGGCGTCCTTGAGGCCGATCACCGGGATGCCGTACGGATCCTTGCTCTCGAACTTGCCGGCCTTGATGGCGGCCTGGATCTTCTCGAAGCTGTAGACCGAGACGTGGGTGTCCAGCTTGCCGGAGACGATCATGAACTTGCCGTCCGGTGAAACGTCGACGCCATGGGGGCTCTTCGGCTCCGGCACGAGGAAGAGGATGCCTTCCTTGATGGCCGTCTCCATCATGATCACGTTGTGGCCGTTGATCTTCTTGGCCTTGCCGGCCTTGACCAGTTCGGCGGCCTTCTTCCAGTTGATCACGTGCAGGTAGTCGGTGTCCTTCGCCGAGCAGCCGGCTTCATAGGGCGGACGGCCCTTCTCGATGCCGCCGACGTAGCGCTCGGAGCAGAAGGAGTTGGTGAACGACCAGCCGTCCGACGGGCCCTTGCCGGCGTCCGACAGGTCCTGCGAGTAGGGCGGCAACTCCAGAGAGAAGGATTCGCCCGGGACGATGCGGCCTTCCTTGCGGTCGAACTTCCAATAGGTGACGCCGCCGCGGTACTTCTCGTTGAACTCCTCGAGCGGGTAGAACTTCTTGTTCTCGAGCGGCGCGGCGTACTGCGCGGCCTCGATGATGTACTCGGTGTTCGGCGTGACGAAGGCGCCGCCGTGCTCCGACTTGAAGATTGGGTTGACCACGATCTGCTTGGTCTCGAAGTCACGCAGGTCGATGACGGCGATGCGCGGGTTGGCCTTGTCGTTGATGAAGAGGAACTGGCCGTCGTATTCGCCATTGGTCTCGGAGATCGCCGGGTGGTGCGTGTCGCCCCAGGTGATGTCCTTGCCATCGATCTTGCCCTGTGCCAGCACGGCCTTGGAGTTCTCGTCGTAGCCGTAGCCCTGCCAGGGCTCGGGGGTGAACACGCCGATGTACTTGAGGATGCGCATCGACGGTACGGCGTAGACAATGACCTGTCCGCTCTGACCGCCCGAACTGAAAGCGACGAATTCGTCGCGCTTGCCGGTCGGCACATAGGTTTTCGCCGCAGCCAGCAGATCCTGCTGCGACAGATTGCGACGCTTCAGGACGTCCTGAAGCGTTTCTGCCGACAATGCGGCGGTGGCGGTCATGCCGATTCCGGCCGCGAGCACCAGCGACAGCGCCCGTTTACTCGTCTTTATCATGGAGGTTCTCCCTATCAGACTGTACGACTTGAAAATTAACTTCATGCAAGATCAAGGCTTCTGCAATGCGAAACTCGGCGCGAAACCATAAGTGCATTATAAAATACTATTCTTTCCAGTGCGACACTTTGCCGCACCCACTTTATTCCAGTAGCCTGATAAATCCTTGATGAATGTCAAATTATCATGGTGTGTCTGGTGTGCCGGGACGCGGCGCTCTCCTCGGGCGGACATGGGGTTTATTCATGGCTGAGCGAAATTATTTTTATCATTCTCTTGGCGCCATTCTGGCCATGCTGCTTGCGGCCGCCATCGGCTATCTGTGGCTGCCCCGTGCCGACGTTTCCCTGCCGCTCGTCGAGGATTGCCGTCTCGATCGGCAGGCGTGCGCATCCACCCTGCCCGGTGGCGGGCGCGTGGTGGTTGCCCTGGAGCCCATGACGGGGGCGACGGCAAGTCCGCTGCGCGTGTCGGTGTCGATCAGTGGCACGCAGGCCGATCGCGTCGAAATCGGCTTCCAGGGTGTGGACATGAACATGGGTCTGCATGTCCTGCCGCTTGCGGCTGTCGGCGAGGGGCGTTTTGTGGGCGAAACCACGCTGCCGGTATGTGTCACCGGCAGGATGATCTGGCAGGCGACCGTCTTGCTGGAAGTCGGGCGCAAGGACATTTCGGTACCGTTCCGCTTCGAGAGCGGCCATGAATGACTTCGACCATCGACGGGCTTTGATCGGCATCAATCCCCAGGTCACGGTGATTGGCGAAAATTCGCCCCTTGGCCTGGCGCCTCGGTCGTATCGCTGAACAATCGGATTCACCAACCATGTATGAAGCGTTGTTAATTGCATACCGCATGTCCCACCGCCTGGCGGCGGCGCTGATCTGTCTGGCGGCGGCGGGTGCGCTCCAGGCTGCCGCGCCGGCAGGCGATACCGGCAAGGAGATCAATGGTGTTTGCGCGGCATGCCACGGCGATTACGGCCAGGGTGGCAAGCGCGGCGAGTATCCGCGCATCGCCGGTCAGCGCGCGGCCTACCTGAAGGACCAGCTGAAATCGTTCCGCGCGCGCAAGCGCATCAATCTGCCGATGTATCCCTATACCCAGGAGCGGGAACTCTCCGACGCCGACATCGAGGCGGTGTCCGAGTACCTCTCCGCCATCGAATTGCCGACCAGATGGCCCGAGTTCAAGGACAGTGACGATGCCCTGACCCGGCTGACCGCGACGGAGAAGGTGATGATCATTCCGCGCGCCGAGGGCGACCTGGAGAACGGCAAGGCGATCTACCAGAAGGAATGCGCGGCCTGCCACGGCAAGGACGGCCGCGGCCGCGGCAAGTTTCCCATGCTCATCGGGCAATACACCAACTACCTGATGAAGCAGGCGGAGGCTTACGTCAAGGGCGAGCGTCCGCACGACGAGGAAGGCCCCGTGGGCATCCTCAACCGGCTCAAGGCAAAGGACATACAGGACATCCTCGCCTACCTGACGAGCATCCAGAACCCCGATCGGCAGTAAGCGGCGTCAGGCGATGCGGATCGCCTGCACCGGGCAGGGCGCATAGCAGGCGCCGCAGCCGGTGCACACTTCGCCATCCACCGCGGGCTGCGCCGCGGCCATGAGGGCGGGGCTGAATCGGATGGCCTGTACCGCGCAGGCGTCGCCGCAGGCGCGGCACACCACGTTCGCCTTGGCCAGGCAGTTGCTCAGGATCTGTGCCTTGAACCGCCAGGGCGGCACATCTTCCCTTTTTTCCAGCGCTTTCGGCCGGCAGGCCTCGACGCACTCGCCGCAGAAGGTGCATTCGGCGCGGCTGAAATCGACCGTCGGCCGGGCCTCCTTGTCCATCACCAGGATGTGCTGCGGACAGACATTGATGCAATCGCAGCAGCGCGTGCAGGTGGCGAGGAAGGCCGCCTCGGCGCGCGCCCAAGGCGGCCGCACGACGACTTTCCGCGCGGAAAAGTCGCCACGCAGGAATTTGCGGCGGCTGATGTCGACCATGGCGTCAGTGTAATAAAAAAGGGCAGGGATATCCCCTGCCCCGGGATTGCGCGACGCTGGACTTATTCGTCTTCGTCGTCTTCCTTCATGCCCTGCGGCTTTTGGTGGGCGATGCCCTTGTGGCAGTCGATGCAGGCATCGCCGCCCTTCATGGCCAGTTCGTGCTGCTTCCTGGCGCGCTGCTTCTGCTTCTCGCTGTCCATGCTGACCAGGCTGTGGCAGTTGCGGCACTCCAGCGAGTTGTTGGCCTTCATGCGCTTCCACTCGCGCTCGGCCAGCTGCAGGCGCTTGGCCTCGAACTTCTCGCGCGTGTCGACGGTACCGGTCACCTTGCCGTAGAGCTCGCGCGAGGCCTGGATCTTCCTCAGCATCTTCGGCCCCCATTCCTTGGGCACGTGGCAGTCGGAGCAGACAGCACGCACGCCGGTGCGGTTGCTGTAGTGGATGGTCTTTTTGTATTCCTCGTAGACGTTGTCGCGCATCTCGTGGCAGCCGATGCAGAACGCCTCCGTGTTGGTCGCCTCCACCACGGTGTTGAAGCCGCCCCAGAAGACGACGCCGCCGATGAAACCGGCCACCAGCAGGGTCAGCAACGAATACTTCGCGCTGGGGTGGCGCAGGGCCTGCCAGCATCGACCAATCAAACCTTTGCTATCCGCCATGTTCACTCCCTTATTGTCGAATTGCCCGGCTCGTGGCCAGGCAATGTCATACAACTATCAGAATAGATTGATATAACTGTCCTGAATCATGGCTTGCATGTTGCGGTGCGACATTGATCTAAAGCAAACTTCCAACAAATGCCCTAGAAAATGCGGGGCTATTGTCCGCGGCTGGAGCGGCCGGGTTTGCCGGCTTTTTTTGCCGCCTTGCGTGCCTTGTCGATGCTCTCGGAAAGCATTTGCGCGTCTTCGGAGTCGGGGGGCAGTTGCTTGAGCAGACGCTCCCAGTACAAGGCCGCTGCGGCGAAATCATCCCGCTCGTAGGCCGCAGTGCCCGCCAGGATCAGGGCTTCGGGATGATTCGGGTCGAGCTTGAGGGCGCGGGCGATGAGCGCGCCTGGACGGCCCTTGAGCGAGCCGCCGGTGGCGAAGGCCAGAGCCTCCGCATACTCGGCGAGCAGATGCGGATCCTCATTGACGAGGGTTTCGGCCTTGGCGAAGGCCTGTGCCGATTCTTCGTAGCGCCCCATGGCCTTGTAGGAGCGACCCAGCATGATCCATCCCTTGGGATCATCGGGGTTGGCTTCCATGCGCGCCGCCAGTTTGGCTACCATCTCCTCGATCTGCTGCGCCGTGACCTTGGGCGGCTGTGCGCGCTCGGGCGACAAGGCCGGCAGGTTGCCGAGGCTGAAGTACAGCAGGGCGGCGGCGACGGGCAGGGTGATGCCGATCAGCAGGGCGCTCAGGCCGGCCCGCCGTCCTGTGGAGGCTGACTTTGTGTCCGAACCGGCATCCTCCAGCAGGCGGCGCTGCAACTCGCGGCGGCCTTCCTCGTAGTCGGTTTTGCTGAGGACGCCGGCGGCCAGGTCACTGTCGAGTTCGGCGAACTGGTCGCGGTAGATTTCGGCATTGAGCGCGGTGCGCGAGGCATCCGCATTCACTGTCGGCCGGCGCAGCAGGGGCAGCAGCAGGAAAATCAGGGTGACGACGACCAGGACGGCGGCGGCGGCGAGAAATACGGTCATGGCTTTTGCCCTGCATCGTTGCGGCCCAACAGGGCGTCGATCTTCTGCTGCTCTTCAGGCGAGAGGGCCGCGCGGGTCTCGGCCACACGCCGATTGCGCCTGCGCAGGTAGGTCACCAGCACAACGACGCCGACGAGCAGCAGCGCGAACGGGCCGAACCACAACATCAGGGTCGTGCCCTTGAGCGGCGGGCGGTAACGCACGAAGTCGCCGTAGCGGCCGACCATGAAGTCCAGAATCTCCTGGTCGCTGCGCCCCTCCTGGATCTGCTCGCGGATTTCCCGGCGCAGATCCTTGGCGAGGTCGGCCTGCGAACCGGACAGCGATTCGTTCTGGCAGACCAGGCAGCGCAGTTCCTCGGAGATAGCCACCATGCGCTTCTCGACGACGACATCCTGCGCGGTCGGCGCGGCCTCCCTGGCGGATGCGGCACCCGGGAGGAGCGCAAGCAGGGCCAGAAAGGCGAACGGGAGAATGCGCTTCATTTGCTCAACTCCATCACCAGCGGCAGGATTTTCGCTTCCAGGACATCCTGCGTGACCGGGCCGATCTGCTTGAAGCGGATGACGCCGGCCTTGTCGATGACGTAGGTCTCCGGCACGCCGTAGACACCGTAGTCGATGCCGACGCGGCCCTCGGCGTCGGCGATCGACAGCGCATAGGGGTCGCCATACTGCTTCAGCCAGCGCAGGGCGTCCGCACGCCCGTCCTTGTAATTGAGGCCGTAGATCGGCACCGTTCCCGTCCTGGCGAGCTCGACGAGGATCGGGTGCTCCTGGCGGCACGACACGCACCAGGAGGCCCAGACATTGAGCAGCCAGACCTTGCCCTGCATGTCCTTCGGCGCAAAGGTGAGTTCGGGCTTGTGCAGTTGCGGCAGTTCGAAGGCCGGTGCCGGCTTGCCGATCAGCGGAGAGGGCACCTCGCGCGGATTCAGGTTCAGGCCGACGGCGAGAAAGGCCACCAGCACGATGAAGATGCCCAGCGGCAGCAGGAAGCGGTTCATGCCGGGGCTCCCTGCACGATCGCCGCAGAGGCCGCCGCCTTCTTCATGCGATAGCGCCGGTCGCTGATGGCGACGATGCCGCCCAGCGCCATCAGCAGGCAACCGCCCCAGATCCAGTCCACGAAAGGCTTGTAGTACACCCGGACGCTCCAGGCGCGCTCGCCGACGGGTTCGCCGAGTGAAACGTAGACGTCGCGCAGCAGGCCGGTATCGATGGCCGCTTCCGTCATGGGCATGGCCGATGTCAGGTAGGCGCGCTTCTCCGGCTTCATGGTGCGCAGCACCTTGCCGTCGCGCGACAGCTCCAGCTCGCCCACCATGGCGCGGTAGTTCGGACCCGTGGCTTCGCGCACGCCGATGAAGCGGAAGCTGTAGCCGCCGACCGAGACGGTGTCATCCGGCTCCATGCGCACGTCTTTCTCCTCCTGATAGGACGACACCAGCGTCACGCCGAGGACGAACACGGCGACGCCGACATGCGCCAGGTGCATGCCCCACCAGTGCAGCGGCTGGGCACCCAGCCCGCCGGCGCGCAGACGCTCGATGATGGCCACGGCGCTGCCGCCGGCAACCCAGGCGGCGAGCAGCACGCCCATGGCGGTGAGCGTCGACCACTTCCCGTAGATGAGCGGTACGGCGATGGCGATGGCGATGGCGGCCGCCAGAGCGAAAGTCAGCCGCCGCAGTACGGCGGCCATGTCGGCATGCTTCCAGCGCGCCAGCGGCCCGAGCGACATGAGGACGAGCAGCGGCACCATGAGCGGCACGAACACCGCGTTGAAGTAGGGCGGTCCCACCGACAGCTTGCCCATGCCTAGCGCGTCGATCAGTAGCGGATAGAGCGTGCCGAGCAGCACCGAACCTGCGGCCACCACCAGCAGTACGTTGTTCATCAGCAGCAGGGATTCGCGCGAAACCAGGCCGAAGCTGCCGCCCAGACCGACTTTCGGCGCGCGCAGGGCGAAGAGGAACAGCGAGGCGCCGATGACAATGGCCAGCAGGATCAGGATGAAGATGCCGCGGCGCGGATCGGTGGCGAAGGCGTGCACCGAGGTGAGCACGCCGGAGCGCACGAGGAAAGTGCCGAGCAGCGAGAGCGAGAAGGCGGCGATGGCCAGCAGCACCGTCCAGTTCTTGAAGCAGCCGCGCTTTTCGGTCACCGCCAGCGAATGGATCAGCGCCGTGCCGACCAGCCAGGGCAGGAAGGAGGCGTTCTCCACCGGATCCCAGAACCACCAGCCGCCCCAGCCCAGTTCGTAATAGGCCCACCAGGAACCGAGCGCAATGCCGAGCGTGAGGAAGGCCCAGGCCGTCGTCGTCCACGGCCGCGACCAGCGCGCCCAGGCGGCGTCTAGCTGGCCGGAGAGCAGCGCGGCGATGGCGAAGGCGAAGGCGATCGAGAAGCCGACATAACCCATGTAGAGCATCGGCGGATGGAAGATCAGCCCCGGGTCCTGCAGCAGCGGGTTCAGGTCGCGCCCGTCCTCTGCCGCCGGCAGCAGGCGCTCGAAGGGATTGGAGGTGAACAGGATGAAGGCGAGGAATCCCACCGCAATCAACCCGAGCACGCCGAGCACCCGCGCCGTCATGGCATCGGGCAGGTGGCGCGACAGCAGGGAGACGGCCACCGTCCAGCCCGACAGCATCAGCATCCACAGCAGCAGCGAGCCTTCATGTCCGCCCCATACGCCGGCGAGGCGGTATTCCAGCGGCAGGCGCGAGTTGGAGTGCTGCGCGACGTAGACCACCGAGAAATCGTTGGCGACGAAGGCCCAGGTGAGGCAGGCGAAGGCGAAGACGACGAGGAGGAACTGCGTGCGCGCGGCCGGCCGCGCCAGGGCAATCCAGGCGCGTCCGCCGCTGTTGCCACGATGTGCACCGATCAGCGGCAGCGTGCCCTGCACCAGCGAGACGAGGAGCGCCAGGATCAGGGCGAAGTGGCCGAGTTCGGGGATCATGGCGCCTCCGCCGGGCCGCCCCAAGGAGGCGTCATGTCAATGAACCGGAAGCCGCGAAGCGGCTGAACTTGCGTCACCCCCCTTCCTCGGGAAGGGGGGCTGAGGGGGATGGCGGTAATCATTGCTTCACCGTCCTGGCGGCCTTATGCGCCTCGTCGACCGCATGCTGTGCTTCGGGGGGCATGTAATTTTCGTCGTGCTTGGCCAGCACTTCACTGGCGGTGAACAGGCCGTTTTCGCCGAGTTTGCCCTGGGCGACGACGCCTTTTCCTTCGCGGAAAAGATCCGGCAGGATGCCGGTGTAGGCGACGGTGAATTCCTTCGCCGTGTCGGTGACGACAAACTGTACCGTGAGCCCGTCGGATTGCCGCTGCAGACTGCCGTCCTTCACCAGGCCGCCGATGCGGAAGGTCTTGCCCTTCGGCGCCTCGCCGGCCGCGATCTGCGTCGGCGTGAAAAAGAACACCAGGTTGCTCTGGAAGGCGTTGAGCACCAGCACGGCGGCAATGCCGATCACGGCGAGGCCGCCGCCGATGAGGGCGAAGCGTTTATGGCGTGGTTTCATCTTGGGAGTCTTGGTTGGCGCGAATCTCGCGCTTGAGTTCGGTAAGGGCCTGGCTTCGACGCTTCCTGGCGAGAATTGGTTCCACGACCATCAACAGCGCGCAAGCGCCGTAGGAACCCCATACGTAAAGCGCGTGACCGCCCATGGCGAAGAATTCGGAAGCACTGCCCCAGTTCATGGTGCCGCCTCCGGACGCGCATGCGCGGGCAATCGCCAAGCCGCGGGCCGGCGCCATTGCGGGCGGGCGCGGGCGCTCTGCTCATGTCGCCACCTCTTCCAGTTCCTCCACCCAGCCGGCGTGGCGCTCGCGCTCGAGGATGATGGCGCGTACCCGCGTCAGCGACACGGCGATGGCATACATCCAGAAGGCCAGCGCCATCAGCAGCATGCCCCACAGCATGGTCTGCGCCATCGAGGGCGAACGGGTCAAGCTGACCGAGGCGCCCTGGTGCAGCGTGTTCCACCATTTCACCGAGAAATAGATGATGGGGATGTTCACCACGCCGACCAGGGCCAGCACGGCGCCGGCCTTGTCGGCGCGGCGCGGGTCGTCGATGGCCGACTGCAGGGCGATGAAGCCGATGTAGAGGAAAAACAGGATCAGTTCCGAGGTCAGACGCGCATCCCATACCCACCACGCGCCCCACATCGGTTTGCCCCACAACGCACCCGTCCACAGCGAGAGGAAAGCCATGAGTGCGCCGGTCGGCGCCAGCGACGTGGCCATCATGCCGGAGAGCCGCGTGTTGAAGCCCAGGCCCAGCGCTGCCCAGAAGGCCATCACCAGGTAGATGAACATCGACATCCAGGAAGCCGGCACGTGTATGAAAATGATGCGGTAGCCCTCGCCCTGCTGCGCATCGGTGGGTGCGACGAAGAAGCCGACATAAAGGCCGGCGATGCCGAACAGTGCGGCCAGCGCCCAGAACCAGGGAATCATCTTTCCGGCCAGGGGATAGAACGTTGCCGGCGAGGCGTAGCCAAACCAGTTGATCAGTCGGGTGTTCATTCCAAAGCGATTCTCAAAGCCACCGTTGTTGCCCATGGTCCAAAAAATGCCGCCAGCGCCAGAAAGGCCGCCAGCAGCGACAGGTGCGCCGTCGCGCCCAGCCCGGTAAGGTCCGCTTCCACCGCGCCAGCGCCGAAGATCAGCACCGGCACGTAGAGCGGCAGCACCAGCAGCGACACCAGCACGCCGCCGCCGCGCACGCCCAAAGTCAGTGCCGCGCCCACGGCGCCGATCAGCGACAACACCGGCGTACCGATCAGCAGCGACACCACCAGCACCCCCAGCGAACCGGTCGCCAGGTCGAACTGCAGGCCCAGCACCGGCGCCAGCAGCGCCAGCGGCAGGCCGGAGAGCAGCCAGTGGGCGATCACCTTGCCCGTCACCAGCACGCCGAGCGGCACGGCGGACAAGGCCATCTGCTCCAGCGTGCCGTCGGCGTGATCCGCCGCGAACAGGCGGTTCAGCGACAGCATGGTCGCCAGCAGCGCCGCCACCCACAGCACGCCGGGGGCGATCTGCCGCAGCATGGCCATCTCCGGCCCGATGCCCAGCGGAAACAGGCTGACGACGATGATGAAAAAAAACAGCGTCGTCAGCACGTCCGACTTGCGCCGCATGGCGAGCAGCAGATCGCGCCGGATGACCGCGCCGAGGGCTGCGAATAGGCTGGTCTCGCCCATCAATCCAGCCGCAGCTGTGCGACGTGCGTCGCCGCCAGCGGCAAATCCTGATGACTGGTCAGCACCGCCATGCCGCCTGCGGCGAGATGCGCGTCGATGACGCCGCACAGCGTCGCCACCGCCGCCTTGTCGAGCGCCGTCAGCGGTTCGTCCAGCACCCACAGCCGGCGTTTTTCCAGCAGCAGGCGGGTGAGCGCCACGCGCCGTCTCTGGCCGGCGGAGAGCACGCGCGCCGGCAGGTCCTCGCGCCCCTTCAGGCCCAGTTGCCGCAGCGCCTGCCGCGCCGCTGCTTCATCAACAGGCGCGCCGGCCAGCGTGGCCGAGATGCGCGCGTTCTCCAGCGCCGTCAGGTCGTCCTTCACCGCGCCGGCATGGCCGCAGTACAGCAGCTCGCCGCGGTACTCCTCCGCCAGCTTGCGGATCGGCTCGCCGTCCCAGCGGATCTCGCCCTGCGCCGGCTGCGCCAGGCCACAGAGCATGCGCAGCAGGCTGGTCTTGCCGCTGCCGTTGGCGCCCTGCACCATCAGGCAGGCGCCCGCCTCGAGCCGGAACGACAGGCCGCGGAACAGGCTTTTTTCGCCGCGCACGCACTCCAGGTTGCTGGCTTCCAACATCGGGCAATTGTGCACGACCCCGACGCTGCGGGGCTTGCTCAGGATCAAAGGGGCGATTTTACCTGCTGGAGGGGCCGAGCCGCAGGCGTATTTTGGCCAGCAGGCGGAAGGGATGGAGTGCCTCGGGTTCCAGACGCGGCCAGTCGACGGCGTCCAACGTGTTCTTCACCAGCAGGCCAAGGTCGGTGTCGCCTTCCATGATCAGGCGGCGGTTGAAGAACAGGGTGTCCGGGTCTTCCTCGCGCAGGGCCAGCGCAATGAAATCCCGTGTCCTGGCGGAAATCGTCAGATCCGGTTTGGTCGTGCTGACGGCCGGTCGAAAACCCTTCGGCGTCAGGGTGAATAGCAGCGTCAGCCCACCGTCGGTGACGCGCAGGCACACCAGCTTGCCGGTGAGGGGTTCAAGCGTTTCGCGCGGCAGGATGCGATCCAGCGCGAGGTTCAGCGCCGTGGTCAGGCCCAGCGTGGGCGGCAGTTGCGGCAGGCGGGCATTGATGCCGCCGATGAAGCGCGGCAGCTCGAACTGCGGGATGTTGGCCTTGCGCAGGCTTTCGATGAGGTCCATGCCGCAAGTCTACCGCGCGGCGGCCTAGGCGGCAATTTGCTCCAGGCCGGCCTTGCCGTGCCAGAAGCCGTTGCAAGGTTCGGCCAGGCCCAGATCGACCATCTCGCTGCGTGCGGCCTCCGCATCGAGCGTGCCGTCGATGTGCCGGCGGAAGACGTCGAGCAACGCCAGGGTGTGCTGCGATTGCGGGCTGATGCGCAGGATGTCGACGCCCAGGTCGCACATGGCGTCGACCTCGCCGATCAGGTTGTACACTTTCGACGATTGCGTCTGGATGCCGTTGAGCGTGAGGAATTCCTCGCCCTCGCGCGTCTTGATGAGCAGGCCGTCGGGAAACTCCAGGCACTTGAACTGGCAGTCGTCCTTCTGCAGGTTGAAGTGGCGCGCCGTGAAGCAGCGCGCCGAGAAGGCCAGCGGCATCCGTCCGTAAGCGAACACTTCGGTTTCCAGGCCGGAAGGACGCGCGGCCTGCAGGTCCGCCAACACGGCGGCGGACATTTCCAGCGGCATCACCCAGCGCACGGCGCCGAGCCGCGCCATCATGCCCAGGGTGGCGGCATTGAAGATGTTGAGGAACGGGCCGGCGACGAAAGGGCGCTTTTCCGCGGACAGCAGGCGCACGGCGCCCATGTCGTTGGCTTCGATGAGGAAGTCCTTTTCATCGATGACGCGGCGCAGGGTCTTCAGATCCGATTCGGATTCGATCAGCGTCTGCGTGCCGAGAATGGCCTGCTTGCCGGCGGCGGCGAGTTTCTTCGCGATGTCGGCCCAGTCCTGCACGCGCAGCTCATGGCGACGCGCGCACACCGTCTCGCCGAGGTAGACGATGTCGACCGGCGTCGCCGCGATGGCCTCGTAGAAATCGAGGACCTGCTGGCGCGGCCAGTAGTACTGCAGGGGGCCAAGAGCTAACTTCATCCTGATTACCAACGAATCTCAGCCTGCTGGGGAATGGGGTCTCCCCTTTGCAAAGGGGACAGGGGATTACGGCGGTTGTCTGCGCACAGACGGCTGCGAAATCCCCCCTCGCCCCCCTTTTGTAAAGGGGGGGAGCCATACATCGAGTGCCTCCAACTACTGCCGACTTTCATAGGTAATCAGGAACTTCATCTCATTTCCACGGGCGATAGTAAGCACCCAATGTGTGCATGCTGCCCTCGGAGACCTTGTTGAGTTCCGCCATCCAGGCCTCGCGCACGGTGTAGCCCTGGCGGTTTTTCAATGCAAGGTCGATGGCTGCGCGCCACACTTTCGTCACTTGCGCGACATAGGCCGGGCTGCGCTGGCGGCCCTCGATCTTGATGGCCTTGACGCCGATCTGCATGAGATGCGGCAGCAGCTCGAGGGTATTGAGGCTGGTCGGTTCCTCGATGGCGTAGTAGGTCTCGTCGTTGACCTCGAAGCGGCCCTTGCACAAAGTCGGGTAGCCGGTCTTCTCGCCCTCGGCGAAGCGATCGATGAGCACGCCGTTGAGGCGCGTCTCCATGCCCTCGGGCGTTTGTTCGTAGCGCACCGCCTTGCCCGGCGAGCAGACGCCGACGGTGTTGGGCGAATCGCCCGTGACATAGGCGGACAGCGCGCAGCGCCCCTCCACCATGACGCACAGGCCGCCGAAGCCGAACACCTCGATCTCCACCGGCGTGTTCTTCACCACGTGCTCGACCTGCGGCATGGCCAGCACGCGCGGCAGCACGGCGCGCTGGATGCCGAACTGCTCGTAATAGAAATTGATGGCCTCGTAGCTGGTCGCCGAGCCTTGCACGGAGAGATGCAGGCGCAGCTGCGGGTGCTTCGTCTTCGCGTATTCCATCAGCCCCGGGTCGGCCAGGATGATGGCATCGACGCCGAAATCGGCGGCCTTGTCGACGGCCGCCGTCCAGCGCGACCAGGTCGCCGTCTGCGGATAGGTGTTGAGCGCCAGCAGCACTTTCACCCGACGATCATGGGCGTAGCGGATACCCTCGCGCAACTGCGCGTCGTCGAAATTCAGGCCGGTGAAGTTGCGTGCGTTGGTGTTGTCCTTGAGGCCGGTGTAGACGCAGTCCGCGCCGTTGTCGACGGCGGCCTTCAGCGCGGGCAGGGCGCCGGCCGGGCAGACGAGTTCGAAGGGCTTGTTGCTGAGCATGGCTGGAGGGACGGCGGCGCCTCGGGCGCCGGAGGGTGCAATCTAGGCCCGTCGGTGCCGGCGGGCATTGACTTGGATCAAAGCGGGGCGACTGGGAATGGGGAAAGGCGGAAAGGAGGGAAGCCCGCGGCGCCGGCTTGGGGTCGAACCAAAAGTCAGCCTGCAGAATACGGCGGCAGGCCGACCTATTTCCCCTCCACGGCCGCCTTCACCATCTGGATGCCGATCGGGTCGTCCAGCGTGGTGAGGTCGCCCGGATCGCGCCCTTCGGCGATGGCCTGGATCGAGCGGCGCAGCACCTTGCCAGAGCGTGTCTTCGGCAGCTGGTTGATGAAATGCACGCGCTTCGGCCGGCCGATGGCGCCGAGCAGGCTGTCCACCTTGGCCATGACCTCCTTCTCCAGCGCGGCGCTCAGTTCCGGCGTGGCGACCCGGGCGGGATCCTTCACCACGGCGAAGGCCATCGGCATTTGCCCCTTCAGTTGATCGGCCACGCCCACCACGGCCACCTCGGCGACGGCGGCATGGGCGCTGATGGCCTCTTCGATCTCGCGCGTGCCGAGGCGATGGCCGGCGACGTTGATGACGTCGTCGGTGCGGCCGAGGATGAAGTAATAGCCGTCCTCGTCCCGGGTGCCCCAGTCGAAGGTGGTGTAGATCAGCTTGTCCTTGAAGCTGGTGAAGTAGGTCTCCACGAAGCGCTCGTCCTGGCCCCACACCGTGCTCATGCAGCCCGGCGGCAGCGGCGGCATGACGGCGACGACGCCCTTCTCGTTGGGGGCCACTTCCTCGGCGGTTTCCTCGTGCAGCAGGCGCACGTCGTAGCCGTAGGCCGCGAAGGAGGGACTGCCGAACTTGGTGGCATGCGGCTCCACGCCGGGCAGGCCGGTGAGCAGCGCCCAGCCGGTCTCGGTTTGCCAGTAGTGGTCGTAGATCGGCTTGTCCAGCGCCTCGGCGATCCACTGCGCCGTCGTTTCGTCGAGCGGCTCGCCGGCCAGGAAAACGTGGCGCAGCGAGGAGAGGTCGTATTTCTTGAGGAAGGCCGGATCCTGCTTCTTCAGCACGCGGATGGCGGTCGGCGCCGAGAACATCACCGTCACCTTGTAGTCCTGCACGATCTTCCACCAGATGCCGGCGTCGGGGCGCAGCGGCGTGCCCTCGTAGATCACCGTCGCCATGCCGTTGATGAGCGGGCCGTAGACGATGTAGGAGTGGCCGACCACCCAGCCGATGTCCGAGGTGGCGAAGTAGGTCTCGCCCGGATTGGCCTGGTACACATGGCGCATCGAGGCGGCCAGTGCCACGGCGTAGCCGCCGGTGTCACGCTGCACGCCCTTCGGCTTGCCGGTGGTGCCGGAGGTGTACAGGATGTAGGAGGGATGCGAGGACTCGACCCAGGTGACCGGCACCTGCGTGTCCATGTGCTGCGCGCGCAGCGTGGCGTAGTCCACATCGCGGCCTTCGACTGCCGACATGGCCTTGTCGAGGCCGCGATTGACGATCAGCACCTTTTTCGGCGGCGTCTGCGCCAGGCGCAGCGACTCGTCCACCAGGTGCTTGTAGGGCACCGCCTTGCCGCCGCGCATGCCGGCATCCGCCGTGATCATGACCTTCGGCTGCGCGTCGTCGATGCGCGTGGCGAGCGAGCTGGCGGCGAAGCCGCCGAACACCACCGAGTGGATGGCGCCGATGCGCACCGTGGCGAGCATGGCGAAGATGGCCTCGGCGATCATCGGCATGTAGATCAGCACGCGGTCGCCCTTGCCGACGCCCAGGCTCTGCAGCACGGCGGCCATGCGCTGCACTTCGGCGTGCAGCTCGGCGTAGGTGTAGGTCTTCTCCTCGCCGGTCTCGGTCGAGATGTAGATCAGCGCCGGCTGCTGGGCGCGATCCTTCAGGTGCCGGTCGACGGCGTTGTGGCAGAGATTGGTCTCGCCGCCGACGAACCACTTGGCGAAGGGCGGCTTGTTGTATTCCAGTACCTGGCCGAAGGGCTTGTGCCAATCGATCAGCCGGGCCTGCTCGCTCCAGAATGCATCGCGGTCTTCGATCGAGCGGCGGTGAAACTCCTGGTATTTCGTTCCCATCATCCCCTCCTTCTGCTGACTGGCTTGCTGTGCGGAAAACCCTGATTATAGGAGGCGTTTGGCCGGAAAGACTGCCGTCCAGGCGACACAGGACCGGGCATCAGGGTGACACAGGTCCTGTAGAAGACCCAAGCCAACAGGCTCCGATCCCTTCGGCTGAGGTCGGCAGGCGCCTGTGATCAGACCGTTTCCGCCTCGACCCGGATTGCGCCGCAGGGACACTCGGCGACGCAGATGCCGCAGCCCTTGCAGTAATCGTAGTTGAAGCGGAAGCGCTTGCCCGGCCCGAGCTTGATGACGGCATTGTCGGGGCAGACGCCGTAGCAGTTGTCGCATTCGAAGCAGTTGCCGCAGGACAGGCAGCGGCGCGCCTCGAACAGGGCATTGCCTTCATCCAGTCCGCCCAGCACTTCCTCAAACGTGCCCTGGCGGCGGATGATGTCGAGCACCGGCTGCACGGTCTTCGGCGCGTCCATGTAGTACCAGGTGTTGAGCTTGTCGAAGGTGGCGACCTCGTGCTTCGGCGGTGGCGCGTAAGTTTCGCCGCGCAGCCAGGCGTCGATGTTGCGCGCCGCCTTCTTGCCGTGGCCGATGGCCACCGTCACGGTGCGCTCGCCTGACACCATGTCGCCGCCGGCGAAGACACCGGGGTGGCCGGTCATCATGCCGGCGTCGACCTGCACCGAACCGTTGTCCAAAGTCAGTCCCGGCACTGCGGCGAGCAGGCCGAGGTCGACGTCCTGGCCCAGCGCCAGCACCAGCGAGTCGGCCTCGATGGTCTCGAACTCGCCCGTCGGCTGCGGGAAGCCGTTCTCGTCGAGGGCCATCTTCTCCACCTTGAAGCTGGCTTCGCCCGCCTCCTTGATGGTGGACAGCCATTTCATCATGACGCCTTCCTGCAGCGCCTCCTCGACCTCGAAGTGGTGCGCCGGCATTTTCTCGCGCGTGCGGCGATAGACGATGATGGATTCCTCCGCGCCGAGCCGCTTCGCCGTGCGCGCGACGTCGATGGCGGTGTTGCCGCCGCCGTACACCACCACGCGGCGGCCGAGCAGTGGCTTCTCTTCGCCTTCCATGCCGCGCAGCACCGAGACCGCGTCGAGGATCTTGTCGGCATCGCCGGCCGGGATGTAGGCGCGCTTGGCGAGGTGGGCGCCGACGGCGAGGAAGCAGGCGTCGAAGCCGCCCGTCTTCATCGTCGCCTGCAGATCGTCGACCTTGCTGTCCAGCTTCAGCTCGACGCCCAGATCGAGGATGCGCTGCACATCGGCGTCGAGCACCTCGCGCGGCAGGCGGTACTTGGGGATGCCGAAGCGCATCATGCCGCCGGAGAGCGGGCCGGCCTCGTGGATCGTCACCGCATGGCCGGCCAGTCGCAGGTGCCAGGCGGCGGAGAGGCCGGCCGGGCCGGCGCCCACCACCAGCACGCGCTTGCCGCTGGCCGCGCCGGCTTCGACCTGCCAGTTGCGCTTCGTCGCCTCGTCGCCGAGGAAACGCTCGACGGCGTGGATGCTCACCGACTCATCAAGGCTGCCGCGGTTGCAGGCGGTTTCGCAGGGGTGGTAGCAGACGCGGCCCATGATCGCCGGCAGCGGGTTGTTTTTCACCAGCTCGCGCCAGGCGGCCTCGTAGTCGCCGGACTCGGCATGGAACAGCCAGGCCTGGATGTTCTCACCGGCCGGGCAGGCGTGGTTGCAGGGCGGCAGGCGGTCGACATACACCGGCCGTGTCGTGCGCCAGGAGCCGGTGTGGTTGGCGAGCGAGGAGCCGGGATCGAGGGTGATGGCGAAGGGCTTATCCATGGCGGCGTTCGTCCATGAGTCGGAACTTGCGGATGTTGCGGTCGGCCATCTCCTGGATGCGTGCGAGCGTGTCCACTGCCGGCGTCTTGCCGAAGAGGTGCGCAAAGCGTTTCTGCGGCTTGAGGTATTCCTCCACCGGCACGCGGTGGCGGATCTTGTTCGAGCTTGTCACCTCGCCGTGCTCCGCCTCGAAGAGCGGGAAGAGGCCCGTCTCCACCGCCAGCCGCGCCAGCTTGATGGTGTCGTGCGGCGCCGCGCCCCAGCCGAGCGGGCAGGGCACGAGGATGTGGATGTAGCGCGCGCCCCTCACCGTCATGGCGCGGCTGACTTTCGCCTCGAGGTCGCGCAGGTAGGCCACCGACGCGGTGGCGACGTAGGGAATGCCGTGCGCCATGGCGATCAGCGGCACGTTCTTGCCCTGGCCGAAGACCGCACCTGGTTCCGGCCCGAGCGCCATCGTGGTGGCCGTGCGCGCCGCCGGTGGCGTGGCCGAGGAGCGCTGCACGCCGGTGTTCATGTAGGCCTGGTTGTCGTAGCAGATGTAGAGCACGTCGTCGTTGCGATCGAACATGCCCGACAGGCAACCGAAGCCGATGTCGGTGGTGCCGCCGTCGCCGCCCTGGGCGATGACGCGCACGTCCTTGCGACCCTTCACTTTCATCGCCGCCATGACCCCGGTGGCGACTGCCGCGGCGTTGCCGAAGAGCGAATGGATCCACGGAATCTGCCAGGAGGTTTCCGGGTAGGGCGTGGAGAACACTTCGAGGCAGCCGGTGGCGTTGCAGGCGATGACCTGGTTGTTCGATGCGCGCATGGCTGCGTCGATGGCGTAGCGCGCGCCGAGCGCCTCGCCGCAGCCCTGGCAGGCGCGGTGGCCCGAGTTGAGCGAGTTGGTGCGTTCCATGTTGGCCTGCACGCTGCGCTGGTCGGCATCGAGCAGGCGGTTGCCGACGGTGAAGGTGCCGGTCTGGTAGAACTTGATCGGTTGCAGTTCCATGGTGTTCTCCTTAGCGCGCGCCGCCGGCGAGGTCGCGCAGGATGTTTTCCGCGGAAGGGCCGGAGCGTCGCCGTGCCTTCTCGCGTTCCAGTTCGCGGTCGACGGCGGACTGGTTCAGGTCGAGGAAGGTGAGCGGTTCCAGTTCGTCGCGCAGGGCGCGCTCGAACAGGCTGCGCAGGCTGGACTTGGTGATGGGGCGGCCGCCCAACCCGGCCACCACGGTGTAGGCGTGCAGCGAAATGCCGGAGAGCGCCATGCGCAGGTTGTGCGAGACGATGCCGCCGATGCCCACCGCCAGCGACTTCTCGATCACCACCAGGCGCTTGGCGTGCGACAGCAGCTCGTGCAGTTCCTCGCTCGGGAAGGGGCGGAAGGAGAGGATGGTCGCGGCGCCGATGGCGTAGCCTTCGTCGCGCAGTTCGTCGATGACGTCCTTGATGGTGCCGTTGACCGAGCCCAGGGCGACGACGATGGTCTTGGCGTCTTCGGCGCGGTAGGTGCGCATCAGGCCGCCCGAGTCGCGCCCGAACACCTGCCTGAACTCCGCCGAGAGCTGCGGGATCAGCTCGAGCGCGCGCATCTGCTTGTGGTGGGCGAGGTAGCGCACTTCCATGAAGGCTTCCGGCCCGACCATGGCGCCAATGGAGACCGGTTCGCTTGGATCGAGCACCTGGCGCGGCTCGAAGGGCGGCAGGTAGGCATCGACCTGTTCCTGCGTCGGGATGTCGAGACGCTCGTAGGCATGCGTGAGGATGAAGCCGTCCACGCACACCATCACCGGCATCGACAGCTCCTCGGCGAGGCGGAAGGCCTGGATGTGCAGATCGGCCGCCTCCTGATTGGTCTCGGCGTAGAGCTGGATCCAGCCGGCGTCGCGCATCGACATGGAGTCGGTATGGTCGTTCCAGATGTTGATCGGCGCGCCGATGGCACGGTTGCCGATGGTCATGACGATGGGCAGGCCCAGCCCCGCTGCGTTGTACACCGCCTCGGCCATGAAGAGCAGGCCCTGGCTGGCGGTGGCGGTGTAGGTGCGCGCGCCGGCTGCCGAAGCGCCGATGGCCACCGACAGCGCGGCGAATTCGGATTCGACGTTGATGAACTCGCAGTTCTGCAGCTCGCCGGCCTTCACCATCTCGCCGAGGCCCTCGACGATGTGCGTCTGCGGCGTGATCGGGTAGGCGCAGATCACTTCCGGCCGGCACAGGGCGACGGATTCGGCGATGGCGTGGGAGCCTTCGGTCTGCTTAAGCATGGCTGGCCTCCTCGCGCTCCTTCATGACGATCTCGAACGCCTCGCGCGCGGCGGCGACGTTGCCCTCCGCCACCTTGCCGGAGAATTTCTCGCGGATGGCGGCGAACACCGATTCGAGCCTGACCTGATCGCACACCGCGGCGAAGCCGCCCAGCAGGGCGGCGTTCGGCAGCGGCCGGCCGACGTGCTTGAGCGCCAGCTCGGTGGCCGGCACGGTGCACAGCAGATCCGGGTGAAAACCCTCGACGAAGTCGCCGATGCCCAGCTCGGCAAAGCTGCGCGTGGAATTGATGAGGATCAGCCCTTCGGTAGTGACGCCGCTGAAGAGGTCGACCTGATGCAGCAAGGTGGGATCCTGGATGATCAGCGCGTCGGGGTTCATCACCGGCTCGCGCAGGCGGATCTCCTTGCTGTCGATGCGGCAGAAGGCCATCACCGGCGCGCCCATGCGCTCCGAGCCGAAGCTGGGAAAGGCCTGCGCGTGCTTGTCTTCGAGGAAGGCAGCGACCGACAGCATTTCCGCTGCCGACACCACGCCCTGGCCGCCGCGGCCGTGGATGCGAACCTGAAACATCGTTCCGCCTCTTTGCCTGATGGATAAGGCAATTATGGGCGGGGATGGGCCTGTGGGCAAACTCGGTTAACCGCAACCCGGGCCGAAAGACGGAATCGGAACATGCTTAGGCGGCCTGGCGCGAAGGAATCTGGCTGCCGAAAAGATTCAGCAGGTCAAGCCGGGTGACGATGCCGACCAGCCGGTCCTTATCGTCGGTCACGGGTACGTGGTTGATGCCATTGTTGGCGAAGGTCGCCAGGAGTTCTGCGACATGCGCGTCCTCGCGCAGCGTGATGGCCGGCGCGGTCATGATGTCGGCGGCCGATATCGGCGCCCGTCGGGGAGACGACATCAGGCAGCGCAGGCGGCTGCGGCGGTTCCAGTTCCAGTCCGTGTTCTTGAGAAAGTCCGAGATCGCCACCACGCCGGCGACGCGATGTTCCTCGTCGACGACCGGCACGCCGCGGATGTTGCGCTGGCGCAGGACTTCCCAGACGGCGGACAAGGCGGTGTCCGGAGTCACGGAGGTGACGTTGCGGGTCATGATGTCGCTGCAGACGATGGAGCCCAGGCTGCGCTTCTGGCGGTTGATTGTCGCCAGCAGGTAAATGCGCTCGAGGTCTTCCTCGGACACGTCGATGAAGGTGTCCATGCTCCTCAGCGCCGCGACGATATCCTCGTGCTCGGGTCGCGAGACGCGGCCGGCAGGCTGCGCCGGCGCATCGGACACGGATGGCTTCAGCCGCATCATCGGGTAGCGCCTGCCCGGCAGCAGGTTGTTGAGGACCAGGGCCGCAGCCAGGAGGAAAGCGACATTGGCGCCGACCACGGAAAAAACGTAGCTCCACCCCAGATCCAGGATCGGCTGCCCGCCGAGGACCGCGAACACCGCGGTGGCCCCGGCCGGCGGATGCAGGCAGCGCAGCCATTGCATGGCGAGCAAGGCCAGGCCGAGGGTGGTCGCCGTGGCCAGCACCGGGTTCGGAATGTGGTGCGCACAGAGGACACCGATCATGGCTGCGAGCATGTGTCCGCCCACGAAAGCCCACGGCTGGGAGAGTGGACTGTGGAAAACGGCGAAGAGCAGCACTGCAGATGCGCCCATGGAGGAGATCATGTAGGGGCGATGCTCCGCCTGCGCCAGTTGCTGCGTCGCCCAGATCACCAGGCCCATGGCGACGAATCCCGCCAGCGCGGTAATGATCTTTTCGCGGTTGCTGATGACGGCTTGTTCGGGGAACAGGAAAGAGGTCAGGGTGTCGAGGCGCATGGGGATGTCCGTATCAGGGCCGCCCATCATATCGGCCGCATGCCGCATGGATGAATAGCCTGAAAGGAGTAGTCCAGATGGGGAAAAAAGACAGGGGGTTGGACTTGCGTCCAACCCCCTGGTGTTTCGTGGTAGGCCGTGGCGGATTCGAACCGCCGACCAACGGATTAAAAGTCCGCTGCTCTACCAGCTGAGCTAACGACCCCCGAAAGAGCCGCGCATTATAGGAGGCGGCCCGCAGACTGTCAATTTGCTCGCGGCAATTATGCTTCCTGCATCATGCGCCAGTACTGGATCTTCATGGTTCCCGCGGCGCCGGCGACGATGGCGAGGAAGGTCAGGATGGAGCCCATGGCAAGTGTCGACACGCCCGTGATGGCCTGGCCGACCGTGCAACCCATCGAGAGCACGCCGCCGATGCCCATCAGTACGCCGCCGATGGCATGATTGAAGAAGTCACCGCCGGAGGCGAACCACTCGAAGCGGAATTTTCCGGAGAGCAGCGCGTAGAGGAAGGAGCCGGCGATGACGCCGGTGAGGGCCGCGATGCCGAAATTGATGTTGGCGAAGTCGGGGCTCATCAGGTAGCGGACGCTGTCACCCATGGGGCTGATGAAGGTGAAGGATTGCACCTCGACGCGGCTCGGCACGGTTTCGGCGAGTTCCGCCCATTCCTTCCAGGACGCGCCCATCGAACCGGCGGTAATGTACCAGCCGACGACCACCGCGAGGCCGATGACGAGGCCGCCGAGGATGTTGTCGAAGCTGCTGCGGAAATCCTTCGCGGCGAAGGCGAAGCCGGCGAGAAGCAGGCCGAGTACTGCGCCGGTTGCAACCTGCGTGGTGCTGCCGCTACCGAAGAACTCGCTCACGGCCTGGCTCTGGAAGCCCGATTTGCCGAGATCTACTGTTGTGGCAGAAATCCAGGAGTGGAAGACATCGCCGTAGAAATCCGTCCACAGCATCAGGTAGGCGCAGGCCGAGGCGATCACCAGGACGAAGAGGGATTTGATGTTGCCGCCGCCGAGGCGCACCAGCGTCTTGTTGCCGCAGCCCGAGGCGAGCGTCATGCCGATGCCGAACATCAGGCCGCCGAGAAGATAGCGCAGCCAGGCGAACTGGGGTGTGCGGTAGGGCGGGAAGGTGCTGTTGCCGATGCTGGCCATGCCCGCGCCGGTCATGATGGCCACGCCGAGGATCGCCACGGCCATGGCCAGCAGCCAGGCGCGCAGGCGGCCGGTGTCGCCCATGTTGACCCAGTCGGAGACGGCGCCCATGGTGCAGAAGTTGGTCTTGTTCGCCACCGCGCCCATGACGATGGCGATGACGAAGACGAGCGTCAGCACCTGGTTGTGAATCGTGAATTCCATGCTTCCTCCTCGGTGTTTTTGCGCTTAGTTATAGTTTCGCAACCATCGGATTCTAATGAAACCGAGGGCACTGTGGATTAGTCTTGTTTGCCATCGCATAACCGTGCTGTATTCGATATCTCAAGCAGTCCTGTAGCGCGTCGGGTCGGGCAGACCCGCGGCCTTGAAGCCGGCATGGCGCAGTCGGCAGGAGTCGCACAATCCGCAGGCCGCGCCGGCATCGTCGGCCTGATAGCAGGAGACGGTCAGTCCGTAATCGACGCCGAGCGCCCCGCCCCGCCGGATGATATCGGCCTTGGTGAGGGCGATGAGAGGGGCATGGATGCGCAGCCGGGCGCCCTCGACAGCGGCCTTGGTGGCGAGATTGGCCATGGCCTCGAAAGCGGCGATGTATTCTGGCCGACAGTCCGGGTAGCCGGAGTAGTCGACCGCATTGACGCCGACAAAGATGTCGTGGGCGTCGAGCACCTCGGCCCAGGCCAGGGCCAGCGACAGCATGACGGTGTTGCGCGCCGGCACGTAGGTGGCCGGTATGCCCGGTTCGACGCCGCGCATAGGCACGTCGATGCGGCGATCGGTCAGCGCCGAGCCGCCGAACTGGCCGAGGTCAACTTCGACCAGGCGGTGTTCGCGGGCGCCCAGTGCCATGGCGATGCAGGCGGCGGCTTCCAGTTCGGCCGCATGGCGCTGGCCATAGGCGATCGAAAGAGCGCGACAGGCATAACCCTCGCTGCGGGCAATGGCCAGTGTGGTGGCGGAATCCAGTCCGCCCGAGAGCAGCACGACAGCACGTTTTTCTTTTGCAGTCATCGGGTTTGATGCGGGTCAAGTATTTCGAGTTGGGTCAAACATACCATGCGCGCCATGATCGAAGTTGAAGTCCATCTCTACAACAGCCTGGTCCGTTTTGTGCCCAGATATGAGCCGTTGCGGCTTGCCCTGCCCGATGGCGTTGCGCCCGCCGAAGTGGCGCGCCGGCTGGGCATTCCCGAGCGGGAAATCTTTGCTGCCTGGCGCAACGGCCACAACATCCTGCAGTCTTTCGGTGGCAGCTTCGAGGAAGGCGTCATCCTGAGCGACGGCGACCGCCTGGCGTTGTCCGGGCCGATTCCCTTTTCGCGGGCTTACGGCGCGCCGGTGTGCTGAGTACGCCCGCATCGTCATCCCTGCGGAAATGGGGACCCGGGGTTTCATGGATTCCCGCTTCTGACCAAAGGAAATCCCTGCGGGACGCAGGGAATGACAGAGGCTAGCGCCCTCTCTCCGCACCCCAAATGAGCTTGTGCAGCTGCAGCTGCACGCGCACCGGCAGGCGATCCCGCAGCACCCATTCGGCTAGCAGCTTCGGATCGAGCTTCCCGGCCACCGGGGACAGCAGCACCGGACAGATCGCATCGAGCTTGCGCTTGCGAATCGCCTCGCGCGCCCAGGCGTAATCCGCCTCATCGGCCAGCACGATCTTGATTTCGTCCTGCGTGTTCAGATAGGGCAGGTTGCCCCACAGGTTCTTGTCTGTCTCTCCGGATGCCGGCGCCTTGAGGTCCATGATGCGCGAGACGCGCGAGTCGACAGCGGAAACATCCAGCGCGCCGCTGGTTTCCAGCGACACTGAGTACCCGGCATTGCACAGCGCGCCGAGCAGTGGCAGGCAGGCCTTCTGTGCCAGCGGCTCGCCCCCGGTGACGCAGACCTGCCTGGCGCCGTGCTTCGCCACTTCGATCAGCACGTCGCCCAGGGTCAGGGTCTCGCCGCCGCTGAAGGCATACTCCGTGTCGCACCAGGTGCAGCGCAATGGGCAGCCGGTCAGCCGAACGAACACCGTGGGCAGGCCGGCGCGGCTGCTTTCACCCTGCAGGGAGTGGAAGATTTCGCTGACGCGCAGTTTGGCGGAATGATCGGTCACGCAGCGTGGCTCGCGATCGTCGGAGCGGCATTCATGCCGAGATGACCAGGGCTATGCTGGCCGGCCCGCGCTAGCGTCTCTTGGCGAGGCGCTGTTTGGCCACTGTTGCCGCGGCGCTGGCGGGATACTTGGCGACCAATGCTTCCAGGGTCTTCCTTGCGCCCTTGGCATCGCCGGATTCCTGCTGGCAGTTAGCCTGTCCGAGCAGTGCATCAGGCGCCTTGGCATCGTCAGGCCAGGTAGCGGACAGTTTGCCGAAGAGATCCAGGGCCTTCTTGTATTCGCCGAGCTGGTAATGCGCGCTGCCGGCCCAGTAATGCGCCGACGGCTGGAAGAGGCTGGCAGGATAGGCCTTGATGAAATTGAGGAAGGCGTTCATCGCGTCCTTGTGCTTGCCGGCCTTGAAGAGATTCAAGGCCGCCTCGTAGTCGCGGGTCTCCGCAGCCGGGTCGGCCGCCGGCTTGGCCTCGCCCGGCCGAGTTTCCGTGCCGACCTGCGGCTCCAGTTTGCGCAAGCGGTTGTCGAGGTCGACATAGAAGTCCTTCTGCCGTTTTTGCGTGGACTCGATCTCGTGGGTCAATACCTCGACCTGCCCGCGCAGCTTGGCCACCTCGGCCTTGAGCGCCTCGATCTGGTTGGCCAGTTCGATCTGGCCGCGCGAAACGGCTTCCAGCTTGTCGAGACGCTGCGCTTGTTGTTCGACAGTGGCCTTCAGCTTGGCGACGCTCTCACGGGCTTCGTTGTCCGGGAACAGGGCGTGCGCCGGCAGGGCGGCGGCGAGCAGCGCAATCGGGAGCAGGCGGCGAATCACGAATCAGAACTCGCCGGTGTAGAGCATGTCGTCGCGGCGATTCTGCGACCAGCAGCCCTCATTCGCCTCGCTGCAGCGGGGCTTTTCTTCGCCCAGGCTGACGGCTTCGACCTGGTCTTCACGGGCGCCGAGCAGGGTGAGCATTTTCTTCAGTGCTTCGGCCCGCTTCTGGCCCAGCGCGAGGTTGTACTCGCGGCTGCCGCGCTCGTCGGTGTTGCCCTGGATGAGCATCTTCATCTTCGGGTTGTCGCGCAGGAACCTGGCGTGCGCCTCGACCAGCGCCTTGAACTCGTCCTTGATGACGTAGCTGTCGTAGTCGAAGAAGACGCTGCGCTTGGCCAGCACGCCTTGCTTGACGGCCGCCAGCGCTGCGCCCATCGGGTCGACCGCCGTGACCGGCTTGACTTCGGTGCCTTCGATTCTCTTTGCACCGCGGTCTTCCACCGGGGCACCTGACTGCTCCGGCTCGCCGGTCGTGCCGCAGCCGGCAATCAGGGCTGCACCCAGAATAATCATCAGTTCCTTGCGCATAGTCTTATCTCCATTTTCGATCAATGTTTCAGAAAGGGGCCCCATGCCGGCTCGCGCACGTCACCCGCCTGCACCGACAGCTTCTGCTTGACGCGACCGTCGCTGGAAACGGCGGCGAGCACGCCGCGTCCGCCGATCTCGGAAGCGTAGAGGATCATGCGGCCGTTGGGGGCGAAGCTGGGCGACTCGTCCTTGTCGGAATCGGTAAGGATCTGCGTCTGGCGGGTGGCGAGGTCCATCAGGGTGAGCTGGAAGCGGCCGCCGTTGCGCGAGACATACGCCATGCTCTTGCCGTCGGGCGACAGGCGCGGCGTGACGTTGTAGCTGCCCTCGAAGGTGATGCGCTGGGCCGTGCCGCCGCCTGCCTCGATACGGTAGGCCTGCGGACTGCCGCCGCGATCCGAGGTGAAGTAGATGAATTTGCCGTCGGGAGAGAAGAAGGGCTCGGTGTCGATGCCGGCAGAAGAGGCCAGGCGCACTACGCCGCTGCCGTCGGCATTGAGCGAATAGAGCTGCGAAGCACCGTCCTTGGTCAGCACCACCGCAAGCTTGTTGCCGTCCGGCGCCCAGGCAGGGGCGGAATTGGAGCCCTTGAAATTGGCAGCGACATGGCGCCGGCCGGTGGCGAGGGAATGCACATAGACGACCGGCTTCTTCGATTCGAAGGAGACGTAGGCGAGACGGGTGCCATCTGGCGACCAGGCTGGCGAGATGATCGGCTCGCGCGAGGCCAGCGCCGTCTGCGCGTTCATGCCGTCGGCGTCGGCGATCTGCAGTTCGAAGCGGCCGGCGCTCTTGACGACGTAGGCGATGCGGGTGGAAAAGATGCCCGGCTCGCCGAGCAGCTTCTCATAGACGAAATCGGCGATGCGGTGGCCCGTTGCGCGCCCCTGCTGGGCCGTCATGACGTAGGCCAGGCCACCCAGCGAGACCTGCTTCTGCACGTCGTGCAGGCGGAAGCGCACCTCGAAGCGGCCGTTGGAGGCCGGTGCGACGCTGCCGACCACGAGGGCGTCGGCGCCGCGCGATTTCCAGTCGGCGAAATTGACGGCGGCATTCTCGCCCAGCGACGTGCCGGCCTCGACCAGCTTGAACAGGCCGCTACGCTCGAGGTCGGCGCGCACCACCATGGCGACGGCGCGCGAGACGCCGGGCTCGCCGACGAAGTCGGTGATGGCGATGGGGATGCGATTCGCCCCGGCGCCGGTGATCTCGATGGTGAGCTGGGCGCGCGCGGCAAAGGACAGCGCGAAGACAACAAGGGCGAACAGGACGCGGCTGAAGACGGTCATCATCTCTGAGATGTAGGGGTTGTCGTCGAATTATACATTCTAGCTACGGCTGCTACGCTTAACCTCCCCGCGCAGGTCAGTCCTCGCTGAAGCTTTGCCCTCCTCATTCCTCGAGCGGCCGGAACTTCAGCTCCAGGCTACGGCTGAAGAGATCGCCCTGTTCCGGCTTGGGCAGCGGGCTCGACTTGAGGATGGCGCGCTCCACGGCGCTGTCATAGGCGGCATGGCCGCTGGATTTCCTCAGCTTGACGCTGAGTATCTCGCCGCTCGGCAGCTGTACGACATCGAAGATCGCCTCGGGGTTCCCCTTGATGTCGGGCGGCAACACGATGTTGCCCTTGATCTTGCCCTTGATCTTGCCGATATAGTCTGCCGTGGCCTTGCTGCGCGCGGAGGCGGCCTGGGCCGACTTGATTTGCGCCAGCTCCTGCTCGGCCTTGCGCGCTTCTATTTGCTGCTGTTCGCGCTTCATCGCCTCCGCCATGAGCTGGCGGCTTGCCCTGTCGGGCTCCGGCTTCGGTTCGACTTTCGGTTGCGGCTTGGGCTCGGGCTTCGGTTTTTCCTTCTCCTTGAGCGCGATGTCGGGCTTGGGCGGGGCGGGCTTCGGCTCGACTTTCGGTTCCGGCTTGGGTACGGGCTTCGGTTCCGGCTTGGTTTCGATTTTCGGCGGCGGCGCGGGTTCGGGTACCGGTGGCGTGACAACCGGGGGTACGGGAGGGGAAGGCACGGCACGCACCAGTTCCACTTCGACCGCGGCGGGCGGCGCCGTCTGCCAGCGGATGCCGTAGATCAGCAGGGTCGCCAGGGCGATATGCACCAGCGCGGCGAATGCGGCCGAAACTTTCTTGCCGGGCTCCTCGCGCGAGTCGAAAACGGCGCTCATTGCCCTTGCTGCACCAGCAGGCCGACGCGAACGACCTGCTGCTTCTGCAGTGCATCCATCACCTGCATGACGGCCTCGTAGCGCACACTCTTGTCGCCGGCGACGACGACGGCCTGCTGCGGGTTCTTCTTCTGGGCCTCGGTGACGAGCTGCATCAGTTCCTCGCGCGTGACATCGCGCGGCGCTTCGTTCGACGTGGCGCGGAAGGCCAGCGTCTGGTCCGCCTTGACGATCACCTGGAGCGGGTCGGACGGCGCCTGGGAGGCCTTGCCTACCGTCGGCACGTCCACTGTCGCGACCTGGATGAGCGGCGCCGTCACCATGAAGATGACGAGCAGCACCAGCATCACGTCGATGTAGGGCACGACGTTGATTTGATTCATTAGCCTGCGCTGTCGCATTGGCGTGCCTTACCTCAACTGCCTTTGCAGGATGTTGGAGAACTCCTCCGTGAAGCTCTCGAAGCGGATGCTGACGCGGTCGATGTCGTGGGCGAAGCGGTTGTAGGCGACCACGGCAGGGATGGCGGCGAAGAGGCCGATGGCGGTTGCGACCAGCGCTTCGGCGATGCCCGGCGCGACATGCGCCAGGGTGGCTGAACTGACGTTGGCCAGCCCGCGGAAGGCGTTCATGATGCCCCACACCGTGCCGAACAGGCCGACGTAGGGGCTGACCGAGCCGACCGAGGCGAGAAAGGCCAGGTGTGCCTCGAGGTTGTCCATCTCGCGCTGATAGGTGGCGCGCATGGCGCGCCGCGCGCCATCGACGATGGTGGTCTGATCAAGCGACTTCTGTCCGCGCAGCTTGGTGAACTCGCGGTAGCCGGCCTCGAAGATGCGTTCGAGCGCGCCGGCGCTGTGGCGGTCGTTGACCGCGCTCTGGTAAAGCGAATTGAGGTCGCCGCCGCTCCAGAAATCGCGCTCGAACTGGTCGGTCTTGGCGCGCGCATCGCGGATGGCGAACCACTTGCGGAAGATCCAGTACCAGGACATGAAGGACACTACCGCCAGCAGCAGCATGACGCCCTTGACGAGGACGCTGGCGCCGGCGATGAGCGAAAGGATGGACATATCCGTGGTGACGTTCATGGTGCTCCCATTTTTCTTCTGATCTCCTCCGGCAAGGCGGCCGGCTTCATCTTCCTGGCGTCCAGGCAGGCGATGCGGACGCTCGCTTCGACCAGGGTTTCGCCTGCGCGTTCAATGCGCTGACTGAGCGTGATCTGGGCGCGTCCGGCCAAAGTCAGCTCCGTCACCACGGCGAGCAGGTCGTCCAGCCGCGCCGGCTTCAGGTATTCGATGTTGAGCGAGCGCACGGCGAAGACGATGCCGGCCTTCTGAGCCAGTTGCAGCTGCTCGACACCCAGCGCCCTCAGCCATTCGGTGCGTCCCCTTTCCATGAAGCGCAGATAACCGGCGTAATAAACGATGCCCGCCGTGTCGGTGTCTTCGTAATACACGCGCACCGGGAAGGAAAACGATCCAGGTGCGGATTGGCTGACAGGCGTCATGCCGGCATTTTACCCCAGCGCTTATATCGTCCGGAGTTAACGCCACAGGCGGCAATTCGGGGTTATTGGCCCCAGAGTTCCCCGCTGCCGTTCTGGCTCGGGGCGGCCAGGCCGAAGTGCCGCCAGGTGGCGGCCGTGGCCATGCGACCGCGCGGCGTGCGCTGCAAATAACCCTGCTGGATGAGGTAGGGCTCGAGCACGTCCTCGATGGTGTCGCGCGCCTCGCCGATGGCCGCCGCCAGATTGTCGAGTCCGACCGGGCCGCCGCCAAACTTTTCCAGAACGGCGCCGAGCAGCTTGCGGTCCATGATGTCGAGTCCGATGTGGTCGACGTCGAGCATGGTCAGGGCCGCATCGGCGACCGGCTGCGTGATGTCGCCTTCCGCCCTGACCTCGGCGAAGTCGCGCACGCGGCGCAGCAGACGGTTGGCGATGCGCGGCGTGCCGCGGGCGCGGCGGGCGATCTCGAAGGCACCTTCCGCGGCGATCTCCACCTTCAGCAGCTGCGAGGAGCGCGTGACGATCTTCGTCAGCTCCTCCGGCGTGTAGAACTCCAGCCGCGAGACGATGCCGAAGCGGTCGCGCAGGGGGTTGGTCAGCATGCCGGCGCGGGTGGTGGCGCCGACCAGGGTGAAAGGCGGCAGGTCGAGCTTCACCGAGCGCGCCGCCGGCCCCTCGCCGATCATGATGTCGATCTGGAAGTCCTCCAGTGCCGGGTAGAGGATTTCCTCCACCACCGGCGAGAGGCGGTGGATCTCGTCGATGAAGAGAACGTCGTGCGGCTCGAGGTTGGTGAGGATGGCGGCGAGATCGCCCGCGCGCTCCAGCACCGGGCCGGAGGTGTGGCGCAGGTTGACGCCCATTTCGTGGGCGATGATGTGCGCCAGGGTGGTCTTGCCGAGGCCGGGCGGGCCGAAGAGCAGGACATGGTCGAGCGCTTCGCTGCGTTTTCTTGCCGCCTCGATGAAGATGGAGAGCTGGCCGCGGATTTTCTGCTGGCCGACATAGTCTTCCAGCTTGCGCGGCCGCAGGGCGCGCTCGATCTGCGCCTCCTGCGTGGATTCGGGCGTGGCGGAAATCAGGCGATCGGTTTCGATCATTCTCGTGCCTTCATGTCACGCAGGGAGGACGTCCATTCGTTGGCGAGGACGAGGCCGAGGGCCAGCAGCACCGGGCCGATGAAGATGCCGATGAAACCGAAGGCCAGTATGCCGCCGAAGACGCCCAGGGCAATGAGCAGGATGGGCAGGCTGGCGGTGCGGCTGATGAGGAGCGGCTTGACGAAGTTGTCGATGCTGCTGATGACGGCCACGCCCCAGATCACCATGAAGATCGCCCAGCCGGTCTGGCCCTGATCGTAGAGCCAGTAGGCGGCGCCGCCCCAGATGAGCGGCGGACCCACCGGGATCATGGAGAGGAAGAAAATCGCCGCCGCCAGCAGCAGGGCGCCTGGCACGCCGGCAATGACAAAGCCGATCAGTGCCACGAAGGCCTGCGCTGCCGCTGTGCCGACGATGCCTATCATGACCCCCATGACCGTGCCGCGGGACAGGGACAGCATGTGCACGCCCAGGTCGCCGGCCAGCTTGCGGCTGCCGTTGTTCAGGCGTTCGGCCAGGGCCGTGCCGTCGCGGTAGATGAAGAAGGAGATGAACAAGACCAGCACCAGTTGCAGCAGGCCTTCGCCGGTCAGGGTGACGATCTTCAGCAGCAGTTTGCGCGTCGGGTCGTAGAACTGTTTGAGTAGCTTCGTCAGCTCCTCCCGGCTTTCTGTCAGGCCTTGCCAATAGGCGGCCAGCTGATCGCCGACGAAGGGAATGCCGTTCAGCCATTCAGGCGGACCGAGAAGGGCGCGCTCGAACTGGGCGCGCAACTTGTCCACCAATGGTGGCACGGCATCGGCCAGGCCAGCGGCAAGCAGGACCGTCGGCAGCAGTACCACCAGCATCAGCAGCAACGCCATGAGGGAGGCGGCAAGTGCCGGGCGATTGCCCAGCCGCGCCAGCAGCCAGGCATGCAACGGCCAGGTGGTGACACAGATGATGGCGGCGAAGAGGATCGCGGCGACGAAGGGCTGCAGGATGAGGAAGCAGCCGAGCGCCAGCAGGGTGACCAGAACGATGCGAGCGAGTTGTTTGTTGTCCATGCTGCGCGGATTGTACCCCGTCGTCCAGGCGCCGAATGCCAACCCGTCTAGGCTTTCGAGAGCGACTTCAGCGCCTGGCGGATCCCATCCGAGACGGAAACGCCGTCAGGCAGGGCTTTCAATGCCGCCTGCGCCTCGCGCTCGTTGTAGCCGAGGGCCAGCAGGGCGTTGAGGATGTCGTTCGGCGTGGTTTGTACCGCCGCCGGTGCGACGGCGACGACCCCCTTCATCCTGTCGCGCAACTCCAGCAGCAGTCGCTCGGCCGTCTTCTTGCCGATGCCGGGAATCTTCGTCAACCGGCCGGGCTCCTGCGCCGCCACCGCCTGGGCGAGTTCGGCCACCGAGAGCCCGGACAGCAGGGCCAGTGCGGTGCGTGCGCCGATGCCGGCGACCTTCAGGAGCTGGCGGAAGGCGGTGCGTTCTGCTTCGGTGGCGAAGCCGAACAGCTGATGGGCGTCCTCGCGCACCGCCAAGTGGGTGTGCAGCGTCGTCTTCTCTCCCGTGGCAGGCAGGTGATAGAAGGTGCTCATGGGCACGTCGATTTCGTAGCCGACGCCCGCCACGTCGAGCGTGATCTGCGGCGGGTTCTTTTCGACGAGGATGCCGGTAAGGCGGCCGATCATGGTCGTGTTCCGAAGATGGGTGGGCAATTGTAGCGGAGGAAAAAAGCGGGGGGGCGTGGGAAATCTGCGGGAGGGGGGATGTCCTGCAGGCGATTGAACCGGGGCGGGCAGCCGCCCCCGGCGCAGCGTCATGCCGGTGGTGGACAGGCCGCCCAGCCCCTGGCCGCCATGGGCGTGGCAGATGGCGCAGGCCAGTGCGTCGGCGGCATCCGGGCTGGGGTCGCCCGGCAAGGCGAGCAGACGGCGCACCATGTGCTGCACCTGCTCTTTCGCCGCATGGCCGTTGCCGACCACGGACTGCTTGACCTGCAGGGCGGTGTACTCGGCAATCGGCAGGTCGGCATCCACCGCCGCGCAGATGGCCGCGCCGCGCGCCTGGCCGAGCAGCAGGGTGGATTGCGGGTTGACGTTGACGAAGACGATTTCCACGGCGACCTGCTGCGGCTTGTGCACGGCGATCACCTCGCGCAGGCCGTCGAGGATGGTCTTCAGGCGCAGTGGCAGCGCGCCCTCCTGCGGAGTCTTGACGCAACCGCTGGTGAGGTAGCCGAGTTTCGCCCCGGTTTTCTCGATGATGCCGAAGCCGGTGATGCGCAGGCCGGGATCGATGCCGAGGATGCGGATCGGCGTGGCTGGGGCGGACCGCTCGCCGCTCACGGCTAGCTTTCGTTCATGACAGCGGTCGTGTAGACCTCCTGCACGTCATCGAGCGCGTCGATGGCGTCTAGCAGCTTCTGCATCTTCGCGGCATCCTCGCCGGCAAGCTCGCTGTCGTTGAGCGACTTGAAGGTGATGTCCGCGACTTCCGCCTTGAGGCCGGCGGCTTCCAGACCGGCCTTGACGGCATGGAAGTCCTGCGGCGCGCAGATGACCTCGATGCTGCCGTCCTCGTTGGACTGCACGTCCTCGGCGCCGGCTTCCAGCGCCGCTTCCATGGCCTTGTCCTCGCTGGTGCCGGGGGCGAAGATGAACTGGCCGCAATGCTTGAACTGGAAGGCGACCGAGCCTTCCGCACCGAGGTTGCCGCCGTTCTTGGCGAAGGCGTGGCGCACCTCCGCCACGGTGCGCGTCTTGTTGTCGGTGAGGCAGTCGACCATCACCGCCGCGCCGCCGATGCCGTAGCCCTCGTAGCGGATTTCCTCGTAGCTGGCGCCGTCCAGCTCGCCGGCGCCGCGCTTGATGGCGCGCTCGACCGTGTCCTTCGGCATGTTGTTGTCGAAAGCCTTGTCCATCGCCAGGCGCAGGCGCGGGTTGCTTCCGGCGTCGCTGCCGCCCATTCTGGCGGCAACGGTGATTTCCTTGATAAGTTTGGTGAAGACCTTGCCGCGCTTGGCGTCCTGGCGCCCCTTGCGGTGCTGGATATTGGCCCATTTTGAATGGCCGGCCATGTCGAACCTCTCCCTTGAACTGCGCTGATAAAATGCGATTTTACACTCAGGGAGGGCCCCCGGGGGAACCCCCCCCCCCCCCCCCCCCCCCCGGCCCCCGGGGGGGGGGGGGGGGGGCGCCGGGGGGCCCCGGGCGGGCGCTGAGATGGCCCAGCCGCTCATCATCGCGAAATCCGGCGAACTCGAACTGGCGTTGCTGCCGGCGCTGGCCAACCGCCACGGCCTCATCACCGGCGCCACCGGCACCGGCAAGACCGTCACCCTGCAGGTGCTGGCCGAGCGGCTCTCCGCCATCGGCGTGCCGGTGTTCATGGCCGACGTCAAGGGCGACCTGTCCGGCCTTGGCGCCGCAGGCGGCATCACGCCGAAGCTGAAGGCGCGGCTGGAGGCCCACGGCATCGCCGAGCCTGTGCCGGCCGCCTTCCCGGCCGTGTTCTGGGACGTTTTTGGTGAAGCCGGCCATCCGGTGCGCGCCACCGTCTCCGACATGGGCCCGCTGCTGCTCGGGCGCCTGCTCAACCTCAACGACACCCAGGCCGGCGTGCTGCAGATCATCTTCCGCATCGCCGACGACAACGGCCTGCTGCTGCTGGACCTGAAGGACCTGCGTGCCATGGTGCAGCACGTCGGCGAGAACGCGAAGACGTTCACCACCGAGTACGGCAATGTCTCGGCGGCTTCCGTCGGCGCCATCCAGCGCGCCCTGCTGCAGATCGAGGAGCAGGGCGGCAACAGCTTTTTCGGCGAGCCGATGCTCGACATCGCCGACCTGATGCAGACCGATGACAAGGGGCGCGGAGTCGTCAATATTCTGGCGGCGGACAAATTGCTCAACGCGCCGCGCCTGTACTCGACCTTCCTGCTGTGGCTGCTGGCGGAACTGTTCGAGCAATTGCCCGAAGCGGGCGACCTGGACAAGCCGAAGCTGGTGTTCTTCTTCGACGAGGCGCACCTCCTTTTCAACGAGGCGCCGCCGGCACTGCTGCAGAAGATCGAACAGGTAGTGCGCCTGATCCGCTCCAAGGGCGTCGGCGTCTACTTCGTCACGCAGAACCCGCTCGACGTGCCGGAGACGGTGCTCGGCCAGCTCGGCAACCGCGTGCAGCACGCCCTGCGCGCCTTCACGCCGCGCGACCAGAAGGCGGTGAAGACGGCGGCGCAGACGCTGCGGCAGAACCCGAAGCTCGACACCGAGACGGCCATCACCGAACTGGCCGTGGGGGAGGCGCTGGTGTCCTGCCTCGACGAGAAGGGGCGGCCGAGCGTCGTCGAGCGCGCCTTCATCCTGCCGCCGGCCTCGCGCATCGGGCCGCTCGTGCCCGGGGAACGCACGACTGCGATCAAGGGCTCGCTGCTCTACGGCCACTACGAGAAGGCCGAGGACCGCGAATCCGCCTACGAGAAGCTCAAGGCGCGCACCGCGCTGGCGGCCGAGGCGCAACCCGCGCCGGCACCCCAAACGCCACAGGCGCCACAGCAGCAAAGTGGCGGCGGCATTCTCGGCACGCTGGGCGATCTATTCGGCGGCGGTGGGCGCCGCCAGTCGGCGGGCGAGGCGGCGGTGAAGAGCGCCGCCCGCGCCATCGGTTCCGAACTTGGCCGCCAGGTGCTGCGCGGCGTGCTTGGCTCCATCCTCGGCGGCGGCAAGCGCCGCTAGGCAGCCCGCCTCGCCGTATTGTGGGGGCTGACTTTCGGGGAAACTACAACCCCAGCCGCTGCCAGATCGTCGATGTCAGCCCGGCCTGGTTGAGGGTGTAGAAATGCAGGCCCGGCGCGCCGTTGGCGAGCAGGCGCTCGCACAGGGCGGTGACGACATCGAGGCCGAAGGAGCGCACCGATGCCGAGTCGTCGCCGAAGCCCTCGAACTTCTTGCGCATCCAGCGCGGGATCTCCGTGCCGCAGGCATCCGAGAAGCGGGCGATCTTGCTGAAGTTGGCGATGGGCATGATGCCTGGCACGATCGGCAGCGTGATGCCCAGCGCCTGCGCCTGGTCGACGAACTGCTCGTAGGCATCGGCGTTGTAGAAATACTGCGTGATGGCCGAGTTCGCACCCGCATCCACCTTGCGCTTGAAATTCTCCAGATCGTCGCGCGGGCTCTTCGCCTGCGGGTGATATTCCGGATAGGCCGCCACCTCGATGTGGAACCAGTCGCCGGTTTCTGCCCGGATGAAATCCACCAGCTCGTTGGCGTAGCGGAACGCGCCCGGATCGGCCATGCCTGAAGGCAGGTCGCCGCGCAGCGCGACGATGCGGCGGATGCCGGCCGCCCGGTAGCGCTCCAGCACGGCGCGCACGTTCTCCTGCGTCGAGCCGATGCAGGACAGGTGCGGCGCCGCCGGATGGCCCTCGGCCTGGATCTCCAGCACGGTTTCCAGCGTGCGGTCGCGCGTCGAGCCGCCGGCGCCGAAGGTGCAGGAGAAGAAGGCCGGCTTCAGCTGGGCGAGTTGTTTGCGCGTGATGCGCAGCTTTTCCGTGCCCTCGGCCGTCTGCGGCGGGAAGAATTCGAAGGAGATTTCGGGTTTCATGTCAGGAAGGCGGTTATTCGAGCGACTGCAGGTGGCGCTGCGCCGCCTCGCCGAGGCGCCGGTCCAGCGTGGCGAGCGGCGCCTTGAGGTCGGCGGCGAGCCACAAGTAGGCCGCGTCGTAGGTGGACAGGTCGTAGCGCAGGGCCAGCGCGACTTGCGCCTGGAGATCGATGGGTCGTTGCCGGATCGACAGTGCGCCGTAGTCGGCCAGTCCGCAGGCAGCCACTTCGGCCAGGCCCTGGCGCGATTTCTTCAGGGCCACGCTGGCGATCTCGAAGTCGAGCAGGTGCGGCGCGAAGAGCTCGCAGCCCGACATGCGGGTTGCCGCATCATCGCGCTCGGGTTCGTCGAAGAGCACCGCCGCCAACAGGCTGCAGTCGACCACCAGCGGCTGGCGCAGGCGATAGACTGCGGGCGGCTCGGCGACGAAGACCGACTGCTTCATCGCGCATCGCGCTCGGCGCGAATGATGTCCACGGCACGCGGGCCGGCCTTGAGCGGCTGCGGCCAGCGCGCGCGATGCTCGGCGGCGATCTGCTCGATGGATTTTTGGGCGGTGGTCGGCTTCGCGGGCGCAACGGTCGTCTGCGCTTCCGCTTCCGCTGCCTGGACGATGAGCGCCATCAACTCGCCTTGCAGCGAGCGGTGGTTGCGCGCCGCCCGCTGGCGCATGGCCTCGAGCAGGGATTCAGGAACATCCTTGATGGAAAGACTCGGCATGATTGACTCCATAATGGAACCGAATGGTTCCATTATGGTTCCGTTATGGCGCTCCGTCAATACCGATAGTGCTCTGGCTTGTACGGCCCGTCCTTGGGCAGATCCAGATAAGTGGCCTGCTCGTCGGAGAGTTCCGTCAGGTGCGCGCCGATCTTCTGCAGGTGCAGGCGCGCCACCTTCTCGTCGAGGTGCTTGGGCAGCACGTAGACCTTCTTCTCGTACTGGCCGCCACGGGTGAACAGCTCGATCTGCGCCAGCACCTGGTTGGTGAAGGAGTTGCTCATGACGAAGCTCGGGTGGCCGGTGGCGCAGCCGAGGTTCACCAGCCGTCCCTCGGCCAGCACGATGATGCGCTTGCCGTCCGGGAAGATGACGTGGTCGACCTGCGGCTTGATGTTGTCCCACTGGTAGGGGCGCAGCGAGGCGATGTCGATCTCCGAATCGAAGTGGCCGATGTTGCAGATGATCGAGTTGTTGCGCATCGCCTTCATGTGCTCGTGGTTGATGACGCGCAGGTTGCCGGTGGCGGTGACGAAGATGTCGGCGTGCGCCGCCGCCTCGTCCATGGTGACGACGCGGTAGCCTTCCATCGCCGCCTGCAGGGCGCAGATCGGGTCGATCTCGGTCACCCACACGGTGGCGCCGAGGCCGCGCAGGCTTTGCGCGCAGCCCTTGCCGACGTCGCCGTAGCCCGCCACCACGGCGACCTTGCCGGCGATCATCACGTCGGTGGCGCGCTTGATGCCGTCGACCAGCGACTCGCGGCAGCCGTAGAGGTTGTCGAACTTGGATTTCGTCACCGAGTCGTTGACGTTGATGGCGGGGAAGGGCAGCCGGCCCTCGGCGGCCATCTGGTAGAGGCGCTTGACGCCGGTGGTGGTCTCCTCGGTCACGCCCTGGATGCCGGCGAGCTGCTTGGCGTACCAGCCGGGCTGGGCGGCGATGCGCTTCTTGATCGAGGCGAAGAGGGCGACCTCTTCCTCGTTGGTCGGGTGGGCGATGACCGAGGGATTGCCCTCGGCCTTGGCGCCGAGGATGAGCAGCAGCGTCGCGTCGCCGCCGTCGTCGAGGATCATGTTGGCGCCCTTGCCCGCCGTCTCGTGGCCGGGCCACTCGAAGATGCGGTGGCTGTAGTCCCAGTACTCCTCCAGCGTCTCGCCCTTGTAGGCGAACACCGGCGTGCCGGTGGCGGCGATGGCGGCCGCGGCGTGGTCCTGCGTCGAGAAGATGTTGCAGGAAGCCCAGCGCACCTCGGCGCCGAGCGCCTTCAGCGACTCGATCAGCACCGCCGTCTGGATGGTCATGTGCAGGCTGCCGGTGATGCGCGCGCCGCGCAGCGGCTGGGTGGCGGCGAATTCCTCGCGCACGGCCATCAGGCCGGGCATCTCGGTTTCGGCAATGGCGATTTCCTTGCGACCCCAGTCGGCGAGGTTGATGTCGGCGACTTTATAGTCGGTGAAACCGGTAATGGCTTTTGCTATGGCACTCATGTTGGCTCCTTGTCAAAGCAGCCGGGGGGATGGATCAGGGGGAGGGTTCCGCTCACCTGCCATTCCGTGCCCGGCACGGGTTGAGGTGAGCGCAGTTGAAACTTTACCGAGCCTGGGGGCCGACTGATGCGGCGCCTCGCAGCGCTCCTCGGAAGCTGGGCATTATACGCCCTGGGGCGATTCCGATAAACTCCCCCCAGCCATGACAAACGAAAGCATCGAGCGCTTCATTTCCCGCTGGCAGGCCGCCGGCGGCAGCGAACGTGCCAACTACCAGCTCTTCATCGGCGAGCTGTGCGAAGTGCTCGATCTGCCCCGGCCCGACCCGGCGCGCGACGACACGCGCGACAACGCCTACGTCTTCGAGCGCCGCGTGCGCTTCCGCCACGGCGACGGCAGCGAATCGCACGGCTTCATCGACTGCTACAAGCGCGGCGCCTTCGTCCTGGAGGCGAAGAAGATCAAGGCGAAAGTGGTCAACGGCGGCGGCAAGGGCTTCGACGACGCCCTGCAGCGCGCCCGCGGCCAGGCCGAGGCCTATGCCCGCGCCCTGCCGGCCGAGGAGGGGCGGCCGCCCTTCCTTGCCGTGGTCGATGTCGGCAACGTCATCGAGCTCTACGCCGAGTTCTCCCGCTCCGGCGCCACCTACACGCCCTTCCCCGATCCGCGCTCTCACCGTATCCGGCTGACTGACTTTCGCGACGAGGCCGTCCGCGCGCGGCTCAGGGCGCTGTGGCTCGACCCGCTCTCGCTCGACCCGACGCGCGCCACCGCCCGTGTCACGCGCGAGGTGGCCGAGCGCCTGGCCGAGGTCGCCCGGGCGCTGGAAGGCGCGGGCCACGCGCCGGAACTTGTCGCCGGCTTCCTCAGCCGCTGCCTGTTCTCCATGTTCGCCGAGGATGTCGGCCTGCTGCCGAAGCAGGACGGCAAGGGCGCCTTCACCGTCCTGCTGGAGAGCCTGAAGGACAACCCGGCGCAGTTCGTGCCGCTGGTGGGCGAGCTGTGGCGGGCGATGGACACCGGCGATTTTTCCGCCGCCATCCGCGCCGCGCTGCCGCGCTTCAACGGCAAGCTGTTCAAGACACCGCTGGTATTGCCGCTGACGCGCGACCAGATCGAGCTGCTCATCAAAGCTGCCCGCGCCGACTGGACGCAGGTCGAGCCGGCCATTTTCGGCACGCTGCTGGAGCGCGCCCTCGATCCCGCCGAGCGCCATGCGCTGGGCGCGCACTACACGCCGCGCGCCTACGTCGAGCGGCTGGTGCTGCCCACCGTCATCGAGCCGCTGCGGGCGAGCTGGAGCCACGTGCAGGCGGCGGCGCTGCTGCTGGCGAATGAGGGCAAGACGAAGGAGGCCATCGCCGAGATCCGCGCCTTCCACCATCGCCTGTGCGAATTGCGCGTGCTCGACCCGGCCTGCGGCAGCGGAAATTTTTTGTACGTGACGCTGGAACACATGAAGCGGCTCGAAGCCGAAGTGCTCGACCAGCTCGACGAGATCGGCCACACGCAGGCCATGCTGGAGGCGGAGGGCCTGAGCGTCGATCCGCACCAGTTCCTCGGCCTGGAGATCAATCCGCGCGCGGCGGCGGTGGCCGAGATGGTGTTGTGGATCGGCTACCTGCAATGGCATTTCCGCACGCGCGGCGCGGGGCTGCCGCCGCAGCCGGTGCTGAAGGATTTCCACAACATCGAGTGCCGCGACGCGGTGCTGGCTTATGACCGCGTCGAATACGTCACCGATGCGCGCGGCGTGCCGGTGTCGCGCTGGGACGGCAAGACCACGAAGAAGCATCCCGTCACCGGCGAGGACGTGCCCGACGAGACCGCGCAGGTGACGCTGGAGCGCTACGTCAATCCGCGCCGCGCCGAATGGCCGCAGGCCGACGTGGTGGTGGGCAATCCGCCCTTCATCGGCAACAAGCGCATGCGCGCGGCGCTGGGCGACGGCTATGTCGAGGCGCTGCGCGAAGCCTGGTCTCTCCCCTCGCCCGCTGGCGGGAGAGGGGCCGGGGGAGAGGGCGGCGTTCCCGAGTCGGCGGATTTCGTCATGTACTGGTGGCACAAGGCGGCTTCTCTTGTTGCTGCGGGTTCGTTGTCGCGCTTCGGCTTCATCACCACCAACAGTATTCGGCAGACATTCAACCGGCGCGTGCTGGAGCGTCATCTCGCGGCGGGGGACGGGGCTGCCCCGCTCTCCTTAGCGGCAAAGAACGCCGAATGCGTCGGTCGCGGCAGCCCCGTCCCCCTCCATCTGGCGTTTGCGGTGCCGGATCATCCGTGGGTGGACAACGTGGATGGGGCCGCAGTGCGGATTGCCATGACCGTGGGGGCGATGGGGGCGGGAGAAGGGCGGTTGCTGACCGTGGTCGATGAGCGGGCGGGCGGTGGCGATGGCGTGGAGGTGGAAACCATCGAGCGTGTGGGCGTGATTCACCCAGACCTTACGGTTGGTGCCAATGTTTCGGCGGCGCAGGCGTTGCAGGCCAATGCGGGCGTGAGTTCGCCGGGTTTCAAGCTCCATGGCGCGGGTTTCATAGTCAGCCCCCAGGACACGGCGAAGCTGGAGGCGGATGCGCCCATCAAACCCTACCGCAACGGCAGGGACCTCACCGACCGGCCGCGCGGCGTGAAGGTGATCGACCTCTTCGGCCACACGGCGGATCAAGTCCGCGCCCGCTGGCCGGCGACATATCAGTGGGTGCTGGAGCGCGTGAAGCCGGAACGTGATCACAACAATCGCGCCAGCTATCGCGACAACTGGTGGGTTTTTGGCGAGCCGCGCAGGGATCTGCGCCCGGCGCTCGACGGCTTGCCGCGTTACATCGCCACCGTCGAAACGGCGAAACATCGCACCTTCCAGTTCCTCGATGCCAGCATCGCGCCGGACAACATGCTGGTCTGCATCGCCCTCGACGACGCCTATTTCCTCGGCGTGCTCTCAAGCCGCGCCCATGTCGTTTGGGCGCTGGCCGCAGGTGGGCGGCTCGGTGTGGGTAACGATCCGCGCTACAACAAATCCCGCTGTTTCGAAACCTTCCCCTTTCCCGCCGCCGCGCCCGAGCAGCAGGCGCGCATCCGCGATCTGGCGGAGCAGATCGATGCGCATCGCAAGCGGCAGCAGGCGCTGCACGACGATCTGACGCTGACGGGGATGTACAACGTCCTGGAGAAACTGAAAGTCAGCCTCCCCATGACGGCGAAGGAGAAGGCGATTCACGAGATGGGGCTGGTGTCGGTGCTGAAGAGCCTGCACGACGAACTCGATGCGGCGGTGCTGGCGGCCTACGGCTGGCAGGATTTGCTCCCCTCGCCCGCTGGCGGGAGAGGGGTCGGGGGAGAGGGCGACGAAACCCTCCTCGAACGCCTCGTCGCGCTCAACGCCGAACGCGCCGCCGAGGAGGCGAATGGGCAAGTGCGCTGGCTGCGCCCGGCCTTCCAGCATCCCGAACAACCGCAGCCGGTCCAGGCGGAGATGGGCTTGTCCCGACCGACGCATTCGGAGGCCGCCAAGGAGGGCGGGACAAGCCCGTCTCCGCCCCGTGCAGACCAGCAACGCCACCCCTGGCCTTCCACCCTCCCCGAGCAGGTCGCCGCCGTCGCCCGCGTGCTGGCCGAGGCCCGCGCCCCGCTCGCCGAAGCCGACCTCGCCGCCCGCTTCACCGGCAAGGGGCCATGGAAGAAGCGCCTGCCCCAGCTCCTCGACACCCTCGTCGCCCTCGGCCGGGCGCGGGTGCTGGAAGATGGCCGCTGGATGGGGTAAGTTACGCAGAGGCGGTTATGGAGTATTGCCATGAAAACCAGTGATTTGATCGACGAAGCGGTTTCTCTGCCACTGGGAAAGGCAGTTGAGGCTGACTGGCTGGAAGTAGCCTGTCGGCGATTGACCGAGTTGCGTAATGACACCGCGTTGGCGACTGATGGCGAGAAGGTTTTTGTGCGCATTCATGACCGTTACGCATTCGCGAGGAAATAATCATGACCCAAGCCACACTGGAGCTTGCCTCACTGGCAGCCAAATTGCCCCCAACCGAGCGTCTGCAGCTCGTGGAAACCATTCTTGCCACCCTCGACAAGCCAGACCCGGAGATCGCCGCGGCTTGGGCTCGTGAGGCCGAAGACCGTCTCGCGGCATACCGGCGCGGTGAAATTCAAGCTGTGGGAGAAGACGATGTCTTCGGTGACCTCGGCGGTCGATGAAAATCCGCTACCTGTCTGTCGCACAATCTGAAATTCAGGAGGCAGCCGAGTACTACGCGGCCATTTCGCCAGAATTGGGCTTGTCTTTCAGAAGAGAGTTGCGGCAACTGATGCGCCTCGTCGGGAGGCTGCCCTTGGCGTGGCCGCCCAGCGGAGAGGGCACCCGCCGGTGCCTCATGTCGCGCTTCCCTTATCTCGTTATTTACGCCCCGCTGCCGGAGGAAGTGCTGGTGCTTGCCGTGGGTCATCAACATCGCCAACCCGGCTTCTGGCGGGAACGGCTTCTGGCTTTGAAATAGGGTGATCGCGCCGTACTGACGGGACTGACTTTGGCAGGAAAGAAAAACGGGCGCCTGAGGGCGCCCGTTTTCATCTTCTTGCGGCGACTACAGCCCGGCGTCGGCCTTCAGCGCCGCCGCCTTGTCCAGCGCCTCCCAGGTGAACTCCGGCTCGTCGCGGCCGAAGTGGCCGTAGGCGGCGGTCTTGCCGTAGATCGGCCGCAGCAGGTCGAGCGACTGGATGATGCCCTTCGGCCGCAGGTCGAAGTGCTTGCGGATGAGGTCCTCGATCTTCTCCTCGGCGATCCTGCCGGTGCCGTAGGTGTGCACCATCAGCGACACCGGCTTGGCGACGCCGATGGCGTAGGCGACCTGCACTTCGCAGCGATCGGCCAGTCCGGCGGCGACGATGTTCTTGGCGACGTAGCGGCAGGCGTAGGCGGCCGAGCGGTCGACTTTCGACGGGTCCTTGCCGGAGAAGGCGCCGCCGCCGT
Source organism: Betaproteobacteria bacterium (assembly GCA_016703785.1). Taxonomy (GTDB): domain Bacteria; phylum Pseudomonadota; class Gammaproteobacteria; order Burkholderiales; family Rhodocyclaceae; genus Desulfobacillus. Next base: position 195,639 of record JADJBM010000034.1, read on the forward strand.
GGTGGGCCGCGCCGCCGTAGGTGTCGACGATGATCTTGCGGCCGGTGAGGCCGCAGTCGCCGTGCGGGCCGCCGACGACGAAGCGGCCGGTCGGGTTGATGAGGTAGCGTGTGTTGCCGGTGAGCATCTCCTTGGGCAGCACCGGCTTGATGATCTCCTCGATTACCGCCTCGGAGAGCTGGGCATGCGAGACGTCGGGGTCGTGCTGGGTCGACACCACCACGGTGTCGATGGCGACCGGCTTGTCGTCGACGTATTTCACCGTGAGCTGGCTCTTGGCGTCGGGACGCAGCCAGGGCAGGCGGCCGTCGCGGCGCACCTCGGCCTGGCGCTGCATGATGCGGTGGGCGTAGTAGATCGGCATCGGCATCAGCTGCGGCGTTTCGTTGCAGGCGTAGCCGAACATCAGGCCCTGGTCGCCGGCGCCCTGCTCGAGGTCGAGGCCCTGGCCTTCGTCCACGCCCTGGGCGATGTCGGGCGACTGGCGGTTGATGGCCGTGAGGACGGCGCAGGACTTGTAGTCGAAGCCGATGTCGGAATTGTCGTAGCCGATGCGCTTGACGGTTTCCTGGGCGATCTCGCGGTAGTTGATGTGCGCGTTGGTCGTGATCTCGCCCGAGATCACGACGAGGCCGGTGGAGACGAGGGTCTCGCAGGCGACGCGGCTGTGCTTGTCGACGGTCAGAATGGCGTCGAGCACGGCATCGGAAATCTGGTCGGCGACCTTGTCGGGGTGGCCTTCGCCAACCGATTCGGACGAAAAGAGGAATTCTCTGGACATGAGTCCTGCTCCTAAAAAAAAGTCCCGTTGCACCGACGTTACCGGCCCCGGGATCACGAGCAGGTGACGCTTTAGCAGTATTTATGGCCGCCCTGCAAGTTGTCCTGGGGAACTTGTGCAGTCCCATTAACTCGGCGGAAATATAATTATAGTTTTTTGTCCCGGTTCGGGTCAAACACGGTATTTTCAGCGAATGACTTTGCTTTTCCGCCTTCTGGGCCGCCTGCCCCTGCGTTTCCTTTACGCCCTGGGCGCGCTTTCAGGCTGGATCACCTACCTCGCCTCGCCGACCTATCGGCGCCACACGAAGGAAAACCTCGCCCTGGCCTATGGGCCCGCCGAGGCGGAGGCGATCCTGCCGGCTGCGGTGACGCACGCCGGCCGCGGCGTGCTGGAACTGCCATTGATATGGCTGCGCGACCGACGCGAGGTGGCGGGCCTGGTTAGGCAGGTCACCGGCTGGGAGGTGGTGGAGCACGCCCAGGCGCGCGGCGAAGGCATCCTGTTCCTGACGCCGCACCTGGGCTGCTTCGACATCATTGCCCAGTATCTTGCGGTCCACATGAAGCTGACGGTGCTGTATCGGCCGCCCAAGCTGGCCTGGCTCAAGCCGCTCATGGAGGAGGGACGCGGCGGCGGCGATTTGCATCTGGCGCAAGCCGATCTTTCCGGCGTGCGCCTTCTGCTGCGCGCGCTGAAGCGCCGCGAAGCCATCGGCATGCTGCCCGATCAGGTGCCCGGAGAAGGGGAGGGTATCTGGGCGGATTTCTTCGGCCGCAAAGCGTTCACCATGACCCTGGCGGCGCGGCTGACCGAGGTCGGCAAGGTGTCGGTCATCCTGACCTATGCCGAGCGGCTGCCGAAGGGCGCAGGCTTCCATGTGCATTTCCTGCCACCGCAAATGGAGATCGAGGGCGCGTTGGAGCAGCGCGTGGCCGCGCTTAATCTCGCCATCGAGGCGCTGGTGCGGCGCTGCCCCGAGCAGTATCTGTGGGGTTACAACCGCTACAAGGCGCCGCGCGGCGCGCCGCCGCCATGCTGACCCGGTTGGGATTGGCGCTCATCTGGCTGCTGCACTTCCTGCCGCTGAAGGGGCTGGCGAAGCTCGGCCAGGGGCTGGGCAACCTGCTCTATGCGTTCGGCCGCGAGCGCCGCCAGGTGGCCCTGACCAACCTGCGCCTGTGCTACCCGAAGCTGCCGGAAGCGGAGCGCGAGCAGCTGGCGCGCGCGCATTTCCGCGCCTTCGGTCGCAGCTTCCTCGAGCGTGGGCTGCTGTGGTGGTCGCCGCCGGAGACGATCCGCCGCCTGGTGCGCGTCGAGGGCCTGGAGCACCTGCGCGCGGCCGACGGCAGGCCGGTGATCCTCTTCGTGCCGCATTTCGTCGGGCTGGACATGGGCTGGACGCGGCTCACGCTGGAGTTGGACATGGTGAGCATCTACGCCCAGCAGAAAAACTTCTATTTCAATGCCGCGCTGTACAAGGGGCGCATGCGCTTCGGCGACTCGAAGCTGCTGTCGCGCCAGGAAGGCGTGCGCCAGGCCATCCGCAGCATGAAGGCCGGCCAGCCCTTCTATTACCTGCCGGACATGGACTACGGCCAGCGCGACACCATCTTCGTGCCCTTCTTCGGCGTGCCGGCGGCGACCATCACCGGCCTGTCGCGCCTGACGCGCATGACCGGCGCGGCGGTGATCCCCTGCGTCACGCGCATGCTGCCGGGCGGGGCGGGCTATGTCGTCGAGCTGGGCGCGCCGTGGGATGATTTCCCCGGCGAAAGCATCGAGGCCGACACGCTGCGCATGAATGCCTGGATCGAACACCGCGTCGGCGACATGCCCGAACAGTACTACTGGGTGCACAAGCGCTTCAAGACGCGGCCGAAGGGCGAGAAGAAACCGTATTGAGCGGCGCCTCATGTAAGATTCGGGAATGTTTCGCAACCCCGATCCCGAGCAGATCTGCGCCCTGCTGCGCGAGGTGAAGACCATCGCCGTGGTTGGCCTGTCGCCGAATCCCGCTCGCCCCGCCTTCCGCATTGCCCGTGCCCTGCAGGGCTTCGGCTACCGCGTCATCCCGGTGCGGCCCAAGGTGGCGGAAGTGCTGGGCGAGAAGGCCTATGCCTCCCTGTCCGAGGTGCCGGAGAAGGTCGACCTGGTGGATGTCTTCCGCGCCGCCGAGCATGTCGGGCCGCTCGTCGATGAATGCCTGCGTCTGGGATTGAGGCGGCTCTGGTTGCAGGATGGCGTCGTGAATGAGGCGGCAGCGGAAAAAGCAGCTGCCGGCGGCATGACGGTGGTAATGGACCGCTGCATCTGGCGCGACTTCACGAGCTTGTGCGCCGAGGCAGTCGATGCGGATTAGGTTCACCAAGATGCACGGCCTCGGCAACGATTTCGTCGTGCTGGACGCCGTCAGGCAGGCCATCGACCTGACGCCGGCGCAGGCGCGCTTTCTTGCTGATCGCCACTTCGGCGTCGGCTGCGACCAGATCCTCGTCGTCGGTAAGGCCACGCGGGCAGACGCGGATTTTCGCTACCGCATCTTCAATGCCGACGGCGGCGAGGTGGAGCAGTGCGGCAACGGCGCGCGCTGCTTCGTGCGCTTCGTGCACGAGAAGGGCCTGACGGCGAAACGCGCCATCCGCGTCGAGACGCAGTGCGGCCTGATCGAACCGCGACTGGAGGACGACGGCAGCGTGACGGTCGACATGGGCGCTCCGCGCTTCGAGCCGTCGCACGTGCCCTTCGTCACGGAGAGCGATTCACTGGTGCAGCCGCTGCAATTGGCCGACGCCGCAGTGGAGGTCACTGCCCTGTCGATGGGCAACCCGCATGCGGTGCAGGTGGTGGCGAACGTCGACGCCGCACCGGTCGCCGAACAGGGCCCGCAGATCGAGAATCATCCGCGCTTCCCGCAGCGCGTTAACGCCGGCTTCATGCAGGTGGTGGATCGCCATGCGATCAGGCTGCGCGTGCACGAGCGCGGCGCCGGCGAGACGCTGGCCTGCGGCACCGGCGCCTGTGCTGCCGTCGCGGCAGGCATCGCGCGCGGGCTGCTCGATACGCCGGTGCGGGTGACGACGCGCGGCGGCGACCTGACCATCGCCTGGGCCGGGCCGGGCCAGCCTGTATTGATGACCGGGCCGGCGGTGACGGTATTCGATGGCGAAATCGAAATAGCGTAGGTCGGGCTTCAGCCCGACATGGACTGCTGATTAACCGCTGCTGTCCCACAGGGATTTCCTTTGGTCATCGGGCTGAAGCCCGACCTACAAAAGATTATCAAGAGGGGGAACGACAAGAATGAAAGCCGACGAAATCGCGCGCTACCTGCAGGACCATCCGAAGTTCTTCGAGGAGTACGCCGACCTGCTGGCGCAACTCTACATTCCGCATCCGCACGGCGGGCGCACCATCTCCATCACCGAGCGGCAGATACTGACGCTGCGCGAGAAGGCCAAGCTGCTGGAAGCCAAGCTGGGCGAGATGATCCGCTTCGGCGAGGAGAACGACGCCATCGGCGAGAAGGTGCATCGCCTGGCGACGGGGCTGGCCGGCGCGCGCGACTTCGCCGCCGTGCGGCGCGCGCTGCTGACGCATCTCGGCGAGGATTTCGCCGTGCCGCACGTCGCGCTACGCCTGTGGAGCGTTCCGGCGCAGGCGGATGCGGCGGAGTTCGCCGAGGTGAACGAGCAGACGCGCATCTTCGCCGCCGGCCTGGTCAATCCTTTCTGCGGCGCCAATGCCGGCTTCGAGGCCGCCGAGTGGTTCGGCGAGGCCGGCAGCCATGTGCGCTCGCTGGCGCTGGTTCCGTTGCGACGGGAGGCCGAGACGATCGGCCTGCTGGCGCTCGGCTCGGAGGACGTGCAGCGCTTCTACCCCGAGATGGGCACGCTGTATCTGGGCCACATCGGAGACATGGCAAGCGCGGCGCTACTGAGAACGCTGGAGTAGTCATGGCCGCGGGCGGGCTGACAGGCGAGGTCGCGAAGGATGCCGTCGCCGCCTACCTCGATGAACTGGCGCACCAGCGCCGCGTCAGCCCGCTGACCCTGGAAGGCTACGGCCACGACCTCGCCGCGCTGCTGGCGCTGGCCGGTGCCGTCTCCCTCGATCAACTGAAGCATCACGACATTCGCCGTTTCGTCGCGCAGTTGCACGGACGCGGCCTGTCGGGGCGATCCCTGGCACGGGTGCTGTCGGCCTGGCGTGGCTTCTTCAACTGGCTCGCCCGCCATCGAGGTGCGCCGGGCAATCCCTGCCTCAGCGTGCGCGCGCCGAAATCGAAGAAGGCCCTGCCGTCGGTGCTCTCGCCCGACCAGGCCCATGCCCTGCTCGAGACACAGGCCGAGGGCCTGCTCGAGCTGCGCGACAAGGCCATGTTCGAACTCTGCTACTCGTCGGGGCTGCGCCTGGCCGAGTTGGCCAGTCTCGATTGCAATATGGCGCAGGATCTGGCAACAGGCGAAGTGACCGTCACCGGCAAGCGGGCCAAGACGCGCACCGTGCCGGTCGGCGCCAAGGCGCGCGAGGCGCTGGCGGCATGGCTGGCGCGGCGCGGTGAGCTGGCCGCCGCAGATTGCCCGGCGCTGTTCGTCAGCCAACGCGGCACGCGCCTGTCGATGCGCATGATCCAGCTGCGCCTGGACCGCTGGGGCAGGAAGGCCGGCCTCGGCGCCCATGTCCATCCGCACATGCTGCGCCACTCCTTTGCCTCGCATGTCCTGCAATCCTCGGGCGACCTGCGCGCCGTCCAGGAAATGCTCGGCCATTCCAGCATCGGCACGACGCAGGTGTACACCCACTTGGATTTCCAGCACTTGGCGAAGGTTTACGACGCGGCCCATCCGAGAGCAAAAAAGAAATGAGTGGATTTTGTCTTCGGCCACTTCGCTTAACCTTCGCTGGGCGAAGGTTAGCCTACGACGCAACAAGCCGCTTCGCGGCGTGTTGTCAGCATCTTGCCAAGGTGTATGACGCGGCGCACCCGAGAGCGAAGAAGAAATGAGCGGTTTGCCTTCCGTACGCAGCTGGCTCGCCGACGCCGCGCAGCGCATCGATGCGGCGCTGGGCCCGGCGAGGGTGAAGCGCGTCGTGCTGCCCCCGCTCGCCGACCGGCCGGGCAAGGAAGGCGAGTTCTGCGCCGTGCAGCTCGATGACGGCAGCGTGGGCCTGGCCTTCACCCTACTCGACGGCACGCTGGCCGCGCTGCATGCGCGCGGGTCAGATGCAGGATGCGCGGCGCTTGAACTGGTGCGCGGCTACACAGTGGGCGACGGCGCTGCGCGCGCCCTCGGTCTTGCGGCGATCAACGCCCTGGCGCGCTGCCTGTACGACCGCGCCGGCTTCATCGTCGACGATTCCACCGATTCCTTCGGTTCGCTCGCGCTCATGCCGGGCGACCGCCTCGGCATGGTGGGTCATTTCACGCCGCTCATCGAGCAGGCGCGCGCCCTCGGCATTCCGGTCACGGTGCTGGAACTCAAGGCCGAGCTGGTGCGCGAGGAGCCCGGACTGGTCGTCACGCTCGATGCGAATCGCCTGGCCGGCTGCAACAAGATCGTGTCGACCAGCACGCTGCTGCTCAACGACACCTTCGAGACGGTTGCCGGCTACTGGCGCAGCGCCGACGCGGTGGCCGTCGTCGGCCCTTCCGCCGGCTGTCCGCCCGATCCGCTGTTCGCCGCCGGGGTGACTTCGGTGGGCACGGCCTGGGTGGTCGATGCGGAAGGTTTTCTCGCGCGCTGCGCTGCGGGTGAAAAATGGAGCGGAACGTCGCGCAAGGTGACGCTGACGCCGCAGTGTTATCCCGGACTCGACGCCCTCCTCGCGAAAGTTACCTAGCAATGGCCGAACTTATTCTCCAGCCCGGCAAGGAACGCACGGCCATGCGCCGCCACCCGTGGATTTTCGAGGGTTCCGTGGAGCGGCTCAACGGGCGCGCCCGGCCCGGCGACACGGTGGAAGTGGTCGCCCACGACGGCCGCCGGCTGGGCCGTGCGGCCTGGAGCCCGCATTCGCAGATCCGCGCGCGCCTGTGGACCTTCGATGCGGACGAGACCATCGACCACGCCTTCTTCAAGCGCCGCGTGGCGGCGGCGATCGCCGCGCGGGCGGCACTGCCGGAGCTGCGCGGCCAGCAGGGACTTCGCCTCATCCACGGCGAATCGGATGGCCTGCCCGGCGTCATCGCCGACGGCTATGGCGACACGGTGGTGCTGCAGCTGAACAGCGCGGGCGGAGAGAAATGGCGCGACGCCCTCGTGGCGGCAGTGCTGCAGGCGACGGGCTGCGCGCGCGTCTTCGAACGCTCCGACTCGGAGGTGCGCGGCCTGGAAGGCCTGCAGCCGCGCAGCGGCATCCTGCACGGCGACGAGCTGGACGGGCCGGTGGTGATCGAGGAGCACGGCATCCGCCTGGAGGTGGACATCCGCGGCGGCCACAAGACCGGCTTCTACCTCGACCAGCGGGAGAACCGCCGACTCGTGCGCGAACTGTCCGAAGGTCGCAGCGTGCTCAACTGCTTCTGCTATACGGGCGGCTTCAGCCTGCAGGCACTGGCAGGGGGTGCTTCCCAGGTACTGTCGATCGACAGTTCCGGCCCGGCGCTGGAAGCGGCGCGACGCAACCTGGCGCTCAATCCGCACTTGCCGACGGACCGCGCCGAGTGGCGCGATGCCGACGTGTTCGAGGAGCTGCGCGCGCTGAAGAAGGCCGGCGCGCGCTTCGACCTGATCATCCTCGATCCGCCCAAGTTCGCGCCCTCCGCCGCGCATGCCGACCGCGCCGCGCGCGCCTACAAGGACATCAACCTGCTCGGCTTCCGCCTGCTCAATCCGGGCGGCCTGCTCATGACGTATTCCTGCTCGGGCGGCGTCGGCCTCGAGCTGTTCCAGAAGATCGTCGCCGGCGCGGCCGGCGATGTCGGCGCGGATGCGCGCATCCTGCGGCGGCTGGCGGCGGCGGCCGATCATCCGGCGGCGCTGGCCTTTCCGGAAGGCGAGTACCTGAAGGGCCTGCTCTGCCAGGTCGTACCATAAGAACAACGGCTGGCACCAGTACAATGACGCTTCCATGACCTTCGCCCGCAAGCTGATCGCCGTTGTTGCCGTGCTGTGCCTGTTCGGGGCGCAGCAGGCGGCGTTCGCCCACTGGGCGGCGCACCTCGGTGCGCCGGCGATTGCCGGCGCCGAGTCGCGGGACGGCGAACATGCCGCCGCGGCCGTCATCGATCAGACCTGCTCCAGCTGCGCGGCCTTCGCCGCACTCGATGCGGCGCTGCCGGGCGCCGGCCATGTGCTCCCGCTTGCCGCAGTGCGTGTCGACCTCGCCTCGCCCGTGTTGCGTGGAAAGTCAGTCCCCACGCCACGGCGCTACGATTCCCGCGCTCCGCCCTCCGTTCTCTGAAGCCCTGAAATATCGAGCTCTCCGCCGCGTCCGACGCGGCGGCTATTTCATTTGTTTTGGAGAAGAAACCATGCAACGCATTGCATTACTGGCCATCGCCTCGGCGCTGGCCCTGCCGGCGTCTGCCGGCGAAGAAGACCTGAAAGCCCTGCGCGCGGAAATCGCGCAGATGAAGCAAGCCTACGAGCAGCGCATCGAGGCGCTGGAGCAGCGGCTCACCGTGGCGGAAGCGGCCCCGCAGAAAAGTCAGTCGCCGCAACACGGTGCGGCCCCTGCACAGGCGGCCGGCGGCTTCAATCCGGAGGTATCGCTCATCCTGCAGGGCCAGTACCGCCGCATGAAGGACGTGCCGGAGCGCTCGATCACTGGCTACTGGTCGGCCGGCGGTCACGACCATGGCGGGGGCGAACGCGGTTTCTCGCTCGACCACTCCGAGCTGATCGTCTCCGCCAACATCGACCCGTATTACCGCGGCATGCTCAACGTCGCGCTGAAGAATGGCGAGGCGGAGGTGGAGGAGGCCTGGTTCCAGACACTCGGCCTGGGCCGCGGCTTCACGCTCAAGGGCGGCCGATTCCTGTCCGGCATCGGCTACATCAACGAGCAGCATCCGCACGCCTGGGATTTCGCCGACGCGCCGCTGATGACGAAGGCCCTGTTCGGCGAGCACTACGGGCAGGACGGCCTGCAGCTGAAGTGGGTGGCGCCGACCGAGACCTTCATGGAATTCGGCGCCGAGTTCGGCCGCGGCGCGGCCTTTCCAGGCACCGACCGCAACCAGAACGGCGTCGGTTCGAGCGTCCTGTTTGCCCATGTTGGTGATGATGTCGGCCGTTCCCATGCCTGGCGCGCCGGCCTGTCCTGGCTGACGACGCGGGCGAAAGACCGCGAGGCGCACTTCGAGGACACGGATGCGGCCGGCCCGAACGAGGTCGAGGGCCTGTTCACCGGCAGGAGCCGTACCGTGGTGGCTGACTTTGTCTGGAAATGGGCGCCGGACGGCAATCCGAAGCAGCGCAATTTCAAGTTCCAGACGGAGCTCTTCCGCCGCACGGAAAGCGGCGATCTGGCCTGCACCTCGGCAGTGGCGACTTCGCCCTGCCTCGGCAGTCCGGCACTCGGCGATTTGCGTTCGCGCCAGAGCGGCGGCTATGTGCAGGGGGTGTGGCAGTTCATGCCGCAGTGGCGCGTCGGCTATCGCTACGATTGGTTGAATGCGGGCAGCAAGCACTACGATCCGGCGACGGTCTTCGCCGCCCTCGATCCGGCCAACGCCTATTTCGTCGGCTACCGGCCGCAGCGGCATACGCTGATGGCGGACTGGTCGCAAAGCGAGTTCTCGCGCCTGCGCCTGCAGTTCGCGCGCGACCAATCCATGCAAGGCGTTACCGACAACCAGGTGACGCTGCAATACATCATGAGCCTGGGCGCCCACGGCGCCCACAAGTTCTGAGGAGATACGCCATGTTGCGACGCATTGTTCTATTGATGGGGCTCGCGGCGGCGCTACCGGCCGCCGCGGCGTTGAACGTGTTCGCCTGTGAGCCCGAATGGGCGGCGCTGGCGAAGGAGCTGGGCGGCGACAAGGTGAGCACCTACTCCGCCACCCACGCCCTGCAGGACCCGCACCGCATCGAGGCGCGGCCTTCGCTGATCGCCAGGGCGCGTGGCGCGCAGCTGGTGGTGTGTACCGGCGCTGACCTGGAGGCGGGCTGGCTACCGCCGGTGCTGCGCGAGTCGGGCAATGCCGCCGTGCAGCCGGGCCGGCCGGGATACTTCGAGGCGGCGCAGTTCGTTGCGCGGATCGAGATACCCACCAAGCTCGACCGCGCCGAAGGCGACGTGCATGCCGCCGGCAATCCGCATATCCAGCTCGCCCCGCGCAATCTGCTGGCGGTGGCCGGCGCGCTGGCGCAACGTCTCGGTGAAGTGGACGCTGCGAATGCCGGCCACTACGCCGAGCGGCACAAGGTCTTCGCCGACAAATGGCGCACAGCCATCGCCCGATGGGAAAAGGAGGCGGCGGCGCTGCGTGGCCTGCGCGTGATCGCGCAGCACAAGAGCTTCAGCTACCTTTTCCACTGGCTCGGCCTCGTCGAGGCCGGCACGCTGGAACCGAAGCCAGGCATCGAGCCGGGCAGCGCCCACCTGGCCCAGCTCCTGGCGCAGGCCAAGGCGCAGCAGGTGCGGCTGATCGTGCGCACGCCGTACGACTCGCCGCGCCCGGGCGAGTGGCTGGCCGAACGCGCGGGCATTCCGCTCGTGACACTGCCATTCACCGTCGGTGGCAGTGAAAAGGCGCAGGATCTGTTCGGCCTCTTCGATGACACGATTGCAAAGCTCAGGGAGCAGCGCGCGCCATGAACGACCTTGCGACCCAGTTCGATTTGCTCTGGCCGGCCTTCGCCGCCGGCCTGATCGTCCTCGCCACGCATGTGCCGCTGGGCATCCAGGTGCTGGCGCGCGGCATCATCTTCATCGACCTCGCCGTGGCGCAGGTGGCCGGCCTCGGCGCATTGCTCGCCCACCTTGCCGATCACGGCGACAGCCCCTGGGCCGTGCAGGGCGCGGCGGTCGGCGCGGCGCTGGGCGCGGCCCTCCTGCTGCAATGGAGCGAGAAGCGCTGGCCGCAACTGCAGGAGGCGCTGATCGGCCTGCTCTTCGTGCTGGCGGCCAGCGGCGCGGTGCTCCTGCTGGCGCGCGACGCTCACGGTGGCGAGCACCTGCGCGACCTTCTGGTCGGCCAGATGCTGTGGGTGTCGCACGGCCAGCTGCTGGCTGCGGCGGCCGTCAGCGCCGGGCTGCTGCTGGCCTGGCGGGTGTTCGGCAGGCAGGGCGGCAGCCTGACGTTCTACACGCTGTTTGCCGTGGCTGTAACGGTTTCGGTGCAGCTGGTGGGGGTGTATCTGGTGTTCGCCAGCCTGATCGTGCCTGCCCTCGCCACCCATGGCCTGCGGGCCTACCGCCTGGCCGTGGCCCTGGGAACCGGGGCGGCGGGCTATGCCGGAGGGCTGGCCCTGGCCGCGTGGGCGGACTGGCCGGCCGGCGCCGCGAGCGTATGGATGCTGGCAGCGACGGGATTGTTGCTCGCGCTCATTCGTTCCGGCGTTGCGCCGCCCCGGTCAATATGCTAAAAGCGATATCCCCGGCCTGCGGTTTCGGCAGGCCGGAATCGGCAACCCGATAGTCAGACAGACAACGACGAACGACGCGCGTGGCATTTTCACTTTTCGGTAAGAAACCCCCGCCGGAACCGGCGAAACCGGTCGCCAGGAAGAAGGCGCCCGAGGCGCCGGCGCGCCCGGTCGCGCCCAAGCCCGAGCCGCCCAGGGAGGAACTCGAGTCGCTCGACTTCACCGCGCCTGGCGCGATCGAAGTGCATGATGAGGATCATCCCGGCCACTTCGAGATCCGCGAGAGCTCGGCGACCCTGCACCCGGTGGTCGAGGAGGCCGCCATCCTCTTCGCCAACGGCCAGGACGAAGCGACGCTGGCCGCGTTGGAAACCGCCGCCAGCGCCGGTGGGCTGGAAGCCGCGGCCGACCAGGTGTGGTCGATGCTGTTCGACCTTTACCAGATTCTCGGCATGCGCGATCTCTTCGACAAGCGCGCGCTCGACTATTCCATGAAATACGAGAAGTCGCCGCCGACCTGGGTCGAGCCGGCGCAGCAGACGCTCGGCCCGGCGCTGACCACCGGCGGCACGGCCTTCGTGGCGTTTACGGGGCTGCTGGGCGAGAGCGCCGACAAGACGGTTCGTCAACTCGAGAAGATCATCTCCGGCAACCCGGTGGCGCGCGTCGAGTTCGGCAAGCTGCAGGGCGTCGATTCGCTCGGTGCCGAATTGCTGCTGAAGGCGATGCGGACGGCGCGCAAGCGCAAGTGCGAGCTGGTGATGAGCGGCGCGGAGAAACTGGCCGAATTGCTCAAGGGCCGGATCGAAGTCGGCAAGCGCGAGGACGAGACGCTGTGGATGCTGCTGCTGGAGCTGTATCAGCACATGGCGCAGCAGGATCCGTTCGAGGAGTGGGCGGTGAATTACGCCGTCACGTTCGAGGTGTCCCCGCCCTCCTGGGAGAACCGGCCGGCTCCGAAGAAGCCGGTCCCGACCGCCGTGGCGGCGGAGGCCGATGCGGATGTCTTCCCACTGGCCGGCGAGATGTACAGTGCCGGCTCCGATGCGTTCCGGCAGCTGGTGGATTTCGCCACGGACCGCGAACAGGTGCTCATCGACTGCAGCGCGCTCAAGCGCATGGATTTCGTCAGCGCCGGCCTCTTTCTCAACACTCTGACCAATCTTCAGATCACGGGCTGCAGCGTGACGATTCGCAATCCGAACCAGCTGCTGTTCGCCTTGTTCGGCGTGCTCGGCATCAATCAGGTCGCGCACGTCGAGCGGCGCAAGTTCTGACGTTTTCTCTTTCTTTCTTCGTTTCCTATCGGGCAGTTCCATGGAGCAATATCACGGCACCACCATTCTTTCCGTGCGCCGCGGCGCCAGCGTCGCCCTCGGCGGCGACGGCCAGGTGACGCTCGGCAACATCGTCATCAAGGCCAGCGCGCGCAAGGTGCGGCGGCTCTACCAGGAAAAGATCCTGGCCGGCTTCGCCGGCGGCACCGCCGACGCGTTCACGCTGTTCGAGCGCTTCGAGGCCAAGCTGGAAAAGCATCAGGGCAACCTGCTGCGCAGCGCCGTGGAGCTGGCCAAGGACTGGCGCACCGACCGCATCCTGCGCCGCCTGGAGGCCATGCTGGCGGTGGCCGACCGGCAGACTTCGCTCGTCATCACCGGCAATGGCGACGTGCTCGAGCCGGAGCTGGGCATCGTCGCCATCGGCAGCGGCGGCCCGTATGCGCAGGCGGCAGCGCGCGCCCTGCTGGAGAACACCGAATTAACCGCCGAGGAGATTGTCAAAAAGGCGCTGACCGTCGCCGGCGATCTGTGCATCTACACCAACCAGAGCCATGTCATCGAGGTGCTCGAGTGAGCAGCATGACGCCGCAGGAAATCGTCCACGAACTGGACAAGAATATCGTCGGCCAGGCACGCGCCAAGCGTGCCGTCGCCATCGCCCTGCGCAATCGCTGGCGCCGCGCCCAGGTGGCCGAGCCGCTGCGCTCGGAGATCACGCCGAAGAACATCCTCATGATCGGCCCCACCGGCGTCGGCAAGACGGAGATCGCGCGCCGCCTGGCGCGGCTGGCCAACGCGCCCTTCATCAAGATCGAGGCGACCAAGTTCACCGAGGTCGGCTATGTCGGCCGCGACGTGGATTCCATCGTGCGCGACCTGGTCGAGATCGCCATCAAGGACGGCCGCGAGACGGCCATGCGCACCGTGCGCGACCGGGCCATGGATGCCGCCGAGGACCGCGTGCTCGACGTGCTGCTGCCGCCGGCGCGCAGCGCGGGCCTGCAAGGCGAACCGGAATCGGCGGCGGATTCCGTGGCGCGGCAGAAATTCCGCAAGAAGCTGCGCGAGGGCGAACTGGACGAGCGCGAGGTCGAGATCGAGGTGGCGGCGCCCAGCGCGCAGATGGAAATCCTCGCGCCACCCGGCATGGAGGAGCTGACCTCGCAGATCCAGGGCATGTTCCAGAACATGGGCGGCAACAGGCGCAAGACGCGGCGCATGCGCATCAAGGAAGCGATGAAGGCCATTGCCGACGAGGAGGCCGCTCGCCTGGTGAACGACGAGGAGGTCAAGCTCGCGGCGGTCCAGGCGGTGGAGCAGAACGGCATCGTCTTCCTCGACGAGATCGACAAGATCGCGTCGAGGTCGGAGATGCACGGCGCCGACGTCTCGCGCCAGGGCGTGCAGCGCGATCTGCTGCCGCTGGTCGAAGGCACGACCATCACGACCAAGTACGGCATGGTCAAGACGGACCACATCCTCTTCATCGGCAGCGGCGCCTTCCACCTGTCCAAGCCGTCCGACCTGATCCCGGAACTGCAGGGGCGCTTCCCCATCCGCGTCGAGCTGGACTCGCTCAACGTCGAGGACTTCGAGCGCATCCTCACCAGCACGGATGCCTGCCTGACGCAGCAGTACGAGGCGCTGCTGGGCACCGAGGGCGTCACGCTCGACTTCAAGGCCGATGGCGTGCGCCGGCTCGCAGAACTCGCCTTTTCGGTCAACGAGACGACCGAGAACATCGGCGCGCGCCGGCTGTACACGGTCATGGAAAAACTGCTCGAGGAGGTGGCCTTCGATGCCGGCAGCCACGGCAAGGCGCTGACGATCGACGCGGCCTATGTCGATGCGCGTCTGAAGGACCTGGCGCAGAGCGAGGATTTGGCGCGCTACGTCCTCTGAGCAGTGCCATGCTGCTCAGGATCGTTTCCATCATCTTCCCGTTGTTCGCCGTCGTCCTGGCGGGCTGGCTCTACGGCCGGCGGTTCAAGCCGGACATGGCGTTCGCCAACCAGCTCAACATGGATGTCTTCATCCCGGCCCTGGTGTTCGCTACCCTGGCCGGCCACACATTCGATCTGGTGACCTACTGGGCGCTGGCGGTCGGTGCCGCCGTCGTGGTGCTCGGCTCGGGACTGGCGGCCTGGCCGCTGGCGCGGCTCATGAAGGTCGAGGCGAAGACCTTCCTGCCGCCGATGATGTTCAACAACTCCGGCAACATGGGCCTGCCGCTGGCGGTGCTGGCCTTCGGCGAGGCGGCGCTGCCGGCGGCGGTGGTGCTGTTCCTGGTGGAAAACCTGCTGCACTTCTCGCTCGGCGCCTGGATGCTCGACCACCGTACGCGGCTGGCCACCGTCTGGCGCATGCCGGTCATGTTGGCGGCGCTGGCCGGCATCGGCGTGAGCGCCGGCGAGCTGGCGCTGTGGCCGCCGCTGCTGACGGCCATCCGCATGCTCGGCGAGATCTCGATTCCGCTGCTGCTGTTCTCGCTCGGCGTGCGCCTGGCGGATGCTTCCTTCCATGCCTGGGGCGTCGGCGTGGCCGGGGCCGTGGCGCGGCCGCTGCTCGGCATGCTGATCGCCTGGGGGGCGGGGGTGGCGCTGGACCTGGCTCAGCAGCACCGCGACATGCTGCTGGTGTTCGGCGCGCTGCCGCCGGCGGTGCTCAACTACGTCTTCGCCGAGCGCTACCGGCAGGAACCGGACAAGGTCGCCTCGATCGTCATGGTCGGCAACGTCGCCTCGCTCCTTTTCATTTCATTCGCCCTGGCGATCGTCCTGTAGGCATTCAACTTTTTACGGGCCGCTTCATCAGCTTGCGCTGCAGGGTGCGCCGGTGCATCTTCAGCGCCCGCGCGGTCGACGAGATGTTGCCGTCGTGCTCCTTCAGCACGCGCTGGATGTGCTCCCACTCGAGACGATCCACCGACAGCGGCTGACTGGGCGGGGCGGCCTGTTCCGCCTGCGGCGCCGTCGCCTCGAAGGCGGCGAGGATGGCGTCCACGTCGGTCGGCTTGGCGAGGTAGTGAGTGGCGCCGAGCTTGATCGCCTCGACTGCCGTGGTGATGCTGGCATAGCCGGTGAGCACGACGATGCGGCAGGCCGGGTTGGCGGCGAGCAGCGGCGCGATGAGCGTCAGGCCGGAGGTGCCGGCGATGTTGAGGTCCAGCACCGCTCGCGCCGCCTGTGTCGCGGGAATCAGCGCGGCGGCCTCCGCGGCGCTGAGCGCGCTGGCGACGTCGAAGCCACGGCCTTTCAGCGCGCGGGAGAGGACACGGTTGAAGGCGGGGTCGTCGTCGATGACGAATACCAGCTCTTGTTTCTGTGGTTCTTGAAGCTGTTGCGGCATGTCGTTCATGAATCGCCTGCCTTTATCTTTTCCAGGGGGAGCTCGATGCGTGTGATGGCGCCGCCGCCTTCGCGGCCGGCCAGCACGATGCGGCCGCCCAGGCGCTCCACCGCGGCATGGGCGAGGAACAGGCCGATGCCGGCGCCCTCCGCCCGCGTCGTGATGAAGTCGCGGCCTGCCTGCAGCAGGACCTTCTCGTCGAAACCCGGCCCGCGGTCGCCGATTTCGATGCGCAGGCATTTTTCATCCCAGTCCGCATCGATGTCTACTTCGCCGCCGTCGGCGTCGGCGGCGTTGTTGAACAGGTTGAGCAGGGCCTGCTCGAGCGTGGCTTCGCCTACGATCATCGGCGCCGCCGTGCCGTGGAGGCTGACTTTCGCCTCGGCGTGCGGCCGCAATTGCCGCCAGCGGGCAATGACCTGTTCCAGCCAGCGGTCCAGCGCGACCGCACCGCCGCCCTCGGCGCGCGCCTGACCGGCGCGCGCGGCGAGGCCCGTGATGATGCCCTTGCAATGCTCGACCTGCTGGCGCAGCAGGGCCAGGTCTTCCCGCGTTTCTGCGGACAGGCCCGCATTGCGCCCCAGTTCTCCGGCAAGGATCGCCATGGTCGCCAGCGGCGTGCCCAGTTCGTGCGCCGCGCCGGCGGCGAGGCTGCCCAGCGCGATGACGCGCTCGTTGCGCAGGGCCGCCTCGCGCGCCGCGGCCAGTTCGAGATCGCGATGCCGGATGGCGGCGGCCATGCGCGCGACGAACCAGGCGATGAGCGCCGCCGAGACGACGAAGGTGAACCACATGCCGGCCAGGTGCAGGCGCGTGGCGCGCGCTGCGTCGGCGAGTTCGAGCGGCACGTTGAAGACGGAGAGCATGGAGTAGGCCGCAATGCCGGACAGAGCAATGCCCCAGGCCGCGCGCGCCGGCAGGATGGTCGCCGCCACTGCGATTGGCGGAAGGTAGAGGGAGACGAAGGGGTTGGCGGCGCCGCCGCTGTAGAACAGCAGCAGGGTCAGAGCCATCATGTCCACGCACAGATGGGCGACGAGTTCGCCTTCCCCCACCGCGCCGCCGCGCCGCAATCTGTTGTGCGCATGCAGGTTGAAGGCAGCCTGCAGGGCGACGATGCCGAGCATCGGCGCGAGCGGCAGCGGGATGCCGAGCAGGAGCAGCGCTGCGGCGATGGCAGCGGCTTCGCCGGCGACGGCGAGCCAGCGCATGGCGAGCAGACGGCGCAGGTTGTCCTGGCCTTCCTCTAGGCGCGCGGGGTGGGTTTTGTTCATGATTGCGCGATGGATTCTAACGGATGCGCGATGGCACGCGCATCCGCGGCCAATTGTCGCATGCGACGGCATGCCGCACGCTGCCATGGCGCACGCTCCCTAGAATGTCCGTTTTCGTAATACGGCAAGTTAGGGGATCCGCAAGTGAGCAACAAAACAATATGCCTGATGACTGCCGGACTAGTCGTCATTCCCGCCGCCGGCATGGCGCAGGACGCCCAGCTGGGCGAAGTCAAGGTCATCTCTACTACCATCGACGACCGCTTTACCTCGAAGCGAACCGAGCCCACGTCGGTCCATGACATCAGCGGCGAGACCGTCGACGAGAAGCGCCCCGAGAACATGATCGAGATCCTGCGGACCATTCCCGGCGTAACCGCCGACCTCTCCTCGGGCGACGAGCTCAAGATCAAGCTGCGCGGCATCGAGAACCAGCGCTACATGGGCGAAAAGCCGGGCGTGGCCATCGTCATCGACGGCGTGCCGGTGTTCGAGCGCACGGGCAAGGTGAATATCGATCTCGACAACATTGAGTCGATCAAGGTCATCAAGGGCGGCGCCTCCTATTTGTTCGGCGATGACGCGCTGTCGGGCGCGGTCATCATCACCACCAAGCGCGGCGCGAAATACAAGGGTGTTACCGTTGCGGCGGATGCCGGCGCCTGGGGCTTCAACCGCCAGATCGCTCGCGCCGGACTGGCCGGCGACTGGGGCAGCGGGCATGTGCAGGTCACTCATCGCGCCGGCGACGACTATTACTGGCAATCGGCCTACAAGACGGATTACATCGACGGCAACCTGCGTTTCTTCCTGAGCGACACGTCGGACCTGACCTTCGGCTTCGAGAAGTCGGACCGAATGAAGGACAAGCATGGCTCGGTCAAGGGCGAAACCCAAGCCCGGCTCGATCCGAAGGGCACCGTCGGCCGCGACTACACCCGCATGTATGACGTGAATCTGCAGAAGCTGCACGTCACCTACGCCAACGACCTGTCCGAGCGCAGTAACCTCCTGGCCACGGCCTACGAGTATCGGGACCAGACGGCCTACTGGTCCGCCCCACAGCGGGTGGCGGCGAACGGCCAGGCCATCAGCGATTCGTCGCCGGGTGCGCAGGAACTGGTACACCACGCAGAACAACTACGAGCAGGTGCAGCGCGGCGTCAAGACGGAATGGCGCGCGAATTCGGGCGGGGCCGGATGGCTCGGCGGCCTCGACCTGCGCCGCAATACATACAAGAATCTCGACACGGCGAAAGTCGATTATTGCGCGCGCGTCGACTTTATCCCGCCATACGCCTGCCCGCTGCCGGCGACCAACTTCATCGCGGCCGGGACGACCCTGACCGACAGCTACACGCGCGAAGCCATCAACGCCGTATACGGCGAATTCAAGTATCTGCTGGCGCCGAAATGGACCTTGACCCTGAACGGTCGCTATGATCATATCGGCCTGGACTTTTCGTCCGGCAGGACGCGGGAAATCACCACCCCTTTCAGCCGCAGCAAGTCCTTCAAGGTGCCCTCGTGGCGCGCCGGCGCAAGCCATGAAGCCGGCAAGAACCTGGATTTTTTCGGCAACGTTTCGACCAGTTTTCGCGCGCCGACGGCCGACCAGCTCTACAACGGCAGCCTGTCGCCCACCGGCGGCAAGACGCTCAACAACGAGAACCTGAAGCCGGAGAGGGCGCTGAATCTCGAGTTGGGCATGCGGGCGAAAACGGCCGTGTTCGGCGTGGCCGCCGATGTCGAGGCCGCCGTGTTCCAGATCGACCGCAAGGATTTCATTCTTGCCACCAATGGCCAGTACAGCACCAGCACGGCCGCTGCACAGCAGATGTACGACAACATCGGCGGCGTGCGCAACCGCGGCCTCGAACTGTCCCTGAAGACGGATCGCAAGCAAACCTTCACCTTCGATGCGGCCTACAGCTACATCCGCGCGAAGTTCACCGATTACGACAACTTCAACCTGACGCTGGGCAACCCCTATGTGGCGGCGCCGGCCCTGGCCGCCTACAACAACACGGGCAACGACGTGCCGCGCGTGCCGCGCCACCAGTTGAATGCGACTTTCGGCTGGCAGCCGGACGACCGTTTCCGCCTGGCGCTGGAAATGGATGCGCGGTCCTGGTCATGGGCGGACGAGATCAACCAGGAGAAGTGGAACGGCCGCACGCTGTTCAACCTGTCGGCGCACTACGACGTCAGAGAAAGTGGTTTTCTCGGCGCCAAGTGGTCGCTCTTCGCGCGGGTGAACAACCTGTTCGACAAGCGCTACTGGTCCGCCGCGCGCGGCACCAACGACGCGTCGAATTACCTGACCGGGGCCTATGACGGCGTCTACAACGCCGAGGACCTTTCCATCGTGGTCGGCAAGCCGCGGCACTGGATCGCCGGCGTCAGCGCGACTTTCTGAGAGACCGAACATGAATATGAGAATTACTTTGCCGGCCCTGCTTATTGCTGCCTGCTTGCCCGGGATAGCCTGGAGCCAGCACGAGCATCACGGTGCTCCGGTCGTTGCGGCGCCTGCTGCCGCGGCGCCAGGCGCGCGACCCGCATCGAGCGCGTGGACCCGCCAGCCGTTGCTGCTGCCCGGAAAGAATCCGCGCGGCGAGCGCGCCACGGCAAACCTCAGGCAGCAGGGCATTGCGGCGTCCTCGCTGACGGTGTTTGCACCGGAGGGGGCGGAGGACCGGCGCAAGGTGGATTACCCGGCCGGAGCGGAAGGCGCACGCATCGCGCCCGGAACCGCGAAGATCGGCAACTACCATTGGGTGGTCGCGCGCGAGGAATCGGCCGAGGCAGTCAAGGTCGCCTCCACGGCCTGGTACTTCGGCAATCCGGGCGATTCGCCGAAGGAACTGCTCAAGGTCGTCAAGCATGAACTGGAAATCG
This sequence comes from Betaproteobacteria bacterium, assembly GCA_016703785.1. Taxonomy (GTDB): domain Bacteria; phylum Pseudomonadota; class Gammaproteobacteria; order Burkholderiales; family Rhodocyclaceae; genus Desulfobacillus. Next base: position 215,764 of record JADJBM010000034.1, read on the forward strand.
TGCCCGAGCCGCTGCCGCGCGAGCACGGCCGCTACCGCGAGAGCGAGAAATGGCGCTTCCTGGTGCGCCTGAACGGCGCCCCGCTGGCAGGCCAGCCGCTGCTGCTGGAGACCGAGTTCGGCAGCCGCGCGGCCTTCCTCACCGACGCGGCGGGCATCGCCACCGTTCTTTTCCCGCGCGATTTCCGCCCTGTGGCAAAAGGCGAAGGGGATCACGGCGGCCATGGCCGGCAACTGGCGAAGTTCGTGCTGTCCACTGAGAAGGAAGCCGACGGCCGCCGCTACCTGACTGCCTTCAACCTGACCTACGCCGAGGATGCCGACCGCAACAAGAGCCTGGGCTGGGGCGCCGCCTTCGGCCTGCTCGGCATGCTGGCCGCCACGCCCCTGCTGCGGCGCAGGCAAAACGGATCGCAAGGAAACAACCATGCTTAAAAGCCTGTTCCCCACTCTCGGGCGCTTCCGCTTCGCGGTGCAGATCGCGATGCTGTTCGTCACCGTCTATGGCAGTGTGATCGTCGGCACCTATATGGCCGACAAGATCTCCAACAACCTGCCGGCGCTGTCCTGCGCCTACGACCAGATGAATGGTGGTTATTGCGTGCTGATTCCCACTCAGCACATCCTGCACCACCGCATCGGCGAGGGCATCGTGCGCGCACAGCAGCTCACCTTCGGCATGGTGTTGCCGCTGCTGATGTCCTTTGTCTCGTTCTTCGCCTTCTTCTTCGTCATCGGCAAGGCCTTCTGCGGCTGGGTCTGCCCGCTCGGCACGCTGCAGGAAATGGTCAGTCGGATCGGTCGCCGCTTCGGCATCGGCCTGCGCCGCCTTGATAAGGGCGACCTCGGCCCGGCGCAAAAGGCGCGGCCGGTGAAATGGCTGCTGCTGCTGGGCCTGGTGTTCCTCCTGCCGCTCCTGACCGGTCTCGGCGTCACGCCGCATTCGCTCGGCAATCCCTATTGCGACATCTGTCCGTCGCGCGTGGCGACCACCCTGCTCACGGGCAATACCGAGCAGCTCGCGCTGCGCCTGGGCGACAACGTCAGCTTCGGGCTGGGCGGCATCGCCAACCTGCTGTTCGGCTTCACGCTCGTCGGCGCGCTCGCCGTGCGCCAGCCTTTCTGCCGCATCTGCCCCCTGCTGGCCTTTAACGCGGTGTTCCAGCGCCTGTCGCCCATGCGCCTGAAGAAGACCATGCACGAGAACTGCGGCAAGTGCGGTATCTGCACCGAAGCCTGCCCGATGGACATCCCCGAGATCGCGAAGGAGGAAGGGCGCAAGGCCTACAGCGAGGACTGCACCCTGTGCGGGCGCTGC
>JADJBM010000035.1 GCA_016703785.1 Betaproteobacteria bacterium
CACACACAGTCTCCGTCCTCGATCTCTCCCGCCCTTCCCTTCCGAACGGCATGAGTTGTTGCCGGTGATATCGCGTCGCCGGGTTTGCGTTCCCGGATTGCGACGCCAATCCATTTCGAAAGGAAAGAGCCATGGCATTTGCCCAGCTCGGTTTGAACCCGCTTGTCGTCAAGGCCGTCGAGGCCAGCGGCTACACTGAACCCACCGCCGTGCAGATTCAGGCGATACCCGCCACGCTGGAAGGCGTGGATCTGCTCGTCTCCTCGCAGACGGGCAGCGGCAAGACGGCGGCCTTCATGCTGCCCTGCCTGCACCGCCTCGACCAGCCCTCGGCGCTGCCCGGCCGCGGCCCGCGCGTGCTGGTGCTGACGCCGACGCGCGAACTGGCGCAGCAGGTGACCCGCGCCGCCGAAACCTACGGCAAGTTCCTCAAGCGCCTGCGCGTCGTCGCCGCCGTCGGCGGCGCGCCCCTGCATGTCCAGGCCAAGCTGCTGTCGCAGCCGGTCGACATCGTCGTCGCCACGCCGGGCCGCCTGATCGACCACCTGGAGCGCGGCCGCATCGACTTCTCGCGCCTGGAGACGCTGATCCTCGACGAAGCCGACCGCATGCTCGACATGGGCTTCATCGACGACATCGAACGCATCATCGCCGCGCACGCCGGCCACGCGCCAGACGCTGCTGTTCTCGGCGACGCTGGAAGGCGTCGTCGGCCGCTTCGCGCAGCGCGTGACGAAGAACGCCCGCCGCATCGAGATCGAGACCGCGCCGGAACTCAAGGCGAAGATCGCGCAGCGCATCCATTTCGCCGACGACTTCTCGCACAAGTCGCGCCTGCTCGACCACCTGCTGCGCGACGTCGCGCTGTCCCAGGCGGTGGTGTTCACCTCGACCAAGAAATCTGCCGATGATCTCGCCGTGCAGCTGCGCGGCGAAGGCTTCTCCGCCGAGGCGCTGCATGGCGACATGAACCAGCGCGACCGCAACCGCACCCTGCTGGCGCTGCGCCAGGGCCGCACCCGCGTGCTGGTGGCGACCGACGTCGCCGCCCGCGGCATCGACGTGCCGGGCATCAGCCACGTCATCAACTTCGATCTGCCGCGCCAGGCCGAGGACTACGTGCACCGCATCGGCCGCACCGGCCGCGCCGGCCGCGAAGGCATCGCCATCAGCCTGGCGGCGCACTTCGAGAAGCGGCGGATCCGCGACATCGAGCGCTACACCGCCCAGGCCATCCGCGTCGGCGTCATCCCCGGCCTCGAGCCGAAGGCGCGCCCGGCGCGCCCAGAGGGCTTCGGCGACCGGCGCCGCCACCGCACCGCGTCCTGCCGGCGGCTACGGCAAGGGCAATGGCAACGGCTACGGCGCCAAGAGCAGCTTCGGCGACCGCAAGGCGGGGTTCGGCGACAGGAAAGCCGCCTTCGGCGAAAAACAGTCGTCCTTCGGTGAAAAAACCGGCTACGGCCACCGCGAAGGGACGCGTCCCGGCAGCGACAAGCGCAACGCGCCCTCAGGCGCCAAGCGCCGCGCCTACGGCGGCTACTGAAAAGACACCCCGCCCTCTGCCGGGGGCGGGGTGAAGCCCACCACCGCTAGAAACGACCGTTGGTGTGCCGCCAGCCGCCCCGATGACGGCCGATGAGCAATGCGCCTGCTGAAATCAGGCCAAGCAGCACGACTCCCAAGGCGTGTTTGAACGCAATCGGCCCAAAACCGAACACGTCCGGGATCGACCAGTTCCACGCCAGCCGGACCAGCAGCGCGACGCCAAGCAGCGACGCCAGCCCCGCCAGCAGCACACCTAGCATATTTCCATATCGCCTCATCTTCCACCTCCTTTCACTGTAGCAACATCAAACACGCGAACCGGCGCGCACATCCTGCCGGTTCAGCCCCGTCTCCATCGCATTCAGGGTTTTCAGGGTCACTTTCAGGTCGGCCCCGGGAATCTTTTTCATCAGATCGGCCAGCAGCCGGTCCTCGCGCCGGCGGATCGCCTCGCAGGCCTTCGCCCCCGCCGCGGTCAGGCGAACGATGGGCGAGCGCAGGTGATCGGGGTTGTCGAGGCACTCGACCAGCCCGCCCTCAAGCAAGCCGTTGACGACCGCCTGGATGTGCTGTCGGCTGACGTCCTGCTCCCTCGCCACCTGCGGCACCGTGCGCGGGCCGCGCTCCAGCAGTGCCTCCAGCACCGCCCGCATGCTGGCGCTGATGCCGAGCTCGGCATGGGCGCGGCCGGCCGTGCCGGCCAGGATATGAAACAGCCGCCGCACCGCCAGGATCGCCTGGCGCAGCGGCTGGCCGTCGGCCTCCGGCGCAGACGTTTTCACATTCATGCCGTCAATTTGACATGTTTGTTGTCGTCTTGTCAAGTTTGTTGTCATGTTGGCCGATCAGGCAGCGTTCGCTCCCTGCCTGCTTACGGAGTAGAATTTGCCTCCCGATTCCAAGATATCCGCCATGAAAAGAAAGCCGCTTGCCGACAGGGGCGCCCTCCAACCGCGACGCCGAACAGCTTGCCCTTCTGGCCGCCGGCCCGGCCGCCTCGGCCAGCCGCATCGAGGGACGCCTTCTGGGAAAGCCGTCTGGACGAAGCGGTCGACCGCCTGCTGCGCACCGGCAACGAGGACACGCTCAACCTGGCCCTCGACCACCTGTTCGGCGCCAACGGCCGTGCCTACGACGCGCTCGCCGACCAGATCGAGGCGCGCGCCGAAGGCGGCATTCTGGGCGTCGGCAACGGGGAATTCGACGTGGCGCTGGTTGCAGCCCCGCTGCTGGCCTGGTCGCGCTTCACGATCCCCTTCAGGCCCCCTGCCCGCCGGCACGCTCGTGGCGGCACGCACCCAGCTGCAGGCCCACGTGCTGGCAGCCGGCACCCGGCTCGCGCTGGCGGACTTCCTTTACAGCCCGGACCAGTTGCCGCGCGGCTTCGTCGACACCTGGCGGCTGGCCAACCAGCTCGCCAAGGCCGCAGTGGACAGCAAGGACACGCACATCGATCCGCGCCAGTTGCCGGAAACGACGCGCTTCATTTCCGACACGCGCTACCTGATCGGCGCGGTCGTGGCGCCGCGCGGCCAGGCCCTGTTCCGCTGGCAGGAGGAAGACAGCTCGCGCGAACAGGCGGCGACGCAATGGTCGGCCCAGGGCGGCAGTGCCCTGCAGCCGCTGTTCACCGGCTGCGCCCTGGAGCCGCTGCTGCCGGACGCCTACCACGCCGCCTGCCGCAATGCCGACCAGGGCCTGCGCCTGTATTCGCTGCGCGCGGCAGCGGCCTTCCTGCAGACGGTGCTCAACGTCAAGCCGCAACAGCTGCGCGCGGTGGTGGCGCCCTTCCACGAGGAACGGCTGGAGGAATACCGCGTCGGCTTCACCCTCGCCAATGCAAGCGAGGTGGTGCACGGCGTGGTCTGGCCCCTGCTCGGGGCCGAGGACGAGTCGACCGACTGCGTCGGCCAGATCGAGGCAGCGCTGGAGGAAGCCGGCATCGGCAGCGTGGTGGTGCTCGAGCAGCGCTTCCGCTGGAGTTCTGCGACGACTGCGGCATGCCGATGTACCCCACGGCGGAAGGCGAAACCGTCCACGCCGAGCTGCCCGAGGACCTGCCCCAGGCGCCGGCGCACCTGCACTAGCCGTCCATTTCCTTCCTGAGCTTCCTCACCATCAGCCGTTCGTAAGTCTGCGGCGCCAGGCGCGACACCCACCACGACAGTCGCGAGATGCGGTCGGGCAGCAGCAGGCGCTGCTCGCCTTCCGCCGCGCGGAAGATCCGCTCCGCCATGGCTTCGGGCGTCGAGCGGCCGCCGACTATGGATTGCGGATGCCGCGCCGGCCCGCCATTGCCGGCCAGGGCATTCTTTTCGATGCCGGTCTGGATGAAGGACGGGCAGACCAGCAGCACCTTGACGCCCGACGGCTCGACTTCCGTGCGCAGGCTGTCGAAAAAGCCGTGCAGCGCGTGCTTGCTCGCGGCGTAGCCGGTGCGCGCGATCAGCGGCGCGAAGCCGGCGACGCTGGAGACGGCGATCACCATGCCGCGCCGCGCGACGAGGTCCGCCAGCGCCACGTGCGTACAGTGGAGCGCGCCGAAGAAATTCACCGCCATGACGCGGCGGATCACCGCCGGGCGGGTGGCGGCGAAGGCGCTGCGGTGGGTGATGCCGGCGTTGTTGATGAGCACGTCGACGCCGCCGAAGGCGCGCCCCGCCTCCGCCATCGCCCGCAGGCAATCCTCCTCGCTCGACACGTCGCAGGCGACGCGGATGGCGTCGGTGCCGCCGGGAAAAGTCAGTCCCTGCAGCACGGCGGCATCGCGGTCGAGCGCGACGATGCGCGCCCCGGCGGCGGCGGAGGCGCAGGCAGAGCGCACAGCCGAGCCCCGCCGGCGGCGCCGGTGACGACCACCGTCCTGCCGGCGAAGTCACGCGCCATGCCGGTGCGACTGGAGATAGAGGTCGAACGCCTGGGCCGAAGTCAGCTGCGGCACATAGCCGAAGTCGCGCTTCAGCCGGGTGTTGTCGAGCACCGGCCGGTAGCGCAGGAAGTCCAGCTGCTCGGGGCCGTACTGCGTCAGGCCGAGCGCCTTCAGCACGCGCAGGGCGAGCCGCACCAGCCCGGGCGGCAGCACCAGGCAGGCGCTTGCCCAGCCTGGCGGCGATTTCGTGAATCGTCAGCACGCCGTCGCCGGCGACGTTGTAGATGCCGGTTTTGTTGCTCTCGATGGCCCGCAGCAGGCAGCCGACGACGTCCTGGTCCCAGATGAAGACGAAGGGACTGTCGGAACCGCGGATGGCGAGCAGGCGCGGCTTCTCGAAGAGGTCGGTGATCTGGTTGCGCACCGTCTCGCCGAGGATGGTGCCGATGCGAAAAATCACCTGCTTCAGTTGCGGATGCTCGACGCGCCAGCGCGCCAGCATCTCTCCACCAGGCGCTTGTGGTAAGGCTAGACGAAGGCCTCGTTGCCGCGCACCGCGGTCCTCCGTCAGCCAGGCCGGATTGTCGGCGTGGTAGCCGTAGGCCGCGCCGCTGGAACTGACGATGATCTTCTTCACGCCGGTGGTGGTGCAGGCGATGAGCACGTTCTCCGTGCCCTTGACATCCACCGAGTACTCGAACTGGCGGTTGCTGTCCCTGCCCGGCGTGACGATCGAGGCAAGGTGCACGACGGTATCGACCTTGCAGCGATCGAACAACTCGATCAGCGCCGGCGAGCGCACGTCGGCCTGCACGTAGTCCACGCCGTCCATTCGCCGATCTGGGGGCATCTCGCGCACATCCGCCGCCACGATGCGACTGACTTTTATCCTGCCCGCCGCCAGCGCGGCGATCAGCTGGGAGCCGAGGTAGCCGCCGGCGCCTGTGACGAGAACCGACGGGCCGGTCATACGGCTGGGGCCGGGTTTACTGGCGTGACCAGAACATCGCCACGGTGAGCCCCGGATGATGTGCCAGATGCCCCGCAGGCGGTGACGATGGCCATGCCGCCGAGGCCGTCAAAGAAATTGAAGATGAGGATCAGGCCGAGCGCCGAATTCTGGATACCGACCTCGATGGACCCCGCGCGGCGGTCGCGCTCGGGCAGGCCGGCAAACTTCGCGGCGAAATAGCCGGTGCACAGCGCCAGCGCATTGTGCAGGAATACCGCGAACACCACGAAGCCGACGAAATCCAGGAAATAGCGCCAGTTCGCCGCCAGCGCGCCGATGACGAACAGGCCAAACACGGCAAGCGAGAAGATCTTCACCGGTTTGTGCGCCTTCTCGACGAAGTTAGGAAAGCGGTGTCCGGTCCACATGCCCACGGCCATCGGCAGGCCGAGCAGCAGGAACACCGCCAGCCGCATGTCGAGCGGATCGAGGCGCATTGATCCTGAGATTTTCGCCGTTTCCGGATTGAGGCCGCCCCACAGCGACAGGTTGAGCGGCGTCATGAAGATCGCCACAGCCGTCGAGATTGCCGTCATGGTGATCGACAGCGCGGTGTTGCCACGGGCGTAGTGGGTGAGGAAGTTGGAAATATTGCCGCCCGGACAGGCCGCGACCAGCATCATGCCCAGCGCAATGCTGGGCGCCGGCCTGATCACCAGCACCAGCAGGAAGGTGAAGGCCGGCAGCAGCACGAACTGCCCGGCCAGGCCGATCAGCACTGGCTTCGGCGTGACCAGCACCGCCCCGAAATCGGACACCTTGAAGGATCGAGCGCGACGCCGAACATCACCAGTCCGATGATGAAGTTCGGCGCCCACAGCGATTGCGGGTTGAAGTTCAGCCGGACCAGGTCCATCGTTCATGGCGCCACCCTCTCTCCAGCCCTTCGGCTCCTCGTGCATCTTCTTGAAGTGCAACAGCCCGGGCGCCCACATGTGCTTCACCGGGTCCACGTCCACGTGCACCACCGCGCAGCCCCCTGACGCGAGTGCGCGCTCGATCGCCGGCCGCAGCATCGGCCGCCTCGGCGACGCGCTCGCCGTGTGCGCCCATGCTCCGCGCGAGGTCGTCCCACTTGATCTCGCCGAGGTCGGCCTTGATCGTCTCGTCGGCATCGAGATGCTTGAAGAGCATCGTCTTGATGGGCCGCAGCATGAACTGCTGGTTCATCTTGACCATCCCCCACTGCCGGTCGACCATCACGATGAACACCACCGGCGCCCCGAGCCGGATGGCGCTCTCGATCTCCTGCGGATGGAACCCCATCGCGCCATCGCCGATGATGCAGCACACCGGCTGGCCCGGGCGCGCGACCGCCGCGCCGATCGCCTGCGCCGGTCCCGCACCGAGCATCCCGAACTTGAAGGTCGACAGCAGCGTGTTGGGCACCTCCATCAGGTGGTGGAACATCGTCCAGATCGCCGCGTTGCCGCCGTCGGCGACGAGCACGGTCCCCTTGGGGAAGACGGCGCGGCAGGTCGAGGCGATGTGCGCCGGATGCATCGGCACCGCGCCGTCGGCGAGCGCCTTGTCCCACCCGGCCCGATCGGCGACGATGCGCTTGCCGTATGCGGCGATGCGCGCGCGGCGGCCGTCGCCGGAGTCTCGCCCTTGCGCCGCTCGAGCGCATCCGCGAGCAGCTCGAGGAAGCGATTCGCATCGGCGACGATGCCGAGGTCGGCCGGCGTTCGGGCCCATCATGTCGCCGTCGATGTCGACCTGGATCGTCCGCTGCTCGGAGGGGTCGCGCCAGTACGGCGGCTTCCCCACCAGTCGGTCTCGCCGACGCGCGAGCCGAGGATCAGCACCACGTCGGCCTCGTTGCGCACGAGGTGGTTGAGCTTGACGTGCGGCATCGGGATCGCCAGCGGCAGGTCGCTCCGTAAGGCCGCGCGCCGCCCAGCTCGTCGTCACCGGCGCATGCAGCAGTTCGGCCACGCGGCGCAGCGCGTCGTAAGCGCCGGCGTGGATGACGCCGCTCCCGGCGTGGATCATCGGCGCCTCGGCGGCGATCAGCACTGCGCCGCGCGCGTCACCTCCTCCGGCGTCGGCTCACCGGGTCCTGTGGCGGTACCGGTCCGGCGGCCACCGGCGATAGCGGCCTTCACCTTGCCGTTCATGATGGTTCCGGCACGTCGACGTGCACCACGCCCGGCCGCCCTTCGTAGCTCTTCCCCAGGGCCTTCCTCGCCAGCTCGGCACGCGATCCGCCGACGACACGGCCGGGCTCCACCTGGCGACTGTCCCGATCACGCCCCTCTGGTCAAGCACTGGTAGCGCCGCCGCGATCGGGATACATGATCCTCGGCCGGCGCGCACTGGTGATTGCGAGCACGCGATTGCCTTCGCCCTGCTCGACGACGAGGCCGGGAAGCAGGTTCGCCACACCGGGCCCGTTGCTCGCCATGCAGACGCCGAGCCTGCCGGTGAGTCGGGCGTACGCGCCGGCCATGTGCGCCGCCGAGGTCTCGTGCCGTGGCGTGACGATCTCGATGCCGAGGCGGTGCAGCGCGGAGTAGAATCCGAAGTACGTGCCGTCTATGATGCCGAACACCTTCTCGACGCCTTCAGCCTTCTCGCAACATGCGGGCGATCACCTCGCCGCCGCTGATTTCCGCCATTATTTATCTCCTCACATACAGTTCTAGCAACGTCAGCAACCGCACCGGCTTTCTCAGCGCTGTCGACAGAACGAGTCGCCCCAGTTCGCGCGTCTCCATCATCTCTCCAGCACGGTGGTCTTGCCGTCCTTCTGCGCCGCGGAAACTCGGCGAGCGCCGACCCGGCGTCGGAAGCTTGGCGTGTTACGTCGTTCCCTCCACGCCCTAGCGCGCTGAGCGAAAGCTCTGGTTCTCCGGTTGGAGCCGGCCGAAGCGGTTGCCGTAGAAGTCCACCTGGTTCTTCTTCTCGGGCCCCGGTGCCGGATGTTGGAACACCACCGCAATGACCGGGATCGCTGTCTTCGCCGGTGAGAAGTTCGACGACGCTCATGCCCCAGGCGCCATACGCCGACGGGAAATTGGACGGACGCTCGATTGACCAGCTTGGCGCGATGGCCGGAAGAGCGTAGCCGCAGTTGCCAGCTCTCATCGCCGCAAAGAAGCTGCGCGGCCGATCGAAGCCGGAGGTAGCTATTAGCCACCGAGCAGATGTTGCCGATGTCCGGTGGGACACCATGGCGTCGGTGGGCATGCCCTTCTCCGCGCGCAGCGTCTCCACCGCGGATACGCCGGCCGGGCTGTCTTTCCAGGAAACACCAGGCTCCACGGGTCGCGATTCACTGCGGCCGGGCGTCCAACTCGGATTCCCAGGCGGCCTTTTCCTGCGCGATCTCCGGTGCGGCGCTACTCGCGAGTGGCGCAGGCCAGCGCGCGCGAATTCAGGCGCATCTGCAGCGCCTCGGCCGCCTCACTGGCGTCGGCGCACAGGCCGATGGAGATCTTCTTCACCAACCCGAGCATCTTCGCGTCGGCCGTCAACCCGGATGATCTTCGCGCCTTGCTCGGCCAGTAGTCGAGACCACGCTGCGACGGCGTGCAGGGGTCGAAGGCGCGTGCCCAGCGCCAACACCGCGTCGGCTTTCGCGATCAGCTTCATGCCGGCCTTCGGGCCCTGGTGGCCAGGCGGGCCGAGCTGCCGGATGCGCCGCCGGGAAGGCGTCGTTTGTGCGGGTAGCTCGTCACCACCGGCGCGTCGAGCAGCTCGGCCAGGCGCACGCAGGCCTCACGCCGTCGACCATGACCCACGCCGCCGCCAAAACGTCCCCGGGAAGTTCGGCTTGCGCCAGCAACGCCGCCGCCTCGTCGAGGCTCCGGCCGCCGCCGGCGCCGCGCTCGACCTGCGGACCGGCAGTGCGATGTCGTAGTCGGCTTCGCCGTAGGGAAATGGTCGCGCGGGATGTTGAGCTGGGGCCGGTCCCATCTCCAGCATGGCGCGGTCGAAGCAACGCGCGGCGAACTCAGCCATTCTTTGCGGGCCGCTGACATGGGCCTGGAATTTGGTGATCCTCGAGAAGATCGGCAGCTGCTCGGTTTCCTGGAAGCCGCCCAGGCCCATCGTTGTGCTGCCGGTCTCGGGCGTGATCACCACCAGCGGGCTGTGCGCCCAGTAGGCGGCGGCCACCGCCGTGACGGGGTAGTGACGCCGGGCCGTTCTGCGCGATGCAGACGCCGTGGCGGCCCCAAACGCGCGCATAGCCGTCGGCCATGTGCGCCGCGCCCTGCTCGTGTGCCGTGGGAATGAAGCGGATGCCGGCGGCCGGGAAGATGTCCAGCGCGTCCATATAGGCTGAACCGACGATGCCGAAGATGTTCTGCACGCCCTGCGCCGCCAGGGTTTCCACCAGCGCCTCGCTCGGCGTCATGCGCCGGCCCGTCGCCTGCATTCTGGCTGCCTGCCATGCCCCCTCCTGGATCTTGTTGTCGGAGAATCATTGCACAATGCGATTTTTATGGCAATCATGAAACTGTTTATCTAATTTTATGGATTTCTGCAGATGTTATGCCTGGCCATAGCGACTGAGCAACTACTCCTCCACCCTGCGCGCCATCGCCGTCCTCGAAGCCATACACCGCTGCCAACGGGCCGGTCGGACTGGTTGAGCTCATCGACGCAACGGCCTGCCCAAGCCGACCGTGCACCGCATTGTCCGGCCTGCTGCTCGATTCTACCGGGCTGCTGCTGCGCACTGAAGCCGAGGGCAAGCGCTACGCCCCAGGCCGCGTCTGGCATCGCTCGGGCTCTCCGCGCTGACCCACGTCTCCTGGCGCGCGCCGCCCCCACGCCATCCTCAAGTCGCTGGTCGCCGAAATCGGCGAGGCCTGCAACCTCACACTCCTCGACGGCACCGGGTGGTACACCTCAAACGCGTCGAGGGCCGCCGCAACGCTGCGCCTGCACTTCCAGACCGGCTCGCGCGTCCCGGCCACTGCAGCGCCGGCGTCTAGCTGCTACTGGCGCTGCTGCCGTCGCGCGAAGCGCAAACGCATCCTCGAAGCCCTGCCGTTCTCGTATCCACACAGACCATACCATCACCCGCCGGCGCGA